>NZ_CP022090.2:0-38118 GCF_002209245.2 Shewanella sp. FDAARGOS_354 | reverse complement strand
TTAAGGTGTGAGCAACGCAATACTGATGCTTCCGCATACCAACCTTAAACACTAAGCGCAACGCATAGTAAAAATACCACGCGTTGCAAATCACTCTTAAACAGTTTGTCAAGCGACATAGCCCCTGAATTTAAGAGCTTTTTCAATGATTTTCTGATTATCCAAAAGGCTAACTTTACATGTTGGTAAATCTAAGAATCTATTAGCATCTTGAATTTCATCAAAGTTGCCAGCGTTATGAATATGGAACAACAACAATTTCTTAAAATACCTTTGAATTTGAAATCCATGGTTTTTAGCTACTTTACTTTCTTCTCCGGCATGTACATTTCGGTTCCGATATTCGCGCACATGTTCAAGAATCTGTTTGTGGTACTCGTGCTCATCAAATAGGAATGCGCAGCGCCTAGTTACTGAGTCACAATTGCTTTCATTTGGAGCAGCTACACACTCTAGTGCTCCCCAAGCTCTCATAACAGCGGTGTTCTGGTTTTGTTCATCAAACGCACGGACGTAACGAAGAAGCGACTCTATTAAAGTATCTTTATATTTCCTATCAAGTTTTCCTAATCTAGTGATCACATACTTAATGCTTTTGACTATGATACTTATATCACCTGAGCTAACAGGTCTTGCATATTTGTAAGTCGGGTCATACCAAAACATGTCTGGATAAATGGTCCCGTCTTCTCTGTGAACAGTATGGTACTCTCCTAACCTAACTCGATTTATCGGTTCCCACTGATTACCGATAAACTCATTAGAGTGATTCAAAAACAGACAATACATGGCACGAAGTTGATCTAAAACTCTCAACCCTTTCTTTGCAGCTAGCTGCTCAGACTTAGCTGACAGTTCAATAACAATTTTTGTATAGCCTAAGGACTCAGCTTCTTCTACAGTACTTTTTGGCAAAATTTGAGACTTACGGCTATTGAACTTTGTCGGAAATTTAGATTGGTAAAATCTGAATAAACAATCATCTAACCTTATGCTTCTTATGCCAATATTTGTGACAGATATTGATGTCAGTACGAAGTATTTATTTTCCCTTGTGGCAAGCTCATCACGAATGTTTTGATTTATTTGATTAATAAATGCATTAGCTTCAGTTATAGCTGCTTTCGCAACAACCCAAATAGCCTTTGTCACAAGCAAGCTTTTGTCCAAGTCCTTAGCAGCATTAGGAAAATCAATCATACTTTCTAAAGCAGCTTTTGCATCATGATATTCAAAACTAGAAAATGTAACATTTCCGTCGACTACTTTTTTGAGGCTGTCTATCTTTTCAAGTATTATCCTCGGATTTAAACTTTTATTTTTCTTCCAACTAGCTCTCAATTTTACCTCCTGCCGCTTAACGTCTTAGTATTTATGCGCTGCGCTGTTTGCAGGGCATAAATAGCTTGTTGGACTTGGCCGCTGCCACATCCGTGTAAATGGGTATGAATGATGCTATAGGAATTTGCTTTTTTGCAGTAGCGGTTTTTTATACAGTTTGATGGGTAATTACTTGATATCGTTTTAGCTTTCTCATTCTTTTACGCTCACACCTGATTAATTATTGTTCTTGATTGACAGCATTTTGGCCTCGCATTCCGGTTGAAACTCGTACCACCTTTTCTCATTGGCTAACGTAATTTCGGTTGGATAACGGATTAAGGCCAGAACTAGGGGGCATTACTAAAATTGGGTCAATGTTCTGATGTTGGAGTTAGCTAGATGTCACTTTGCTAACGAGGAATGGGGCAAAGATTTGTTAGCTCAAAGCTCATGAAAAATGATCGCGTTCGCGCGTGAACCAGACTAGGCAAGTCTGATTCACTAACTCTTTTTTGGAAGCTTCAAGTTCATCGTTAGAATGCCATTTACACAGACCTTTTTGCATTCTCACGGATGCAGTTCCCGTAACTGTAAATAAAATCTTGCCGCAGGCAACGGATAAGATTATATTTGTAATTACATTTGTAATTACACGAGGTTTCTATGGGCACAATCAACATACGCATCGATGACGAACTCAAAGAGCGTTCTTTTGCCGCATTGGAAAAATTAGGTGTAAGCCCTTCAGAAGCATTACGCCAGACGCTTGAATATGTCGCGACAAGAGGCGCTTTACCCTTTAAGCCGGTACTGCTCACAGCAGATGATGAAGCCTTAATTACCTTAGTAAAAGAGCGTTTAGCGAACCCTCGTAAAGGGATCGAGGTTTCGCTCGATGACCTATAAGTTAGAGTTTGATCCCCGCGCCCTAAAGGAATGGAAAAAGCTCGGAGATCCCATCAGGCAGCAGTTAAAAAAGAAATTAGCGGAGATACTGGAACATCCCCATATCGAAGCGAACAAGCTCAGGGATCTCCCTGACTGTTACAAAATCAAGTTACGAACATCGGGATATCGCTTGGTATACCAAGTTCAAGATGAACGCATTAGAGGGCCCAACGGGATTCTGAATTTTTTTCACAAAAAGCCACCTAAACAATTAATATTAAACAACTAAATATGTGAAATTGGCTTGCATCAAATCATTGATATGCCCATTGTCGCTGCTCTATCGAATTTTTTTAGGTAGTGAACTCTGATGTTTATGGCCTTTTCACAACACATTCCGTACACCATCCTCAAAGTGAAAAATACACTGCATCTGATATAACAAATTGCCGTTTCCTCCTGTACTCCTTGTGTTAAATGACATAAACTCGCCTTTATTTTATGTAAGTTTCTCTACACTTTATGAAATGGTTATTACTTATTTTGTCTTTACCTACGTCAAATGCAACTACGCGAATGCGGACATGGCGAGCACTTAAATCAGCGGGTGCAGCTGTATTACGTGACGGTGTTTATTTACTCCCCCAACGGCAGGAACATCAGCAACTATTTGATGGTTTAGTAAAAGAGGTCGAAGCAAGCAAAGGCTCTGCTTATGTACTCCAGGTTGACACCGAAGAGTCGGACCTGTTTAGCGGAATGTTTGATCGTAGTGATGCGTATGCCAGCGTTTTACATGATCTACAATCTGTAAAAGGAATGACGGAAAACTCATTACAAGAAGCGACACGGCAATTGCGTAAATTCCGTAAAAACTTCACAGCTATCTCAGCGATTGATTTCTTTCCAGGTGAAGCACAATCGCAAGTTCAGCAGGTACTACAAGATCTTGAACTCCAACTTAACCGCCAGTTCTCACTCAATGAACCCCACGAACACACAGGTCACATTCCAAGGTTAGACATCTGCCTTTACCACGGGCGCTTGTGGGCAACCCGTCAACGCCCTTGGGTAGACCGTCTTGCCAGTGCTTGGCTGATCCAACGCTATATCGATCACGATGCCCGCTTTGTTTGGTTGGCAACGCCTGAAGATTGCCCCGCAGATGCGCTGGGGTTTGATTTCAATGGTGCACAGTTTACTCATGTCAATGGCAAGGTCACTTTTGAAGTTCTACTTGAAAGTTTTGGTTTGAATAGCCCCTGTTTGGCGCGTTTGGCTGCGTTGGTCCATTTTCTGGACGTTGGTGGGATCCAGCCAAATGAGGCCAGTGGATTAGAGCAGATCCTCTGGGGGTTGCGAAACAGCATACATGATGATGACCAACTCATCTTAAGTGCCAATTTTGTTTTCGACGCACTATGTACCGCTTTTACAGAAAAGGAACCGTTATGAGTACTATCGTGGAACGAACATCCGATCAACAAGTTCAAACGCCAGAAGCCGTGAGTTTTTGGCAAGCATTCCTGTTCTGGCTAAAGCTCGGGTTTATCAGCTTTGGCGGTCCGGCGGGCCAAATCTCTATCATGCATCAGGAGTTGGTGGAGCGCAGACGCTGGATCAGCGAAAAGCGGTTTCTACATGCGCTTAATTACTGCATGGTATTGCCTGGCCCTGAGGCACAACAACTCGCTACATACATTGGTTGGTTAATGCACCGCACCTGGGGGGAATAGCAGCGGGTGTTCTGTTTGTATTACCATCGCTCTTTATTTTGATCGCTCTCTCGTGGGTGTATATCGCCTATGGTGATGTGGATTGGGTGGCTGGTTTATTTTATGGCATCAAGCCAGCAGTAACGGCCATCGTCGTGCATGCCGCGCATCGCATTGGTTCACGAGCATTAAAAAACAATCTGATGTGGGCGATTGCCGCTGCCGCATTTGTAGCGATATTCGCTCTTAATGTGCCCTTTCCTTATATTGTCATTGTTGCAGCATTGGCTGGCTATTTAGGCGGTCGGTTTTTACCTGACCATTTTAACAATGACGGAGGCCATGGCACTTCCGATAAATCTTTCGGGTCAGCTTTAATAGACGATCATACCCCGACACCTACTCACGCCATTTTCCGTTGGTCGCGTTTTTGTATGATTTTAATATCCGGGCTATGCCTATGGGCAATTCCTTTACTTACACTGTGGACATTCTTGGGCTGGGATCACACATTCACCCAAATGGCTTGGTTCTTTACTAAAGCGGCACTACTCACTTTTGGTGGTGCATATGCCGTACTGCCTTACGTCTATCAGGGAGCTGTCGGTCAATACGGTTGGCTAACACCCACACAAATGATTGATGGACTTGCTCTGGGCGAAACAACTCCTGGGCCACTTATTATGGTCGTGGCTTTTGTTGGTTTTGTTGGCGGATATGTAAACGCTGTATTCGGTCCTGACATGGCTAAATTTGCCCAACGCGCCGAAAATGTAAAGTTAGCTTTATAACTAAGCTCTTGAGCTAAATTAAGCCACTGTTTTTTTTTGTTTTTAATGTGGAATTTATCTGGTTACGCTCATTAACACTGAATTTAAGTCGTTACAGCTTACCGGATCATAGTTAATCTGATTTTGGTCCTTTGACTTTCAACGACCTGAACGGTATCCTTACCTAACTCTATATTGTGTTTCTGTATATAGCTAAAAATCAAAATTTTACTCATTTTACCTGTTGTAAGGATAATTTCTGTAATGAGCTTTAAGCCGCATTAGTTTAACCCCCTTCATTTTGGATCGCTCAGATCCGTTCGTAGTATCTACCCTTCGGTAGCTTTTGTTGTACCTCCATAAATCTAATATTGATTCGTCACGTTGACGAAAAAGCTCTTGTCTTTGCACATCTGTGTATATGGCTAGCGTTAGCTTTTGTTATTGATTTAATTTTAATCAGAGTGAGTAACATGATTCAAACCATGAAAAAAGAGTGGTTCTCCAATATACGCGGAGATCTGTTAGCCGGTATTGTGGTAGCGCTGGCGTTAATCCCTGAGGCAATTGCCTTTTCTATTATTGCAGGTGTCGATCCTAAGGTCGGCCTATATGCTTCATTCTGTATCGCTGTGGTTATTGCCTTTACTGGTGGCCGTCCTGGCATGATCTCTGCCGCAACAGGCGCGATGGCACTGTTAATGGTGACCTTAGTAAAGGAACATGGCCTTGAGTATTTACTCGCGGCGACCTTATTAACCGGTGTGCTGCAAATTGCTGCGGGTTACTTAAAACTCGGTAGCTTGATGCGTTTCGTCTCCCGCTCTGTGGTGACGGGTTTTGTGAATGCACTGGCGATTTTGATCTTTATGGCCCAGTTGCCCGAACTGACCAATGTGACTTGGCACGTATATGCGATGACGGTAGCTGGCCTCGGTATCATTTACCTATTCCCACTCATCCCTGTGATTGGTAAATCCGTACCTTCGCCTCTCGTGTGTATTGTCGGATTAACGCTTTTTGCGGTTTATATGGGGTTAGATATTCGTACTGTCGGCGACATGGGACAACTGCCTGATACTTTACCTATTTTCCTCTGGCCTGAAGTGCCCTTGACCCTTGAAACTCTGATGATCATCTTCCCTTACTCGGCCGGCCTTGCCGTGGTGGGCTTGCTGGAATCTATGATGACCGCCACCATAGTTGATGACTTAACCGATACCCAAAGCGATAAGAATCGCGAGTGTAAGGGCCAAGGTATTGCCAATATCGGCGCGGGTTTAATGGGCGGTATGGCTGGTTGCGCTATGATTGGTCAGTCGATCATCAACGTTAAATCGGGTGGTCGCGGACGTTTATCATCCTTCGCTGCAGGCGTTTTTTTACTTGTGATGGTGGTGTTTTTAGGAGAGTGGTTAAAGCTTATTCCTATGGCGGCACTGGTTGCCGTGATGATCATGGTGGCTATCGGTACATTCTCTTGGGATTCAATCCGTAATCTTAAGCATCATCCTATGTCAACCAACCTTGTGATGGTGGCGACGGTTGTGGTCGTGGTCGCTACCCATAACTTAGCAATTGGGGTATTTGTAGGTGTATTACTCGCGTCCCTATTTTTTGCTAATAAAGTGGGACGTTTTATGGTGGTTAAGAGTACAACGACTGCTGCTGACACTGGTCGCCATTATCAGGTTATTGGACAAGTCTTTTTTGCTTCATCAGATAAGTTCAGTAATTCATTCGATTTTAGGGAAGTGGTTGATAAAGTGACTATCGACTTATCTCAAGCACATTTTTGGGATATTACCGCGGTATCGGCCCTCGACAAGGTAGTGATTAAATTCCGCCGCGAGGGGACTGAGGTTGAGTTGATTGGCCTTAACGAAGCCAGTGCCACCATAGTCGATAAATTTGGGGTACACGATAAGCCAGAAGAAGTTGAAAAAATGATGTCTGGTCACTAAGCCATTAGCAACACAACAACAAAGGAATAAAACGATGACAAATGTGATTGCTTGTATTGACGGTTCAAATGTGACATCCGCTGTATGTGATGCCAGTGGCTGGGCCGCCTTTCAACTGAATGCCCCTGTAATCCTATTACATGTATTGGATAAGTCAGCCTATCCGATAGAGTCAGATCTGTCGGGAAATATTGGCCTAGGTACACGGGAGCACTTGCTCAATGAAATGGTTGAGCTCGAAGCGCGCCGGGGCAAGCTGGCACTCGAGCAGGGTAAGTATATGTTGCAAGATGCGCAAACGCGCATCGTGGAGGCACAACCTGCAGTCGTGGTTAAAACCTTGCAGCGTCACGGCGATTTAGTCGAAACCCTGTTAGAGCAAGAATCCCATGCCAGATTGGTGGTGATGGGGCGTCAAGGGGAGCAACATCAAGATCAAGCGCAGGCGATTGGCAGCCATCTAGAAAACGTCATTCGCACAGTTAAGCAGCCTATTTTAGTGGTGATGACAGAGTTTGAAGCACCGAAACGATTTATGATTGCCTACGATGGCAGCATTACTGCGAAAAAAGCCCTTAATCAAGTGCTAACAAGTCCACTCTTAAAAGGGCTTGAATGTCATTTGGTGATGGTGTCTGATGCTCAATCACAGGCGACAGCAGAACTGGCGTTGGTGACCGAATCTCTGATGGCGGCGAATTTCAATGTGGTTACCGCTGTTTGTCAGGGAGAAGTTCAAACGGCTCTTGAGATCTATCAACTTGAGCATCACATCGATCTTATGGTGATGGGGGCCTACGGCCATTCGCGGATAAGAGAGTTTTTTGTGGGAAGCAATACCACAAAGATGATCAGTAAAAGCCATATCCCATTATTATTATTGCGCTAACAGCTATTGATATTGCACTAATCAGTATCCAAGACGCTGGTTAGTGCATAGTAATAGAGATAGGTTCTGACGCTTAAGTTTGGAGGTGAAATGAACGAGCAGCTAAAGCAACAACTGCATTTACAGTTACAGCAAATGCTGGAAAGTTTGTTAGCGCAGATTGCAGCACAAACGAGTGATGTGCAAGTTGTCGAACTTGACCAATCACGACTCGGACGTCTTTCACGTATAGATGCATTGCAAGGACAGCAAATGGAATTAGAAACTGCGAGACGCAAGCAGCATCAGTTACAAGTTATTGAAGGTGCATTATTGCGCATAAATAGCGATGAATATGGCAGCTGTTTTGTCTGTGGTGAAGATATCGATTTGAATCGGCTTATGTTTGATCCTACCGTGACTCGCTGCATTAACTGTTCGTAGAAATATTAATGTTAGGCTAAGGCTCTTTAGATAAGGAAAATTTATCATACCTATTGATGTTACGTTAATACAGTAAGGCTAATTTTAAACGTCAATACATACAATAGTCAGTATCAATCACGTTTTATATTTTCCATAATCTCGCAGCTCTTTAACATCTATCGAGTAGGGGGAAACAATTGATTGCTTAACTGAATTTATTGCCCGATAAATAGAAGCTTCTCCAAGGTGATACTCCTTGGCAAGCTGACCAATAGTGGCCCCCTCAGCTCTTTTATCATAAATTGCTTGTTTTAAGGTGTCCGTAAGTTTTACAGGCCTACCAAATTTAACTCCATTTTCATGTGCTTTTGCGATACCTTCAGCTTGCCTCTCTGTCCGCAAGTCATTTTCAAACTCAGCAATAGCAGCCAACATATTGAACATGAGTCTCCCAGTCGAAGTGCTCGTATCAATGTTCTGATCGATAACGAGCAAATCAATACCTTCACTTTGAAAACGCGAAGCAATCTGGGCTAAGTGGACGACTGAGCGAGCAAGACGATCGAGTCGGGTTACCACTAGGGTATCCCCTTCACGTAAATAACTCATGCAAGATTGAAATTCAGACCGTTCAGCCGTCCTCCCACTGCGTTTTTCTTGATATATCTTATTGCACTCAGCTCGATGTAACTTGCCCAGTTGCACTTCTAAGCTTTGACCCGTGGAACTCACTCGAGCATAACCAACTTTGGACATAAATCACCATATCTCTTTAAAGGTTTTGATAATGCACTTATGATAGTAGTTTTGATAGGTAATAACCAGAGCTATCAAATAGTATACATTTTGATAGGGTGCATTTTTGACTTTTATCGCCCAACTGGTGTAAATTGAGCGAATCGAACGATTCGTTTAAAGGTGATAAATGAACACTCTTTCAGCCAATGAAGCAAAAATTCACTTTGGAGATTTGTTGCTCAAAGCTCAACAAGCTCCAATCCAAATTAATAAAAATGGCAAGCCTGTGGCCGTTGTTATTTCAGCTGATGCATACCAAAGTATCGAGACACTAAAATTACATTTGCTTCAATCCAAAGCGGTGAAAGCCATAACTGACATCAAAATGGGCAATTTGGTTGATGGTAATACCTTTTTTGATGAGCTGGCCGCAGGGCAGTATGACTAATGCCGGTAACTTATCATTTAACGCCCGATGCACAATCTGATCTGATAGGTATTCACCGCTTTACGTTAGCCCAATGGGGAACGACTCAGTCGAAGACCTATTTATCAGGACTTAGACAAACGATTCAACTGCTGGCTGAAACACCCACCCTTGGGAAAAATAGACCCGAGGTACGCATGAATGTGTTTAGCTTCCCTTATTCAAGTCATGTCATCTATTACATCCAACATGAGCATCAATTCGTTGTATTTGGGATCTTACATAAAAGTATGGTTCCACTTGCACATCTCGCGGAGCGGGAAATTATTTGATGTAGTGAAATAGGGAGGGCACCATGAAAAATGATGTTCGGCGGCTATCTATTTTGTCAACTGATGAAATAGATGAACTGTTTGGATTACCTCATTTCTCAGATGATGATCGTCGATTATATTTTGACTTAAGTGCTAAAGAGCGCGAGCCATTCGACAATACCCGAACGTTTTCTGTGGCAGCCCATTTAGTATTGCAACTGGGCTATTTCAAAGCCAAACGGCAGTTTTTCAGTTATGAACAAGAATCGTCAGTACTAAATGACTTGGATTACATTGCCGCGCTGTACTTTCCCACCAAAACGCTTTCAAGACTGAAAAGTCCCTCAAGACCGATTAGGGCTGAACAACAACGAGCAATTCTTGATTTATTCCAGTATAAACAATGTGATAATGAGGTAAAAGTTGATTTGGAAGATAAAGCACAGCGGGTTGCGATGTTATCGACACAACCTATCTTTATCTTTCGTGAATTAACCCAATACTTAGCATTACACCGTATTGTCATGCCCAGTTATCGGTATATGCAAGAGATGATTGGTAGAGTGGTGGCTTATGAACGCACCCGTATTGCTCGATTACTTAGCACTTGCATGACTTCACTTATCGATCAGCAATTAGCGGCTTTGCTTCGGGCTGAGTCAGGAGTATTTCGCGTCAGCGCATTAAAACATGAAGCTAAAGATTTCAGTTATAAAGAATTGCGACATGAAGTCGCACGGCGGCAGTTTTTCCAGCCTCTACATGAGTTTGCCAAGCAGTTCCTCATAACAGCGGGGATCTCCAATGAAAGCGGCAAGTATTATGCTTCTATGGTTAAGTTTTATACCACTTATAAACTTCAACGCATGAAAAAGAGACTGCACAGTTATATCTGCTGTTTTTTGCTTTTCATCGGTTTCAGCAAATTAATGACAACTTAATTGAAGCATTGCTCCATTGGGTCGATCAATACGAGAAACAGGCCAAGCGTGCCGCTGAAGAAGCAATGAATAATGCGGTTACCAATGCAGCGAAAATTTACAGGCTGCGGGTCATGTATTGAGCCTGTTTACGGATGACACCATCACCGATGACACACCTTTTTCCATTATTAAAGAAAAAGCCTATGCATTGCTTGAACAAGAGAGATTCCCATTAGTTGCTGATTACTTACGCAATATTGCTTTCGACAAAACGGCATTTGAATGGTCACATTACACAAAATTATCCGCCACATTCAAACGTAACTTAAGGCAACTTTTTACTGATCTGGATTTTGCCGGACGTGTAGAAGACTCTCCTTTGCTTGAAGCTATCGCGTTTTTACAAAACTTATTGCGCACAGAAAAATCACCAAGGCAAACTGACCCTAATTCATTTCCGACTGAGATTATTCCTAAAGGTTTACGCCGATATTTGTTTAGTAAAGAGGGCAAAACATTTAAAACGCTTGATGTAGATCGCTATGAGTTTTTGGTCTATCGCCTACTACGCAACTCACTGGAAGCGGGTGATGTGTACGTTAAACATAGTAATGAATTTCGCCGCTTTGAAGATGACTTAATAAGCGATCTTAGATGGCAGGATAAAGAACGAGTATTGCAAGATATTGGTGCACCCATTTTATTGGCCCCTATCCAAGATACTCTGGCTGTATTTCATACTATGCTAGCAGCACGTTATAGTGCGATTAACCAACATATTTCTGATGGGGTCAACAAACATATTAAAGTAATTGGGGCTGCCGAAAAGCGTCGTTGGAAGCTGCTTTATCCGAGCAGTGATGAATCCGTTAATAGCGATTTTTACAGCCAGTTACCAGGAATTGGTATTGCGGATCTACTGTGGTTTGTTGCGGGTAATACTGGATTTTTAAATGCATTTACCCATGTATTAGATCGTTATGTAAAGCATGAAGCTGATCCCCGTGAAATTTTCGCCTGTATTGTTGCGATGGGAACAAACATGGGGTTAGCAAAAATGGCTGAGGTTTCAGGCCTTAGCTCAGCATCAATGGCGGGGACATCAAGAAATTATCTACGCTTGGAGACATTACGAGCGGCTAATGATGCGATTAGTAATGCGACCAGCCAGCTACCCGCATTTCATCTCTATGATATTCAGGACACACTTCATTCAAGTAGCGATGGTCAGCGGATAGAAACGCAAATTAACACCCTTAACGCTCGATATTCTCCCAAGTATTTTGGTTTACAGAAAGGTGTCAGCGCCTACACGTTGGTTGCAAATCATGTTCCTATAAATGCAAAGATTATTGGGACTCACGAACATGAAAGCCATTACGTTTTCGATTTATTGCATAACAATACCTCTGATATAAAGCCAGAACGGCATTCCACTGACACCCATGGCACCAATCAGGTTAATTTTTGGATTTTGCATGCATTTGGATATCATTTTGCACCTCGTTATCGTGATTTGCATAAGAAAATGGATACGTTAGTCGGCTCACAACATCCCAATGAGTGTGGTGACTGGCTAATAAAGCCTGCCCGAAAAACCAACGATGAATTGATTGAACGTGAATGGCCCAATATTCAACGGATCATGGCATCGCTAGCTCAAAAAGATGTTACTCAAGCCACGATTGTTCGCAAACTCTCGAGCTATTCGCGTCAGAATCAGACCAAGAAAGCATTATGGGAGTTGGAAAACATATGCCGAACGCTATACATTCTCGACTTTGTCGACGATGTTGGCTTACGTCAATGTGTACAAAAAGCATTAAATCGTGGCGAAGCCTATCATCGTCTTAGACGAGCAGTTGCATTTGTTAACGGTGGAAAATTCAGAGTAAAAACAGAAGAGGAGCAGCAAATATGGAATGAATGCTCTCGGCTCATCACCAACGCGGTCATTTACTACAACACAGTGCTGCTATCTCGTGTCTATGAACAGAAGCAAACAGTAGGAGATCAAAATGCACTGGCTCAGCTTCACAGTATTTCGCCCGTTGCATGGCAGCACATCAATATGTATGGCAATTTTGAGTTTAGTCCATCAACCTCAAAAATAGATATCGATGCATTGGTTGCTCGATATGCTGAACCAGAATATTGGAAGCAAGCGCTGATTGAGAACGAGAATTCAAGTGAGTGATTTTAGAATTTAAAGCTAACTTTACATTTTTGGCGCGTTGGGCAAATTTAGCCAACCAAAAATAGGCAAAAGCGGCAATATAAAAAGTTGCGCTCATGATTGAGCTATAAATGATGACTCGTTTCCAATGCATGGTTTTCATAGCGTTCCCTCGCTTATTGAGATTTAGGTAAAATTTAGCAATGGTAATTTCTATTCGTTACTTATCGTAATATTAAATATTAGAGACATTATCCTAGGTTAGAGCAGGATCGGAAACTGTGCTAAAAAAACGTTCGTTAATTTCGCGCAGTAGAATGACGGGTTCTAGGCATCACAAGGGATATAGCTTGATTGATGTATTACATTTGAGATACAACGCATTTTAGAAAACAGAACTATACATAAGGAATTTAATGTATTACATTTGTCCTACATTTTTACTCGAGGGTGTGCTGTGAAAACGCTAGCAGTGATAAATCAGAAAGGTGGAGTCGGCAAGACCACCACAGTGATCAACCTATCCGCGCAATTAGCGCATGAAGGTAAACGGGTGCTGGTGATTGATTTAGATCCCCAAGCTAACCTATCCGTGGTATTAACGGGCGGTCAATTTGAATTTGAACACTCGATCACTGATGTATTCGAGTCCTCGAAAAAGTGCCCCATTCAACAGGCCATTATGCCAGCGCAGTCCAATGGTGAAGCGATTCCCAACCTGTGTATTTGCCCAACGGATATTCGCCTAAGCCGCGTGATTGAACAGAGCCTCACTAAAGTTCACCGCGAACGCATTCTGTTAAAGCAGCTAGAAGCTATCGCCAGCGATTTTGACATAGTGATCTTAGATTGCCCGCCTAACCTAAGCCTAACATCGGTTAACGCCATGATGGCCGCTGATATGTTCCTGATCCCCGTTGATGGTGGTTCATTTTCATTAAACGGCTTAGCCGACTTGCTGGATGCACTTGAAGAAGTCAAAGAAAGCGAGCACGTAAATTACGCGGTATTCCGTAACGAATTTGCCAAGGCCAATAAGCTGATTAACAACTTCCTCGATGAACAATTAGCCTCGCTTGAAGGCAAAGTATTAGCGACCACAATTCGCCGTTCTGAGGACGTCGGCCAAGCTAGCGTCAGCGGTCAAACCTTGCTGAATTACAAGCCTAGCAGCCTTACGTTAGCTGATTATAAGAGCCTGGCTAAAGAAGTCATGCAACGTCTTAATGTATAACAAGTGTAATACATAATATGAGTAAATTAACTGGTGTGACAGGATTGAACAGACGTAAGTCTGTTAAAGAGTCCCAAGAAAGCACAAAGCCACAAGAGAAAATCACCACGGTTTCCACCCGCCGCAATATCACCACAGGCACTTCACCGCTGCCATTGCGCTTAACGGAAAACGATAGGGCCGATTTGAATTTATGGCTCGAAGCCCTAGAGGCAGAATCGGGTAAAAATATCACTGCAGCTAAGCTGTTCCGTGGCCTGATCAGCATGCGCGATAAGATCAATACCAAAGCGTTGATCCGTGCGATTAATGATGTGACTTGATGTTCAGCTGTCTCTAGGAGTTTGTTGTGCTTACAGATAAAGACGTAAAACGGCTTTTTGAATCAGAATTTTCTGCTCTCACAGGTCGCTTTCATACCATTGAAATGTCTATCCATGCCGCTAGGTACGATGGTAGTTCAGAAGTTAATGCACCTGGTGTATATGTCTTTTGGCACCCCACTCTAGGCGTTGTTAAAGTAGGTAAAAGCCAATCAAACTCAAAGAAACGCGCTCTGGAGCATCTTAGAGATAACACTAAAAAAGGAGATGTTGAAATGACTAAACTTGGGGAGGATGTCACCAAAATTTTGTTGTTTAACATCATTAACGCTAAGGATTTACATTGGATACTTAGCCTTGAGGCGTTTTTAGAATGGAACGCTAAACCGATTATAAATTCTGCGAGAATGGGGTAACGCTGTTTTTTGCCCTAATTTTTTAGAGTTGATTAAACACCATTTTGAAAATGTTACTTTATCAAGTTGGTGAGCTTATAATGGCTGCAGCTATTCATCATTTTTTCAACTTAAAGCATAAAATGTTTTCAATGAAAACTGCGGTGTTTTTCTCCTCGTAGTTTTCAATGAAAACTGCGGTGTTTTCCTCCTCGTAGTTTTCAATGAAAACTGTATTGGAAGGACTTTTATAGGCTGAACGATTTGGCTCAAGGCTATAAATGATACTTCTCGTAATGGTTATGTTTTCAAAAGAGTGTACTTTAAATTGCTGCTTCTAGCTTTTTATAACGCTGATTAATCAGATAGTATTGCTTACCGTTCATGACTGCGAAGCTGCCAGACAGGTAGCCAATCGACTCCAACTTCTGAATACCAGTCTTAATCTTCCTATTTGCTTCTTTTTTGGACGTCTCAAGCCTCAAACGCTCTCTAAGGCGCTCAAAGGAGACGGGGTGAGGATTCTCGGGTAAAGACGTGAAATACAAATACAGGCACTGTGCGACCTCTGCACGGGGCAATTTTTCCAGCACTCGCAGATTAACCAACACTTGGTAGTCTAACAGAAACAGATCCCACAGGGTTTCATCGGCCATAAGCTCAACAATATCGGCTTCACCGTTATACATGGCTCGCAATAATATTCCCGTATGCACGGCTTTTTCGGTATTGTTGCGCCTAAATGTCAAACTTTGGTTTTGGATGCGCCCGAGCGAATCCCCGATCTGTTTACGCAGGTTTTTATCAAAACGCCGGCTGGGATAACCGCAAAACTTAGCGAACTCTGAAAAGGTCAGTTTGATCGTATTGGAGGAATAACCGTACTTACTGAACACCAGTACAATACCGCACCACACCTTAAAATCGGTTTCGATATTCAGCCGTTGGCCCCTGACGGTAACCAGGTCATAGCCTTCCTTTTGGCAGATATCGAGGCTCACTAGATCGTTACTGAGATCTTGTGCTTTAACATCATTCGGATTTGTTCTACGGCCTGCGGGCGTAAAAACGCCTGTTCTGAGCAGAACATTAGGCTGCACACTGGTTGTGCTGCTAATCGTTAGGGGTTTACCTCTGTAAAGGGTTTCGGTAACAGGTATAGGTAATAATGCATTTTCAGTTCGAACCATGTGCGCCACTTATGCTAACAACCCAATTAGAGTACACCTAATTGTGATTGAGTATCGTTGTTTGATTTTTTGTAGCGTACATCAAAATTCGCATAGCAATTTCTTTCGGAATTTGAATTTAAATTCTTCTTGTTGGTGAAAATTTTACCCACTCGGCATACACCATCGGCCCTCATTCAAGCCCAATGAAAATCCACTTTGGTGTTTAGGTTTAATTTAAAGGGACAAATTTCAGCATATTTACGATTAGTTTTATTGAACAATGAAAAACTGCGGCATAGCGTGTGAAATAATTTTTAATGAAATTTGTTTAAGCTTTTGATTTTATTAAGTATTGTTTTTATGGCTTTTTGGGGCAAAAAACGGTTATGTACCCAATTAGAATACACCAATCTTCGTTGAAAGCCTTAGTGTACTTGAGTTGTAGCTATTCTTGGGTTTTTGAGGAGCTTAAAGATGGAGCATACTGGCTCTAAGTTGTGCAAAACAGTTAATTTTTGCGCAGTAATAACAGTCCCAGAGGTTTCTGCGTCCCCAAAAGAGCAAAGATAATTCTAACTGCCAATGCAACTTCATCGATAAGGCAATTCGCCTTGCTTGAAGGTAAATTATTAGGGACCAAGATTCGCCGTTCTGAGGATGTCGGCCAAGCCAGTGTCAGCGGTCAAACCTTACTGAATTACAAGCCTAGCAGCCTTACGTTAGCCGATTATAAGAGCCTGGCTAAAGAAGTTATGCAACGCCTTAATGTATAACAAGTGTAATACATAATATGAATAAATTAACTGGTGTGACTAGATTGAGTAGACGTAAGTCTGTTAAAGATTCACAAGAAAGCCCAAAGCCACAAGAGAAAATTACCACGGTTTCCATCCGCTGCAATAGCAGCTCGCCGGTGCCATTGCTATTAACGGAAAACGATAGGGCCGATTTTATGGCTCGGAGTCCTAGAGGCTGAATTGGGTAAAAATATCACGATGGCGAAGTTGTTTCGTAGCCTTATCAGTATGCGCTTTGGGTTAACGAGTATTTGCCCCAATAGTGAGTTAAGAAGGCTTCAGCACACATTTTTAAGCCAGCTTATTTGACCTAGTTCCCGAATTCAACTGCGAAGTGCGACACTCGCCAATATCAAGCAGCCAATACCATTTCTTTAAAGACAATCGCTGGTTGCTTGAAATCTAAACACTTTTTCGGTCGATAATTTATCCGTGATAAAGCGAATTCAATATCACTGTCTGTTACCGTTGTTAGGTCGGTTCCTTTCTTCACATATTGCCTTAAAAGACCGTTAGCATTCTCATTGGCTCCACGCTCCCAAGAACTATAAGGGTGGGCAAAGTAAACATCAGCCTCCAACTCCTTTGCGATGGTTTCATGGCCTGCAAACTCTCTCCCGTTATCTGCCGTGATGGTATGGACATGCTCCTTGTAAGGCATGAGTAGCTCTATGGTTGCTCTAGTGACATCATCCGCTGACTTGGATGGCACTTTCTTCACCAAGTAAAATCGTGTTTTACGCTCTAAAATAGTCACCATCGCCCCCGTGCCGTGCTTGCCTAATACGGTGTCGATTTCCCAATCACCAAATCGCTCCTTACTGTCAACGATGCTTGGCCTATCATCGATAGAAACCGCATTTTTGATCGCTGGTGCTTTCTCTTTTTTACCGCGACGATACCGCTTGTGACCTTGCCTCAAGTGGCGATATAACTTGCCACCCGAGCGTTTATCCTGCGCAACAAATCGGTAGATCCACTCATAGCTGACAGCGGCACCGACTTTAGTTAATACACTGGAAATCTGCTCTGGACTCCAATCCGCTTCTAAAAGGAGGCGGATAAAATCAACACGCTCCTGAGGTATTCTGTATTTACGCGCTAATGTGCGTTTTTTGAGTGATAACACCTGAGCTTCGTTTGGGCAATAATGACTGCCCTTGCTGCCACGTTTAAGCTCCCGATATACCGTGGAGCGATGGCACTGAACGGTTTTAGCAATCTCAGAAACTGAAATCCCCCGTTCCAAAAGAGCAGAAATCTGGTATCTTCTGCCTTCGGTCAACTGCTGATAATTCATGGTAGTACTGCTTGTTTCTTTGGCGAGAAGAGCGTACCACTTTTAGCAGTTGGCTTCCTCTTCTACACCTTTCCATGAATGTCGCACTTATTATCTGAAATCGGGTTTTTCTAATCAAATTATTATGCTATTGGTGCTTTTCTCATGTGTACAAATTTTAAATAGCCTTATGTTACTAAGGATGGAAAATGAACGATCTACATCAGGCTCGACAAGTCCTTTTTGAGCTGGCTGAGAAGTATGGAAAGGCAGATATTAAGAATGAAGCACAAACTCGTTTTCATATAATAGATAGAGTTTTGGAAGATTGCTTTAACTGGAAAGACGATATTGAAGTTGAGAAGCATGAGTCAAAAAATGGCTTTACTGACTATGAATTAGGAAAACCAAGAATACTTGTTGTAGAAGCTAAACGAGAAGGTACCCCATTTGAGATTCCTGCGGGTCTATCACTAAAGTTGACTATTCCGATTCAATCTCTTTTCGAAGCTAATACAGCTCTTAAGGAAGCTATCGAACAAGTGCAGATTTATTGTGCTAGACGAGGTGTTCCCTTGGCGCTTGTTACCAATGGTCACCAATATGTAGCTTTTCTGGCTTCTCGAACTGATGGTGTCGATGTTTTTGATGGAGATGCGCTAGTTTTTACTTCACTTGATCATATGCATCATCACTTCACGCAAGCTTGGAACTATTTATCAAAAGCTGGTATTGAAGAGAATAGGCTTTTTAGATTACTGACTACTGGTGATAAAAGGCTTCCAAATAAGCTTTCGAGCCAATTGGTCGATTATCCAAAGATTAGGTATCCAAGTGAAGTACAAGCTTCACTTAAACAGCTTTCTGAGTTGTTCATACAAGATGTAATGGATAACCCTGAGCTAGAGAGTAATTTCTACAAAGACTGTTACTGCGAAAGTGGTGCGTTAAATAAATATGCTTTACTCAGCAAGAATGTACTTGAGGCAAGGTACGCTGCAATCTTTAGTGCATCAGAAGAGCAACCATCAGTTCAACCTGTAAAATCCCAAAAAGGCTCAAACTTCTCGCCTGATATCGTGGCGGAAGCATTGTCTAGGCGTCCTATAGTTCTGATAGGAGATGTGGGAGTCGGAAAAACATCATTCGTAAAGAATTTAAGGCATAACAGCGCACACGAAGAGTTTAATAAGGCTATTTATGTCTACATTGACTTAGGTGCAAATGCCTCTCTCAATACAGACATAAACTCATTTATTTTAGATCAGATTGAGCATCAATTACTTACACAATATGAAGTTGACACCTACGATAACAATTTTATTCATGGGGTTTATGATAGTGAAATTCGAAGGTTTGCCAGAGGCTTATGGGGAGCTTACAAAGATTCAAACCCAGAAAAATACCAAGAAAAGCTTATAGAAGAACTAGCAAACCTTGTAGAAAACAAAAGCAACCATATGAAGCGCTCGGTAGAACATATTGCGAAGGGGCGGAAAAAACAAGTCATAATTTGTATTGATAATGCTGACCAACGAGACTTCGACATTCAACAGGAAGCTTTTATTATTTCCCAAGAGCTAGCCAAAGAATGGAAAGCTACTGTATTTCTGTCTGTGCGACCACAAACGTTTTATAAATCTAAACGTTCAGGTGCGCTAACAGCTTATCCACACAAAATCTTTACCATCTCTCCGCCACGTGTAGACCAAGTTGTGGAAAAAAGGCTACGGTTCGCAGCTAAATTAGCTAGAGGAGAGCATGCGATCGATTTACCTTCTGTTCGATCTGAAAATTTAGCCTTATTCTTGGAAGCATTAGTTCGATCACTACAAAATAACAAAGAGCTAAACGAGTTTTTAACGAACATTACTGGTGGCAATATTCGTGCGGTAATAGAGTTTGTGACTGGTTTCATAGGATCTCCGAACGTAGAGGCGCAAAAGATAATTGATATAATGGAGACGGAAGGAGACTATCGAATTCCTGTACATGAGTTTTCTAAACAGGCCCTTTTAGGTGATTACTCTCACTACAGTCCAGATACATCAATTTCGATGAACGTGCTCGATATATGTAATGCAGATCCAAATGAACACTTCTTAGTCCCAGTTGTTATTTCGTATCTTGATACGAAAGGGGGGCATTTGGACAAAGATGGGTTTTGTAGGACAGAAACTTTGATAGAGGAATGTCAAAATGCTGGCTTTACAACAAATCAGATAGAATCCGCATTGAGGAGAGCAACGAACAAAAAGCTGATAGAAACCTCGCTAAGAGTTACGTTTGAAGAAGACGAAGATAGTAATCTTATAGGAGACATGCCAGATAGTTTTAGGATAACTACTATCGGTGCGTATCATATCAAGAGGTGGCTTGGTGAATTTGCATATCTTGATGCGATGCTGTTTGATACACCAATAATGGACGAACTTTCCAGAAGCGAACTAATAGCAGACATATCATGTCTAACAATTGCGAGCAGATATGCAAGAACAACCATTTTTAGAGAGTATTTGAGAAGTTGCTGGCGAGCTTATAGTAGTGCTCCCTCATACTTCGACCTTGAAGAGGCATTTTCATTGGGAGATGATAGTTTCCAAAGGGTTCATAAAGCAATCAAAAAAAACCAAATGGATGAGAATAAGTAATCTGTACTATCTTTGTACTTGAACTGAAGAAATAAGTTGGAGATGTTTTCCAACTTATTTCTGTCCCGAGGCTTCATAGACTTGAAGTTTTACTCGTGGCACTTTCTCAAAAAGTGCCACCTAGCTCAGATCTGCCCCAAAGCTGGCTAGCATTCATTTAGTGAATTGAAAACTGACGAATGAATTGCCCTGCAAAATCTCATCTATTTACCCAATGTTTGGCCCTACCGTAAAGCGACTAACAATATATGGGTATACAGTCGTATTTAAATTTAGATGCTTTTGAGTGTTTTTAAACTCATTAGTTTGCGCGTTTTTCCGGATGGTGTATTAGAAAAAAGCTGATAAGTTCTTTGAAATACAAGCAGTTAATGATGTGCGATTTTACTGGTCTAATAAGGTAAACGCGCATGCGCACTAATAAAATGTTAGCTCACGGCGGCCTCAAGGACCACGTGCATCA
The DNA here is from genome assembly GCF_002209245.2 of Shewanella sp. FDAARGOS_354. Taxonomy (NCBI): domain Bacteria; kingdom Pseudomonadati; phylum Pseudomonadota; class Gammaproteobacteria; order Alteromonadales; family Shewanellaceae; genus Shewanella; species Shewanella sp. FDAARGOS_354. Next base: position 17,272 of record NZ_CP022090.2, on the reverse strand, counting down.
AAACTACTAGTTGATATGAAACCTTAAAATGACTACTATAAGTAGCACAAATGAGGTGAGTATGAACGAAAAGTTTTTGAATACCATTCTTAATGGTGATTGCAGAGAAGAGTTAAAGAAGCTCCCAGAAAATTACGTGTCTGCATGTTTAACCGACCCGCCGTATAACTACGAATTCATTGGTCATAAGTGGGATGATCAAGAAATTCAACGGCGCATGGAAAGAGTTAAAGATAGCAAGACACTGGTTAAAAATATTCCATATGGAAGTGGTCTCGCTGGCGGCGTAAGGAATAAGCGTTGGTATGAAAAAAATAGAAATAATATTTTAGATTATGAGCAGTGGTGTGTTGAGTGGGCAACTGAACTGTTCAGAGTATGCAAGCCTGGAGCAACAGTTTTGGTATTCAACAGCACTCGAACCATAGCTCATGTCCAAGTTGCTCTTGAAAAAGCTGGATTTTATGCGCGAGATATAGTCGTTTACCGAAGGTCTAGCGGCATCCCCAAGGGAATAAATATGCAAAGAAAGCTGGAGCAGAATGGGTTTAAAGACCCTGACAAGCTAAAGGGATGGCATAGCTGCTTACGCAGCGAATGGGAGGCTATTTGTGTTTTGCAAAAACCGTTGAAAAACAATTACACGGAAACTCTGCTCGAATTTGGCACGGGACTGTTTTATACCGAAATGGCCGATGGTGGATTTCAGTCAAACATATTGGAAAACATTAAAAGAGATAGATCGGCAGACTACAATGTGCACTGTACGGTTAAGCCATTGGATCTTATGAAAAAGCTAGTTGAAATATTTGTCCCTAGGACAGAAGGTTCAATTGTGATTGATCCTTTTGCAGGATCTGGAACTACTTTGGTAGCAGCAAAGCAACATGGGATTGATTATATAGGAATAGAAATTGAGCCTTCTTATATTGAGATAATAGAAAAAAGGCTCTCTGACGCTAGCGGTTTACAAGAAAGCCTCGGGCTTTTCTGAGAAGATATTCTTCCAAATCAAATCCAGATATACGCTGAATAAATTCGAATGATTGCTTGCCTATATAAATGGTCCATCCGCCATTTTGGCAGGCTGTCATAGCTGCGGGTAAATTGTCTGATCTTAAGAATAGGAATACGGGCTCATATCCACTTTCTCTGAGCAAAGGTCCATATTGTTTGAATTTCTTAAGCGTTCCTGAGTCCCCTGACCCAACTCGATATTTTGTGTCAATTGCGTAGTTTTCGACGCGTAAATCGCAAGGTTCATCCCCTCCTATTCTCAAAGCAGGTTGAAATGAAGGTGCGTTTTTGCAAGCCTCAATAACTAAAGACTCCCAGATTTTACCTAGCTCTCTTCCCCAGTATTGCCTGTTTTCTCTCTTCAATTGTGGTGTTATACCGAATGCATCCATAAGGATGTCATGATCATCGTTTTCATCAGAGTATACTTTTTCGACAAATGAGGAGTGGTAGCGCTTAAGAATTGCGTCAAGGTTGGATTCAGTCATTATCTATTCCATGAAAAATGAAACCAGCGGTTCTTCTAATGCAGTAGCGATTTTCTCAGCATTGAGAAGAGTAATGTTTCTTTCTCCTCGTTCCACTGAGCCAATGTATGTGCGATGTAAATCGCACAAGTTAGCTAACTCTTCTTGCGAAATGCGTTTTAGTTTTCTAAAGTGGCGAACGCGCTGGCCAAATATGTGTGTTATGTTCATGGGGGAATTTTGTGATTTTGCATACTATAAGTCGACAGACTATAAGTAGCATGAAGAGCTAGCAAAGCGCTGTACTCGGACAAATTTTCCGCTGCGCTCCAAATTTGCCGGTAAGCGCGGCGTTAACCCGTAGAAATTTTTATCCGAAATTCACCTGATACAGTCGACGTCCTGACACGCTTTTGTCCAAAAGCGAGCTCCTGAATCACGCTCATTAGGCTGATATCACCATCTCCAAAACTATTGTGCAGTTATTCAGTGACATCAAATTTAGATAACTGATTCAACTCTATTTTTATAACGTTACATTATCAAAATAGAGTGCCAGCAATTGCAGCTTCCAGTTTCTTGTAACGCTGATCAATCAGATAGTATTGCTCGCCGTTCTTGACGGCGAAGCTGCCAGACAGGTAGCCAATCGACTCCAACTTCTGAATACCGATCTTAATCTTCCTATTTGCTTCTTTTTTGGACGTCTCAAGCCTCAAGCGCTCTCTAAGGCGCTCAAAAGAAACGGGGTGAGGATTCTCAGGTAAAGACGTGAAATACAAATACAGGCACTGTGCGACCTCAGCACGAGGCAATTTTTCCAATACTCGCAGACTAACCAACACTTGATAGTCTAACCGATACAGATCCCATAGGGTTTCATCGGCCATTAGCTCAACAATATCGGCTTCACCGTCATACATGGCCCGCAACAACATTCCCGTATGCACCGCTTTTTCGGTGTTTTTGCGCCTAAATGTCAAACTTTGGCTTTGGATACGCCCGAGCGAGTCCCCGATCTGTTTACGCAGGTTTTTATCAAAACGCCGGCTGGGATAACCGCAAAACTTAGCGAACTCTGAAAAAGTCAGTTTGACCGTGTTGGAGGAATAACCGTACTTACTGAACACCAGTACAATACCGCACCACACCTTAAAATCGGTTTCGATATTCAGCCGTTGGCCCCTGACTGTAACCAGGTCATAGCCTTCCTTTTGGCAGAGATCGAGGCTCACTAGATCGTTACTGAGATCTTGTGCTTTAACATCATTCGCATTCGTTCTACGGCCAACGGGCGTAAAAACGCCTGTTCTGAGCAGAACATTAGGCTGTACACTGGTTGTGCTACTAATCGTTAGGAGTTTACCGCTGTAAAGGTTTTCGGTAACCGGTATGGGTAATAATGCGTTTTCTGATTGTTCCATGTGCGCCACTTATGCCTATAACCCAATTAGAGTACACCATGAAACCCATTTAGAATACACCTAATTGAGGTTTAGTATCGTTGTTTTAATTTTTGTAACGTACATCAAAGGTTGCTTTGTAAATCCTTTCGAAACTTGAGCTTAAAGTTTTTTTGTAGGTGAAAATTTTACCCACTCGGCATACACTGCTGGTTGTTTTTTGAACCCACTCGGCATACACCCGCCCTCCCAATTTATAACCCAATTAGAATACACTTTGGTATTTTAGATAGCTAAAAGTCAGAGTATCGCAATTAGTTTTATTGAGCTGTGGGTAACTGCGGGATAGCTAGTGAAACGCTTTATTGGCAAGTTTTATATAAGTGATTGATTTTAAATAAACTAGATGTATAGCGTTGTTCTGTGCAAAAAAGAGGTTGCTTACCCAATTAGCATACACCGTTTACCCAATTAGAATACACCTAAAACCCAATTAGCATACACCGTTTACCCAATTAGAATACACCATTTACCCAATTAGAATACACCTACCTCCGCTGTAGCCCTTGGTGTGCTTGGGCTGTGGCGATTCTGGGATCTCTTAGGATCTTTTAGGATCTTAAAAGATGGATCTTATTGGATCTGAGCTGTGCAAAACTTTTCAATTTTGCGGAGTAAGAACCCCTCCTGGGGGCTTTGCCCCCGCCGGCCCTTCCCCTCGCTTCGCTCGCTCCGGCGCCCCCCAAAAGCAGCGGCTCCGCCGCGACCAAGGGCTTCGCCCTAGTTCGCCTAAAGGCTCCACCCTTACCCAAAAATGCCTCGCCATTTCCTGCCGTTGGCAGGGGCGAGATTTAAAAGCACCGCTGTAAGTAGGTTTTGTCTTCGACCGTTTAACCATCTCAGTGCGGATAGCCCGTTACCCTGCGGGGCTAGTTCGCTTCGCTCACGGTCTAGCAGAAAGATAAAGCGAAAATCGGTATTAAGAGTCCTAAATCAAGATTTGCAGCGTTTTTTTCTTAAAATCGCAACGTTCTATCAATATCAGAATAAAGCTGCTTAAAACGCTTCCTAGGCGTTTTAACGATGTCTAAAAATAACGCTTAATAGGGGAGCCCGCAGAATTCGGAAAAAATCGTACGCTAAGGTTTTCCGGGCATCCGTAAGGGCCGAAACTTCCCGTCTTCCAGTCTGCGGCTCTGCCGCCAGACGTAATCGCCGGTTAGGTTGATGTGCTCCCAGCCCAGCGGCGACAGGAATTGCAGCAGCTCGCCGTCCACCGGCTTGCCGGCCTCGACCAACCCCTGGGTGGCGCGTTCCAGGTACACCGTGTTCCACAGCACGATAGCCGCCGTCACCAGGTTGAGGCCGCTGGCCCGGTAGCGCTGCTGCTCGAAGCTCCGATCCCTGATTTCCCCAAGGCGGTTGAAGAACACCGCCCTGGCCAGCGAGTTGCGCGCCTCACCTTTGTTCAGGCCGGCATGCACGCGGCGGCGCAGTTCAACACTTTGCAGCCAGTCCAGGATGAACAGCGTGCGCTCGATCCGGCCCAGCTCGCGCAGGGCCACGGCCAGTCCGTTCTGGCGCGGGTAGCTGCCGAGCTTGCGCAGCATCAGCGAGGCGGTGACGGTGCCCTGCTTGATCGAGCTGGCCAGGCGCAGGATGTCGTCCCAGTGGGCACGCACGTGCTTGATGTTCAGGGTGCGGGGTGTGAAGCCCAATGGTACGAAAACGTACGCTAAGGCCATTCGTCCAGCTCCGGTGGTTGTTTCAGCGGCCTCAGTTGCCCATTTAGTACTTGTTCAGTAAGGGTAAACGAATAATGCCCCAACATGTTCACGTGTTTATGGCTGAGCGGAGATAATCTGGCTTCGTCTTCTACTTTCACATCCTCGCCTTGCTGTTTCAAGTGATCAAGAGCGGCCTGCATATAGATTGTGTTCCACAGCACCAGCGCGTTAGTCACCAAACCCAGCGCGCCAAGTTGATCTTCCTGCCCCTCTCGATACCGCTTCCGAATTTCACCACGCTGACCGTGGCAGATCGCCCGTGCGACCGCGTGACGGCTTTCTCCTCTATTCAACTGGGTCAGAATTCGACGGCGGTAGTCTTCATCATCCACGTAGTTCAGCAAGTAAAGTGTCTTATTGATACGGCCCGCTTCAATAATGGCTTGTGCTAGGCTGGAAGGCCGCTCACTTTTCAGTAGCGAACGGATCAGCTCGGAAGCCTGCACTGTACCCAGTTTGAGCGATCCCGCAATGCGCATCATGTCATCCCAGTGTTGTTCGATTTTGTGGGTATTGACGCAACTGCGAGCTAGCTCATCCAATGGGCCATAGTCAGCGGCCTTGTCCACGCGCCAGAACACGGATTCACCTGCGTCTGCAAGACGCGGTGAAAACTGGTATCCAAGCAACCAAAATAAGCCAAACACCATATCGCTGGCACCGGCGGTATCGGTCATAATCTCCATCGGGTTCAAGCCGGTTTGCTGTTCCAGAAGGCCTTCCAGCACAAAGATGGAGTCACGCAGTGTTCCTGGGACGACAATGCCATGAAATCCGGAAAACTGATCCGAGACAAAGTTATACCAGGTAATGCCTCGGCTGGAGCCAAAGTACTTCCGGTTCGGCCCTGCATTGATGGTGCGGATCGGAGTGACAAAGCGCATACCGTCGGCGGATGCCACCTCTCCACCGCCCCACTTATTGGCCAGAGATAAAGTAGACTGGTAGTTCACCAGTTTGGCATTGGCCTTCACCAGCGTCTCGGCACGCAGGTAATTCTGTTTGACCCAGTTTAAGCGGTGTCGGGTTAATGCGGGTACTTGATGCTTAATCAGCGACTCTAAGCCGATGTTGCATGCTTCCGCCAAAAGCACGGCGCAGACGCTGACAGTCAGGTCTTCGGCTCGGGCATTAGATTCGCTAACATGGGTAAATTCATCGGCAAAGCCGGTATGGGCGTGGATCTCCAGCAACAGCTCCGTCAGATCCACGCTGGGAACTAAGGATTCGACCTGTAGGGAGAGCTGCGTTAGGCTGGGCGGTTCATCCAGTTTGGCAAAGTTCGTGATGGTCAATGTGGGCCGTTTGCCGGACAGATCCAGCTCAACTGCTTTGTTGTTGTCGAAGTTGGATGCCACTTGTCTGTAACTTGCATCCAGTTGACGCACCAGACCGTCAATCGCTTCTTGGGGATTGAGTGGATGACCGAGTGAACGGCACACCTGAATGCGGTTTGCTTGCCATTCCGGCCCTTGTAACAGCTTGGCCCGTGGATCACCCCAGCGGTCGCTGTTCTCTACGTAGATATCACGGCGGCGCAAACTGTCTTGTAACTTATCGAGAAAGCACAGCGTATAGCCTCGCTTGGTCACTCTATCTTCTTTGTCGAACACCAGGCGTTTCCATGGATTAGAGACAATGTCCAGAGGGGCTTCATCCAGTAACTGCTTGCGCGATTCCAACAGCCCACCAAGATATTGATGGGCTTCCAGAGTCGCCTTGCCTGCCGGAGCCGCTTTGAATACGATATCACGCAGTAATTTCGGTAAAAAACGCCTGACCCTGCCATATTGTTCCACCATTTCATCCTGAAAGTTATCATCGTAGGGGCGAGCAAGTTCATGGACGGTGGCAATGGATGTCGCCAGTTTTTCACGAGACATTCTGGCAAAGATAGCTGACCTCAGCTGCTCATCCTGCATGCTTTCAGTGAGTATCAGGGTGCAAACCTCTGCTAGGGCCAACGCAGATTTATCCAAATCCTTCAAGGGGTTGTAAGCGGGAAGCCGCCAAAATTTTGCGGCCTACCATTTTTAGTGCTCTTTCGGAACCTCAATGACGCCATCAGCAATACCTTGTGCTAAACGCTCTATCCATTTCGCAAAGCGAAAATACCCCGGATATTGCAGGCAGATGTAGTCCATCTGGACTTTTGATGCGCTATCCATCACCCGCTTAAAGGCGTCCATATAATCATAACAGCTTTGCAATAACTGAGCGTCACCCTCCTCTGTCAGAGGAAACCGACAAGCATAATCATGAACTCTCTTTGCCAAATGCCTTTGCTCTGCTGTTAAATCGATCATTTTTTGCCTCGTAAAAGCGTTCGATAGACCGTTGGTCTCGACACCGAAAATAACTCTGCTAAGTCGCTGATTGAGTACTCGCCCGTTTCATGCATTCGACACAGTTCTTTCTGTTGTTTCTCAGACAGTTTTGGCTGTTTGCCCCGCAGTTTGCCTTTTGCACGTGCAATGGCCATTCCTTCGCGTGTGCGCAAACGTATCAGATCCCCTTCGAACTCTGCAAAGGTAGCCAACACATTAAAGAACATTTTCCCCATAGGATCAGTTGGATCATAAATGCTAAGTCCCAGCGCTAGTTTCACCCCTCTGAGCTGGAGTGCATCAGCTATCTCTCGTGCGTCAGGAACCGAACGGGCCAGCCGATCAAGTTTCGGTACCACAAGAGTATCCCCTGTTCGAACGGCCGCCAAAGCTTGATCTAAACCGGGTCTCTGTCGGTTTGAGCCTGTTAGACCCTTATCTACGTAAATTCTGTCTGGGGAAACCCCCAATTTGAGCAGAGCCTCCTGCTGAGCCGTTAAATCTTGCTTGTCGGTTGAGCACCGAGCATAACCGATCCGTATTTCTGTCATAAATGTGTACGTTTAAGGGGCCATGAAAGAGATTGATACCGTACCAGTTATATGAGACAACTTCAGCAGTGATTTATGGCTAATGCAAAAATTATTTAAACTGTCCGCTCAAGGATCCTCTTACGGACATATTCAGTGCGAGGTCAGGATGACATCCCGTCGCAAAGATAAAGGTAAAAGACTCTCCGTTTTAACAGATGCAGAAAAATTTGCACTGTATGGTCTGCCTGATTTTGATGAAGGCCAGCAGCTGGAGTATTTGTCGCTCACGCCGGAAGAGCTGGCGCTGATAACCAGCCGCCCCGGAATACTGGCACAGATTTATTGCATCCTGCAGACAGGTTATTTCAAGGCTAAACACGCCTTCTTTCATTTTTCACCGAAGGACGTGGAAAGTGATTTCGATTTTGTGGTTCAGCGTTACTTTCGTGAAATATCCATCACCGACAAATCCATTACCGAGCATGAATATTATGCCCAGCGTAAGCTTATCACCGACTTCTTTGGGTATCATCAGTGGTCCGGCTCCATTCGCCCTCAGCTCGATGCTCGTGCAGCACATATTGTACGCCGTGATATTACGCCTGGATTTGTTGCCACCGAACTTATCTGCTGGCTAAATGAGAAAAAAATCGTCCGGCCAGGATATTCCACGCTTCAAAAAATCATCAGTAAAGCGCTGTCAACGGAGCGACAACGCCTGGCAGACATACTGTTGTCTTTCCTCGATACAGAAACACAGAGTGCACTGAATTCACTCCTGAAGAAAGATGACGCACTGTCCGGACTGGCCGTGTTGAAGCAGGAAGCGAAAGATTTTCGATGGCGACAAATGTCCCGGGAAAGGGAGAAACGAAACCAACTGGAACCGATATATCAGAAGGCGCGACAGTTGCTGCCCGTGCTCGGGATCTCGCAACAAAATTTGTTGTACTTCGCCAGCCTGGTCAACTTTTATACCATCCACGACCTGCGGAACCTCAGAACAGAGCAAACCTGGTTATATATGATGTGCTATATCTGGCTTCGCTACCAGCAACTGTCAGATAACCTCACCAGCGCCATGATGTGGCACATGAAGCAGACAGAAGAGCGCTGCAAGGAAGAGGCCAGAAAAAACTTTGAAGCAGATGTTCTGCAGCGGCAACAAGAGAATAATAAAGTCGGTCGTCTGTTATCCTTGTTTGTCGATGATGATGTGATGGATAGCATCCCTTTTGGAGATGTGCGCCAGAGGGCCTGGAAAATCATGCCCAAGGAGATCCTGCAGAACACCGCGCAGCGAATGCGAGTGAAACCTGCCAGTCGGATGGCTCGACAATGGGAAGCAGTTGACACTCAGACTGCTCATATACGGCGCCATTTACGCCCGCTGTTTTGTACTCTGAACTTTTCCAGCGTGACGCCTGAATGTCCCTGGCTTGCTGCGCTGGCATGGGTCAGAGGGACGTTCTCAAAGCAGCTACGGTTGACGCAGCGGCCGCTGGCAGAATGCCCACCGGCTACGCTCCCACCACGACTGCGAACCTGGTTATTGAGCGTTGATGAAAACGATACACCAACCGAGCTTCATGCCAGCCGTTATGAATTCTGGTTGTACCGGCAAATCAGAAAACGATTTGAGGCGGGAGAGCTTTATCTTGATGACAGCCTGCAACACCGCCACCTTTCAGATGAGCTGGTTTCCGTAGAGGAAAAAACCGATATTCTGACCCAGATGGATATCCCGTTTTTACGAACCCCGGTCGAACAGCAGCTGGATGAACTGACCAGCGAACTGCATGAACAGTGGATAGCGTTCAACAGGGAGCTTAAGCAGGGTAAGTTGTCACATCTTGAATTTGATCATGATACACAAAGACTTAGCTGGCGTAAGTCGGACATGACCGAGCAATCGAACAGTGTGACGGATTTTTATTCACAGTTGCCTCTGTGTGAACTTGCGGATATTTTTCGCTTCGTTAATCAGCGGTGTCAGTTTCTGTCGGCACTCACACCGCTACAACCCCTGTATGTGAAAACGGGAGCTGATGCAGACAGTCTGATGGCGGTAATAATGGCACAGGCCATGAATCACGGTAATCTGACTATGTCCCAGACCAGCGATATTCCCTATCATGCGCTCAATGATTCCTACGAGCAATATCTGCGTCTCTCCACGCTGAAGGCCGCATGTGACTGTATTGGCGACGGAATTAAGACGCTTCCTGTCTTTCCGTATTATTCACTGGAGTTGGGGGAACTGTATGGCGCTGTCGATGGGCAAAAATTCAGCGTAGAACGTCCGACGATCAAAGCCCGTGCATCAAAAAAATATTTTGGACTTGGTAAGGGCGTAGTGGCTTACACTCTACTGTGCAACCATATTCCACTAAATGGGTATCTCATTGGTGCCCATGAGTATGAAGCACATCACGTCTTCGATATCTGGTACAGGAATACCAGCGGGATTGTACCCACGGCGATAACCGGTGACATGCACAGTATTAACAGGGCTAATTTTGCCATTCTTCACTGGTTTGGTCTGCGTTTTGAACCCCGCTTTACCTCGACAGAGGACATGCTTAAAGAGCTATACTGTGCGGGCGATCCGGAGCGTTATAAAAAATGTCTTATCCAGCCTGTAGGTCAGATAAATAAGAAAGTTATCATCGATGAAAAACCTCACTTGGACCAGATTGTCGCTACGCTGGGTATGAAAGAAATAACTCAGGGTGCCCTGATCCGTAAATTGTGTACCTATTCAGCGGAAAATACGACAAGGAAGGCCCTGTTTGAATTTGATAAACTGATCCGTAGTCTTTACATCCTCCGATATCTTCGTAACCCGCAGGTGGCCAGAAACAGTCACAGGTCTCAAAATCGTATTGAATCCTGGCATCAGCTTCGTTCAGCGATCGCGCAGGTTGGTGGCAAAAAAGAGCTGACCGGACAGAATGATGTTGAGCTGGAAATCAGCAATCAGTGCGGGCGGCTACTCAGCATCATTATTATTTATTATAACTCAGCCCTGCTGTCGCGATTGCTGCAGAAGTATGAAGATGTCGGTAACACCCGGGGACTTGCTCTTCTCAGACGAATGTCGCCCGTAGCCTGGCAGCATATCTTTCTGAATGGGCATTACACCTTTATCAGTGAAGGGAAAGAGCTCGATCTGGACGCCATGATTGAGGGACTGACGTTGTCATAGTCAGGCCTGCAAACTTTTGGCGGCTTCCCGCTTACAACCCCACTTACTTGTAAGTGAACTTTTGGGAACCTCAATTACACCACCCGCTATACCCTGAGCCAGTTGCACCAACAATTTTGTAAATCTCAAAAATCCTGAATATTTTGTCACCATAACTAATGGAAACATATTTTTCATGGAAACAATTGTTTCCTGTTTCCATTGGTGTAATATTGACCAATAAATTTGAAATAGGCGCATAACATGGCAGAGCAAAACGGCGTAACATTTGAGCAGGTATCAACAGCCGCAAACAGCATGATCAGCAAAGGTATTACCCCTACTGTTCGCAATATCATCTCGGTAACAGGAGGAAGAACAGAAACGGTCAGTCAGTTATTAAGAGATTACAACGATAAACGTAACGCCGAAGTGCTGAAAATGGCAGATGAGCTTGGAAGTTCGTCCATAGCGAAGCTTTTAGCAAGTGAGGTACAAGCCGTTGTAGATCGCAAGACCGAACAACTAAAAGTTATGCTCACAGAGATAACTGGGCAACGGGATGAACTAGTAGAGCTTATGGCTGAACTCGAAAAAAATGCATTGCATCGAGTAGAAATGATCGAGGCCAAAGCTACGCAGTTGATTAACGAGGCAAATGATAAGACGACCAAAGCAATAGAACGGGCAGAAAAAGCCGAACTCATGGCCGCTGAATATGAAAAACTTACAGCGCATGCAAAGCAAGAAGCCGTTGACGCGAGCAATGCCGCAGAATCAAAATCAGCACTTCTGATTAGCAACGCTAAGTCGGAGGCGGATTCGTTGGTTCGAGCAGCCGACAAACGTGCGGAAAAAGCAGAGCAAGAAGCAGCAAGTCTACGTGAGCAAGTCAAATCTCTGAGTATTGAACAAGCTAAACGTGAAATAGAACAAACCCAATACCAACAGACAATAGAAGCGCACCGTAAATCTATGGCAGAGTTGGCAGAGGAACGCACACTAAATACTCGGCTTCAAACTCAATTTGAGAATCAAGTTGCTGAGATTAAGCGACTCACAAGTGAAGTACATGAACTCCGCACTGATTCTAAACAGCTTGCTTCACTGCAAGGGCAGCATATTGAATTGCAAAAGCAGTTCACCCAGGTTCAACATGCACTCTCACAATCAGAGCGGGAACGCGAATCTCTCACCGTAGCCTTACGTCGAAACACTGACATTTAGCCCCTTATATATACCGTGATACTACAACTTCGGTTTGGTATCACGGAATTCAGGGTTTTCATAAATTTATTTCACCACTTTTCGTCACGTTTTAGATCTATTTTGTGCATTTTAAAACTATTTTGTCTCGCTTTAGATCTATTTTGTCCGACCACAAACAGGCCGTTAAAATTAGCGACTATCACATCACCATTGCGGGCTGTCTCATGGCGATCCACGATTAATACATCACCATCGTAAATCCCTACGCCTTGCATTGAATCCCCCTGAGCTACGCATAAAAAACTGGCACTAGGATGGGTGATAAGCAATTCATCAAGGCTAAGCCCAAGCTGAGTATATTCAGCTGCGGGGCTTTCAAAGCCGGTAATACCCGCTTGGGCAGGGATAGGAATAACACGCATAACACACCAATTAACTGTATAAATATACAGTTAATTTTAGCAAGTCATCTAGTTTACACAAGCTCTAAAAATAATTTAGCAAATTAAAATAAAATCATTTTAAAACATAATAATACAAAATAAATGTATTACATTTGATATACATTAAAGATAGATATCACTTATACACTAAGCAGTGATTGATCAGCTGATTCTGTATACTTTGTCGTTGGCTCAAAAAAAGTAACACTGTAATCAGGACTTCGCCACTAACGTAGCTAACCTCATACAGTATTCTAAAATCCTCTTTTATCGCATGTCTTACCTGAGTAACTCCAAGTTCAACTAATTCTTGGCATAGTGAATGGCTAAGAGGATTTTGCATAACAGAAACTTCAAAGGCATCAATAACGGCCTCAATTCTCTCTATTACAGCAATCTCTTCATTCCACTGAGCATAGTGAGATATAGCACTATTTACGGTATCTTCAAATGTCTTGGTATATTCAAGTTTCACCACAGACATACTACTTATCCTTTAACGCGAGCTTACGATCCGCCAAGCGTTCCTTGAAAGTACTTGATGACATTGTTCGACCATTTTGTTGATCACTTTTCGCAAAACTGACCATCTTGAGTAAAGCTATCGCTTCATCGCGTCGATTTCTATCCGCTACTGACTCAATAACGTAAGCAGGAACACCATTTTGAGTAATAATCATCGGCTCATCGAGTGGCAAGTTCGCAGCATTTTTTTTCAAAAAACTAATTGTTTCTATGTTCATAGGGTTGTGCCTAGCTGATTGGTAGAGAATAAGGTAGCCATATTGACTATGGTCATAATCATATCACAGGCAAACAAAAAGACTAAATAAAGACCAAATATAGACTGCCCTTATACAAATGGCAGTCGAGTGACTTGAAATTGTTACTTTTTCAAAATTGATTTTATGAGAATTGCGCTATTTTTTTATAGTAAATTTTGAACGGGCATTTTTTGCAATGCAAAAAAATGCCCGTTAAATGTCTCAGGAAAATTCCAATACCGAGCACCATTATTACATCTCAAAACTAGGCGTTGATGCGTGGCAAGCCCTCTTTCCCTTTATATTTTCTCATATTTTCCACTCGGGCGAGACAACGACGCGGGGGTCTCCGCATCACAAGCACTCCACTGTTACCCCCTCGCGCCTTGCGCTCTAGGTGAAATTAAAAACTTCACCTAGAGCGCGACACATCAAGCTTTGTAACGCTTTCATTGTTCAGATTTCATTGTACAAATTAAAGCAATAAATGCCGTCAAACGGGATCGCTAAAACACCACCATTTCACTCACTCACCCCCCCATCGATATACACCTCATTGAACTTAAAACCGCTATAAAAATTTTGCATTGCAAAAAAATAACGATTTATCCCCAGGCATTCATCACTAAGCTGTGCCGTTCTTCACTCAGCACCTGCAGATAGATTTCCGTGGTTTTACTGTCGCTATGGCCCATGAGTTGACTGATCACATGCAGCGGCACCGGTGGATTCGCCGTAACCATTGCCCTCAAAACCATGCTGTAGCTCTTTACCTATTGATTGAGTTTCCACATAACCAAGCAATAACATCGGACATAATCGACTGATATTGAGTGATTTACAGGCATAAGTTCTAGCTTCACAACCATTAGGAAATTTATAGCTAATGCTGAATAAAGATGTAAGCAACGCAAGCCTAATAAACACTAAACTCAACGTTGAACAGGAAATGCCAAACGTTGAGAATAGCTCTTAACGCTTTGTTAAAAACTGTATGAGCCCGCAAAGCCGTTTTCCCACGCTAACGGTGCTATTTACAACGTGTGGGACGCTTTAAAGGCCCAGAACTGCAGCCAGTTTAATACCTCAACAAACGAACGAAAAAAACCACCGCATAACCCGCACAAAACAACCGATTTAAATAATGTTTTTTTCGAACACATACAACCGAAACAAAACAAAAATAACCTTTTCCCCGAACAAGGCCACCGATCCGAACAGATCTACACCGCCAACCCCCCATTTACACAAACAACCTACGTTATTAACCTTGAAAAAGTTACAAAATCAAATATACAAACAGTGAAATGCAGGGCTAAGAGTAACCGCCCCACAGGCTTCGGGCGTGGCGTAGGACATCAGCCGCGGGGTAAGGGCGGGTTTATATGCCACTGGCGCCCGATAAACAGGCATTGGGCGTGGCAGACTGAGCCCGCATTGCTCCGGGCCGTACTGTCGCATGACAGGCCTTTCCTCATGCTTTTACCCTGGCATGCGACTGTATGAGCCAAGCAGCAATGAGCCCGCAAACGCTGTGCCGCGCTGTTTGTCTTAGCTATAAAGGCACAGGGTTGAGGGCGGAACAGGGCGAAGGAGGGGTTTATCGGGCGCCAGTGGCATATTCATTTGAGGGTGGGAAAGCCCCGCGGCTAATGTTCAGGGGTGGGGCGGCTCACACAAGCTGTCAGACAGCCTCTCTAAACTATATGATTAAGCAACTTTCTCGAGTTGATCGCAATAAAGATTTAAAAAGGGAGTAAGAAGAAAAATACATGTTGGTATTTCGCTCTTTATATCCAAAATTGATCTATTTTTGATTTTGTAACTAATTCAATATTGCTTGCAATAAAAATTTAGAAAGTGCCACTATTATTGTATAGTATACAAAATACTATACATGGAGCATGGGTATGACTGTTATATATAGAGCTAAGTGTTTGGATTGTAAACATGAATGGACTAGTCGACGGGGAGCAGGTACACCTGATTACTGTCCTCAATGCAGAAGTAAAAGAATCAGTTCAAGTCCTATTGGATAAAATAAAAAATAGCGATATCAATAATTTAGTTGATATCGCTATTTTTTTAAGATTTTAACTCAGTATACGCAACTTAGCTTTACCTTCTTGAATTTCGTTCTTTTAATTCTTCAAGCATAGGGCGGCAAAACTCTTTAATTTCATCAAGTAACGGTTTCAACTTCCCGTTTATTTCAGAAGTTTTTTCTTTAGCATCAATAAACTTATTTTCTAATGTAATATTTTCTTTTGATAAAAAGTCAATTTCCTTTGAGTTTTTTTCAAAAACAATTCTGTACTCATTAACAATAGGATTTAATTCATCAAAGAATCCATCTGGTAGGTTTTTAATTGGGCAGTTTGGAATGATTCCATTTAAATAATCTAGCATATATGAATTAAAATCAACATCATCTAAACTTAGTAATCCATTAGCAAAGTCAGTTAACAAAATATTAGTTTTAACATCACCTAGAAATGAAAGACTTTTTTTATTTTTATATGAAGAAACCTTATAAAATTCACCATCTGGAATTAATTTAGAAACAATAACCCATATTTGATATGCTTTATCATCTAATAACATATTCAATTCAATTATTTTTTCCTTATTATTTTTTATATCATCTGAAATGTTTTTTTGATACCTTTTTTGTTCTGCCAATCGGTTATTTATTGTTTCCGCATCTTTAACCAAGGATCTCTGACTAGATGTTAAATTTAGTTTTTGTGCTTGCTCCAAATAATTTTTAGTTATTGTGGTAGTACCTTGACTCATAACTTCTGAAGCTACGGCTACAATTGCTTTTCCTGCAAAATTCGCAGCCTTTAATAAAAAATTACCAAATCCCATTTTCATTCCTTAAAAATTAGTTGCTTTATGTTGTATGTACCACTGTTTATAGTTTATACCATTTTTCATTTAAACTTTTGAAGTTAAATTACAAAAAAACGTGCACTGAGCACGTTTTTACGTAACGAATAGAGCAACTAATTAATTCCAGAAATTCCCACTATATTGAGGCAGATTAGGGATGTTTTAGCATGGTCCGAAATTATATACATCAACTGCATACAATCTTCAGAACCTGTTAGCTGTCAAATCCGCATTTCTAGCTGGTCGCGTTCGCGCAAGTTGTGGCGCTTGATATAGTCGTTAACTGTCGTTGACGGTTCATCGATCAATTTGGCAATAGAACGGATACTCAAGCCCTTATCTAAATAGCTTTCGATCGCTTTTCGATGTTTATCTAACTTGGTCTTTTCTGCTTGGCCGGCAGGGCGGCCAAGTTTCATACCTGCAGCCTTACGGGCGGCCAATGCCTCTTTGGTACGCAGGGAAATAAACTCGCGCTCAATCTCTGCCGCCAACCCTAACACGGTCGCGGTGATCCGACTCTGCATCGAGTCATCGAGGATCATTTTTTGTTTGGCTATATAGACATGAATTTGGCGTTCGGTGCAAAATTCGAGGATTTCGAGCACTTGTAATGTGCTGCGGGCCATGCGCGAAACTTCGGCAAATACAATCACATCTTTTGGGGCCAGTGACTCTAATAAATCACCGAGTTTTCTCGCACGCCATTTGTGCTTACCGCTAACGGTATCTTCCACAAATGCCAGATTGCTTAACCCATGCTTATTAGCAAACTCTAAAATACCGTGTTTTTGATTATCAACATCTTGTGCATCAGTTGATACACGTAAATACGCATAATTTGCCATAAGTTACCGTTCGGCCTTATATGATTTAATTCGAACACCTTAATTATAGTGCAGTTATAGGTTTTATTCGAACAATATCACGTGATTTTAACTGCATTCTAAGGCGTCAGGCAGGAAATTTTTTGGATCGCGAAAGATCCTGCGTATTGCATACATGATTGAGTTACAAAATCAAGTTAGGTTTGAATCAATTCTCCAGAGATTTGATTCATCTTAAGGGAAAAAACCGCCCCAGAATAGCCGTAAACGGGGGATTGGGACGGGTTTTAGGGGCTCGCGTGAATCAGTCTGGTGTAGAGTGATTCACTGGCTCACTTTTGGACATAAGCTTGTTAGATTGTTAGCTCTAATTTGAGATTTTCGGATAAAAATTTCTATGGATTAACGCCCTG
>NZ_CP022089.2:3892500-5031863 GCF_002209245.2 Shewanella sp. FDAARGOS_354 | reverse complement strand
GTTTGCATAAATTAGTCGTAGGCCAAGCCGTTTCCACAACACTCGTAACGGCGAGGTAATCATGATTAAAGCCTTCGTCGAAAATGGTCGCTTAGTCAGCCTAGTGATCGCCCTACTACTGGTCGCGGGATTTGGCGCGATGTCCAGTTTGCCTCGCACCGAAGATCCACATATCACCAACCGCTTTGCCTCTGTCATCACTCCTTATCCCGGCGCTTCCGCCGAGCGGGTCGAGGCGCTTGTCACCGAAGTATTAGAAAATCAATTACGTCGCCTTGAGGAAATAAAGCTGATTCAATCCACCTCAAGACCCGGTATCTCGGTGATCCAGTTAGAGCTCAAAGACACAGTGACAGATACTGCGCCTGTGTGGTCAAGGGCGAGAGATCTGCTGGCCGATGCCAGAAACACCCTCCCCGATGACATACAGACACCGACCTTAGACGATCAAGTCGGCTACGCCTACACCGCGATTTTAAGCCTAGTGTGGAACGATAACAGTCAACCTAGGGTGGATATGCTCAACCGCTATGCCAAGGAATTACAAAGCAGGCTCAGACTCTTATCCGGCACCGATTTCGTTAAACTCTACGGCGCACCCGAGGAAGAAATCCTAGTCCAGCTCGATGGCTATAAGATGAGCCAGTTGCAATTAACGCCGGGTACCATAGCGAAAATCTTAAGCAGCGCCGACAGTAAAATTGCCGCTGGTGAGATCAATAACAATCACTTTCGCGCCCTTGTCGAAGTCTCGGGTGAGCTCGATTCGCAGAGCCGTATTCGCCAAGTACCACTTAAAGTCGATAACGATGGGCAAATCATTCGTCTGGGCGATATTGCGACTATCAGCCGCCAAGCTAAAAAACCAGCAGATAGCATCGCTCTCGTTGACGGTGAGCAAAGCGTGTTTGTCGCAGCGCGCATGTTGAATAACACCCGTGTTGATATCTGGCAAGGACAAGTCAAGCAACTGGTCGATGAGCTCAACAACGAGCTTCCCGCAAATATCAAAGTGCAATGGTTATTTGAGCAAAACAGTTACACCAGTGACCGGCTTGGCGGACTCGTTATCAACCTAATACAAGGGTTTGTGATTATTCTCACAGTCTTACTGCTGACCTTGGGCTTAAGAAACGCGATTATCGTTGCCCTATCACTTCCCTTAACCGCCCTGTTTACCTTAGCCTGCATGAAGTATATCGGCCTACCCATTCATCAAATGTCGGTCACAGGTCTAGTCGTCGCCCTTGGGATCATGGTGGACAATGCCATTGTAATTGTTGATGCCATTTCCCAGCGCCGCCAACAGGGTATGAGTCGCTTAAACGCTGTGACTGAGACCTTACATCACCTGTGGTTGCCTTTGGCGGGCTCAACGATTACCACTATTCTAGCCTTTGCGCCGATCGTATTAATGCCAGGCGCAGCCGGAGAATTTGTGAGTGGCATCGCTATATCGGTAATGTTTGCACTCTTTGGCTCCTATGTAATATCCCATACTTTGATCGCCGGTCTTGCGGGACGCTTTAGCCTCGAAGGTAAACATCCTGTCTGGTATCAGCATGGTATCAATGTGCCTTTAGTAAGCGGTTACTTTCAAGCAAGCCTAAGATTTGCGCTCAATCGCCCACTACTGAGCGCTACGCTTATCGGGATAATACCGCTGTTAGGTTTTTACGCTTCAGGCAAGATGACTGAGCAGTTTTTCCCGCCATCGGATCGGGATATGTTCCAAATTGAGCTGTATCTCGCCCCCCATGTCAGCCTCGAAAACACCTTAAACCAAGTGCTATTGATGGATAAGCAGTTGCATCAAATCGAGGGTATCAGCCAAGTCGATTGGGTTGTGGGTGGCAATACCCCTTCGTTTTATTACAACTTAACTCAGCGCCAACAGGGGGCCACTAACTATGCCCAAGCTATGGTGAAAGCCAGCGACTTTGAGCGCGCCAACGCCCTTATCCCAGAGTTGCAGCAAAGCTTGGATAAAGACTTTCCAGAAGCGCAGGTGCTGGTGCGTAAACTGGAGCAAGGCCCGCCCTTTAATGCCCCGGTCGAGTTGATGATTTTTGGCCCTAATCTGGAAACATTACGCACCTTGGGTGATGAAATCCGTCATATTTTGGCTGCAACGCCCGATGTGATCCACACCCGCGCAACCTTGAGTGCAGGGTCACCAAAGGTATGGCTACAGGTCAATGAAGATGCGAGCTTAATCAGCGGATTAAGCCTGACGGATATTGCTAGACAAGTCCAAATGTCTACAACTGGAGTGATTGGCGGCAGCGTGTTAGAACAAACCGAGTCACTTCCTATACGCGTGCGTCTAGGTGAGAGTAGCCGCGAGCAGGCGAGCCGTATTGCGGAAATCCAGCTCATGACCCCTTCGGGCACTGCCGTTCCGTTATCTGCACTGTCCCACAACGAGGTGCAAGTCAGTCGCGGGGCGATCCCTAGGCGTAATGGTCAACGCGTCAACACGATCGAAGCCTATATCGTCAGCGGGGTATTACCTGCCCAAGTTTTAAATGATGTAAAAGATAAAGTGGCCGCAATCAAACTACCGGCAGGTTATCGGATTGAAATTGGCGGCGAAAGCGCTAAACGCAATGAAGCGGTAGGTAATCTACTGTCTAATATCATTTTAGTGGTTACCTTATTGCTGGCCACAGTTGTCTTGTCCTTTAACTCCTTTAGGCTAACAGCGATTATTTTACTGAGCGCATTACAGTCGGCGGGGCTTGGGCTACTTGCGGTCTATGTTTTTGGTTATCCCTTTGGCTTCCCTGTGATCATCGCGCTACTCGGCCTAATGGGGCTTGCGATCAACGCGGCGATTGTGATTTTGGCTGAGCTGGAAGATACACCAAATGGCAGAGCGGGAGATAAAGCTGTAATTATCAATATTGTCAGCGGCTGTGGTCGGCATATCAGCTCAACCACAATCACGACGGTGGGGGGATTTATTCCGCTGATTATTGCAGGTGGCGGATTTTGGCCGCCCTTTGCCATCGCTATCGCGGGAGGCACCTTGCTAACAACCTTACTATCACTCGTTTGGGTGCCAACCATGTATCTACTACTAATGAAAAACCGCAATAGGTTAGATACATCGCCGTTGTCGCCTCAAATAGCATCATGAACCAGATATTGATACAACTTATCTTTAAGGTGAAGCCGTTCTAATTTTAAGGCCACAAAGTGCTCATCATTGGTGGGCACTTTGGTTAACTCTAGAGCGCGAATTTTATGGTCTAACTCATGGTAACGCTGCGCCATGGTCGCGAAAATTGCATTGTTTTTTTTAAGATGATGAATATGGTCAGCAAAATCTGGAAACTCATAAATTAACGCATGATTTTCACCCAACATAATGTCACTCCTTGTCGTCTTGTATTGGTTCGATTGCGATAAGCCATGGGAAGTATCCATTTACCCCAAAACTTATCACTCTAGACCGCATTCCCTATCGCAAAGTGCTATATTCCTATCCGCTAAAATAAAGCAAGGTTATCGTGGTAGGAATTGGCAATATGTCAGCGAACTATCTATAAATAATAGAAAATCTTAGACCCATATCAAGACCATGACGTAAAAGTTAGGTTACATTAGCGTTAACCTTTACCCTATAGGATCGCAGAATGAACTATAAAAATTGGCCTATTGCAAAACAGATCGGTGCTCTCGCGTTTGCCCTTACCCTTATTATTTTCTGTATACTCAGTACTCTTTCCTATAAATCCGCTTCAAATGTGCTCGAGGACAAAGGCATTAGTGCCATGAAAGCCGAAATGCACGCTGTATCCGATATGCTTGAGCTTCAATACGATAGCTTGTTGCAACTAGCAAGACGCAATGCCGATGTATTTAAAGAAATGTATCCTGGTCAATTCAGTATCTTGGATAAAACGGTCAATGTACTTGGCGTAAACACGCCAGCATTGTTACATGAAAAAGAACAAATCAACTCTTCAAAGAGTAAAGTTGACCGTTTTGCTAACCTCACAGGTGGCACAGCTACGGTCTTTGCTCTCGCTGGAGATGATTTTGTTCGTATTGCAACCTCCCTTAAAAAACCCGATGGCAGCCGCGCCTTAGGTACCTTTTTAGGTAAAACCCATCCAGGTTATCCGACCTTAATCAAGGGCGAGGTTTATGAAGGTTACGCCAAACTTTTTGGTAAAGACTACATGACCGTCTATCGACCCATTAAGGATCTCCAAGGAAAAGTGATTGGGATCTTATATATCGGTTTTGAAATCACGCAATCCTTAACTCAATTACAAGATGCGGTGAATAAAATCACTCTAGAAGAAACTGGCCATTTCCTATTAATGCGTAAGATAGACAACGTTCTCGTCGCTCATCCCAAATTTAATACTGGCGAACCTGTGACAGAGTCTATGCTTGATGGCTTAACCCTCAGCCAAGCCACCCAAGATCAAGCTGAATGGCGTTATAGCAACAGCAAAAACCAACCGATGTTTGCTTACAGTCAAAGTGTTAACGGTTGGAACTGGATGCTGATTGGTCAAGTTAACGCAAATGAATTAAATGAAGAAAGCCTTCTCTTATTGACGATTAATGCCATTGTGGCCGTCTCAGGCATAGTGTTAATTACCGTACTACTGTCCTTAGTCCTACTGCGCTCACTCAAGCCTTTGCACACACTCCAACACCATATGGAAATCTTAGGTTCAGGAGACTTTAGTCACCACCTCCCCGCATCAGCTTTAGATAGTCAAAACGAAGTCGATAAGATCACCACAAGTGTTTCCACTATGTCATCGGAACTGCGTCAATTAATCAGTGCCTTGCAAGCGTCGGTGCTGAGTATTGAACAGCAGGCATCAAAAGCGCAGCGTATTGCCAAACAAAATGGCGAAGAAGCTCAAGCGTTGATGCAACAAACGGATCAAATTGCTACAGCAATTGAGGAAATGTCCACTTCAATCCGCGATGTAGCAAATCACGCTCAAGAGGGTGCAACTCAAAGCCAACAGGTCGATATAGCCGCGAAAGAAGGTCAACAGCAACAAGTACGCTTAGTACAAGACCTACTTAAATTAAGCCAACAGCTTAGTCAAAGTCACCAAGCCGTAGAGAAAGTTAGCCAAGAAAGTGAAGCGATCAGCAAGGTCACAGAAGTGATTAACAGTATTGCCGAGCAAACCAACCTACTTGCTCTCAACGCGGCCATTGAAGCGGCCAGAGCTGGTGAACAAGGGCGTGGTTTTGCCGTGGTCGCAGATGAAGTCCGCACTTTAGCTCAACGGACGCAATCATCGATTTTGGAAATTGGTCAAACAATCGATAAGCTTCAAAGCCAAGTTAAAACGACAACAAACCAAATGTCGCAAAGCCATCAACTGGGTATTGCATCGGCAAATCAAGGGGAAGAAACAGGCAAACAACTTGAGGAAATTACCCACAGGATTGGAGAACTTGCGATTAGCTCGCGCAATATTGCTTCTGCGACTGAGCAACAAAGCAGTGTTGCCCAAGAGATCACCCACAATCTGCATCAAATTAGTGAGCTTGCCAATGAAGGAGAGCATAGAGCAGCTGAAACAGTAAACTCAGCAAATGAGTTATCTTCCCTCGCCGTCGCGCTTAAGCAGCAAATTAGCCAATTTAAGGCTTAACCAATACTGCTAAAATTAAGCCCCAAACTCTAAATGCCGCCCAACTGGGCGGTATTTTTTATCACTTTATCAAAGCCTAGTTGATGTATTGAGGCAAGATGTTGTTCGCTCTAGCCATTTCGACCTCGTAAAACGCGCAGCAATGTGCCGTTACTCTCCTCACACAGCAAGTGACAAATAGCGAACGAACCAGACGCCTGTTTGGGCAATGTTTGACTAGCGTTTCTGCGGCATTCTCGTTCGTTTAGGTAACATCAAACTCCGACATTACCTTGCATCCCTCCAACCGCTGATCACCTAACACATCAGCACGCAATAGAAACTTTGCCTCTCATGTTGTTACGATTGATTTAACCATTTTCAACGGCACAGACTTATCCCCTGCTATCGATAATTTCAGTCATAATCTTCCCTCCTTAAATAGGATTATTGCCTATGCATGCGAATAAGCAGTGTGTTTAGGATTAGCGTACTGTTTTTTTTATTCCAATAAAAAACCCTGCAGATGCAGGGTTTTAGATGATTTACGCTGTTGGAGTTTAGCGATTACTCAGCGTCATCGCTTGAGCGGTCCATATTCTCAGTGTTTTCAAGCCACAGGGCGTTGATCACACCAAAGGAACAGGCTAACAAAACCCCTAATATCCACGTGAAATACCACATAGTAGATGCTCCTTAATTCTAATAGAGTGAGGCTTTGTTATCTTCAATATGTTTGCGGTTTAAACGACCAAACATCTTGAAGTAAGTCCATACAGTGTAACTTAACACGATTGGAACGAAGATAATCGCCGCCCAAGTCATCACAGTTAATGTCATTTCACTCGCAGTCGCATCCCACATGGTTAAGCTCACGTTAGGATCTAATGAAGATGGCATAACGAATGGGAACATTGCTGCACCACAAGTTAAGATCACCATCGCCACAGTCAGCGAGCTAAATAAGAATGCGAAACCTGAACGATTTAAGCGACTCACCACAATCACTAACAGTGGTAATGCCACACCTAATACTGGGAACAGCATAGTAATAGGATACTTATCGTAGTTAGCTAACCAAGCACCAGACTCAACGGCTACGGTTTTCAGCGTTGGGTTTGACAATGCATGGTGGTCAAGGGTTGAAGTGATAACATAACCATCAATACCATTGGCTAACCACACACCCGCAGCGGCAAATAATACTGCCACTAACAGTGCACATAGCTGAGTCGCATTCGCGGCACGTACACGCAGCTCACCGTCGGTCTTCATTTGCAGCCAAGCAGCGCCTTGCATCATAAACATGCTCACGCTCACTAAGCCCGCCAGTAAACCGAATGGGTTCAACAGGCCAAATAAACCACCGTGATAAGTCGCACGCAGGAACTCATCGAAATTGAATGGTACACCTTGGAGTAAGTTACCGAAGGCCACACCGATGATCAGCGGTGGAATAAAGCCACCACAGAACAACGCCCAGTCCCACGATTTACGCCATTTTGGATTTTCAATCTTAGAGCGATAGTCAAATCCAACTGGACGGGTATACAAGGCAAACAGCACTAACATCATGGCCACATAGAAGCCAGAGAAAGATACTGCATATACCATAGGCCATGCCGCAAATAAGGCACCACCCGCGGTGATTAACCATACTTGGTTACCGTCCCAATGGGGGGCAATAGTGTTGACCATAATACGGCGCTCAGTATCGTCTTTACCGATAATCGGTAATAGTGCACCCACGCCCATGTCAAAACCGTCAGTGACCGCAAATCCGATGAACAGTACGCCGATCAGAGCCCACCAGATAACTCTCAATATTTCATAATCAAACATAATGAAATCCTCTGCTTAGGCTTCTAGTTTCTCGAAGTGATAACGACCAGTCTTTAAACTGCTAGGGCCAAGACGGGCAAACTTAAGCATCAAGAATATCTCGATCACCAGCAGCACAGTGTAGAACAGTGAAATCGAAATAATACTGAACCACAGATCCCCAGTCGTTAGACTCGAAGCAGAAATAAAGGTCGGCAGAACCTCAGAGATGGTCCAAGGTTGACGGCCATATTCAGCCACAAACCAACCACACTCAATCGCAATCCAAGGTAATGGCAAGCTAAAGAGCGCCGCTTTAAGAACCCATTTTTTCTCTTCGATTTGATGACGTGTGCTTTGCCAGAAGGCCGCCGCGAACACAATCAACATCACAAAACCTAAGCCAACCATCACACGGAAGCTCCAGAAAATCGGTGCCACGTTCGGGATAGAATCCTTCGCAGCCGCTTTGATTTGCTCTTCTGTCGCATCCACTACGTTGTCGGTGTAACGTTTCAGCAGTAAGCCGTAACCTAAGTCAACTTTCGCCGCTTCGAATGCTTCACGTAATTCTGGAGACTTATCACCAGCGCGCAGTTTCACCAGCATCTCATAGGCTTTCATACCATTGCGAATACGCACTTCGTGTTCAGCCACTAAGTCACGCAGACCAGTCACTTCTTCATCTAAAGAACGTGTTGCCACGATACCCATAGCGTAAGGGATCTTCACCGCGAAATCGGTGTGCATGGTTTCTTGATTTGGGAAACCAACCGCAGTAAAGGCCGCTGGAGCAGGCTCTGTATGCCACTCAGCTTCAATTGCCGCTAACTTAACGCGCTGCGCTTCACCCACTTTATAACCTGATTCGTCACCCAGGACGATAACAGACAGGATAGATGCCATACCAAAGCTGGCGGCAATCGCAAATGAACGACGGGCAAAAGGTAAGTCACGTTTCTTCAGAATGTAGTAAGAGCTGATCGCTAATACGAACATTGCACCTGTTACATAGCCAGAAGCCACAGTGTGGACAAACTTCACCTGTGCAACAGGGTTGAAGATAACATCAGCAAAGCTGGTCATTTCCATACGCATGGTTTCGTAATTGAACACGCTACCCACAGGGTTTTGCATCCAACCGTTTGCTACCAGAATCCACAGAGCGGAGAAGTTGGAACCAAAAGCCACCAACCAAGTTGTCGCTAAATGTTGACGTTTTGAGAAACGATCCCAACCGAAGAAGAACATACCTACGAAGGTCGATTCTAAGAAGAATGCCATTAAACCTTCGATAGCCAGCGGTGCACCAAAGATGTCACCTACATAGTGTGAATAGTAAGACCAGTTAGTACCAAACTGGAATTCCATCGCTAAACCCGTTGATACACCCAAGGCAAAGTTGATACCAAACAACTTACCCCAGAACTTAGTCATATCTTTATAAATTTGTTTATCAGTCATCACATAGAGTGATTCCATGATAGCCAGCAAAAATGCCAACCCCAAGGTTAAGGGAACAAACAGGAAGTGATACATGGCTGTCAGCGCAAACTGTAGCCGCGATAGCTCAACAACCTCTTCAACAATCATCGGTGACTCCTTACGTGGTGCGTCCAATTGCTACGACAACATGAGCCATTCATAGCAAGTGCCTTTGTAGGATAGTGAGTTTTCATTTTGTGTTTATAGCTGAAGCCAGTATAAACCGTTAAATATCATCTTTTTCATTACATCGAGGCAGCAAGGCCTAAAAATCCCCTTTTTCCTTGCATACTGAGACCCTAGTCACACTATCGCTCGGCTTTGAGACTTCCACCTCACCACCCAATCCTACAAATGATCCCATCGATATAAATATCAGATAGTTAAGATATTTAATCGCTTTCATTTGTGAGTATTTTATACCACCCGCCTTTGATTCAAATCAATCAAACTCAAGGGTTTAGATGGGTTTTGCGGCAGGGCACACACTTCACTTTGACACCCTGTTGACAGGAAAGCAAATATGAAGTAGAGAACAAGATTAAAAGAATTAAAAAATAAACTTTTAAGCACTTTAAAACAAATTCATACCATAACCAGTAAAAATAACAAAAAACAAATAAAAAACAACATTAACACTAATAAAACAACAATCATAAAAAATGTAAACATACAAAATAAACCAATATAAACAACAGATTAAAAAATCAAAAAAGCTTAAACCAAAAACAAATCAACTAATATTAATTAGTTTTTTTAATGATTAATTGTATTTTTTCTCGTTTGAGAGTGACTGTGAGATTGGTTAATATATCTCCTGTGTTAAGGAGACGGTTTGGTACGACTGGTGAAGTGTCCCAGACAAGCCCAACTCCGCGCACATAGGTCTAACTTTGGTGTGGAGAAAGAGATATGACAAACTTATTTGAACGTCTGGTTAACAGCTATAAGCTTGTTTTTGTTGAACTTTATACAGCGCATGAGCTGTAATCGTTCACCGCTTACTCTGAAATAATACTGATTTGATTTGAAGTTTTGTTAGCGCAAAACGAGCCCCCTTCTCGATGAGTTGGGGGCTTTTTATTTTTATTGTCCGCAGATGGCTGGCATTAAAGCAGTTAAAAAATGGCAATAAGGTTTTGTTTCACTTGTGTGAACTACTTATTAAGAGGTATTTAGCTGATTAAGTCGGTATTTTTCAAATTGACTGCATTAGAATAAACGCATCCAAAGCTAACATATTAAAATATATTATTTTTTTAAAAGATGCGTTTTATATATAAAAAAGGAGCGAAAATTTTCGCTCCTTTTTAGTCACTTAAGTGATAGTTTTATCAATAAAAACCTTAGCCTAAGTTGACTCGCGCATTGCGGAACATCCGCATCCATGGGCTGTCTTCACCCCAGTTATCTGGGTGCCACGAGTTAGCAACCGTTCTAAATACACGCTCAGGGTGTGGCATCATCAAGGTCACACGGCCATCAGTAGTACAGATACCGGTTAACCCGTTTGGCGAGCCGTTCGGGTTTTGTGGGTATTGAGTCGCGATCTCGCCTTTACCATTTACAAAACGCAGCGCAATGGTGCCAGAGGCTTCGGCTAACGCTAAGGCTTGAGCGCTGGCAAATTCTGCATGACCTTCACCGTGGGACACAGCGATTGGCATGCGTGAACCCGCCATACCTTGGAAGAACAATGACGGACTTTGTTGTACTTCAACCAAGCTGAAACGTGCTTCAAAACGCTCTGAACGGTTACGCACAAAACGTGGCCAATGCTCGCTACCAGGAATAATTTCCTTCAGATTTGACAGCATTTGACAGCCGTTACACACGCCGAGCGCAAAGCTTGAGTCACGTTCAAAGAAACGAGAAAACTCATCGCGAGCACGCTCGTTAAACAGAATCGACTTAGCCCAACCTTCACCGGCACCTAATACGTCACCGTAGGAGAAGCCACCACAAGCCACCAAACCTTGGAACTCTTCAAGGCTAATGCGACCTGACAGAATGTCAGACATATGCACGTCGCGGCTTTCAAACCCTGCGCGATCAAACGCAGCAGCCATTTCGACATGGGAGTTTACGCCCTGCTCACGCAGGATTGCCATTTTAGGTGCAGCACCTTTAAGGATATAAGGCGCAGCCACATCTTCACTTGGGTCAAAGCTTAACTTAACCGTTAAACCTAAGTCAGTTTCATCCTGCTTAAGCTTAAATTCTTCTAATGCACAGGCTGGGTTATCACGCAGCGCTTGCATACGGTAAGTGGTTTCTGACCACACAGTGCGCAGTGCAACACGGGTTTCACTGAACACTTCACGCTCACCCTCTTTAATGGTGATGCGTTGATCATCGGCTAGCGTTCCGATCACATGGCAAGGTACGCCAGCGATGGCAAACTGAGCGGCGATTTTGGCAGCGTTATCGCGGCTCACTTGCAGCACAGCGCCAAGCTCTTCATTAAAGAGTATTTCTAAATCAGTGCCCTGTAGATCTTCTATATCAATGTCTAAGCCAGTGTTACCCGCAAAGGCCATTTCCACCAAGGTCGTGAATAAACCACCATCGCTACGATCGTGGTAAGCAATCACTAACTTATTAGCCACCAGCTTTTGCATGGTTTCGAAGAAACCACGTAACAGTGCAGCATCGTCTAAGTCTGGTGCGACATCGCCTAACTCACCGTAAACCTGCGCTAAACAAGAACCGCCTAAGCGGTTTTGGCCCGCGCCCAAATCAACTAGCAATAAAGAGGTTTCACCTTTATCGCTGCGCAGCTCTGGCGTCACGGTGTTACGAATATCCTGCACCACACCAAAGGCCGTGATAACCAATGACATTGGTGATGTCACGGTTTTATTCACACCATCTTGCTGCCATGCGGTTTTCATCGACATGGAGTCTTTACCGACAGGAATGGTCAGGCTCAGTTCTGGACACAGCTCTTCACCGACAGCCTTAACCGCTTCATAAAGACCCGCATCTTCGCCAGGGTGACCTGCGGCCGACATCCAGTTAGCCGACAGTTTGATACGTTTGAACGAACCAATATCCGCACCCGCGATGTTCATAATCGATTCGGCCACCGCCATACGGGCAGAGGCGCCAAAATCGAGCAGTGCCAGCGGCGTACGTTCACCCAGTGACATGGCTTCACCGGCGTAGGTGTCAAAGCTTGCCGCCGTTACCGCGCAGTCAGCCACTGGCACCTGCCATGGGCCAACCATTTGGTCACGGTTCACTAGACCCGTTACCGTGCGGTCACCAATAGTGATCAGGAAGGTTTTGTCCGCCACTGTTGGCAAGCTAAGAATGCGTTTAACCGCATCTTTAATATCGATATTGCTTTGCTCAAGTGCAGGTGAAACCGCCTTTTTAGACACCACATTACGGCTCATCTTAGGCGCTTTACCTAATAACACCTCGAGTGGTAAATCGATGGGATTGTTATCGAAATGGCTGTCGGCTAGGGTTAAATGCTGCTCTTGCGTCGCCTCGCCCACTACCGCAAACGGTGCGCGCTCACGCTCACAAATTGCAGTAAATAAAGGCAAGTCTTCGGCAGCAACCGAAAGTACATAACGTTCCTGCGATTCGTTACACCAGATCTCCAGCGGGCTCATGCCCGGCTCGTCCGATGGCACATTGCGCAGATTGAAGATACCACCACGGCCGCCATCATTCACTAACTCAGGGAATGCGTTAGATAAACCACCCGCGCCCACATCGTGGATAAATTGGATTGGGTTTTTATCGCCTAACTGCCAGCAGCGGTCGATCACTTCCTGACAGCGGCGCTCCATTTCTGGGTTTTCACGCTGTACTGACGCAAAGTCTAAATCTTCGCTCGATTGACCTGACGCCATCGAAGAAGCCGCGCCGCCGCCTAGACCGATGTTCATCGCAGGGCCACCGAGTACGATCAGCTTAGCACCGACGGTGATTTCGCCTTTTTGTACATGCTCTTCGCGAATATTACCTAAACCACCCGCTAACATAATGGGCTTATGATAACCACGGACTTCTACGCCATTGTGGCTAGAGACTTCTTGCTCATAGGTACGGAAGTAACCTAACAGGGCTGGACGACCAAACTCGTTGTTAAACGCAGCGCCGCCTAATGGGCCTTCGGTCATAATGTCCAGAGCGCTAACGATGCGATCCGGCTTACCATAATTACCTTCCCAAGGTTGAACAAAACCTGGGATTTTTAAATTCGATACGCTAAAGCCAGTTAAACCCGCTTTAGGTTTAGAACCACGACCGGTTGCACCTTCATCGCGGATCTCACCACCAGAACCCGTTGCCGCACCAGGATATGGGCTAATTGCCGTAGGATGGTTGTGGGTCTCCACTTTCATCAGTACGTGCATTGGTTCAGTGTGATAGCTGTATACACCGTTTGGATCGGGGAAGAAACGTCCCGCAACCGAACCTTCCATCACAGCGGCGTTATCTTTATAGGCAGATAACACGTGGTCTGGTGTGGTTTCAAAGGTGTTTTTAATCATCTTGAACAGAGACTTAGGCTGCGCCTCGCCATCAATTGTCCAATCTGCGTTAAAAATCTTGTGACGGCAGTGCTCTGAGTTGGCCTGAGCAAACATCATCAGTTCAATATCGTTTGGATTGCGGTTCAAACGCACAAAGTTTTCGACTAAATAATCGATTTCATCTTCGGCGAGCGCCAGACCCATTTCGACGTTGGCCACTTCAAGGGCACGGCGACCTTCAGCCAATACGTTCACACTCTTGAAAGGTGCAGGTTCAGTGCGCTTAAACAGCACATCGGCCTTAGCAAAATCGTCCAGAACCACTTCAACCATACGGTCGTGCAATAACCCTTTGAGGGTTTGTTGCTGCTCGACAGTCAAAGTGTCTGACTCCACATAATAGGCAACACCACGCTCTAAGCGCTTCACTTTACCTAAACCACAATTGTGGGCGATATCAGTGGCTTTAGAAGACCATGGGGAAATTGTGCCGGGGCGGGGAGTAACAAACAGGAGTGAACCTTGGGGGGTATGGGCTTCGATAGCTGGTCCATAGGTGAGAATTTTTTCAAGTTGCTCACGCTCATTGGTCTCAAGCAACTCGCTCAAATCCGCTAAATGAACATACTCAGCATAGATTTGGCGTACCGGAAGCGCAGCGTTTACGCAGGCCTCCATTAGCTTTTGCACTCTAAACGTCGAGAGTGCTGGGGCTCCGCGGATGATCTCCATCACGTCAATTCACCTTATATTTATAATTGCAGGGGTCAGAGATGGCGCTATTATAGGGAAATGTCTGTCACAAATCACCTGTGACCTTACGCAAAACAGTGTTTCCTATAAGATAAAAAGCAAACCTTTTTTCTTGGTTCGCACCCCATTCGATACGATTTTTTTACGTAATCGGTGACAAACGGATATAATCACAGCAATGTCAGCTAGTTTATCTTAGTTACCTCACTGACCTTCTACTATTCATCTTTTTGATTTTATTTAATAAAGTGTACTTAATGGCTCGATTTCTGTTCTTGACTATCTTGGGTTTCTTACTGACTGCCTGTCAGCAAGTTACCGTGGAAGAAACAGAATACGTCCCCCATAAACTCACCGAATTAAGAGTCGGCACGCTCTATGGCCCACAAATTTATATGACCTCGGGCCAAGGCAACAGCGGTTTCGATTATGATATGGCCGTGCTCTTTGCCGAATACCTCGATGTCCCCTTAAAAATGGTGCCCTATACCAGTCGTGTAGAGCTCTATGAAGCACTGAAAAAAAACGAGATTGATATCATCGCCGCAGGGATGACAGAAACCCCAACACGGCGCGAGCAATTCCGTTTAGGCCCGCCACTTTATCGGGTTAATCAAGTATTGGTTTACCGTGAAGGTATGCCTACACCCAAAGATATTACTGATTTAAAGGGTAAAATTACTGTTATTGCCGACTCAGCATTTGTCGAAACCTTGACTCAATTGCAGAAACGCCATCCGACGCTGGTATGGGATCAAGTGACAGATAAAGACAGCGAAGAACTGCTGGCAATGATCGCCAATAAAGAAATTGACTACACCATAGCCGACTCCAGTAGCGTACAAATAAACCGTCGCTACTTACCCGATCTCCGCGCTGGATTAGTACTTGAAGAGAAGCTCGACGTAGTCTGGTTATTACCCGCCAATCATAGCGATGGTTTGATGAGTCAACTGCTAGCATTTTGGCACCAAGAAAAATTAGCTGGCACACTCGATCATCTAAACGAAAAATATTTTGGCCATGTTAAACGTTTCGATTATATCGACACCCGCGCTTTCCTACGCGCCATCGAAACTGTGTTACCACGCTACCGCCAGTTATTTGAAACCCACGCCGGTGACTTAGATTGGCGAAAATTAGCAGCGACCAGTTATCAAGAGTCCCATTGGAATCCCAATGCCCGCTCACCGACTGGCGTGCGCGGTATGATGATGTTGACACAACCGACCGCCAAAGAAATTGGCATCACCAACCGACTCGATGCGGAAGAAAGTATCCGCGGCGGCGCCGCCTATTTACGGGATATGATCAACCGTTTACCCGAGTCGATTCCCGAGAGTCAACGCATGTGGTTTGCACTGGCATCTTACAATATCGGTTATGCCCATGTGGAAGACGCCCGTAAACTTGCTGAATCTATGGAGTTAAATCCCAACGCGTGGCGAGATCTTAAAAAGGTGTTACCACTGCTGCAAAAGCGCAAATACTACCAAAAGACTCGCTACGGTTACGCCCGCGGTAGTGAAGCCGTGCATTATGTGGATAGCATTCGTCGCTACTACGACACCTTAGTCTGGGTCGATAATCAGTCTCAACAGCAAAATAGTGATGACGTCGAACCCAGCGATCTCGCTTCAGAAGATACACCCGCACCAGTATCTGGCACCTTAAGCCCTGATAAGCCAAAATAGCCCAACAAATATCTGCCAAATAGTTTGAATTACGCCACAGTGTTGAAACGCCAACAGAATAAGCCTTAGCTTTTAATCTTAGATTAAGTGAATACGCGCTAAAGTGAAGCCACTTTGAGGTAAAAATGCTGCTTTATAGAGCAGATGCATCCTGGGGGGATTGCCGCATGAGATCTCTACTGATACTGTCGTAATGACAAATAAAGACAAAAATGATTGCAGCGTTAACCATTGTCTCTCAACCAAAATGGTAACCCAAGCAAAGTAGCCTTAACTTAAACAATAACAAGATTGAAATGGGGTCTATATGAGAAGAAAAACCATCAATAACAATGCGTCTCGCCGTCGTACTTTACTTAAAATTCGTCATCGCCGAGTGCTGAATCGTCACAAACTGTTTTTTACCTTTCTGCAAGCGCAAGACTAAATCAAAACAATAACTCAATTTAGTCCTTAAGAAATCCTCTCCTGCTGTGCCTTTTGAGCCTGTTTCAAAGCCTTCTTTTCCTCCCGACGACGTTTAAAAAAGCGGCTCAATTGGTCAGCACAATCCTGCGCTAACACGCCAGATGTTACCTCAACTTGATGATTAAAAACGGGATGTTGCAAGAGATTAAGCACGGTGCCCGCGGCGCCCGTTTTTTCATCCCGAGCCCCAAATACCACTCTAGCAATACGGCTATGCACCATAGCGCCAGCACACATGGCACAAGGCTCGAGGGTCACATATAAGGTCGTATCAAGGAGTCGATAGTTTTCAACGGTTTGCCCAGCGGCACGCAAACAAAGGATCTCAGCATGGGCACAGGGATCATGCTGACTGATGGACAAGTTATACCCGGCCGCAATTTGCTGGCCATCCTTTACTAACACCGCCCCCACTGGCACCTCGCCTTCAGCCTCGGCCTTCTCAGCCATGGCCATCGCGATCCGCATCCAATGTTCATCTTGTTGATTTGTATCCACTCACGTACTCAATTTATCAAGCTTAAATAATGACAGATTATATCAGCAATATATTGATAATTCATGGCGATAGCTAATCGATGCACAAAACTATCGCCATACTATACTTGACCTAACATCCTGAACTGATACGAATATTCAAATGACTCGATACATTTGGCAGTTCTTCATTCTTATGATTAGTATGAGCTTTTCGTTCGCCATGCTATATGGCAAACCTCTCAAAGCTGAGATTAATTATTATGAGCTCAATCTTGAACTGCTACGCACTGTTATATGGTTATTTATGATGTTCTATATTGCCCATATCCGGCATTGCAACCAAATCTACTTTTGGTTATTGACTGGTTGTGGCTGTTTATTTTTTGGAAACAATATGAATATCTTGGATGAGGTAGCCTCATTTGAAGATCATTACTATCAAGAAGTTGAAGATTTACTTTTTAACCTAGGAATAATATGCGCTTGGTTCGGCTTATATAAATTGATCCAACAGCAGATAATTCGAACTAAAACACTTGATATTGCGGCGAATACAGACCCATTAACGGGACTATTAAATCGACGTAGTTTTAACCAAACATCGAATAAACCAACAAAGACTGAAGTCAATTCGTACTTAATGCTCGATATCGATTACTTTAAACAAATTAATGATAATTATGGTCATTCTGCTGGTGATGAAGTGCTTACTCAAGTCGCTGACTACATCAGGCAATGTTTACGAAAAGAAGACCGAGTTGCCCGTTGGGGTGGTGAAGAATTTCTAATTGAAATCAACAATTGTAATACCGACACAGCTAAGATCATCGCCGAAAAAATAAGAGCATTAATAGAAAAAACTTATTTTACGGTTGAAAAACATGTATTACAGCTCACCGTCAGTATTGGCATTGCACATGTCAGCGCTAACAATCAAAACCGAGATGAAGTCATCAATCTTGCGGATAAAGCATTATACCAAGCCAAACATCTGGGACGAAACCGCATAGTCAGCGCTGACGAGCTGGAATAATAAAAAAGGCGCACTGGGCGCCTTTCGTTAATTCATCATGTCATCAAGACAAGCAATTATTCCCATTCGATAGTCGCTGGTGGCTTACCTGAAATATCGTAAACCACGCGAGAAATACCGTCGATTTCGTTGATGATGCGGTTTGATACGCGGCCAAGGAAATCATATGGCAAATGTGCCCAATGCGCGGTCATAAAGTCGATGGTTTCAACGGCGCGCAGTGACACCACCCAATCGTATTTACGGCCATCGCCCATCACACCCACAGAGCGAACCGGTAAGAACACAGTAAATGCTTGGCTGACTTTGTTATAAAGATCAGCTTTGTGCAGTTCTTCGATGAAAATCGCATCAGCGCGGCGCAGCAAATCACAGTATTCTTTCTTCACTTCGCCAAGTACTCGTACGCCTAAGCCTGGGCCAGGGAACGGGTGGCGGTAAAGCATGTTGTATGGCAGACCTAACTCGAGACCAATCTTACGCACTTCGTCTTTAAAGAGTTCGCGCAGTGGCTCAACCAGACCTAACTCCATATCGTCTGGCAGACCGCCAACGTTATGGTGCGACTTAATCACATGGGCTTTACCAGTTGCACTACCTGCAGATTCAATCACGTCTGGATAGATAGTGCCTTGGGCTAACCATTTAGCGTTAAAGCATTTCTTGGCTTCTTCGTCGAAAATTTCAACGAATACACGGCCGATAATTTTACGTTTCGCTTCTGGATCGGCTTCGCCTTTCAGCGCGTCAAGG
This sequence comes from Shewanella sp. FDAARGOS_354, assembly GCF_002209245.2. Classification (NCBI taxonomy): domain Bacteria; kingdom Pseudomonadati; phylum Pseudomonadota; class Gammaproteobacteria; order Alteromonadales; family Shewanellaceae; genus Shewanella; species Shewanella sp. FDAARGOS_354. The sequence goes on along the minus strand of NZ_CP022089.2, from coordinate 5,013,256 downwards.
AAGCGGTTTTCCGCATCCACATGGACAATATTGAGACCGAAGTGGTCACCAAACATTTCCATCACTTGCTTCGCTTCGTTTAAACGCAGTAAGCCGTTATCGACAAATACGCAGGTCAGCTTCTTACCAATTGCGCGGTGCAGCAGCATGGCCACGACAGATGAATCCACACCACCAGACAGGCCTAAAATCACTTCATCGTCGCCAACTTGCTTTTTCAAGCGCTCGATGGCGTCTTCGATGATTGAAGAAGGTTTCCAGTTGGCCGCACAACCACAGATATCTAAGGCAAAGTGCGACAGCATACGCATACCTTGACGAGTATGAGTTACTTCAGGGTGGAACTGCACGCCGTAGAAACGTTTTTCCTCACAAGACATGGCCGCAAATGGGCAAGTATCGGTTTTAGCTACGGCCACAAAGCCTTCTGGGATCGCCGACACTTTATCGCCATGGCTCATCCACACATCCAGCAGGGACTTACCCTCGCTGCTAACGGCATCTTCAATACCTTTAAACAGGGCAGATTCGGCAAGCATTTCAATTTGGGCATAACCAAATTCACCTTCACCCACGCCTTGGATCACTTTACCACCAAGCTGTTCAGACATGGTTTGCATGCCATAGCAAATACCAAGAACTGGTACGCCAGCATTGAACACATATTCAGGTGCGCGGGGAGAGTTATCCGCAGTCACGCTTTCTGGGCCGCCTGCGAGGATAATGCCGTTCGGGGCAAACTCACGAATTTGGGCTTCTGTCACATCCCATGCCCATAACTCACAGTAAACACCAATTTCACGGATACGACGGGCAATCAGTTGGGTGTACTGAGATCCAAAATCGAGGATCAGTATCTTATGCTCATGAATATCGCTCATGGATAACCTTTATTTCATCTATTGTTTTAACTTAGCTCAAGACGAGAGGTGCAATCTTGAGGGCATACGGATCTTAATACTGGGGCGGCTAACTGCCGCCCCGGTATTACAAACGCTTAAGAACCTGAACGATAGTTCGGCGCTTCTTTGGTGATAGTCACATCGTGCACATGGGACTCGCCCATGCCAGCAGAGGTTACTTTCACAAACTGGGCTTTTTCATTCAGCTCTTGGATAGTGGCACAGCCTGTTAAACCCATGCATGAACGTAAACCACCCATATGCTGATGGATGATTTCCTTAAGTTTACCTTTATAAGGTACACGGCCCTCGATACCTTCAGGCACTAGCTTATCGGCAGCATTGTCTGATTGGAAATAACGATCGGAAGAACCTTGAGACATGGCGCCTAAAGAACCCATACCGCGGTATGACTTATAGGCGCGACCTTGATAAAGCTCGGTTTCGCCCGGCGCTTCATCAGTACCTGCAAACATTGAGCCCGCCATAATGCATGACGCACCCGCCGCTAACGCTTTGGCTAAGTCGCCAGAGAAACGCACACCGCCGTCGGCGATAACAGGGATACCTAATCCTTTTACGGCTTCGGCCGCATCAGAAACCGCAGTAATTTGTGGCACGCCCACACCCGTCACGATACGTGTGGTACAGATAGAGCCAGGGCCAATACCCACTTTAACCGCGTTAACACCAGCTTCAACTAGGGCCAATGCGCCTTCCGCTGTCGCCACGTTACCACCAATAATTTGTAAATCTGGGTATTTAGCGCGGGTTTCACGGATACGTTGGAGTACGCCTTCAGAGTGGCCGTGAGAAGAGTCAATAAGAAGCACGTCAACGCCGGCTTTCACCAGCGCATCGACACGCTCTTCGTTACCCGCACCCGCACCAACGGCTGCGCCCACACGTAAACGACCTAACTCATCTTTACAGGCGTTAGGTTTACGCTCGGCTTTCTCGAAGTCTTTAACTGTGATTAAGCCTTTCAGCTTGAAGTTATCATCAACAACTAACACTTTTTCGATACGGTTTGAGTGCATTAATTTTTGCACTTCATCTAACTTAGTGCCTTCGGCAACCGTGACTAAACGCGCTTTAGGCGTCATCACTTCTTCTACGGTTTTGCTCCAGTCAGTCACGAAACGTACGTCACGGCCAGTGATAATACCCACCAATTCATTGGCTTCGTTGACCACAGGGTAACCCGCAAAACCATTCTTGGCGGTCAGTACTTTTAAATCAGCCAGCGTGGTTGAAGGCGTTACCGTCACAGGTTGTTGAACTACACCTGCTTCGTAAATTTTTACTTTACGAACTTCTTCGGCCTGCTTTTCTATGCTCATGTTTTTATGAATAAAACCTAAGCCACCTTCCTGTGCCATGGCGATCGCAAGACGCGCTTCGGTCACAGTGTCCATAGCGGCAGACACAAGCGGAATATTCAGTTCAATGGTATTGGTCAGGCGAGTTTTAAGAATGGCGGTATTTGGGAGTACAGTAGAATGCGCAGGAACAAGTAACACATCGTCAAAAGTTAGCGCTTCTTTAATTAAACGTAGCATAGGCAACATCTCCCCAGTTGAGTAGGATTTTAGAGGTGAAATATTGCGGCGGGATTATACCTTGCATCTAGGGGGCGGTAAATGGAAAATAGTGAAAAAATCCCATTTGCGCGAGAAAACACATGCAAGTCCCTAAAAATAATATTTATACCGTCTCACGCCTCAATGGTGAAGTCAGACAAATTCTTGAGGGGCAACTGGGTAAGATCTGGCTAAATGGGGAAATTTCCAACTTTTCAGCCCCCAGTTCAGGCCATTGGTATTTAACCCTTAAAGATCATTATTCACAAATTCGCTGCGCCATGTTTAAGGGGCGCAACCAAAGCGTGAGCTTTAAACCCGTGAATGGCCAGCAGGTGATCGTAAAAGGTGCGATTAGCGTTTACGAGCCGCGGGGCGACTATCAATTATTGATAGAATCAATGCTCCCCGCTGGGGATGGTTTACTCGCGCAGCAATTTGAAGCGCTCAAAATGAAGCTCGCCGCGCAGGGATTATTTGCCGCCGACACTAAACGTCAGTTACCGAAAAATATTCAACGCATCGGGGTCATCACCTCCCCCACGGGCGCGGCGATCCGTGATGTCTTGCATGTCCTTGCACGTCGTGACCCATCGATTGAAGTCATAATTTACCCGACACAAGTACAGGGTGAAAACGCGGATATGAATATCTGCCAAGCGATCAATATCGCCAATCAACGGCTTGAGGTGGATGTATTACTACTTACCCGCGGCGGTGGCTCGTTAGAAGATTTATGGTGTTTTAACAGCGAAGCGCTCGCCCATACCATTTATAACAGCGCACTGCCCATAGTGAGTGCCGTGGGCCATGAAGTCGATACCACAATAAGCGACTATGTCGCCGATGTGCGTGCCCCAACGCCCTCAGCAGGCGCAGAGCTGCTCTCACAGGACAGTGATAATAAAAGCCAACGTTTAGCCACAGTACTTGCCCGCCTTAAACAAAGCGCAAGCCACTATCAACTCAAGCAAGAGAGACGCTTAAGTTTGCTCGAGCACAGACTGCAACGCTTAGACCCTAAACGCACCTTACAGCAATTTGAGCAGCGTTTCGATGAAATGCAATTACGGCTCGAAGCCGTATTGTCTAACAAATTGCACGGCTTAAGTCGCCGTCAGCAGCAACTGGCAAGCCGCCTCGAGCAACAATCACCAAAACATAAACTCGCACTTGAGGCCAATCGTTTGAGCTATTTAGCAACGCGTTTGCGGGACGCAATGCAAGATACACTCAATCAAAGCGAGCTGCGAATTAAATATGCCGCCCATCAACTGGAAACTGTCAGTCCATTAGCCACCTTAAGTCGCGGCTATAGCATCACAACAGATGCAAATCATCAAGTAATAGAGAATGCAGCCCTGCTAAACGTTGGTGATAGTATGCATACCCGCCTATTGCGCGGACAAGTCGTTTCTACCGTCACCGAGGTTATTCAAGGGGAATAATGCACAACTTGACTGATACCCAGTCAAACACCCCAATAATTCCACTCAATTGAACAAACAAAAAAGGAACCCTAGGGTTCCTTTTCTATTGATTCACTTAAATAAATGACTCGGTTTTTCGTTTGAGTCTTATTTTGCCTTGCGGTCTTTAATATGACTCAAGGCGCGTTTACGGCGACGCTCTTGGCTCATGGTCAGCTTTTCCACTTTGTTTTCAAACGGGTTATCACCCTCTTGGAAACGCAGTTGGATTGGCGTACCGACCACTTTTAATGAACGGCGGAAGTAGTTCATCATGTAGCGCTTGTAAGAATCCGGTAGCTTGCTGACTTGGTTACCGTGAATAACCACGATTGGCGGGTTATAACCACCGGCGTGGGCGTATTTCAGTTTCACACGGCGACCGTTCACCAATGGTGGCTGATGGTCATCCTGCGACATTTGCATAATGCGGGTCAGCATTGAGGTGCTCACGCGGCGAGTCGCACTGTCGTAAGCTTCTTCAATCGACTCAAACAGATGGCCAACACCCGTGCCATGCAGCGCCGAAATAAAGTGAATACGGGCAAAGTCGATAAAGCCTAAACGACGGTCGAGTTCACTCTTAACACGGTCTTTAATGCCTTGGTCGATGCCATCCCACTTGTTAACGGCAATCACTAACGCGCGGCCTGCGTTTAGGGCAAACCCTAATAGGCCAAGATCTTGCTCGGCAACGCCTTCACGGGCGTCGATGATAAGTAACACCACGTTAGCATCTTCAACCGCTTTGAGGGTTTTAATCACCGAGAACTTTTCAATCACTTCATGGACTTTACTGCGGCGACGTACACCAGCAGTATCGATAATCACGTATTCGCGACCATCGCGTTCCATCGGAATGTAAATACTGTCACGAGTGGTGCCTGGTTCGTCATAAACCACCACACGCTCTTCACCTAAGATACGGTTGGTTAGAGTCGATTTACCCACGTTAGGTTTACCGATGATGGCGAGTTTGATCGGTAAGTCCTGTAAACGCTTTTGCTCAGCCTCAGCTTCTTCTTCAGTGTACTGACGCTCGTCAACTTCTTCCTCTTCGCCTTGGCGCTCAATGCCCATGGCTTCAGCATAAGGAGTTAAGGCGTACTCAATCATATTGGTTACACCGCGGCCTTGGGCGGCCGCCATTTGATAGACTTCACCTAAACCCAAAGACCAAAATTCGGCGCAGGCTGAGTCAGCATCAATACCGTCAATCTTGTTAGCCACCACAAAGGTGGTTTTTTGGCGGCTACGTAAATGCTGAGCGATAGACAAATCCGCAGCGGTTAACCCAGCACGCGCGTCGGTCATAAATAAGACAACATCGGCTTCTTCGATAGCGGCAAGGGACTGCTCGGCCATCTTAGTTTCGATCCCCTCTTCAGTGCCGTCGATACCGCCAGTATCCACCACAATAAACTCATAGCCGGATAAGAATGCTCGACCATATTTACGGTCACGTGTTAGGCCAGGAAAGTCAGCAACCAGTGCATCACGCGTACGCGTAAGGCGGTTAAATAAGGTGGATTTACCGACGTTCGGCCGACCAACAAGGGCCACTACAGGGATCATGATTTCGCCTCTAAAAAACTTTTCAATAAAAAGCCCCCGGAACACACTTCCAGGGGCTCTACAAGGATAACACTTTTAACTAAGGAAGTGTTACAACAGCTAACTTTCCGCTGCGACCTTGCACGTAGATTTTATCATCCACCACTAATGGCTGGCTGAATAATCCAGAGCTGTCCACTTGGATACGACCGACAATACTGCCTGTGCTGCGGTCGATAAAGTGCAGATAACCTTCAAAATCACCCACGACCAAATAGTCTTTATATACCTCTGGTGAAGTGAGTGTGCGATTGACCAGCTCAGAGTTGCTCCACAACTCTAAACCGTTACGTCTATCCACTGAATAGATACGACTATGGTCATCAACCAAGAACAAACTTAAACCCGCCGTAGCTAACTCATTGAAGCTTGAGTACTTACGAGTCCAAATAATCCGTCCGGTGCGCAGTTCCATCGACACCAAGTTACCGTTGTAGCTCACCGCATATAAGTTATCGCCGAGGATCAACGGTGTCATATCCACATCGGCCATACGGGTAAACTCATTGCCACCTGTAGGATTATAGATGGCTTGCTCCCACGCAGCTTGACCGTTGTTTTTGACGACAACAGCCACTTTGCCATCGGCGGTACCAATAAAGAAACCACCCGCTTCATAAGCTGCTGAACCCGTTCCCCGGAGCGTCAGGTTAGGCAACTGCATGTTATAAACCCACAGTTTTGCGCCAGTATCAACGTTATAGGCTTCAAATGAACCTGAACTGGTGCTCACCACCACAACGTCGTCAGCCACGGTTGGCTTAGATAACAATTCGCCACCCGCAATCACATGCCATAATACTTGGCCGTCTTCTGCATTCAGCGCAGCCAAAAGGCCACTCTCACCGCCGATAAAGAGCTTATTGCGTGCCGCTGTTACACCAGCGGCCAAACGTGCGCCTTTGTTTTTGGCTAAGGCGTTATCACGGAACTCTTCACTAAAATCTTTTTTCCAAACCTGTTCACCCGTTGCTTCATCAAAAGCAACGACTTCACCATAACGGTCGGCCGCAAAAATTTTACCGTAACGAACTGCAGGGGTAAGGCGAGAGTAATAATCACCAACACCATCACCTACAGAGGCGCTCCAACTTACTTCAGGAAATACTGTCGCCTGAATCGCAGTTAACTCACTTACCGGTTCTTCTTCCACATCACTAGAAGAACAGGCGGATAACATGGCTAGGCTTAACCCAGCGGCTAGCAGGTTCTTGCACCAAGACTTCATCAAGGGATCCCTTATGCTTGATTTAAGTTATCAAGTTTGATTTTAAGTGCAGGGCTGGTCACAACACCGCCGTTATCCATTGCTGCCTGATAAGCAGTTTTCGCTTTATCGGCTTGGCCTTGACGAACAAAGAAGTCACCTTTCAGTTCTTCACGTTGTGCTAAAAAAGCCTTATCAGTCACTTGATCTAGCGTGGTTAACGCAGTGTCAACTTGACCTTGTTCAGCCTGAATACGCGCTAAACGCAATGTTGCAATAGTGTCTAATCCGGCACCTGGCTTAGCAGCAATCACTTTCTTCAGAGCTTCTTCGGCCTTAGGAAAATCTTTTGCTTCCACCGCTGTTTTCGCAACGATCAGGTCTAGCAGTGATTGATAGCCCTTTTGGTCGTAATTTTTCGAAAACTCAGCCACGCCAGCAATCATAGCCGCTTCATCGCTTGATTTGGTGGTTAAGGTTTGGAACGCCTGTGATGCTTCTTCGGCCTTCACGATTTTCATGTCGGAATAAGAGTTCCAACCGTACAGGCCGCCTAAACCAACGACCGCCCCGATAACAATCGAGGTTCCATAGTCTTTCCAGAACTGTTTGATAGCATCAACTTGTTGTTCTTCTGTGCTATAAATTTCCACGCGCACGTCCCCTTATTTGCTAAGTTCAGCTAAAAATGCGTTTAATGCATTTCGAGCGACCCGTTGTTGTTCGTTGTCATTGCGTAAGTATTTTACGGTAACCACACCTTCGGCGAGTTCTTCTTCGCCAATCAGTAAGGCTACTTGAGCGCCGCTTTTATCGGCACGCTTCATTTGTTTCTTCAGATTGCCACCACCACAGTGACTCATGACTCGCAGAGTGGGCAATGCTGAGCGTAACTCCTGCGCCACTTTAATGGCTTCAACCAAACAGCTATCCCCCATCGCCGCGACATACACATCAACAGCCGCTGGGATATCTTGGGTCAGCTCTAAGGTTTCAAGCAGTAAAACGATGCGCTCTAATCCCATCGCAAAACCGACGGCTGGCGTATCTTTACCGCCCAATTGAGCAACTAAACCATCGTAGCGACCGCCCGCAAGTACTGTGCCTTGAGAGCCTAAGCTATTGGTAACCCATTCAAAAACCGTGCGATTGTAGTAATCCAGACCACGGACTAAGCGCGGGTTAACTCGGTATTGGATGCCAACCGCGTCGAGGAGTTCACGCAATTGTGCAAAATGTTGTGAGGATTCTTCGCCTAAGTAATCCATCAGCGCAGGCGCATCACCTAAAATGCTTTGCACTTGGGGATCTTTTGAGTCCAATACGCGCAGCGGATTGCTGTACATACGGCGCTGGCTATCTTCGTCTAGTTTGTCCTTATGTTGCTCTAAAAAGGCTATCAAGGCTTCACGGTAGGCGGCGCGCTCGGCAGGATCGCCTAAAGTGTTCAGCTCAAGCGTCACATGCTCGCTAATGCCGAGTTTTTCCCATAGACGGGCAGATAACATCAACACTTCGGCGTCGATATCAGCGCTACCAATACCGTAGACTTCAACACCAAATTGATGGAATTGGCGGTAACGACCTTTTTGTGGACGTTCATGACGAAACATGGGGCCCATGTACCACAAACGTTGTTCTTGGTTATAGAGCAGGCCATGCTCATTGCCGGCACGTACAGTCGAAGCGGTACCTTCGGGGCGTAACGTTAGGCTATCACCATTACGGTCTTCGAAGGTATACATTTCTTTTTCAACAATATCAGTCACTTCACCGATAGAGCGTTTAAAAAGATCGGTATTTTCCACTATTGGAGTGCGGATCTCACTGTAACCATAAGCAGCAACGCTTGAACGTAGTACCGCTTCCACTTTTTGCCATAGAGGACTTTGAGTTGGCAGAATGTCATTCATTCCGCGAATCGCTTGGATCTGTTTTGCCACTGTATCGACTCGTCCGATTTCGCTAAATTAATAAAAAATGTCAGGCATTATAGGCTGTTCAACACTAAACGTAAAATGACCCCGTCAGTTTCGAGGTCTAGCTCAAGCCTTGAATGTTTTTATAACGCTTAACCTATGAGGTTATTCGGCTGCGGTTGTTACTCAGTAGTGTCTTTCACTTGGATGCGGTTAGCCATTTGGCTCGCCTTGGCGCGAATTTTAGCTTCGAGGGAATCGACTAGGTTATCATTGTCGAAACGCTCTTTTTGACGCTCACCTTCATCGTAGTAACCACTCTTACGATGACCACCCGTTAAGCCAATGTGCGACACTAAGGCTTCACCTGGGCCATTGACCACACAGCCGATGATCGACACATCCATCGCGGTCGTCACATCTTCAAGGCGGCGTTCTAACTCATTTACTGTGCTGATCACATCGAACTCTTGACGTGAGCAAGAAGGACACGCAATAAAGTTAATGCCACGGCTACGGATACGCAGTGACTTTAGAATATCAAAGCCGACTTTGATTTCTTCCACCGGATCGGCCGCCAAGGAAATACGCAGCGTATCACCAATGCCTTCGGCAAGCAGCATGCCTAAGCCGACGGCTGATTTCACCGCACCGGCACGGGCACCACCCGCTTCGGTAATACCTAAATGCAATGGCTGACGAATTTGCTTAGCCAATAAACGATAGGATTCTACCGCTAAGAACACATCGGAGGCTTTTACGCTGACCTTAAATTGGTCGAAGTTCAAACGGTCGAGAATGTCCACATGGCGCATGGCCGATTCGAGCAGGGCTTCTGGCGTAGGTTCTTTGTATTTGTCCATCAGATCTTTCTCTAATGAACCACCATTAACCCCGATACGAATTGGAATGTTTTTATCGCGGGCGCACTCCACCACACTGCGGATACGCTCTTCGTTACCGATATTGCCTGGGTTGATACGCAAACAGTCCACCCCATATTCCGCCACTTTTAAGGCGATACGGTAATCGAAGTGGATATCGGCAACCAAGGGCACTGACACCGATTGCTTAATCACTTTAAAAGCCTCGGCCGCGTCCATGGTCGGCACAGAGACACGCACAATGTCGGCACCCACTTTTTCTAAGGCGCGAATTTGGGCAATGGTCGCCTCAACATCAGTCGTTTTAGTGTTGGTCATTGACTGCACTGCAATCGGTGCACCATCACCAATGGGTACATTGCCCACATAAATGCGGGTTGAAGGACGTCTCTTAATGGGTGTTTCGTTATACATACTCAATACGCTCTTTTCGGTACTCTGCGTTAAGCGTGAGACTTAAGCCTGTGGGATAGTCAAACGCGCAACACGACCCTTAGGAAATTCAGCAAGACTGATGGCTTTACCATCAACCGTAAAACTAGACACAACAGTCGGCGCGCCTAAGATCACTTTAAACGGAGGCACACCACTGGCTTGAATAGTTGCGCCAGCACCTCGGACCCCATCAACAATCGCTTTGCCCTTGGCATCGACGATGTTGATCCAGCAATCACCCGTGAGTTGAATATTGATATTGGATTGTCCAGCAACCACAGGCATGGTTTGTTCACTCGAAGCCGCTGGCGTGGCACTGTTCACCGGCGCGCTGGCTGTTGGTACATTTTGAGCCGCTGCGTTTGTTGCAGAAGAATTTTGTGTAGAAAGCGTGTTTTGCGCAGTCACCCCTGCCGTTTGCACCGCACCTGATGCACTTGGGGGAGTATTAGGCTCACTCGCATTGACTGTCGAATTGGCAGACACCTGCCCAGCTTCCATTGCTGCCATATCACTGATATTCGGGTCAATAGTACTAGCATCAGTATCTTTTACTGGACCATCGGTCGCCATTGAACCGTTGACCGCGATCTCACTCAAACGTGCACTCGCATCCGTTTCGGTGAGCAAAACATCACCCGGCAAGGTTTGATTCGCCGCGGCTAACTCTTCAGCGGTTGGTTTTGAAATATCGACATGAGTCACTAGCGTCGTTCGTTGCATCCACCAAAGCACAAACAGACCGAGCAACACGATGACAATAAAAAAGCTCAGCCACTTTAATTTAGTGTCACGAGCTTGATAAGTGGTCTTACGAGAAAAACTTTGCATCGCAGGCTGTGTTACATAGGGCACCTGCCTTGCGAGACAGGCTTCGATGAGCGTGTTGTCGACCCCAAGCATACGCGCATAATTTTTAACGTATCCGCGTACGTAGGTTGATGAGGCAATATTAGAAAAATCATCGGCTTCGAGATTTTCAACAATACCAGGCCGCAAATGCAGCTTCACAGCTGTCTCTGCAATGCTCAAGCCCATCTGCTCACGAGCTGTTTTGAGTACGCTTCCGAGCGTTACATTAGGCGTCGACTCAGCTTCTTCTGTTGTCACTGGTTCTACTGACGCGTTCATTTCGTTATCTTTCATTGATGCAAATTAACTCTATATTGCTTGGCTTGAGGCGATGCTGGGAATTTGGCAAGCAATAAAATGCCAAATCGCTTCATGGCAGCATCATCATTCAACGCCTGCTCAATTTTTATTCCGAGCGTTAAACTCTCTGGAGTCTGGGCCGCAACTTGGTGGTAACGCGCTAACTGGTTACGCGCATCAACATAATCACCTTTATCTATCCCAAGCTCAACCAGCTCCAGTAAAGACACCGAGCGTCTCGGGTCATACTTTAACGCCATCTGAAAATACTGTCGTGCCTTTTCTGCTCGTCCCGCGTCTCTGCTGCAAAGACCTAAGTTTTCATAACTGGATGCGGTACGCGTATATTTGGGCATTTCTATTGCAGCCAAAAACATTTTTTCAGCTTTTTCGTATTGCTTTTGTTGGCACAAAAACACCCCAAAGTTATTCATGGAATCGCCAGAGGCGTCCTTAGTATTGATAGCGTCCTGATACGCCTGTTCGGTACGTACTAAATCGCCTACGGTTTGATAGTAATAAGCCATTGCCACATGCACATCTTCGAGCTCTGGCGCATATTCGATTGCTTTATCAAGATTATACTTGGCTTGTTCCGAGTTACCTCGATTAAGGTAGGTTAAACCGAGCTGCATACGCTCCCGCGCAGCGGCAACTTTATCCAGTTTTCGCTCCGACACCGGAATATCAGTCCCTGAATAGGTACGCTCAGTTACGCATCCTGTCACTAATAATGACAGGGCTATTGCTAATGAAAACCCTGACAATCCATGCTTCATGGGCAAGCCTATAAATCTGTGCAAACAAAGAGTTAATTCATTGTGACCGAAATCTGATTTTCTTGCATGCGTTTTTTTGCTAAACGCTTGGTTCGATCGCGAATATCCCCAGCCAGCTGTCCACAGGCGGCATCAATATCGTCACCACGGGTCTTACGCACAATCACGGTTAAGCCATATTCCATTAACACTTTCGAAAAACGGTCGATGCGCGAGTTTGACGAACGACCATAGGGTGAACCTGGGTATGGGTTAAACGGAATAAGGTTTACCTTACAGGGGGTATCCTTCATTAATTGTGCTAATTCATGGGCTTGTTCGGTACTGTCGTTGATGTGATCGAGCATCACATATTCCACAGTGACACGACCACGGTTAGCGTTAGATTTGGCTATGTAACGGCGTATCCCCGCAAGGAACTCCTGCAGTGGATACTTTTTATTCACCGGAACCAGAATATCGCGCAGGTCATCGTTTGGCGCATGAATACTGACGGCCAATGCGACATCGAGGGCATCACCTAATTTGTCTAATGCTGGAACAACGCCTGAGGTCGATAGCGTTACGCGACGTTTTGACAGACTAAAGCCAAAATCGTCTAGCATGATGTCCATTGCAGGGATCACGTTAGCAAGGTTAAGTAGAGGCTCCCCCATCCCCATCATCACCACGTTGGTAATAGGGCGCTCGCCAGTATCTTTCGCGAATCCTAAGAAATGCGAAACACGCCAAATTTGGCCAACGATTTCTGAGACAGTTAGGTTGCGGTTAAAGCCTTGCTGCGCCGTAGAGCAGAAAGTACATTCGAGGGCACAGCCCACTTGGGACGACACACACAAGGTAGCGCGATCATCTTCAGGAATATAAACTGTTTCGACCTCTTGGCCTTCACCGACATGGATGGCGAACTTAATGGTGCCATCGGCGGATTTTTGATAGCTGGAAATCTCGGGCGCCACAATCTCACAGCGCGCCGCCAGTTTTTGGCGTAACACTTTGTTGATGTTAGTCATCTCTTCGAAGTCACTGACACCGAAATGATAGATCCACTTCATCAGCTGATCGGCACGGAAAGGCTTCTCACCCAGATCGGCAAATAATGCCCGCATCGCTTTACGATCAAGGTCTAATAAATTGATCTTTTTTTCACTCATAGGACTAACCTCAACACCAAAACCTGCAACAGGGCGGCGAATTATACAGACGCAGAAAAATTTTAGCCAGCAACTCCATTCTCCTATGCTAGAATCGCCGAGGGTCAATGTTGGCCTAAATTATGGAGTTGTAATACCACCAATATGTTAACCCTCATCATTATAGTGCTTGTCGCTGTTGCAGTTTCTTTTCTGTGCAGTGTATTCGAAGCCGTGTTGCTCTCGGTTACCCCTAGTTATATCGCTACGCTCGAACAAACTGACAGTGCTGCGGCGACAAGGTTGCGTAAACTGAAAGAGAACATCGAAGCGCCATTGGTGTCTATTTTGACCCTCAATACTGTTGCCCATACCGTAGGTGCCGCCGTTGCTGGTGCGCAAGCCGCTAAGGTCTTTGGGGATGATATGCTCGGCGTTTTCTCCGGAGTGTTAACCTTTATTATTCTGTTCTTCTCAGAGATTATTCCTAAATCTGTCGGAGCCAACCACTGGCGCCGTTTAGCCCCAAGCGTATCGATTGCCATTACGTGGATGAAGCGTGCTACCCAGCCATTAATTTGGATGTCGCAGCAAGTGACTCGCCTGCTAGGTAAAGGTGAAGAAGGCCAATATATTCGCCAAGAAATGAGCGCGATGGCCAAAATCGGTCAAGAATCCGGTGAGTTAGACGAACAAGAATCCAAGATTTTGACCCAAATGCTTAAGGTGCGTGATGTGCCCGTTACCGCGATTATGACGCCGCGCACCGTGATGTTCTCTTTGCCTATTTCACTGACGCAAAATGAGTTTGTGCAAGAATATCGTGACAAGCCTTTTACCCGTATTCCGGTATACGATCAGGACCACGATGATATTATTGGCTATATCACCCGCACCGATGTGTTGCTGGCTGAGCGTTATACTCCTGACGCGCCAATTGGCGAACTCAAGCGTAGCCTGTTTGTCGTACCCGAAACGGCCAAAATCCTGCCGTTATTTGAGCGGATGATTAAGCGCAACACCCAAATTGCCATGGTGGTTGACGAATACGGCAGTAGCCAAGGTATTGTGACCCAAGAAGATATTATCGAGTCGCTACTGGGATTAGAGATTGTCGATGTGAATGACCCCGCGACCGACATGCAGCAATTGGCGCGTAAACTCTGGACCAAACGCATGAAGCAAAAAGGCATTCGCCTCTCCGATGATGGCGACTTCGAAGCCGCAGCCGACGATGATGAAGCACGCTCGGGTTAATCTTGATTTAGTCATTGTTAAAGTAAAGGGAGCTTAGCTCCCTTTCTTGTTTTTGATGAGAAGGTTATAATCTCCCGCCGTAAAAGAGGTAAGTTATGACACAGAGATACACTCTCTCACTCGCGCACATCAACGATACCCATTCGAATTTTGAGCCTAGCCGCGTACATTTTCCCCTTAATCTTGGGCTTAAGTCCTTAGATATTACCAGCCACAGTGGTGGTTACGCTCGTTTGGGATATCAAATTAGCCAAGCGCGCGAGCAAGCCACCCGAAGCAATACCCCGTTTTTATTTTTGCATGGGGGCGACAGTTTCCAAGGCACACTGTATTTCAGCCATTTTAAGGGTAAAGCCAACGCCCATCTGCTGAATTTACTTGCCCCAGATGCAATGGTAATTGGCAACCACGATATTGACGAAGGTAATGCGCGGCTCGCCGAATTTGCCAAGCAAATCGATTTCCCGCTGCTGGCGGGGAATATGGACTTGAGCCAAGAGGATATCCGCAAGCCGGGTAACCTGCGTACTGTGGCGAATATTCTAGCCTATGATGAAAAAACACAGCTTGCCAGCTACCTCGAAAAGCCCTTCTATGACAAAAAGCTCGCCGTCATCGGCATTACTCTGGATCAGATGAAGGACATTGCCAGACCCGATCCCGATACCCACTTTGTCGATGCGATTGCGACCACGGCGCGAACCGTCTCGCATCTGCATGCCAAAGGCATTAAGCACATTATTGTGCTGAGTCATTTAGGTTTAGATCAGGATAAACGGCTCGCAGAACAAGTCGATGGTATCAGCCTTATCGTAGGCGGCCATACCCATACCCTCCAGGGCGATTTTACGGCTCTCGGGCTCAGTCACTTGCCTTACGGTGAAAGGGTTAACGGCACTCCAATAGTACATGCAGGCAAATACGCCGAAACCCTAGGCTTAGCAGAGATTGAATTTGATATCGAAGGCCGCGTTACCAAGCTGAGCGGTGGCAACTACTTTATGCTCGATAAGCAGTTTATGTTGAGTTCGAGTGAGCAAGTGGATGACACCGACTATCAAGCCGTGCGCCAACGCTTTGATGAACATCCCTATATATTGTGGGATCAAGCCGATGAAGATATTCATGGCGTGATCCACGATATCTATCGCCCTGCGATTGCCGAGATGGAAAACAAAGTCTTAGCTCTAGTGCCTAAGAATCTGGTACACACCAGACTACCTTCTAAGGCGCTGCCCCATGGCAGTGAAATCGCGCCTTGGGTAAGTCGCAGTATGTTCCAAGAGGCTAAACTTGAAGACCCTCGCATCCACTTTGCCCTGCATAATGCGGGTGGTGTCAGGCAATCGGTCGCCCAAGGCAGACTGACCCTCGCCGATGTGTTGGGCCAATTGCTGCCCTTCGAACTGCCATTAGTCAAATACGAAATCCATGGCCAATTTCTGTATCAGGCGCTGGAGTCGGCGATTAACGCCGCTACCAATAACAGTGTACGCGGCACAGGCGCTGGCAGCTTCCCCTATACCTATGGATTGCGTTATTACTACGATGGCAGACGCCCCTTAGGGGAACGTTTATTCAAGCTAGAAATGATGCAGCAGGATGGATTATCACTCTGGTATCCAGTGGAGCCCGATGCGCTCTATGTGGGGGTATCGACCTCTTATACCGCTGCGGGGAAAGAAGGTTATCACCCACTGTTACAGGCACGCTGGCAAGAGCCGATTGAGACGCTCACCCTACCCCAGGCTTTTATTCGCTTCCTCAATCGGGCACCCAACCCCAATTTAGCGGACTTGCTCTCCCCCCATGTGCATTACACCAGCCATGTAAAACGTTCAGTGTAAGCGCCCGGTGTCAGGGATGTGTATCAGCGCTGCCACAAAGCCCTGCCCTCTTAATTCATCACAGTACTTAGGGCGTGTTGACGTTTCAGGGTTATTTTTGCAGCAGTTTGGCTGGCGTTTATGCAAGGTAAAGTCCGTACAGTGTAGTTATTCTACATAAACGGACGATAACGCAGCAGAAACGCCAGCCAAACGCTGCCCGAAGGGTTCGTCTAGCAATCTCGTTCTCTTTGTCACTCGTCATTTGAGTAGAATAACTACACATCATTCCTCGTTTCGCGAGCACGAGCTTGCCAGAACGAACAAAATTTAATCTCGAAACGTCAACACGCCCTAGCAATGGTTAAGTACTGTGATTAACTCAATCCACTAGCAGCACGTGCACTTTACATCCCACTAAAACAACCAGTCGCAATGGGGCAAACGCTCGGCAAACCACGCCTGCGCCTTGCCTTGGCTGCCCTTGCGCCACGCTAGAAACACTGGCTGCGCTGGTCTTGGGATCTCAACCTTGCACGCGACTAATGCGCCTGAAGCGAGTTCTTCGCGGATCAAATGCTTGGGAAGATAACCTACACCTAGCCCAAGTTGCTGCGCTTTAATCTTGGTCTGCATGTTCGGCACGCGGATGACTTGTCGACTATCAAATAACCCACTGGAGCGCTGCGCGAGCGCCGTTGAGCTGTCGGCCACCACCACGGAGGGAAATTGCAACAAGGCTTCGGTCGGGATTGGATGGTCAAACTGCGCTAAGGGGTGGTGAGGCGCAAGGGCAAAGATGAATTCAAGCATACCGATCTCAACTAAGTGATATTGCCCCTTAGGTAACTCCCCCGTGACCCCAATGGCAATATCGGCGCGGCCCGAATACAGTGCATCCCAACCGCCACCCAATGACTCCTCAGTGATATTGATGGTCACCTGTTTACCTAACTCGGTAAATTCAGCAATCAGTTTTAACAGTGGTAAATCGGGCACTACAGTGTCTATGGCTAAGGTTAACGCCGACTCCCAGCCGGTTTCGAGTTGCCGAACCGCCTCTTCAAGCCTTGCGGTGGCGGCTAAGATCTCCCGCCCTTGGCGTAATACCAGTTGGCCAACTAAGGTCAGCTCGGCGCGCTGCCCCTTACGTTCAAATAATTTTACCCCTAAGTCGCTCTCTAATTTCTGCACTGTATAGGTCAGCGCCGATGGCACTCGGAATAAGGATTCAGCCGCAGCCGAAAAACTGCCTTTCTTATCAATAGCATCTAGCACTATCAATCCATCGAGACTCATCACTGGCAACATAACCGCTCCATATTCAAATTTTTTGAAATATACTTTGAAAATGTTCCGATTTTCTTTCTTAAAGGTCAAGTCTAGACTGTAAACCAATGGAGAGATTGACGCTAAATCTCGACCGACTACCCCATTAACGACATAGTTAAAAAATTTGAATTAAGGAACATCCCATGAAAGCACTTATCAGAAAATTACTGACCTCTGCGCCTAGTTTCGCCCCATTGGCCCTGCGTATTCCTATCGGGATCATCCTCATGGCCCACGGCTCACAAAAACTCTTCGGCTGGTTTGGCGGCTATGGCCTAGAAGGCACAGGACAATGGATGGCCTCCATCGGCCTAACACCAGGTTACTTAATGGCGCTGATGGCAGGTTCAAGCGAATTCTTTGGTGGCTTGCTGATCATTATCGGTTTACTGACTCGCCCAACGGCACTGGTATTGTCCTTTACTATGGTGGTCGCGATTTTCTCGGTTCACATTGGTAACGGTCTGTTCCTTAGCAATAACGGTTATGAATTTGGTTTAGCCCTGTTAGCCGCTACGGTATCTCTGGCCGTGTCAGGTGCAGGTAAACTGAGTGCCGACAACCTGTTAGCCGCACGCTTAAAATAAGGAGTTAACGATGATCCGTATACGTAAAGCGCAGGACCGAGGACAGGCAGACTTAGGCTGGTTAAAGAGTCAACATACCTTCTCGTTTGCTAGTTACTACGATCCGCGGCATATGGGTGTGTCTTCCCTACGAGTCATTAATGATGACAGAGTCGCGCCGAACGCGGGGTTTGAAACTCATGGCCATAAAGACATGGAAATCATCAGTTATGTGATTTCAGGCACCATAGCTCATAAGGACAGCTTCGGTAATATTAAGACCTTACCAGCGGGTGAGTTTCAGTTAATGTCCGCCGGTAAAGGGATTTATCACAGTGAGTTTAATGCATCAAACACTGAGCCACTGCACTTTTTGCAGATCTGGATCCAACCAGACACCTTAGGCATTGATGCGGGTTATCAGCAAAAAGCCTTCGAGCAAACCTCGGCGCTCACAGCCGTGGTCACGCCAACGGGTGAAAATGGCACCTTAAAAGTGCAGCAGGATGCGACCTTATATCGCCTAATGCTGGCACCGCAAGAGCAAGTGCATATGCCGCAGCTTAAGCCGCAGCGTCAGCTGTATGTGCAACTGGTGGAAGGTACGCTTAAGGTCAATGACCAAGTGCTCACCCCTGGGGATGGCGCGCATATCACCGCCGAAGAAGTGGTTAGATTTAGCGCCACTGACAGCCCAGTCACAGCACTGGTGTTTGACTTAGCCTGATGATGCTTACTGACCAATAAAAACCGCCAAGGAAACGAGGCGGTTTTTTATTACTCTGTGTATGGTGTATGGCTAAAACAGAATAGTCTCTTCAAGCGCGAACCTATGATAAGGACATGATCAAACTAAAGTTCACTAACACCTGCGCCCTGTCGTTTTGTTTGTCTTCAGCGGTGAGATAGCGGCGTAGTTCATTACGGCGAATGCAATTAAAGCCCTGTTTTTCAAAGAAAGGCCGCGCCTGATAGGAGGCTTCAACTGTGAGTCTTTTAAGGTTTAGCCTTTTCGACTCTTCGAGTAGTGCCAAGTATAAATGTGTCGCTACACCAGCACGACCATATTCAGGATGAACAAACAGACAATCAACTTCGCCGACTAAGCAATCAAGCTCTTTATCGGGGCACAACCTTAAACTGATAAAACCAACCAGCTTATCGTCTTCAAGTGCAACCCACGTGGTTGTATCTTCTAACTTGGCCAGCCAGTAGGCATCGCTGCGTGCCTCACCCTGATTTTGCGCCCAAGCTAAACGTTCGGTAAGCGAGTAATATTCCTGCGCCCCCTCCATCACACTGGCGTTAAATACCGCCGCCACCTGTGCCACGTCAGCAGGAGAAAATAAGCGTATCTGCATTGGAGTCCACTCCTATGGGTTAATCATGACCAATGGGCACACAGGCAGTGCATTCCCATTCAGTTACAGTTTTTTAGTCATATAAAAACTCGGCAACACTTGGCCCAGTTTTTGTTGATAGCTGCGTTGCTGTTGGACGAATCCGAGTTTAATAAACAGCCCACGGGAAAGATAAGAAGCATCGGCACTTAATTGGCTGTAACCTTGCTTCCTCGCCCATTGCTCTAACTGTCTGATAGCCAGTTCACCGAGTCCACAGCGCTGCCAATTAGGATGAATATACAAACTATCGATATATCCCCTATGGCGAAAATCCGTTTCAACATTGATAAAACCTGCACAAATCTTAGTTAAGCTCAGCGCATCTGTCACCAAAATAATCCAAGCTTGGGAACGACTTAAACGTAAATGCCAATGTTGACTGGAACGGGGCGAGGGTGACCAGGCATTTAACTGCGCAGTAGTATAACGCTCATGCTGTATTTGATGAACACAGTGATGAAAGAGCTGACTGACCGCACTTGCATAGCAACGCTGATAAGCGACGACTTCAATTTTCTCGTTAGTTTGGTTAGACGTTGGCACGGTATGCTCAAATATCATTGCGAGTATTTGCCGTATTTTGCAGTTATTTATTGAGAAGTGATAGCGTTGACGTTTATTTAAGCCGAACACCGCTGAAAACAAAACCGCCTCTAACAAGGCGAGGCGGTTTAGGAACTCATCGCAACATGAACGTTGCTAAGGTATCGATTATTTCTTCTCGATTTGACCAACAAACAACAGCTTGTCGAAGGTGCGGTTTAAGGTTTTGCTGGTGAACTGGTTCATCCACATTTGCTCAACCACAGCTACTTTGTCACCTTTCTTGACTTCAGCTTCTGGGCCTGCTGCCCAAAACGTGTTGTCAGCTTCTTTAATTTGAACATAGGTGTAGCCGCCACCATTCATAGTATCAACCACTGTACCTTCATGAACTACGCCCTGTGCCCAAGCACTTGACATACCTAACGCTAATGTTGCTACAGCAGCTAATTTTACCAATTTTGCCATCATGCCTTTTGTTCCTTGTGTTTTACTAATATGCAGCATTAAAACATGCCATAGGTAATAAATCGCCAATCTCTATCACGAAATACAACACTTATCGCAAAAGTAGGATTTTTATCGCTTAGTAGGGAACTCATTTCAATAGCGGTTTTAACATGCCCTCAAGGCCATTGAGTTTTACCTCATAAATCAGCGCTAACTGCTCCCCTAATTTTCCCTTTGGAAAACCTTGTTGATGAAACCACACAAGATAGGGTTCAGGCAATTCGAGTAAGCGGCGGCCAGCATATTTACCAAAGGGCATGACCTGATTTACGGCATCGATAAGCTGTTGTTGATCCATGACAGTATTAGCTTGAACTCAGACAGAAAACTAGATTGAGGATGCTACCCTAATACCTAATGAATGCCTATGGCTAATACAAGCTGAGAACGACTAAGGGGGGGATAAACTCAGAGCAAACCGCAGGCTTACCCTGAGTTGATACGGCATCAAGCGTAGATTTTACGCAGATTCGGTCCAAGATTCGCACAATGTGAATACTCAAAACCGTACTCAATACAGAGTCGTTGTTCTTCTCCGTGGGCGTTAATGCTCACACAAGTTCCTTGACTCGCATGCTCATCAACAAAAGTCATGACTCGCTCTAACATTATTTTTGCCAGCCCCACATGCCGATACTCAGGTAAAACAATAAAATCCTCAATCGCCAGATGGTTAGCCTTATCACCATATACGCAGGCTGTTGCCACTATCGCACAGGTATTTTTTGACTGATCACTCGTTAAGCGAATAGATACCCAATATAAAGGCTGTAACGGATGCCCATCAGCCATCTCAACGCCGATAGAAGGATACCCAGCCGCATCGCGTAGATTCAGCAACTCATGAAATAAAGGAGCAGATTCAACCAGCTCAAATTCAATAGGCATTGACATTTTAATATCCATTTGGGCATCCCTTCACGAATGGTAGAAAAATCAAGGTGATTAGACGGCATTAATGGGAAAGACTAACTCAACAAGGTGGCAATTTGATGACACTCAAGCTTTATGCAAGACAACTTTCGTTTGAAAAGTCGTCGTGAGAGGCCAATATTTTAATAATATTTTTGCATAAAAAATTAAAATAAACGTTCAAAGTAAACTATACCAAGCCTTAATTTCAATATCATTGCCGCAATGGAGAGCAAACATTCATAATCAATTGATGTTAAAAATTCACTAAAAACCTTAATAATCAGATAACTAAAATTCAAAATCGCCTAAGTAATCCCGCTAGCAGAAAGAGTCAAATTAACGGCATATTACATGGTAGCGTCAAATATTAATCACGCGACATTTTATAAAAAAACGTCAAAAATCAGATAATTGACCAACATTAACACAGGGTTTACATTCGTTTATGACAACAAGGTGCGGTAAAAAAACCATAAGCAACATATTACCGCCCAAGTGATAGCCTAAGCATTGAGGAACTCGTCATGATAGTGTTAGTCGGCGGCGAAAAAGGCGGCAGCGGTAAGAGTTGCCTCGCACAAAATATCGCAGTATTTCTCACCACTGAATGTGGTGCCTCTGTCATCATGGTGGATTGCGATCCACAGCGAACCACATCGGATTGGATCCAAGCCAGAAACAATAATCCGAAACTGGCAAGCATCAACTGCGTACAACTTTATGGCAAGATCCGTAACGATCTTCTGAGCTTAGAACAACACTATGACTTTGTACTCGTTGACTGTGGTGGGCAGGATAATCTTGCATTAAGGGCAACCATGTCAGTTGCATCGCATATATTAATGCCGCTCAGACCCAAACGCCGAGATTTAAAAACCGTGAGTCATATGGATGATATCGTCGCGACTTGTAAGATGATTAACCCTAAATTACACGCGTCTTTCGTTATCACGCAATGCCCCAACCTTCCCAATCAAGCGAATCGTATTTTAGAGGCTAAAGAGGTCTGTAAAACCTATGATATCAATGTATTAGATGCAATTACCTATAGTCGTAATATCTATGATGACAGTGAAGAGTCTGGATTGTCGGTGATGGAGATAGAACCAAAGGGTAAAGCCGCAGCTGAAATCCGTGCTATCGCCTGTGAAATGTTTCAAGTGGACTGCGCAGCCTCGTTAACGGCCTTACTCAAACCAAGCACACCAATAGCCGCGCATCGTGCCGCTATCAATCAACCTCAGCCGAATCATCTGAGAGGACAATATGGGACTCAGCGACCTCAAGAAAAACGCTATGCCATCTAGGGGAGGCGTCCAGCCCCTCTCCCTCGATGAGTTTATTGATGCCGCAACCCTTTATGCTATGGGAGAAAGTCATATTCCAAGCACGGGCAACTCAGTGGCGGCGATGGAGCGAGTGAAAGAATCACCAGTTGAAGTCACCTTGGAAACTTCCAATGTGGTGACTTTGCATCGACCACAAACGGCATCAAGACCCCTTGATGCCACGATTGACGACGAACGGCCACATTACCGCAAAGCCACATTTTCACTGAGTGAGGCGGCAATAGCCCATTTAGCAACGCTCTCAGAGGAAAGTGATATTTCTAAATCTAAATTGATCCGTTTTTTAATTGAACAACATTATGCTTTGCCAACCGCATTGAGGCAGATGCGCGAACAGCAAATAAAACAAGCTTAATTGCGCACCATCTCCCACCCTTTACCGATGATCTGAATTAATTAGGTCATCGGACTTTTTTTGTCTAAAAAAACCGATAAAAAATTGAGTCAATTTTTTTTACAAATCTATCCTTAATGTACAGCTGAGCTGATTAATGCTATTGATTAGCATCAATAGCCCGAGTATTTAAGGAGTTATTCTTGTTAACACGTTTGTCTATCCTATTATTCGGACTGGGATTAACGCTAGCACCTCCCGCCTTAGCGGAGTTTTCTTTGGATCAAATTCCCCCCTTGCCGAATAAAACGCCAATCACTTTAGTTGCCGAAAAAGGCTTTTGGACTGACTATCTCACCCAACAAATGCTACCCAAATTCACCGAAAAAACCGGTGTTAAAGTCAATGTGATTAGCACCGAACTTGAAAGCATGTTCGAACTTCAGACCCACGCATTATTAATGGGGGAAGGAAAATACGATCTGCTCACTATGGAGGCTGGCTGGGCAAAAGAATGGGCGGCAAACGGCTATACAGTCCCCCTGTTGGAATTAGCAAAACTCTATGATCCCGATGGTGAAAAAGCGATGGAAAGCTACCTCGAACCCTACTATCCATCATTACTGAATATTTTATCCTACCACGGAGAATTGCACGCAATTCCCTATAATAACTACGTAATGGGAAGTCATTACCGCGCCGATTTATTTGAAAATAAAACCGAACAGTCTCACTTTCAACAACGGTTTGGCTACCCACTCAAACCCGCGACCAACTTTCAAGAATTAGAAGATCAAGCCGTCTTCTTTACGCGAAAAGCGGGTGAACTCCTTGCAGACAAACCATTGACCCATAACTTTTATGGCCTAGCGTTGATGTCGGGTAATAAACCCCATATTAACGATGAGTTTTCCAGCATTATTTGGAGTTTAGGCGGCGTTTGGATGTGGCCTATTTATGATCAACAAAAAAAACTGACTCACTTTGAAGTTCCGAGTGTCAATCAACAGGCAATTACCGCAGGAATAATCTATCGCAAACTAATGCCCTATGCCTATCCTGCTGATGATAAGTTTGCCTTTAATGAAGCCGCGAATGCTATGGCGACGGGACAGGTAGCCATATGGCCCTTTGCCTATAACAACCTTTGGCCAGCCTCTTTTAAAGTTGAAGCCAATATACCTGGTGCTCGACTTGGGGTATCTCAAGTCCCCGGAGGAACTCCTTACAATGGTGCCTATGCCTTTGCGGTGAGCTACGACAGTAAAAATCCACAAGCCGCCTATTGGTTACTCAAATATATGGGCACTTTTGAAGCCCAATATGCCTATGCACTTGGCGGCGGAAATCCATGCCGAATGGATGTCGTTACGGCTCCCGAATTTAAACAAGCTTCAAAAAGGTCTGTTGCTGGTGCATTTGAGGCAAGCCATATTGCTAACTTGTTCTGGTCGACTAAAGTATTGGAAGTAGGACACTTTACCACTACAGCAATGGGGCAGATTTATCCAGAATTAAGCCATGCTTGTTATGCCGCAAGCCAGCATGAAGCCAATAGTACAGATATTTTTATTGAGTTAAGCACCAAAATTAAACATTTGCAGAACACCTACGGGGAAGTCCCTGCAATCGACAAGAAAAACAAATGAACTCAAAACGACTGACCAGTCTTAAACAGAAAATTACGCTAGCCTTCTATATTATTCTCGGCATGGCGTTACTCAATGGCATTATCGCTATCCTATTGTCACAACAATTGAGAACTGAAATTGAGCAACTGGTAAATAGTGATGTCGTAAAAGTCACCACTGCGCTGCAACTAGCGAAAAACAGTGAAAGGTTGCAAATTATCACCACAGAATTAAACCACTATGATACTGAGCAACAACGACTGTCCCTACTTTCAGAGTTAACTAATCAATGGGAGCATTTGTTAAAAGATACAAAAGTATTACTAAGTCTTGAAACCACTCCCAAGATGTATCAAGCCCTAAACACAACGATTGATACTCAGCTTTATTATCAGCAACAACTCCCATTGCTCAATACGCTTACAGACAGTGCTTTACAGGCAAAGTTACAGGCACAAAATATTCAAACAAATTTGGCCGGTATGTCATCAGCATTTTCTGATGAAATGCAGACTCAACTGAATCAGACCCATGAACGATTCGCTCTATTAGTTAACCATAAAGATCTCAGTGGAATTACCAACAATCAGATAGAACATCAAGCAATTTCGGAGTACCAGCACCAAGGTGAGCACCTGTTTGTGTTATTAGATGAAGTAAAAAATACCCCAAATATAGCGACGTTAAATCACCTTCAACGGGAAGCGATGCGACGACTTATTCAAATGGAAAATATCGTCGCGTCTATGCATTCGAGTAATACAATTTATCTCAACTGGTTATCGCAAATAAAACAAAACATGGTTGGCAATGACAACCTATTTGAGCTATCCCGTAATGCCTTAAAAAGTACTCAAATAGCCAATGCTCATTTTGGCTATCAAGCCAGTGCAGCGAGGCAAATAGCAACCTTCACCCAAGAGTTAGTCAACCATGTTGAAGAAGAAATTCAGATCGCAGGCACCGATCTCAAGAGTGATAGTACCTCGTTTGTCATCCTCATCTTTTGTGGAGGTATTCTTTATTGCTTTTTTATCTGGCTCACCAGTTGGCACTTTATTGCTAAAGGTATTATTAAACCCGTGATTGAGACTCGTGATGCAATGAATGCCATCGCCAATGAAAAACTCGATACCCAAATGCCGATTACCGATAACCTTGAACTACAACAAATGGTGAGTTCACTTGAAACCCTAAAAACCTACGCAGCTCAAGTTAAAGCGATGGCAGAAACCGATGGACTCACTGGATGCTATAATCGCCGCTATTTAGATAGCCAAATACTAAAAGAATTGAGTTACGCCAACGATCATAATATGCCATTGAGTATTGTGATGTTCGATTTAGATCACTTTAAGGAATTTAATGATCAATATGGCCATGTGGTCGGTGATCAATGCTTAAAACAGATCGTCGAGGCCACCAAAGCAATTCTACAACGTCCCACAGATATTCTAGCTCGCTATGGTGGTGAAGAATTTATGTTACTCTTGCCCTCAAGCCATATTGAAGATGCTTACAAAATTGCCGAACATCTGCGCGAAACCATTATAGACTTGCATATTCCCCATCAAGGCTCATCAAACATAGGGATTGTCACCATTAGCTTAGGAATTGCCTGCTGGCAACCTCCGCAATTACTCGATGCAAACAAGCTGATAAGCCATGTTGATGAGGCGCTCTATCGTGCCAAACTAGCAGGGCGAAATCGCACAGAAGTCTTCATTGGCGCTCACTAACACCACTCGTACCGCATTAAGCCGCTCACTGAAAGCGTTTTATTTTTAACCAAAGGATTGAGTTCAGTACGCTCAATCCCCATTAGCTAATATAACTGACACCAATAACACACTGAGGGACTATGCTCGCCAGTTTAACGATTCTAATATTTGGCCTCAGTGCGATTGCTTGGTTGGCCTCCAGTCGTTGGCGCAAAAACCTCCGTCGTAAACAAGTGATGGCAAGCCCCTTTCCAAAGACTTGGCGAGCAATACTAAAAAGAAGACTTCCATTTTTTCATGCATTACCTGCAGATCTTCAATTGCAACTTAAACGTCATATTCAGGTATTTTTAGATGAAAAGCATTTTGTTGGCTGCGATGGTTTACTCATAACCGATGAAATTCGAGTCACTATTGCTGCCCAAGCATGCCTACTGCTACTTAATCGCAAGACCGATTTCTACCCTAAACTAAGACAAATTTTGGTCTACCCCGATGCATTTATAGTCGACAGCCAACGACAAGATCCATCAGGCTTAATCAGGGAGCAACGTAACGTACTCGCTGGAGAATCATGGGAGCAGGGACAAGTAATACTTTCATGGAAAAATACGCTTGAAGGCGCTGCCAATCCACACGATGGCAACAATGTTGTCATCCATGAGTTTGCCCATCAATTAGATCAAGAGGATGGCCACGCCAATGGCGCCCCAATTTTAGCTCGTGGCCAAGATTATCTGTCTTGGTCAAGCGTATTTAATCAAGCATTTAATGAACTAGTTGAAGATACTGCCGTCGGTAAACCAGCCCTATTTAATGGCTATGGGGCTACCAACCCAGCAGAATTTTTTGCCGTAGCGACCGAAGTTTTTTTTGAAAAACCAGCAGAACTCAACCAAGAACATCCAGCACTTTACCGAGAATTAAGTCATTTCTATCAAGTTGATCCGCTCAATTGGCACTGATGTCATTACAAAGTAATAAACACAAGGAATACCCTATGACAATAATAGCTAAATACAAACATCTTTCAGCCACTTCGCATAATGCCACTCGGCAAAATTCAAGTCGATTCTGTACCACTATGTTCATTCTTGTTGTGGTCGCGTTACTCTTCAGCTCGAATAACCATGCTAATGATAGTAATGCCATCATACCAGCAACAAGCGGCATATCAGTCCCATCTGCCGATGAACAAGCCGCAGCTCAAGTACTTGATCAATTGAATCAATATTCCAGTAGTGCCGATTGGGATAAATATTTTTCACTGTATCGTCAGGATGGGATTTTTATCGGAACGGATGCGAATGAACGTTGGGGAATGGCAGAATTTGAACACTATTCCCGTCCCACAAAAGGCTGGCGCTACGATTTAACTTCGCGCCATTTAGTGCAACATGGTGATGTAATTCTGTTCGACGAACTGCTCAATAGTCCGAGTTATGGCGTGAGTCGTGGTACAGGAACATTAATCAAAACCAATGGAGAATGGAAAATAGCTCAATATCATTTAAGTTTTCCCATCCCCAATGGTATAGCGAAAAAAATCACTGCTGAAATTAAAAAAGCACAGTAAATCGTTATTTTAAGGACACGGTAAAACACACATTTGCCAGCTGTGAGAAGTGGATGAAAGCTTGAAAATCCACTTCTGTAAAACACCTCTCAGATGGTCCTCTGTCTGCATAATAAAAGCCGATCACTTTATTATCCACCAACAAGGGCGCCACTAAAAAACCCGACTCTGGCAATTGCACTTTTAACTCACGACATTGTTCTTGCCATTTTTTGGCACTCGGATTATCAACCCAAAGTGACTCCTTATGCTCCATCGCCATTGGAAATAACCCCTTCTTATCCCCAAGTTCGATAATAAATAATCGTTTCATTTCCTCTGCATCTCTGCCAAGCATAATTCTTGGCTGTAGCTGTTTACGGCTAGGAGACAACAGCAACACACCACAGCGATCAACTCCAACCCCCTCTAAAATACCCTCAAGTACGGTTTGCATGATTTGATTAAAATCGGCTTTATTGATTGCAAAAGCTGTAAGCTCACGCAGTTTAGCTAATTGGATATTTAAATTGGCGGCAAAAATCGGTAGTTCTACTTCTGGCAAACGAGACTCAAGCTTATCGAGCCTCTTGGGATCAGGTAGATAGTCAATCAACACTTTAGCGCCATAGGCTTCAGCTAATTTATGGGTCGCCTTGGTACAACGCTGCATTCTTAAGGTAAATTCACTCTCATCCAGCCCGGTAAAGTTGGCCGCTTGAGTTATAAATTTCTCAAGATCGATCTGATCTGGTATCGCCACAGAGAGCGTTTCGCAAAGTTTATCCGCTAAAAATATGCAGCGTATTTCAGGACGAGCGTCATCGGGATTATTTACCGCTTGGATCAATAATTCCCCCAATCCCCAATGGCGAGCAATACTCTGGGTTAGTTGTGAAAAAGAGGTACCTAATGATTCACGAATAAGAGTTCGCTCTTCTGCTGGAGTTTCACATTTCGTTAATTGGCTATCGAGGGTTTCGGTAAATTCTCCCCCGATACTCCAAAACGCACTCTCACCAATATGAAAAAGCAAACAGGCTATAAAGGCCTCCTCTTGAATATCATCATCATAATGACTGAGCATCATCCGAGTTAACATCGCAGCTTGAAATGCCTTAGCCATTAATTTGATTAATCTTTGATATACTGAAGGCGAGAGGTTTTTACTTTCTAACAAGCTAGATAATAATTGTGCAGTGATACAAATATTACGAACTGCATCAAAACCAAGCACAATAGCGGCTCGGCTTACAGTAGAAATTTGCGTACTGCCCTTATGGTAAATAGCGCTATTTGCGACCCGCAAAATACGTGATGTGAGGGCGTTATCATGCATCACGCTACGCCCTAATAAGGCAAGTGAAGAAACGTCATCCTTGGCAAGCTTTTCTAACGTTTGGACGGTGGAACAAAGCGCTGGCATTTCCAACTCACTTATCCGTTTTGTCCAATAATCAACCCCTTTATTAGTATTATTAGGTTTCAACCTAGCTTTCCCTTGATGGTTTAATGTTATTGTTTTTAGTATAGATAGGCTTAAAAAATTCGCCTTGCATCTGGTTCACAATTCAACGATTGATTTTTAAATCCGCAATAGGCTGAACTGAAAACAAAGAAAAGCCCAAGGTTTAACTTGGACTTTAATCAATTACGCCTGCAGATGTAATTTAAAAACCCGCAGTACTTTATCAATATCCTGGCGCGAGACATCTTTATGGGTAACAAAACGTATGGTACGCCCAGGACTAATCAAAATGCCCTCATTACGACAGCGTTGCGCTAAGGCCTGTTCATCGATATGAGAAGCTAAGGTTGCAAACACCATATTGGTTTGAACGGATGGCAAGTCAATTTCAAACTCGTCTAATAGGCTTAACTGTTGGGCCAGATATGCAGCGTTTTGATGATCATCTGCCAATCTTTCAACTTGCGCAGTTAGAGCTAACTCCCCCGCAGCTGCTAGAATCCCAGCTTGACGCATACCGCCACCAAGCATTTTTCGCCAACGCGTCGCTTTTTTAATGAGGCGTTCATCGCCTAAGAGTAACGATCCGACTGGCGCGCATAATCCCTTTGATAAACAGATCGAAACAGAATCAAAGTGTACGGCGATATCAGCAATAGCGATCCCTTGTGCCACTGCGGCATTAGCCACTCTTGCACCATCTAAATGAATTTTTAAACCGCGCTGAAAAGCCAGTGCCTGCGCATTGGCAAGATAGGTTTGGGGCAACACTTTCCCCCCGATAGTATTTTCCAAACTCAGCAAGCGCGTTCGGGCAAAATGAATATCATCAGGCTTGATTGCCGCTTCAATTTCGCTAAGAGCAATAGTCCCATCTAATTGATTTGTTAGCGGTTGTGGTTGAATACTACCTAACACCGCCGCACCACCACCTTCAAATTTATAGTTATGAGCTTGCTGACCGCATAGATATTCATCCCCGCGCTCACAATGCGACATCAAAGCCAGTAGATTGGCTTGGGTGCCAGATGCCGTAAAAAGTGCTCCCTCAAAACCAAACATCTCGGCGGCCATGTCCTGTAAACGGTTAACGCTCGGATCATCACCATAAACATCATCACCCACTTCAGCCCTCGCCATGGCTAAACGCATTGCCTCAGTAGGCTGGGTTACAGTATCACTGCGTAAATCTATCATTTTGTCCTCAACTTCTTCTGCCTATCCCCTATGCGCATATCAAACACGCCTCGCGACTCTAGCCTTAAAGAAAAAAATTGTATAGCTTGCTGATATAGCTGCCGATAAAACATACAACCTAATGCAAAATTTAATCTGATATAATTGATTTATATCGAATAAATGGCAAAACTTGGCGTTATAACGTTTAAAAGCTACAATAGCCAACTAGGATGCTCCTGCTAAAGCAATGCCAATCTCCTAGTGATTTTGACTGCTAGATATTAAACATAAGGTGATTTGTGGTGAATATATCCGTAATGCAATGGATTAAACTAGCCTCTTTAGCATTGAGTTTAACCCTAATGCTACCAGCTTATGCGTGGCAGGATACAGATCAAGATGGCGTGCCCGATATTAAAGATGCCTGCCCCAACACAACCACTAACACTACGGTGATGGCAAATGGCTGTGTTTATGAAGTCGAAGCCACGGCCACTAATATTCAATGTAATCTCAATGACCCCAGCACCTATTCAGCTCCTGATTGTCATCATATTGAGACAGCCATTGTGTATTTTGAGTTTGCGATAGCAGAGGTAGATTTATCGCAGTGGAAAGCATTAGCCTTAGTCAAAGCATTTTTAGAGTCAAATACTGATGTTCATTTAATCTTGGTTGGGCACACAGATATTGTCGGCACACCTGAGTTTAATTATCAGTTATCACTTCAACGTGCGCAAAATGTGAAACAAATTTTGGTTGAAGACTATGGATTCAACCCAAATCGCTTTACCGTTGTCGGTAAAGGTATATCTGAACCAGTAGCAGATAATCGTTCCAGCGAAGGTCGCAGATTAAATCGACGAGTACAATTTTTCGTCAATAATAAGTAGTTTTGTTAGCGTATTTTTAGGGAGTAATTTAATGGAAAACCTTGAAGGCTTATTAAAGCAGGCTCCAGATCTGATCATGACCTATGGAGTGAAGATCTTATTTGCCCTTGTTATCTTTTTTGTCGGTAAATATTTTTCCGGCGTTGCGCAAAAGGTAGTGCGAAAGCTACTCAACAGCCGCAAAGTTGATCCAACGGTGGTCTCTTTTGTAGCCAACTTATCGTGGGCTGTTGTGTTTGTCTTCACCATTATCGCCACCTTAGGCCAAATTGGTGTGCAAACCGCATCTTTAGTCGCGGTTATCGGTGCCGCCGGTTTAGCGATAGGTTTAGCGCTGCAAGGATCATTATCTAACTTTGCTTCAGGCGTGTTAATGGTGTTATTCCGCCCATGTCGCGTGGGTGACTATATTGAAGCTGCTGGTATTGCTGGCACTGTTGATGAAATCACCATTTTCTCAACTAAATTACGCACGCCAGATAATAAGGTTATCGTTGCGCCCAACTCTTCAATCATGAATGGCACGATCACCAACTACTCAGCCTTAGAAAATCGTCGTATCGATTTAGTCATTGGCGTGTCTTATTCTGCGGATATTGCCCAGACTAAAAAAGTTTTGACCGAGATTTTAGATAACA
Source organism: Shewanella sp. FDAARGOS_354 (assembly GCF_002209245.2). Classification (NCBI taxonomy): domain Bacteria; kingdom Pseudomonadati; phylum Pseudomonadota; class Gammaproteobacteria; order Alteromonadales; family Shewanellaceae; genus Shewanella; species Shewanella sp. FDAARGOS_354. The sequence goes on along the minus strand of NZ_CP022089.2, from coordinate 4,981,059 downwards.
ACCAATATGTGCTGAAAGAACCGGGTTACACCGTGGGTCTGTCTGAACTAGCAAATTCTTCAATTAACTTTGTAGTTCGTCCTTGGGTAAAAACGGCGGATTACTGGACAGCTCGTTTCGAGATTTTAGAACAAATCAAAAATGCGCTTGATGCAGCCAATATTGAAATTCCATTTCCACAAATGGATATTCATGTAAAACAACTGCCCGAGAGCAAATAATCAGCAGTGATATTAGAAGGCCGGTGAAAACCGGCCTTTTTTATGGTGATAAGCCGGATTTTGGCGTACCTTAACCGAATATGCACACATATCTGAGTAAGAGAGAGAATATGCCAAAGTATGTTTCATTTCTGGCCGCTGGCTGTGTTTTTAGTTTAATGCTGCTCAGCCCAATGGCGATTGCCAGCAATAAAACCCAAGTAATGATGGGTGAAAAGACTGTCACCCTAGAAGGAAAATTACCTCAACTTGAGCAAATGGCCCCAAGATTTAAAGTCGTTGATGATAAATTCAATCCAATCAACTTAACCGACTTTAAGGGAAAAACCATCCTGATTAGTGCAGTGCCTAGCTTGGATACGGGTGTTTGTGCGTTACAAACTAAACGCTTTAATAGCGAGGTCAGCCACTTTTCTGATGATGTCGTCATGCTAACCATCAGCACGGATTTACCTTTCGCGCAAAAACGTTTTTGTAAAGTTGAGAATGTTGAAAATATTAAAGTGTTATCCGATTCTGTTTGGCGTGATTTTGGCGAGAAGTATGGTCTGTTAATTGAAGATTATGGCTTACTTGCACGGGCGATTTTCATCGTCGATGCCGAAGGTAAACTCAAGTACCAAGAATTAGTACCCAACATTGCCCAGCATCCAAACTATGATGCCGCGCTAGAGGCGCTAAAAACCATTCAAGCACAGTAATAAGCATAAAAATAGGGCATTTAATGCCCTATTTTTTATTAGTGCGTATGTTGGTCGCCGTTGGCTTGATAGTCGAAGGTAGGCATAGACCAATGATAGCGTAATGCTAACATCCGCCAGCTAAATCCAAAACTTAAGCAAATTAATAGATTAATCCACTCAGCCAATTGATAGGCGTTTAGCGTGATATATAACCCCGCCGTAAAGAGTGAGATTACCGCATAGAGCTCTTTCTTAAAAATCAAAGGCACTTGATTACAAAGAATATCGCGAATAACACCACCAAAAACACCGGTAACCAATCCCATAACGACCGCAATAGTTGGACTAAAACCAAGCATCAGGGTCTTTTGCGCGCCAACAATTGAGAACACCGCTAAGCCTAAGGCATCGATGGCCAAAAACAGCTTAGACAAATAACGCATAACTGGCGCAATCGCGACAGTTAACAAAGATGCAAATGCAATCGCAATTAGATAGTGGACATTCTCGACCCAAATCAAAGGGTAATTTCCAAGTAACATATCTCGTAAGGTGCCGCCACCAATAGCGGTAGCACAACCGATAATGACTACGCCGAATAAATCCATCTGCTTACGGCCAGCTGCTAATGCCCCAGTCATGGCCTCAGCCAAAATCCCAATCAGCCATAATAATCCGATAAATTGCGCTTCTTGCATTTAAACTACTTATTACCCATGCATAAAAAACGGATTTTGCCTGATAATCCACGGGCTGGATAATGAGATTATTTAAATTTTGTCATTAGAATATTTAATCTATTGATACCATTTATGTATTAGTCATTTCTAACTTTCAATATCACGCTACACTACACTCCTTAAATAACAATAAATTAACTAACAGACAGTTGCCAGCCGCATTCAATTAAGCTTACTTTTTGATAAGTTTTAATAAAGCATAATCAATTAAACTTTGAAATTTTGTAGAAAACTCAACATCACGTCATTCAAGCCTAAATTTTGGCCATAAAAAAGCGGCCTAATAGCCGCTTTTTTAGACGAAAAGTAAATTATTTGTTTTCAGGTTTCGGAGGATAATTCGCCATGACACTTCCAACGGCATCATTGATGAGCTGGACTCTTTCAGAAGGAGTATTTTTATCACGAATGGTGTCAGCCACCGAACCACGCCATATTAACTTAGCTGTTTTATTATCAACTAAATCAATGATCAACGTACCAACTTCGTATTCTCTCACCGTGGTTTGAGTTTGCATGTTGCCACCCCATCCCCAACCAGGACCATAGTAAGGGTTATAGCCAAAGTTGGTATTGAAAGTATCTACATTAATCTTTTTGTCGATTTTAGTCAGATAGTTAACTAGGACATCAGCGTCTTTTGCATCGACTAACGTCATGCCCTTAGCAGAAAGTTGTGCATTAACTGCATCACGCACTCGCTGATCCATCAGACCATCGAGATGATAACCTGAAGCATCAGTCTTTTGTGCTACCCAAGCATAGGTTTTGTATTGAGAGAAATTGGCACTGGGATCATAGTCCCAACCAGACTTAAGAGAACTACAAGCACTCAAGGCCAGCACTGCTAACCCTACGATAAAATTTTTCATGGTGATTTCCTTGGATTTCGTAAAGAACACAAATGAGCCGATAAATAAATTTAGCTTACAGAGCAATGGCCGATTCTACAACTCAATATAATGAAAAGCAGAGCGTTATTCAGCTTGACTTCAGCAATCGATTTAAATGATAATGATTATCACTTAAAGCGATTAAGGGATAAATAACATGTACTGGTTCATTAGCGCATTGATTGTTGCATCAGCAATTTTCTGGCTAGCGCCACAAAAAGCCTCAATCGACACCAATAACAATAAACTCACGCCTCATCTCCCGATGATGTTATTGTTTTTGCCTTTGATTGTAATGAGTTGGCTGATATTCGAAGCTGTATCAAATGGTGCAGACTACACCACAATTGCCGCATTTGGTTTTGTTGCCACAGCCTGTTTAATTGCACTTCCCAAATTACATCGTTTTATTATGCCCTGCGCCCTACTCACCGCATTGGCATTAATCGCTATGGTTTTGCAACATCTATAAATTCCATTTGAAAACATGCTACTTCCCTGCAAAGAGCTAGCATTTACCTTCGGCCACTTTCAGTCTCTGTCTGTGGCCTTTTTTTACCTCTACTTTTTACCTCCACGAAGCATAATGAATTTGATAGACTTAAGCAGTTTACATTCAGATAAAAGATGACTTATGAGAGTAGATCCCAACGTTTCCTTAGTATACAGCACTGATAAAGGTCGCATTACTGCCGAACCAGAAGCAAAAGCACTCCCCGCATCCGATGGCATTGTGCGTATCCACAGAGACAGCAAAGGCCGTAAAGGTAAAGGTGTCTCGGTCATTTCAGGCCTAGGGCTTGACGATGCTGGCTTAAAAGCACTAGCACAAACACTTAAAAAACAATGTGGTTGTGGTGGGACGGTTAAAGATTTCACGATCGAAGTGCAAACCGATAACCGTGAACTACTCAAACAGTTGCTTGAAAAACAAAACTATAAAGTCAAATTAGCCGGCGGTTGATACGCCACGATCCTAAGTAGCTGGATTTTATCTATCGATCAATGCATGTGGGCTGAACGGAGCATTTAATGGAGAGTTTGCAGAACCATTTTTTAATCGCCATGCCATCACTCGATGACACTTTTTTTGAGCGCACCGTCATCTATTTATGTGAGCACGATGAAAAAGGCGCCATGGGACTAGTGATAAATAAACCGCTGGGCATTGAAGTTAACTCCTTGCTCGAGCAGATGGATCTCCCAACAGAGCAAGTGTCTGCCGATTTTGCGATGGGATCGCAAGTCTTAATGGGCGGGCCAGTTTCCCAAGATAGAGGGTTTGTACTACATACTTCCCAACCCTATTGGGCCAATAGTACGGAATTAGGCTCGGGACTGATGCTTACCACATCTCGAGACGTATTAACCGCTATAGGCAGTAAGCGCTCGCCAGATAAGTTTCTCGTGGCATTAGGTTATGCTGGCTGGGGTAAAAATCAGTTAGAGCAAGAACTTGCCGATAACTCTTGGCTTACGATCCCCGCCGATCACACCTTACTCTTTGAAGTAAACCACGAAGATAGATGGCAACAAGCTAGCCGTTCACTGGGATTTGAGGCTTGGCAACTTTCAACACAGGCAGGCCACGCCTAATCTCACTTTATTTAACGAGTTAATATCAGATGAATACTAAAACCGTGTTAGGTTTTGATTTTGGGACAAAAAGCATCGGCGTTGCCGTAGGGCAACAAATTACCTCCAGCGCAACACCACTTTTATCTCTTAAGGCCGTTGATGGCATTCCAAATTGGGATGAAATAGCCAAACTCATCCAAGAGTGGCAACCCGATTTAGTCGTCGTGGGTTTACCGCTCAACATGGATGGCACAGAACAAGAAATGACCCACAGAGCAAGAAAATTTGCCAACCGACTAAACGCTAAGTTTGGGGTCAAAATTGTCACTCAGGATGAAAGACTCACCACCACAGATGCAAAAGCTAGGCTATTTGAACTCGGCGGCTTCAAAGCCCTCACCAAAGGTCAAGTTGATGCTGTGTCAGCCGTATTGATTGTCGAAAGCTATTTTGAAAATCATTTCGGCGACTAATGAGCGATATCAAAACAAAAGGATAGCCTGAGCTATCCTTTTTTATTTCTACGATATTAGTGTCTACAGATAGGGTTTAACCAAGCTCGCCATCATGCTGATATGGTCATCATTATCATTTAGCGCTGGAATATAACGGAACTTCTCCCCCCCAGCATGAGTAAAGATATGGCCATTTTCGCCCACGATCTCTTCTAACGTCTCTAAACAATCGGCACTAAATGCTGGACACACAATCGCAACATCACGCACACCTTGACTCGGCAGAGCCGCCATCGTCGCATCCGTATAAGGCTGTAACCACTTAGCTTTACCAAAACGTGACTGGAATGTAATTGCAAATTCATCTTTGGCCAAACCCAATTGCTCAGCCACAAGACGAGTGGTCTTCATGCAAAAACAATAATAGGGGTCACCCAGATGAAGATTACGCTCAGGCATACCATGGTAAGACAGCACTAACTTTTGTGGCTTGCCATGTTTGTCAAAATCGGCACGAATCGAATTGACTAATGCAGCAATAAACTCAGGGTTATCGTGATAAGTATGAATAAAATGCAGCGAGGGCAAATAGCGCCATTGACAAAGTTCCTTGGCAATAGCGTCAAAAGCGGAACCCGTTGTCGGCGCAGCATATTGGGGATATAAGGGTAAAACAACTATCTTATCAATCCCTTGCTTATGCATATCCTGTAACGTGTTTGCCACTGAAGGGTTTCCATAGCGCATAGCTAAGTGAACCGACACTGGATAACCATCGGCGGTTAATTTATCAGACAATTTAGCCGTTTGCCGCAAACTGATATCCATCAGTGGCGACCCAGCTTCTGTCCACACCTTTTGATAAAGTGCCGCGGACTTTGCTGGGCGAACGCGCAGCACTATGCCATGTAAAATCAGCATCCAGAGGAGTTTTGGAATTTCTACCACCCGAGGGTCGGATAAAAACTCTGCAAGGTAACGCCTTACGGCCGATGCAGTTGGCGCATCTGGCGTGCCAAGGTTAAGTAACAACACACCCACTTTGCCACGCGTTGCGTGGCCCATCTCTTTTGATAATCCTGAAAACCTAGCCAAAGTAGCCTCTTAAAATTTGTAAATGAATAAATTGGGCATTAAAGCACGGATTCTATTGCCTGCTTAAGCTCGGCACTATCGGGTTTAACCTTAGAATTAAATTGCTGCACAGTATTGCCATCGCCACTCACTACGTATTTGTAGAAATTCCACTTGGGTGAGCCAGCTTTATCGCCTAAGTATTTGAATACAATGTTAGCATCACTACCTCGGACGGGAGACGTCGCGAGCATGGTGAAGGTGACACCATAATTGATGTAGCACACTTTAGCGGTGTCTTTTTCATCATTCTCCTCTTGGAAAAAATCATCCGAAGGGAAACCAATTACCACTAACCCTTTATCTTTATATTGTTGATGGAGTGCTTCTAAGGCTTTAAATTGCGGCGTATAACCACAATTACTGGCGGTATTGACCAGCAGCACAGGCTTACCCTGAGTGAGCTCACATAAGTTAACGCTCTGTTCTGAGTGCAATTTACGCACTTCAACATCAAGGTAGCTTGGGCATGTTGCCGCCAAAGCGCTGGTGCTCATCAAGCTAGTCAAGATAAATAGCGGGAGTTTCATCATAATGTCCTTCTTATTCAATGATCCAAGATAGGCGAACTTATTCTTATTACGTCACTTGCTACGGTAAAGATCATATTGAATAAAAAAATAAAAGCTACAAGGAGTTATCGATTGCTTTAGCTGATAAAAAAGCAGCTCAATCGAGCTGCTTTAACACACGACAAAATAGGATTAATCCATATCCAAGGTCACGCCTTCCATAAAGCTCGAACTGGCGGGTTCTTTATTTTGCAATTTAATCATTAACCGCAAGTCGTTGGGTGAGTCAGCATGGTGAAGCGCGTCGGCATAACTGATCTCCCCATCGACATAGAGCTTTAACAGAGCTTGGTCAAAGGTCTGCATGCCTTGCTCATTCGATTTGGCCATGGTTTCTTTGAGTAGATGCAGTTCATTTTTAGCAATCAAACTCGCGACACGTGGCGTATTGATCAAGACTTCAATCGCCGCTCGGCGCCCTGTGCCATCAACTTTAGCCACCAGCTGCTGCGCCACAATGCCACGCAGGTTGAGTGACAAATCGAATAATAGCTGTTGATGTTTACTTTCTGGCACTAAGTGCATAATCCGGTCTAATGCTTGGTTAGCATTGTTAGCATGCAGTGTCGCCATACACAAATGGCCCGTTTCAGCAAAGGAGAGCGCAAACTCCATGGTTTCTTGGGTTCGAATTTCACCGATAAGGATCACATCAGGCGCCTGACGCAGCGAGCTCTTCAGCGCCGCATCAAAGGACTCAGTGTCTATGCCCACTTCACGTTGGGTAATGATACTTTTGCGATGATCGTGCACAAATTCCACAGGGTCTTCAATCGTCAAGATATGCCCGCGGGCATGGGCATTGCGGTAACCGACTAATGCTGCTAAGGAAGTCGATTTACCGGTCCCTGTCCCCCCCACCATGATGATAAGTCCACGCTTACTCATCACCAGATCTTTTAAAATGGGTGGCAGTTTTAAATCATCCACTTCTGGGATTTTGGTCTCAATCCGGCGCATAACACAACCCGGAGACTCACGCTGCCAGAATGCGCTGACGCGAAAACGCCCCAACTCCTTAACCGCAAAAGCAAAGTTACACTCGCGAGTCGTGTGAAACTCCTTCTTTTGCGCCTCCGTCATCACGGACTCGACAAAATCCAAAGACTGCGCGGGCGTGAAGGCACTCTCGGCTAACGGGCGTAACTCACCATCGATTTTGGCGCTCGGCGGAAACCCTGCGGTAATAAACAGGTCCGAGGCTTTACGCTCCACCATGACTTTTAAAAACGGACGGACATCCATCATAAATCCTTAAAACGTCGCTTGTTTGTTTGAGCTCTTCGCCATGGCATCCTCACGGGTGATGAGGCCACGGTTAACTAAGTTTTGCAGACACTGCTCAAGAGTTTGCATGCCATGGGCCATCCCCGTTTGGATGGCGGAGTACATCTGCGCCACTTTATCTTCACGGATAAGATTTCGGATAGCGGGCGTACCCATCATAATTTCGTGGGCAGCCACACGGCCACCACCGATTTTCTTAATCAGGGTTTGCGAAATAACCGCCTGTAATGATTCAGATAACATGGTACGAACCATGTCCTTTTCACCGGCAGGGAAAACGTCAACCACACGGTCAATAGTCTTAGCCGCCGACGTGGTGTGTAAGGTACCAAAAACTAAGTGACCCGTTTCAGCCGCCGTCATCGCCAGACGAATGGTTTCAAGGTCACGCATCTCACCCACGAGGATAACGTCAGGGTCTTCACGCAATGCGCTACGCAGTGCCGCGTTAAAGCTGTGGGTATGGCGATGCACTTCCCGTTGGTTAATCAAACATTGCTTGTTGGGATGAACAAATTCGATTGGGTCTTCAATGGTTAAGATATGATCATGGCGGTTTTCATTGATGTAATCGACCATGGCCGCAAGTGTGGTACTCTTACCCGAACCTGTAGGCCCAGTGACTAACACTAACCCACGGGGAAAACTGGCAATTTTTTTAAAAATTTCAGGCGCACCTAGCTGCTCAAGTGACAAGATATCACTGGGAATGGTACGAAATACCGCCGCAGCGCCGCGAGATTGGTTAAAGGCGTTCACACGGAAACGCGCTAAATTAGGGACTTCGAACGAAAAGTCGATTTCTAAATGTTCTTCAAAGTCCTTGCGTTGTTTATCATTCATAATGTCATAAACAAGGCTGTGTACACCCTGATGATCGAGCGCGGGCAGATTGATTTTTCTCACTTCACCGTCGACACGGATCATGGGAGATATCCCTGCAGAGAGGTGTAGATCCGAGGCTTTGTGTTTTACACTAAAAGCTAATAACTCAGTGATTTCCATAGTTTGGGATATCCTTGCAACTAGATAATTACATCATGACAACAATAGCAGACAGACTCGCCCACGCCCAGAGCAGGATCGCGCAAGCGGCGCAAAAATGCGCACGCTTACCTCACACTATTCGCTTACTTGCCGTCAGTAAAACTAAACCTATCGCAGATATTATAGCCGCCTATAATGCAGGCCAGCGTTGCTTTGGTGAGAACTATGTTCAAGAAGGTGCGACAAAAATTGAAGCGCTAAAAGATACTCATCCCGATATTGAATGGCATTTTATTGGGCCTCTACAATCCAATAAGACCGCCTTAGTTGCCCAGCACTTCGATTGGATGCACACCCTTAGCCGAGAAAAAATTGCCCAGCGGCTTAATGAGCAGCGCCCCACTCACCTTGCGCCACTTAACGTGTGTATTCAAATCAACATCAGTGATGAAGACACAAAATCTGGTATCGATGCCGAGCAAATGCTACCGCTAGCCAATATCATCAGCCAACTGCCGCAGTTAAGGCTCAGAGGCTTAATGGCAATTCCCACTGCAACCGATAACATTACCCAGCAAACCTGGGAACTTACCGAGCTCAAGCAGTTATTCGAGACACTGAAACAGCATTATCCCGATGTCGATACACTATCAATGGGCATGAGTAATGATTTGGACATCGCTATCGAGTGCGGCTCAACCATGGTGCGAATAGGCAGCGCCATCTTTGGAGAGCGGGATTATTCCTCAAAAGAAACGATCAATTGAGTCGATAAGTATCAAACCTATTGCCATTAAAGAGGTCATTGCCAACAGTCGCTATCACAGATTGAAAACTAAGGTATAGCGACTGACTCGGTATTTGGTCTTGTTTTTACAGGCTAAAGCCCAAATACTGTAAAGAGACATTAAATAGAAATTTTTATCCGGTCTAATTTTGTCATCGCTGAACCATAGGATTCAGCCCTAGGCCAGACATTATGGGGTACACATGAGTCAACAAAAAATCTGCTTTATCGGCGCGGGCAATATGACCCGTAGTATTATCAGCGGCTTAATTCGTAGCGGTTATCCAGCATCACAGGTTCAGGCGACCAACCCAAGCCAAGGTAAACTCGACGCTCTCGCTCACGACTTTGGTGTGCGTGTATCCCAAGATAATGCCAGCGCCGCCCAAGATGCCGATGTCATCGTATTATCCGTTAAGCCGCAGTTGATGGAACAAGTCTGCCAAGCACTGCAAGACATTGATATGTCTCACAAGCTGATCATTACTATTGCCGCAGGGATTAAAGCTGAACGCTACAGCCAGTATTTAGCACAACCCATCACGCTGGTTCGCACTATGCCAAACACCCCAATGCAAATAGGCGTCGGCATGACGGGACTCTACGCACCGCAACCCCTATCGGATGCACAAAAAGCCATTACTGAACGATTGATGTCCAGCGGCGGTGAAATAGTGTGGGTAAATGAAGAATCTGAAATTAATCAAGTCATTGCCCTTGCTGGTAGCTCACCAGCATATTTCTTCCTGCTGATGGAATCGATGATTGATGCGGGTAAACAAATGGGCATGGACGAAGCCAAAGCCAGAAGCTTAGTGCAGCAAGCCGCCCTTGGTGCTGCTATGATGGCTAAACAAAATCCTGAGCTCACGCTGGGTAATTTACGGGAAAATGTCACCTCTAAAGGTGGGACAACGGCGCAAGCCATCGCCACATTCGAAGCAGCAGATCTCCGTGGCGTCGTAAAAAAAGCCATGGAAAACTGCATTAATCGCGCAGAAGAAATGGCAAAAACATTTTAATTAAACCACTTTCCCGACGGCTCAAACAAAGATAACGGGCGTTTTTAATTGGACTCATATAGGCAGAAATCTCGATGAATGCATTAACCTTCTTGATCAGCACACTCTTCGATTTGTATTTGATGGTAGTGATTTTGCGGCTCTGGCTCCCCTTGGCACGGGCCGATTTTTATAACCCTTTTAGTCAATTTATCGTGAAAGCAACTCACCCACTCATCGCCCCAATGCGCCGAGTGATCCCATCAATAGGAAGATTTGATACAGCCTCGTTTGTGTTGGCATTATTGGTTGTCATCGTAAAAGTCTTGCTATTGAGCCTTATCGCCGGTGGCGCTATTGATATTGTGCTGTTCTTTGTATTTGCGCTTGTCACTGTCATCAAACAGACGGGCATTTTGCTGTTTTGGATGTTGATCATCCGGGCGATTTTGAGCTGGTTCAATCAAGGCTATAATCCGATCGTGATGATTATGGGGCAATTAACCGAGCCCATTTTGGCCCCAGTGCGCCGCATCATTCCGCCAATTGGAGGCTTAGATCTGTCGGTAATGTTGGTGATTATCGGCATGAACTTTATCAACATGCTGTTGGCGCAATACGTACCTTTTTGGGCCGTGATTTAATGAGCGCAGTCATTATGCAGCAAGGCGACTTGCTGCTTAATTTGTATATTCAACCTAAAGCGAGTCGCGATCAGATAGTTGGGCTTCATGGTGATGAGTTAAAAGTCGCCATTACCGCCCCGCCTATTGATGGCAAGGCTAATGCCCATTTAAGCAAGTATTTAGCCAAGGCCTTTAAAGTCCCTAAAAGCGATGTTCACATCCTTAAGGGCGAATTGGGGCGCCATAAACAGGTACGGATTAGCGCTCCTAAAAACGTCCCGACAGAAATCGCGACACTGCTCGAATAAACACAGCGTTGGAAGTCTAGGTTCAGATACATATAATCAAGCAATCTCTCATATTAAGTTAAGGTACAACATTATGTTACGTAACCTCCTAATCATGCTCGCATTAACAGCTAGCCTTTGTGGTGTCGCTAATGCCGAGCAAAAAGAAACCGTCGGTAATTTTGATATTCATTATATCGCGTTAGGAAGTACCTTTCTGACCCCCAGTATTGCTAAAACCTATGGCATTGAGCGTAGTAGCTACAAAGGTATTATCAACATCGCGGTATTAGATACGAGTGAAGAAGGCTCACCCGCCGTGCCTGTTGAAATAACCGGTGTTGCCAATAACTTACTCGATGCGCGTATCGATTTAAAATTTAGAGAAATCCGTGAAGGTAAGGCCATTTACTATATTGCTGAAGTCCCATACCGCGACGATCAAGAGATTAATTTCAACATCGCCATCAAGTATAGGAACCAGCTGAATACTAACCTACAGTTTAAACAAAAGTTCTACGTCGAATAATCTCAGCCTCACAGGCAGGACGATATCAATTATCGTCCTGCCTTTTTCTGTCCTTTACCGCTCAGCTTGGGTATCATTGCCGCCGTAAACATCGCTCAATGAAATAGGTATCCCATGCAACAAATCGTCCTCGCCAGTGGCAATAAAGGTAAACTTGCCGAATTCGATCAAATGCTCGCCGCCTACGGCGTAAAAGTGCTGCCACAAAGCCAATTTAACGTTAGCGAAGTGGCCGAAACGGGCACCACCTTTGTCGAAAACGCCATTATCAAAGCCAGACATGCGGCACAAATTACTGGACTTGCCGCCATTGCCGATGACTCGGGATTAGAAGTCGATTTACTCCAAGGTGCACCGGGCATCTACTCTGCGCGCTATGCGGGGGAGAATGCCAAGGATCAAGACAATGTGTTAAAACTCTTAGACACATTAAAGGATAATCCTGCGCCGCGTACGGCCAGATTCCAATGCGTTTTAGTCTATATGCGCCATGCGAAAGACCCAACGCCCATCATTTGCCAAGCCGCGTGGGAAGGCCAAATCGATTTCGTACAACGGGGTGACAACGGCCATGGTTACGATCCGATTTTTATTCCAGAACACCATGATTGCAGCGCAGCCCAAATGAGCAGTGACGAGAAAAATGCCTTGAGTCACCGTGGTAAAGCGTTAGTGCAACTGATTGCTGCCATGCAGGAAAAAGGCGTATTTACCGACGGGAACGCCCAATAATGTCAGTGAATGTGTCACCTCAGTTAACCCTGCCGCCGTTGAGCTTATACATCCATATCCCTTGGTGTGTACAAAAATGCCCTTACTGCGACTTTAACTCCCATGGGCAAAATGGCGAATTACCCCAAAAGGCCTATGTGGATGCGCTGCTAGCGGACTTACACCAAGACTTGCACTTAGTACAGGGCCGTAAGCTGCACACTATTTTTATTGGTGGTGGAACGCCGTCTCTATTTGATGCCAATCAAATCAAAAGGATATTGGATGGCGCCAACGCGCTAATTCCCTTTAGTGACGATATTGAAATCACCATGGAGGCCAACCCTGGTACCCTAGAGCACGATGACTTTAGTGCCTACCGCGCCGCCGGGGTCACTCGGTTATCGATTGGGGTACAAAGCTTTTCTAAGGATAAGCTTAATCTGCTGGGGCGAATTCACGATCAAAACGAAGCCCAAACCGCCGCCCAAAAAGCCAGCCAAGCGGGTTATTTAAGTTTTAATTTGGATTTGATGCATGGACTTCCGAATCAAAGTTTCACCGAAGCCATGGCAGATATCGATACCGCAGCCGCACTTAATCCACCGCATTTGTCTTGGTATCAACTAACGATTGAGCCCAATACTTTGTTCCACTCCAAGCCACCGCAACTGCCCGACGATGAAGATCTCTGGCAGATCTACGAACAAGGGCAACAAAAGTTAGCGGCACTCGGTTATGAGCAGTATGAAATCTCGGCCTATGCCAAACCTGGCTATCAGTGCCGGCATAACCTTAACTATTGGCAGTTCGGCGATTATTTAGGTATAGGCTGCGGTGCCCATGGCAAAGTGACCTTACCTGAAGAAAATCGCATCATTCGCACGGTCAAAATCAAACACCCTAAAGGTTATTTAGCGGCCAGCAACTATACCTTCGAACAAACTAAAGTCGCTCAAGAAGATCGCGCCCTCGAATACTTGATGAATCGTCTGCGCCTAATGACGCCAATCCCTAAACAAGAGTTTGAAGACAGAACCGGTTTACACCGAGACACCTTAAAGGATGGGATGGAAAAGGCCAAACAACGGGGTTTACTCACCGAATCGGCTGAACATTGGCAATTAACCAGTAAAGGTCACATGTTTGTGAACGATTTACTAACGCAATTTTGTTAATTCACTGATTAAATTCCCCATATAAATAATGTGTTAGCCTAGTTTCTTCGATGAAGCATCTTTTATGGCTAACACATTTTCTAACATTTATATTCATACATTTTTCCCCTGCTTCTTTAGAATTGCCTGAACATTGTTAAGGAAGCCTGATCATGCCAATAAAAACGAACATCAGCTTAGTCGCATTTACCCTCTCCGTCCTGCTTGCACTGCCTTCCTATGCAGTGCCCAGCTTAAATGACTCACATAATGTGACCAGTACAAGTGTTGCAGCCCAAAGCGAGTCAGAAAAAGCCAATGCCTTGTTTGAAACCATCTTCATGGAAAACATCATGGCAAGCCCCATTGCGCAAACCTATATGGGCATTAAGCAGGACTATGATAAGTGGGATGACATTGGCGACGAGGCGGATGCCCGTGAATTGGCGCGCACTAAGAAACAACTGGCCGAAGTGAATCAACTAGATGCGAGTAAGCTTGACCCCCAAACTCGCCTAAGCCTGACGTTACTCACCCAAAACCTGAATAACGATATCAAAGACTATCAGTGGCGTTACCATAACTACCCAGTAAATCAGATGCATGGCGGCCACTCGATGATCGCCTCCTTCCTGATTAATCAACACCAGATCACCGATGTCAGCGATGCTAAGGCCTATATCAGCCGCTTAAATAGCGTGCCCAAACGCCTAAGCCAACTGCAACAGGCGCTAGAAGTGCGCGCTGATAAAGGCATTATTGCGCCTAAATTTGTGTTCGGTTACGTGATATCTGACAGCCAAAACATCATTAAAGGCGCCCCCTTCGATAAAGGCGAAGACAGTGCACTGTTGGCGGATTTTCGCAAAAAAGTGAATGCACTCAGCATCTCCGAGGCAGAAAAAGCCCAACTGATTGCCGAAGCTGAAAAAGCACTAGTCTCGCAAGTTGAGCCTGCATACAAGACGCTTATCGCCTATATCAAAACCTTAGAAGCCAAGGCCGATACCCGCGATGGGGTTTGGAAACTCCCCGACGGCGAGGCGTTTTATAACAATGCCCTTGCACGCACGACGACTACCCACATGACGGCGGATGAAATCCATCAGCTCGGTCTTGCCGAAGTGGAACGCATCCATAATGAAATGCGCGCCATTATGAAAAAGGTGAATTTTAACGGCACCTTGCAAGAATTCTTCACCTTTATGCGCGATGATCCACAGTTCTATTATCCAAATACCGCCGAAGGCAAGGCGGCATATTTAGCCGATGCTACCAAGCTTATCGATAATATGCGCTCACGCTTGGATGAAGTCTTTAAGGTCAAGCCAAAGGCAGCCATGATAGTCAAACAGGTTGAAGCCTTTAGGGAGAAATCTGCGGGTAAAGCCTTTTATGAACAACCGGCGCCCGATGGCTCTCGCCCTGGCAGCTACTACGCTAATCTCTACGATATGAAGGCCATGCCCAAATACCAAATGGAAGCACTGGCTTACCACGAAGGGATCCCAGGCCACCATATGCAAATCGCCATTTCGCAGGAGCTGAAGGATATTCCTAAGTTCCGTAAGTTCGGTGGCTATACCGCCTATATCGAAGGTTGGGGGCTCTACAGTGAGTCTTTCCCGAAAGAAATGGGCTTATATGCCGATCCATACTCCGATTTTGGTCGACTGGCGATGGAGTTATGGCGAGCTTGCCGTTTAGTGGTCGATACCGGGATTCACGCCAAGCAATGGACCCGCGAACAAGGGATTGCTTATTACGTCGATAATACCCCTAACGCAAAATCCGATGCGAAGAAAATGGTGGAGCGTCATATCGTTATGCCATCGCAAGCCACAGCCTATAAAGTTGGGATGATTAAGTTACTCGAACTGAGACACAAGACGGAAAAACAACTGGGTGATAAGTTTGATATCCGGGATTTCCATACTTTAGTCTTGGCAAATGGCGCGCTGCCTTTGGATGTGCTGGAAGAGCAAGTCGATCAATGGATTGCCAGTGTTAACAAAACCTAAGCTTCAAACCTTGGGAGGCTCACGCTAGTCTCCCTTGAACACCGTTGCGAATGAAGTGATTAAATCGCAGCCAATAAAAAAGCCACTATCAAGTGGCTTTTTTATTGGATTTATCACCAGCTTGGTCATAAAACCCTATCTCACTGTGGATCACTATATTTGATGAATTAAGCTCAATACTTAACACTCGGTGTGACTTTAGGGTACAGAGAGACAAAACTCATTTCCCACGATTAAACCATCAGAAAAAAATTACCTCAGCCTAATAAGCTGAGGTAAACCAAAAACTAGGATGATGGTTTAAAAGCCAACATTGTTTTAGTTCGCAAACTTCTGCTGGCGGTGATTCGAAACCGCAATATTGCAGACCTGTACACTCATATCGAAAGGGGTCATTTCCAATAAAAGCATAGGACTCAGGTCATTCCGAATCATCTGGCAATCATTGTATTCATTTAAGAACAGACCTCAATACAAGCTTCAAAAACTTGTTTTAGACAATGCTAAAAAACCAAACTAAAATGCAAGACAAAAAAACATATAAGCAACTGATTTCATTTAACTTAAAATATCATCAAACGTTTCCAAAACGCATTAAACGCATTTTAAGAACAATGTTTCCAAAATTACTGACGCTCACTGAAAAGTTCAGCATAAGGGATATCCCAATAAGGCGGATTACCAATATGGTCTTTAATAAACTCAATGAAAGCACTCACCTTAGGCGCTAAATGCTTACGACGTGGATACACCGCCTGTAGCGGTAAATGATGAGTCAATTGCCAATCTCTCAATAGTGGCACCAAGGTACCTTTAGCGATCTCATCTTCCATCAAGTAACTAGCAAGATATACAACCCCTAAGCCACTGATCGCAGCTGATTTTAAAGCTGGAGCGTTATCTACCCTAAAGTTACCAGAGACACCTATCTCACAGTAATCATCGCCCTTTTTAAACTGCCACATGCTGTGCTCATGCCACTCACCTTGATACACTAAGCAGTTATGGTCGACTAATTGCTCTGGACGCGAAGGTTCGCCATGCTTAGCAATATAATCGGGTGAGGCAACGAGTAGGAACTGACACTTCATCAAAGGTCGCGCCACCATACCAAGGGGAAGCTGCTCAGACATAGTTAACAGTAAGTCTAAACCTTCACTGACCACATCCACCTTATGATCAAGCAAACTGACTTGCAGTTCGAGCTCAGGGTGTTTTGCCATAAAGGATGGCAGTGCGGGAATGATATGCATAGCGCCAAAGGACTGAGAAATACCCACCTTTAACACGCCGCGGGTCGCATCGTTTAAATTATGCACGCTAGCAATCGCCTGCTCAGCATCGCGGAGTAACTCTTCACCTTGCAGATATAACAAATGCCCAGCTTCAGTCAAACTTAAGCTGCGAGTAGTACGCTGGATCAGTTGAACACCGAGTCTATGCTCGAGATCGGCTACCTGCGTACTAACCTTAGATTTAGAGATCCCAAGCCTTCTTGCGGCCGCACTGAAACTTCCGGCTCTGGCCACATGAGTAAAAATCGCAATAGGTTCTAACAGTTCTAACATGGAAAGTCGCCTTAAGCAGTTTCGACAGTGATTTAAACTTTCGGAATAACGCAGGAATGCAGCATTCCATAACGCCTTAATATCTCACAGCAAATGGGTTCGTTGTAGAGATTTAAACCGAAAAAGTCAGCTAAAGTAGAGTGTTTTATCTGACTGAGTTGCCAGCTTTTCATTATATTTTAAGAGTATACCAAACATTAGTCTGAAGAATGTAACATTCCACACTAAATAGCCGCAAGCATTGGGATTAATATCAAGGTGCTTGGTAACAATTCCCCAATAAAAAGCCCCAAACACAAAGGTGCTGAGGCATTGATCATTTATACTGCTTTATTCATTTTGCCAGCTAGGCAAACGTTCTAGCATAAAAACCTGTTTATTCCCTTAGATATCTTCTGCGATATCTACTCACGCAATTCGTGGTGAGTGTTTTGCGTCAACACGTAAGGTGCTAACTCAGGCACTTCTTTACGCAGTTGATTTTCAAGCACTAGCAGGTTTTCAAAACGGTCACATAAACGGTCGGCTTTCGCTTCAATCCCCTTGGATTGGGATTCAATTTGCTGCTCAATATCATCGCCTAATCTATCCATTTTTTGTGAAAATGCCTCCATCTTAGCATCGAAGGACTCACCATCGCCGGCAAGAATTTGGCCACCGATATTCATTATCAGGGTGCCAATGGAGTTTTGCACGATTTGCTCTATTTCCTGTTCAAACTCATCGTTAAAAGTGTTTTGCATCGACTCTTCGGTCGCACCAAGGTAAAAACTATCGCCCTGCTTGTAGGCTACGGCATCGACACGCTTCTGCACACCTGCCATCATTTCATCAAACTTAGCGCCAGCGGCATCGCCCATCAATGGCGTTAACGCCATACTCACAGCTTGAGAGGCCAGTGCAACCGCTTCATTGACTAATTCAATCACCTCAGGTACCTGAGTTAACACCTCATCGGCATATTGGCTAACTAGCTTCTTCTGCTTATCAGTTAAGGTTACCTGCTTGCCTTCAACGTATAACTTGTCAACCTCGATACGATACTTCTCGGCGCCCTTCTCGCTCATCACTAATTTTTTAGGTTCGACTCTCACATCATAATTAAGGGAAACCTCACAGCGCTCATCAATTTGCGGCTCGGTTTTCGCTTGTGCTGATTGCAAGCCAGAAGCACCTAAAATAACGCCCGATAATGCCACTCCAGTTAATAGCGTATTTATTTTCATTGTGGTTCATCCTTTAATCTGAGTAATTCGACTAAGCTAACATGCTAAAAGACAAATAGCAGAAGATGTGCCAACTTTTTAACAATATGATTAGTATGGAGTTATAAAAATTAGCACCGATAGATGATTAGTGATTTTCACCAATATTTAGCCTAAGGGGGCTAATAAAAGAGGTAAATCAGAAGATTGAACGTCCGAGACGCTGGCTGAGATGCTCAAGCATCGCCGTCCCCGCAAGGGAGTTACCTTGGTTATCTAATTCGGGTGACCAAACGCAGACCGAGAGCTCCCCAGGGATCACCGCAATAATGCCGCCACCGACACCACTTTTGCCAGGCATTCCGACACGATAGGCAAACTCACCAGCGCCATCGTACAAGCCAGAGGTTGCTAACAGGGCATTTAACTGCCGAGTCTGCACTTGCGAAATAAGCTCAGTGCCATCTAAGGTTTTACCGCGATTAGCTAAATACAGCATCGCCCGCGATAGATCGGCGCAGTTCATTTTTAAGGCGCAGTAATGAAAATAAGTGCGCAGCACTGTATCGACATCACCTTGAAAATTGCCGAAGGATTTCATCAGATAGGCGATGGCCGCATTGCGAGCACTGTGCTGATATTCAGAATCCGCCACTTGCTTATCGAAACAAACTTTATCGTTTTGACTCAGCGCCCTGACCAATTCCAACATCCGATGCTTAGGTGCCCCTAAACGGCTCTGTAATAAGTCAGCGATGACTAATGCGCCAGCATTAATAAAGGGATTGCGAGGTTTACCCCGCTCGAGTTCGACTTGGACTAATGAATTGAAGGAGTGTCCCGAGGGTTCTTTGCCGACGCGGCTCCAAATTTCTGTTTCTTCATATAAAGTTAGCGCTAAGGTTAAGCTGAAAACTTTAGAAATACTTTGAATTGAAAATGGCTCAAGGTAATCGCCTGCGCCTATGGTTTCACCGTCAATAGTGGTCACGGCAATGCCCAATTTGCCAGCATCAACATTGGCGAGCGCAGGAATATAATTAGCAACCTTTCCTTGGCCGAGCAAGGGTCGAACTTTGTCGACCACTTCCTCTAATAACGCCTGTTCTGGCATTAACTCCACCAGATATCGTACAGTTCGCTAACTTCGAGTTGAGTCACTTTTTGACCCGCCCAGAATGCCTTAACAGCAGCGATATCTTCCTCGGTGCACTTGCCGATAGTTTGGGTCGCAATAATACCTTCCCATTCGATATGACCACCGCCATGGAAGCCTAGCTTACGGGCTTCAATCACCTCATCAATAAACTTATCGACAGTTGCATCAATTTCAGCTTCAGAGACTGATGCATCGAACGTCCAAGTGATGTCAAAACCTAACTCTTGGAATTCATCGACGCGCATTTTCTTACGTAAACGACGGCTACGATTCGTTGCCATAGTGATTTTCCCCGTTGTGTTAAAAAACCAATAAAAAGATAACGATATTAAGCGATACGCTCGAACATCAGATCCCATACGCCATGGCCAAGGCGATGACCGCGGGCTTCAAATTTCGTGAGTGGCCGATGATCCGGACGCGGTACAACAGTACCATCGGCAGATTGATTCTTGTAACCGCTCGCCACATTCATCACTTCCAGCATATGTTCGCTGTAGTTTTCCCAGTCGGTTGCCATATGGAATACGCCGCCAATCTTCAGTTTACGGCGGATCAATTCGGCAAATTCAGCTTGTACGATACGGCGTTTGTGGTGGCGCTTTTTATGCCAAGGATCGGGGAAGAACAACTGCACACGCGTCAGGCTACCATCGGCAATCGCATGTTCTAATACTTCCATCGCATCATGGTGATACACACGAAGATTGGTCACGCCCGCGACAGCGGCATCACTTAAGCATGAGCCAACACCAGGCTTATGGACTTCAATACCGATAAAGTTCAGCTCTGGTGCTTCTTGCGCCATTTGCACTAAAGAAGCGCCCATACCGAAACCAATCTCCAGTACAGTGTCAGCTTCGCGGCCAAAAACTTCGGCTAAATCCAATGGTGTTGGGCTGTAATCTAAGCCCATTGTTGGCCACTGAGTCTCAATGGCTTGCGCTTGACCTTTAGTCAAACGCCCTTCTCTTAGGACAAAGCTTCTGATCTTACGCAGATACTTGCCTTCTTCATTAAATTCAGCGGTAGTGACTTCGCTCATTTTTGCCTCGTCTCGTGGACAACACCCTCTAAAAAGAAGGGCATTATCCAAAGTTCAACTTACAGTGCAAGCACTAATGGAGGCGAAGTATAACAAGATTCTTCGCCGGAGCGAATCTAGCACTGTTTTTCCTGTGAGAGTGACTTGTTTGCCGCCCTATCTCCCGCTACACTGCGCCGATGAAATCTACAGCCTCCTTTGCAACACGTATCGTTAATTGGTACGACACCCACGGTCGTAAAACCCTCCCTTGGCAGCAAGATAAAACCCCATATAGTGTATGGGTTTCAGAGATTATGCTGCAACAAACTCAGGTGGCGACTGTTATTCCCTATTACCAGCGTTTTATGACGCGTTTCCCCGATGTATTAGCCCTCGCTAACGCCCCGGATGATGAAGTATTGCACCATTGGACTGGCCTTGGTTATTACGCCAGAGCTCGCAATCTGCATAAAGCCGCTAAGATGATCCGCGATGAATATCAAGGACAATTCCCGACGAATTTTGAGAAAGTGCTAGCACTGCCAGGTATTGGCCGCTCGACAGCGGGTGCTGTGCTATCCCTATCACTTGGGCAGCAGCATCCGATCCTCGATGGCAATGTTAAGCGCGTCCTAGCAAGACATGGCGCGATTGCGGGCTGGCCTGGACAAAAACCAGTGGAGGAGCAACTCTGGCAATTAACTGAACAGTTAACGCCAGAGCAGGATATTCAAAAATATAACCAAGCCATGATGGATATTGGTGCCAGTATTTGTACTCGCAGCAAACCAAATTGCGCCGCTTGCCCTGTGGCTATCGATTGCAAGGCCCAACTTATGGGTAGGCAAACCGATTTCCCAGGTAAAAAACCGAAGAAAACTATCCCAGAGAAATCTGCTTGGATGTTGGTTTTGCTCAAAGATAATCAAGTATTCTTGGCTAAGCGCCCTCCTGCTGGCATTTGGGGCGGACTCTGGTGCTTCCCCGAGTTTAATACTCAAGCCGCACTCAATGCAGAGCTTGAAGCCCAAGGTTATAAAGCCGCTCAACTCGAACCATTAATTGGTTTTAGGCATACCTTTAGCCATTTCCATTTAGATATTCAGCCCATGCTACTGAATTTAGATAGTCACGCGAATGGCTACAACAAGCAAACCGCGGGTAAACAGATCGTGGGCGCAGTCATGGAACAAAATCAGTCTCTCTGGTATAACATAAATCAACCTTCCAAAGTGGGGCTCGCCGCCGCAACCGAGCGTGTGCTAGCCAATTTGGAGTCACTCATAACCGCTACAGTCAGTAAGCAGTAAGGAATAATCATGGCGCGTACAGTCAATTGCGTATATTTAAATAAAGAAGCCGACGGCCTAGACTTTCAACTGTATCCAGGTGATTTAGGTAAACGCATTTTTGATAACA
This sequence comes from Shewanella sp. FDAARGOS_354, assembly GCF_002209245.2. Classification (NCBI taxonomy): domain Bacteria; kingdom Pseudomonadati; phylum Pseudomonadota; class Gammaproteobacteria; order Alteromonadales; family Shewanellaceae; genus Shewanella; species Shewanella sp. FDAARGOS_354. The sequence continues at coordinate 4,959,012 of NZ_CP022089.2, read as the reverse complement.
TCAGTAAAGAAGCTTGGGGCCTATGGCAGAAAAAACAGACCATGCTGATTAACGAAAAGAAACTCAACATGATGAATGTTGATGATCGTAAGTTTTTAGAAGAGCAAATGACATCCTTCCTGTTCGAAGGTAAAGACGTTGAAATTGAAGGCTTTGTGCCTGAAAAAGATCAAGAATAAGCCTAAGTGCCTATCCATAAATAGCAAAAAAGCGCCTAAGAGCGCTTTTTTGTTACAGGAGAAATGGCGTGCTTACTTACGCACACCTTCTACCACTAAATCTAATTCAACATTGGCAGATGCCGGACCTAAGTCCATCTTGATGCCATAATCTTTCATCGCAAAGGTGGTAGTACCGGTAAAGCCGGCACGATATCCGCCCCAAGGATCTTGACCTTCACCCACAGCATGCGCTTGAATCGCAAGTGGTTTAGTCACACCGTTTAGCGTGAAGTTACCCTTGATAACCATATCGCCATTACCTTTATCTTCAACCGAAGTAGAAACGAAAGTCGCTTCGGCAAATTTAGCAGCATTTAAAAAGTCAGCGCTACGGATGTGTTTATCACGCTCAGCATGGTTTGAATCCACACTTAAGGTGTTCACTTTTACATTCACTTTGGCTGCAGCTGGATTTTTAGCGTCGTAGCTGAAATCACCGCTGAAATCATTAAAACGGCCAACCACATAGCTATAACCTAAGTGACTCACTTTAAAGGTAATAGAGGCATGGGCACCTTCACGATCAATCACATAATCGGCAGCAGATGCAGCCATAGGTGCCAGTAAAGACCCGCCAATCAAAGCCGCTAATAGTTGTTTTTTCATTATATTATCCTCGGTTAAATTTAATCATCTTGAGTAATGTTGAATCTTTATCGATAAAATGGTGCTTTAGAGCACCTAAGGCATGCAGTACAACCAAAGCAATCAAGCTATAGGCGGCATATTGATGAATATCCCCCGCTATATCAGCCTGATTTTCAATCAGCGGCGTCAGACCAGGTAACTCAAACCAGTCAAACACCATAATTCCTCGCCCCTCTGCCGTTGAAATCAAAATGCCTGCGGCCATAATCAGCAGTAATAAGAGGTAAATCGCGCCATGGGCAATCTGGGCAGTAACCTTTTCCCATGGCTGATGATTTTGCTCTGGTGCAGGCTTTGGATTAATCAAACGCCAAACTAAACGAAATAACGTTACCGCCAGCAGCAAAATCCCGACGCTTTTATGCCAATGTGGAGCCGTTTTGTACCATGGGCTGTAGTAGGTCAACTCAACCATCCAAACCCCCATGGCAAATAATCCAATCACGGCTACAGCGCTCAACCAATGGCTTGCAATAGCAATAAGTCCATAACTTAACTTAGTATTTCTAAACATACTGCCACTCCGAACCTTTATACTTCTGCCACATAATTAAATAATAGTCATTATCATAGAACTAAAATTAAAAACTAAAATCAGTAAAAATAGCTTATATCTTTCTAAAATTTAGAATGTTTGTCATTTTAACGTTTTGAAGCTGATAGCAAGGTTAGTAAAGGCAATATATTCGAGTGGAAATACAACTTAGTGATATTAAACTGAACCGATTTTGATAGGTTTATAGATAAAAAACAGCCAAAGTGCACATTAAACAGTCGAACACATCATTTATCAGGAAAAAGCACTTGCAGCGGCTAAATACCCTCGCTAATATAGCCGCACTTCGAATGAGACAGCATTGAGTTGTCAGTTTTAAGTAGTCAACTAACGCTTAGTTTAGTTGCCCGAATAGCTCAGTCGGTAGAGCAGAGGATTGAAAATCCTCGTGTCCCTGGTTCGATTCCGGGTTCGGGCACCATTATTCAGCAGTAAAAGTTTAGCCGGCATAGCTCAGTTGGTAGAGCAACTGACTTGTAATCAGTAGGTCCCGAGTTCGACTCTTGGTGCCGGCACCATAAAAAAACAAAAAAGCCACTCAATGAGTGGCTTTTTTGTATCTGGGATTTCAGTCAAATCATATAACTCCACTCTAAGTCACAACCAACCTGCTCTCGATAATTGCAGCGGTTTCCAAGCTCGACTTTTGCTCCTGACACCATTCAAACAAATATTGATTTACGGCTTTACACTTAAACTTTGCCAATTTTCAAAGTTCGGAGGCAGAGACTAAGGTGTTATTCGCGCCTCCCACTATTTAATTGTATTAAGCCATTGATAGTTAGGCTAAGTAAGCCTTTCACATTCAAGTAAAGCGATAAATATTGCGCATTTTGTTTAATACTTGGTCAGTCGAATTAAAAGGGCTTGCACACTGAAAGCGTGCACTATATGATACGCGCACTTCGAACGAATGGGGTGTTAAACTCACGATTTGAAGTAGACAACTAACGCTTAGTTTAGTTGCCCGAATAGCTCAGTCGGTAGAGCAGAGGATTGAAAATCCTCGTGTCCCTGGTTCGATTCCGGGTTCGGGCACCATTATTCAGCAGTAAAAGTTAAGCCGGCATAGCTCAGTTGGTAGAGCAACTGACTTGTAATCAGTAGGTCCCGAGTTCGACTCTTGGTGCCGGCACCATAAAAAACAAAAAAGCCACTCTTTGAGTGGCTTTTTTGTATCTGTGATTTTAGCAATTTACTTTATCAGCTCATGCACTATCGGCCTATCCCCCGTTTGGACTTGATGCTGCAAGTGTCGCCAACCATGAGTTAACTCGCTTAGCGGCTCTTTTCGCTCAGGAAAGTGCGAAGATAATTTGTCGATCACTTCAATTTGCATTTTACACAATAACGACCAACGGTCTGCATTTGATAGGTACATAGCGTTTTCCTTAACGAAGGGGATGATATTTCCTTAATTGATTAACACTAGGTCATAAACCTAACGTTGCCAAATTAAAATTGCGTGTTAGCGCACTGTTAAACATTGCTACTCCAGAGTATCTTTATTCTATAAACATAAGATAGGAGACATCATGACAGCTACGATTTTTAAACTTATTTTTATCGCAATTGGTTTGTTTCTGGTTTATAAGCTGATATTTGGTGGTAAGAAGGGATCGACTATTTTCGAAATGCACTTTAAAGACGGCCGTATGACTCACCACAAAGGCAAAATCCCCGAGCGTTTCGAGAAGGAATGTCGACATCTTGCTAAAGCAGATAAACTCACTTGTACTATCAGAGCCGAGAAAAATACCGACGTCCGACTACATATATCTGCCAATGTAAATGACAATCTACAACAAAGGATCCGTAATCAATTTCCCTTTGAGTATTACGATAAGAAGACAGTGGATAATAGTCGTCAAGCGGGTTAATTTTCCGAATCATCAGCCCTTATGTCAAAGTAAGGGCTGCACAATCCACTCAAACTCTATTGAGATTGATCAATCTTAGAATTTAATCGGATCCTTTGGCTCTAGCTTTCCATCTTCGCGCGCATCACGAACACGGCGCTCATTATCTTGCACCATAGGATCGCTACTCGATTGATGAGGATCTGCTTGTTCCTCTGAAGTGTCTTCGAAACGAAAATCAATGTTAGAACAAGCTGTTAATGAAATACTTGCTAACACAGCCAGTAACATCCAATACTTTTTCATTATATGATTCACGATAGATTGCTTTGAGCCAGTCTAGAGCAGTCAGAGAGCGATTATTAGCCAAGCCATACCGTTAACCATGGCAGCAAGCCGCTTAATCTAGCTTTTGGATCACTAAAGTCACCTTAGCAACGGTAACCCCCCACTTAATAATGTCGCTTTTATTGATGATGGTATTGTCATTAACTAAAAACATCCAATCATCAAAATGCACTTGGTATTCATCACCATCAACAGGCAATAACATATCGTAGCGCCAGCGCAGCGCGCTTCCCCTCGCCTCACCTACTGCAGTACCAATAATATCGCCTGCCGTGCCGGTATATTGTCCATCACCTAGGGAGGTTATACGCCAGATACGGGTTTGGGTTTCACCGTCATCATAGACAAACCATTCATCGATAACACCTTCGTTCCCTTGCCAACTCGCCTCCATAGTGACATTGAATTTACGGATCACTTTGCCACTAAAATCCTCAACGATGCCCGATGCCTTAAGCGGGCCATTAAAGAATTTTTCCAATACTAATGGTGGATTTGTACCTTGATAATCAGCTACTTCAACCGAGGAACAACTAGATAACAGGCTGAGCATCAATAAACTTAAGATGACATTTTTAGTCCAATTTAACTTTAACAATTGCATGATTTTTCTCCTAGTAATTGCGCTCGTAAACTTGGACGACTGGTTTTAGTCGATAACCAAATCGCTAAAAAAGCCTGTGCAAATTGTGGTTCTTGGATAAGCCCGAGGGGTTGTTGATTAAAATAAAATTGACTCTGGTTTGCATCGATAATCTTAAAACTTAAATGATCACCTGGCGTGACATCAGGCCAAATACCCTTTAGTAAATTAAGCCAGCGACCAATATCACTATCGGCATAACCTAGATGTCGCCATTGGTCGGCTGTGGCTTCCAGTAAATCTGCAGCATCAATATCACGATAATATTCAATATCTAACAGTTGCGGATACTCCCCCTGCTGATACTGACCGGTTGGCGTCATCAGACGAGCTTTATATAAGTTGAACCACAGCCAATCCATTTCGCCGCGCCCAACCTCAACAAGATCCTGGGTCACCGAGTTATCGACCGTAGCGGTTGAATTTGCATATCCAGGAAAAAGGAGTAACAACCCAAAGATGGCGCTAAGATACGTTTTAGTCGATAGCATAGACATCCGATTCCTCCACTTGAAAATTAACGATCGCACAAGCGACGATGTTCAAGCCCATAACGCCTAACTGGCCTATAACTACGGGATATTTTGATAAACAGCGGCAATAAGATAGCCCAAACAACAGCAAGGATAATCATGGAAATACTTTCGCCAAAAGGAAGCGTCACCGCATTAAATTGCGCGCCCGCAATGTAGCTAAGACTGCCAAAAACACCACCCAATATAACCTGCAAAATAATAGGTAAAGCACGCATAAAAATGAGGCTATGGTGCAGGCTCAAGGCAAAATGCAGCCATAGACAAGCGAGCCACCAAGGTAAAACGGTAAACTCAAATACCCCGAACAAAGTGAGCAAGGTATCAATCACGATACCCAGCAATCCCACCTTAATCATGGTACTGAAGTCCCGAAACACAGCTTGTCGGTTTTCAACCAAAGTCAACAGTAAAAAATGAATCAATAACAATGAGATATTGAGTAACAACACTCGATTGCCCCATAAGATGCTACTCCACCAAACACACTGAAAGCTCAAGGCGTTGTAGATAATAACCCCTTGAAGCTTAGACATATTTTGAATGTATCTGACCATAGGGAGCATCTCTGCGCGACGTTAACTACGGTTAATCGTATTAGGTAAACGATACCCGGGACGTACAGCCACTAAATGCACAGTGCTTGTGGTGCGCTCTAAAAATCCGCCTTCGCAGTAACTGAGGTAAAACTTCCACATGCGAATAAAATCTTCTCCATAACCAAGGGCTTGGATTTGGGCAACGGAACGATCAAAGTTGTCGTGCCAATCCTTTAAGGTTTTGGCGTAATCTAAGCCCATGTCATCAATCGACCAGACCTGCATATCGGTGCGCTTCGCCAAATGGCCAACCATTTGGTGAACCGAAGGCAAACAGCCACCAGGGAAAATATATCGCTGAATAAAATCAACGCTTTTACGATAACTATCGTAACGCTGATCTGAAATAGTGATTGCCTGTAATAACATCCGCCCTTCGGGTTTGAGCAATGATTCCAGCTTTTTAAAGAATCCAGGCAAATATTCATGACCTACGGCTTCAATCATCTCGATAGACACCAATCTATCGTATTGACCGCTAAGATTTCGATAATCCTCGGTCAGCAAAGTCACACTATCGCTTAGCCCTTCACGTTCGACCCGCGCTTTAGCATAGGCATATTGGGCATCGGAGATGGTAGTGGTCGTAACGTGCACGCCATAATGTTTAGCTGCGTAAATCGCCAAAGCGCCCCAACCAGTACCGATTTCTAATAGGGTTTGCCCCGGCTTTAAATCGAGCCGTTCACAAATGGTTTTGAGCTTATGTAGCTGCGCATCAGCAAGGCTTGCCTCGCTATGGGGATACAAGGCACTGGAGTACAGCATTTCACGGTCTAAAAACTGCTCATACAACGCATTGCCCAAATCGTAATGGGCAAGAATATTACGCTTAGAGCCCTGTTGAGAATTACGGTTAAGCAAGTGCTTAAAGCGATTAATCGAGCCAGTAAGCCAACTAAATTTAGCTTCAATCTGGTCAAGCAACGGCAAATTTCGAGCAAAAAGTTGCACGACTTTGGTTAAGTCAGGGCTGGTCCAATGGCCTTGAATATACCCCTCACCTGCACCGATGGAGCCTGAAAACATCACTTGACGATAAAAGCTCGGATGCTTCACGACTAGCGTTGCATGTAGCTCACTGTGGTGCTCACCAAAACGATAGCTTTTATCCCCCTCGACTAAGGTTAAACATCCGTTAGGGAGATTTTCTAAGGCCTTGAGCAATAGCTTACGGGCAAGACTGTCAGGCAATTTTGCCGTAACAACTGAAGATTGCGATGCAGTGTTTTCCATATTATTTCTCCATTTGAGCAGGATGTGGCACAAAAGGCACTCGTTTGTAGAACAGCTTTAACGCCTGCCAGTAAATCCCACCGAAAATTTTCAACGTCATAAAAGGAAAGCGAAACAACAGCGTCCTAAGTGATGTGGCATTAATGTCTTGGCGAGTCATCGAAAGCGTTGCATTAAATAAACGCTTGCCTGAATGATTCGGCAGATTTTCTATACCAATATTTAAGCGTTCAGTGGGGGGGGCAACATGCCACTGGTAGCGCATATCAAGATTCATAAAAGGCGAAACATGGAACACTTTATCCGTTGTTTCAGGAGCCGATAAATCCACTAAATAGCAGTGGCGCTGATCCCACGGGGTGTTACTCACTTCGGCAAGCATGTATAAAGGCTGTTGATTTTGATAACAAAAATAGAAATTTACCGGGCTAAAATACACGCCAAAATGCCGAATTTGCCCAACAAATAGCACTCGATTACATCGCTCTTCACCGCCCAATTCTGCCAGTTGCTGAAGCACTCGGCTCTTGAGGGCTGAAGCACTCGGCTCCTCTATATCGAGTTTGCGGTTAAGATTGTCCTTTGAGGTAAACGTAGTGAGATAGTCCGCAGGATTAAATCTCAGCAAGGCGCGGCGCTGACTAGCAAATATCCGCCCCATACGACTGATAGAATCAACTTCATCCAAATCAATCGCCAGCAACGCCATTTGGTAGCTAAAGTGATGTTTTATTGGGGTAAAGCGACTATGCGTCACTGTGCCGTAGTAAATACCACTATTGAGCTCACTCATAGGCTGATCCCAAAATGGTCGCAAACATCTAACGCACTACGTACACCATCTTCATGGAAACCATTGTGCCAATAGGCCCCTGCAAAATGGGTGCGGTTTTTGCCAGAAATCTCCTCCCGCCTTGCCTGTGCCTGTAAACTACGTTCGTTAAAGACTGGATGAGCATAGTTGAAACGACGCAGAATTTTCGACTCATCAATGAGCTCACTCTGATTAAGCGTTACGCAAAAGGTTGGCGCGTCGCTAGGTAGGCGCTGCAGAATATTCATATTGTAAGTCACAGAGGCAGGGCGTTTTTTATCGCCATCTAAGCGATAATTCCAACTTGCCCAAGCCGCTTTACGCTTAGGTAAAATGCGGGTATCCGTGTGCAGCACCACTTCATTATTTTGATACTGTAAGTCGCCCAAAATGGCTTTTTCAGCGGAGGTAGCATCGGTTAGCATTCCAAGCGCTTGGTCGCTATGGCAAGCGAGTATCACTTCATCGAACTCATGCCACTCGCCATTAACCTGCAGCTTGACGCAATCATCATGGCGTTCGATGGCACTAACTGGGCTGTTTAAATGCAGATTATCTTTAAATGGTGCAATTAATTCAGGAATATAACTGCGAGAGCCGCCCTTAAGCACATACCATTGTGGTCTGTCCGTCACATTTAACAGTCCATGATGCTCGAAGAAACGGATAAAAAAGCGCAGCGAAAAAGCCCGCATATCTTCAATGCTCGATGACCAAATCGCCGCGCCCATTGGCAAAATATAATGCTCAGCAAAAAAAGCTGAAAAGCGCTCTCTGTCGAGGAAATCCCCTAAATTAGCATCAGGATATTGGTCCAGCTGATAAATGGCTTTACAGCTTTTATTAAATCGAACAATTTCATTTAAAAAGGCCCAAAAGCGCGGATTCAGGAGGTTACGCTTTTGGGCAAACAAACTCGCAAAATGATGGCCATTGTATTCAAGCCCAGTGAGCGCATTGTGCACGCTAAAACTCATCTCTGTCGGCAAAATACTGACATTGAGGCGGGCTAACAACCGCTCAAAACGGGGATAAGTTCTATCGTTAAATACGATAAACCCAGTATCTATCGCATAGGTTTTACCTTGATAATCCACATCCACAGTGGCAGTGTGACCACCGATATAATCATTAGCCTCAAATACAGTCACTTTGTGTGACTGGCTCAATAGATGAGCGCAGGTCAGCCCTGAAATCCCAGTACCTACAATGGCAATATTTTTCATCTTCCGGTGTCCTTTAGCGCTTTTGCTTGGCTATCTCTTTGGATCATTTTTTGCCATACAAATGCTGGTAAAAATGACATCAATTTCAACAAATAAGTAAATCGTTTTGGAAAATGGATCTCTGCGTCGCCGCGTTCGATACCAACACGAATCGCCAACGAAGCCTCATGCACATCAATTTGCATTGGCATGGCAAAGTCATTTTTGGCGGTTAAGGGGGTTGCAACAAATCCAGGGCAAATCACGCTGACACTAATATCATCTTGCGCAACATCGAGTGACAGACTCGCAGCCAAGTACTTAACGCCCGCTTTAGATGCGCCGTAAGCCTCGGCACGGGGAAAGGGTAAATAAATCGCGCTGGAACTCATCAAGGCTAATTTCGATCCTTTTGGCATTAGAGGCAAAAATGCCCCTAAACAGTAGCCCATCGCAATCAAGTTAGTGTGTATGACTCGCTCAAAGAGCTGATCATCAAAATGTTTTGCATCGTCGATATACTCACAACTACCGGCGTTGAGGATCACGATATCCAATAGACATTCACTGCTCGAGAGCATATCGCCTAGCTCAGTAGCAGCCTGCTGGACTTGAACACGATCGCTAATATCAAAACTCAAGCAAGTGGCGCCTATCAATTCCTTCTGCGCCAACAAATCAAGTTTTGAGGCGTCACGGCCACAGGCAATCACATGCCAACCCAAGGCCAGATAATCCTTTGCTAACTGCAAACCGATACCTGAACTTGCCCCAGTTATCAGCACTGTATTGATTTTTTTGGTGAGCAAAGAGGTCATTACTTAGCCGCCCTATCTTTAAGCAAGCGAATAAGTCCGCCCATACAAGGCAAATGTTCATACAGCATTTGCCCGAGGTCGAAATAGTCCCGATGAAAATAAATGCGCTGATGAAACTTAAGCTGGCTCATCCCATCAACCCGAACTATCTCTCCTTTATTGAGCTTAGGATGACGATATTGCATTTGCCAAAAAAGCGATGCTTGAGTGTCATCCTGTAATACTTCTTTGATTTCAAAATGAATATAGCCAATATTTTGATAAAGCTTGGCAAAATACTGTGTCAACGCGTTTAAGCCATTCACTTGATGCATAGGACTGAAGGATCCCCTCATAAATCAGCCATAGCATAGCCATATTTGAGCAACTGATTGGCGAATAATACCCAGGCCGCCAGCAATTCTTTCTCCGTGATTTGATAATCAGGCCGCCTGAGCACCTCCAATCCCAAGCGAATCGTTGAGAGTACCGTTCGATGCCCAATGGTATTGGCCTGAAAATGCTTATCCCAGCCCTGTTGCTGTGCGTGTAAACCAACTAGCCACAACAGGCATTGAACCATCAACGCTATCAGTAGGATGATGTCGAATCGCTCTGGACTGTTGGTACGACTTTGGCGTAAGCCAAAGCCGTATGCCGGGCTTTTGAGGTCACGAAAGGTTTCCTCTATTTGCATACGTTTGGCGTACAGGTTTACCAGCTGCTTTGGGCTCCGAGATTCTGGTGGTAAATTGCTGGCTAACACCCAAGGCTCTTTCGCCGATGTTGAGTACGTTTTTGCCGATGGATGGTGGCAATTAGTCCTCGTTGAACGCTGATTTGTACGCCCCTTAGGTTTGCTACGATAAAGCGTGAGATGGCAATTGATAGGGTTAGTTTTGGTCAAGGTCTTACAACCCAGGCTCTTCGCTTGACCGTTGGCCAAGTCATGTGTACTGCGAACTGCACGCCAATTTTCAGCGCCAATATCTGCAAATTGAACTGTACCGCGAATACGGCTTAGCCAAAACCAACCATGCGCCTCAACCTCTTTGTACCAAGGCACTTTGAACCCCGCGTCAGTCACGATGAGAGGGGTAACATGCAAAGGTAAAATCTTGGCTAAGTCCGCTAAAAAACCGTTGTGGGAGGCCTTAGAGCATTGTTCTGATAGGGGATAGGACTTCTCATACAGGGTAATAGAGCGGCCATTGAAGGCTATTGAGGCGCGCAGAGCCATGATGCGTTTATGCTCTCGGATGTCTGACCAATCGACGAGCACAATCGGCATAGGGTTACCAGAACAGATGAGGCTGGCATGCCATTGGTAGACAGCTAACCGTTCTTGATGCAGATGCGTGTTGCCGAGCAAACGATCAATGCGCTTGATGTTGTGCTTGGTTCGGGCCGTGGTTGGTAAATTTCGACCTAACTCAGTCAAGGTCAGTGTCTTACATTCAATCAGTGCCTTAGAGGCCAGCATCAAGCTGTTTAATCGTTTTAGGTGAAGTTCTGGGCAGTATTGGTGTAAAGAATGTTGTAGGATATTGGCTTCGCGCATCTTGTTGTCCAAGTGTAGTTTTTAGCGAAACCATTTGATCATGCAACAAGATGCGCTTCCACTCTAATTTGATGATTTATTTGTAAATCATCAGGGGATTCTTCAGTGCATAGGATCGATAAAACAAATATTGTCATCATAGACCTCTGCAAGTAGATGCAGATTATCCTTATTTAACGCTTGATAGAGGCTGATAAAATCATCTACTAATCCGCTATGCTCAATCTTCGCTTGGTTTATCATCCAGACACTCCCTAAGGGATAAGTATTAAGGTTGAACTTGTGGTCTAAGCCTTTTTCAGCACACCCAGTACCGTCAGCGCTCTTGCTCTTGCCGCATTGTGCTCAACAATCGCATAGGGATAATCCGCTTGCGATGCAAATAACGGTGCTTCAAACAACGAAGGCATTTTTTGCAGATTAGGTTGATGCAATCGCTTAACGCCCCAAGATGCTAGTTCTGGTAAGTACTTACGAATAAAGCGGCCATCTGGATCAAACTTTTCGCTCTGGCTCATAGGATTAAAAATCCGAAAATACGGCTGCGCATCACAACCGCATCCTGCCGACCATTGCCAACCGCCATTGTTAGCAGCCAGATCGCCGTCGATAAGGCGCTGGCGGAAATACCGCTCACCCCAACGCCAATCAATAAGCAAGTGTTTGGTTAAAAAGCTCGCCACCACCATACGCAGGCGATTGTGCATCCAGCCGGTTTGATTAAGTTGGCGCATAGCTGCATCCACTATCGGATAGCCGGTTTTGCCCTCGCACCAAGCTAAAAACTCATCGTGATTGTTGCGCCACGACACATGATCGGCTTGGCGATTAAAATTGTGTCCCTTGGATAAATCAGGAAAAGCCACCAGCAAATGACGGTAGAACTCCCGCCAAATCAGCTCATTTAGCCATGTACGCCCAGGGCTAGTGTCATCAACCATTACCTCAGGGAAACGTTGTAAAAGCGCCGCGACACATTGCCTTGGGCTGAGCACACCAATCGCCAGATAAGGGGAGATAACACTGGTGCCATCAATGGCGGGGAAATCTCTATCTTGCTTATAGTCTTGCACTTTTTGCTGAATAAACTGATTAAGCAGCCGCTTGGCTTGCCCCTCACCTGCCGCCCACTGTTCACTCGAGATAAGCGGGGTTGATATGGTTTGATTTAAACCTGTTTCTGATGGCGTAGTGCCCTTGTTAGTCGGAGAATCAGCAAAGCCGATATTTTTAAAAAATAATGGCTTAGGCTCCGATAAGATAGGACCAAGCGGTGCTGGCACACCCAGCGGCACAATAGGCTGCTTTGCGGCAACCTCTCGCCACTTGCGGCTAAAAGGAGTAAACACCCGATACATGTCACCGCTTAAATTAAGCACCGTTCCCGGTGGTAATAAGCAATGTTCATCACTAAGCACCAAAGGAATCCCCGCTTCAATACAAGCTTGATCGCGCTTTTGCTCATTGATCTCAGGTTCTCGTCCTGCAAATACCCGTCCAATACTATGCTCTTCACAATAACCCATTAAAAATGCGGGAATATCTTTAAAGCTATCAAGTTGAATGAGTTCAAATTCAACCCCTAAACTCGCCAGTCCTTGGGCCAGTAGATTCACATGCCGCTGAATAAAGTCGAGTTGAATTGGCGCGATATCATGGCGACGCCATTGACTTGGGGTGGCGATGTAAATCGCTTTAAGCTTGGTGGCATGATGCTGCCTTACCCAATCACAGGCGGCCGTAAACGCTTGATTATCAGTAAGGCGCAGATCTTGGCGAAACCACATTAACGCCTGTTTCTCCAAACCGCATTGATTAATGCTCATCAGCGCTCACTCCTTCAATCAGTGCGGCGTTTGCCTGGTTTTTCTGTCTACGATACTGTTTTTTATGTTGCTGCTTTGCGGCCGTTATTTGCAGAATGATCTCGGTAACACTAGGGGCGATATAGTCCGATAAAGTGGTTAGTGTCGGCGCGAAAGGGCCAACGAGATAGCAAGCGAGTGACTTAGTCTCCAGCAACATTTGCAGCTCTGTCTGCTTTGATAGTGAGTGATTCGCCTCTGGCAATAACACTAACGCATCAACCTTAAGCCTGTTATTGATTAGCCCAAGACTGCTGATATGTTGCACGCCTAAGTTGACCACTGAGACTCTTAAATCGGCAAGTTCAAGTAATAGTGCAAGGCAATACAAACGGTTAGTAAGGCTTGAACTGGGCGCAAGCGTAGGCTCTGTATTTTTTTGCGATGTAACATAAGGCAAACGCACTAACGCAATCTGGGGCGAGCTTGCTAGCCCCGCTACGCTTAAACGCCCACCGATACGGCTAGCTAACTCACTGTCTAACCAAGCAAGCAGCAGCTCCACATCTAAACGCGGCTCCAATAAAGGCATTAATTGTGCAAACCAAGCCTGTAGCAGTTTTTGTTTAACCAATTGAAATGGATATAAGCCCAAGGCTTCATCTAAGATTTGGTGAAACTTGAGCTGATCTAGCTCAAAAAATGCAGTATTTAACGCCAATATCTGCTCATGCCAAAAATCAGACGATTGAGATTGCACACTCGCGACATCTATCGCTTTAGCCGAACTCATCAATAATGGCTTTACCTTACTGATGGCAACGCCTTTTGCTAACCATGCATTAATCTCATGGATTTGTTGAATATTTTCGGCAGTATACAGCCTGTGCCCCTTGGGAGTACGCTCAGGGATAACAAGCCCAAAACGCCGCTGCCATGCCCTTAATGTCACCGCATTAACGCCAGTAAGCCGCGACACCTCACCGATCGGCAGTAATTCGCTACTGCTGGGATTATCAGCTGCAAGCTCTAAATTATGATCTTCCATTTTTGTCTCTTAACTCATGAATCAGATTGGTTGGCCTAAGCATGTTGTGCTAAACCATTTCGCCAATCGTGGTTTGTATCTGCTAAGCCATTTTTATCAAACGCACCTATCAGCAAAAACCTAGTAGGCATAACGCAGTTTTAACTCCTCCGGATGGGGATTTAAGTACACTTGATCTTCAATATATGGCGTTGGGAATTGTCTTAAGTAATGGTTAATCAAGGTGATAGGCACTAACAGAGGCAAGAGTCCTTGACGATATTTCATAATCATTTCAGACAGTTCTTGTTTTTGCTCCTTAGTTAAGTGCTTTTTAAAATAGCCCTGAATATGCTGCAAGGTGCTGGTATGATTTCTACGGGTCGCATTGATTTTTAAGGCGGTCATAAAGCCTGTAAAATAGCGGTCAGCGGTCGCTTCAATATCCTCAATATTGGCCACAATCGGCCCAAGCTCGCGATACCATTTAGGACTGTGGGCCATTAATAAGTACTTATAACGGGAGTGAAACTTCACTAACTTATGCTTAGTCAGCCCCTCGTGACGCATTGTATGCCAGTCGTGATAGGCGTAGACCCGAGTAAAAAAGTTTTCCCGCAGTACCATATCGTGCAAACGCCCTTCTTCTTCAACCGGTAAATGGGGATAACGTTCCATCAATTTGCGGGCAAATACGCCAATACCGGATTTAGAGCCGTTATTGGTGCCAATCTTGTACTCTGTCACACGTTCCATACCGCAGGTTGGGGATTTAGCACATAGTAGATAACCGCCTAAAAAATCTAACTCTTCTACTTTGCGCTCACTGAAATCATTGAGTTTTTCGGTGACATCTAAACTTCCATCCGCGCTCTGTACCCGTATTTGTTCACCATCGCGTACTAAACGAATACTTTTACGAGGTGCGCCTAGGCCAATCGCCATTTCTGGGCAGATAGGAACATAATCAAAAAATGGGGCAATTTCTTGATTACAATAAGAGGAATTTTTATGACCACCGTCAAAACGTACCTTCTCCCCTAACAGACAGGCACTGATCCCTATTTGAATACGTTGCGGATTAAACTTGTACATAATGAGATTCCTTGTATCAATTTAGATACTATTACGGACCACTCTTGTACAAGGATCAAGTTTTTGTACAATTTTCTATAAAAATATTTTTCTACTAAAAATCCAACGAAAGTCGCCAGAGTTTGGCCTTGATATTGCTTAATTTATTTGCCCTATTGGCGCGGCATCTGAAAGTGAAAATCAACGAGGAAAAATAAGGAAATGACTGTCATCAATCCCAATAGCTATGCGGCCATCGCGTTGAACCAAGTAAAATCGTTGCAAACTCAGCAAACGCAAGGTGTATCAAGCCCTGCGGAAAATCCGAGAGCTCAAATGACAGCCCCGCAAGATACAGTCACCCTATCTGGCGGCGTGACTCGAGATGCTGAAAGCAGTGATACCTATAGTCAGCTTGCGCCTAATGCCAAACAACATTACACCGCTAATGTGCAACATATTGCCGGTACGGCAGAGACTGAAAAGCCGCATAATAGATTGGAAGACGCAATGCAGGCGATTCTCGATAAACGCACAGGCATTGATAGGGATAAGCTTAAACAGCTAGATGCGGAGATAGCAAAAATAGCCGATGATGACAGCTTATGCGAAGAGGAAAAAGCAAAAAAAATTGAATTACTCCAAGCTCAAAAAGTGGAGCTAATTAAAGAAGCTACTGAGAAAAATGAAGAGCGACAACGCAATAACCAGGCTGAAGTGTATTTTAGTTAATAACGCGAGCGGTATGGCGAGCACAACAAGTCCAACTTAATCATCATGCAAAGCCATTGGTGAAATGATTATCCGCCCTATCAAAGGGCGGCTCGCTATCAGAATAAAAGCTTAAATAACCTTGTCGCCTTAATTAGCGCTTTTTACCACCTAAGGCGCGCTTTTTAGCCCGTTGTTTTTGCGCAGCTTTGCTATTGCGTCTTGGCTCGGAGGTCATGTTGTTAAAATCGGGTTCAAAGCCAGGATACCATTGTTGTGGCAAACGCTTATCGAGCAAGGCTTCGACTTCTTCTAGCAGTAGCGCATCCTCTTGGCTAAAAAGCGTAATAGCCACCCCGGCACTGCCAGCGCGACCAGTACGACCGATACGGTGAATATAATCTTCAGCTATAAACGGCAATTCGAAATTAATCACATACTGTAGCTCAACAATATCAAGTCCTCTTGCGGCCACATCGGTGGCGACTAAGACTTGCACTTGCCCTTGTTTAAACTCCTGCAATACCTTTTCCCGCGCACCTTGGGACAGGTCGCCATGGAAAGCTTGCGTTGCCACCCCGAGTTGATTGAGCTGAGTGGTCAGCTTATCGACACCCTGCTTAGTGCGGCTAAAGATCAACACTTGCTGCCAATTTTTGCTACGGACTAAATGGCTGACAAACTCAGTTTTACGATCACTATCAATCGCATAGACTCGCTGCTCTATCTGGGCCGCGGTCGTATTACGTTTAGCCACTTCAATCAGCTTGGGATTACGCAGAAGGTTTTTGCTGAAACTAAAAATCGAATCATCCAAAGTGGCGGAAAATAGCAGGGTTTGTCTGTGAGCGGGCACTTGCTTAAGCACGGCTTTGATTTCATCCATAAATCCCATATCAAGCATCCGGTCGGCTTCATCAAATACCAGTGTGTTCAATTGGTTAAGATTGAGTGCACCTTGACGTAAATGATCAAGCAAGCGGCCTGGGGTTGCAATCAACACATCGATCCCGGCGTTAAACACCGCTTGCTGCGCCTCGATACTGACGCCGCCGTAGGCTATGCCCACACGAATATCTGTGCCTTTCGCATATTTTACAAAGCTTTGCTGAACTTGTAGTGCCAGCTCCCTTGTTGGCACTAAAACTAAGGCGCGGATTGCTTTTGGCGCCTTAAGGTTTTCGTTATCAGCGATTAAGTGTTGCAGAATGGGTAATGCAAAGGCTGCGGTTTTCCCCGTCCCAGTTTGAGCCCCCGCCATCACATCCTGTTTTGCTAAAATGGCGGGAATGGCTTCAACTTGAATAGGCGTGGGTTGTTGATAACCAAGTTCAGCTAAGGTGTTAACTAATTGGGTATTTAAGGAAAGCGCGCTAAAAGACATGAAACATCACCAAAAACAATCATGCCGCAATGTTAGCAGACCGGACGGACTGCGACCAGTTTACGCTCGCGCCTTTAATATCATGCTTATCGGTCAAAGCCACACCACTACTTAGGTTTGGTAAACAATTCCGCTTCGGTAAAAAAGGCCTCAACATCCGCTGGTAATTGTGGGCGGCTAAAGAGATATCCCTGTGCTTGGTCGCAAAAATTTTGAGTTAAAAACTCGGCTTGCTCGGTGGTTTCTACCCCTTCCGCAACAATATCTAATTTTAAGGCATGGCCAAGGGCAATCACAGCTTTAGCTATCGCGGTATTGTTGGTATCGAAGGGAATGTCTCGTACGAAAGACTGGTCGATTTTAAGCTTATGAATTGGAAGTTTTTTCAAATAATTCAGTGATGAATAACCCGTACCAAAATCATCGACCGAGAGCTCAATGCCCAAATCACCTAATAATTTTAAATCACGAATCGCGACATCCGGATTATTCATCATCACACTTTCTGTCACTTCAAGCTCAAGGCACGTTGCAGGTAAGCCTGTTTGCGTTAGGATACGTTTCACGTCCTCCACAAAGGAGCCACGTTGCAACTGCTGTCCTGCGACGTTAACCGCAATGCGGCCAAACTGTTTACCGTCAGCCAACCAACGCACACCTTGCTGGCAAGCCGTTTCAAGCACCCACAAACCAATATCGTAAATTAAGCCAATTTTCTCGGCGACGGGAATAAACATCCCTGGGGAAATTTGTCCTAAAATCGGATCGTTCCAACGCAATAGCGCCTCAACTCCAACGGTTTTGCGGGTCACCAAATTTAATTTAGGTTGATACATCAAATACAGAGAATTTTGCTCAAGTGCACCATAAAGCGTACTCTGCAACTTTAAATGCTCGATCGATTCTTTGGTCAATGATTCAGTGTAAAAGGCATAATTATTTCGCCCCTCACTCTTAGCGCGATACATAGCGGCATCGGCATTGCGTAGCAGCGTATCAGCATTACTACCATCACTTGGGTAAAGGGAAATCCCCATGCTGGCGGTAAGGCGTAAATGATCCCCGGTGCTAACCACAAAAGGCAGATCAAATACTTGGCGCAATTGGTTAATTGCCGCTGTAGCATCCTCATGGCCTTGAATGCCGGAAATCAGCGCCACAAACTCATCGCCACCAATACGTGACAACACATCTTGCTCCTGTAATTGGCTACGAAGACGTTTAGCCAGTTCTACCAGCATTTCATCGCCAATACTATGACCAAAACTGTCATTAATGTGTTTAAACAAATCCACATCAATAAAGACTGTCGCTAATTGGGCATTGAGTCGTTTCGCATGTCTGAGTTCTTGCTTAAGCTGCATCATCAGCTTCATGCGATTCGGCAAATGAGTCAGTGGGTCAAAATAAGCTAAATGAGCAAGTTGCGCTTCACTCTGCTTTTGAGCGGAGATATCGGCAAAGACTGCGACAAAATAGCGGATCTCCCCAACCTCATCGCAGATGGCGCTAATAGTGATATTTTGCGGAAAAATAGTGCCATCTTTACGTCGATTCCAAATTTCACCATTCCACTTACCAGCATCGAGTAAATGATTCCACATGGTTTCAAAAAAAGCTCTATCGTGACGGCCGGAATTAAATAAGCGTGGATTTTGCCCAAGTAACTCTTCCCGCGAGTAACCTGTAATCTCGTAAAAGGCACCATTAACATCGGTAATATTACCGTGCCTATCAGTCACGACTACACCTTCAAGGGAGTGTTTAAAGACATTGGTAGCGAGGGTAAGTTGTTCTTCCACTTCTTTATGTTTAGAGATATTACGGGTCATGCCTATCACGCCCGCCAGTTCACCCTCGGGCGTTAAGGCGGGGATTTTAAGGGTCTCTAGCCATAAGTGTTTATTTTGATTCTCACCATCTAAACATTCGGCAACAATAATTGGCGCCCCAGTCTCAATAGCAAGTTTGTCACCATTAAGAAAAATATCCGCGATCGCTTTGCCAAATAGCTCTTCGTCCGTCTTGCCAATAATGTCACTGCGAGGTAGGTCCCACGCATTTTCAACACTTTGGTTGCAAATGGTGTAAACACCGTCGGTATTTTTGACCCAAATATGCTCTTCAAAACTATCGATAAAGGTCTGCAAGTCAATAACATCCATCGACTTCGCATCACCGCGCAAGGCGGCCATTTGCAGTCGTTGGGCCCTGTGCAACTCACTCAAATTAAGCTGTAGGCTATTAACCGTTAGGGAAGCGAGTTGCAGTGCCTTATCATCTAACAGTAAAGGAGTATGATGATATAAACAAAATACCCCGAAATGCGCTCCAGAATTCCAGATGATAGGCAAATAAATTAAGCTTCCAAGTCCGGTATCACGCCATTTTGGCGTTGATTTTACATCAGGGATCAAGGCTTGCTTGAATGCAGCAGCATGACGTACATCCAACGGAATATTAACCTGATGATGACTAAAGGTACTCGATTCGTTGAAGGGTTCATGGGAAGCGGAGCGAGTGGATGGGGTATTAACTTTAGGTGTCGCGTGTTGATAGAGGTTTAAATGAGCTTTATGATTAAAATGCCGAACAAGAGCTTCTATATCAACAAGTTGGCATCGTTCAGACTGAATTAACTGACGATATTCACCCGCTGCATTCGCAGTTAAAATCACCGCATGCGACTGAGTGATATTGGCGACTAACTGTAAGTCGTTTGCCCAATCTGTTAACTGCTTTTGTGAAATTGCAAAATCAATCATAAGCTTGCTAACTATAGCCTCTACAATTCCATGTTAAATAAGGACAACAAGCGCCCCCCTAAAAAACACTACACCAACAACAATACCCACCCACTGTCTGAACAAAATCTGAGCCTAGGCTGAAGTACAAAACCAGTACAATCCCATGCTCAATTGACAGATATTACCGCAGACACTCAATCATCGTCATTCACTAATACATAATTATTTGAGTTATTAGCAGATTAGTTTGTTTCAGATAACGAAATTTAAACACCATTATCGCCAACAGACTCACTGTCGATAAAGGTTAGGCTCAAAGCTACTCAAAAATGAGTTCGTCAATAAAAGCTTAGCAATAAAACATTTGAATAAAAATCAAACATATTCATCTTAGTTTTGCAAGCAAAAATTCACGCCAACAAACAGGGCCGAATCCCAAGGCATAGCCTCCTCGCATAAGGATTGTTTAAGTAGAAATTACCGTCTTTTCATTGACAATAACATTATCCTATTGTCTACAATGGAAATAATCAGAAAGAGAAACAAGGATTTTTATGCCTACCGTGCCTACAGCCACACCCGCCATCCCGTTAACGAGCCAGCAGCTTTACCGAAAGTCAGAACTTAAACAGCTTAATACTGAGTGCCAATCTACAGCCCAGCTCACGCCACTCGATGATATTGTTGGCCAAGAACGTGCCCAACAGGCGGTAGAATTTGCCATGGGGATAAAAGAAAAGGGCTATAACATCTATGCGATCGGCCAAAATGGTCTCGGTAAACGAACCATGATGCTGCGCTATCTCAATCGCCACGATCCCATAAAACCCGCGTTATTTGACTGGTGCTATGTGGTCAACTTTGACGATACCCGCAGCCCTAAAGTGCTAAAACTCACCGCAGGCACGGGGCAAGAGTTTAAGAAATCCATCGAGAAACTCATGCTCAAACTGGTAAGAGCATTACCCTTAGCCTTTGATAATGAAATGTATTATGCCAGAGCTGAAAAACTTAAAAGCCAACTGATACAAAAGCAAGAAACCGCACTCACAGAGCTCAGCGAAGAGGCCAAACAAAAAAATATTAGTCTGAGCTTAACCATGCAGGGAGATTATCAAATGATCGCCCTCAATGGTGATGAACCCCATGATGAAGCCAGCTTCAGCGCCCTCACGGAAGCCGAGCGTAGTCAATTCGAAAGCAATATCAATGGGCTAGAAGTAAAACTCAGGAGTATTATTCGCCAAAACACTGAATGGGAAGAAGAATTTAGTGATACTCAGCAGGAACATGATGAACAAGTTGCCAAGGAGGTGTTGATCCACTTTTTTAAGCCATTGAAGGATAAGTACAAACATCAACCAGATGTCAGAGCATTTTTAACCGGAATGCAGGCAGATATCCTAAGTAATTTAGATATTTTCCTTGAAGAAAGCGAAGAACAACTCGCCCTAGCCTACGCTTCACTTGAAAAGAAAATGCCCCGCCGCTATCAGGTCAATGTACTTGTATGCCAAGGCGAACAGAAATTCCCCATCGTGGTCGAAGAAAGCCCAAGCTACCACAGCCTGTTTGGTTATGTTGAAAACGCGACCTTCAGAGGTACAGTGTTTACCGACTTTTCATTGATCCGCCCAGGAAGTTTACATAAGGCAAACGGTGGCGTGCTATTAATGGACGCGATCAAAGTGCTTGAACGCCCCTATGTTTGGGATGGGTTAAAGCGAGCATTGCGTTCACGCAAGTTGGATCTGAGTTCATTAGAGCGGGAAGTCTCACTATCTGGCACCATTTCATTAGCACCGGAACCGATCCCGTTGGATGTAAAAATTATCCTGTTCGGCGACCATGAAACCTACCAACTATTACAGCATTATGATCCTGATTTCAGTGAGTTATTTAGGGTAACTGCCGACTTTGAAGATGTCATGGATAGAACCGACGACTCCGAAGCCCATTATGCCCGATTTATTTCCAGTATTGTCCACGATAACAACATGCTGCACTGCGACCGTAGCGCCATTGCACGCATCATTGAATACAGCTCACGTGAGGCACAGGATCAACAGAAGCTCTCACTGCACTCTGCTAATATTGCCAACCTATTACGGGAATCCAACTTTTGCGCAAAAGCCGCAGCAAGTGAACAAATAGAAAAGCAGCATGTTGAACAGGCACTTAAAAATCAAGAGAAACGCGTCTCCCGCCTGCATGACAACATCATGGAAAGCTTCGTGAATGGCACCACACTAATTAATACTCACGATAAAGTCGTTGGTCAAATCAATGCGTTATCTGTTGTTTCTACTTCAGATCATCAATTTGGTCTGCCTAATCGCATCACCGCCACGACCGCGTATGGTAAAGGAGAAGTGCTGGACATCGAACATAGGGTCAAACTCGGTGGGCGAATACATTCTAAGGGGGTTTTAATCCTCACCGCCTATTTAGCCTCTGTGTTAGGTAAAACCGCGCAAATTCCTCTCACCACTTACCTCACCTTCGAGCAATCCTACAGCGGTGTCGATGGTGATAGTGCGTCAATGGCCGAATGCTGCGCTATTATCTCCGCTATCAGTGAGTTGCCCTTAAGACAAGATATTGCCATTACTGGCTCAATGAATCAGTTTGGCGAAGCTCAACCTATCGGCGGGGTTAATGAGAAAATTGAAGGCTTTTTCGATGTGTGTCAAATCAAGGGTAGAACCTCGAGTCAAGGAGTGATTATTCCCAAGTCGAATATTGCAAACTTAATGCTACGCCAAGATATTGTGGAAGCGGTTGAACGTGGTGAATTCCATATTTGGGCGATTAACCATGTTACTCAAGCGATGACTTTGCTATTAGGTAAAGCCGCTGCGATAGTGCAAACCGATGAGAGTAAACACACAGAGCACTATGCATCAGATTGCGTGTTCGGCATTGCCCAACACAAACTTAATGCTTTGAGAGCACTCAGCAAAACGAATTCATAGTCTCGATTGAACAACAGATACAAAAAGCAAAAAGGGTTAGCTTAGCTAACCCTTTTTTACCAGCGTTGCAATCTAAACCTTAAATCAAGGTTGCTAACATCTCATCACTATAAGCCACCAGCTCCTCGCCTTTACGCACTTTAGCAACATAATCGGGGTTAGCGATAAAGGGGCGACCAATTGCAATTAAGTCAAATTTATTCTCAGCAATGGCCTTGCTCGCCGTCTGTGCACTATAACTGCCCACACCCACTAGCGTTTTGCCATAGTGTGCACGAACATAACTTGATGCAGAGCCGCCTAAGTAATCAAACTCCATACTGTCATCGAAAATACCGATATGCACAAAGGCCAGATCGCGTTTTTCTAACTCAGGAAGTAAATAATCAAAAACCGCACGGTCACGGCTATCGCTTGCCATATTGAAATAGGCGCCAGGGGAAATACGTAAACCCGTTCTGTCTTTACCAATACGCGCGGCAATTGCATCGACCACTTCTAAGGCAAACCGTGACATATTGGCTGGTGTGCCACCATATTCATCGGTACGACGATTACTATCATGGTGTAAGAATTCATCAATCAAGTAACCATTAGCACCGTGGATCTCAACGCCATCAAAGCCGGCTTCAATCGCATTCTCAGCCGCTTTTGCATAATCACGCACCAGCCCCTGAATATCTTCAACCGTTGCAGCTTTTGGCGTTACATAGGTCAATTCACGCATTCTTGGCACACTGCCTTCAATTTTCTGGGCAGAAGGAGCCAGCACATCACCACCACCGAAGAAATGTGGATGAGCAACACGGCCTGTATGCCATAATTGCACAAAAATCTTACCGCCATTGGCATGCACAGCATCAGTCACTTTGCGCCAACCTGCAATTTGCCCTTGGGTAAAAATACCGGGAGTGTTTGGGTAGCCTTGGGCATCAGGGCGAATAATCGTGGCCTCAGAGATAATCAATCCGGCTTCAGCACGGCGTGCATAGTAAGCCACCATATCATCGGTAGGAACCAAGTCGGCATCAGCCATACAGCGCGTTAATGGCGCCATCAAGATACGGTTTTTTAAGGTTATCGTGTCATTAAGCTTATAGGTGTCGAATAGATTACCTACAGAGTTCACTGCATTTTCAATCGTCATTGGTTAAACCCCATTCTTGAATGTACGTTCAAGATATTACTATTTGAATGATCATTCAAGAACATTTTTGAATGTTTGTTCAAAATTAGTTAGAATCTCCGGCAAGTATCGGTAAGAGGTAAGAATGCAATGCGAAACGCAGAGTTTGATAGGGCGCAAGTACTCAGGGGGGCAATGGCGGCCTTTATGCGTAAGGGATATACCAAGACCAGCATGCAAGATCTCACCCAAGCCACCGGATTACACCCTGGGTCCATTTACTGTGCTTTTAGTAATAAACGTGGATTACTCATTGCCGCTATCGAGCAATATCAACAGGATAGAAACGAGCAATTCAAGCTTATCTTCTCCAATAACCAGCCAGTGCTTAAAAATTTAAAAACTTACTTAGATAATGTCGTCGTCGAATGTATCAGCTGCGATAGCCAGCAAGCCTGTTTACTGACCAAGGCGTTAAATGAAATCGCCGAGCAAGACGATGAGATTCAACATATTATCAGTCAGAATCTCCACCTATGGCAAAACGCACTCACCGCACAATTTGAACTGGCAACATCTCAGGGGATATTGCAGGGAGAACTCAATAGCGAGCAAAGAGCGCAATACCTAATGATGGGCATTTATGGCTTACGAACCTTCGCTCACACCCATCCGCAGGCAGAGATATTGCAACAATTAGCCAATAAACTGTTTGATGACGTTTGCAGATAACAGCCGAACCTGACGCTTATTTAACCGAACGCATAAAGCAAAAGGACGATAAATCAACTTATCGTCCTTTCAATATGATGTTTTGCCAGTATATTTTTTCTTAACCTATATTTGCCTGTGCAAAAACACGCTCACCGAGTGAGTTCAAAATCTTACACTCACCTTCTAATACGGCAATAATGGATTTTCCTTTGCGAAAACTTGCAGGAATCATCACACGACCTGACTCGCTAACAGGTAAACCTTGTAACACCGAATTGTGCATAATTAACCCAACGGGCGCATCATAATACAAAACTGTAACAGTCGCTTGTGTTGCTTGCATAACTTTTAACTCACATTAAGCAGAATCTACTGCTATCGATCAAAGTGGCAAGAGTCTCCATTCATCTCTTATGAAAACAAAACTCAAAACTTGTTTTACCATTTAAAATCAACAAAT
The DNA here is from genome assembly GCF_002209245.2 of Shewanella sp. FDAARGOS_354. Taxonomy (NCBI): domain Bacteria; kingdom Pseudomonadati; phylum Pseudomonadota; class Gammaproteobacteria; order Alteromonadales; family Shewanellaceae; genus Shewanella; species Shewanella sp. FDAARGOS_354. Next base: position 4,933,969 of record NZ_CP022089.2, on the reverse strand, counting down.
TAAAAACTCAAAGCGATATAACTTTGTACAAAAGATAAAGACATCATCGCGCCATGAATATCACATCATTTAAGCACTTCGGCAAATAGATGCCAATCTATTTCTATTTTGTTAATCAAATCCGCGCAATCGATCACACTTAAGCAACAAGGACAGATGAATATTTATCTACAAAATAAAAGCGTTAATTCTATATTAAACTACAGTTACTTCGCTTTAAACCCCACTCGAAAACCGCCCCAGTGTTTACCATTAACATAAATGGGTACTGACAAGTCATGCATAATCTCCCCGGTATCTCGCTTATAGGTTTGCAGTAAAACAGGATCCGTATGTGTCCCACAACGGCTGCCCGTAGGGTCATTAAATAAGCGTTTAGTGCGATTGTGCACCATATCAACCTCAACTTTGCCCGTTAATGCTTGGCTAAAGCGTTTATTATGGGTTGGGAAATAACCTTTTTTATCAACGGCTCCAGCATAAATGATCTCACTATGCTTAGCTAAAATCGGTTCTTGAATCGCGGGAAAATGTTGATCGGTGAAACGGTCAAATGCTGTGGTATATTTCTGCGGCTGTGTATTGGCAATTGGCTGATATTTGGGACTAAACAACTCTGCTTCCGTAAAACTACCATTAGCTAATCCTTGCGCAAGTTTCTCTCCGCAAGCTTTTGCCGCTTCATTAGCGACTAATAGCACTTGTTGATCAAAGGTTTGAGTATCCCAATGAGACAATGCTTTAAATATACCCTCTGTCGTTAATGACAGGGTAAACGCCTGCTCAGAAACCGTCATGCTTTGTCTTCCTGTCGCAGTCAGCGAGTCACGGATCTGCGCTACCGAGTTGCTAATCTCATTGGTGGTATGATTGTATTGCTTAAGGGATTCTTCCATATCTCCAAGCGCATGCGCAGAACGAGTTACAGAGGTTGAGATATCAGTAAAGTGACCATCCAACTCCCCCATCGCACCGACAACATCAGCAGTTTGCAAAACCACTCGTTCCATTAACGCTGAACTTTTGTCTGTTTCAGCACGAATTTCGAGCAGCATCTTACCGATATCTTGGGTCGCTCCAGCCGTTTTTCCGGCAAGGCTTCGAACCTCATCAGCTACCACAGCAAAGCCTCGCCCTTGCTCTCCAGCTCTTGCCGCTTCAATAGCAGCATTTAATGCCAGTAAGTTTGTTTGTTCCGCAACCGAATTAATGACCTCGGTGATTTTTTGAATTTGTTCAGCTTTTGACTTTAAGGCCTGCACTTGCTGAGCGGCAGTGTTGATATCAGCATTTAATGATTCTATAGCAGATACGCCCTTTTGTGCTTGAGTTCTGCCTTGCACACTCAAGCGCTCAGCCTCTTGGGTTTGGACTAAAATGCTGCTGGCATTATCACCAAGCAAAGCAGTTGTATTACTCAATTGCGCCGCAGCCACCGCGATAGCACTCGCATGTTCACCATTGGACTCAATCGATTTATTCAATAAATCAATAAAATGTGAGACCTCAGCTGCACCAATTGCAATCTTACTGGTTTGGACGCTGATATCATGTTCAGGAGAGCTTAACCGATTGAGCCTAAGAGCATTTTCATCAGGATTTGGCGCCTTGATACTCAAAAAACGCTTAACAATCCATAATACCCACACACAAACTATCCCGCCTAAAACCAAGGCATGTGTAAAACCGGATAAGGAGATGGCATTAAGTAAAAGGCTGCCAAACACAACTAAGACTAAACTCAGTGCAATGACGATTTTATGTTGTAATTCCATATTTGTATCTCACCAAGAAAACGCACATGCAAAGTGAGAGAAGTGAGTATTCACTTGCTATCCATTGCTATTTGATTGGCCGCAGTAAGCAGAATAGACAAATTCAAACACTGCGTAGTGAGTCTATCCTTCTGACTAAATTGAACTATTCATCCTAAAACCTATAGTCTATCTTCAGCGCTCTAACGCGCTTATGGCATTAGACATTAGTATAGATTTCGCCGAATTACCCAATAAATCCTTCCTAAAATCCTCTGGCCATTTTTAGCTGACAAAATGTGGTGCTTATCGCTTTATTGACAAGAATTCCAACTCGAGTGACTGCACATACGGCAAGAAAACTGCTACTATCGGCGCAATTTTTTTGAGCTAACGAGATCAAGATGGGCAGAGCATATCAAAACCGTAAAGAATCCATGGCGAAAACAGCTGGCCAGAAAACCCGCCTTTACTCACGCTACGGTAAAGAAATTTACGTAGTCGCCAAACAAGGTGGTGTCGAGCCGGACGGCAACTTATCACTCCGTCGTTTAATCGAACGCGCGAAGAAAGATCAAGTACCAGCACACGTTATTGAACGTGCTATTGATAAAGCCAAAGGTGGTGGCGGTGAAGATTATGATACTGCCCGTTATGAAGGTTTCGGCCCAGGTAACTGCATGGTCATCGTCGACTGCTTAACCGATAACGTAAAACGTACTTTTACTGAAGTACGTCAAGCCTTCGTAAAAAACGATGCCAAACTTGGTACACCCGGTACAGTAGGCCATATGTTTGACCAATCTGCCGTGTTCGTTTTCCCCGGTGAAGATGAAGATGCCATCCTCGAAATTCTAATGATGGCCGATGTCGATGTGAATGACGTTGAAGTGGAAGATGGCATGATCAGTGTTATCGCACCACACACCGAGTTTTTCAAAGTTAAAACGGCACTGACAGATGCAATGCCTAACATCAACTTTGAAGTCGAGAACATCACTTTTGTGCCTCAAACTATGACCCCAGTGTCCGGTGAAGATGTGGCAGTATTCGATAAATTTATCGCCGCTTTAGAAGATTGTGACGACGTGCAAAACGTTTATCACAATGCAGAAATTCAAGATTAATTAAAATCTTACTTAACAAAAACGCAGCCAATGAGCTGCGTTTTTATTTGCGATCATGCATGAAATTCAATCGCTGCACACTTGGCCAAACGCGCGAGATCTCGTAGCGCGCTTCATGGAGGGACTCATCATCGCGATGGGCCATAATCATTATGGAAAATAGTTGCCACTGCCGAAAGCAGCGCCATATCCATACAATACCCCCGACCACTAACACCTGCGAGTAACAAAGCGTTACCGCATCCGGCAATTGGTATCGCAATGCCAAGGTTGCATTCCTACTATCACTAACTCATTACCTCATAGGCTAACGACACCGCCACTCCCGCTTAATAAAAACAACGTAGCTTGGTTTTATCAAAAACGCTGATCACATTGAGCCACTTCACTAAGCAATTGATTTAAAATAAATATATAACATCACCATATAGCTGGCGTTATTAGGCGTGGTTAATAATCCACATATCAGATAAAACTTCACAAACTGAATTAAATAAATAATTCAAATAACTTAGCGGATTAAGACTTTGCCTGCGTGATAGACATAGTCTCTTATGGAATACTTGCCTTAGAATGGATGATAAATTGTGATTGAAGGAAGCAAATAGGTGCAAGGAAATCGATTAACCAAAGCAGAAACGATGCTAATTGGTGCGGGTAGCCTCACTTGGGCACTTGTCGCTTGGCTGGGATTTAATCAAGATATTCAAGCCAAGCTACCCACGCTCAACAAAAGTTGCCATATAGCACTTTATGCATTGTTTATATTATTGTTTTTATTGCTGACAATCTTCGAACATCCTCGTAAAAGTCTCAAGATAAATAGGCTTTTAACCATAGTACTTGTTTGCTGTACCCTCAGCTTAATGCTGTTAAGTGAGCATTCTTTGTTACCCATCTTGCTCGTAATATGGGCGTCACTGTTACCCGAGTTCTTTAGCCGCAATGCCGCGATAGGACAAATCCTGTTAGCCAATCTTAGCTATTACTTCATTCTGCACTTACACACCTCAAACAGTATTATTTTTAATGTCCTTATTTATATGGGATTCCAGCTATTTGCATACAGCAGTAGTCAAGCGAGATTGTCCGAGCGCGAGTCTCGCCGGATACAGGAACATCTTAATCAACAACTTATCGCTACGAGAGCCTTGCTGAGTCAAACCAGCGAGCAGCAAGAAAGGTTGAGGATCTCACGGGATTTGCACGATATTCTCGGCCACCAACTCACTGCGTTATCATTGCAACTTGAGCTATTAAGTCATCAAGCACCTACGGAGCTCAAATCCACAGTCAATCAGAGTAAATCACTTGCCAAGGAATTATTAGAGAGTATCCGCGCCGTGGTTCGTGCGCAGCGGGTTAATATTGGCCTCGACTTAAAGCCTCCGCTTGATGCAATAGCAAGCCGTTTACCTAATGTTAGCTTGCGGTATAAATCATTAGTGCCGCTACAGTCGACTGAACTGGCTCAAGCCTTATTACTGGTATTGCAGGAAGGGATCAGTAATGGGGTGCGCCATGGCAAGGCCAATCAGTTCACGCTGTCGATGCAACTGCAACAAACCGAACTTATCATTCAACTTAACGATAATGGTCAAGGTATCAACCAAACCGCTTCAACAGGTATCGGGCTCAATAGCATGCAGGAAAGGTTATCAGCCTTTAATGGTAAGGTGTGTTTGCAGCCCAATGAAGATGCTAAAGGTTGTAGCCTTATTATCCGGCTGCCACAAAATACAACAATGTAAAAGACATCCCAACAAAACGGGTTACAAGGAATAAGTCGCTACTTATGGAAAAATTTCAATCGGCAATCACAACTGATAACACATCCGCACCTCATACTATCAAGGTGGGATTAGTGGAAGACCAACAGTTAGTTCGTCAGGGGATCGCGAGCCTAATTGCCATTTCTCAGCATATCAAGGTGACTTGGCAGGCTGAGAATGGTCAAGAAGCACTTAGGCTGCTGGAAACTGAAGCCGTAGATTTGCTATTAAGTGATATTCGCATGCCAGTGCTCGATGGTATTAGTTTGCTAAAACAGCTTCGCGCCGTACAAAATCCCTTACCAGTAATAATGTTAACCACCTTTGATGACAGCGAATTGTTTTTAAATAGCTTACATGCCGGCGCAAATGGCTTCTTATTGAAGGATGTGTCTCTGGATAAGTTACTGCATGCCATTGAAACGGTTGCCAAAGGTGAGTATCTGATAGAACCTTCAGTACTTGAACAGATGCAGCACCTATCTCCTACATCTCTATCTCCTGCGCCTCTCAACATTGCAGATCAAACGTTGTTATCAGCTCGCGAGCAAGAGATTTTACGCTATATGGCGGGAGGGTTTTCCAATAAAGAAATCGCCGATGCAGTATTTTTGGCCGAAGGAACCGTGAAAAACCACGTTTCAACCATTTTGGCTAAGCTCAATTGCCGAGACCGTACTCAAGCAGTACTAAGAGGCTTACAAATCGGCTTAATTTAGGACGGATCACACCAACGAAAAAGGGCCTTAAAGGCCCTTTTCAATGTAATTACTGCCGCAAAAAAACTAGCGTAAATCCATCTCTTGGATAATTTCATGGGCAATAGGTGGCGTTGTGCAGGTCGGCTTTTCATGTAAATCGGCCTTTAACTGACCTTTACGGTGTTTTAGTGCAGCATCCAATTTTTTAGCTGCTGCAGCAATCGCGGGGTACATGATTTCATCCGTACCAGAGGCGGAGATGCGACTGCCTTCGTAATTAGTTCGAATTTCAACCTGAAACTCGCCATGCTCCTTAGCAATAATGATATCAAGCCCAATGAGAGTGGGGAAATGAGTGGCGATTTTCGAAAACTTTTCGTTAACCCGACTTTCCGCACCTGATTTAGGAATAAATTTGCCGATACCGTTCGCCTAACACGTCGAGAATGATCTGCTGGTCCACTGTGAGTCCTGTGACTTGAGGTGGCGCCTCTCCCAACTGGTACTCGTGCACCCCGCCAAAGCGTAAAAAAATCCACCGCGCAGTCGGTTTTTGCGTGGGTTTCTTTTTCATGTCCGCCACACTCCGGTTCTGCTCTACTAAGCCCTGCCGGATCCGGTGCTCCAGCGCCGCATAAATCATCAGGCTACAGGTCATCACCATCAGCAACGCTTCGATACGTTCCGGTTTTTTAAGATATAACGAGGAGGTTAAAAATTCGGGACTTTTCAGAAACCTAAAACCACGCTCGACATTCTGCTGGGCTTTATAGGTAGCCAACAGCTCAGCCATGGTGAGCGTTTCACTGTGATCATTGGTCGCGAGGATGAACACCCCTGTCTGGTTGCGCGCCTCAGCCACCCGCGCCAAGCTACTTGCGGCTAACCCCTTGATGTGAAATTGGTAGCTCACCGGCATTTCACCCTTTTGCGGCCTTCCGCGCCCTGCATAGATAGGTTCACTCACGACTTCTGCTTCTAGTTGCAGCAGATTTAAGCTGACAGCAAAACGGGCTAATTCAGCCTGCGCATCGGTCTCGCAGGCAAAACGCTGGGCACATAATTTGTTGAAGGCTTTCAGTTCACGCGTGCTGTCTTTCAGTAGGTTTTTGGCTAATGTTTGCTGCTCACGGTGGCTGGCCTGTTCGCTGCGCACCAGCAACCAACGCTGCGCGACGTCGGCATAATTGGCGCTTTGCCAACAGCCATGATAGCCATTGCCCAGCGCAACCAGCGACTGGGTGCCAATGGTTGCCACGGCTCGCTTGGCTTCATTGAGGGTGACAGGCACACGAGTCACGAACAACTGTTGCTGTTGTGCCAGTAGTTGCAAGGTGTCGGCGCAATACAGCGCCGCATCGCCGACCAGATAACGACTCTCCTGCGCGGCCTTGAGACTGCTCAAGTGGCGCCGTACCGTCTGGGCAAAGGCCTTGGTATCATTACTATTACCACTCAAGGCTTGCATGTAGATGGGCAGGCCGGCCTGATTTTCACAGATAAGCTCCAGGATAACCTGGTTTAGCTCTGGCCGATGGTCGCGGCTATAGCCCCGTACCAATTGCAACTTACCGAGCTGCTCGCCATCGGCTTGGTCATAGGCGCCATCGACGTGGAAGCTGGTGATATCGAGGTGTACTGCAGTACTTTTGAGCCCCAATCGTTCGACGACCTGCTCCGCCATCACCTGATAAAGCGTGCTGACATCGGCCTCAAAGAGGGCATCAAGGCAGCGGCCGAGCACATCATCATTGAGGTCATCGGCACAGATCCCCGGGCCAATCAGGCGTTCTACAGGCTTGTTGGCAAAGAATTGCGGGAACATGTGCAAGGTCGAACTATGAAAGCCAAGACCGTTCAGTATCATCGCCACCAACGCTTCACCATGTGAGACTTTGTAGGGCGGCGTTTTGGGTAGCACCGCATCAATCATGCGAGCAATGCCGAGTTCTTGGCAAAGTGCAGCGACCAAACCAAGGTGGTCGAGGTTACGGATAGAGATAGCGGGAGCGGCCATGATGAATTACCTGCAAAAGAGAGTAATAGATCAGAATGACCGATCGCCGTCAAGTTTTTTAAATCGAAAATTAGGTGCGGAATGACGGGTTAACGTGTTCTTTGACAGAATCAGTAACATCGACATGGTGACCAGAAAGATTAATTTTCATAGGTTGTCCCTTTTAGTGTCTTTACTTTTTTTTCGCTTCACTATTAGAGCTTGGGGCATGGCAAATAAAACACAAGCCCCCTAGACAAATATTTCGAATGAAACAGGTATTAGCAGCAGCTAAATGTGAGACTCATCAAAGAAATGGCACAATACGGGAACGTTAAAATAAATTAACTGGTTGATTTATAACCGACAAAAAATAAACCAACCAGTTGAATGCCAAGTGCTAATACTTACGCTGCACGCTTTGTTGCCAGAATTGCTGCGATAGGTGATGAGTTTTTGTCGATAAGCGCGAAACCTGCTCGCCCCTTGCCGCCGCATCTTGAGTCTGCTCTAAACTCTGCTGTGCCAAATCGCTGATCACATGGATAGCACGACTAATTTCCGCCGCTACAGATGTCTGTTGAGTCATTGCTGCGGCATTGTCATCACTTAAAGAGTTGATCCGAGCGATAGAGGATAACAACTCACCAAAAGCCACACTGGCATCCTGTGCTAAAGAGACTGAGCGCTTAACCTGCTCCTGTCCGGCCGTCATCGTCGATGTCGCTTTTTGCGTGCTGTCTTTAAAGCGACTCACAATTTGCTCAATTTGTGAAGTTGACTGACTGGTTCGGCTAGACAATTGCCGCACCTCATCGGCAACGACAGCAAATCCCCGGCCAGTCTCCCCAGCCCGTGCCGCTTCAATTGCCGCATTAAGCGCCAGTAGATTAGTTTGGTCGGCAATAGAGCGAATAACTTCTAACACTTGATAAATCGCTTGGCTATCCTGCTCTATGGTTTGGACGACATCTGAAAAATGGCTCACCTGTACACTCAGTTGATGGATAGCTTCGATAACAGTTTCAAGCCGTGAATGGCCGCGCTGTGCAGCCTCATGGCTGGAGACCATTTCAGATGCAGTGCGATGGATATTATCTGTTACCTCAGCAAAACTGGCACTCATTTGTTCCATAGCCGTTGCCGCCTGAGTGGTTTGCACGCTCTGACTATCGGCATGCTCCCAGGTATTAGTGATGGTTTGTTTGAGATTGACGCTCTGCTCTTGTATTTCACTTGCAGAATCCGCCATCCGGCCAACAACCCCACCGATTTCAGTAATTAAAAACCGCAGAGCCAGATCAATTTTCCCGATTTCATCCTGTCTACCGGTATAAATCCCCATCGCGACGGGATCATCAATAATATGAGTAGCAACGCTAACTAATGCTTGTAATGGTTGCATAAGCTTGTACCACAATACCCAAGCAACTAAAGCCCCCACAAGTGCGGCTAATAAAGGGGAGTAACATGCCAAAAACGCCGTCGCCGCAATAGCTAAAAACATGGAGGATAGAATTTTCCCCCGAAATCCTAATCTATCTTTTTTTAATGCTTTAGGTTGTTTACCTTGATTAATGCCTTGATAAACATCTTCAGCTGCTCTGATTTGCTCAGGTGTCGCCTGGCGACGTACTGATTGATATTCATGAATTTTGCCATCTTCATATACAGGTGCAACATAGGCATTGACCCAATAGTAACCGCCAGTTTTGGTCTTGTTTTTGACTATGCCCATCCAAGGTTTGCCGCTTTTAATTCTATCCCAAAGCATTTTAAACGCAGCGGCAGGCATATCCTCGTGACGAACGATATTGTGAGGACTCCCTTGCAACTCAGTAACGCTATATTCACTTATCTGCGAAAAGGTTTGATTAACGTACTTAATATTTCCTTTCAAATCGGCCGTAGAGAGTAGGATTGCGTTTTCAGATAGGTGTTTTTCACCTTTTTTTGAATGTGTTTGCATAGGGATATCAAAATGACTCCAAGTGAAAGTTGCAGGGGATTTTGCCAAAATGACAGAACACCTACTTTGATTAAGTTCACACTGAAAGCAGAAAATTTAACCAAATGCTAAACAAGTAAGATCAATCTCATCAATAAAACCAAACATTTGTGACATATTGCACAGGGTTACGCATAACGCGAGCTAGCACTCAAAATGCGTTAAGGATATTTTGTGCACCGCCCCAATAAATACAAATGATATTGTTTATCATTTAAATCAACTGCGTTATAATCATCAAAACAATAGCCTGATAGCTCATTAGAATGCCCGCTGTATTCAGCTATGGCTGAATTGGCATTTGGATTAACCGTTTAATATTGACTGAAATAAGTAGCACTTATGTCACATATCCCAACATCAAATTCCCCCCTCTCAGCGATAGCTGTACGTCCTGTATCGGGTTATTTTCAAGCCGCCATTCGGTGGCTAAAACAAGAGCAAACTCAATTTGGTTTGCAGGTATTTGTTCGCGCGAGTGCTGCGTTATTGGCTGGCTATATTGCAGCGGCAACGCTGGCCTGTTTACTGACTCAAATACTGCCAATGTCTCGATTTGAGAGCACATTAACGGCCAATATGCTGGCATTCTTGTTTTATGCCATCGCCATTATTTATGCCTTTTGCGTGCGTAAAACCTGGCATGCGTGGCGGGATCTGATGTTATTTAGCCTCCTATGTTTTACTCTGCTTAAGGTGTGTGGACAGTAAGATGAAAGAAACCTTTTTTAGAACCTTATCTTGGCTACACACTTGGGCGGGTTTACTCGTTTGCTGGGTATTATTGCTGATCTTTTTTGCAGGCAGCCTGAGTTATTTTCGCCATGAAATCAGCCTATGGGCTGAGCCAGAACTTCACCGCGGTACATTTCAAGACTATCAAGCAAATCAATTGATAAGCCAGCTTGATAAGGGCCAACACTATATCGAGAGTCATTCGCCAGCGGAAACACAACGCTGGTTAATAAACTTTCCGACCCAGCGCAGTCCTATGCTTAGCTTTGCTTGGCAACTGCCGCCTGAAAAAGGGCAACGTCGTGGCAAAATCGAGCAACATACGGCACTTGCTGATGGGAGTGGCGTCATCACTGACGTCCGCGATAGTCGTGGGGGTGACTTCTTCTATCGTTTACATTTCGACCTGCACTATATGCCCGCCATTACAGCGCGCTACATTGTGGGCGTCTGCACTATGTTTATGCTGATTGCCCTTATCAGCGGTATCGTTATCCATAAGCGTATCTTTAAGGATTTATTTAGTTTTCGTCAAAACAAGGGCGCACGCTCTTGGCTCGATGCCCATAATGTCAGTTCTGTTATTGCGCTGCCTTATCATCTGATGATCACCTATACCGGCCTTATTACCTTGATGCTGATCTATATCCCATGGACGGTAAGCACAGCTTATCCTGAGGATAATCAAGCCTTTTTAAAAGAACTCAATCCGGCAAGACAAACGGAGAAGGCCTCAGGCATTTATGCCGAGCAAGTACGTTTAAGCCAACTGTTACCCCAAGTTCAGGCTGAATGGGGCAATGCGCCAATCAAGCAGGTGATTGTTTCCTATCCTCAAGATAAAAATAGCCAAGTGACCTTCTATCAAAATACTGGCAAAGATGTCACCGATGAATCAACACTCCTCGTGTTTAACGGCGTGACAGGTGAACTCAAATACGCCAGTCCACACGAAGTGTCAGGAACGGTGGCTACCTACGACACTATGATGTCACTGCACACCGCGCGTTTTGCTGCGCCGTTGCTGCGTATTTTGTTCTTCTTCTGCGGCTTACTCGGCTGCGCCATGGTAGCGACTGGCACCTTAATGTGGGCAATTCGTTTGCGCCAGAAACAGCAAAAGGCAATCGATAAAGGCGAGAAACCGAGCAGTGGCCTGCGCTTAGTTGAGGGATTAAACTTCATGTTTATCTTAGGCTTGCCCTTGGGTGCGGCTGCATTTTTCTATGCCAATCGCATATTACCCGCCGATTTTGCAACGCGTTCTGCTTGGGAAGTACATAGCTTCTTTATTGCTTTAGGTGCTATGGGCGTGTGGGCATTTTTCGGGCGCAGCAGACGCGATTGGCAAATAGCTCTGGTGCTGATTGGCACACTCTATTGTGCGCTGCCCATACTCAATGCACTCACATCGCCAAGCCACTTTATTGATAATATCCAGTCTCAACAGTGGGCTTTGGTTGGTTTTGATGTGTTAGCGGTTTTAATCGGTGTAGTAATGCTATTTGCCAGCACCAAGCTCTCTGTGGTGGCAAAAACACTGCAAAAAACGAATCGAAAAAATACTATTTCAGATAAAAAACCTATGCGAAAACCCGTTGAGACCACTTACGCAACCGAACTTACCTCATCGCCCTTGGAGGAAGCAAAGTCATGATGCCAGAATTTATCCCTATGCTCGGCATTCTCGGGCTTAGTTATCTCTCCCTTGCGCTGTTTGCGTTAGCTAAGTTTGGCCACTTTAAAGATGTGTTTAAACGCCCACCGTCACAATGGCAGAGCCGCCTGTTAACCCTGTTTGCTTGGCTGTTATTAATCATTAGCTTAAGCACCTGCGCCCACGGGCAAGGCTGGGCCTATGGCAGTATTCTGTTTATGGGGATCATCTCACTAGCCGCCATGTTAGTGATTTTGACCCTAAGCTACAGCCCACGCCACCTTCCCATAGGGATAGTCACTGGCAGTGTATTGACTGGCAGCTTACTGTTAAGTGGTGGGATCTAAACCGTTTCACAGATGGCGCACTAAACTGTGCGCCCCATGCTGGAGAAGTATTTTTAGCTAAGCTATAGTGCCCTGATGTCCTGCAATAAGGAGAAAAACATGGGCTTTAACTTAACAGTGAATTGGCAAACCTCGCCAGCAGAAGAAGGCGAATTTTGCCGTGATCACAGTATTACCTTTGGCAGCGGTCAAACGATTCAGGCATCCTCAGCCCCTGAATACAAGGGCAATGCACATTTTGTCAATCCAGAGGAAAGCCTACTCGCGGCGCTGTCTTCCTGCCATATGCTGACCTTCCTCGCTATTGCGCACCTCAAACGCCTCCCCGTCGTGTCCTATGTCGATGAAGCATCTGCGGAACTAGGGAAAAATGAAGCTGGTAAACTTGCCGTCACTAAAATGATCTTAAATCCTAAGGTCGTTTTTGCTGAAGGTGTGGAAGTCACTCAGGAAACACTTGAGAAAATTCACGAAAAAGCCCATGCAAACTGCTTTATCGCTAATAGCTTAGCAACGGATATTCAAATAAAGTTTTGATGGTTATAGGCAAGTTCATGCAGATAGACTTGCCATAGACCAATTACCTTGCCGCAAAAATAACGATGAACCGTTAACCAGCACCAAATCTATAGGCAAAAAAATGGGCGTGGTCTTGGGAACTACAAGACCACGCCCTAACATTGAACAGACTCAGCTTAGCTGAATTAGCTTAAATTTCGGTTAAAAATTTACGTTAAGCCAACTACTTAGCCTTTATATCTTCCGCCATACCTTTCGCTGGCATAGGTTGCGCCTTCAATGCTGGAATAGGCTGCTTAATCAATTCATCCTTAAGATAGCTAATGGCGGTTTCGAGCTGTGCATCGTGGCCGTTAAAGGTCGCAAAGGGTAAGTTATCCACCTCGATATCCGGTGTTACACCATGACCTTCGAGTACCCAGCGACCATCCATCGCATACTGCGGATATTCGGCGACCCGCGCCATCCCTTTATCTGTGAGTGAGTTACGACCCGATAACCACACGCCAGCGCCTGCGGTTTGTTTACCTATCAGCGGAGCAATTCCCAGCGTCTTGATCCCCGCCGAGAAGGTTTCACCATCTGAGTAAGTCAGCTCGTCGGTTAACACCACTAAATGCCCACGGAAAGTTTGCTGCATATTGGTATTAGGCGTGCCATGGGTTGGCTGCCAAAATGCCCAAGCGCGGCGTAACAGTTTTTCGATAATCCAACTATCAATATTGCCACCACGGTTACGGCGAACGTCGATAATCAGACCGTCTTTATCATAATTGGTGTAAAACTCACGGGCGAAGCTCTCAATATCGCCGCCGCCCATGGCATATAAGTGCAGATAACCCATCTTGCCCTGGCTCGCCTTGGTCACGACCTCCGCATTATGGTTGACCCAATCTAAATAACGTAATTGGCCATCGATCAGAGTGCTCACAGGCATAACTACGGTTTTATGGCTTTGGCTACCACGTTTAAGCTCCAGTAACACTTGCTTATCCTGTTGATTACGCAATAAGCGGGTCACATCAGCCACATTCCCCACCGGCGTGCCATTGATGGCGAGTAGCACATCGCCTTCTTTCGCATCGACTTCGATACGGCTCAAAGGTGATGCTTGGCTCGGCAGTTCGGGATCATTTCGATAAATGTGGGCAATTTTCACCCCGTCGCTAGTTTGCTGTAATCGAGCGCCTAAACTCGCGCCCTTCGCCGCGTCAGGGTCCTTCGGCAAATCACCACCACGCACCTGCGAGTGCAACGAATCTAACTCGCCCATCATCTGCATAAAGATATCGTTTAGCTCATTACGATCCGTTAAACGTGCGAGTAATGGTTGGTACTTAGCCTTGGTTGCCTGCCAATCGAGACCGCGCATTTTTTTATCGAAGAAGGAATCTCTATGCATTAACCACGCATCTTCAAACATTTGTTGCCATTCTAAGCTTGGCGAAATCGCTAATTGCCATTGGTCAGTCTGTACCTTGGCATTGTCGGTATCGCCGAGTTTATCGCCCACATCAACAATCATCAGCGACTTTTCATCACTTTGTTTACGCAGCAACAACTTTTGACCATCAGCAGAGACACTGTAGTTAGCCACATCTTCAGCAAACACTTCGACTTTAGGGCGCTGCTCAGTGAACTTAACTGTCATGAGGTTAGGTTGGCTTTCGTCACCAATCGCTTGGTCGAGTACATACAAACGACCATCAATGGCGGATAGCTGGCTGTAATTACCCGAATCAACAGGTACTTGCCATAAACGCTCGCTAATTCCCGCCCAATCAATTTTTACAGGCGTCGGTTTATCTTTTGAGTCAGCTTTTTCTGCCGCCTTTGCCACTAATTCCGTTGGTTTACTGAAGGGGAACTTGGCATTCTTCACTAAGGCAATCGCAAAAATCTGGCTGCGTTTATCAAACACTGGCCCCATATTGCGGTCGCCCCAAGGTGAACTTGGTGTTGAGGTAAACTGGCGATTGGAGAGGAAATATAACCACTGGCCATCACTACTAAAAGTCGGTGAATAGGACTCATACTTGTCACTGGTGAGTGCTTGGGCCTTATTCTCATCCACCGAATAGAGTACGATTTGTGGTCTTTGCTTGCCGATTTCAGCTTTGGTTAGCGCAATAAAACGACTATCAGCCGACCAGCGAATATCAGCGTATGGACCGAGTCCCTCACCGTTGCTGATGATTTTTTGGTTTGTATTTTTCTTTAAATCCAATAGCCACACATTACCGTCGTTATCGTCATGGGCAAGATAACGACCATCGCTTGACTGACTCAGCGACATTCTAAAAGTATGACCATCTTTAGTAAGCGGTTTAGCACCACTGCTGCCGTCGGCAGGAAATTGCCAAATTTCCTGTTGGCCGTTCATATCGCTGATGGCGTAAACCGACTTGCCGTCCTGACTCAGAATGGCATTGCGTACACGATAAGTGCCAGGAAGCGCGACTTGCACTAACCGCGAGCCATCAGTCCCAGCAATCGCCACATGACTGCGGGCGGTAATCACCACTTTATCGCCAGCAAGGGCAAGATTAGCGGAGGTAGCATAATCCATAGGATCTTTTACCCAATGTTCGCGACGTTGGGCAAAATCGGAGGTTAATTCAATATCTAATAATGAGTCTTTAGCGGAGGCGATATCAAAAACATGAATATCTGCGCCCTGCTGGAACACCACTTTGCCTTGATCCATGCGGGCAGCGCGCATTTGCCAATCTTTATACTGAGTCAACTGTTTAGCATCACTGCCATCAAGCGCCATTGACCAGAGATTGTCGTTACCATCGCTATCGCTAATAAAATAGAGTCTGTCTTGCCATAGCATAGGTTGGCGGACCGAGCCTTGGTGCTGCTTGCTAAGTAATTGTGCCTCGTCTTTACCACCCAGTTTAAAGCGCCATAATTCGCCCTTAGCGCCGCCGCGATATACCTTTGCATTATCGCCCGTCACCTGCAGGCCGAAACGGGTAAAATAGACATACTGATTATTGGCATCGATCACCCCTTCCACCGCATCGGCTAAGGGCAGATCGGTTGTGGTTAAGCTCTCGGGATTGACAAGACGCAGCATCCAATTATTCGCGGGGCCAAAGCCAGTGTCGGTGGAATAAAGCACCTCTCCTTTACTGGTCCACCCTTGCACGCGCACTCGGCTGTTTTCGAAACTCACGCGTTTGGCCACACCACCAGCCACTGGTATCACATAAACCTCACTCGCGCCCTCATAATTGGCCACATAAGCCACCCATTTACCATCGGCAGAGATGGCTGCGCCGAGCTCTTCAGCAGGCAAGGTAGTTAAGCGCGTCGCCGCCTTTTGGCCTAGGGTTTGCGTCCACAGGTCCCCTTCAGCGGTAAACACTAAGGTCTGGTCATGCAACGCTGGCGCGCGGTAATAACCTTGATTGCTAGTCGATTGTGCTGCAAATACCTGCGCTGCAGACAAAGTGCCAAGGGCGAGCATGCAGCAGGCAACGGAGTGACGAAGTTTCATGTGTAATCTCTATCCTATTGTTATTGTTAGCAATGGACTTTCTAGTGGGCAAAATTCACCAATAATGACCCAAAGTCTAACCCAGTAACCCAACAAGCTAGCAGAAATTGATAGAGAGAGCAGTAACTTAAAATAAGAGATGTTTTAGCAAATGTGTCATAGACTTATCATTTTGCATACTCATTAGAATAGCGCTTATCTTGCTATATCAAACGTTAATAACCCAGCATACAAGCGATAAAATAGGCCATATTGATTGCTGATTTTCGATTGCTGTGCCAGCGAAATTTGCTGCCATTTATAGACAATTCGCGCAATTTCACCATTGATTGTTAACGCCTTAATTGCACGATTAAATTGCGCTAACAGTAGGGGAGACATACTCTGCTTACTTAGCATTAAGTGTATTGGATTATGGTCCAATATCGGTTTAAGTGCTGATAACCTGACCCCTTGGTGTTGACTTGCAATATAGGGCATCGCTATAGCATCCCCAATCATCAGATCCGCTCTGTCATAAGTGAGCATTTGCACTGATTTGTCGACATCAGGACTCAGTATCAATAAGTTTTCCAGTGCTAAACGTTCTCGTGTGTTCTCATAATCCGCACCATACCAACCACTGATTGGCACTAAGAGCCGCAACTTTTGAGTAAAAATATCCTGCCATTGTTCTAACTTAACATTGTCTTTGTTTTCATCTAATACGAATAAGCGCACTTCTTCATCACGGTAGGGATCTGAAAAAAATGAATATTCTTCACGCTCGACGGTTTTTGTAGCACCCATCATTATATCTAGTGAGCCACTTTTCAGCATTTGATGTGAACGCTTCGCAGGGACATTGATAAAGTTAATCTCACATCCCAAAAACTCAGCAAACGCACGCAGTAATTCAACATCCAGTCCTTGAGCCTCCCCCTGCATATCTTGCCAGGCATAGGGAGGCCAATCGTTATAACCGACTTTAATGGGATTCGAACAAGCAGGAGAATTCGCCTCGGATGGAACACTCCAAGCGGGGAAAATAAAAATACATAACAGCAAGATATGGCTAAACTGAAAAATGCACTTTGGCATTATCGTTGCCTCGTCGCGAGTTATTCTTCGATGATTTTACGGCTTAATACTCAGTTTTTACGGCTTAATGCTCTGTAAGTTACTACGGCTTATTTATGATTCGATCTAAGCTTAGTCGGCATCCCAACTTGATGCCATCAAGTTGCTCTGTACAGTCCATTGGTCGAACTAGCGTGAACAATAATAAAAACATCTATACAAAAGGAGCCAAACGACTCCCTTTGTATTTCATCAAGTTACTGTTTATCGTCGTTTACAAGATTAGGGCGTGTTGACGTTTCAGGGTTATTTTTGCAGCAATTTGGCTAATGTTTATGCAAGGCAAAGTCCGTGCTGTGTAGCATTCTACATAAACGGACGATAACGCAGCAGAAACTTCAGCCAAGTGCTGCCCAAAGGGTTCGTCTGGCAAGCACTTGCTCTTTGTCACTTGTCACTTGTCATTTGTCATTTGAGTAGAATAACTACACTTCATTCCTCGCTTCGCGAGCATGAGCATGAGCTTGAGCTTGAGCTTGAGCTTGAGCTTGAGCTTGAGCTTGAGCTTGAGCTTGAGCTTGAGCTTGAGCTTGAGCTTGAGCTTGAGCTTGCCAGAACGAACAAAATTTAATCTCGAAACGTCAACACGCCCTAGTTTAATACCGCAAATAAATGGTTTTTTAGCTGGGCAAAATCAGCTGGTAATTCAGCCGATAATATTGTTTTGTGCTCTACCACTTTTAATTCAGGCGGAAGGGGTAAGTTAAGGGCAAGCTCCCTGTCGACCACATCCTTAAACTTAGCGGGATGAGCCGTACCTAAAAATATCCCCACTTCATTAGGCACTAAGTTAAGGGTTAACGCTTTAGCCGCAATCGCTGCATGTGGCTCAGATACATAACCTTTAGCATAAAGATCTGCCAACGCCTCCGAGGTTTGCACCTCTGACAGGCGAATCCCCACTAAGTCCGCCAACGGCCAACCGAGTTTCTCGCAAATAGCTTCAACGCGCGGCCAGTTGCTTGGCTCACTCACATCCATCGCATTGGACATAGTGGCTTGAGTAGGATTAGGCTGCCAATCGCCACTCTCTAAATAGCGTGGCACAGTGTCATTCGCATTAGTGGCGGCAATAAAACGTTTAACGGGTAACCCCATGGCTTTAGCAAACAAACCCGCGGTGAGATTACCAAAATTACCACTGGGCACGGCAATCACAGGATCGGCCTTATGACGCTGTTTTGACTGAGCAACCGCTTCGAAGTAATAACAAATCTGTGCCAGTAAGCGACTGATGTTGATAGAGTTAGCCGAGTTTAAATGCAAACCATCTCGCACATCGCTATCTTCAAATGCCTGTTTGACTAAGTGCTGGCAAGCATCGAAATCTGACTCAACCGCGACTGTGTGGATATTCTTGCCTAAAGTAGTGAACATTTTTTCCTGTAGCTCACTGATTTTGCCCTTAGGATAAAGCACCACAACATTGACTTTATCTAGACCGTAAAAGGCATCGGCCACTGCCGCCCCTGTATCCCCTGATGTCGCCGTTAAAATGGTTAAGCGCGAGTCTTGAGCAAAAACATTGATGCATTGCGCCATAAAGCGCGCCCCAAAATCCTTAAATGCTAAGGTCGGCCCATGGAAAAGCTCGAGGCACGAGCGCTGCTCATCAACCGCCACCAAGGGTAAATCAAAGTTAAAGGCACGCTCAACCAGTTGATCTACCATCTCTTGACCCAGTTCAGAGGCGAGCCAAGCACCGAGTACTTTTTTACTGCGCTCGACAAAAGGCATCGCTAAAAGCGCCTCTATATTGTGCAACACCGGGATTTGAGTTGGGAAAAACAACCCTCTGTCTTTACCAAGTCCTAATTGCACCGCTTCCTTAAAGCTCACTGTCTGCGAAGGGTGTTTTAAATTATATAGTTTCATGCTCACTCGACCTTATCTGCCAAACCTTTAAGGCTTGGGCTTAATGCTTTTAAAAGTAAGAAAAATTAATCGACTCGGCGCGTGCCTTGCTCATCGAGGCGGCACACATGGGCAAAGCCCCCCGCTTCGGTCAGATAATGAGCCTCTAACCACGCCTTAGCGGCGTTAGCGATCGCGAGATCGTCAGTCACAGAAAACAGGGTTGGCCCACTGCCCGAGATGCCAGTAGTTAACATGCCTAATTCGGCGAGCGCTGCTCTGGCATTGTCATAACCCGGAATCGCCGCCGCGCGGTAAGGTTCAGCCAATACATCCTTTAATACTTGAATCGCAAGCTTGGCGTTTTGCTGATAAGAGGCGTGCACAAAAGCACTCAAATAACGCCCAAAATCGATGGCCACAGACTTATCGTATTGTTCTGGCATGAGTTTACGCATCATGGCCGTTGAGAGTGACATCCCTGGATACGCCACCACCCAATACCATTGTTTAAAACTGGGGATAGCCTCGCAGATAGCGCCGGGCACATTGAGCATCAGCTGCATGCCGCCCAAATAACAGGGCGCGACGTTGTCGTAATGGACGCTTCCGCTGATCTTGCCCTCAAACTCGCCCATGAGTTCGAGTAGCGCTTGTTTATCGTAGGGGCGCTCAAAATGCTCGTTCAGCGCATAAAGCGCTGCAACCACAGAACTGGCGCTCGAGCCTAAGCCACTGCCGACGGGCAAGTTTTTTTCTAGGGTTAATGCCACGCCTTGGTTTTCTTTCCCAAGAGCTTTTAAGAAAAACACCGCGCATTGATGGACGATATTCTCCTCGGGATTGCTGGGTAACTTATGCGCCCAAGCTCCCACTTGAGTAAGGCTCACCCCCGCATCTGCCGCAGCAATTGTGACTCTATCGCCGAGTAAACTGCCATCGATGGGGGCAAGTGCCGCGCCCAATAAATCAAAGCCCACACCCACATTACCCATAGAGGCGGGAGCGTAAACGGTCAAACTCATACACTCACCTCACGAGTCCAATTTAAGGTTCTTAATACATCGGCAAAGGCACCTGCCGCAGTCACTTCTGTGCCCGCACCATAACCACGTAGCACAAAGGGAATCGGCTGATAATAACGGCTGTAGAATGCCAAGGCATTTTCACCGCCTTTTACGCTATAAAGTGGATCGGTAGCATCGACTTCGGTGATACGCACATAGCACGCGCCTTCTTCAATCTGCCCCACATAACGCAGCACTTTACCCTGCGCTTTCGCCTCAGCCACTCGCGCCGCAATCGCCGCATCAGCCTCGGGTAAACGCGCCATAAAACTTTCCACATCGCCTGAATCATCAAAACCTACGGGTAAGACTGAGTCGACAACAATATCATTTAGTTCAAGTTTCAAACCCACTTCACGGGCCAAAATCAGTACCTTACGCGCCACATCCATGCCACTTAAATCATCGCGAGGATCAGGTTCAGTAAAGCATTTTTCCCGCGCCAGTTTAGTCGCCTCAGAAAGTGACATCCCCTCATCAAGTTTACCGAAGATAAAGGATAAGGAGCCTGACAAAATGCCATTAAACTTGTGCAATTTATCACCGGCGAATAACAGTTTTTTCAAGTTATCGATAACGGGTAATCCTGCGCCCACGTTGGTCTCATACAGAAACTGCCGACGTTGCTTTAATGCTGTTTGACGCAAAGCTTGGTAATAGGCGTAATCGCGAGTGTTAGCCTTTTTATTCGGCGTCACCACGTGCATGCCCGCGTTCATCACCTCTAAATACTGGTTCGATACTTGATCGCTTGAAGTACAATCCACCAGCACAGGGTTTAATAACTGTTGCTCTTTCACCCACGCCAATAGCGCAGGTATATCGCTTGGCTGCTGGCTATCGGCAAGCAGGTTTTGCCAATTGTTTAAATCAATACCCGCACTATCGAGTAACATTTTGCTTGAATTGACAATACCGCAGACACGGATGCTAATGTGCTGCTCTTTTAGCACGCTCGCCTGATGTTTGATTTGCTCCAGTAAGCCTGCGCCAACGTTACCACACCCCACTAAAAACACATCTAAATACTGCTGCACATCGAAAAAGCCCTGATGACAGGCGGCAACCGCATGTTTGGTCTTTCGCTGTTCGATCACTGTTGAAATAGAACGTTCAGAAGAGCCTTGGGCAATCGCGATAATATTCACACTCGCCTGGGCTAACGCTTGGAAGAACCGCGCCGCCACACCTTTATGGGTACGCATTCCATCACCGATCAAGGAGACGATTGCCAAGTCATGGCGCATTTCGATTGGCTCGAGTAAGTCACTTTTGATTTCTAACTCAAACTCTTGCTCAAGCGCCGATTTCACCTTGGCGGACTCGCTGGTCGCCACACAAAAACTGATGCTGTATTCGCAAGAGCTCTGGGTGATGAGTGACACAGAAACACCGCTACGGGAAATCGCTGCCAGTGTGCGGCTCGCCATGCCGACCATGCCTTTCATGCCAGGGCCTGATACATCAAACATGGTTTGATTATCCAGATTAGAAATGGCTTTAACCTGCAAGCCGCTCTGATCGGCCTGATTCGATACCAGAGTGCCGGGCGCATCGGGATTAAAGCTGTTTTTGATATAACAGGGGATGTGGAACTGGGCGATAGGCGCAATAGTTTTAGGATGCAGCACCTTAGCCCCAAAGTAAGACAGCTCCATCGCCTCCTGATAACTTAACTGCGATAGCAACTTAGCATCGACGACCACCCGAGGATCGGTATTATATACGCCGTCAACGTCGGTCCAAATCTCGCAGCTTGAAGCATCTAAACAAGCGGCCAGCACGGCAGCAGAGTAATCAGAACCGTTACGGCCTAAGGTCACAACCTTGCCGTCTTCATCGGCGGCGGTAAAGCCGGGCATCACCCAAACCCGCTTCTCATCGAGGGCAAGATTTTTAAATCGCGGTTTGCTGACGGCAATATCGACCACGGATTCTAGCGGACGACCACGGCCTAAAAATAGTTCACGTGGGTCTAGCTGCGCCGAAGTAATGCCTTTTGCCAGCATGACTTGCTCCATCAACGCAGCAGACAAACGCTCACCCGCAACCACGATCTCGGCGCGCACCCCGTCAGGGCATTCCTGCAACAGCGTAATACCGCGTAATCTGTCCTGCCAACGTGCTAGCTGCGCGCTTAGTCCGGCGAACAGCACTTCGCTCTGGCTACTAGAGAGTCCAGAACTAACCGCATCCTGATAGAGCGAGGTAAACACCCGCTCAACGTGTTGAATGACTGGTGAATAATCTTCCCCTTTCACCGCCACATCGACCATTTCTAGCAGAGCGTTTGTCACTGTTGCAGGCGCAGAGAGCACTGTCGCGACCGGCTCAGCTTTCGCTGCCTTGGCAACAATATCCGCCGCCATTGAAAATCGCTGCCAATTTGCAAGCGAGGTACCACCAAATTTCATCACTTTCATCTTGATCTCCTGTACCGCGCCCGACTAAGAAACATAAGCTAAAAACAAAAAAGCCCGCTTCTTTGTGGGAAGCGGGCTCGTCGTTAAAATTCTTTAGGGTGTATCAGCCCGCCCCCACTCTGGTTGTAGTGGTGGTTGTAATAATGGTAATTACTACGAAACCAAGGCTATGCATACGTTTAGACTTATCTATGTCAATGTGATGTTAAACAGAATTGCCTTTTTCACCTAACCTTGTCAACCCCCAAACTGGATTATTTATGCACAAATCTTTCACTTGAGTAAATTAGTGATTCAAGATTAATAAATATCAAGTTTTCATAGGCTAAAAATACGTTTTCATCAATACAAAACTGTTTACGTAAACGTAATGCCAGACAATTACACTCAATTTAACCTATTAAAAAATAAATAATTTATAATGATATTTTTTCATCATTCGAAAATTAAAGCATTTCAGTCTGTTTCCACACATAACAAAGGGCAACTCATAAAAAACCACAATTCATCTTTTGTATCGTCCTTAATCTCAGTAAATCGAACTCACAAAAAGCTGTGCGATATCTAACATAAGCAACTTCAAATTATCGCCAGCACCCTAAAAGCGCGTTATTATGCGCGCACATTCCGAACCGGAGGCGATATGAAGATCACCCAACACAGCGCGGTAACCATTCATTACCGTTTATCAGATCAAGAAGGCAGACTTTTAGAAGACTCTTTTGATGCCGAACCAATGTTGTATCTGCATGGTACAGAAAACCTAATCCCAGGATTAGAAGCCGCATTAGAAGGTAAAATTAAGGGCGAAAAACTGGACGTGACAATCAGTGCCGAAGAGGCCTATGGTCCGTACCATGATGGCCTTCGCCAGGCAGTACCATTAGAAGCATTCGGTGATATCGAAGACATCGTGCCAGGTATGCGCTTTATTGCAGAAACCGAAATGGGCCAGCGTCCAGTTCAAGTCATCGAAGTTAAAGATGATGTTGTGATTGTTGATGGCAACCATCCATTAGCAGGCCAAGCACTCAGCTTTAGCATTGAAGTCATCGATGTACGTGAAGCGACAGCTGAAGAAATTGCCCATGGACATATTCATGCACACGGCGGATGTGGCAGTCATGGACACAGCCATGAACATGACCATGGCGGCGGATGCTGTGGTGGCTCAGGTCATGATGTTGGTGGCTGCTGCGGGGGTTCTGATGACCATGGGCATCACCACCATGACCATGATCACGAAGCTTGTGACACACCTAAAGCGGGATGTGATGGCAACGGTGGCTGCGGCTGCCGCGGCTAATGTAGGTTCACAAGCCTAATAGCCCTCCCAGAGGAGCTGATAAAAAAGCACTTCCTTAAATAAGGAGGTGCTTTTTTTATCGCCAAATGATTATAATCAGCAGGTAAATAGGGAAGTTTAAAATCAAACAGCATTTTCAGCTAAAAAAACAATATTTTCAAATCGATATAAACATCACGCAACGGAGTGCATATGTTAGCAAAACCAGTATATGAAGTTTTACCCTTTGGCTATATGGTACTAGGCTGTTTAAGCTTTATGCTGCTAGAACCTGATTATGCGCTGATTGCAGCTCTTGTTGTGTTTGTTTTGGGCGCCAGAATTTACAATTTACGTTCTCAAAATCGCCGAACCGATCCTGTAAAACGTCGAAAATCTGGATATCTACCTAAGACAATTTACGATTTATTGCCTTTTATTTATCTCTTTTCTGCCTTAGCTATTTTTAAATTTTTCCCTAAAAATCTTTATCCTTTGCTGGCCATTATGTTAGTCAGTTATAGTTTTTATATTCTCGTTAGACGCTCCATCCACCGCCGACATAAAATACCGACAACTCCCCAGTTTTAATCAAATATCTAGTCCAATGGAGCCCAAATAATTAACTGATAAGCTGTTGGATTTTATCCCTATGGCTGGGTTCCATATTCTTTAAATAGTTTGAACAACGGGTAATAGTCGCAATACTCACCTGATACTCGGCAGCAATTTGTCTCTGGCTCATTTCTCCATTTAGCAATAGCTGGAAGACTTTTAGCCGACCGGCAATAGCGCTGCGCTCTTCCTCGGTCAGCAATAAATGAAACAATACCGACAGCTCTTCATAATTCCCATGGCTCAAAATTTTTTCTAATACTAAGTCCCAATTGGCTCGCATAATCGCCCCATAAGTATTGTTTAAGCATTACAACGGCAGTTTAGCAGATTTACTCTACCGGCAAATAACTTGTTACGTTTATCCCTCTTATCTAGACAAAAACTGACAAATTTGCTTCTAGTACATTGAGTTAATTTGTGTACAATAGCAGAGCAATGTCACACTTCGACGCTAATTTGTGAGAATACGATGAAAAAATTACTCCTAACTCTCGTTGCCGGTACCTTATTGGCTTCAACTGCTCAAGCACACAATTTTGAAGATGCAAAAGATGCGATTCAATATCGCCAATCTGGATTCAGCTTAATTGCTTATAACTTTGGTGATATGGGCGCCATGATGAAAGGTAAAAAGCCTTTCGATGCTGAAACCTTTGCGATGCGCGCAAAAAATGTCGCTGCGCTTTCACACATCCCTTTCGAAGGTTTTATTGAAGGTTCAGATAAAGGCGATACCGAAGCCCTAGCCAAAGTATGGCAAGACAAGGCTGACTTTGACACTAAGATGAAAACCTTCCAAGAAAATGCTGCAATTTTAGCGACTGTTGCTCAAAAAGGTGACCAAGCTGAAATCAAGCAAGCCTTTATGGATACTGGCAAGAGCTGTAAAGGCTGCCATGACGTTTACAAAAAAGATTAATGTTCTCGTAATCTCTTGTAAAAAGCCAGCATTTAGCCTGTCTCTTGATCACAAGTCTTCGTGATTGAGAGACATGGCCAATTCGTAACCCTCAAGGATGGTTTGTAACCTAAACCATCCTTCCCACAATACCTCTACACAAGCTCGACCTGTCCGCTTGGTATCTTTCCAACCCCCTAATCTGGCCAGACGCTCGTACGCCCACTGCATATCGGGTGCCTGTTGAGGTAACGGACGTCCCTCCATTTTCAGCCAAAGTAATTTCCACGCTTTCTGACCCAATAGCGTTTCACAACATTGTGCTGCCACTTCCGCTTTGGATACCTTCATAAAGCGAAGCTGGAGTAAGCGTGTGGCGATAAAAGCCAGTATCACACTCATACGCTCCAGATTCTCACGGCACTGCATTCTCAGCTCTTCCACCGCGGTGCCACTGCTTTTCCATACCTTGTGGTAATCTTCAATCAACCAACGGCGCTCGTAATAGCCGACAACCTCCAGTGCCTCCTTCGAGCATGTGATAGGTTCTGAGGTGAGTAAGTGCCATGCCAGTTTTTCTTCACGATGACTTTGCTCTACGACACTGACGTAATACAGAGGGATGTCTGCCTGAGTGCGTTTGTTGGCTGGAGCTTTGAGGGTCACTCGGGCATATCTCATTTCCAGCGTCACCGCCCGGGCTTTCCTTCCGCCTTTCTGAGGAATGAGGAGAGATTTCGTCGCTGCAAGCGGTAATGTGTTCGAGTAGTCATAGAGTTTGTGTGCATGCTCTTGAATGCATCGACTCTGCATCGAGCGGACGACAAAGCGCTGTTGGTGCTGGGTTTTATAGGTCAGATATTCAAACAAATCAGCCTCACGGTCACAGACGGAAATCACCTTGTTGATATGCTCGCCTAAACGGGCAGACATATTGGCGGAGGCTTGTTCCCATTTGTAGCTCTCTTTTTCCTCGTAAGGGCGAGTAGCATGTTGGCGGCGTTGCCCGCGCTTAGTGATATCCCGCGTCCAACGCTGTTGCTCAATCAGCCCAACGACTTGCTGGCTTTGCGGTGAAAACAGCAAGATAGAATGCGCCAGAATGGCACGGTTTTTATCCCCTTGATTGGTATGACCTAACTCCTCCCTGACACTGTCATGCTTGTAAGTCAGCGAGGTGGTATCCTCTAGTGCTAACAAGATGTCATGCTCTCGAGCTTGCTGCGCGGTGGCTTGAAAACCCGCTTCAGCAATATCACTGGCTTGAATATTCTCATTGCGGATAAATCGGTAGGCCCCTTCCATCTCAGCGGGGGATAAGGGAAGTTTGGACACGGCAACTCCGGGTTGTTGGGTAATTGAGGTAGCCAGTGAAACAAGTCTTTGTGTACGTCTTGGGTCGTTGAGGTTTGCGTGCCCAAATTGACATTGCGCCCACTGCTCTGGATCCATCATCTTCATCATAATCGCCTCGAATATTTAGCCCTAGACGATCTGATCACAATGCGGGGAATGAGTTCAAAAAAAATCCCTGAGCATTGTTCAGGGATTTGTGTATGAGAGACAGGCAATATGCAGGCTTTTTACTCCTGAGCATCCGCTAAAGCACTTGCACTACAGGCCACATCAAATAAGTAAATACAACCCCTGCGATGATTAACAGCAGGATTAATGCCAGCCACAGTGATTTAAAAATCAACTGAGACTCTAACTTTGCGTATTCAAGCTTAGATACACGCTTGTAACCGCTAACCATCGCACCTACTAACTTGTCACCTTTAAGCGCGTGCACAATAACTGCCAACACATGCACGGCAGTTAAGGCTAAGATCAGGTTAAAATTCATCTTATGTAACCAAGTGAGAAACGAACCCGTATCAGCACTCACATAGCTGTATAGCGGACCTTCGGTAAACACATCATCCGTAGCAAACAGTCCAGTAATTAGCTGTAAGCTAATAATGGCAATCAACACAATTACCATATAACCGCCCATCGGATTATGTCCTAATACCACAGACACGCCCTTTGATCGAACTTCGTTTAAATACTCAAACACAACCCTAGGGTGGTGCACGAAGTGGCTAAATCTGGCTGTATCACTGCCAATTAAGCCCCACAAAAGACGAAAGCCAATCAAAATCAACAGACTATAAGCAAAGATCTGGTGCCATTGCATTTCGCCCACTTCGGCGCTCCACCACAATAAGGCCATTAGGGCCACCATGCCCCAGTGAAAAAAGCGTATGGGTAAATCCCAGACCTTAACTTTGATATGTTCGGTTTCCATAATACCAGCCACTCGACGAAACAATGAAATAAGTGAAGGTATTTTATCGGGATCTAATGAAAAACTTAAAGTAAAGATAGGTAAATGATAGGAAAGACTGCGGAGTTATCCCATCAAATATGGCCTGTTCTGATAGCCAATACAAGCCTTTTCGGCTAAGAATCACCGAGATTTGTCTAAGCGATCAAATATCCAACGAACAGTATCTAACTGGACAAAAAATGTGATTTAGATCTCGTTTTTAAAGATGTAGATTGGTAATCTGAAACTGAAGAAAATAAATAGAAGGTTCGACATATGCTAAAGATTACGAGCAAGCAATTAGAAGTAACTGCCCCAATCCGTGAACGCATTGAAAGCCGTTTGGAGAAACTTTCTAGACATGATGTGCAGTTGATTAATCCCCATGTCATTATTACCGAGGAGAAACCTGGTTTCAAAATTGAAGCGTCGGTTGGCATCCCAAATGGAGAACTTTTTGCTCAAGCTAAACACGATAATCTTTATGCAGCTATCACTGCTATGGGTCAAAAATTAGAGAAGCAACTCAATCGATTAACCCACAAACCTGAAGCACAACGTTTTACATCCATTGCTCATCCCGAAGAGGCTATTAATGTCGAGGATGATTACGAGGAGGAAGATGCAGCTTAAGTTACTCAATGTAGTGCGAGACCACATCACTTCGAGAGCATAAAAGTAGATAAGGTTTAATAGGTCACATTTTTTAGCAAAAGTTTGATAGGCCATCCTAATGGCCAGTAAAAAGAGTGTGAACCTTTAAATAACTACTACACTTTACTAAGTGACAGCAAAATCGAAGTGATGTGAATTTCAGCTTAATAGCATTTAATACCACCACAAGAAGGAGTACGCCGCCATACAAAACTCACACTCAAAAACAGTGACACAGGTAGTCACATAAAGCATTAAAGCAGCCACATAAATTCGGTAACGCCAAGCTGTAATGTTTATGCGTTTCCCATCTGATTATCAAATGAGATGCGAGGTTACTAAAAGTACAAACCGATGACCAACAACTAACGACAAACGTACTAATGGGTGTTAACTCACGAGTCGATCATTAAGGAGTAACCTACTACATCATATTGCCAGTTTAAGTCTTACACACTCTTCAAGCCCAAATGTAACAACCAAGAGGAGGACGTTAGCAATAGAGCCACATAGGTACCATGAAAGGCCACTTTAGGTGAATTAGCTTCTTAACAGTCAAACAATATGAGGAGGTTAATAGCGTTATCGGTAATATGAGCAAGTGGGCATATTACAAATAGTGAGTAAAAAGAATTTAGATAACACGGAACAAGGCGAGCTGCTTAACAGCAAAATACCCAGTACCTTTTTAAGTACTAATATCGGCCAGATTTCTTTATCTATGTTCTAAAGTGTAATCGTAAGTGAAAATGTAAGCTAAAGTTGTAAGTTGAAAAGTGAGTTAACATGCTGAATAAACAAATCTAATGCAATATCTGTTTGTTTATTCACAAAGCGTCAATGAGTCCTTTAATAACAATGCTCAATAACCTAGGAGGAATAGTTTGTTTGACCAGTCTTTCAACCAGCGCACCTTCGGGTGCGCTTTGCTTTTATACTCCATAGTCGTTCAACCATTTACTTAAGCACTTAGTATCAAGCTTGTTCTTAAGCTAATGCACATTTCGCACAGTAACTGTTTAAGTGAAACACCAGTCCCCCGTAGCTTAATCTACCGCTAAAAACCCCAGAGCTAAGCGTTAACCCAGCTCGAGTTTTAGTGTAGACTTACCCGTTCGTCCATAACTCAAAGCAAGGCATTGAAATCATGACTCAAGCGCTGTTTTATCTACTGCCGCCGATGGGCGTGAACACGGCCTTTAGTGACATGTATCAATTGGCTTGCCGCTTGGCCCAACAGGGATTTATAAACCAGCAGCAGGTCTATATTCACTGTCAGGACAAGAACATCGCCTTCGAAATCGACGAGTTACTATGGCAGTTTGAACCCAGTGCATTTGTCCCCCATAACCTCAAAGGTGAAGGCCCAACCACGGGTTCCCCCGTTGAAATCGGTTTTGATCGACTTGGACCTAACAAAAGTCGTCAACTTCTGATTAATCTTGCAGACCAAGTACCGCCATTTGCGGTAAACTTTGGTCAAATCTTCGATTTTGTAGCTAATGACGACCAACATAAGGCGATAGCACGTGAACGCTACCGCCAATATCGTGGCTTAGGGATTGAATTAACAACCCAAAATTTAGCAACACATCCACTTAATTTAGCTTGAGACAGATACGTTCCCATGGAAAAAACATACGATCCTCAGTCCATTGAGCAGACTCTTTACCAAAACTGGGAAGAGCAAGGTTACTTTAAGCCCCACGGCGATGCCTCACAGGGCAACTATTGCATCATGATCCCACCGCCCAATGTGACGGGCAGTCTGCACATGGGTCACGCTTTCCAAGATACCATCATGGATACCCTGATCCGCTACCAACGTATGAAGGGTAAAAACACCCTGTGGCAAGTCGGTACTGACCATGCGGGTATTGCGACTCAAATGCTGGTTGAGCGTAAGCTTGAAGCCGAAGAAGGCAAGAGCCGCCATGATCTTGGCCGCGATGCTTTTATGGAAAAAGTCTGGGAATGGAAAGCGCAATCGGGCGGCACCATCACTAAGCAGCTACGTCGTATGGGCGCCTCTGTGGATTGGGACCGTGAGCGTTTTACCATGGACGAAGGCTTGTCTAAAGCCGTTCAAGAAGTGTTTGTCCGTCTCTATGAAGATGATTTGATTTACCGTGGTAAACGCTTAGTAAACTGGGATCCCAAGCTGCATACCGCGATTTCTGATCTCGAAGTGGAAAACAAAGAAAAGCAAGGCCACATGTGGCATCTGCGTTATCCATTAGCCGATGGCGAACTGACTGCTGACGGTAAAGATTACCTCGAAGTCGCCACCACGCGTCCAGAAACTATGTTAGGCGATAGCGCGGTTGCAGTTCATCCAGACGATGAGCGTTATCAAGCACTGATCGGCAAATTTATTCTGCTGCCTATCGTTAATCGTCGCATCCCAATCGTTGCCGATGACTATGTGGACATGGCTTTTGGTACAGGTTGCGTGAAAATCACCCCTGCCCACGACTTTAATGACTATGAAGTTGGTAAGCGCCATAAGCTGCCCATGTTCAACGTGTTGACCTTAGATGCGGCCATTCGCGCATCAGCCGAAGTCGTCAATACCGATGGCACCATCAACACCACCTTAGATGGCAGCCTACCTGAGCGTTTCGCAGGTTTAGATCGTTTCAAAGCCCGTGATGCAATCGTGGCAGAGTTTGAAACCTTAGGTCTGCTCGAAAAAATCGCGCCACACGGCCTAAAAGTGCCCTACGGTGACCGCTCAGGCGTAGTTATTGAGCCGATGCTGACCGACCAATGGTACGTTGCCGTTGCGCCTATGGCGAAAACTGCTATCGAAGCCGTTGAAAATGGCGACATTAAGTTTGTGCCGCAGCAGTACGAAAACATGTACTTCTCCTGGATGCGCGACATTCAAGATTGGTGTATCTCTCGCCAATTATGGTGGGGTCACCGCATCCCCGCTTGGTACGATGCGAACGGTAAGGTTTATGTGGGCCGCACCGAAGCTGAAGTGCGTGCTAAGCACAATATCGATGATGCTATCGCCCTGCGCCAAGATGAAGACGTATTGGATACCTGGTTCAGCTCAGCCCTGTGGACATTCTCAACCTTAGGCTGGCCTGACAATGTTGAAGATTTAAAAACCTTCCACCCGACCGATGTGCTGGTAACGGGTTTTGACATCATCTTCTTCTGGGTTGCCCGTATGATTATGATGACCATGCACTTCATCAAAGATGAAGACGGTAAGCCACAGGTACCCTTTAAAACCGTTTATGTGACTGGCCTTATCCGCGATGAAGCGGGTAACAAGATGTCAAAATCTAAGGGCAACGTACTTGACCCATTGGATATGATTGACGGTATCGATCTAGAAGCCCTCGTTGAAAAACGCACCGGCAACATGATGCAACCTCAACTAGCCGCCAAGATCGAAAAGAGCACCCGCAAAGAATTCGAAAATGGTATCGAAGCCCACGGTACTGATGCCCTGCGCTTTACCCTAGCGGCAATGGCCTCAACTGGCCGTGATATCAACTGGGATATGAAGCGTTTAGACGGTTACCGCAGTTTCTGTAACAAGCTTTGGAACGCGTCACGTTACGTATTGATGAATACCGAAGGCCAAGATTGCGGCCCGAACTCTCCGGATTACCAAGGCGGTGAGATGGAACTGTCACTGGCAGATCGCTGGATCATCGGTTTATTCAACCAAACCGTAAAAACCTACGACGACCACATGGCAAACTACCGCTTCGACCTTGCGGCTAACACGCTGTATGAGTTCACTTGGAACCAGTTCTGCGATTGGTACTTAGAGTTAACTAAGCCAGTGCTGCAAAACGGCAATGAAGCGCAAATGCGTGGCACCCGCCATACACTGGTCAATGTATTAGAAGCGATGCAACGTCTGATGCACCCAATGATGCCATACATCACTGAAACCATCTGGCAACGCGTTAAACCACTGACAGGCGCCCAAGGCGACACCATCATGCTGGCACCATTCCCAAGCTATGATGCTGCCAAAGTAGATGCGACCGCGATGGCCGATCTCGAATGGGTTAAGCAAGTCATTGTTGCGGTTCGTAATATCCGTGCAGAGCTCAATATAGCGCCTTCTAAGCCATTAAATGCCCTACTGCGTGGCGTGAGTGCCCAAGACAAAGCCCGTGTTGAAGCTAACCAAGCCTTCTTCACAACGCTTGCGCGCTTAGAAAGTATGACGATTCTTGGCGAAGGTGAAACGGCGCCTATGTCGACCACAGGTCTGATTGGCGAAATGGAATTATTAATTCCGATGGCAGGTCTGGTGGATGTAGCGGCCGAAATGGCTCGTATCGACAAGCGGCTTGAAAAGCTGACTCAAGAGATTGCCCGTATCGAAGGTAAATTATCCAATGAAGGCTTCGTGGCAAAAGCACCGCCAGCCGTAATTGATAAAGAGCGCGCTAAGATGGCCGATCTCAGCCGTGATATGGACAAACTAAAAGAGCAAAAAGCCGAGTTTGCTAAGCTAGAAGCCTAATCACGACATCTACGCTAAAAAGGGCTGTATTTTACATAATGCCACTCGCTTAAGAGCGAGTGGCATTTTTACTTGGATATTTCACCGTTTTCTTTAGCACCACACGCGGGTAGCTGGGCCGCTTCCTCTTCGGGGGTAAAATCAACCTTTTGCCATTTTCCCTCAGTCGTTTTAAGTGCTGTGGGATCGCTCCAGGACTCCCTCTGTCGCTCCAACCAAACTCATCCTGGATTAAAAACAGGGCATTAATGAAACTTATTCTCTGTGGCTCAACTTGATGCTGCACTGCCATGGCAGCCATCTCTAGCCGCACAATATTGTAGGTCGTCAAGATCCCCCATAATTCTTGATACACCCCATCCTTCTTCTTACTGCGCAGGACGGGTTTGTTTTCCAATTGATATTGCTTCAGCTCACCATAACCCCTCTCTATCTCCCATCGCTGCCAATACACCTTGAGCAAATCGTTCACTGGATAAGTGTCGGGACATAGGCAGGACGTGATAAACCCTTTGATATCACCTTTGGGTGATGGAATAAGGATAAGGCGGGCTTGCCAGCTCTCCCCCAGATAAGGCGCTTGTTGTTTAGCTTGGGGTGATATCGGCATCTCAACCAGATGGTCATACTCTGAGAATGACTCGATAATTCTATAGCGGGTCTTAGACTTTATCGGGGTTAACCAATAGGTGTTAGTCCCGCTTCCTTGCCAGCTGATGAGCAATTCGGCAGACATAAACCCACGGTCAAACAACGTGAGCGAATGCTCGGGAGCTGAGCCAACCAATTGCTGTGCGTAGTGAATTTCACTGTGGGTAACAGGCCCGAAAGCCGCATCAGAAAGTAAGTGGCTACGAGTAGACATTAAGGTGACAGCCAGCACAGAGGGAAAAGAAGCCGTGCTTTGTGCAAAGCCAAAGTGATGGTTTTCTTCAGTGTTATGCGTCTTAAAATACGTCCCATCAACACTGAGCAATTTCAATCCCGCTATCTCATCAAATTCACACTGTGTTTCCCACTGTGCAGCGGTTGTTTTGAACAGATAACGCATGGGCTCTGAACCCAACTTTTCTTTGGCTTTGATGATGCTACTAGTCGCCAGTGGCGGGAGCTCCCCCTTGGCGTCGGGAAACGCCAGTGAGAGCGTATCACAGACTTGCTGAATCGAGCGGTTACGCATCAAACCAATGCCTAGAACCAACCAAACAGCTTGCTCTGCAGGGAAACGACGGGGTCGAAGTGATGCCCTGCCAGTTTGTTGCACAGCCTCAGCCACCCAATCCATGGGAACATGTTTGGCGAATACATCAATATCCTGCGATTGGCAAAATTCAGCAGTAACAAGTAGCTCTTTAGAAAATTCAGAATAAAAAAATCAGCCGCAACTTAAGTTGCGGCTGATTATGAAGCCCTTGAAAGATCATTCAACTACTTAAAACGATCGGCATTATGTATTTTACAGCCCTTTTTATTTCCCCTGTTCCATCCTAAATCGCGTTAACACTCTTCAAACCTCTCTCAGAACTCGCCCCCCTAAGACCCAAAGAGGCTCATCGATCCCTTGTTCCATGCTTATCTCCCCTTCTCTCTTTTACGGCAGATCTTGCTAGCCCATTGCTATCTCTTTATCACACGTAAAATAGCAAGCCAGAGCGATAAACATCATCGCTTAAGGCGTTGGCATTTCAACAAGCATAACGTGGCGTAAAAGACGGGCTATCAATGCGTAAAGCTCAACAAGAGATAAGGATTGAAGCAATATAATCCAGAAAAATCCCATTAAAAAAGCCCTGCAATTACTTGCAGGGCTCATCTAATCTAACTAAGTAGATGGTGCGCGTGGAAGGATTCGAACCTCCGACCGCCTGGTTCGTAGCCAGGTACTCTATCCAGCTGAGCTACACGCGCTTAAATACTGGGTAAGTTGCTACCTTACCGACAGACTTGAGTCTAGAAGAAGCACTTAAGTCTCGCAAATTAAATCTATTCACTAGGAATAGAATGGCGGAGAAGGAGGGATTCGAACCCTCGATGGGAGATAAAGCCCATACTCCCTTAGCAGGGGAGCGCCTTCGGCCACTCGGCCACCTCTCCGCAAAATCTGCATTTGTAAGCTATTGCTTACTAAAATGGTGCGCGTGGAAGGATTCGAACCTCCGACCGCCTGGTTCGTAGCCAGGTACTCTATCCAGCTGAGCTACACGCGCATTTTTGCGTTTTGCTAACAAAGCAATTGCTCTGTCAGCTAATTGGTGCGCATGGAAGGAGTCGAACCTCCGACCGCCTGGTTCGTAGCCAGGTACTCTATCCAGCTGAGCTACATGCGCAGTTTTAACAGTTATCTCAACACATTCGCATTAAGATTGAATATGGTGCGCGTGGAAGGATTCGAACCTCCGACCGCCTGGTTCGTAGCCAGGTACTCTATCCAGCTGAGCTACACGCGCTTAAAACACTTACTTGAAGCACTAATTACAAAATTTCTTCTGAAATTCAAACCTGATGAGTTAAACATAACTGATGCAGAAATGGTGCGCATGGAAGGAGTCGAACCTCCGACCGCCTGGTTCGTAGCCAGGTACTCTATCCAGCTGAGCTACATGCGCGACTTGTATCTATCTTGCTTCAATAAAAAATGGTGCGCGTGGAAGGATTCGAACCTCCGACCGCCTGGTTCGTAGCCAGGTACTCTATCCAGCTGAGCTACACGCGCAGTTTTTTATTTGTAAGAAATGGCGGAGAAGGAGGGATTCGAACCCTCGATGGGAGATAAAGCCCATACTCCCTTAGCAGGGGAGCGCCTTCGGCCACTCGGCCACCTCTCCGTTTTCTTGGCGCACATATTACTGTTTGACGAAAATAAGTCAAACCCTTTTTCTGAAACCGATTCCATTTGAACTGTTTTTAATCACATTGCGGTTATATCAAGCCAATGTGTTGATTTACGCCAATCTTTCGGTTTCAAAAATAAAAAAGTCAGTTTAAAAACTGACTTTTTTATCTGACTAATACTCGCATAAGCTTCGTATTAAAAGTTACCGCCTTCTGAAGGCGTACCTGATTTTTCAGATTGAATGCGTTGATAGATTTCTTCACGGTGAACAGAAACCTCTTTCGGTGCATTCACACCGATACGCACTTGATTGCCTTTTACCCCTAGCACTGTAACTGTGACTTCATCACCAATCATCAGTGTTTCGCCAACACGACGAGTCAAAATCAGCATTCGATAGCTCCTTTATGTCTTAATTCAGCTTACACACGGCACTCATCCGGTAGATGGGCTTATTATAGGGTCAGCTGAGTACAAATTAATAGTATTCAATACTCAAACAGTTATTTAATTACACCTTATTTAGCTCGAATGCGTGATGCAACGCTCGAACCGCCTTGTGTAAGTCCCTTTCATCGATCACAGTTGACAATTTACTCTCCGATGTCGAAAGTAACTTAGCATGGATTGTTTCGTTACCCAATACATCTAACATCTTAGTCAATAATCCAACTTTTGCCTGTAAACCTTTGCCAACTAAGGACACTTTTGCACGTTGACGCTCAACATTCAATTGGCCTAGATCAAGACTTTCACTTAAAACTTCAAGCTCATGCAATAAAACATCCACTTTCGTCTCGGCCAACATAAAGCTGACAGACTCCGCTGGTGACGTTTCATTCAATTTCAAAGGAGTAATAAACTCAACGTCTATCTCAAGTCGAGCCAAACAGGCTAATAAGGCTTGATAACGCTCACTGCTGGTAAATAACCCTTCAATGGTCAAGGTTGCTAAGGCCTTATTGATCGCAATTCCTTGTACGGATGCGGGCATCGCAAGCTCAGACTCATCACCAAATTGAATTAATGTGCCCTGACCAGCTTCAAAACTCGACAACACCCGCAGCGGTACTTTAAACCGTTGTGCATATTCGACCGAGTCAGGATGAAGCACCTTAGCACCGAGCTTAGCCATTTCGAGCATGACATCAAAACCAATCACATCGAGACGTCTAGCACTGCTGTCGATATTAGGGTCTGTCGTAAAAACGCCTGGTACATCGGTAAATATTTGACACTCATCGGCTCTTAGCGCCGCCGCTAGCGCCACAGCCGTCGTATCCGAGCCACCACGACCTAAAGTGGTGACATCGCCATTAGGATCGATCCCTTGAAATCCAGCCACAATAGGCACGATGCCTTGTTCCAGCAAGGAGGTTAAGTACTCCGTATCAACACTTTCAATACTCGCCCGACCAAATTGGCTATTTGTATGGATTTGCACTTGATCGCCAGTCAGGGATCTTGCCTTGATACCGCGGCGTTGCAACGCCATCGCCATTAACGCAATACTGATTTGCTCACCCGTAGAGACAAGCATATCGAGTTCCCGCGCACTTGCGCGGGGATCGATTTGCGCCGCAAGCGCAAATAGCCTATTTGTCTCACCTGCCATAGCAGAAAGGACCAATACTTGCAGCTCACCACTGTGAGCGGACTTTGCAATCTGCTCAGCAACTACTTCGATGCGTTCAATCGAACCCACCGAAGTGCCGCCAAACTTCTTCACAAAAAGCTTGCTACCACTAAGCTTTCGTTTTTCGAGCACAGCAACCTCTTAAGCTAAACGCTCAGTAATCCAAGGTAATACTTGAGATAGCGCCGCATCCAGATTTTCTGGTTGGCTACCACCCGCTTGAGCCATATCTGGGCGACCACCACCTTTACCGCCCACTTGTGCAGCAACCATAGCAACCAGTTCACCAGCTTTGACTTTACTAACTAAGTCATTGCTCACACCCGCGATAAGGTTTACTTTGCCTTCCTGAGCAACACCGAGCAGGATAACGGCAGATTTCAGCTTTTGCTTTAACTCATCTTGCAGGCCACGCAGTGCACCTGCTTCAACGCCTTCTAGCTTTTTAATCAGCACATTGACGCCATTAACCACAACTGCATCACCGGCTAAATCCGCACTCGCTGCCGCAGCTAACTTATCTTTCAGTTGCTGCATGTCTTTTTCAAGCTGCTTCATTTTATCCAGCTGGGCTTTAAGCTTGGTCACAACGGATTGAGTATCGCCTTTAAGTAGTGCTGCCGCTTCTTCAAGTTGTGCCTGTTGCTGTGCCACATAGGCCATCGCTGCTGCACCAGTTACCGCTTCGATACGGCGAACGCCCGCAGCAATACCGCCTTCAGAGGTAATTTTGAACAGACCAATGTCACCGGTACGGCCAACATGGGTGCCGCCACACAATTCGATAGAGAAATCGCCCATGGTGACAACACGCACCTGAGCATCGTACTTCTCACCGAAGAGTGCCATAGCGCCTTTTTCTTTGGCTTCATCAATCGCCATTTCAGCAACTTTCAGCTCATGGTTGCGGCGAATTTGGGTGTTAACTAACTCTTCAACCTGTTTCAGCTCAGCAGGTTTGACTGCTTCGAAATGAGAGAAGTCGAAACGTAAACGCTCAGGGTCAACCAACGAACCTTTTTGAGTAACGTGAGTGCCTAACACTTGACGCAGCGCAGCATGTAATAAGTGAGTTACAGAGTGGTTTAACTGAGTACGGTGACGTAGCTTTTTATCCACTTTCGCTTCAAGTACTTGGCCAACGCTTAAGCTACCAGCCGTTAAGGTCCCTTTGTGGCCTGAAGCTTGACCAAATTTTTGCGTATCGCTAACAGCAAACTCAATACCTTGAGCCACTAATACGCCCTTGTCACCGACTTGGCCGCCCGATTCAGCATAAAAAGGCGTTACATCGAGCACCACTACGGCATCATCACCCGCATTGATCGCTGAAACAGACTCGCCGTTCAGGTAAAGCGCGGTGACTTTAGCATTGCCAGTAAGTTCTGAGTAACCACAGAATGCGGTTTCAGCATCGATCTTAAGTGCTGCGTTGTAATCGGCGCCGAAGTTACCCGCGGCTTGAGCACGGCTACGTTGTTCAGCCATAGCCGCTTCAAAGCCCGCTTCGTCGACGATAATGTTGCGCTCACGGCATACGTCAGCGGTTAAATCCACTGGGAAGCCATAGGTATCGTACAGTTTGAAGACTGTTTCACCGTCTAAGGTGTCGCCCTGCAATTCGTTTAACGCGCTATCCAGAATGCCTAAACCACGCTCAAGCGTACGGGCAAACTGTTCTTCTTCAGCTTTAAGGGCTTTTTCAACAATCACTTGAGTATCGGCTAAACCTTTAGCGGCATCGCCCATCACTTCGATTAGCGTCGGAACTAACTTGTAGAAGAAAGCTTCAGTTGCCCCTAACTTGTTACCATGACGCACTGCACGGCGAATAATACGGCGCAGCACATAACCACGACCTTCGTTCGATGGCATCACACCATCTGCAACTAAGAAGGCGCATGAACGAATATGGTCGGCAATAACACGCAGCGACTTGTTAGATAAGTCAGTCACGCCGATGATTTCGGCTGCTTTAGCAATCAAGGCGCGGAAAATATCGATTTCGTAGTTTGAATGAACCCCCTGCATAATCGCAGCGATACGCTCAATCCCCATACCAGTATCGACTGAAGGTTTTGGCAGCGGCAACATCTCACCAGAGGCTTGGCGATTGTATTGCATGAATACGATGTTCCAAATTTCGATGAAACGGTCGCCATCTTCTTCTGGGCTACCAGGACGTCCACCCCAAATGTGGTCGCCGTGATCATAGAAAATTTCGGTACAAGGGCCACAAGGACCAGTATCGCCCATTTGCCAGAAGTTATCTGAAGCGTATGGCGCGCCCTTGTTATCGCCGATGCGAATGATGTTTTCAGCAGCAACACCAATCTTTTTATTCCAAATTTCAAAGGCTTCATCATCTGTTTGATAAACAGTTACACACAGACGCTCCTTTGGTAGCTTCAATACTTCAGTCAGGAAGGTCCAACCAAAACGAATTGCATCTTCTTTGAAGTAATCACCAAAGCTGAAGTTACCCAGCATTTCGAAGAAAGTATGGTGACGCGCGGTGTAACCAACGTTATCTAAATCGTTGTGTTTACCGCCCGCACGGACGCAGCGTTGGGCAGTGGTCGCACGTGTATAGCTACGTTTGTCCATGCCAAGAAACACGTCCTTGAACTGGTTCATACCGGCGTTGGTGAATAAAAGCGTGGGATCATTGCCTGGTACAAGAGAACTACTGTCCACAACTTGGTGACCATTGCTGCGGAAAAATTCGAGGAAAGCACTTCTAAGCGCTGCTGTCGTTTGATACATGAAATCGTCCTGAATTGGGTAAGCATGACCAGCTACACCATAAGGTAGCCGTATTTCTATTTGCCCAGCATTATAAGCAGACTGAAGAAAGACGACCAGCCTTGAATAGCGATATCGCGCTTCGGAGTCTAATATTTTCGATGAGTTTTCATCTAATACAGGGCTTATCACAACAACCCAAGGTGAAAGTGGTGAAAAAGGACTAATTCTGCGAGGGAGATGAACTGAGTTAAGAATGATAAGCACAAACTGACCAGGGCAAGTTTATATGATTACATTAGGGCGTGTTGACGTTTCGAGATTAAATTTTGTTAGTTCTGGCAAGTTCGTGCTCACGAAACGAGGAATGATGTGTAGTTATTCTACTCAAATGACTAGTGACAAAGAGCAAAGGCTTGCCAGACGAACACTTCAGGCAGCATTTGGCTGGCTTTTATGCAAGGCAAAGTCAGTGCAGTGTAGTTATTCTACATAAACGGACGATAACGCGGCAGAAAAGCCAGCCAAACTGCTGCAAAAACAACCCTGACACGTCAACACGCCCTAGTCATCATTATCTTCCAAAGGATCATAATCTAAGGCATAGGTGACTTGTTCGTAATTAAAGCCTTGGCTCAGTAAAAACCGTACTCGTTTGGCTTTTTCTTTTGCAATTTGCTCGCGGGATAGTGAGCCTTTTACTTCAAGCACTTTAGGGACCGTATACTTTTTGATGGCTTTCGCTTTTGCCAACTCAAACCAATCATGCTCATTTGCAGATAAGGCAGCTTCGATACAATCTTTAGTCAGCCCCTTTTGAGCAATAGCTTGACGAATGCGTATTGGTCCATGACCACGGGCAATGTGGCTTCGAACGAGAAGCTCGGCATAGCGCTTATCATTGATAAATCCTGACGCTTCACAATCATCAAGCACAGGATCGATATCAGCGACCTCAAAGCCTTTTTCGAGCAGTTTTGTGCGGATTTCTTGGCGGGAATAATCGCGGCGCGCTAACAGCGCGACCGCAATTTGACGGGCAGACTGGCTCAGAATACTTCGCCTGTTTCTAAATCAATATTCCCCTCGATATTATCATCATCGGATGCTGATGATGCCAGTGCACTTGGGTTACTCAATAATAACTCACGCAATGTCTTATCGATTTCAGCGGCAATGGCTGGGTTTTCAGTCAAATATTTACCCGCATTGGCACGGCCTTGACCAATTTTATCGCCCTTGTAGCTATACCAAGCACCAGCTTTCTCAATCAGTTTATGGGCTACCCCTAAATCGACTAACTCGCCAGTACGGTTGATACCTTGACCGTAAAGGATTTGAAACTCAGCTTGCTTAAATGGTGCAGCCACTTTGTTTTTAACCACTTTGACACGAGTCTCGTTACCAACCACTTCATCGCCTTCTTTGATAGCACCAGTACGGCGAATATCTAAACGAACAGAAGCATAGAATTTCAGAGCATTACCACCCGTTGTGGTTTCTGGGTTACCAAACATCACACCAATCTTCATACGAATTTGGTTGATGAAGATTAACAGTGTATTCGATTGCTTGAGGTTACCCGCTAACTTACGCATCGCTTGGCTCATCATAC
Organism: Shewanella sp. FDAARGOS_354; assembly: GCF_002209245.2. NCBI lineage: Bacteria > Pseudomonadati > Pseudomonadota > Gammaproteobacteria > Alteromonadales > Shewanellaceae > Shewanella > Shewanella sp. FDAARGOS_354. The sequence continues at coordinate 4,892,283 of NZ_CP022089.2, read as the reverse complement.
GCGCCGCTAAGCCCATATGTGAGTCACCGATTTCGCCCTCAATTTCTGCCTTGGGTGTTAATGCCGCGACCGAGTCAACGATGATCACATCTACCGCGCCAGAACGGGTTAACGCATCACAGATCTCAAGAGCTTGTTCACCGGTATCGGGTTGTGAACACAATAAGTTATCAATATCTACGCCTAACTTTTTCGCGTAGATAGGATCGAGAGCGTGCTCAGCATCGATAAAGGCACAGGTTTTACCTTCGCGCTGAGCAGCTGCAATCACTTCTAATGTCAGAGTTGTCTTACCTGATGATTCAGGGCCATAAATCTCAACAATACGGCCCATTGGTAGGCCGCCCGCACCGAGGGCAACGTCAAGGGAAAGAGAACCAGTAGAAATGGTCTCAACATCCATAGAGCGGTCTTCGCCCAGCTTCATGATGGAGCCTTTACCAAATTGCTTCTCAATTTGGCTCAATACCGCAGCAAGTGCTTTCTCTTTGTTTGGATCGACCTTCATTCCTGTTCCCTCATCTAGACAGCATCAGTACTGTCAAAAGTGATATTCAATTTAATAAAGCGGGTGATCAAAAAGCGAGGCTCTTTGTCGTAATCTGCTGACTAGTATACTGTACAATCATACAGTATCAATACCTGTGAATGAATTATTTTTATACCTGAAAATTTTCCCGTTTAGACAAGCTTTTACCCACCCATACTGCAGATTTATCAAGATATCAGTGAATATCCACGCTTTGAGGATCAATTTTCTGTAAATTGTTGCTAAGATTGGCGCCAATTGATTTTAGACAGTAATAGTGTAAATCAACTGATTTTATCTCCCATTACTGTATGACTTTATTCCCTATTTCAGGGCCGGCATAGCGGACGATAACGATTTAATGAATCCTATAGATACCGATGATTTAGAAAAACATACCCCGATGATGCGTCAATATTTGACCATGAAAGCAGAGCATCACGACATGCTGCTGTTTTATCGTATGGGTGACTTCTATGAACTCTTCTATGATGACGCCAAACGAGCCTCTGAATTATTGGGCATTTCCCTTACGGCCCGAGGCAAAAGTGGTGGCGACCCGATCCCGATGGCGGGTATCCCTTACCATGCAGTTGAAGGCTATCTCGCAAAATTGGTTCAAATTGGCCAATCGGTTGCGATTTGTGAACAAATTGGCGATCCTGCCACCTCAAAAGGTCCGGTTGAGCGTAAAGTCGTACGCATTGTCACCCCAGGAACCTTAACCGATGAAGCGCTATTGCAGGAGCGGCAAGACAATCTGTTGGCCGCGGTTTATCAAGGCAAAGTGGGCTTTGGCTATGCGACTCTTGATGTGTCTTCTGGCCGTTTCGTGATTGCCGAATTAGAAACGAAGGAGTCCCTCGAAGCCGAGTTGCAACGTACGAATCCGGTCGAAATTCTTTATAGCGAAGATTTTGGTGCACTGGAGTTATTGCATCATTTTAAAGGCAAACGTCGCCGCCCTGAGTGGGAATTTGATTACGATACCAGTATCAAACTGCTGTTGGCCCAGTTTGGCACTAAGGATTTACACGGTTTCGGCATAACCGATGCTCGCCTATCGCTGCAAGCGGCAGGCTGCTTGATGCAGTACGTAAAAGACACCCAGCGCACCGCCCTGCCCCATATCAATGCTATTACCCGTTTTAATCAAACCGATACGATTGTCTTGGATGCGGCAACGCGCCGCAACCTCGAGCTGACACAAAATTTGAGTGGTGGTCGGGATAACACCCTAGCAGCTGTGCTCGACAATACTGCAACAGCGATGGGCAGCCGAATGCTGCAACGCTGGATCCATCAGCCGCTGAGGGACCATGCCCAGATTTTTGCTCGCCAAACGGCCGTGAATGAATTACTCAAGACTACGGCCCATGAGTCATTGCATGAGCAGCTTAAAGCCCTAGGCGATATCGAACGTATCATGGCAAGGCTGGCACTGCGTACCGCTCGTCCAAGGGATTTTGCTCGCCTACGCCAAGCATTAAATCTATTGCCACAGTTGCAGCAGTCACTCACGCAGCTAAGTGCCCCCCATACAGTGAAACTAGGCCAACTCTTAGGCGAGTTTCCCGAAGAGCAACAACTGCTTGAGCGCGCCATTGTCGATAACCCGCCCATGCTTATCCGTGATGGCGGCGTAATCCGTGAAGGCTACAATGCCGAATTAGACGAATGGCGTGGCTTAAGTGAAGGTGCCAGCGATTATCTAGTACAACTCGAAGCGCGGGAAAAAGAACGCACTGGCATTGCTACGCTGAAGGTAGGCTACAACCGAGTCCATGGTTACTACATTGAAGTCAGCCGTCTGCAATCACAGCAAGTGCCATTAAATTACCAACGCCGTCAAACCCTTAAGAATATGGAGCGTTATATCACGCCCGAGCTTAAGGAATATGAAGAAAAAGTGCTGTCGAGCCAAGGTAAGGCGCTCGCTCTTGAAAAACAACTGTGGGACGAATTGTTTGATTTAATCCTCCCCAAATTGCATGAGCTACAAGCCTTTGCCAGAGCAGCAGCCGAACTCGATGTGCTCAGTAACTTTGCCGAACGTGCCGAAACCTTAGGCTATACCTGCCCAGAACTGAGCAGCGAAATCGGGGTAAAAATTGAAGCGGGTCGTCACCCTGTGGTTGAGCGTGTGAGTCAAACGCCTTTTATCGCCAACCCTGTCACTCTGCACAATCAACGCCGGATGTTGATTGTTACAGGTCCAAACATGGGCGGTAAATCGACCTATATGCGTCAAGTTGCACTGATCACCCTAATGGCACACATTGGCAGCTTTGTACCCGCAGATCGTGCCATTATTGGCCCTATCGATCGGATTTTTACCCGTATTGGTGCCTCAGACGATCTCGCTTCAGGCCGTTCAACCTTTATGGTGGAAATGACTGAAACGGCCAATATTCTCCATAATGCCACTGCGCAGAGTTTAGTCTTGATGGATGAAATTGGTCGCGGCACATCAACCTACGATGGCCTGTCATTAGCCTGGTCTGCGGCTGAGTATTTAGCACAGCAAGTCGGCGCAATGACGCTATTTGCGACCCATTATTTCGAGCTAACACAATTACCGGAACTCATGGCTGGCGTCTATAACGTGCACCTCGATGCGATTGAGCACGAAGACACCATCGCCTTTATGCACGCGGTGCAAGAAGGTGCGGCCAGTAAGAGTTACGGTTTACAAGTTGCGGCCCTTGCAGGGGTACCAGCTCGGGTGATTAAGGCGGCAAAACATAAACTACATCAGCTTGAGAGTCGCGACCATCAAGTAGAAGGTGCTAATGTTAACGGCACTAGGGCACCGATTCAAACCCTGCTCGCTCTGCCTGAGCCGGTGGAGAATCCCGCTGTCAGCAAATTAAAAGCCATCAATCCCGATAACCTGACCCCAAAACAGGCGCTGGATTTACTCTACGAGCTAAAACGCTTGAGTTAACACATAGAGTGAAACTCGCGATAACATAAACGTGAAAGCATAAAAAAACGCCCTGAATATTGGGCGTTTTTTATGACTTGATGAACGGGTTTAAGGCTAAATAGCTAAACATTAGTTTCTAAATAGAGCCTCTACAGAGAGACCTTGAGCACCCAGCAGATCACGTAGGCGTTTAAGGGCTTCTACTTGTATTTGGCGAACACGTTCACGGGTGAGGCCAATTTCTGCGCCGACGTCTTCAAGGGTTGAGGGTTCATAACCCAATAAGCCAAAGCGGCGCGCTAACACTTCTCTTTGCTTGGTATTGAGTTCGTTAAGCCATTTCACCACTGAGTTTGAAATGTCTTCATCTTGTACTTTGTAGTCAGGGCCTACGTTGTCGTCATCGGCAAGCACATCGAGTAACGCCTTGTCGTTATCACCACCTAAGGGGATATCGACAGAAGTGATCTTCTCGTTAAGCTTCAGCATACGGCTGACGTCAACACTGGATACTTGTAGTTTCTCGGCAATTTCTTCTGCCGTAGGTTCATGGTCAAGTTTTTGCGCTAATTCCCGAGCTGTACGTAAATATACGTTAAGCTCTTTTACTACATGGATAGGCAAGCGAATTGTGCGAGTTTGGTTCATGATTGCACGTTCAATCGTTTGTCTGATCCACCAAGTCGCATAGGTTGAGAAACGGAAACCTCTTTCTGGGTCGAATTTCTCGACAGCACGTATCAAACCAAGATTACCCTCTTCGATTAAATCCAGCAGCGCAAGACCACGATTATTGTAACGACGGGCAATTTTAACCACGAGTCGCAGGTTGCTTTCGATCATGCGGTTACGGGATTTTTCGCAGCCTTTTAAGGCTTTACGGGAAAAATAAACTTCTTCTTCTGCACTAAGCAGTGGGGAAAACCCTATTTCACCTAAATAGAGTTGTGTGGCATCAAGATTTTTTTTGCAGGTCATCTTGAACCTGTTGTTCGAGTCCTAGTTCTTGAACTAAATCAGCGGCGATATCCTCTTTCTCGAGATCAAACTCTGCGGCATCAACGGAAAAATCTACTAGTTCTTCTACGGCAGTGCTATTTATGCGGCTCATGATCGAATCTCCCAAACCTAATTTAACTGCTTGTATTACTGCAATTTATTATCCTCCATGCCAAAACAAGGCCCTAAACAATCATTGCTTAGGTAAGTAGTTGAGTGGGTTAACAGACTGACCATGGTAACGAATTTCAAAACGTAACATTACTTGATTAGTACCTGTACTACCCATTTTAGCAATCGTCTGCCCAGCGAGGACATGTTGCTTTTCGTCGACTAAGATCTGATCCGCATGAGCATAAGCACTAAGGTAATCGTCACTATGCTTAATAATGACTAAATTACCATAACCCCTAAGCGCACTACCTGCGTATACCACCCGCCCATCTGCTGCAGCTTTGATGATATCTCCACGTTTTCCTGCGATCTTAATACCTTTATTTCCCTGCTCATTGGCAGAGTATGTTCCTATCAATTTACCTCTTACAGGCCATTGCCACTGGCTTACACTATCGGGTAGTGTCGATGTCGGAGCAATAATTGAAGGGTTAATATTTTGTTGGGAACTTGTTGCAGAATACGCAGGCTTTGCTTTCTGATCAAGTGTTTTTTTCTGTGTTTCACTAGATACAGAATTCTGAGAAAAATCATCATTAACTGATTGTTTTTTATTTTGATTATGCTGATAACCACCTTTACTTACCGAATTAATTCCACCTAAAGTCGTAGAAGGTTTACTATTTTGATTATGGTCATATGTTAAATACAAAACCTGACCAGGATAGATGGTATACGATTTATCTAATTGATTAATTTTAGCAATTTCGGCGTAATCTTTGCCTGCAGCCCAAGAAATAGAGTAAAGAGTGTCGCCTTTCTTAACTTTATATGAATTAGATTTAATATTGCCTTTGTTGTGCTTTGAATAATTGTGGGAAAGACTTTCGACAGGTGCGGGGCGACTCGCCTGAAAGCTACAGCCCGCAAGCAACAACAGTAAACTGAGGTTTAAAAGTAAACCCGCATTCAACAATAAAAACTCCTTTTTGGGGCTATCTTACTGTTTTAGTAATTTATAAATCGATAAACGCGCTATGCAAGCTCACCATTTACTAAAGGAACAAATTTGACTGTCTCTATCACTTCAGAACTAAAACTATCCAAGTGACGCGTAATCCGCATCAATTGCTGCGTTTCTTCACCCACGGGGATAATTAATACACCGCCTTCGGCTAACTGGGATAATAACGCTTCAGGAACCTTTGCGGCAGCTGCGGTGACCATAATGCCATTATAGGGACTACGATTCTGCCAGCCCTGCCAACCATCGCCATACTTAAAGGAAACATTATGCAGATCGAGCCGCTTTAATCTTTGCCTTGCTTGGATTTGTAACGTCTTTATACGTTCCACAGTGCAAAGCTCTGGTACTAATTGGGCGAGAATCGCCGCTTGATAACCTGAGCCCGTTCCCACCTCAAGCACCTTATGGGGTTTATGTTGAAGCAGTAACTCAGTCATTCGCGCCACGATATAAGGCTGAGAAATGGTTTGCCCTTGGCCAATAGGTAAGGCTGTATTCTCATAGGCTTTATGGGCTAACGCATTATCAAGAAACAATTCGCGTGGGGTATAGGATATTGCCTTAAGCACGGCTGGATTACGGATCCCCGCATCCTGAAGCTTTTTCGCTAAATTCACCGCCGATGTTAAGGCAACTCGAGTCATATTTTATCTACCCAATTTTGCAATATCGATAATTGTTTATACGCGGTCAAGTCTACGGTTAACGGAGTGATCGACACATAACCATGAGCAATAGCATGGAAATCGGTACCTTCACTCGCATCTTGTTCAACACCCGGTGGGCCGAGCCAAAAAATTTCTCGTCCTGCGGGATCTTGCGTACGCACAATGCCTTCAGCTTTATGCCGCGCTCCAAGGCGCGTCACTCTTATGCCTTTAATCTCATCCAACGGTAAATCCGGCACATTGATATTGAGGATCTGATCACTGGCAATCGGGTGCACTAATAGCCCCTGCACGATTCGCCGCGCGTAAACGGCGGCAGTGTGATAATGCTTAAAGGCTTTGCCATTAAGCGAAATCGCTACTGCGGGGAAGCCTAAAAAACGCCCTTCCATTGCCGCCGCGACCGTGCCCGAATATAAAGTATCATCCCCCATATTCGCGCCAGCATTGATGCCCGATACCACCATATCCGGCTCACCATCACAGAGCTCCCGTATGGCTAAGTGGACGCAATCTGTTGGTGTACCGTACACAGAAACATAACCATTATCTAACCTATTAATTCTTAATGGATTAGTCAAGGTTAAAGAGTTACTTGCACCGGAACAATTACGATCAGGTGCGACCGTCATCACAGTGGCGATTTCGGCGAGCGCCTCGGTTAAGGCTCTGATCCCCGGCGCATTCACACCATCATCATTACTGACTAAGATGCGGATCATGAAGCGGACTCATCAGACTCTGGCGCACTGGTTTCTGGTGTATCAAGCTCTGCCGTCTGACTCTCTGTTGCAGTATTCGCCTCAGGCGAGACCGTCGCTTGCCATTGCAGCTCTTTCACATCTTGATAATCAACTAGCTCTCTTAACAGCGATGTCGCAAAGCTGCCCGCAGGTAAGATAAATTCGAGCACTAATCCATCCGTAGTTTGCTCGTATTTAAGACCTTGAGGTTCGAGCAGCAATGGACGACGCTCCTGCTCAAGCCCCGCGTGCTCAAGGCCGTAGCAATCTTCGCTCAGCTCTGCCATTGCAAGGGTTTCAACCTCGGCGGCTTCGCCCTGCGGCAGCATTTTTCCGCGTCCCCAAAGTGGGGCAGAAAGCTGAATATCTTTCTCAATCAAGCGTTTTAATACAACTAAGTCCCATTCTGGCGTAACGAAAAAGCTCTTACTGCCCGCCAGCATCACGCAATCCCCCGCTAAGGGTTTAGTACCATGATTCGCTAAACGATAGGAGACGACGGTATTGAACAGATTGGAGCGCACCGCAGACAGATACATGCTGCGCTTATTACGGTCTTTCACCTTTTTGCCCGCCAGCATTTGCCGTCCCATCACTAGGTTTTTACCATCGTGACCGAAACGCTGCTCACCAAAATAATTAGGCACACCAATCTGGCTGACTTTTTCGATGCGGCTGATAATGTCTTCCACGTTTGTGACATTGCGCAGGGTAAGAATAAAACGGTTGCCCAAGAGCGCGCCAATACGTAGTTTTTTGCTGTGACGACTGCTGGATAAAACAGTTAAGCGCTCGCTGTTTAGCTCGCTCCACGCTGGTGTTTCTTTACCTGGGATACGAATACCAAACCACTGCTCTGTGATGGCATTTTTATCTTTTTGTCCGGCATAGGTCACTTCTTTGGGATGAACCTTAGCGAACTTCGCCAGCATTTCAGCCACTTGCACCGTATTCAGCCCATCCTTACGAATGTGGACTAAATGATGCTCGCCCTCGCCCGACGGGCTAAAAGGCAAAATCTCTTTCACGATAAAGTCGCTGTTAACAGTTCTTAAATCTGCGGTGCCCGTCGGTTTGCCGTACAGGTAATGTAGTTCGCTCATGGGTCTTTCTTATCTCTTAAAGTTGCAGGCTATTGGCGACTGAGTAATACGACGGCTTCGACCGCAATGCCTTCTTTACGGCCGGTAAATCCGAGTTTTTCGGTAGTGGTCGCCTTAACGTTGATATCGGCAATGTCAGCATTAAGATCGGCTGCCAACACGTGGCGCATATCCTCGATATGCGGCGCCATCTTAGGCGCTTGGGCAATGATAGTGACATCCAGATTACCCAGCTCAAATCCCTTCGCCCGCGCTAACGCATAGCAATGGCGCAGCAAGACGCGACTATCGGCGCCCTTATAGGCGGCATCGGTATCGGGGAAATGTTTACCAATATCCCCCAAGGCCATCGCCCCTAAAATGGCATCGGAGATGGCATGCAGCACCACATCGCCATCGGAATGAGCCACCAGCCCGGTTTCGTAGGGGACTTCGACCCCACATAAAATTAACGGGCGTGGTTCACCAAATTTATGGACATCAAAACCATGGCCGATTCGGATTTTCATTACTTAATTCCTAACGTATTTAATAAATTGCGCAATTCACTCAGCTTGCATTCAAGCATTCGCGCGCAGTAAAAAGAGCTCTGCCAACTCCAAATCATCGGGATGGGTGACTTTAATGTTATCCGCCCGCCCAGCGACCAAACCAGGGGAAATACCCGCCCACTCCATCGCCGAAGCCTCATCGGTCACGACAGCCCCCGCGGCAAGCGCGGCTTTTAAATGTAATCGCAACAAGGAGGTTGGAAATAACTGCGGCGTCAACGCATGCCAGAGATTATCGCGGCAAACGGTCGAGCTAATTTCACCTAAGCTATTGGCGCGCTTCATGGTATCCCGCACAGGCATGGCCAAAATCGCCCCCTGGGGAAAGTGCACCCGCGATGCCAGCAATTTATCTATGTCCCCCGCCATCAGGCAGGGTCTGGCCGCATCGTGTACTAAAGCCCAACCATTATCAGGCGCCTTATCGAGTGCCGCCAATACCGAGTCGGCGCGCTCAGAGCCGCCAATGACAGTCACCAGCTTGGGATGCTTAGCCTGCGGTAACACAGCAAACTCGGTATCCTCAGGATGCAGTGCCACAATCACTTGGTTAATTTGCGGATGGGACAATAACTTGTCTAAGGTATGGGCCAGAATGCTTTGCCCCAGCAAGGTTAAATATTGCTTGGGTTTGCCCGCGCCCATGCGACTGCCAATCCCCGCGGCGGGCACAATCGCGACCACATGGTGCGAGAAAGGATCAATTTGAACTGCAACTTGGGTTTCGACCTGCGGCGCGGCTTCTAATACGGTATCCATAGGCGCTCCGTTACTGCGAGGGACTCGATACTGAACGGTCACCGCCCACCACGCGATAGAAGGTTTCACCTTCTTTCACCATGCCTAGCTCGTTACGCGCCCGCTCTTCAATCGCTTCGGTACCACTCTTAAGGTCGATAATTTCCTCTTTAAGCACCTGATTACGCTCATTGAGTTTTGCATTACCTTCTTGCTGAGCCGCGATCTGTTTTTGCAGAACAAAGTATTCGGGCAGGCTGTTATCGCCCGACCACAGCCGATATTGCAGCAAACCGAGAAGCACTATGAGTGCAATGACAAAGAATTTCATGGAGGAATTAGCGTCAGTATCTTGAATTAAAAAAATATACTGCAGATAGTACAACAAAAAAGGCCACCAAGTGGTGGCCTTTTTACATCAGACGACTAAATTACGCCTGACCTTTGATTTCTTTCAAACCGCGATATGGCGCTTTTTCACCTAATTGCTCTTCGATACGCAGCAATTGGTTGTATTTAGCAACACGGTCAGAACGGCACAGTGAACCCGTCTTGATTTGGCCAGCCGCAGTACCTACCGTTAAATCAGCGATAGTAGCGTCTTCAGTTTCACCGCTACGGTGTGAAATCACCGCAGTGTAACCCGCTGCTTTTGCCATACGGATAGCCGCTAAGGTTTCAGTTAATGAACCGATTTGGTTGAACTTGATCAGGATTGAGTTAGCGATGCCGTTCTCGATACCACGGGTTAAGATCTTAGTGTTAGTTACGAATAAATCGTCGCCCACTAATTGGATCTTGTCGCCCATGATCTTAGTTTGGTATGCCCAACCATCCCAATCTGACTCGTCCAAACCGTCTTCAATAGAGACGATTGGATATTGTTCAGTCAGTGACTTCAGGAAGTCAGAGAAACCGTTTGAATCGAATACTTTGCCTTCGCCAGACAGATCATATTTACCGTCTTTGTAGAACTCAGAAGCCGCGCAGTCTAATGCCAGAGTCACGTCAGTACCCAGCTTGTAACCTGCTAATTCAACAGCTTCTTTGATTACCGCTAATGCATCAGCGTTAGAAGACAGGTTAGGTGCGAAACCACCTTCGTCACCCACAGAAGTGCTTAAACCTTTACCGTGCAGTACTTTTTTCAGGGTGTGGAAAATCTCAGCGCCCATACGTAAAGCTTCGCGGAAGTTTTTCGCGCCAACAGGTTGAACCATGAATTCTTGGATATCAACGTTGTTATCCGCGTGCTCGCCACCGTTAAGGATGTTCATCATAGGCACTGGCATAGCGTATTGGCCAGGTGTGCCGTTTAATTCAGCGATGTGAGCGTATAGAGGCATGCCTTTGAATGCAGCAGCCGCTTTAGCCGCCGCTAAAGACACAGCTAGAATCGCGTTAGCGCCTAACTTGTCTTTGTTTTCAGTGCCGTCTAAGTCGATCATGATTTGATCGAGTTCTGCTTGTGCTGTTGCATCTTTACCGATTAATGCTGCACGGATAGGGCCGTTTACGTTAGCCACAGCAGTTAATACACCTTTACCTAAGTAACGGCTCTTGTCGCCATCACGCAGTTCCAGCGCTTCGCGGCTACCGGTAGAAGCACCAGATGGCGCAGCCGCCATACCGATAAAACCACCTTCTAAATGCACTTCGGCTTCAACTGTTGGGTTACCACGAGAATCCATGATCTCGCGACCAATCACGTTAATAATCTTAGCCATATTACCCTCGATTTAAGTTTAAAAGAGAAAAGAAAAAACCAATACCAATGGGAATTAACAGATGTAGAGTACGACCAAAATCTTTAAATTCCGTTTACTATTTCCGTCTATACGCATGTCGTTTATACACATGGGTATGAGTTTTGACTCATGATTACGCGGCCTGAGTGTAACAAAAGGCCGGGCCCACTGTCGCGGGTCCGGCCTTAAAATTTATTTCTTCAGATCACGTTTTTGATGTGCACTTGCGGCAGCAACGAAACCTTCGAACAATGGATGACCATCGCGAGGGGTCGAAGTGAATTCTGGGTGGAATTGACCCGCAACAAACCAAGGATGATCTTTCAGCTCAATCATCTCAACCAGTTTACGGTCAGAAGATAAACCACTAAATACCAGACCCGCTTGCTCTAAACGTTCTCTGTACTTGTTGTTCACTTCGTAACGGTGACGGTGACGCTCAACACAAGTGTTACCTTTGTACGCTTGCGCCGCTTTTGAACCTTCAAGCAGGTGACATAACTGCGCACCTAAACGCATAGTGCCACCTAAATCAGAGGCCTCATGGCGTTGTTCAACGTTACCTTCTTCATCAACCCATTCAGTGATTAAACCAACCACTGGGAATGGCGTTGCTTTATTGAATTCGGTTGAGTGTGCATCGGCCATGCCAGCAACGTTACGGGCAAATTCAATCAGCGCCACTTGCATACCTAAACAGATACCAAAGTACGGCAGCTCGTTTTCACGGGCATATTTAGCCGCCTGAATCTTACCTTCCACACCGCGCTCACCGAAGCCCCCTGGGACTAAGATACCGTCTAAACCTTGTAAGACTTCATCGCCTTTGGCTTCAACGGTTTGTGAGTCGATATACTTGATAGTCACAGATACGCGGTTTTTCAGGCCTGCGTGTTTTAACGCTTCGTTGACTGATTTATAGGCGTCTGGCAGTTCGATGTATTTACCCACCATACCAATCACGACTTCGCCGTTTGGATTGGCTTCTTGGTAAATGACGTTTTCCCACTCAGACAAGTCAGCTTCGCGGCATTCTAAACCAAAACGCTTAACCACTAAGTCATCTAAACCCTGCGAGCGCAGCAGCGCAGGGATCTTGTAGATGCTGTCGACGTCTTTTAATGAAATAACTGCACGTTCTTCAACGTTACAGAATAACGAAATCTTCGCACGCTCGTTGGCAGGAATCGCACGGTCGCCACGGCAGATCAATACGTCTGGTGCAATACCGATAGAACGCAACTCTTTTACAGAGTGTTGAGTCGGTTTCGTTTTCACTTCGCCCGCAGCGCCTAAGAATGGCACTAAGGTTAAATGCATAAACAGGGTACGATCGCGGCCCAGTTCAACGCCTAATTGGCGAATAGACTCAAGGAATGGCAGTGATTCGATATCACCCACAGTACCGCCGATTTCAACGATTGCCACATCGTGACCTTCGCCACCAGCTAATACTTTTTCTTTGATCGCGTTAGTGATGTGCGGGATCACCTGAATTGTCGCACCTAAATAGTCACCGCGACGTTCTTTACGTAATACTTCTTCGTAAATACGGCCAGTGGTGAAGTTGTTACGACGGTTCATCTTAGTGCGGATGAAACGCTCATAGTGGCCAAGGTCAAGGTCTGTTTCTGCGCCGTCCTCAGTCACAAACACTTCACCATGTTGCGTTGGGCTCATGGTACCTGGATCAACGTTAATGTATGGGTCCAGTTTCATGATGGTTACATTGAGACCACGGGCCTCTAAAATTGCGGCTAATGAAGCGGCTGCAATGCCTTTACCTAGTGATGAAACCACACCACCAGTAACGAAGATATACCTTGTAGTCATGCTGAACCTGAGAAAATGAGTTTGAAAATACGTGCTTGTAAGAAAGCACTAGGACGGGGCAGTAGTATACCAAAGGTGTTGCCATTCGACAAACACCAATCCGGATAATTTGCCCTTTATCTTGGCTCGCCCTGTTTAACCTTATCCCAGTAGGCATCTAACTCTTCTAAGCTATGTTCTTCTAATGCTTTATTATTTTGCCTTGCAAATGCCTCAACACCTTTAAAACGGCGTTCAAATTTAACATTGGCTTGTCGCAGCGCTTGTTCTGGGTCCACCTTTAAATGACGCGCCAAATTCACCACTGCAAATAATAAGTCGCCCATTTCGGCCTGCACTTTGGCTTGGTCGAGCGTTGGCTGATTCACTTCCGCCAGCACTTCATCAATTTCTTCATGGATTTTTGCGACAACGGGCTCAAGCTCAGGCCAATCGAACCCGACACGAGCGACCCGCTGCTGAATTTTGATAGAACGGGATAACGCCGGCTGCGCACGCGGAATATCATCAAGCACAGAAACTTCGCTTGGTGAAGTCACCCCAGCCGCCAATGCCTTTTGTTCACGCTCGCTGGCTTTGATCGCTTCCCAATTGGCTTTCATTTGCTGACTACTGGCATCGGCCTCAAACACTTCATTACCAAACACATGGGGATGACGGCGGGTCAGTTTGTCGGTGATTTTATTAACGACGGTGCTGAAATCAAACCTGCCCTGCTCTTTACCAAGCTGGCAATAAAACACTACTTGGAATAATAAATCCCCCAGCTCATCGGGCAATTCGTCTAGGGCTAAACGTTCAATCGTGTCAGCCACCTCATAGGCCTCTTCGAGGGTAAAAGGCACTATGGTTTGAAAAGTCTGCGCCTTATCCCAAGGACAACCCGTTTGCGGATCGCGCAGCTTCTCCATAATCTTCAGTAGCGGCGCAACATCGGTTGCAGAAAATGCTGTTGCTGAAAGCTCAGAAATAGAAGGCGTGGTATGGGAGGTCATGCTGATATCCTTTCAAGAGAGTCGACACAGGTGCAGGATGCGTAAACAGGAATACACTCAAGCTAAGTCGCAACGAAGGCTGTAATAAGGGCAATAAGGCGCTAATGATAAAGTAGCCAAGCTCAAAGTGCTATTTTGAGTCTGGTATTAGGTTTTAACGAAGAGGATATGCCCCATTGTGCGTTGGCAAATTGGCATCTAGCTAACTCCAACAGAAGAACATTGACCCAATTTAAGTAATGCTACAGAGTTTTAGCCTGATCCTTTATCACCTCCTAACCAATGAAAAAATATGGTACGAGTGTTATTCTAAATGCAGTGATTTAAAGTCAATAATTAATCAATCGTTAGCATAACACAATAAGAAAGCTAAAATGATATCAAGTAATTACCCATCAAACCGTATAAAAAACTTCTATCGCAAAAAAGCAAATCCCTATAGCATCATTTGTACCAATTGACATGGATGTGGCAGCGGCCAAGTCCAGCAAGCGATTTATGTGCAGCAAACAGCACAGCGTATAAATACTAAGACGTGATGCATCGGAGGCATCTGCATGAGAACAAAGCCAAATGGTCATATATGGATGGCAGCTGAACAATTTTTTAATGCTGCAGAGCACATTTGGAATGATGACACCGCTGAACTTGAACGTTACGTGTACCCGCTGATAGTAAATTACGCCTTCAGTTGTGAGCTAAGCCTAAAAGCATCAGAGGGCTTAGTTAAATTTTCAGAAGTCACGCCCGACGGACTCCTGAAGGCTGTAAATACTGAGTCAGCCGTTCGAGGTCACGACTTGTACGCAATCTTTACGCAGTTAAAGCCAGAAACCCAGAGCGCGGTTGAGACGAATTTTCTCACATCAACAGGAACTCCACTTATCCCATTACTAAAGAAATACTCGAAGTACTTTTCTCATGGTCGCTATTCATTCGAGCAATTTGGTGGCTCATATTATCTATCTGGGGAACAAAACATGGACACCCAACCTTAATAGCGAGGTAGCTAACCTCCGACTATGCTTTGGTTAAGCATTGAACAAGGAGGTTTATATGCCGCGCCCTCGCAGAACTCAGATAAGTCTTGAAGACACGCCCTATTACCATTGCTGTAGCCGCGTGGTGCGGCGGGCATTTTTATGTGGTGATGACAGTTACTCGGGTAAAAATTATGACCATCGTCGAGGTTGGGTAGAATCGCTAATGTTTGAACTTGAAGCTGTTTTTGCTATTGATATCGCAGCCTTTGCCGTGATGTCTAATCATCTGCATCTGGTGTTGCGAGTCGATATCGAGACGGCAAATCGTTGGACTGACCGCGAAGTGCTTGAGCAGTGGCATAAGTTGTTTAAAGGCGATGAGTTAACGCAAAAATTCGCTAAAGGTGAGTTAGTCGAAGCCCATCAGGTCAACCGATTAAAGCACTCAATCGCCCTTTATCGTAGTCGTTTGTGTGATATCTCATGGTTTATGCGCTGCCTTAACGAACCAATAGCAAGGCAAGCAAATCAAGAGGATAACTGTACAGGTCGTTTCTGGGAGGGGCGATTTAAATCGCAAGCCCTACTCGATGAAGCTGCGGTATTAGCCTGTATGACCTATGTTGATTTGAATCCGATTCGAGCGCAACTTGCTGATACACTAGAACAATCCGACCATACCAGTATCCAACTACGTATTCGGGCCGCATTAAAAGGTGAGCAGCCGAGTAATCTATTACCGTTTATTGGTAACGAGTGTGACAACCAACCCAATGGCATTGCGTTTTCCTTAACCGATTACCTTCAATTGGTGGAAGATACAGGCCGAATCATTCGCAATGATAAACGTGGAAGCATTAGTGAAAATAGTGGTAAGTTACTGACCAGATTAAATATCCCCCATGACAATTGGCTCAAATTGACTACCGAGTTTGGTAAGCTATTTCATGGTCCAGTAGGCACATTACAAGAACTGACTCATTACTGCGAACACTTAGAAAAGCGACGACGGCACTTTGTCGCAAGCTGCCAGCACTTTTACAGTGACTGACAACTGCTTATATCCCTTCGACAACAATCATTGCCTAAAACTTCCCAAGCACTATGGGATGACTTACCTCGTCTGAAATACACTATTTTTGAAGGAATTAGCTCAATTTATTACCTCAGATGCTATCCCTGTGACTTTTGATGGTTCTTTTTTGAACAATATTAACTTTTACAAGTTGTAGGTAAACGGAAAGTGCATTATGTTGTTGATTCAAAATGGGTGGCTCGATCTATTTATTTAATCGGAAGCTGATAAGTTCATTACAATACAGATAGTTAACTGTGTTGGTCCAACAACGTTAACCATTATCGCGCATGCGCACAGATAAAATGTTAGAAGAAAAATGAATATTAGAACATTCCTACTAGGTTTGATAATTGCCAATTCATATGCATATGGGGCAGATATGAGAGATATCCCTGGGAAAAAAATAACACTTGATTCCTTAAACGAAATGTTCCAGAACATAAAAAATGAAACATCATGGAATATATCTGGCCCCATGCTCTGGGGGTATTTCTTTACACATCACGAGCCACAGAAATTAGAGCAAGCAGCCGAAGAATTAATAAAACAAGGATATAAATACGTAGATATATACTTGTCTGATAAAGATGATCCTAATGAGCCAGATATCTATTGGTTACATGTAGAAAAGGTTGAAATTCATTCACCTAAGACACTAGATAAAAGAAACGATGAACTATACATCTTTGCAAATAAGTATGCTTTGGATAGCTACGATGGAATGGATGTTGGACCTATGAAGCAATAGTGCATCTAATATAAGTTGCCCAACCGTCTGCTATAGCTCACTTGGCCTCGTTGCGGCTCTTACTATTTTGCAAAAGATAAATCCATAGATATTTTAATCCGAATTTAACGAGTTAGAGTTATTGAGATAACTCATTTATATCCCAAAGTGAGCTCATGAATCACTCTACACCAGACTGATTCACGCGAGCCGCTAAAATCCCTACCATGCCCCTATTATCCGTATTTAGACTGGAGATATTGAGTGTTGGTTGGTTTGTTGCCAAACGAAGCATTGCTATTAGAAGAGCTAATCCAAATCAGGCTAAGAAGGGGGAATAATCTAGCAAGCTTTTGTCCCAAAACGAGACAAGTACCTTCTTTCAAACCGACAGATTACGCCAATACTAAAAAGGTGAGCCATGGAGATTAGCGAGACGACCGTCCGCCCCATGGACGGGGCGGTCGAGCATCCAAGGACGGACTTGCTGCGCGTCGGGGAGCAAGTGCCATGGCTCATCCATCAATCTTCCGCAGCTTTCAATTGACCAAATAAGTGATTTAGCCGTATAGGTATTAGCACTCCTATTTTAACGCTTTTCCCTACAAACTCCCAAATACAAAAAAGCGGTAGCGCTTTATGCCCTACCGCCTTTTACAACCGATAACCAATGGAGTCGAGAATTACAATCTGCGCGCTTCTATCACGCTATCGACTTGTGAGAGCTTAGATAACACCCGCGATAAGCCATCGAGGTTGTATAGCTCTAATTCCAGCTCGATGGCTGCCGTCTGATTCTTAATATCCGATGAGGAGCTCATGGCGAGCACATTGGATTTTTCGGCGGCAAGTACCGAGGTGAGATCCCGCAATAAGCCACTGCGGTCATGGGCTAAGACGCGCAAGCGCATACGATAACCACCAGAGTAATTTTCGCCCCAAACCACATCGACGCCACGCTCTGGGTGAACGCGCATCAACTCTTTCACCTGCTCACAGTCGGAGCGATGCACCGAAATACCACGCCCTTTGGTGATAAAACCTAAAATTTCATCCCCAGGCACGGGCTGGCAGCAACGGGCGATATGGCTGAGTAAGTTACCCACGCCATTCACTTCCACCTGCCCACGGCTGTTGGTACCAGATTTGGGTTGGCTCTTCTTAACTAATTCTTCAACCGCATCTTCTTCGCTCGCCTCATCGAGGCGCAACTTACTTTGAATATGGTTAACGACCTGATGTAAACGCACATCCCCGCCGCCGATTGCCGCAAGCAAGTCGTCCATACTTGCCATATTAAAACGTTCAACGGCGATGGCAGCATCTTTGATTTTAAGGCTCAGTCGCGCCAGCTCGGCTTCGAGCATTTCTTTACCGGCGATAATGTTTTTATCGCGGTCTTGCTGCTTAAACCAATGCTGAATTTTCGAGCGCGCACGCGATGTGCGGATATAACCTAAGTTGGGATTGAGCCAATCACGCTTAGGATTGGGGTGCTTCGAGGTGATGATCTCGATACGCTCACCCGTTTCAACCTGATAAGTAAACGGCACGATGCGGCCATCGACCTTAGCACCGATACACTTATGGCCGACCTGCGAGTGAATATAATAGGCAAAGTCGAGCACGGTTGAGCCAAGTGGCAAGTCGACCACTTCACCGCTTGGGGTAAACACATAGACTCTATCTTCAAACACTTGGCTGCGGACTTCTTCGACCAAGTTGCCGCTTTCGACCACGTCCTCCTGCCATTGCAGAATTTTTCGCAGCCAATTGATTTTTTCTTCGTAACCGCTTTGCTTACCGGAGTGATTACCCTCTTTGTATTTCCAGTGCGCGGCAACCCCCAGCTCTGCATCTTCATGCATATCTTGGGTACGAATTTGAATTTCAACGGTTTTCCCCTCAGGCCCCACCACAACCGTATGGATGGATTGATAACCGTTAGGTTTAGGGTTGGCCACGTAATCGTCGAACTCGCGCGGGATATGGTGCCAAAGTGTATGCACCACCCCTAAGGCGCCGTAGCAGTCCTGCAAACGTTCGGTGACAATCCGCACGGCGCGCACGTCAAACAACTCATCAAACTTGAGGTGTTTGCCCTTCATCTTGCGCCAGATGCTGTAGATATGTTTTGGACGACCATACACCTTAGCGCGGATATGATCCTCATCGAGGCGTTGTTGCAACTGTTCAACAAATTTTTCGATATAGACTTCGCGGTCTAACCGCTTACCATCAAGCTGTTTGGCAATGTCCTTGTAGGTATCTGGATGCAGATAACGGAAGGAAATATCTTCTAATTCCCACTTTAACTGACCAATCCCCAAACGGTTAGCGAGCGGCGCATAGATATCGGCAATTTCACGGGCCAGCAAGACGCGGGTTTCTTCGTCGGCATTTTTCACGGCGCGCAGCAAACAAACACGCTCGGCCAGTTTTATCACCACGGCGCGCACGTCTTCGACCATCGCCAGCAACATGCGGCGGATATTGTCGATTTGCGGCTCGGTTGAGCGGCTATTGGGATTGATTTTTAACGCGCCAATGGCATCCATGGTCACCACGCTGGCGACTAACCGCGCCAGCGGCTCACCAAACTTTTCTTTGATCGCTTCTTCGTCTAATAAACCGGCATCAAACACCACAAACAGGATGGCCGCTTGCAGCGTCTCAATGTCCATATTCAGAGGCGCGAGGATTTCAATCATCTCGCGGGCACGTTCGAGCAGTTCTCTTTTCGCGGCAGGACTCTTAGCGGGTAAAGCATCGACCTGCTCAATCAGGGCGAGTAAGGTTTGCGCCTCCTCGACATGACTAACATAGCGAGCCACCCACTCTTCAAGATGAAAATCGGGATCATTAAAGTGCGCTTCGCGAACAGAGACCATCTAATTTATTTCCTTATTCGTGCTCAGAGAAAAGTGGCACCACCTCGGCACTCCTATCTTCAGCATTGGCACGGACTTGTCAAACCCAACGAGACGAAACTTCACATTTTTTACGTTATTCAAACGCTTTGCTTACTTTACACTCGAATAACGCGGGCAAATGAGAAAACCTTGCCCGACATACAAGCCTTATTTTGCAAGCTCAAACAACGCCATGGCTTCGATATGATGTGTCTGCGGGAACATATCGATTAAGCCTAACTTTTGTAACTTGTAGCCACGTTCGAGCAACACCGCACTGTCGCGGGCTAAGCTCGCCGGATTACAAGACACATACACCACTTGGCGGGGCTTCATCTTCTTAAGCCATTGCAAACTCTCAAATGCACCCGCGCGCGCAGGATCGAGTAGCAATTTATCAATCTTGCCCATCCAAGGCTCGCAGGATAAATCGGCACTTAAGTCGCCATGGTAAAAGGTTAAATTGCTTAAGCCATTTGCCGCCGCGTTTTCACGGGCTTGGCTGACCATTTCTGGTACCCCTTCAACCCCAATCACTTCGGCGCCCAGTTTAGCTAAAGGCAAACTGAAGTTCCCCATACCGCAGAAGAGATCGAGAATACGCTCACCCGGCTGCGGTGCTAACCAGTCTAACGCCTGCGCCACCATGGCCTTGTTAATTTGCGAATTGACTTGCACAAAGTTGCCAGGGGTAAAGGTTAAGCTCACAGGCGTTGCATCGGCTTTATCATCGAGCAGCTGATAGACGGGCAATAACAGCGAGCCATTCACCCCATGGAACTCACCGTCGTTGTCTTGCAAACAAATATGGATTTGATGCTGCTCGGCAAACTGCGCAAGCTTTACCATGTCCTTATCGTTTAAGGATTTAGTGATTCGAATTACCGCAAAATGACCATTGTCGGCGTCAATCAATTCTAAGTGCCCAAGACTCGATTTGGCCGCAAGTTGATTAAGTAACTTAGCAAACGGGGCGATTAAATCCGATAAGGGCTTAGCCAAGACTAAACAGCTATCAATAGGCACCACTTGGTTGCTGCTCGATGCACGAAACCCAAGGCTTAACTGCTTGGTATTTTTATCAAATAACGTTGCAAGTCGGGCGCGGCGGCGATAGTGCCAACCTTCGCCCGTCAATGCGGGCACTGAGTTGCCTTCGGCGCCGGCAAATTTGGCCATAATATCAATCAAGGCCGCCGACTTATGCTCACGCTGGCCAGCTAATGACATATGCTGCAAATCACAGCCACCACAGCTTTGGTAGTGTGGACATAGCGGCGTGACTCGCTCAGCGCTTGGCGTCTCGACTTTAATCAGCTTGGCTCGGGCATAGTTTTTCTTTTGTTCGGTCAGCTGCGCCTGCACGATTTCACTGGGCAAAGCGCCGGGGATAAATACGACTTTTCCCTGATGTTGTGCTATACCTGCCCCAAGGTGATCGAGCTGTTGCACGCTAAAGGATTGCTTCGCGGACAATTGCTTGGAACTATTTGGTTTTGCTTTAAAAAATTGTGCCATTTCGGCCTCTAAATCAATAAAAAACTGGTCAAGACCGCCCTTTTTCTGGCAGTCTTATAAAATTATATCGTCCCTAGAACTTAGGAAACTGCGCTGCGGCTATGAACCCTGTCAACAACATGACCAAATACAGCTTACGTTCCTGGGTTCTGGTGCTTGCGCTTGCGCCGACGATCTTAGTCGGTATTCTGCTGGGCAGCTACTTTACCATAAATCGCTTCTATGAACTCGAAGATACGCTGATTGAACAGGGCAGTAATATTATCGAGCCTTTAGCGATTGCCAGCGAAGTGGGACTGGTCGGTAATGATAGGGAAGCAACGAAAAGACTCCTTGCCGCAGCCCAACTCAATAAATCCACGCTGGTTAAATCGATTGCGATTTTTGATATCCATAATCAACTCTTTGTTACATCGCACTACCATAAAGATTTCGAGATCATGCGCTACAAAGAGGCGCTAACCAATCTTCACAAAACCGAAATTGAACATGTAGGCGACAGCCTTATTCTACGCACACCGATCTTTGCCACCGCTCAGCCTACGGGTGGCGAGCCTGCAAATTTTGATATCCAAACCGATAATGGCGAGTTACTCGGCTATATTTCGGTCATTATCAATAAAGAACGCGCCTTGCTAGAGCAACACAGAGCCGCCGTGGCCGCCTTTATTATCGTGTTGATTGGGGTGCAATTGAACCTGTTGTTTACCTTTCGTCTGGTTAAAAACGTCACCCAGCCGATTACCGAAATGGTGCGGGTGGTCGCCAAAATCCGTGAGGGTAAACTGGATGCGCGGCTCGAAGGCAATCTTATCGGCGAGCTGGATCTGCTAAAACGCGGCATTAATGCCATGGCAGGATCGTTATCGGAATACCACGATGAGATGCAGCAAAATATCGATCAGGCGACCTCGGATCTGCGGGAAACCTTAGAGCAGATTGAGATCCAAAACGTCGAGCTCGATTTAGCCAAAAAACGCGCGTTAGAAGCCAGCCGCATTAAGTCAGAGTTTTTGGCGAATATGTCCCATGAACTGCGAACACCGCTTAATGGTGTGATTGGTTTTGCCCGTCAGCTCGTTAAAACCCCGCTGCACTCGAGCCAAGTCGATTACATTAATACCATTGAGCGCAGCGCGACTAACCTACTGGCGATTATCAACGATATCCTCGACTTCTCGAAACTTGAAGCCGGTAAAATGGTGTTAGAAAACATGCCATTTGGTTTAAGGGAAACCCTAGGTGAGACAATCACTTTAATCTCCGGCAGTGCGCAGGCCAAAGGGCTTGAGTTAGTGGTTGATATTGCGCCGAATGTCCCCGACAACGTTAACGGCGATGCCATGCGTGTATGCCAAATTATCAATAATTTAGTGGGCAATGCTATCAAGTTTACCGACTCAGGCAGCGTACTGGTTAAATTAGAATTACAAGCGCAGACCGATGAACAAGTGGTACTGCGCTGTGATGTTATCGATACCGGGATTGGGATTGATGAAAGTCAGCAAGACTTCCTGTTCCAAGCCTTTGGTCAAGCGGACTCCTCGATTTCCCGCCGCTTTGGCGGAACAGGGCTTGGATTAGTCATCACCAAACGCCTCGTCAATCAAATGGGCGGCCAAATTGGCTTTACCTCGTCAGTGGATAAGGGCTCTAACTTCTGGTTCACCCTACCATTAGGCCTTGGTCAATTCCAAATTGGTGATTCACTACCGCTTGAAAAACTGAAAGATAAAACCGTGCTCTTTTATGAGCCCAGAGTACTCACCCATTCAGTGATTAGTCGCCAACTAACACAGTGGGATACTAAGGTCACTCATCATCAACATATTCCTAGTTTGCAGACAACCCTATCAACGACTGAGCATCCGTTTGATTATGTGTTATTGAGTTGCCATGGATTTAGCAATCCCAATCAATTGGTGAGTACGTTAAATCTAGCCAAGACAAAAACAGATTGTTTAGTCGTGCTATTCGACTGCCAAGAGCAAGACATGTTAAGTCAGTTTATTCGCCCCAATGCTGACGTGGTATTGTCTCTGCCAGTAAGCGAGCACCAACTGGCGCGTAATATGCTCTATCCACCAATGGAATATGACCTATTACCACCCGCAAGTATTACAGTTCCAGCGGCGCGCCAATCGCTTACCGTATTAGCGGTGGACGATAACTTCGCCAATTTAAAACTGATTGATACGCTGCTTAACGAACTAGTCACTACCGTTATCGCCGTCAATAGCGGTGAAGAAGCGGTAAAACAGGCGAAGACTCGCACTTTTGATCTTATCTTTATGGATATCCAGATGCCAGGCACCGATGGCATCAGCGCGACCAAGCAAATTCGCCAAGGGTCGATGAACCGCAATACGCCGATTATTGCCGTGACCGCCCATGCAATTGCCGAGGAACGTGAGCTAATTTTAGGTAGTGGCATGGATGGTTATTTGCCCAAACCCATAGATGAAGCCGCACTTAAAGCAGAGATTAACCGCTGGATTACTCGGCCCAAATTCACTCACTTTGATTTACATACCCTCAACTGGGATCTTTGCTTAACCCAAGCTAACCATAAGTCTGACCTAGCCTTAGATATGCTACGCATGTTATTGGAATCGTTACCTCAAACGGTCTCGGCGATAGAGACGGCACTGAGTCAAAACGATCAAACCACGATGCTCAGCACTATCCATAAACTTCATGGCGCCAGTTGCTATTGCGGGGTGCCGACCACACAGCGATTATGCCAAGAGATTGAATCGGCATTGAAACGTGATGCCCGTGTCGAAGATCTCGAACCGGAAATACTAGAGTTACTTGATGAGCTAACTAAGGTAGAATCGGCGGCAAAACAAGTGCTATCACAGCTATCAGCGGAAATAACAGATGACCAAAAAAACGGGCTTCTTTAAGCGTTTAAAAGCGCTAGAACTACCACAGAAAAAACTCTTTGCCATTGCCCTTTGCCAACGAATGTTGCCTAACTATCAACTGTTTTCAGAGGTTTGTGAGTTTGGTGATCCTGCGGTATTAAGCACTGTGCTCGAGCTTCTTTGGCAATCCCAGTACGACAATAAGCTGAAATTCAACATCGATGTGCATCTGCAACGCTTAGAAGATAACACCCCAGATCCTGCCGATTTTGATAGCTATGGCGTATACCCAGCAATGGATGCCGTGGTTGCGCTTTCCACTTTGCTTGGGGCGATTCAAACCAACCTTGAGGAAGATATCACCAATATCAGCAAGTTATCCTCAAGCACCGTGGCGAACTATATCGAGACCATCAGCGATGTGGATTTAACCGATGATGCCTTAGATGACTACGTCTTCGCCCATGAAGTGATGGAAGAAGAGCGCGCGCTACAAAATACCCTACTGGAAATTATCGAAGAAAATCCTAAGATTACTGCCGAATTAGTGAAGGGTTTACGCAAAGAGATTATCGAAGCGGGTGTATCGAATATCGGGATCAGCGTCGCATAATAAACCCTTTTAAGGTCTAGGGTTTATCTCTTCAGTTGCCTTGAAAATCCGGTGATGTTACCTAACATTTTTACTGCTTAGGTAGCATCAGCTACGGGTTTGAATCACCGGAGGATAGAGTTAACTCTATAACCCATTCAATATGAAAAAAATTGTTTATCAAGGTTTTATTTTAACCAATAGCGAAGGCCTTACCGATACCTGGAAACTCACTATAGGCGGGCAAAACCGTATTGGTTCTCTATTTGAATTACGCCGTTTAGTGAATTATTACCGTGAGCTTGGGATTGTGCCCGCCACCCGCGCGAGCCTGCAAGATGCTAAGCAAACGCAAAACTCCATGAGCCAAAATACTTTAAAACCCCGTAAACGTTAATCTTAAGCCATTGAAAAAAGTTCAGGCGCTTTGGATTGCATAAACTCGATAAACACCTTCACTTTCAGCGGTTGCTGACTACGCTGGTGATAAAGAATCGAAATTCTACGTTGTTCGCCAATCCATTCCGGTAAGAGCACTTTTAAACGCCCTTCTTTAATCTGTTGTTTTACGAATAATTCTGGCCCATACAGAATACCACCATGATCTAAGGTCGCCTGAATCGCGCCATGGAGATCCGTGAGCGTGAGTTTTGTTGGGCCATTAAAATAGAAAGACTCGCCATTAGGATGCTTTAAATGCCAATTAAACAGCGGCCAAACTTTGATCAACTGATGGTTTTCAAGATCATCGGGATGGATCAATTCAGGGGCATGGGCTAAATATTCCGGCGTCGCAAACAAACGATAATCAAGCTCACCTAAAGTACTCGACACCCAAGAAGAATCAGGCTGTGCACCACCGACAATCGCGACATCAATCCCTTTATCAATTAAATCCACTAACTCATTGCTTTGGGAAATGTGTAAACGAATATCGGGATATAAACGGCCAAACTCGTTTAATGCGTGAATAAAGATAATTGAAATAATTGAGATTGGCGCAGCTATCCGCAATGTGCCTTCAGGTTTATCGCTGCCAATGCCACTGAGTTCATCGAACTGCGCAATCACACTCTGATATCGCTGAAATAACGCTAAACCTTCCTCAGTTAACCTCAGCTTGCGGGTACTTCGCATAAACAATTGCTTATCGAGCTTTTCTTCAAGCTTGGCCAGCTTACGGCTCACAGTAGCGATAGGCATATCGAGCACTTTCGCGGCTTGAGAAAAACTGCCCGCATTCACCAAATGCACAAACAGATAAATTAACTGCAGCTCAGCGCCAACATCATCAGCCATGTTCAATCCCATCGTTTAGCGTGAGTGCCGCTCACAGATATAAGGCACTAACTCATTGTGTTTTAAACGTAGAATTATTCATTTCTACGACCATAGCGCAATAGCTTCCAAGGCTAATCCTATGCTATTTTGCCAATAAGTTTACTGCGCTAACACCGATTATCGTCAATTACCCTAGGTATTATTCCCTGCTAGCGCACCCACAACGTCTTCTTGCGGGAAAGCAAAAACACAAAAGGATGAGTGAGGGATATGACCATTTTAACCCCTCTGTTTGCCGTCTTCGGGATCATGCTGCTCGGCACACTTGTACAAAAACTGCGTTTTCTCCCAGTAGAAACCGACCAAGTGCTCAATCAATATGTCTACTATATTGCGTTTCCTGCCATTCTCTTGATTGCACTGGCCCAGCAACCGATTGAAGAAATTCTGCAATGGGGATTTATTGCAGGCTATAGCGCCGCCATGCTGATGATTTATCTGATTTGTGTTGGTATATCCTTACTTTTCAATCCTAAACAGCATGCAATTGCCGCCGTGCGCGCCTTAAATGCCACCTTTGGCAATACCGCATTTATTGGTATTCCGCTGCTGGTGATTATATTTCCTGAACAACAAAGCGCCCTAGTTGCCGCCGCCATAGCCAGTTTATTGTCCGTGCTTATGTTTGCCGTGGCCTTGGTCTGGCTGGAGCTTACGACAAATACCCACAGACAACACCACGCCGTAGTGATCATGTGTTTAGCTGTGGTTAAAAATCCCATCGTTATCGGCTGCTTTATCGGCATTGCAATTTCGGCATTGGGGATAACACTGCCCTCTGGCGTAGCGATGATGTTCCAACAAATTGGCAATACCTCAAGCCCCTGCGCTTTATTTGCCGTTGGCATGGTATTAGCCAAAGCCATGCGCTACCAAAAAGATAGCAAGGTATTTAGCCTGACGAATCTTATCGAACTTAGCCTTATCAACCTCTTTAAATTAATCCTACAACCCGCATTGGTTTTCTTCATGCTTAAAAGCGTTGGCGTTAGTGGAGATTACTTAGTGATGGGTGTAATCCTCAGTGCCTTACCTACGGCGGCCAGCGTCTATTTACTTGCTCAGCGCTATAACACCCAAGCCTCAACCAGTGCGCAGGGGATATTATTTGGCACTATAGTGACTTTTTTTAGCTTACCTATTTTAGAACAACTTGTTAAAACCTATTCATAAACAAGCGATTAAACTCTAGCTTATTGCAATGTGTCGAATATTTACCCAAAGCCACTTTACTGTATATAAAATCAGTATATACTGTTTATCAATACAGTGATTTGGTAAGTTATTCGACAGGAACTCATTATGCTTTGCCAACTCAGCATTAATAATTTCGCTATCGTCCGTTTTCTCGAACTGGATTTTCGTCCCGGTATGACCAGCATTACTGGTGAAACTGGCGCAGGTAAATCCATCGCCATCGACGCCTTAGGTTTGTGCCTAGGTAATCGTGCCGATGCCAGTAGTGTTCGCCCTGGTGCAAGTAAAACCGAAGTCAGTGCTCGATTTTCACTACACGATGTTCCCCTTGCCAAACGTTGGCTCGAAGATAACGATCTCGAACTTGATGATGAGTGTATTCTGCGTCGAACTATTGGCAGTGATGGCCGCTCACGCGCCTACATTAATGGCAATCCTGTGCCGTTAACTCAACTGAAATTACTCGGGCAATTGCTGGTCGGTATCCATGGGCAGCACGCCCACCATGCTATGCTAAAGAGTGAGCATCAACTCACCTTGCTCGACAGCTACGCCAATCACAGACTACTGATAGACACAGTGGCAGCAAGCTATCAACGCTGCAAACAAATCGAAGCCGAACTCAAGCAATTAGAAGCCTCACAGCATGAACGTATTGCCCGAAAACAGCTGGTGCAATATCAAGTTGAAGAGCTAGATGAATTCGACCTCAAGGTCGGTGAATTTGAGGACATTGAGCAAGAGCATAAACGCCTCGCCAATGGCACTGAACTGGTGGATAGCTGCCAAGCCAGCCTATATTTACTCACAGATGGCGAAGAGAGCAATATTGAGTCACTGCTTAACAAGGCTGTAAGCCTTGCTGAAAATTTGCAAAGCTATGATCCCGCATTAACCAATGTGAGTACTATGTTGAATGAGGCCCTAATTCAAGTACAAGAGAGCGCGGGAGAATTACAGCATTACCTGAGTAAACTCGAACTCGATCCCGCGCATTTTGCCTATTTAGAGGAACGACTCTCAAAGGCTATGCAACTGGCCCGTAAGCATCATGTTAGCCCTGACAAATTAGCCGAACATCATTTGGCACTCAAAGCGGAACTCACAACCCTCGATGACGATGAAACTAAGTTAGAGGAAATCCAACTCCAAGTTGAAGCGAGTAAAACCGCTTACTTAGCGAACGCACAAAAACTGAGCCAGAGCCGCGCCCGTTATGCGAAAGAACTGGATAAGTTAGTGACTCAATCTATCCACGAACTCAACATGCCCAAGGGTAAGTTCACCATTGAAGTGAATTTTAATCCCGAGATTATGTCGGTAAATGGCAGCGATAATATAGAGTTTATGGTCACCACCAACCCAGGCCAGCCTTTACAACCGATTTCACGGGTAGCCTCTGGCGGTGAATTGTCGCGTATCGGTTTAGGCATCCAAGTGATTACCGCGAAAAAGGTTGCCACTCCTACCCTGATTTTCGACGAGGTGGATGTCGGAATTTCAGGCCCGACCGCAGCTGTGGTTGGACGAATGCTGCGTAGTCTAGGAGAATCGACTCAAGTACTTTGTGTAACCCATTTACCTCAAGTTGCTGGTAATGGCCATCAACATATGTTTGTGAATAAATTCAACAAGGCGGGCAGTACAGAAACCACAATGATGCCTTTGGATAGGGAGCAACGTATCCAAGAATTAGCCAGACTTCTTGGTGGCGATACAATTACTTCTAACACTCTCGCCAATGCACGAGAACTATTACAG
This sequence comes from Shewanella sp. FDAARGOS_354, assembly GCF_002209245.2. Classification (NCBI taxonomy): domain Bacteria; kingdom Pseudomonadati; phylum Pseudomonadota; class Gammaproteobacteria; order Alteromonadales; family Shewanellaceae; genus Shewanella; species Shewanella sp. FDAARGOS_354. The sequence continues at coordinate 4,863,327 of NZ_CP022089.2, read as the reverse complement.
TAAAAATACAGTAAGCCACTGCAACGAAAATAAAGCTTTATAACCAATGCCTTATCTACAGCAGATAAGGCATTGGCATTTATAGGGTAACGAACTTTAGTTTGGGTTAACTAAAGATATTATTGGCTAATAAAGACAATCACTTGCAGACAAATAAGTGCAAAAAATCCTGCTAATACATCGTCTATCATAATGCCGAAACCACCTTCAACTTTGGCGTCGAGCCAACGTATCGGCCAAGGTTTTAGGATATCGAATAGCCGAAACAGCACAAAACCGACAGCAAGCCACAGAATACCAGCAGGAGCGGCAATCATAGTGATTAATAGGCCTGCAACTTCATCCCACACAATCGCACCATGGTCATGTACGCCCATGTCCTTAGCGGCCTTATCGCAGATATAAATCCCCGCGAGTACGCACACTAAGGTCACGGCTAAATACCAACACAAGGGCAACTGGGCCAATAATAAATAGAGCGGGACTGCCGCCAAAGTACCAAAAGTACCTGGCGCCTTAGCCGCTAAACCACTGCCAAAACCGAGGGCTAAAAAATGAATAGGATTTTTAAGGGACAGGCGCGACAGCGCCTGATCTTGGGATAACAACTTCATTAAAAATGCTCAAAACCGTGGTACGGTGGCGTAAATAGCTCACCATTAAGTTGCAACTTAAGCTTACTGCCCGCACAGATTTGCCCAACACGGACAAACTTAGTACCAGCATGGCTGAGGGCGGTTTCTAACGCACCTTTTTGTGCCTCAGGCACGGTAAAGAGCAGTTCATAATCCTCGCCCCCCGTCAGCGCATAGCCTAATGCATGTTCTTCGCTCACGGTATCTTGCATCGCGCGCGACAAAGGAATCGCCCCCACATCGACTACAGCGCCAACCTTTGATGCCTTGAGGATATGCCAAATATCCGAGATAAAACCATCGGATAAATCGATGGCACTGGATGCCAAAGAGCGCAATGATTGCCCAGCCAATACTCGAGGAGTGGGTCGATAATGGCGATTAATCAAAAACTCTTTATGCTCCGCTCGCGCATGTTGCACGCCGCGGATCAAGTCCAGCCCTAACGCAGAATCACCTAGCGTACCCGTTACATAAATCCAGTCACCCGCTTTTGCACCGTGACGAGTCAATGCCTTACCCTGCGGCACTTGGCCATGCACGGTAATATTAATCGCCCTAGGCCCGCGAGTTGTGTCACCACCTATTAAGGCGATGCCATAATATTCTGCCGCTTCAAACAGGCCTTCACTAAAACCACTCAGCCAGGTCTCGTTAACCTCTGGCAAAGTGAGTGCAAGCGTCATCCACGCAGGCTCGGCCCCCATTGCCGCTAAATCAGAAAGATTTACAGCTAAGGCTTTGTAACCTAAGGCTTGAGGTGGAATATCGGGGAAGAAGTGAACATTTTCGACTAAGGTATCGCAGGAAATGGCGATCGACTTGTTTTCGGCGGGCTGCACAAGGGCGCAATCGTCGCCAATACTCAATTTGACATCACGGCGTGCTGGGCCGCGGTGATTGAAATAACATTCAATAAGCTGGAATTCTTTCACTGTACAGTTTGGCGCGACTCACATCGGCCACCTTTGTTAGCAATGAAAAACGGTATCCTAAGATACCGTTTGTCCTTATTACTTACGTGCAACCAGTTTGTCGAGTAATCCATTAACAAACTTATGGCTTTCATCCGCACCGAAAGCTTTAGCCAATTCAATCGCCTCGTTAATGGCAACTTTAAATGGCACATCTTTACGGAAAGTCAGCTCATAGGCCGCTAGGCGTACTATGGCTTTCTCCACTGGAGACACCTCATCAATGGGGCGATCTAAGTGTGGAATGATCAACTCATCCAATTGGTTTTTCTTAGTTGCTACGCCTGCAAATAGCTCACGAAAATAAGCTACGTCTACACCATCGAGACTCTGTTCAGTTAAAAACTCATGCTCGACATCGGCAATATTATTCCCGCTTAGTTGCCATGAATAAATGGCTTGAACGGCTAAACGGCGGGCCTTGCGGCGCTCAGAAGGCTTCATTATTTTTCCTACTATTACAACTGTTGTTCAAGCTGTTGCAGAACGTTGACCATTTCAAGCAAGCTTAGCGCAGCTTCGCCGCCCTTGTTACCCGCTTTAGTACCTGAACGTTCAATAGCTTGTTCAATGGTATCTGTAGTCAATACACCGAAAGCAACCGGCAGATCGAACTCTAATGCAATTTGAGCTAGACCTTTGTTACATTCGCCTGCAACAAAATCAAAGTGAGGGGTACCACCACGGATTACCGCACCAAGTGCAATAATGCCGTCAAACTTACCACTTGCAGCAACACGACGTGCCGCCAGCGGTAACTCAACCGCACCAGGTACACGGACGACAGTGATGTTTTCATCACTGACTTGGCCAAAACGTTTCAGCGTGTCAAGTGCACCTTCAAGCAGGCTTTCTACTAAAAAGCTGTTAAAACGCGAAATTACAATCGCAACTTTGGCATTCTTCGCTTCGATATTACCTTGAACTACGTTCATTTTCTTACCTAATTTAGCTAAAGCACCCGGCTCGGGGCGAAAAGTGGCGACATGATACCACAGTCAATTGCCCACGGCCTTATGCAAATGATAGAAATGGTGAATTTTACCTTAGTGGAACCTATTAAAAGCTTAGCCTGTTACTCCGCCACGTACTCTGTCACTTCTAGGCCAAAGCCTGAGAGTGAATGGTAACGCTTAGGCGAGCTTAAGAGTCGCATTTTGGTCACGCCTAAACTGGCCAGAATTTGTGAACCTACACCGACACGGCGTGAAGTACCTTGCCATTTGGCTGACACGGGCGTCTGACCTTGATCTTCCGCCTCAAAGGCTTTGACTTTAGCGAGGATTTCACTGGGATGTTCTTGATTGCCAAGCAATACTAACACACCACCTTCGGCAGAAATCCGCGCCATCGCTTTTTCGAGCGGCCAGCTGCGTTGCTGATCGCGCTCAGAATGGAGTAGATCGTTAAACGTATTCTGTAAATGCACCCGCACTAAACAGTCAGGTTTCACCTCGCCCTTCACTAAGGCAAAGTGCAATTGGTTGTCGATAGTATCCCTAAAGGTCACCATATCGAACTCACCAAAACGGGTTGGCAGTTTGCATTTTGCTTCACGCACAACGGTCGTTTCTTTGGTGTTACGGTATTCAATCAGCGCCGCAATAGTGCCGATTTTAACGCCGTGTTTTTCAGAGAAAATCTCTAAATCAGGACGGCGGGCCATGGTGCCGTCTTCATTGAGGATCTCAACAATCACGCCCGACGGCTCAAGCCCCGCTAAACGGGCTAAATCACAACCTGCTTCTGTGTGGCCAGCGCGGGTTAACACGCCGCCGTCCTGCGCCATTAATGGGAAGATATGCCCAGGCTGAACTAAGTCCGACGCTTTGGCATCTTTAGCCACGGCAGCTTTTACCGTTACGGCGCGATCATGGGCCGAAATCCCGGTGGTTACGCCTTCGGCAGCTTCAATCGATACCGTAAAGTTAGTCGAGAACTGCGCATTGTTATTGGTTACCATCAAGGGCAGATTTAGCTGCTGGCAACGAGCTTTAGTCATGGTTTGGCAGATGAGTCCACGACCGTATTTCGCCATAAAGTTAATCGCTTCTGGCGTCACCAACTCGGCCGCCATAATCAGGTCGCCTTCGTTTTCTCTGTCTTCGTCATCCATCAAAATAACCATTTTGCCTTGACGAATATCCTCGATGATCTCTTCTATACTGTGCAGCGCCATTGTAGGACCTTTATGATTTTACTGTTGTTATGAAATTCTATACCTAAGTGAGCTAAGTGCCAGTGCCCTAACGCACAAAGCCAGCACGGGCTAACATTTCCATGGTCACCCCACCGCCTTGGGTTTCTTTAGTATCAAAGCGCATTAAACGCTCTAAATAGCGGGCAATTAAATCCACTTCAATATTCACCTTATCGCCGGCTTTCAAATCCACCAACGTGGTTTCACCCGCGGTATGGGGCACTATGGTTAATCGGAAACGGTGTCCATCGACTTCGTTTACCGTGAGGCTCACGCCATCGATGGTAATAGAACCTTTATGGGCGATATAGCGAGCCAGCTCCGTAGGCGCCGCTAACCAAAACTCAATCGCCTGGCCCCGCGCCAAACGCTGCTCAACGGTGGCAATGCCATCCACATGGCCGCTCACCATGTGCCCGCCGAGGCGAGTTGTCGGGGTAACGGCTTTTTCAAGATTAACCTTAGTACCCACTTTGTAGTTAGCAAAGCCTGTGAGACTGACAGTTTCAGCCGACACATCCGCCACATAGCCATCGGCTAATTGCTGAACCACAGTCAAACACACACCATTGGTGGCGATACTGTCGCCTAAACGCACATCGCTTAAATCCAGTTTGCCACTGGCGACCGTCAAACGAATATCATCGCCTTTACGTTCAAGCTTTCGCAGCGTGCCAACGGCCTCAATAATCCCAGTAAACATGGTTAACTCACTTATTCGCTAAAGATGGATTGGACGTGAGCCGCAAGGTGAAACGCGTATCCGCGCCCACTTTACGCTCATCGACCAGTTTGAGGGTCGGAATATCGGCCATCATTTGATAATCGGGTAATTCGAGTAGATTACGTCCTTGTGCGCCAAGAATTTTCATCGCTTGATACAGTACTAACTCATCGGCTAATCCCGCGCCGATAAAGGCACCTGCTAAGGTCGCGCCCGCTTCGATAAGCACCTGATTACAGCTTTTGCCTAAATAGCTTAAGAGCTCGGGTAGCGAGATTCGACCATCAATCGCCGGTAATTGGAGGCAAGTCACATGGGCGGGTAATTGCGCCATAAAGGCTGGTGAGTAAGGCTCAGTTGAGACTAATAAAATCGGCGATTCAATCGCAAGCAAGGCTGCCTTAATCGGCATTCGGCAGCGACTATCTAAAATCACCCGCAATGGTTGTAAAATTTGCGCCTCACTCAATTGCGAGCTAAGACTGCCAAGCCCTGAGTAGCGCACATTGAGGGATGGATCATCGGCCAGTACGGTTTCAATCCCAGTTACTATGGCGCAGGCGCGCAAACGTAAACGCTGCACATCGCGGCGAGCTTCGGGGCCTGTAATCCACTTAGAGACACCATTGGATAATGCGGTTTTACCATCGAGACTCGCGGCAAGCTTTACCGTCACCCAAGGTAGGCCCGACTCCATGCGCTTCATAAAACCAAGATTTAAAGCATAGGCCTCATCGCGATGTAAACCGACATCCACTTGAATGCCCGCATCGCGCAGCATTTGAATACCGCGACCACCGACCTGAGGATTGGGATCTTCAACCGCCACCACCACACGTTTTACACCTATGTTGATCAACGCCAAGGCGCAGGGCGGCGTACGACCATAATGGCTGCAAGGCTCTAAGGTGACATAGGCGGTCGCGCCACGGGCAAGCTCGCCAGCCATGCGCAGTGCATGCACCTCGGCGTGGGGCTCGCCGGCTTTTTGATGATAACCTTCACCGACAATCTGATTATCTTTTACGATAACGCAGCCCACACTGGGATTGGGGCGAGTGGTATAAAATCCTTTGCGAGCCAGTTGTATGGCTCGGCTCATCATCTGGTTATCGAGTTCTGACCAATTCATATAAACCCTATGAAATCTTGAGGAAGCGTGCCCGAATGCGGCGCATAACGAGGCGCTAACCTAAGCGCTAACCTAAGATAACCCATGTTACTTTTGCAGTTTCGCAATCGCCTCACCAAATTCGGAGACGTCTTCAAAGGCGCGATAAACCGAGGCAAAACGAATATAGGCAACCTTGTCTAGGCTCATTAACTGTTCCATCATCAAGTTACCTATCATCTCGGATGGCACTTCACGCTCGCCAGTAGCCCGCAGCGTTGACTTGATTTTACTTAAGGCCTGCTCGATTTCATCCATGGACACGGGGCGCTTTTCGACCGCGCGTAACATGCCTGCTTGCAGCTTTTCTTCATCGAAGGGTTGGCGCGTACCATCGCGTTTAATCACCCGTGGCATGACTAATTCGGCCCCTTCGAAGGTGGTAAATCTTTCGTGGCATTCGGTGCATTCTCGGCGACGACGCACTTGATGGCCTTCCGCCACTAATCGGGAATCGATCACTTTAGTATCTGTCGCGCTGCAAAATGGACAATGCATTGAGCCTCCTGCCGTGAATGGAATAAAGCCTATCTTGCTTAAACCGAGCAGGTTTAAGTCTAAGATTTTAGCAATAAAAATGGCCGCTTAATGCGGCCATGGGATTTTATCCTATTTATCGGCTGAGGTTAACCACCTAAGCTTAACGACCTAAGCTGTTGTGAACTTAGCCGATATATTCGGATAAATTAACGAATTAACCGTAAACAGGGAAACGGGCGCACAGTGCCAATACTTGGCCTTTTACGCGCTCGATGACCGCTGGATTGTGAGCATCGTCGAGGATGTCACAGATCCAACTGGTTAACTCTTTCGCTTCAGCTTCTTTAAAGCCACGGCGAGTGATCGCAGGCGTACCAATACGTACACCAGAGGTCACGAATGGAGAACGTGGGTCATTTGGCACAGAGTTTTTGTTTACTGTGATGTTCGCGCTACCTAAAGCGGCATCGGCTTCTTTACCCGTCAGGTCGCGACCGATTAAGTCCACCAGCATTAAGTGGTTGTCAGTACCGCCAGAAACGATTTTGTAACCGCGCTCTAAGAACACTTCAACCATAGCTTTAGCGTTCTTAACCACTTGTTGTTGGTAAGCTTTGAACTCTGGCTCTAAAGCTTCTTTGAAGGCTACCGCTTTACCCGCGATAACATGCATCAAAGGACCGCCTTGACCGCCTGGGAATACCGCAGAGTTCAGCTTTTTGTATAACTCTTCATCATCGGCAGCAGACAGAATGATACCGCCACGAGGACCGGCTAAGGTCTTGTGAGTGGTTGAGGTCACAACGTGCGCGTGTGGCACTGGGTTTGGATACACACCAGCGGCGATAAGACCCGCAACGTGTGCCATGTCGACAAACAGATAAGCACCGATTTTGTCTGCGATTTCGCGCATTCTTGCCCAGTCAACGATACCTGAATAAGCAGAGAAACCACCGATCATCATCTTAGGCTTATGTTCAACCGCCAGACGTTCCATTTCGTCGTAGTCAATTTTGCCTGATTCATCGATGCCGTAAGGAATGATGTTGTACAGTCTACCGGAGAAGTTAACAGGTGAACCGTGGGTCAAGTGACCACCGTGAGCGAGGTTCATACCTAAAACGGTATCGCCTGGTTTTAACAATGCCATGTAAACGGCGCTGTTTGCTTGAGAACCTGAGTGAGGTTGTACGTTTGCGTAAGTCGCGCCAAACAGTTGTTTTGCACGCTCAATCGCTAAGGTTTCAACTACGTCCACATACTCACAACCGCCGTAGTAACGCTTGCCTGGATAGCCTTCGGCGTACTTATTGGTTAGTTGTGAACCTTGCGCTTGCATCACGCGTGGACTGGTGTAGTTTTCAGAAGCAATCAGCTCAATATGCTCTTCTTGACGCAGAGTTTCGTTCTGAATCGCGTTAAACAGTTCCGGATCATAATCTGCGATATTCATATCTTTTTTCAGCATTGCTTACTCCAGCTGCCAATTCTTGTAGGTAGGGTTGCGCGGTATTCTACTCGTAACGAGCCGACAATCCCAGTCTCTGAAACATGAAAATCCTACAGTTTTAGCTTGAATGCGCCTCAATGCCGAGTTGAGTTCGGCGCGCAATCGAGTAGAATTAGCCGCATCATTAGTCACTTATAGATGCAGAAAAATGGCTCAGTTTGTTTACAGCATGTTGCGGGTGGGCAAGGTTGTTCCGCCTAAGAAGCAGATCCTTAAAGACATTTCCTTAAGCTTTTTCCCCGGCGCCAAGATCGGTGTGTTAGGTCTTAACGGTTCAGGTAAATCCACCCTACTGCGCATTATGGCCGGTATCGATACCGAGATTGAGGGTGAAGCACGCCCAATGCCAGGTCTGAAGATTGGTTACCTGCCACAGGAACCCAAACTCGACCCAACGCAAACCGTGCGTGAAGCGATTGAAGAAGCGGTTTCTGAAGCCAAAAATGCCCTCAAACGCTTAGACGAAGTCTATGCCGCTTATGCAGAACCCGATGCGGACTTCGACGCGCTTGCCAAAGAGCAAGGCGAACTTGAAGCGATTATTCAGGCGCAGGACGCCCACAATCTAGACAACATCCTCGAGCGCGCGGCGAATGCGCTACGTCTGCCTGATTGGGATGAAAAGATTGAAGTCTTATCGGGTGGTGAGCGCCGCCGCGTGGCGATTTGTCGTCTGCTGCTGGAAAAACCAGAAATGCTGCTACTCGACGAACCAACCAACCACTTGGACGCCGAATCCGTAGCGTGGCTCGAGCACTTCCTGCAGGAATACACGGGCACCGTTGTGGCGATTACCCACGACCGTTACTTCCTCGACAATGCTGCTGGCTGGATTTTAGAACTTGACCGTGGTGAGGGTATCCCATGGGAAGGCAACTACTCTTCATGGCTAGAACAAAAAGATGCCCGTTTGAAGCAGGAATCTGCCGCAGAAAGCGCACGTCAAAAGACGATTGCGAAAGAATTAGAATGGGTTCGCCAAGGCGCGAAAGGCCGTCAGTCTAAGGGCAAGGCCCGTATGGCGCGCTTCGAAGAGCTGAACACCACTGATTACCAAAAACGTAACGAAACCAACGAGCTGTTTATTCCGCCCGGACCACGTTTAGGTGACAAAGTGATTGAGGTTAAAAACTTAACCAAGTCCTACGGTGACCGCGTGCTGATCGATAACCTGTCGTTCTCGATTCCTAAGGGCGCGATCGTCGGTATTATCGGTGCCAACGGTGCAGGTAAATCGACCCTGTTCCGCATGCTGTCAGGCAGCGAGCAGCCAGATAGCGGCACCATTGAGATAGGTGAAACAGTACAACTGGCGTCGGTTGAACAGTTCCGCGATTCGATGAATGACAAAAACACCATTTGGCAAGAAATCTCTGGTGGTCAAGACATCATGCGCATCAACAACATGGAAATTCCAAGCCGCGCCTATGTGGGCCGCTTCAACTTCCGTGGTGCAGATCAGCAAAAGATTATCGGCACTCTGTCGGGCGGTGAGCGCAACCGTGTTCACTTAGCTAAACTGTTGCAGGCTGGCGGTAACGTACTGCTCCTCGACGAACCGACCAACGACTTAGACGTTGAAACCCTGCGCGCACTGGAAGAAGCGATTCTCGAATTCCCAGGTTGCGCTATGGTGATCTCGCACGACCGTTGGTTCTTAGACCGTATCGCGACCCATATTCTGGATTATCGCGACGAAGGCCAAGTTAACTTCTACGAAGGTAACTACACCGAATACTCAGCGTGGTTGAAGAACACCTATGGCGCCGATGTGGTTGAACCACACCGCCTGAAATACAAGCGTATGACGAAATAGATCGAGAATCTAGAATCTAGAATCTAGAATCTAAGCAAACGTGTATCTGAGGAGCTTAACTCGAAAGAGTTAAGCTCCTTTTTTATGGTAATTGATTAGGCAGAACTGACTTTGGCGCTATTTCAAACTAGCAAAATAAGCGACCAACATATCCATCATCACTCTTAAGGCGGGCTGCATATGTTTACGGGATTGATATACGCCGTATACGCCCAAGGTTTGAGGTTGAAACTCCAGCAACAATGGCACTAATTCGCCAGTGTCGAGATAGGGCTTCGCCGCCCACAGGGGCTGCATGGCAATCCCCTCGCCCGCCAAAGTAGCGTTTAACACCACCATAGAATCATTGGCACTTAAATTACCTCTTACGGGAATATTAAAAAGCTGCCCCGCCTCGATACCATCAGGATGAATAATTTGAGTAAACCGCCACATCACATCGCCAAAGTAGGAATAGGTTAAACAGTTATGCCGAGTTAAATCCTCGGGATGGCTAATAAGTGAATGGGTGGCAAGATAACGCGGTGCGGCGCAGACCACGGACTCACATTCCCCTAAACGTCTGGCGATTAGACTAGGATCGAGCTCATTAGTGATACGTATGGCAAGATCAATACGTTCTGCAACTAAATCAACGGTTTGGCTGCTAACATGAAAGTTCACACTCGCCTGCGGATATTGGGCTAAGTAAGGACGCACGACCGTGGGAAGGAGTAAATGGGCCATAAATTGTGAGCAACTGATCCGCAGCAATCCTCGCGGTTGGGCGCTTTGTACATGACTGACCGCGGGGACTTCCTGCGCTAATTCAAGCAAGCGCTGGCAATAATCGAGCACTTGCTCGCCCGCACTGGTCAGGCTCAAACGTCTTGTCGAACGGTGCAGTAAGCGTGCGCCTGACCATTCTTCCATCTCGCTTAAATAGCGGGTCACCATAGAGCGAGACATATCCAACGCTTCGGCGGCGCCAATCATGCTGCCCCGCTCAACGATAGTCACAAATACCTTTGCCGCTTCGAGTCTATCCATGGTTTATCCGCCCCTTGTGTTGATTGCGTTGCACTAAATAATCAGTTTCAAACGTTGATTCATCCGAATTATGCAACAAATAAGCGCAAGTTTCCGTGTTTATCTAACGTTTTTTGCAACCTAAACTAAGCTCACTTTTGCAACAGTGCAAATCACCGAATCCTATTTGAATGAATAAGTGAGAACAGAAATGACACTATTGAATGCTCTAAAATTAACCTCTTTGAAACCCCAGTTAGCCGCAACCATGCTGGTGGCGGGAATGGCTACTGCTCAAGCTGCACCTTTGCAAGTAAGCCATTTTAATCCGGGCGAAAACAGTATTTTTGCGGTGTCTTCAAGCTTTATCAGCGGTGAACATGAAATGATGCTGGTCGATGCACAATTTCAAAAAAATGATGCCCAAACCTTAGTGGATACCATTAAAGCCAGCGGTAAAAAGCTTACCTTGGTGTATATCAGCCATAGCGATCCGGATTTTTACTTTGGGTTGGATGTGATTAAACAAAACTTCCCCGAGGTCGAAATCGTCGCCACTCAAACTACGGTCGATGATATTAAAGCCTCGATGGACGGCAAGCTCGCCTACTGGGGACCGATTTTAAAGGACAATGCTCCGAGCCAATTAGTGCTGCCAAAAGTGGTCACCACCAATCGCTTTAGTATCGATGGTGAACCAGTGCTGATTGAAGGGCTAGAGGATGCTCCCCCTAAGCATACCTTCCTGTGGATACCGTCGGCTAAAACCATCACTGGCGGCGTTGAAGTATTTGATAACACCCATGTTTGGATGGCAGATACCCAAAGTATTGAGTCGCGTAAAGCCTGGTTAACCCATTTAGAAAAGATGGAAGCCTTATCCCCCAAAGAGGTTATCCCTGGACATTATCTCGGTGATGCCAGATTTGATAAGCGCGCCATCGCTTTTACTCGCGATTATATTAATGCCTTTGAAAAGGCAGCCAAAACAGCAAAAGATTCTGCGGACTTAATCGCCAAGATGCTCAAGCTCTACCCACAAATGCCTTTAGATGCAGGGCTTGAGATCAGTGCCAAAGTCATCATGGGTGAAATGCGCTGGCCAATGTAAGGGAATAGGGGCATGGATAATCCTGCCCCACTAATTCTAAGGGTTGTGCATTAACTCGCGAGTCACAGCACAAAATAGTTTTGTAGGAAGCACATAAATGAATACCACAGAAAATCCCAAGGCCGTTTTGCATGCCATTATCGACCCCTTATGCGGTTGGTGTTACGCGGCCGAACCGCTGTTTGATGCAGCAGCCGCTGCCGGATTTACCATCAAACTCCACGCAGGCGGCATGCTCACTGGCCCAAGGCGCAAACAGATAGATAACCAATGGCGCGATTATGTGATGCCCCATGATCAACGGATTGCCGCGTTAACCGGACAAGCCTTTGGTGAAAACTATTATGAAGGCTTATTACGTGATACCAGCATTGTACTGGATTCTGCGCCCCCCATTAGAGCTATGCTTGCCGTTGCAGCCTTAGGGGGCAATGAGCTAGCTTACCTACATGCAGTGCAACTCGCCCATTATCGCGATGGCAAAAGCGCCAGCGATGAACATAATCTGCATGTTTTGGCCGAAAAAATGGGAATAGATGGCGCTGCCTTTACGAAGGAATTTGCCCAAAATGAAGACGCGTTTTACCAGCACATTTTGGCATCACGGGCGCTGATGAATCAGCTGGGTGCCCAAGGTTTCCCTTCAGTAGCACTCACGACAAGTGAGGGAAATCTGCGTTTACTCAATCACAGCCGTTTTTACGGTCATCCGAGCAAGTGGCTTGAGTATCTGAATGAACAAGTGTCTTAACACGCCACTTTCTTGAAAGTGCGCCAGTCTTACGTTTTACATATGAAGACTCAAACCTTGGCTTTTTGAGTTTGGGGTTTCCCCCTTAAACGATGGGATAAGTCACTATAGGATTTATCCCATCGGCATTTTCAATGTTGATACCACAGGCCAAGTTAACCCTGATTCTCGGGCGCAAGCTCGGCTTGCTTTGCCTGTTCTAGCGTAAAAGGCTCACTCCTTTTTACACATTCAAGTACCGCTTTCGCGTAGAGCGGAATCGGCTTATCCCGAGGTAAACGCGGTAATTGTGTACCTGGCAACCTGAGTAAATAGTCATTCACCTTAGATTCAAACCACGAGAAACGTATCAATTTAAATCCTTGATTCGTTTCTAAATAGCATTTGTAATCCTGTCGCTTCTCAGTTTCTGTCGCCAGCGCTGACCATTGGAATCCCGCTAGCAGCAACAAACCAAGGGTACCGTATTTCATCATAAGGCTATTACTCATCTCGACTCGTTAACTCTTTACATCATTGACTGATGTAATAATAAATTTTGTTCGTTGTTGGCCCGCCCCCAATACACTTAGGGTTACCACTTTCACATGTCGCCTCATCTGGCACCGCATTACCGATACCAATCAAAAACATATCTGGCGTTGGTACTTTAGCATTCGGGTCCTTAGGCTGCTCGGCAGGCGGGATCACTAACTGCGGCGTATCCAGTACCAACTCACCTGCATACAAATAATCTGTTTTGTAACCACGAGTGCCCCTGTGCAAATTCTTTTTATAAAGATAGCCCTTACCCGAACTCAAACATTGGTTGACTGAGCCATCACTACCAGGCACAAAACTGCTGAAGTACACTTCCCCCCCCACTATGGTCGCAGATGACAGGCTCTTTTCGCCTTTACGAGAGAAGTTATAGTACCAACCTCGTTTTTGACTAAAAACGATTTCACTGGCCTGATCATTGGGCGCCGCCGAACTGACATCATATAAATCACTTAACTGTAGCGTTTTAGGCACAGGCTTTTGATTTGATTTACCTTGGAATGATTGGGTTACAATGTTTCTATCTTGCAATGTAAAAAACATATCCGAGCGAGACACATCACTTGGTTTTGCCCTATGACCACTGCCGACAACAATTGCGTCGTAAGGAATATTCTGTGATGTGACAACTTTGGTCGATGTTCCATTAACGACTTTAGTCAGCTCAAAGGTATTGGAGATCAAGGTCTGGGCCACTATAGGCCCAGAAAAGAATCGCCTATCTCCTGCCACTGAACTCTTATCCCCTAATGCGGCAAATTTAAATCCCGACCAGGTCGACACATTCGCGGAGGGCATATCCATCCGCCATACATTACCTTGGATATCTGTGGCATAGATTCTATCGGTATGACCATCACCATTGCCGTCTAATACAGCAACACTGCTTGGAATACTGTTGGCAATACCTGGCAATGGCGTGTTAGCCCCACTGCCGCCGAATTGATGGATTAACGCCCCCGTTTGCGCATCGACAATAAACACGCCACGGCCACTGCTGTCATCAGTACCAATCTCAGCGCCATCTTTAGTTGAAGGGGAATATCCACCACCAAAAATCAATACAGGCTTATCGCCAGTCGCACTCGGAATTGTCGTCACCACAGGCGTCGACCAAGATTGCCCTAACTCGCCCATACCGGGTGAGCTGGCATCGATCTTCCACATAAAACTGGGGTTATCAGGTGTGGTCACATCGAGGGCGTAATACGCATTACCGCCTCGGCGCATTCCCACAAATACCCATGCCTTTTCAATCCGTTTGCCCTGCATTTTGGTGTAGGCAACTGGCGAGCCATCAATACCGTATACCGAGTGTACGCCCGTCGGCGCGTTAGCCTTGAGATCGCGAAAATTCGGCAGTAGCTCATAGGGGATAAATCCCCAAGTCTCAGACACGCTATCACCTTCATCCTTAAACATATGCAGGAACCCATGGTTTGTCCCGACAAGAATTCGGATATCGGGCTTATCTTCAGTTCCAAAGTTGAGTGCTAAGGGTTTGGAATGTAAAGCATCTCCCATTATATCGGTGCGCCAATTTGGGGTTGCGCCACTGGCAGTACTTAAGTCCTGATTTTTATCGTTATCAACATCGATTCCCTTCGCCCAGTCAAATAGCCCAGTGAGTTCTGTTTCATCGACCCCCATATAGGTGGCTAAACGCACATTATCCCCAGCTTTTCGAGCTGCATTTGACAGAGTAAAAGCGCTCAATCCACTGCCAAAATTACTGTATAAAGTGCGACTAGTCGCCTGCTGCATCGCGGCGAGCACCCCGCCACGCTTAACATCGTTACCATCACCGCTGCTTCCGCATTCTTCAGCTGATGTCCAATAGGAGCAAGCATCGGCTTTGATATTGCCATCTTCGCCTATCACATTTTTGCCTTTGCTATCAACGACATCACCGTCACTGGTCACCTTGAACTTTTTAATATTCCCTAGCCATCTTGGTCCCTTATTAGGCAAGAACATAGAGTAATAAGCTGAATCAAAGGTTTGAGTACGATTGAAGTTATTACTAGCCACCGATGGCGAAGTAAAGCTGGCATTTTTTTCGAGGATATTATTTAAAGCCGTTTGCAATGAAGAACGCAATTGACTGGCATCGGTGGCATCAAAATACTTACCACCGCCATTATCGGCGGTTTGCTTCAGTAGGTGCTCGGCACTGGCTGCACCTTCACTAAACCCAATGGTAAAGGTTCTAACGGTTTGTTTTCCGGCTAAATTAGGATTCACATCCTCAGTTCGCATCCAGCCAGAAAGCGCACTGAGATAACTTTTCGGGTTGGAGGTATGCTTACCTACACCATTGGTTAAACGCTCAATAATGCCATCGGCCGCGTTATCAAGCGTCGGCTCACCGTCGGTGATATAGACGATATACGCTTCATTTTGGCAAGGCTTAAACGGCGAATTGTACGTGTTACTTCCAATAATAAGCGCAGCTGGGTCAGTAAAGGGATTAGAACTGGCGTTGTAGGTACCTTGGTAACGCCCCCAATTATCGTAGTAATTATAATCGCTATCATCATCGCCAAAATACTGTTCCTGCCCACCAAAATAACGATAGGCTTCGTAGAGCGTTTCGCATAGCGGCGTATTTTGGGCATAACTAATAAGATTGACCCTTTTCAATAAATCAATTTTGGCTTGGGCGGACATAGTCTTAATCCCAGAGATAATCCGCCCACCGTCACGCGCACCATCACGTGGCCCATTCATATTAAAAATAGCTAAACCAAAATCCACACCCGGCGTAGTTAAAACCACACTTTCAATCGCATCTTGTGCCAGCTCTAGACGGGTTTTATTGACCTTCTTTTTAGTACCATGGTGCCATTTTAAATAATCTTCGGTATAAACTGTGACCACTTTGCCGGAGCCAAAACCTGTTTTCTGCGCCTTTGCCTTCGCGCTTGCCTTAGCACTCTCGGATGAGTGAATATTGACTGCCGTGTACCGAACGGGTTTAGCCGCAGAGCCTAAACTGTCAACGGGTAAACCGTTAGCCTCTCCTGCTGCATTACCGAGTCTTTCCTCTTGGATATCTTCAAAGCAATCGACAGCAGCTATCGAGCTACCATTTAGTTCAGAAAATTCTTTCCACGCACCAGTCCCCCCCGAAAAACCATACTCACGAAAGAAACCAGTGAAGGTGCCATACCTATTGAGGTAATCCCACGAGCTTTCACAGCCATTGAGTGCGGCATTAAACTGACGCATTTCACGCGAAGAGGCAGGATTAGGTAACTCAGCATTATCAGCCGAACCTCGGCTATAAAATAGCTTTCCCGACTGGGCATAGTTAGCATTACGTTTATTCTCGTAAGGAGCATCGACCCCATAGGCAAGATTACTCATACTGCCGGAGTTATCGAAAATGATCAGCACCTGCGGGCGCGAGCCATTACGGGCGGACGCTTCGAACACATAAAGCTCTGTATCATCAGCAACGCTTGACGCGGTAAATAAACTCGCCGCGCCGACAACGAGGCTCGAAATAATAAAAGCGACTATTGATGTTAACGTATGGCGGACGTTTTGAAGGCGAGATTGACAAATATGTTTCAATAAAACGTAATTAAGCGAAAAGATCATCAACGAGCTTTTCTGACATTTAAATAAAAACTGACTCATACAGTATGCGCATCTGTTATTAAGGAATAATAAAAGCACCTGCATTTACAAAACTAGGATTTAAATTGTTTAAAAAAGGCCAAATTAACCGCACAACAAACAGTAAGTTAACCGAACGTAAAACAGTAAAATCATAAACTTAGGTTACTTTCAGCAATTATTACCATTATGCACACCGAATTGACAACAAATAAATAAAAAATGTATCTAATAAAAATATCACCATCATAGTAATGAGCTAAAAAAAAATAAAAACAGTGACACTTATGATATTGAGAATGCGCTATTAACGTTATAGGAAATAAAGGAGAACACCTGCCCAAAAAATATAAAAAATGCTATACCATTAATTTAACTTGCCAAAACAAAACAGGCTGAACAACAAACATAGAGATAAAGCATTCTCACCATGAAAATATCCCAACATAGGATCCCTTGCCCTACCAAGTCATTAACATTATGCTAACCAACCCCACATAAGCCACGTTTAATAACTCAGGAGCTTTGAATGCACGCGCTCTTCCGCCATGGTTTCGGTCACTCGACACCTCAACCACAGAATATATCTTCGCTCACATTGAAGAAGAGACTGACTTCGGCTCAGGCTACACTGTTTACTTTGCTAAGTTTATTTTCTGTTGGCGCATTTAGCACTGAACTTACGCCATCATCCGTGACCGATGGTCCTTATGTTTTCCTCGACCAAGGTAACCAAAATACCGCCTACTGGATCTGCCAGAGTCAGTTAAAACAAACCCCCATCGCAAACAATCAATTGGCTCGCCCAAATGATTGTGGCAACTTGCCACAGCCCAGACGCCATACCGATGCCCCCAAAGTTGAAGCTGATACCTACACTCATACAGGCAGGATAGTGGCCTTAAGCGATGTGCATGGGCAATTCGATGTGATGATTAACCTACTGAAAGCCCATCAGATTATCGATGAAAATAATCACTGGGCCTTTGGTGACGGCCATATGGTCATGACGGGAGATATGTTCGACCGTGGTCACCAAGTTAACGAAGTTCTGTGGTTTTTATATGAGTTAGATAAGCAAGCCCAAGCCGCCGGTGGTCGATTACATTTACTTATGGGCAACCACGAGCAAATGGTGTTTCGCGGCGACTTACGTTATGTGAATGAGCGTTATCAAACCTCGGCGGAATTACTCAATCGCAGCTATGATGCACTGTACAACAAAGACACCGAAATCGGCCGTTGGCTTCGCAGTAAAAACACTCTAGTAAAGATCAATAATCTGCTGTTTATGCACGGTGGAATAAGCCCTGAATGGGTCGAGCGTAAACTCAATATCAGCGATGCTAATCAGTTATTCCGTCAACATTTAGACGATAAAAAAGAAGATTTAAAACAAAACGATCTGTTGAATTTCCTGTTTTTCACTAATGGCCCCACTTGGTACCGTGGCTACTTTAAAGATGCACTCGCTGAACCCGAGATCGACCGAATCCTAAACTACTTTAAGGTTGATCATATTATCGTCGGCCACACTTCACAGGAACGAGTACTTGGACTTTACCATAATAAAATCATTGCAATAGATAGTAGTATTAAGGATGGTCAGTCAGGAGAATTATTACTGATAGACGACAATAAACTCACCCGCGGATTATATAAGGGAGAGCAATTAGCACTTTAAATCGATTCAGGGCTTATAGGTTTAATCCATAAGCCCTTTTTATTATTCAATAAAAGGATAACGAGTCGACTCCATATCGAGTAAGCGATAACTTACCTCTCTATACAAAATTCAACTCATCGGCTTAACACCCCCTATACTCAGCAAATAACGCTTTAACGTTAGGGATGCGTATGGACTTCAAACTGCTGATAAATTTAAGCCTTGTATTGCTGTTGTTAGGATTGCCTTCCCGCAGTTTTGCAGGACGAGATTTAAACTTAGTTGCGACCAATTATCCGCCCTTTTATGCCGATTCGTTACCCGAGCAAGGTGGCGTTGCCCAAGTCGTTAAAGAGGCCTTTAAACGCCAAGGCTACAATGCCAGTGTTAAGTTTTATCCCTTTGCGCGAGCAGCATTACTGGTAAAAACCGGCCAAGCCGATGGCATTATTGGACTTTGGTACCGCAAAGAACGTGAGCAATGGGCGCATTATTCCGCACCGATACAAGCCGTACAGATTGTCTTCTACAAACGTAAAGATAACCCGTTACGTTTTAGTCAATTAAGCGAACTTAAGCCCTTTACCATCGGCATTGGCCGCGGTTACGCCAATCCACCCGAAATAGCCGCCACAGGACTCACGACAGAGGAAGGTAATTCCGACGAAATGAATCTTAAGAAATTGTTTCTAAAACGCATTGACTTAGTGTTAATCGGCCACAATCTTGCTCAATATTTAATCAGGCAAAATCAAAGTGAATATGCCGATACTTTCGAGCAGGTAGGAGACCCCATCGCCACTGAGGTATTCCATCTGGGCGTCTCTTTGGCGATAACAGATCAGTCCACCTTGATCGACGAATTTAACAAAGGCCTTGAAAGCATGGGCCAAGATGGTCGTCTTGAGGCAATTTTAAGCCAGTATCCGCAAATTCAATCAGCCGTAGATCCGATAGAAAAAATACGAACACAAGCACATCCTTAGCAGAATAACTCAGCTATCGTATGCACTTCGAATGGGGCGAATGAGATTGCCATGGGGTATCTCGACACAAAACACAATTTCTTTCACTTTCGAGTGCTTAACTTTACAAACTTTTACCCACCTGATGACGGTTATTCACTAGAATAGCGCCATTAGTGCTAACGCCTGTTAACCGTCTTTGTGCGAGATAATTATTCCAATGAAAAAAACCATAATAGCCATTGCCTTAGTTGCGGCGGTTGCCGCTGCTGTGAGCTTTAGTGATGTATTGCAGGCTGCCAAACCCGAAAGTGCCCCCCAGCTTATGCGTACCGTGCCGGTTGTCACAGGGGAAGTGGTTGAACATCCACTGGCTCAATCTATTTCACTGATTGGTAAACTGGCCGCTGAGCGCGCAGTGGTGATCGCGCCGCAAGTCACCGGCAAAATTAAACAAATTGCCGTGACTTCGAATCAAACAGTGAAAAAAGGCCAGTTGCTAATCGAACTCGATGATATGAAAGCTCAAGCCGCGGTGGCTGAAGCCAATGCCTTTTTAAATGATGAAACCCGCAAGCTCAGAGAGTTTGAAAAACTTATCAGCCGCAATGCCATCACTCAAACCGAAATCGATGCTCAAAAAGCCAGTGTCGATATTGCCAGAGCACGCTTAGCCTCTGCGCAGGCAGATTTACATTATCATTCCCTTATCGCACCTTTTGCCGGTAAAACCGGGCTGATTAACTTTAGCGAAGGTAAGATGGTAAGTATTGGCACAGAGTTAATGACCTTAGATGATTTATCCAGCATGCGACTGGACTTACAAGTGCCTGAACATTTTCTGTCACAACTTAGCATTGGCATGCCAGTATCGGCCACCAGCCGAGCTTGGCCAGGACAAACCTTTATCGGCAAAGTGGTCGCCATCGATCCCCGCGTGAATGAAGAAACCTTAAACCTGAAGATCCGCGTACAATTTGAAAATAGCGATAATCGCTTAAAACCTGGCATGATGATGTCATCAACCATCACCTTCCCACCGATTTCGGCCCCCATAGTGCCAGTGCAAGCCCTAGAATATTCAGGCACTAAACGCTATGTGTATGTGGTTGGTGAGGATCATATCGCCCATCGCACCGAAGTGATTTTGGGTGCCCGTGTTGGCGACCAAGTGCTTATCGATAGCGGCCTTAAAATTGGCGATAAAGTGGTGGTTCAAGGACTTGTGAATATGCGCGATGGCTTAAAAATCAATGAAGTCGCTCTTGAAGCTAAGAATAGTAATAACCGCCCAGCCAAGTCAGACGTCAACACTGCGGAGACGAAATAATGTGGCTGTCCGATGTCTCAGTTAAACGCCCCGTCGTTGCAATTGTTTTAAGCTTACTGCTATGCGTGTTTGGCTTAGTGTCCTTTACTAAACTTTCAGTGCGGGAAATGCCCGATGTTGAAAGCCCAGTGGTGACAGTCAGCACCAGTTATTCCGGTGCATCGGCAGCGATTATGGAAAGTCAAATCACCAAGACCCTTGAGGATGAACTCACGGGGATCAGCGGTATCGATGAAATCACCTCTACCACTCGTAATGGTAGCTCGCGGATCACGGTCAAATTCCTCCTCGGTTGGAACTTAACCGAAGGGGTGAGTGATGTGCGTGATGCCGTGGCCCGCGCCCAGCGGCGTCTGCCGGAAGACGCTAACGATCCTGTGGTATCGAAGGACAATGGCTCAGGCGAACCCTCCGTGTATGTGAACTTAAGTTCAACCGTGATGGACAGAACCCAGCTGACCGATTATGCCCAGCGGGTTTTAGAAGACAGATTCAGTCTGATCAGCGGCGTGAGTTCCATCAGCATTTCGGGTGGTCTTTATAAGGTCATGTATGTCAAGCTCAGACCCGAGCAAATGGCGGGGCGCAACGTCACCGTCACCGATATTACCAGCGCCCTTCGTAAAGAGAACATCGAAACCCCTGGCGGCCAAGTGCGTAACGATACCACAGTGATGTCGGTGCGTACCAAAAGGCTCTATTACACCCCAAAGGATTTTGACTATTTAGTCGTACGCACCGCCAGCGACGGGACACCTATCTATTTAAAAGATGTGGCCGATGTTGCCGTGGGCGCACAGAATGAAAACTCCACCTTTAAAAGTGATGGTATTGTTAACCTAAGCTTAGGGGTGATCACTCAATCCGATGCAAACCCATTAGTAGTCGCTCAGGAAGTCCATAAAGAAGTCGATAAAATTCAAGACTTTTTACCCGATGGCACCAGTCTTGTAGTCGACTTTGACTCCACCGTCTTTATTGACCGCTCAATCAACGAGGTCTACAACACCCTCTATGTCACTGGCGCCCTCGTGGTGTTAGTGCTGTATATCTTTATCGGTCAAGCAAGGGCAACCCTTATCCCCGCGGTAACGGTTCCAGTATCATTAATTTCCGCCTTTATTGCCGCCAACATGCTAGGTTATTCAATTAACCTACTGACATTAATGGCATTAATCCTCGCCATTGGTCTCGTGGTCGACGATGCGATTGTGGTGGTCGAAAACATTTTCCACCATATCGAAAAAGGCGAAGAGCCGCTGCTTGCGGCTTACAAAGGCACGCGGGAAGTGGGCTTTGCGGTCGTGGCAACCACCGCGGTGTTAGTCATGGTGTTCCTGCCGATTTCATTTATGGATGGCATGGTCGGTTTACTCTTTACCGAATTTTCCGTGATGCTGGCAGTGTCTGTTCTGTTCTCATCCCTCATTGCCCTCACGCTAACGCCGGTATTGAGTAGCAAATTACTCAAAGCCAATGTTAAACCTAACCGTTTCAATCGCATTGTGGATAGTGGTTTTGCGCGCATGGAAAGGGTTTACCGTGTGGGTGTAACCCATGCGATCCGCTTTAGATTACTGGCACCACTGGTCATTCTCGCCTGTATCGGTGGTAGCGCATGGTTAATGCAGCAAGTCCCCTCGCAATTAGCGCCGCAGGAAGACCGCGGTGTACTCTACGCCTTTGTGAAAGGCGCCGAGGGCACTAGCTATAACCGTATGACGGCGAACATGGATATCGTCGAAGACAGATTAATGCCACTCCTTGGCCAAGGTGTATTGCGTTCTTTCAGTGTGCAAGCCCCTGCCTTTGGTGGTCGTGCTGGCGATCAAACTGGCTATGTGATCATGCAGCTAGAGGATTGGGAACATCGCAATGTCACGGCGCAACAGGCGCTCGGGATTATAAGTAAGGCATTGAAAGATATTCCCGATGTGATGGTTCGCCCTATGATGCCAGGCTTTAGGGGGCAATCGAGTGAGCCAGTACAATTTGTACTGGGTGGCTCTGATTATGCGGAACTCTTTAAATGGGCACAGGTGTTAAAAGAGCAA
This sequence comes from Shewanella sp. FDAARGOS_354, assembly GCF_002209245.2. NCBI lineage: Bacteria > Pseudomonadati > Pseudomonadota > Gammaproteobacteria > Alteromonadales > Shewanellaceae > Shewanella > Shewanella sp. FDAARGOS_354. The sequence goes on along the minus strand of NZ_CP022089.2, from coordinate 4,840,768 downwards.
GCCAATGCCAGCCCGATGATGGAAGGCGCGGATCTGGATTACGCCGAAACCACACCGGAACTAATTGTCAGCGTTGATAAAGAGCGTGCAGCAGAACTTGGGATCAGCGTCGATGACGTCTCACAAACCTTAGAAGTGATGCTCGGCGGTCGTAAAGAAACCACCTATGTGGATCGCGGCGAAGAGTACGATGTGTATCTGCGCGGTGATGAAAACAGTTTTAACAACGTCGGCGATTTAAGCCAAATCTATATGCGTTCAGCCAAGGGCGAATTAGTCACGCTCGATACGGTCACCCATATCGAAGAAGTGGCCTCAGCGCAAAGATTGAGCCATACCAATAAACAAAAATCCATCACCCTTAAGGCCAACATCAGTAAAGGTTACACCTTAGGCGAGGCCTTAACGTTCTTGGAAAACAAGTCCATAGAGTTATTACCCAAGGATATTTCCATTGGCTATACCGGTGAATCAAAAGACTTTAAAGAAAACCAAAGCAGTATTTTTATTGTGTTCGGTTTAGCACTACTGGTGGCTTACTTGGTACTCGCTGCGCAATTTGAGAGTTTTATCAACCCCCTAGTGGTGATGTTTACCGTACCAATGGGAGTATTTGGAGGTTTCCTCGGCCTGTTAGTGACCAGCCAAGGTATTAACATCTATAGCCAGATCGGCATGATTATGTTGATTGGCATGGTGACCAAAAACGGGATCTTAATTGTCGAGTTTGCCAACCAACTGCGTGACCGAGGTTTAGCCTTAGATAAAGCCATTATCGATGCCTCAACCCGCCGTTTACGCCCGATTTTGATGACGGCCTTCACCACCTTAGTCGGCGCGATACCGCTGATTTTCTCAACGGGCGCAGGCTCTGAGAGCCGGATTGCGGTAGGGACTGTGGTGTTTTTCGGCATGGCCTTTGCGACCTTTGTCACCCTGTTCGTCATCCCGGCAATGTACCGTTTAATCTCGGCCGCGACCCATTCACCGGGTTATGTTGAAGCAAAACTCGAAGCGGCCATTAAAGCACAAGAGTTAGCGGCACAAGAGGCAGCCAAACAGCAGGAACAAACGGCAAAAGCCTAATTTATCGCCATGATGTAAACAGGCGCGAAATAATGCGTTTGCTTAAATCATAAAAGCCAAGGGAGCAGTCCCTTGGCTTTTTCATTTAGGTTTCAGATGAGTTCCTTCTATATTTTACCCAACCTACATGATCTGCAAAATCAAGTCCGACGCATAACAGTGACAGCGCCTTTATCAGCTTTTTTAAGCAATATACCGGCACCACACCGGCGCAATACTTTAAATAATCAATCCATTAACCTAACTAAAAATCCGTTAAGCAAAGCTAAACTTGGCCATTACCGACTAGATCCATTGCTGTTTTTGCCTGCTCGCGCCATTAGCTACCTTGCTGTGCTATAGTGCACAGAGTCTTCCAACTGATAGCCATAACTTATCCCTTGAAAAGAATCGCCCTCTTTGTCGATGTGCAAAACATTTATTACACCTGCCGTGAGGCCTATCAGCGCCAGTTTAACTATCGTAAACTCTGGCAACACTTGAGTGCGCAAGGAAATATTGTCAGTGCTGTCGCCTATGCCATTCATCGAGGTGATGATGGCCAGCTTAAGTTTCAAGATGCTTTGAGACATATCGGCTTTGAGTTAAAACTTAAGCCCTTTATCCAGCGCAGTGACGGATCAGCAAAGGGAGATTGGGATGTTGGGATCACAATTGATGTACTCGATACCGCTCCCAATGTGGATACCGTAATACTGCTTTCTGGCGATGGTGATTTTGCAATCTTGCTTGAGAAAATAACGCAAAAATATGACGTTAAGACAGAAGTCTATGGCGTCCCCCAACTGACAGCAAAATCACTGATGGATGCAGCAACACAGTTTAATCCGATTGATGATGCTTTACTGCTCTAACAACAATGAATATTAAGCTGAAAATTCTTGGGTTGATAATTGATAAAAATTATCTATATCTGCCAACAAAATGCTGTAAACACCTGCATCTAACTGCCCTTTATCGACCATGGGCTGCATAATGTCGCCAATCTCTGATAGCGATAAAGAGCCTCGATAGGGTCGCTTTTGAGTAAACGCCTGAAAAACATCGACCACAGCAAGAATACGCGAAGGTAAATCTAATTGTTCCTGCTGTTTACTGAAGGGATAGCCTGAACCATCGAGGCGTTCATGGTGATTTGAGGCCCATTCGCCTATTACAGACTTAGGGAAAAAACGATGTAAAGTATGCTCTGTATCAACGGTATGACGTTTGACAATCGAATACTCTTCCTTTGTTAATTTGCCTTCTTTATGCAGCAACAGGTCAGGCGTTTTGAGCTTACCGACATCATGTAATAATCCAGCAACGTACAATAATTCAGCATCGGTATCTGATACACCGCAGTCCTTTGCCACTAATTTTGCTAACAGTGCGACTTTTTCTGAATGGTGAAATGTAAAGGGACTCTTAGCATCAACTATTCGAGCTAAAAATCGCGCTAACTGCTTTACCCCGTCAATATCTAATTCTTTGTCGTAAAAGTGATTAGCTTTGAACTCCAGACCTAATAACTCAATATGAGTTGCATCCATGTTGTACCAAAAGCCATCCTTTTTGACCAGTTGACACATTGCATTGACCATTTCTGCTTCAAATAAGGTTCCACTATGGGCCAATAAATTCTCTGCGACCATACTTTCATGCAATGTAATCAGCTCCTCATGACAACCATGCGTATATCTGGCTCTTAAAAAGTCGGTACGATCCGCTAAGAAAATCAGTGCTGCAATATCACGGTCAAATACGGAAAGCTCATGGGATTGCAACTCAAGCCAAGGTGTGTGGTGGTAAAGAACGACAGGCGCAAAAACATCTAAAATCGGGCATTTAAGCAATGCCTCATAGCCACGTTGACTATGACACTGCGCATCTTCTGGCTGCATTAATTTGAGCAGACGTAAGTGCTCTTCGGAGGAAGAAACGCCGCAATCATGAATAAGTCCGGCAAAATAGGCGAACTGCTTTTTTTCATCGGGCCAGCCGAGCACATTCGCACATTCGTAAGCCATATAGCCAACCCGATGTCCGTGGTGCAAATCGTCCACCCCAACAAAATCCAATGCCGTCGCAACGGCTAATAAAGCATGCCTTACATCAATATTGACTTTGAAGTCATGGGGCTGAAAGGCATTCATTGAATTTTCCTAATAAATTATTTGTCCCTCACTAAAATATAGTCAATACCTTGATAATTAGCTGCAAAATACAAAAAAGACCTGAAATTTCAGGTCTTTTTATCGATATAAAATAGAACTTATAACACAGCCAAGTTAGACCTCTGATGCTGTACTATGACGGGCGCGTTTTGCTAAGGCATAGTAAAACAATGGTGTAAGGATCAAACCAAACAGCGTCACCCCAATCATGCCGGCAAATACTGCCACGCCCATGGCTTGACGCATTTCAGCCCCCGCGCCTGTCGAAAACACCATAGGCACCACGCCCATAATAAAGGCGATAGAGGTCATCAAGATGGGGCGTAAACGTAAGCGCGCCGCCTCAAGAATCGACTCCATCACTTCCATACCATGGTCTTGTTTTTCCTTGGCAAATTCGACAATCAGAATCGCGTTCTTGGTCGCTAAGCCCACGAGGACGATAAGACCAATCTGGGTGAAAATATTATTATCGCCACCATAGATAAGCACACCACTAAGCGCTGAGAGTAAGGTCATTGGGATAATTAAGATAATCGCCAATGGTAAACTCAAACTCTCGTACTGCGCCGCCAGCACCATAAACACCAGCAGGATCACCAACGGGAACACGAGCAAGCCAGTGTTACCCGCGAGGATCTGCTGATAGGTCAGCTCAGTCCACTCGTAGGTCATACCGTTTGGCAGCGTCTCAGCGAGGATTTTCTCAATCGCCGCCTGCGCTTGACCCGAACTCACACCGGGTGCTGGGCCACCGTTAATCTCAGCCGTGGTGAAACCGTTATAGTGCATCACACGATCGGGCCCCGCACTCTGGCTCACATTGATAAAGGAGCCAAGTGGGATCATATCGCCATTCACATTCGGCACTTTTAGCTGACTAATCTGCTGCGGGCTTTGACGGAATGCTTCGTCGGCCTGCATATTCACCTGATAGGTTCGACCGAAACGATTGAAGTCGTTGACATAGGTCGAGCCCATATAGGTTTGTAATGTCTGGAAAATTTGATCGAGCGACACTGCCTGCTGTTTCGCTTTAGTCCGATCGATATCCAGTTCAAGTTGTGGCACGTTCACTTGATAGCTAGAGAAAATCCCCGCTAATTGTGGATCGGCCCACGCCTTATACATCACTTGTTGGGTCACCTGATACAAGGCCTCATAACCAAGGTTGGCTCTGTCTTGAATTTGCAGACGGAACCCTCCAATAGTGCCGAGGCCTTGCACAGGTGGCGGCGGGAAGATGGCAATAAACGCATCCTGAATACCAGCAAATTGCTGATTTAATTGGCCGGCAATCGCATTCGCCGACAGCTCAGGACGCTTACGTAACTCAAAATCATCTAGGGCAACAAACACGACACCCGAGTTAGGACTATTGGTAAAACCGTTGATACTCAGACCGGGGAAGGCAATCGAGTGCGCCACACCAGGGTGATTCAAGGCGATGTCGGACATTTTCTTGATCACCGCATCGGTACGTTCGAGTGAGGCCGCATCCGGTAATTGGGCAAATGCCACTAAATACTGTTTATCTTGGCCGGGCACATACCCTGTTGGAGTATTCACAAATTGCACGCCCGTAAGCGCAACCATGCCCAGATACACCAGTCCGATAATACCGCCAAAACGGATCACCTTACGTACTACATAGCCATAACCCTCTGAGGCACGGTTGAATAAGCGGTTAAAAGGCGTGAACAACCAAGCACCGAACAACTTATCCATTAGGCGAGTTAAACCATCCTTTGGCGCATTATGGCTCTTGAGTAACAGTGCCGATAACGCGGGGCTCAGGGTGAGCGAGTTAATGGCCGAGATAAAGGTCGAAATCGTGATAGTTAGCGCAAACTGCTTATAAAATTGCCCCGTTAATCCGCTCATAAAGGCGGTCGGAATAAACACTGCCGCCAACACTAAGGTGGTTGCCACAATCGGCCCAGTCACTTCTTTCATCGCCTTTTGCGTTGCGGCAATTGGGCTTAACCCCGAGGCGATATTTCGCTCGACGTTTTCTACCACCACGATGGCATCGTCCACCACAATCCCGATGGCCAGCACCAGACCAAACAGCGATAACGCATTAAGCGAGAAGCCCATCAAGTGCATAAAGGCGAAGGTCCCCACCAAAGACACAGGCACGGCCACCAGCGGAATAATCGAAGCGCGCCAAGTCTGGAGGAACAGCACCACCACTAACACCACTAAGAGCACGGCTTCAAGTAAGGTTTTGATCACAGCTTCAATCGAGCCACGCACAAACACGGTCGGATCGTACACAATCTCGTATTGCAGCCCTTCGGGGAAAGACTTCGCCAGTCTTGCCATTTCGGCGCGCACATCGTCGGAGATTTGAATCGCATTTGAGCCTGATGCTTGGAATACCGGAATAGCTACCGCATCTTTGTTATCCAATAATGAACGCAGCGCATAGCTAGTTGCACCGAGCTCGACACGCGCCACATCCTTAAGACGGATCACCTCACCGTTTTGACCAACCTTGATAATAATGTCTTCGAATTCTGACAGTTCAGTCAGACGCCCCTTAACGTTAATCAAGAGTTGGAAGTCGGCATTACCGCTAGGCTGCGCCCCTAAACTGCCCGCTGCCGCTTGCTGATTTTGCTCACGTACGGCGGCGATAATTTCAGTTGGCGACATGCCAAGCGCCGAGACTTTATTCGGGTCAAGCCAGATCCGCAGACTATATTCGCCCGCACCGAATAAACGCACCGCGCCCACGCCTTTGATGCGTGCTAACTCATCTTTTACGTTGAGCGCCGCGTAGTTAGACAAATACAGCATGTCATAACGGTTATCCGGCGACAGTAAATGCACCACCATGGTTAAATCGGGGGATGATTTTTCGGTCACAATCCCGAGGCGTTGAACCTCCTGTGGTAAACGTGGCATAGCACGGTCTACCCGGCTCTGTACTTGGGTTTGCGCTCTGTCCACATCGGTGCCAATGGCAAAGGTGATGGTCAAGGTCATGCGTCCATCGGACGTCGCCTGCGATGACATATACAGCATGTCTTCGACGCCGTTGATTTCCTGCTCTAAGGGCGAGGCAACCGTTTCGGCGATGACTTTAGGGTTAGCGCCAGGGTAGTTGGCGGTTACCACGACCGTCGGAGGCACCACTTCAGGGTATTCGGTAATGGGTAATTGCCAGACGGCAATCGCCCCTGTGATAAAAAACAGCAGCGAGAGAACGGCTGCAAATATCGGTCTTTTAATAAAAAACTGCGACAACATTCTGTTGGATTCCTTAACCGCGGCTCGCTACTTCAACGTCTGGGGTGGTGATATTTTCTTGATGTTTATCAAGCAGTAATTGAGCTTGACGAAGCGCCTCTAGCTGTTCGCTGTCGGCCATATCGACCAGGTGTGGCTCAATTTGCATCTTAGGACGAACCCTTTGCATGCCATTGACGACGATTTTGTCGTCTGCCGCTAAACCTTGCTTAACAATGCGTAAACCTTGAACTTTTTCACCTAGGGTGACACCGCGATACTCCACGGTGCCATCGTTTGCCACTACTAAAACGAACTTATTGTTCAGATCCGTGCCCACGGCTTTATCATCGATTAAGATACCGTCATAGGCGCCGCTACCGGCGGTACGTAATCTGGCGAACAAACCAGGGAGCAGGCTGTTGTCCTCATTGCTAAACGTGGCACGTACTCGAATAGTGCCCGTCTGTCTGTCCATAGAGTTATCGACAAAGTCCACTAGACCTATGTGTTGATATTCGCGTTCGTTAGCCAGCGCCATATACACGGGATTATCGCCTGCACGAGGGTCTTTACGCTTTTTCTCGGCGGTTAACTTGACGTATTTCAGGTAGGTTTGCTCATCCACATCGAAGTAGGCATACATGCTGGCGGTCGACACTAAGCTAGTTAATACACTCTGCCCCGCAGACACATAGTTACCGGCGGTGACATTGGCGTAGGAGGCACGGCCATCAATCGGTGCGCGCACTTGGGTATAATCTAAGTCCAGCTCGGCGCGTAGCAGCGCCGCTTTCACAGAGGCCACGGCCGCCGTGGTTTGGCGTTTGTTAGACTCGCGGGTATCGAGTAATTCTGCCGATACTGCCTTTTGGGCAAAGAGTTTGCGGGCACGTTCTAAGTCGTTAGTGGCCAGTTGCTCAGCAGAGAGCGCGCTAGCAAGATCTGCTTTTAACCGGGCCACTTCCGCTTCAAACACACTTGCATCGATACGAAATAGCACATCGCCTTTTTTCACTAAGGCGCCTTCTTTAAAGTTTACCGACGCGATATAGCCAGACACGCGTGGCACTAAGGTCACACTTTCTGGCGCCTGCAAACGGCCGGTAAATTCATCCCACTCGGTAACGCGCTCATGCAATACCTGCGCAACATCGACCTTAGGTGCACCTTGAGCTTGGCTTTGCTGTGCAGCTGGTTTACCACAGGCCGAAAGGACAAACGCCGCCACGGCAGTCAACATCAATATCCGTAAAGGTGGGTTACTTTTCATCTTACAATCCTCATGTGGCAGGCATTTATCTCGTTTAAGACAGACATCAGTGATGGACACTCGGTCAACACCAATAAATACCGACTGGTAAAAAATATTATGTACTGAGCGGTAATATATAGTGTAAAATGACCCTGTCAACTTATTTTGTACCGATAGGTATTTAATTTTTGTGACAGCTTGAAACCGTGCAGTTAAGCCTTTGAGGTAATTAGGGCGTGTTGACGTTTCGAGATTAGATTTTGTTCATTCTGGCAAGCACGTGCTCGCGAAACGAGGAATGATGTGTAGTTATTCTACTCAAATGACGAGTGACAAAGAGCAAGGGCTTGCCAGACGAACCCTTCGGGCAGCATTTGGCTGGCTTTTCTGCTGCGTTATCGTCCGTTTATGTAGAATAACTACACTGCACGGACTTTGCCTTGCATAAAAGCCAGCCAAATTGCTGCAAAAATAACCCTGAAACGTCAACACGCCCTAGCCACAGCGAACGTGCTATGTGGGCTTGAATGGACGATATATTTTGGTGAGTTACTCACCTAACCCGCAGACAGCAGGCAAGAGTGGCTGGACATGAACTAAACCCATGTCTATCCTAGGGGCAATTGAGAATTGAGGAGCCTAATGATGTCAACCGTCACCCAGACGCCCTGCGTAGGTCGTCCACGAGCCTTCGACGCCGACGATGCATTGGCCAAAGCCTTGGAAGTCTTCTGGCGAAAAGGTTTTGAAGGTACATCGTTAACCGATCTAACTCAGGCCATGGGCATCAACAAACCCAGCCTTTACGCCGCCTTTGGTAATAAAGAGCAGCTGTTTCTGAAAGCGATCGAGTTATACGAACAGCGCCCCTGTGCGTTTTTCTATCCTTCTCTTGAAAAAGAAACTGCCTATCAAGTCGTTGAATCTATGCTCTATGGCGCTGCATCCTCCTTAGTGGATGAGAGCCACCCCCAAGGTTGCTTGATAGTACAAGGCGCCCTCGCCTGTAGCGAAGCAGGACAAGCGATTAAAGAAACTCTTATCACCCGCCGTCGTGATGGTGAACAGGCTTTATGCGAACGCCTGCAACGAGCAAAGGATGAAGGCGATCTTCCCGCGGATGCCGATCCGCTGCTACTGTCTCGATATATTGGCACAGTGCTGCAAGGCATGGCTGTGCAAGCCACCAATGGCATTTGTCCGGAAGAGCTTCGCAAAGTCGCCGAGCTAGTATTAGCTAACTTTCCGAAAAATAATCCGTGATAGCACAATTAGCATATGACTATTAACATAAACCCCAGTGAAAGCTGGGGTTTATGCTTTTAAGCCGCCCTAAATCCAGATGAGAATCGAGATTAATGCTGAACTTGGTGGGTGACTAAACTTGGACGCAGCAGATTATCGTGGACGGGGCAACGGTTACACACTGTATCTAAAAACTCGTTCTTTTCTGCGTCGGTTAAGTCGGCGTCTATGCTGGCGTTGATGGCGATTTCTTTAAAGCCTACAGGATCGTCCGAGGGCTGACCTAATAATCCCGCCGAATTCATCACGGCCCTCACATGTACATCAAACTGGCGAATCGTGATATTACGTTCACGCGCAACCATCTTGGCAATCGCCGAAATACAACCACCAAGTGAAAATAAGAACGTTTCTAACGGGTTAGCGCCTTCATTAGTGGCACTGGGTTGATCAATAACCAGCAAATGCTCCCGTACCTGCGCCGTAACCTTCCAACCGCTTCCCATATGTGTGGTGACTTCTACTACTTTTTCAGCCATGATGAACTCCATTAGTTTTTTTTCAATCAGATTATTCTAATGATGTTGAAATGAAAAGTCACAAGCTAAGATCACAGTTTATAAAGTCAGATTCGGAAGTAGGTGTAAGGGCTTAACCTGCATGTCTAGGGTTTGAGGTTTTAAGCAAATCGCGAGAAATGTCAGTTATTTTGCACAGGCAAACCAATAAAAATCCAAAATATCGAAGTAAAAAAGCACTAAAAGCCCCTTCCAATAACATTGAAAGAGGCCCAAGTATGGGTTAAAGGGTTATAGCACTATCCACTTATAGCACTATCCACGTTGCCTTGATTTCAGTGTATTTATCAAAGGAGTGTAGAGATTTATCTCGGCCATTACCCGATTGCTTATAACCACCGAAAGGTGCCGTCATATCACCGCCATCATAATGGTTAATCCACACCATACCACTACGCAATGCTTTAGCCGTTTTATGCGCCTTGCTGATATCCGCTGTCCAAACACCTGCCGCTAAACCGTAAATGGTATCGTTAGCGATCGCTATCGCCTCCTCCATACCATTGAATTCAATGACAGATAATACAGGGCCAAAGATTTCCTCACTGGCAATTTTCATTTGGTTTTTCACATTTGAAAATACCGTTGGCTGCACATACACACCGCCCGTTTCGGCCAGCACTTGTTGTCCACCATGCACTAAGCTCGCGCCCTCATCTTGGCCCGCCTTGATATAGCTTAAGATGGTATCTAATTGCTGCTTATCGACCACTGCGCCGCTAACGGTAGCAGGATCCAGTGGATGCCCAGGCTGCCACGTGGCTAGCTCTTCTGCTATAAGTGCAATCAGCTGATCTTTAACACCAGCTTCCACCAGTAAACGCGAGCCTGCGGTACAAACTTCACCTTGGTTAAAAGCAATGGCTTCAGCGGCAGCCACAGCCGCTGCTTTAAGATCAGGCGCATCGTTAAATACGATGTTCGGGCTTTTACCGCCCGCCTCTAACCAGACCCGCTTCATATTCGACTCGCCCGCATAAATCATTAATTGCTTAGCGATTTTTGTTGAGCCAGTAAAGACTAAGGTATCCACGTCCATATGCAGCGCCAGTGCTTTGCCGACGGTATGGCCATAACCGGGGAGCACGTTTAGTACACCTTTAGGGATCCCAGCTTGAACGGCAAGCTCGGCAATACGAATGGCGGTGAGCGGTGATTTTTCAGAGGGTTTAAGGATAACACTGTTCCCCGTCACGAGTGCAGGGCCTAACTTCCAACAGGCCATTAGTAGCGGGAAATTCCAAGGCACAATCGCTGCCACCACGCCTACAGGTTCACGAGTAATCATGCCGATTTCATTATGCGCCGTCGGCGCCAGCTCATCGTAGAGTTTATCAATGGCTTCCCCCGACCAACGGATGGCACGGGCAGCGCCGGCAATATCTACCGCCTTTGAAAAACGTATCGGTTTACCCATATCCAACGTTTCTAACAGAGCCAGTTCATTGGCATTTTCTTCCAATAACTCGGCAAAACGGATCATCACTTGTTTACGTTTAACAGGCGTAGCCTTTGACCATACCCCAGACTCAAAAACCTCACGAGCATTAGCCACGGCGATATTGGCGTCTAGCAAATCGCAACTGGCAACTGGCGCTAATAAACGGCCATCGATTGGACTGATGCAATCAAAGGTATTGCCTGATGTCGCATCTCGATACTCGCCGTTAATAAAAGCCTTGCCATTGATTGCTAGGCTTGCAGCGAGGTTTTCCCAATCGCTCCGTGTTTTAGGTGTACTCATGATGACCTCTTAATCGTTTGTATTCGTTTATTTTAGCTTTATTGGGATAAGGGCTATCTCGACTAACAACTGCCAAAGATGACCTAAGGCTGTAACTGCTGCCTAGATTACGCTTTTAAGACATCAAAATTCAATATTTTTTACAAAAATAGCATTTTTGCCACAAATAACTGCACACGCCTCTTCCATGTTCATTATTTCTAACATAGCATAGCAAATATTAGCCACCCTTAACGAAGACCTGACCCCATTTAACAAGGAAAAGGACAAGGTAAACATCTATGGCCGACTCACCCAACAATCTCGCCCACGAGCATCCTTCACTTGAACACTATTGGATGCCTTTTACCGCCAATCGCCAATTTAAAGCGAGCCCTCGATTACTCGCCAAAGCTGAAGGCATGTATTACACCGATATCAATGGCAACAAGGTATTAGACTCAACCGCGGGGTTATGGTGTTGTAATGCGGGTCATGGTCGACGTGAGATCAGTGAGGCCGTCAGCAAACAAATTCGAGAAATGGATTACGCCCCCTCCTTCCAAATGGGCCATCCCATCGCTTTTGAACTGGCCGAACGTTTAACCGAACTGAGTCCAGAAGGACTCAACAAAGTATTCTTTACCAACTCAGGCTCTGAGTCGGTTGATACCGCCCTTAAAATGGCACTTTGCTATCACAGAGCTAATGGCCAAGCGTCACGCACCCGCTTTATTGGCCGAGAAATGGGTTACCATGGCGTAGGATTTGGTGGGATCTCGGTGGGTGGTTTAAGCAATAACCGTAAAGCCTTCAGCGGCCAGCTATTGCAAGGCGTGGATCACCTGCCCCACACCTTAGACATTCAACATTCCGCCTTTAGTCGTGGCTTACCAAGCCTCGGTGCTGAAAAAGCAGAGGTATTAGAACAATTAGTCACACTCCATGGCGCCGAAAATATTGCTGCCGTTATTGTTGAACCTATGTCGGGTTCGGCGGGGGTGATTTTACCGCCACAAGGTTACTTAAAGCGCCTACGCGAAATTACCCAAAAATACGGCATCCTGTTGATTTTTGATGAAGTTATTACCGCATTTGGCCGTGTAGGTGCCGCATTCGCTAGTCAGCGCTGGGGCGTTATCCCCGACATAATCACCACAGCCAAAGCCATTAATAATGGTGCCATCCCCATGGGCGCCGTGTTTGTGCAGGATTATATCCACGATACTTGCATGCAAGGGCCAACCGAACTGATTGAATTTTTCCACGGTTATACCTACTCGGGCCATCCAGTCGCTGCCGCCGCAGCACTCGCCACGCTCTCAATCTACGAAAATGAGCAGTTGTTTGAACGCAGCTTCGAGCTTGAACGTTATTTTGAAGAGGCTGTTCATAGCCTCAAAGGGCTGCCCAATGTGATTGATATTCGCAACACCGGATTAGTTGCGGGTTTCCAGCTTGCGCCTAATAACGAAGGCGTTGGCAAACGCGGTTATCGGGTGTTCGAGCGCTGTTTTCATCAAGGCACGCTCGTGCGGGCAACGGGCGATATTATCGCCATGTCCCCACCACTCATTGTTGAGAAACATCAAATTGACCAAATGGTAAATAGTCTCAGCGATGCCATTCATGCCGTTGGATGATGCACAATTTTCAATCACACGCCCAGAAATTAGGGAAAATAAAGGTTAGCTATGCTTAAGATTACCCACTATGTAAATGGTCAACACACTCCAGCCAGTACAAGAAACCAAGAAATTTTTGAACCGGCCACTGGCGAATGCCGAGGTCAAGTATCCCTCGCCAGTAACGATGAAGTCGCTGCCGCTATTGCCATCGCCAAAACGGCTTTTGAGGCTTGGTCACAGGTAACGCCCCTTAATCGCGCCCGTGTGCTTTTTAAATTCAAAGCGTTAGTCGAGCAGCATATGGATGAACTGGCGCAGCTCATCACCCTAGAGCACGGCAAAGTGATCGATGATGCCAAAGGAGAACTTATCCGCGGCCTCGAAGTTGTCGAATTTGCCTGTGGTATCCCGCACTTACTCAAAGGGGAGCACACGCAACAGGTTGGCGGTGGTGTGGACTCCTGGTCCGTTAATCAAGCTTTAGGTGTTGTCGCTGGCATAGCGCCCTTTAACTTCCCCGTGATGGTTCCCATGTGGATGTTCCCAATCGCCATTGCCTGCGGCAACACCTTTATTATGAAACCCTCAGAAAAAGATCCAAGTTCAGTGATGCGGATTGCCGAGTTGCTCAAACAAGCTGGCTTACCTGATGGAGTGTTAAACGTGATCAATGGCGACAAAGAGGCCGTCGATACCCTGCTCACTCATCCAGATGTGCAAGCCATAAGCTTTGTTGGTTCCACTCCAATCGCTGAGTATATCTACAGCACCGCATCCAAACACGGTAAACGGGTACAAGCCTTAGGCGGTGCCAAAAACCATATGCTGCTGATGCCAGACGCGGATTTAGATCAAGCGGTAAGCGCACTGATGGGCGCGGCCTACGGCAGTGCGGGCGAGCGTTGTATGGCGATATCGGTGGTGTTGGCTGTGGGCGATGTGGGCGATAAACTGGTCGACAAGTTATTACCACAAATCCAACAATTAAAAGTGGGCAATGGCCTCACGCCAGAGATGGAAATGGGCCCCCTTATTTCCAAACAACACTTAGCCAAAGTCACTGACTATGTAGAAACTGGAGTTCAGGAAGGAGCAACCTTACTGGTAGACGGCCGACAATTAACCGTTGCCGACCATCAGCAGGGCTATTTCTTGGGAGCTTGCTTATTCGATAACGTCACCCCGGAGATGCGGATCTATCGCGAAGAAATCTTTGGCCCAGTGCTATCCATTGTGCGCGTTAAAGATTATCCCACTGCACTCACGCTTATCAACCAACATGAATTTGGCAATGGCACTGCCATTTTCACCCAAAGCGGTGAGGCTGCCCGTCATTTTTGCCACCATGTGCAGGTGGGTATGGTCGGCGTTAACGTTCCTATTCCTGTGCCTATGGCCTTCCATTCATTTGGTGGTTGGAAGCGTTCGCTCTTTGGTCCTCTGCATATGCATGGCCCTGATGGGGTTCGTTTTTATACCAAACGCAAAGCCATTACAGCTCGCTGGCCTGTAGGCAAGCAAACTCAGGCCGAGTTTTTTATGCCAACCATGAAATAACATCGACAGGAGCCAATATGACAATAAGCATCAGGTCGATCATTCGCTTTGGCAGCGCACAATCCCCCGTGGAAAGTTACCAGTTAGCTGCGGAAAAATTAATCTCTGGCAACCCGAAGCAGCAATTACAAAATCATTATTCCAGCCCTTGCAATCAATTCCATAGTGGAATTTGGCAAAGCGAATCAGGCGCTTGGAAAATCAACTACACTGAATATGAGTATTGTGAAATTCTCGAAGGAACCAGTGTGATTACCGATCTTGAAGGACAGTCTCAAACCTTCAGCGTCGGTGACCGTTTTATCATTCCGGCGGGATTTCAAGGTGTGTGGCAAGTCGTCACCCCCTGCCGCAAGGTGTACGTCATCTTCGAACAAAACTCACATAAATAGAGGTGCGTTTAACCTCGATGAACAAAGCTAAAGTGATGTAGCTTTACCGCGATGAGGTCACAGCAACGGAGTTTCCTTGGCTGTTGTTTGGCAAACAATCGGATGTATGAATTTGTTTTAAAACATAAAAGAACATTGTACATCCGTGTCAATCAAGAAAATGGGAGAAATACCGTGAATAACAACCTACAGAAAAAACGGCTGGCAAAACTGGCAGGACTGGCGTTGACCACCAGCTTATTTTCCAGCATAGCTGCCGCTGAAGTATCTGGAGAAATTGCCTTAACTAACGATTACCGCTTCCGCGGTGTCTCACAAACGGCTGGCGACTTTGCCGTGCAAGGAGGCATCGATTGGAGTTTTGAGTCAGGGTTTTCCGTCGGCGCTTGGGCCAGTAATTTGGACTTTGATGAGCCCGATTATAACGGTCCAGATATTGAGTATGATTTCTATGCTGCCTACGGCGGTGAAATTAACGATAACCTCAGCTATGACGTCACACTCTATCGTTATAACTATTCAGGTGAGAGTGACTTAGGCTATTTTGAAGTGACTGCTGGCGTCGAGTTTAGCGGATTTCGCGTAGCCTATTGGTTTACCAATGACTACGGTGGCAGCGATTTAGATTATCACTACGGCGAAATCAATTACTCCTACGAGTTTGTTGAAAACTGGAGTCTCGATTTACATTACGGCTACAACGTAGGTGATGCCTTAGATGATGGTGAAGGCTTTGATAGTTATTCGGATTATTCAGTTGGCGTCTCGACGGAGTTAATGGGATTTGGCCTTTCACTCGCTTGGCTCGGCACAGATTTAAGTGGCGATCAAAAAGTCTCCGATGGCGTATTCCAAAACGATGATACTGTGTTAGCACGCGTAAGTTACGCCTTCTAATTCATACCCTGCAAATAGCAAAAAGCCCTCTGTTGAGGGCTTTTTTACATCGCGTGATAACCGATTACCAGTGACGCATCTTATGGCCTTTCACGGCATAGAAGAGAATAAACAGATAGCAAGGTAACATCACCATATAACCGCCCTGCTGCCCCATATCCGTTGCCGAACTCATTAACCCCCAAGACACAGGACCAAACGCACCGCCGGCAATCCCCATGATAAGGAGCGCAGAACCCGTGCTCGTTAATTTACCCATACCAGATAGGGCTAAAGGCCATACGGCAGGCCACACAATAGCATTTGCTAGGCCTAGGAAAGCAATTAACAGCAAGGTATCAGGTAAGGCCACTCCACCAAAAGGCACCAACAAAGTGTTAGCAATAGCGTAGGAATTGTTATCCCCAAACAGAATGCCTAAGGTGAGTAATATGCCTAAAATTGCGGAAATCATCAGCGCTGTCGGTTGAGAAATAATGCGAGGGATAAGGATAATCCCCAGCGTATAACCCAGCACCATGCAAACCATAGTGTATGAGGTCATGACCCCGTAATGCTCAACGCCTAAAGATAACGCAAAGGTACCTATAGTATCGCCAGCGATCACCTCTACCGCTACGTACACAAACAGTGCCAACACACCAAATGCTAAGTTAGGGTGAGATAACGCCGCTTTAATCTGGCTTTTATCTGTATGCTCAGCGACTTCATCTTCATTAGATAATTCTGGTAATGGGGATTTTTTCACCGCCAAGGCTAAAACACCGATAAACACCGCCATGCCTAAGTAAGGAAAAACCAAACTATTGGCCATTTCATCAATTTGTACTTGCGTTAATGTTGTGCCGATACGGTCTTTAAAACTATCTAAAATCAACGCCGAGAACACTAACGGTGCAATCACCCCCGCACCTTTGTTCAAAATACCCATCACGCTAACACGCGCCGCCGCAGACTCTTCAGGCCCAAGACGAACAACATAAGGATTTACTGCGGTTTGCAGTAACGTCTGCCCCGCCCCCATAACTAATTGGGCAAATAAAAATAGGGCGAAGACTTGGGTCTTCGCCGCTGGAATAAACAGTAAACCCGCGAGCATCATCACGCCCATGCCCAAGGCCATCCCATTTTTGTAGCCCACTTTACGGATAAGCCACGCCGAGGGCAGTGCAGTAAAGGTCACCGCGATATAGAAAGAAAACAGGATTAATGAAGCTTGGAAGGGATTGAGTTGCAAAATTTGTTTTAAATAGGGCATTAAAGAACCATTCAACCAGGTTGCAAACCCGAGGATGAAAAAGAGTGCTGCCACTATCGCCATGGGGATAAAACTGCTTTTCTGCTGGCTTTTATCGAGTGTCATTTCCATAAACCTGCTTCTTATAGTAATTAATTTTAAGGTGATTGCGGGACAAAAATCCGCTGAGTATTGCACACATCCCTATTGCAACTCATCTGCAATGGCTAATGTTATCATTCGAACTCACCATTGTTTCAGTGATGTTAAAACAAACAACACAAAAAGACAACGCTGTCATTTGCAATTTAATCCTAAAATACCGCGTTAAGCGCCACTGTGGCTCCTAAACTTTCACTCACTACTGATTTAAAGCAAAAGACACATACGACGAATAACTCATGTGAAATAAAAAAGCCGCAGAGTTTACTCTGCGGCCTGTTGAAAGCACAAAATAACGAAAGATTAAATCCGCACAAAAATCTTGCGCCGATACATCCAATACAGCACTAACCATTGAACGGTGAGCAAACCAATCACGGCCGCTAAGGGCTGAGCATTTTCCGGTAATGCCGCGATAACGCCACCGAACACACTCTGGGCGATATACTTCCAATCCACTAGGCTGGAGGCAAGATAAATAATGATGGCGTTAGTACCTATTACCACAAACACAAAGGCGAGCTTTTGCCATTTCAGTACATCCACTAGGGCATAAAACAGTGCTAACAGCAGCATGCTCCAACCGCTAGTAACCAACACAAAAGAGCTTGTCCACAGATCTTTATTGACGGGAATGACCCCATCCAGCAACCAACCTAAGGCTAAACAAACACCACCGGCAACACTCAATAGGCCGACTTTAGCCCACTCACCTTTAGGATGGGATTTCACAATAAAATGACCGACAAACACACCCGCTAAGGCGTTGACTACGGCGGGCAGTGTCGATAACAGGCCTTCCGGATCGGGCGTTCGTCCTTGATAGCTCACACCCGGCAATAATAGGCTGTCGACATAAGCATTGATTGACTCAGTGGGTGATAACACACCCGCCTGTCCACCAGGAAACGGTAACCAGAGTTGCGCCGCGCCATAGGCCACTAATATGCCTAGAGCCACCAGCACTTGGGTCCGTAAACGGGTATGCCACACCAGCAAGGCGGCAAAAAACCACGCAAAGGCAATACGGCCTAATACGCTAGCATAACGAATTTTGTCAGGGTCAGCAGGTGCTCCCGTTCCCCAACCATGGTTATAAAGAATGCCGAGCAACAACAGCAAAAACAGCCGCTTAACGCCATGGCGATACACAGGCAGGCGCTCATGCATCGGCAGTTTATCTAAGCGTTTTGGCGATAATCCAAGGGCAACACCGGAGAGGAAAATAAACAGCGGAAAAATCAAATCATAGAAGCGAAAGCCATTCCACTCACTATGATGCATTTGGGTATCACCCCATTGCCAGCCCGCCCAGCCAGTCAAAATAAGCAAGGCGCCAAACAGAGCTTCGCCACCCAAAATCCAAAACATGTCAAAACCGCGTAGGGCATCAAGGGACATCAATCTTGGCTTTGGCGGACACTTTTTCGCGGCAGCATCCTGAGCATTAACGCCCGCATTGGCGACAGATTCCGGCGCAGTCGTACTCATACCATTATCCTTTATTATTGTTATTTAAATTATTTTTCGAGATGTTGAGCAAAATGCAGACTGTACAATAAAAAAACTTAGCCCCTGTCATCAAAATACGACAAGGGCCAAGGTGAACGCTTTACGGACTCAACACACTAAGGGCGAACATAAACCGCATTTCCAGCAATATAGTTGGCCAGCACTTGATGCTGATTATCCAGCAGCACTAAATCGGCACGTTGCCCTACGGCTAACCGACCGACGCTCTCGGCAATGCCAAGGAACTCGGCTGGATACAAAGATGCCATCCGCAAGGCCTCACCGAGCGGCAAACCTAGCATATTCACCGTATTATGGACCGCACTTGCCATATCTAACACGCAGCCAGCCAGTTCACCCGTCACCGCATTTAATCTGTCGCCGACACGCAGCACCTGAGTACCAAACAGCTCAAAACTGGTTTCATCATCCAGACCCACAGGCGGCATAGCATCGGTCACCAACATCACTTTGCCACGAGGTTTGGCACGTAGGGCAACACGAGCTGCAGCGGGATGCACATGATGACCATCGACAATCAAACCACACCAAGCGGTTTCGCTCTCAATCGCTGCGCCCACCACACCAGGCTCGCGGGAACCTAAGGGTGACATCGCATTATATAGATGGGTAAAACCTGTCGCCCCAGCCGCTAATGCTGCAACAACGGTATCGTAGTCCGCATTGGAGTGGCCCAAACACACTTTAACGCCCGACGCCACCAACAGGCGGATCACCTCGGGCGAGACATTTTCAGGCGCTAAGGTGACAACGCGGATACCTAAATCCTGACGGCAAAAAATCGCCAGTTCAGCCTCGGTGATCCCACGGATAAAACCTTGTGGATGCACGCCTTTTTTAGGTACAGACAAATGCGGACCTTCGAAATGCACCCCTAATACACCTGCGCTCTTTTGCGCGACCGCACTAGCAACCGCATCGGCCGCCTTAGCCATCACCTGCACATTATCGGTAATCAGCGTGGGTAAAAAGCCTGTGGTACCAAAGCGAGCATGCGCCTTGCCTATGGTTTCAATGCAAGCAACCGTTGGGCTGCTATTGAATAACGCGCCGCCACCGCCGTTAACTTGCACATCGATAAACCCTGGCACTAGGGTGCCTGGGTAGCGAATTTCCTTAGCACCCGATGCGGTGTCTAAGCTGGCTATCAGCCCATCTTCAATGGTGACTGGCACATCCCGATGGAAGGCTTCACCATCAAACAGTTGCTCGGCAATTAAGGTGAATTTCATCCAAACCTCTTTTCAAATTAACGCGGCGATAACGGCCAGCCATTACAGCGTTTGAGTGACTTTTTTCAGCCCTGCGGGTTGGTCAGGGTCAATACCACGGGCAATAGCGACGGCTGCCACGTCAATATAAAAACGTTGTAGCAGGGCTAACGGCGCCACACGTGGATGAATATCCGTCGATGTTTGATTTAAATGGACTAAATCGGCACCACGTTGGCTCACATTTTCAATCTGTTCGATATGGCTAGCGTAAGACTCATCGCCAATGCACACATCCACAATCGTGAGTTTTTTCTCAACTAAGGTCACGGGACCATGGAGAAACTCTGCGCTACTAAAGGCTTCAGCGTGGATTGAGCACACTTCTTTTAACTTAAGCGCAATTTCCTTAGACACCGCATAACCCAAGCCACGGCCTAACACGACTAAGTTTTTCACGTTTTCAACCGATGCTGGAGTCAATTGTGGCTCAGCATCAACCGCAGTTTGCAGTGCTTGCGGTAATGAGTTAACTGCTGCGGCAAGGGATTCGCTCTGCGTCCACGCCGAGGCTAATTGTAGAATCGCCGACAGAGTTGCAAGGTAGCTCTTTGTTGCGGCAACGGCTTTCTCTTCGCCGGCGCGTAATGGCACCACCACATCGACGATATCCTTAATTGGAGCGGTTTCATCGTTCACTAACGCCACACAAAACGCGCCAGCGTTTTTCGCCATACGCGCCTGGGCTAAAATATCAGGGCTACGGCCAGATTGTGAAATCACAATCACTAACCCGCCTTCTAACTTCAAGGTTTTACCATAAACGCTGGCTACCGATGGCGCGGCGGCAAACGTTGGCACGCCGACTTCAATTTCAAAAAGATATTTAGCAAATACACCCGCATGGTCCGATGAACCACGGCCCACAATCATCACAAAACGGGGATCGAAAGCACGCAGTTTTTCACCTAACTGCTGCATTAAATCGGCGTTAGCGGCTAACTGACCCGCAATCTTCTGCGGCGCGGTGCGAGCTTCTTGCTCCATAATAGTGTTTGTCATGTTATTTACCTTACAAATCAATACGGGTATTGCTTTAGCACTGATGCGCTAAAACGGCTTATTCATTAATGTTGACTGAGTTAAATTGCTGCTGAGCGAAGTACATGGCACCCAATTCTGGCGGCGCTAAGGTTTCAGAAATCTTGGCCACCACATCGCTGCCAAGCCACGCCTGTAAAGGTTCGGCAAGGCCACCGATCATCGAGAATCGCACTGGATTGAGGCTAAACAGCTTGCGTGCCATTTCACTGATGTAATCGGCTCCTTCCTGCACAATCCCGCGAGCGACTTCATCACCCGCGTTTGCACAATCGAGTACGCTTCTGGCTAATTCGGCATAGCAACTCGAAGACTTACCGGCGAGATGCTCGACGATGCCCAAGGCATCACTTACCCCAAAATGGTTTAACAGCATCTTGGTTAAAGCAGTCGGCGCGGCAAAACCATCGAGGGCGAGTAACACATGCTCGGCGGCTTTTAAGCCAAGCCAAGCACCGCTGCCCTTATCACCCAGCGCAAAACCGTGGCCACCAATACTTAAGCTGTCATCACCTACATGGGCATAACCGCAAGAACCCGTACCCGTAATGATCACCGCACCATCGGCGCCGCGGTGTGCACCGATACAAGCGGTATGAAGATCCGTTGTGACAAACATGGCAGCAAACGGATGCTGCCAGCTGATCACGTCCTGATACAGGCGCGGCACATTGACTCCCGCCAGCCCTAAGCCCGCGACGAGTAAATGGCTATCGGTTTCCTTCATGCCCGCATCCAACAGAGCTTGGCGAGTCGATGCTTCAATCGATGCAAATGCTTGTGCAAGACCATGCAGCGGATTAGCGCGCCCAGCAACACCTGTCCCTAAAACGGTACCGTCCGCAGTATAGATAGTGGCTCGGCACTTACTGCCGCCCCCATCAACACCGATAAACAGTTGTTGATCTTTTGTCTGGACTAACCCCATGACATCCCTCTTCATCTCTTAATGCAGCGCTACCGTTGCTTATACTTATGCCGTTAATACGACACCTAACTTTAGTTAACTCAATGTTACAGCAAAAATGACAGCGTTGTCATTTACTTTTTGAAGCAATTTCTAATCAAATGTCAGGCGAAAGAATTGACTGAAAGTGAAAAGAAAAAGGCTGTATTTTTCTTTAAAAATACAGCCAGATACATAACAGATTAATTAACGATTAAGCTTCTGCCTTTGCGGATACCATCAGCAGCAATAGCACGGATCTCAACGGGCGCAGTTACCGCCTGCCCTGCTTGATAGGATTGCCATTGCCCACTCGCTTGTCGCCACTCAATCTTAAGTCCTGGATAAGCCACGTTGGCAAACAGTTTACCGTCACGGATCTCGGCACCTACAGTCGGCACTCGGTAATCGATACCTGCCTTATCGAGTTTAATAAACTCCTTATGCCCTAATGTGTTGGCCATTTGCTGCCAAGATTGTGCCTGCGCGTCACGCATTGCCGCAGTAAAGTGCCCAGTGCTTTGGTTATACAATGCACCTTGATATTGGTAAGGCACTTCCCACTCTGCTTGATGCCAAGCACGCTCAGCCAGCATCAATAAACGAGGGAAAATCATGTACTCAACGGTATCGTTGCTGCGAATGGTTTCACTCCACAACTGCCCCTGTAAACCAGCAAAGTTTTTACCTTGCTCCCGTGGTCCAGATTTTTTGCCTTTCTCATCGGTTCTTGCCCTATCGTCGGCTTCGAAAGGCAGATTTTGCAAGTCGGTCCACTGCTCCGCATTCGCCACTAAGTTATCCGGCATAAAGCTAAACACTTTGTGCGCGTTGGTGGCGCGGCTTGCCCAGTAATAGCCGTGCTCTTTAGGATCGGCTTCGTAGGGAAAATCAAAATAAAGCACTTCAGGATTAGAGAGCACCACATCCCAACCGTTGTTCACTTGCTGATTGGCATGCTCATATCCTTTATAGGCGATCACATCCCAAATATTGGATTGGACTTTAGCAGGCATATAGCTTGGGCGAACATGGCTCATGCCATCACTCCAACCTGCGGCTTCGATGCCTTTTTCCGCCAGTTGATTCGATATCCGCTCAATAAAGTAAGCGCCTAAATCCTCGATGGATTTCACGCCTTTATTGTTATTGGCTACAAAGGATAAACACTCAGGAGATTGCTTCCACGCTCCTGCGGTTTCGTCGGCGCCGATATGATATCGAGTTAATGGTTGACCTGCGGCTTGGTGTAATTTGGCTATTTCATCAATCACTTTATCCACAAACTGATAGGTCGATTCCATACAGACGTTCAAAGTGTTGTCGTTGTAATACTGCACCGAAGAATACACAGTTGTATCAGCCGCATCCGACAACAAATAGGTTTTCGCCTCCGTAGGCTTACCTTGGGCGAGTAATTTACGATAACGCGCCTCCATGGATTTTATCGCCGCGCGGCTATGGCCTGGCATATCCATCGAAGGGATCACTTGAATTTGGCGGGCATCGGCATATTTGACTATATCGATATAGTCTTGTTTGCTATAGAAACCATTAATACTCGACTCCGCAACAGGACCACTGCCAAGCTGCGGTAACAAACAGGTATTTTCCTCAAGATCGTGGCAACGCTTACTACCAATATCGGTCAGTTCAGGCAGACCATCAATCTCTAAGCGCCAACCTTCATCATCGGCCATATGCAGATGTAATTTGTTGAGTTTGTAAGCCGCCATTTGATCAATCAGCGCAAAAATCATCGCCTTACTGTGGAAATTACGGGCCACATCGATATGCATACCGCGGAATGGATATCTTGGGCTATCTTCAATTGTCATCGCATTTACGCGCAAATCCTGCACATCGATTAAACTGGCAAGCGATGATAACGCATAGGAAAATCCTGCCGCATCACCTGCGGCAACCTTGATACCATCAGGTTTGATATCCAGCAGATAACTGCTCTCTGCGCCTTGGCGCCAGCTCAGTTTCACCACTAAGCCTTGTTCTGACTCTTTAACACCCAAACGTGCTAAGCGTTCAAGCGCCGCAGCCACTTGCTCGGTTTTAAAAGACTGATTTTCAGCGGATGGACTCAATACTGACGCGACATCCAATTTAATGCCAGAGGTGAGTGATACCGCTTTATCGTGAGAATGGATCGTCACTTTTTGCGGCGAAGGAATAATGGTATTGACCGCTAAGCTGGCATCTTCACTGACATTTTGGTTGTTGCTAAATAGCTGTGATGCGGTCGCAGGCACTAATTTATCCGCATCAGTGCGGCGATACTGTTTCACCATATCGGTGAACGGCTCAACATAGGGACGCACTTCCATTCGAGTATCAGGATCTTGCTGCACTTGCGTGCTGGCAATCACCACTGGCGATAAATCCCCAGCAACGATGTAATAGTTTGGCATGGCATCGGTTTCGGACAGTTGCCAAAGCTCACCACGGAACCTTAAGGTCTTTTTAACCCCTTTGTTAAAACCGCTGAATGCCTCAGTAGGCGTTATCCGATAAAGATCGCCCTTGATATGAGTGATGGAAAACTCTTTGCCTTCAACCGATTGCACCGGACGCATCTGGCTAAAATAAATCGCCCAGTCGTGACCTTCGAGATCAACGCCAGGGACAAAATCAATTTCAGCCACAAAACAACGACCTTCAGCGGCGGCTTTATCACAGTTATTATCGGGTCGGTTGGTGAGCACGCGATAACTCACGCCCAAGGTATCCCCAAACTGCTGCAATTGCGCTTGGGTTAATGACGCAGGCGTGGCGAGCTCGGCTGAGCTTGGCACTGGCACATTCACTGTTTTAGGCGCTTGGCTACAGGCACTTAAACCTAATGCAAATAAAATGGCGGTGGCGGCAATCGTTTTATTCATGATATTCCTTTTCTAGCTTCAGAAATGGCTACAATCTGAAGGAAGTTACTAACGTCCGCAGTCTTTCCCCTTGGTGAAACAGTCGCTCACTCGATTGTGCTAGATGCTCACTATCGAGAGAGGCTGAACCTGAGACATTGGCAAGATCATTTAATGTACGAGAAATCGCTTCGGTGACACAGGTTTGCTCCTGCGCCGCATGGGAAACTTCGATATTCATATTACTGATATTGGAAACTAAATCAGTCACTTTAGATAGAACGAGCTTAATTTCTTCCGAACGGTTGACCCCTTCATTGGAAAGAGTCTGGCTCGATTGCATCACATTCACGGTTTCGGCAACTCGGCTCTGCACCTGTTGGATCATTTTTTGGATTTCTCCCGTCGCCTGTTGGGTGCGACTCGCTAAAGAGCGCACTTCATCGGCAACAACGGCAAAACCACGCCCCTGCTCACCCGCTCTGGCAGCTTCAATCGCGGCATTTAACGCCAGTAGATTAGTCTGTTCGGCAATGCTGCTGATCACCACTACAACTTCATCAATACGCTGCGTTTCCTGTTGTAACTGCGACACCGACTGAGCCGAACGTGCTAACTCAGCCGCAAGTTGGCGAGTAATGGCTAATCCCGAGTCAAACTGACGCTGGCCATCGTCAACCGCTCTATCGGCTTGGGTTGCCGCATCGGCGGTACGTTTAGCATTGATGGCCACTTCATTTGCACTGGCACTCAATTGAGTCACGGCCGTGACCGCGGCTTCGGTTTCTTTAAGCTGAGCTTGCACACGCTGGTTGTTGCTTTGCGACAGGGTTCCAAGCGCCTTAGCATCGCCCAATAGCAGAGCAGAGGTTTCATGCACCCTTGAAATCGTGCCGTGAATGTGTTCGACAAAACCGTTGAAAGCATTGGCGAGTTTGCCAATTTCATCTTCAGTTTCAACGGGTAATCGATGACTTAAATCGCCATCACCATTAGCAATCTCTTCTAACGCGGTGACAACCTTATCTAATGGGGTGATCACTAAACGCTTTAAAATAATGAAAATAACGAAGAGGCTGCCCGCTAAAATCAACAAAGCCTGTATAAAGTAGCTCAGCAACAACTCGGATAACTGCGCTTTTACGGGCAAAATGGAAAAAGTAATGGTTAAGCGTCCGGTAGGATTACCTTGGTCGCTGAACTGTAACTCTCTTGTTTGTAGATAGTTGACGGCAACTGCCTCGGCTTGTTTATCCTCTGCGAGCAGCTTACCGCGATGATCCACAACGGTAATTTGATAAATTTGTTTAGACTTTAACATTACGGATAATACAGCCCGGATCTGTTCGTAATCGTAGGTAAAAATAGGTTGCGCCATAGTGACTTGCAGATTAGCGACCGTATTGTCTTCAAAGGCCATTTCACCGCTCATCAGCTTATCGCTCGCCAACCAATAGGACGCCCCAAACAAGGCGCTCACGATCGTAAATATCGCCGCAGCTAGCCCAATTTGTACTTTTAAGGCTAAATTTTTCATTATGTTGCACCTTGCATACTAAATAGATCTAACCACAGCTCTTGGCGTTCAATCGGCGTTAAGGGATGTAAATCTGGCGTATCTAAGCGGATAATCACGCGCCGCTCAAACTGCGCATCACGGTAGAGCTGCTCAATCTTAAGTTCACGATTAAACATTTCATCGAAGCTACCGTCGCTAATCATGTGTTCAAGCCCCGCTAAGATTGCCTCAGCTAACTCGGGGCGTTTTGGTGAGACAAAAAAATAGGCCGGAGAGCGATATTGCAGCAGGATATGGCTATCAATTTTAAGTGCGGGATCAGGGTGGCTAGTAAGTTCATCGCCGATTTCCTGTGCGCCAAGCGCAAGGTAGTCGAACCGGCCACCTTCTAACATCGGGTATAGATTGGTGTACTGATAGCTCGTTACCAACGGCACACCATTAGCTTCGAGAATGCTCGCATCGGGCCAATAACGGTTTTGCCCAGCGGTTAATTGTTTAAAATCCGCCAATGTTTTTACGTTGGCAAACTTAGCCTCATCACTTTTACGGATAATTAATAATCTGTTACCAAGCAATCCCTTAAACAGTGGGATCCGCACGGGCAGCATGGTTTCCTCAAGCTCTTTGGAAGTCATGCTCCAAAATACGTCAACAGTGCCAGCAAGTGCTTCCTCTGCATTGCGTTTTTGGTTCATCTGCGTCGACATTTGTTCAACTTGATACGGCTTGCCGGAGCGGCGCAGCGCCTCTTTTAGCAGATTAAATTGCCATTGCTGTTGGATGGTGGTCACTATCTTGATAGGAGTGGGATTGCTTGCCGAAGAAGTGCCAGCCGCAAAAGCAGCATTAGTAAGCGCAAACGACGTTGACTCCACAGCGGCTATCGCGGTGAAACTCAAAGCACACAGCATAACGCTCGCCCAGAGTCCCAAGACGGACATCAACAAACGCTTAGCAAAAGTCGCCACTACGCTGCAAAGCGGTGTAGCAATATGAATAACCATGAATCGCAGCCTCTTTTATGACTGGAAAATCCAGCGAGTTTTATTTATTAATGCCGCTAACTTGTCTGCTTATCCTAACAAGGTCACTCTACCTAAAAAAATGGCTGGGCACTGTTTACAGTACCCAGCCAACGCTAGTTTCTGGGGAGAGACTATCAAATATTAAAGACAAACGTACCGCCGCCCGACCAGCAATACTTCTGCCAAACACATGAATAAGGAGACCTCATCCTCTTCATGCAGACCTTACTAAACAACGCATCACACAAGCAGATGACAGCGTTGTCATTCATTAAGTTACACAAGAAAGAACAGGATTTCTACATTTTTTTGACAAATAGCTTTACATTTTTAATGTCAGATGAATTTATTCCTTAAATTTCATAAAGTTAAATTAAAATCTATATTTATCAACCTATGTGACAACGCTGTCTTTGACTGATAACATAGGCGCAACAACTCAAACGCCACACTCAGTTATCTTAAAAAGATGCTCACATATATCCCTACCTTTAAGCGTAAAAACACCTTCAGCGGCCAATATTATCGGTCGTTAACGGTACTGCTCACTCTGCTAAGCACATGGATAGTTTGGTTTATCCAATTCGCACAACCATTTGAGTTAATTAAAGAATATGGCAAGTTTATATTTTTAGGGATAACTGGAGCTATCTTTGCTAATTCAACAGGAGCGGGCGGAGGCGTTATTTTCATCCCAGTGTTCTCTAGTTTAGATTTTACAGAAACTCAAAGCGTTTCAACGTCTTTTATGATCCAGTGTTTTGGCATGACTGCTGGCGCAATTTCATGGTCAAGATACTATCAACGGCATCACCATATGGATAAAACTTGGTGTGGTTTTATTCCATGTATCTTGCTTTGTGCATGCTTTTCAGTACTCGGCCTTTGGAGCAGCGAGTTATGGCAACTGACTTCGCCCTCTTCGCTCCACACCAGTTTTAGCCTTTTCTCTATCGCGCTTGGGATAGCAATCATTTTCAGCAGTCAACGCCGCTATTTGCAAAGTAATAGTCTTAAATCCGTAGACTATTTTTGTTTAGCGGTCATTGGTTACTTCGGTGGGATCATCACCGCTTGGTTGTCTGTTGGTGTAGGTGAACTGATTGTAATCTATCTGATGTTACGGGGTATCTGCGCCAAGATGGCCGTCGCGGTTGGCGTTGTGGTATCGGCCATAACCGTTTGGTCGGCAAGCCCAATACACGTGTTCTCCGACCACAGTCACGCTTTATATGAATTAGTGCTATTTGCAGGACCCGGTGCAATTATCGGAGGATTGTTAGCCCGCAAGCTGGCGTTATTTCTCCCAGTCAAAACCTTAAAACTGTTTTTTGCAAGCTGGATTATTTTGACTGGGAGTGTGATGCTAGCAAACTAAATAGCCCCAGTTATAATAGTTCGTTTTAATATTATTAAAACGAACTATATAAAATTGAGTTTATTTTTCCATCACTAAATCAATTAAATTTAATGAGCAAAGATGCGCATAAATAGCCGAATAGAAACCTCGTTTAGCAAAATCAAGCAATGTCGTATCGTCTAGTTGCTGCAGTTTTTCTTCGTCAATGGTATATATTCCATCAATATTGGTTTTAGTGCCATCAAGTGTAGTCACTGTTAATGTACGTGGTTGCAACAGTCCATGATTGAGTAACACTTTGATAAAGTACTTTGTCATCTCATGATAACTAGCCTGTAAACTCGCCAATTCAAGTTTTTTTGATAAATAAACCGTTTGATTGCCTGAATCATCAAATAAACGATGCGCTTCATGTTCTGCCACTGATGAATTATTGACATCAACACCCAAGATAACGTTGTCGTTATCTATATAACTCATTCCAAATGGATACAATTGAACTTGAATAGGTAAATAGCGACATTGCCACTGACCGTTTTTGAGCAACTTATTAGTGTTGGGCTTAAGCGCAGTAATCGCAATGGAGAGGAACTCACCTGTTTGAGCGTTTTTTGTAAACACGATAGGGAAACTGGTCGCTGCAGACATAAACTCTTGAACCTGAAGAGGGAGCATATGCATAGTCTCAAAAAGGCTGTAATCAACCTTATCTCCAATCGCTAAATTTTTATGACTTGCGTCATTTAAAGGTACAAATTGTGTTTTCATTTTATTTTTCCTTTTTACACATTAAAATAAAGCGCTTAGATAGCTTGCAAGCCATAAGTACAAATCTTATCAATCAATTCTCTATGTTCTGGTAACCCCTCAAACATTTGGCGCTTCATATTCGACATGTTACTCATATAAGCATTCAAATTAGCTTTTGCGACTAAACCTCTATCATGCGGTTGAGTCGGATATTTCATCCCATAAAGAACATATAAGTAATTATCTAAGTTAAACACCTCAAACTTTGAGGGGAAATCCTCTGCAATAGGGCTAAATGACTTCCACATCTTAAGCCGCTCTTTTAACGGCTCAGGAATTGTCTCTTCACGCTGATTATCAAGCCAAAATGCCGAGTCAGTTCTATCTGACAAACAATAATGCAATTTGGCAAATTCGACGACCCTTTCCCATGCGTGGTTAACAGTGCGATTAAAACGCATTGATAAGTAATCCACCTCATCTTTATTCGCAGGGAAACGTTCAGCAAGAAATCGAGCAGAAAAGTCCGTTAATAAAATTGAAGTCGCTTCTATGGGTTCTAAAAAGCCCTGTGCCAGCCCTAATGCAACGCAGTTTTTGACCCAAAATTGTTGACGATAGCCGACCGTCATTGGGATTTTGCGATGTGGAATATCGGCGAGTTTACCACCAAGATAACGGTCAAACTTTTGTTCAGCTTCAGTTTGATTCATATGCGCAGATGAATACACAAATCCTGTACCGCGGCGCTGGGTAAGTGCAATATCCCAAATCCATCCCGCTTGATGGGCAGTTGCTTTAGTATAAGGAGGAATAACATCAGCTGGCTGGGTCGGAATTTGCGCAACTAATGCCGTATCAATAAAAAGTTGCTGCGCTTTACTGATAAATGGCACTTTTAATGCCTTAGCTAACAAAATAGATTCAAAGCCACTGCAGTCAATATAGAAATCAAAAGATAGATTCCCCCGCTCAGTCTGCAATGACTCGATAGCGCCATCTACACCTAAACACACGTCGTGTACTGTCGTTAAAATATGCTCTACATTAAATTTCTCAATGGCATTTTTAGCGAGTAATTTGGCAAACTTTGCTGCATTGAGGTGATAGGCATAGCCTAAAACACCAGCATATTCTGGCGTAGTAATGAGCTTTGGTGCTTTAGCCGCTTCGCAAGCTAAATGCTGCGGGGAAATAAAATCGGCAAAATGTCCGCTTTGTTCGGCTAACCAAGCCGACACTGCGTCACCTTGGTGTAAATTAATGATATCGAATAGATGATGATAGAAATTATGCTTACCGTGACGGGGTTGATCTAACCAGTTCACAAATTTAATCGACTGTTTAAACGTGACATCGCATGTTCGAATAAACTCTGACTCACTGATACCAAAACTCTGTAATGATTTTCGAATCGAAGGCACTGTACCTTCCCCGACACCAATAATTGGGATATCAGGAGATTCAATCACTGCAATAGATAACCCAGAACGCCCCTTCAACGCTCGGCCTAAGTGGTTCGCCGCTAACCAACCTGAAGTACCGCCACCTATGATAGCTATTTTTCTGATTGTCATCACGAGCCTCTAAATTGGAGAAACCTAAGTTTATTATTAAATTTATTGATAATAAAAAGCCTAGCGAATGCTAGGCTTTTTCGTGATTAAATTGAATTAGAAGCGTAACGCTACACCAAGCTTGTAGCGAGCTTCACCATCGAAGCTCCATACTGGGTAGTTATCTTTAAATTCACTAATAACACCTTCTGCATCAACAGGTGAAACACCTTTCTGAATACTGTCTTCTTCAAGTAAGTTAACGACTTCAAATGTTACAGATAGATAATCTGTCACATTATAGTTAGCACTTAAATCTACTGTGCCATAAGCTTGATGCTCGCGGTTACCGTAGAAACCAGGTAATTCACGCATCATATACTCTGAACGCCAGTTATATGCTATACGAGCAGAGAAATCATCCATCTCGTAGTAACCGACTAAGTTTACAGTGTGCTTAGATGAGTCTGAGAACACTCCTACACGATCAGCATAATTTTCAGCAGGTGAGGTTGCATAGGCAAAGGTGTAGTTAGCGGAGTAACCAAAACCGTTATCGAATGAATCTAGTAATTGCAGTTCAATACCATCGATTGAACCACCTGTAGCATTATAGTTTTCACTCACTGTCCAACAGTCATATATACCTGCACCACAGGAGCTACCACCTTGACTCACTAAGTTTGGATCTTCAATACCAATTTGTTGATTTAATTTTTCACGGGTTGAAATAAATGAACTAACATCTTTAATAAAGTAAGTTGCTGCAAATAAACCTTCGCCGCTGAAATACCACTCTAAGCTTAAATCTGCTTGAGAGGCTTTAAATGGCAACAGATTCACACTCCCAGTTACTTTCTTTTCGTTACCTGGAGTACCGTCGTTAAAACCAGGTAATTTAGAAGTCGCAAAAAGATCTGCGTAATTAGGGCGAGACATAACTTGTGCTGCTGATGCTCTTAAAATTAAATCGCTTGCTAAATCAAATGCAATGTTTACGCTTGGTAAAACATCATTATAGCTTGCCTTATCTGTACTTAAATCATCGGCATAAGCACCTTTTGTGCTGAATGCGTAATAATCCGATTCAACATCGGTAGAGATATATCTTAAACCGAAATTACCCCGTACACCTTCACCAGCAAATGTGGCCATAGTGTATAGAGCTAAGTTTTTCTCTTGAAGCGTACCGTAACCAGATTTGTCTAAAGTAAAGCCATCAATGGCGGCGTAAGCATCTCTGATCATATTGTCAAAGATAGGCTTAGGTAAGGTAAAACCTGCACCTGATGATATAGTTCCTGAGTAATATTCAGAGGCGTCTTTTGCAGTAATATTTGATGATTGCGCAGCTTCAGTCGTTTGAGTTACGTCATGATCCGCATAGCTAATACCTGATTTAATTGAGGTAATAACACCAAACTCAACTGGAACAGTTATATCAAAGGTCGCAAATGACTCTTCATCAGTATTAGGTTGTTTTTTCAACGCCCAACCCGCAGTTTCCAACTTGCCATTAAAATCACTGGCATCGAAAGCATTATTAGCGATGTCAATTTTGATAACATCACCAGTTGCATCGTAAATACCCGCAAAATCTGCCGCTTTACCAATAGACTGACCATAGTTGGATGTCAAATCGGTACCACCCTCAGCTTTAGTCTTACCGATACGGCCTTCTAACTTATAGGCATCAGCTTGATATGCAAAATCGAGGTCCACTGTATCAGAGGACATGCTTGCCTTACGAGCCCAAGTTTGTGCCCATGCAAAACCACCTTTATCGGTATGCTCAACTAAAGTACAAACACCTGCGGCATTTTTCTTAAGACACTTGTTTTCACCCTGTTGGGTCGGGAATAAGAAAATTGACGTATTGGCATTGTTTGCATCAAGCTGCAAACTCATAACATTTAGACCGAACTCAAGGCTATCAGTTGGTCTGTATTGGAAAGCAGCATTAACAGCAGTGCGTTCACGGTCTTGTTGGAAAGTTGTTGGAACAATTTCCCCCCAACCAAGTAACGACTCAATACCATTACGTTGGTATTCAGTTTTATCTAATGAACCAGCAACTAAAAAGCCAAATTTTTCGTCTTCAGTTTTCCAGCTATATAAACCTGAAGTCTGCGGATCTGTCGCTTCAGAAACAGTACCGTAATCACCTTTCGCACTTAAAAATACAGAATTAGCTTCTAAATCAAGCGGCTTACGAGTCTTAACTAACACTGTGCCGCCAATACCGCCCTCTGCAACATCAGCCTGAGAAGATTTCTTGACCTCTATACCACCAACTAATTCGGGAGGAAGTAAGCTGTAATTAAAACTGCGATCAATGGCTTGTTGATCAAACCATCCTGTTGAGGCGACAGAATGCCCATTTAATAATGTGCTAGTAAGTTGGCTAGAAGCACCTCGAATAGAAACTTGTTGACCTTGGCCAAACTGACGGTTTACCGCAACACCAGGAATACGGCCTAAAGACTCCCCCACGTCACCGTCAGGAAATTTACCAATATCTTCAGCGGTCACAGCATCAACAACAGCGTCAGAAAAACGTTTGTCGTTAACAGAAGCTTTCATTGAAGCTCTCATACCACGCACTTCAATTTTTTCAATATTTTCAGGAGCGGCAGCAGTTGCTTCTGCAGCGACAGCACTGATTGAAACCGCGCTGCCGAGGAGGATAGCAATGTTTGTAGCTAGTACACTTTTCTTAAAGGATGATGGTCGCATCTCGTTTCCCTTCCATAACTTTATTATCGTTTTAGTATTCATAACCATTCCGATGGAATGACAACGCTGTCATGTCTAGAGCAAACATTACACAATAATTAACAGCCTTGCCACAACAAAATAACTCTGGACGAAAAAAAATGTCATAACACTGACTTTGGCAGGATAGAATCTGAATATATTTAAGCAAAAATAATCACTTAAATAATTTGATGTAAAATTACAACTTATAACGGAGTGTTAACAGTTGAAAAATGCCGCAGTTTGTAACAAATGAGCATTGCTATACGGCATAAATGCTCGCACTATAAGCAACATAATAAAAAGTTAACTGACAACGCTGTCGGCTTGTAAATTACGCTTAAAGGATTGAGGTTCATCAATCTGCTAGCCCTTCGCAAATTCGAATAAAGAGTTTTTAGATCAATGAAAGTCACTATCAACGACGTCGCTAAATATGCTGGAGTGTCAATCAAGACAGTTTCCCGCGTAACCAATAATGAGCCATCGGTGAAACAAGCCACGATTGATAAAGTGAACGAGGCCATTAAAGCATTAAATTATCAGCCCAATCTTGCCGCAAGAAATCTGGCAGGGACAAAATCCTATGCTATTGGTTTTATTTATGATAATCCTAACGCGTATTACATTATTGATATGCAAAATGGGATTTTATCGGCATGTAAAGATAAAGGCTACGAGCTTGTTATCCACCCTTGTAATGCTAAATCTGACACAATTTGTGATGAGCTGACTCAGCTTGTTAAACATTCGAGGCTTGCAGGTTTAGTGTTAACACCGCCACTTTCAGAAGATCCAAAAGTACTGAAATCTCTCAACGAGATCGATGCAAATTATGTCCGCATTATTGCAGGGGAAGGAGTTAAAGAGCCAGATGGGCTCACCATTTTAGTGAATGACAAGTCGGGGGCGGTTGAAATAACCCAGCATTTGATTGATTTGGGCCATAAAAATATCGCTTTTATAAGTGGTGATTTGCACCACGAATCCACGAAAGAACGATTACTTGGCTATAAACAAGCATTAACAAAAAACCATCTAATTCTGAATGAGGATTACATAATTGAAGGGAAATACTCATTTGAATCGGGGGTCGAAGGTGCAAATATCCTGATTAAACTTAAAAACCGTCCTACTGCGATTGTTGCTTGTAACGACGAAATTGCAGCTGGAGCACTTTTTGCCGCTCGTTTAGCTGGGCTTGATATTCCTGGTGACTTGTCGATTGTAGGATTCGAAGATAGCCCATTTTCACGCCAAACTTGGCCGAAGCTTACCACAGTTCATCAACCCAATTCTGAAATTGCCCAAGTTGCGACAGAACTGTTAATCGATAAACGTCGTGAGCTAGATGCTAAATTTGCAAAAACATTTACCCCAGAGCCGGTTATCCGCGATTCTTCTGCCTCACCTAAACACTAGGATATATTGATGTTTTAGACTTATATTCGTAGTGTGTGATGCAAAAGTGGCGCATTGTCGTCGTAGTACGTAAACGGATTCTCTAGTAGCAGTAATATCAAATCCAATATCGAAAAATGCCATACTAAAAACACGAGAGAGCATAGCTCACTCGTGTTTATACCATTAGTGTAATTTCAGCTTTGGTCTTTGCCACTTGAGTAGCTTTTGTGCGATGCGATAAATAATCGCAGAGAACCAACCATATAGGCTCGCTAAATGCCTTTGATATAAAGAGATGTACATCAGCCTTGCGATATGACCTTCAACGAAGAAAGTACCAGAGCGCAGATTCCCCATTAAATTACCCACGGCCGAAAAGCGGCTTAATGAAACTAAGGAACCATAATCTTTATAGACAAAAGCCTTTTCAGCCTTATTTTGTAGCCGGTTCACAATATTCTCATATAGTGTATCTGCCATCTGAGCAGCGGCTTGAGCGCGTGGCGGAACAGGTTGACCAGACTCCAGAATTAATAGGGCGCAATCCCCAATGGCATAAATATCTTGATGGCCTTTCACCCGCATACAGGCATCAACTTCGACTTGGTTTCGCGGCGTAATAGGCAGTTTAGAAAAATTTCGGAAGGCTTTTGGACCTTTAACACCAGCCGCCCAAACCTTTAGGCCAGCCTCAATCACATCACCATCTTGAGTGATGAAGCCGTCACGCGTCACTTCCTTTACCTGCACCCCGATGTGTAAACGAATACCGATTTTATCAAGCACGGCTTGGGCTCTAGCACTTACACGCTCAGGTAGTTGGGGAAGAATTTTGGGAGAGGCTTCAATAAGATGCACATCAAGATGATGTTTTGAGATATTAAGGTAACCATATTCTTTTACTGATTCAATCACATGATGAAGTTCAGCGGCTAACTCAACGCCTGTTGCGCCTGCGCCAACAATGCCTATACTGACTTTCTCTTGTGTTTCATTGAGTTGTAACAAGGCATCCAAGAGCTTTTGATGAAATAAGTTAGCGTTATCTAAACTATCGAGAAAAATACAATGTTGCTCTGCTCCTAGGGTATTAAAGCTATTGGATACTCCACCTAAGGCCAGAACTAAATAATCATATTCAATCTGACGAGGTTCAAGCAATAATTCTCCTGAATCACTATATACAGCAGCAAGCTGAATAGTCTTTGCATCTGGTTCACACTGCTCAATTTCACCACGAATATAACGATATCCATTTTTAAGGCCATGATCTCTGTAAAGTAATCCCTCAATCGACTGATCGATAACCCCCACAGCAACTTCGTGTAATTTTGGCTTCCAGATATGAATAGGGCTTTTATCAATTAAGCAGACATCGACGACATCACCACCGCCCAACTTACGGCCTAATTTTGAGGCCAGCGCTAAACCTGCAGCTCCACCGCCCACAATCACGATTCGTTTCGTAGCCAAAATAACAACCTCACAAGCTCATTTAAGTGGCTAAGTTATACCATGGAACAGATAAGAGATAACTACTTTAGTCTAACTAAGCAGACCATTTTACATTAAAGATATTTCAGAAATCGAACGACTTAATGAGCTACGTGATAAAATTTAGGCAACAAAAAAGGGCCCTCAGGCCCTAATTTTAAAAGAATAGATTTAAACCGCTTCTTCGTTTTCTTCCCCAGTTCGAATCCGGATAACCCGCTCAACATCTGTCACAAATATTTTGCCATCACCAATCTTACCAGTACGTGCAGTTTCAACAATCACATCTATAGCTTGATCAACGAGATCATCTTGGATCACAAGCTCAATTTTTACTTTTGGCAAAAAATCAACCATATACTCAGCACCACGATAAAGCTCCGTATGTCCTTTCTGACGACCGAAACCTTTGACTTCGAGCACAGTCATTCCCGTGATCCCAATCTCAGCAAGTGACTCGCGCACATCATCTAATTTAAAAGGCTTAATAATGGCTTCAACTTTCTTCATCAAACATTCCTCAGCACTTGCTTACAGATAATCAAACAGAATAACACTAGCTTACACGTGGTTAAGGCATTATTGAAGCATTGGCATCGCTTTACTCATAAAACACAGTTTCTATAAAACGGTTCTTAGCACATAAAAATCTAAAAATTACATCGCAGATCCTAGCCTGACATTTATACTTGGAGTTAGCTGTTGATGTTTAAAACCGCCTGCTGGACGCGGGATACTTATGACAAAGGAACTGTTATGAAAACTCAACAACATGGCTTTAGCTTGATTGAACTCATCACTACGGTGTCCATTTCTACCATTCTTTTATCGATTGGTGCTCCCTCGTTAAGCGA
The DNA here is from genome assembly GCF_002209245.2 of Shewanella sp. FDAARGOS_354. NCBI lineage: Bacteria > Pseudomonadati > Pseudomonadota > Gammaproteobacteria > Alteromonadales > Shewanellaceae > Shewanella > Shewanella sp. FDAARGOS_354. The sequence goes on along the minus strand of NZ_CP022089.2, from coordinate 4,803,229 downwards.
TTTCAACACGAGATTCAGAGCTGATAGTAATATCAAAGTCATCCAGCAAACATTGATGCTCGCCCGAAACCATGCCATTTCATTCAATCGTAAAGTGACGGTTTGCGCCTTAAGCAACAATCAGTGCTCATCTAACTGGCAGCTTGGTTTAACGGTATTTATTGATGTTAACAGCAATAGTCAACTCGATGGCAATGAACCGACTATTTTTACCACTAACGCTTTTAATGCCAGTGATACTGTCATCTACAATCGAACCTTAATTCGTTTTCAACCTGATGGCCTTGCATCTGGCACCAATGGAACATTGAAGTATTGCCCATCAAGTCCCACAAGCCCTTATTCGCGAGGTGTAGTGGTAAATCAAGCTGGTAGAACAAGACTATCGACTGATGCCAATATCCGCTGCGGATAAACGGCGCGTATTGATTGAAGGCAATATTAACTGACAACATAAGAGGACTGAGACTATCTTTCAGAAACTAACAGCATAAAGGATGCAACTTAGATACTGAAATCCCGCCTATTCTCGCTTATACTTTAGTTTGTATAAGTGAGGGTTGAGTACATGCTAAATAAATTGCTTGGTTTCACACTGGTTGAACTGATGGTTACTATTGTTGTGGCCGCCATATTATTAACCATCGGAGTACCATCTTTAATATCCGTCTATGAGGGTGTGCGCGTTAATAATAATATCAGCAAAATTCATGACATTATGGTTTTTGCCAGAAATCAAGCAATAAGCTATGGAACGCCCGTAAATGTATGTCCCTTTGTTACTGCAACTACCTGTGGAACTTCAAAAGACTGGAGTAAAGGAATTCGTGTATACATAGGGACTGATAAAGAATTGCGGGCTATTGATGGTTTCCATTCGAGTGACAAAATTACAGGGTCTGTTGATTCGTTAACATTCTCAACTGACGGCCTTTCTTCTGGAGGAACATTAATTTATTGCCCTGGAGGAAAAGCCGCGGAATCAAAGGGCGTTATAGTAAATGTTGGCGGTGTTATTTCGTACGGCGCTAATGGCAGTAGCTGTTAACCACTATGAGAAACTCCTTTACATTGAGCTAAATTCATTATACTAGGAGTATTCAAATTCGGCTGTTAATAATTTTGTATCCAGCTCAACCAGTGCCATTAAGGCCGTATTCAAGACGTTTTTTACAATTAGCCTCTTCAATGCTAGCCAAGTGGCCATCCAACTCTGCGGCTAAGGCCGCTTCAGTGAGTTGCTTCATCAAAGGGGTTAAGATGACATCCTTGCCAGTGAGGTTTTTAACTTTCACGTAGTCCTTGAATGACAGCATTGATATCAAAAGTAGGTGTGGTCATAAATCATCTCTTTTTGGTATAGCTGAAAGAAATGACAAAGAAATTTGAACGCTACTACTTGACAGGATAAAGCGTACTACTTTTCAGCAGTTGATTTCTTCTACACAAAAAAATGTCACAGTTATTGTCTAATTCTGGAATAAATACTTACCTAAGCGTAATCTTATCTAGTTGCTTACTCTCGTCACTGGTAAATTCTTGGCTGAGGGAAACGCATTCAACAACATCTTTAATAAAATACTTCTTACCATCTGAGGCAGTTAATTGCTTACCTGGTAAACTGGCAATATTCAGGTTAACGTCTTTTACCTTCCAATGATAAAAAACCACCTTTTCACCTTTAGATGCCATAATGTGACACTTATAGTCCTGTACCAAGGTGTCGCTCTCGGAGGCAACTGAAATAACAGATAGAATACTTAGAACTGCACTAACAAGATATTTAGTCATTTCCAACACTCCGCTGACGGGCCCTTTACGCCCACAGAAGTTATGGTTATAGTTGCACAAGTGGTGTCTCGGCTCGCTTGACTTCCCTTAGCTGTCGCCGTAATGGTATAGGCATCAGTACCTGTAGATCCAACACTGTAATGCCCGTTTTCCGTTAGAAAGGGGTTTGCAGCTAATCCCAACTTGGTCATATCAGTGGCAAAGGTTCGATTATCAAGGTAATACTGCTCTTGCAAATTAACAACTTTCATCACCGCGGCCACCCCTTCTGAACGAGCACTTTTGGTTATATAGTCAATGTACGAAGGGTAAGCAATCGAAGCTAAAATACCCACAATAACAACAGTTATCATCACTTCTATTAAAGTGAACCCTTGCGGTCTATTTTTTTTCATTAATACTCTTACTCATTAATATGGTAATAAATTTTATTGGTATTTAAGCCACCACCTAACCCGATAGTGCCTGTACATTCACCATTTTGACACTCGCCTTTACCAACGCCAATAATATAGGCATCAGCAGGCTTGCCGTCTTCAGGTTTTGGAATGACGATTTGAGGAGTATCAGGCACCCTCTCACCTACCTCATAATAAACTTGGCTGTACGAACGCGTTCCTTTATGCAAGTCGAACACATATAATCGTCCTTGGCCTGAAAAACCACACACTCCGGCATCTAAATCTACAGCTTGGTTTGTGGGGGGAACAAATGAGGTAAAATATACTTTACCATTAAAAACTAACGAGGCAGATAAACTCTTCTCTCCTGCAGCGGTAAAACTGTAATACCACCCTTTGAGTTTTCCAAATGCAATATCTGCTTCTTCATTACTCGGTGCAGAAGTGGTGACATCATACAAATCCGTCGACGTTAAGGTAGCAGGCTTTATCGCAAAATTTTGCGTAACAACATTACGATCTTGGAAAACATAAAATTTATCTTTAATACTTAACCCAAGCGGATTATCACGATTACCCGAACCAATCGTCACAGCATCATAAGGAATTTTTTGATAACTTAAAGCTGTACCATCTGAATGCACATTATTAAATTCAGTCTGAGCAACCACTGGCCCCGCAAAAAACATACGATTATCCGGTGCAGGCCCAGCAATAGATGCGAACTTAAATACTGTCCACTTATCCTTGTCTGTGCCAAATAAATCTATGCGCCAAACATTGCCTGAAATATCACTGGCGTAAATTCTATCGGTATAACCATCATTGTCGCTGTCTAATACGGCAACTTTAGTCACAATGCTCCCCATACCCGCATCGGTAAATTTAGTGATAAATGCGCCAGTATTGGCATTTACAATATACACTGCTTGCCCCGTGCCTTGGGCTGATGCCATGCCGCCACCAAAAATTAGTACCGGATCAGTTATCCCTTTTAAAAATGTCACAACAGGCTCTGACCAAGTTTGCCCTAAATCGTCAAAATTAGCGGTGTCAGAATTAATCATCCATTTAAAGGAAGGTGAATCAGGGGCTGAAATATCCAAAGCATAGTAAGAAGCGCCACCACTTCGCATGCCTAAATACACCCAAGCTTTATCAATCTCCCCGCCACTTTTGGTTTTTACATAAGCAACAGGAGATAAATCCATGCCATAAACGGAATGTATACCTGTTGCAGGATTATCTCTTAGTTTGGGAATATTGTCCCAAAGCTCATTCGGCATAAATGCCCAAGACTCAGCAACTGAACCCACAGAATAATCAGCACTTCCAGCGTCCGAATCCTTAAACATATGCACTAAGCCTTGATTGGTACCAACAATAATACGCACATCCAATGATGTTGCTGAACCAAAATTAATCGCCAAAGGTTTAGAATGTAAAGGATCGCCCATCACATCTTCCCTAGGGTCTGAAGTACTATTGTCATTATCATCGTCATCGACATCAACGCCATATAACCAATCTAAATCCGACTGGGAATAACTAGAGACGAAGGAAGATGCAGGAAAAGTAACTAAGTTACTGCCACTGTTCGTATAAATCTTGCGATTTTTCAGCTGAGTTCTTAATGTAGGTAATACCCCTCCTGTAAGTACTTTGTTACCATCCTTAGCTCCTGAGCAGGTGTTCCAATAGGTACAAGTATCAATTGAAATATTACCATTAGTATCGATAGCATTGGCAGTGCCCCCAGGGCCAACTATTTCACCCGCAGGATTGACTTTAAGTTTTTTAAGGTTGCCACTCCAGCGCGGACCATTGCCAGGTAAAAACATCGCATAATAGGCAGCATTATAGGTTTGGGTCTTATCGAAATTATTACTGGCGATACTCGGTGAGGTAAATGATGAATCAATCGTCAAAATTGATTTTAAGGCATCATCTAACGCCGACACTAAATCTAGCCCATTTTTAGCGACATAATAACCCTTAGATACCCCATTACTGTTACGTGGATTCCCCCCTCTGAAAGCGGTTTCTTCCAACAAGTCTGCGGCCACATCCGCACCATCGGAAAAACCAATAGTAAACACTCTTAGATTTTGCTTATTATCTACCCCTAGCGAATCTTTATTTCCAGTTACAATATCATTATTGTACATGTAGGCAGCTAGAGCTGGCATGTAACTGGTGTCGTTTTCATTCTTTGAGTCTTTAAAGCTAAACACACTATAATCAGCATTTTTATTTGTTGCGCTGGCAGTTAATCCTGCAATCAATTTGTCCGCAGACTTATCTAGTGTTGGTGCACCATCGGTTATATAAATCACATAAGCAGTATCCGGGCACTTTTTAAAAGGCGTAGTATAACTGCCGCTCATTAATATACCTGGTGGTTTATTTGCAGTATAATTAAGCGTATTATTTTTAGTGTCTTTATTACCAAAAGTAACTGAACCACCACTAAAGTATTGGAAGGCCTCATATAAAGTTTCACACAATGGGGTATTAGTTTGTGCTGGCATACCATTAATTAAACTGGTAAGAGTGGCTTTATTGGCATCATTCATCTGAACTAAGTCATACACCACTCGGCCACCATCTGAATCCCCCTCTTTAGGGTAATTTAAGTTAAAAACAGCAAGGCCTGCATCAATGGGTACAGCCAACCCATCCAAGGCCGATATTAGCGCCGATTTTGCAACATCAAGGCGAGTGCCAACACCGCCACTCTCTTGCCCTTCTTTAGTTGTCGTCACCCATTTGTGCCAAACTAGATAATGAGCAGTGTATAGGGTTACCGGCTGACCAGAACCAAGCTTAGTATTTTTCAAACTAGATTGACGGTCGGCCTCAGAAATTCCCGATGTATACATTGCACTGGTATTAATTGGATAACCATCTGCAAATGATGGATTTTTTTTTGTAGAGCCCGGATTTTCAGGATCCGCATTTAAAATATCCTCATAACAATCGACAACTTGCCCTTCGTTAAAGCCTTCATTTTCAGCTAAAGAAACCCAGCTTCCAGCGCTTCCCTTACTCTTAAACTCTCCAAGGTACCCTGTATAACGCCCTTTTGAAACCAAGGCTTTTGCGGCGGTATTACAATTATTATTACCTAGATAAAAACGACGTGAATCTTTTGGTTTATCTGGCGTTGGCATATTATTGGTATTATCAATTCCGCCAGAGTTCCAGTAAGTTCCCTTTTCATTGATATACCCAGAATAATCAGTGAGAAACTTATCAAATCCAGTAGGGTAACTACATTTACCCGCCGTTTTATCAGCTTCTGAGCAATATGATGTTACCGCATTATCTTCAATGGTCGACATACTGCCAGAGTTATCGAAAATAAATAACACCTGCGGACGCTTACCTGTGCGCACCGTTGAGTCCACTAAATAGAGTTCAGTATCATCGGCAAAGGTAACACCTGCCGCGCAGGTGACAACCGTTAGCATTCCTATGAACCATTTGTTTAGCATGATATTTATTCCTATTAAGGCAACACTTGCTGCTCAACACCTGCGACGACCGTTAATCGACCTAAATTATCTCGGCCAAATACTTTGGTGCTGCTAATTTCGACTCGACGACAATTGACTAAATTTGCCCCGGTGGCATTTGCTGTGCGCTGGCATCCAACATTCATTGGTCCAATTGAGGGGATCGGTGTTAATTGTTGTGTAGCGTTAAACAGTGCTTCAGTTTTAGTAGCATTTAAATTTGCAAAGAGTGCCCCCTGATATTTAACTATTACAGCTTGCAAACCACCATCAGCTACTGCTTTAAACTCTACACGCTCTGAACCAGCTCCAGACATCCGTAGCGACTGCGATGAATTCACGGCTAATGCTACGCCAATAACCGTCATAATAATCAATACAATCAATGCAAAAAAAAGCACTATTCCTTGTTGTTTTTTCATTGACAGCCCCCTTCAATTAACGGCGGTTCAACACGGGATTTTCAAGTACAATGGTGGTCGACATCACCTTTCGACGAAAATTATCCTTAATTTTTATCAGCTTATCTCCTAGACGATACTGACTATCATTAGTGTAACTTGCATCTTTTTGAGCCGAGCGCACCAACACATAAACTTTTAAGGCAACAAGTCGCATACTCCCTTGGTTATCCCACATAACATCTGTCACCTTCTGTGCGGGCAGAAACGCATCTGGTGTACCATCGCCATTATTATCAAAACCATAAAGTACACGTAAATTCTCTATCCCCTCGACCAATTGCTCATCATTACTCATACCATTATCAGTTAATGTTTTACGGCGCAAAATGGGGATACCTGCCGCATCATTAGCAATAAAATACACATGGTGCTGATACTCCCAATAGCGAGCATTCGTCATTGCTGGAGCTGTATTACCACTAAAAAAAATTGCCTCGCTGGCATTAGTAGCAACAAAAATTTGATTGCCACTGAGACTCGTTAATGCAGGACCTATCAAACGTTTAATTTGTACTACATCCGTGTTTTTGTTAACGCTGGTTAAACAAGCTAATACCGTACTACTTTCTTGTTCATATCCCCATAGACGACGAAAATGGGCGGGGGCATTATTTGGTAATGTTTTGTTGTTAAGCCCAGCACCTTCACAATCACTGCTCAGCGCGGGGACGGTAACAGTAGTATTGCTCCCCAATACAAAATCCGTACCTGTCATATCCCCCATAAAAGCAACCTGACTCAAATCGCGCTCTAAAATCGCCAAAGCTATACGGCCATTCTCTTGAAGTTGATTAAATTGACTTGTAGTAGTCACATTTGAAGATGACATGCTAAACATAGTAAACACACCAGCAGTTAAAAAGAGACCAATCACCATAGCAACCATTAGCTCAACTAATGACAATCCATTTTGATACATGGTTAAGGTTTTAATAAGCTTTGGTCTCATTTAAATTACCGTCGTCATTGTAAAGGCTCTCCTTCTTTTACTGGCAGTGCCGCAATCAAAAGTACCTGTTACACCACTGATTTCATTAATGCCAAGCCAAGTTATAGTCACTGTAACTATATTGCCATTGAGTTTGATACAGCCAAGAGCGGTCTCTAATCCTCCAACTTGCTGTGCGCCCACTATTTCGTACTCACCCGAAAATGCACTACGCCACTGGTATAAATCCCATAATGCCAGTTGGCTCGGCGTGCATAAGTTGGCCCCCTCACAGGCGGGAGTAACCGGAGTGATTGGTTCTTTTGAGCCGGAGTGATTACCAACATATTTAGCTAACTCACTGGGATTAAGCTTCATACGGTTAACAATATCGTTAGCGTAATAGGATGCTTGGGTTTGTTGGTATGATTCAAAACTAGCTCGCTTAGCCACTATGTGTAAATTAAAAATACCGATCAGGCCAATCACTAAGATCACTAATGCAACAAGCACTTCTATTAGTGAGAAGCCTCGTTGAAATCCTTGATGTGTCAATCGTTCGAATTTAGTCATATTTTTGACATGCTTTTCAGCTATTTACCCTTTTAAATCTTAATCTTACGATAAAACCATTGCTAACAGTTAATAATAGATGAGTAAAATGTAAGTGGCCAGTAACAATAGCATATAAGCTGCAATCTCATTATGCTTTGTTTGAATTTAGTCATACTTAGACAATAAAAAAGAGGCCATTGGCCTCTTTCAATTGACTACTATTTTCTACATTAATTAGCGTAGTTCAGCGGGTACGGCAAAGACAGTATCTTCTTTTCGTCCTTCGACTTCAGTCACCACACTTGGCGCTAATTTCGCTATAGCTTGAACCACTTGCTGTACAAGAACCTCTGGTGCAGACGCGCCAGCTGTTACAGCAACTTTAGTTACCCCCTCAAACCAAGATGAATCAATATCATCTGCAGTATCAACCAAATAAGACTCTGTACCCGTTTTTAATGCTAATTCACGTAAGCGATTAGAGTTAGAACTGTTTTTCGAACCGACCACAATCAACAAATCAACATCGGCCGATAAGTTACGCACCGCATCTTGACGGTTTTGCGTCGCATAGCAAATATCATCCTTACGAGGGCCTTCAATGGACGGGAAACGCTTTAATAAGGCGCTAATGATATCGAGAGTATCATCTACCGAGAGGGTCGTTTGAGTCACGAAGCAGAGGTTATTAGGATCGCGAACTTCTAAAGTCTCGACATCTGCCGGGGATTCAATCAGATAAACCCCACCATTAGGGTTATCATATTGTCCCATGGTGCCTTCAACTTCAGGATGTCCCGCATGGCCAATCAAAATACATTCAATACCCTTGCGACTTGCTCGAGTGACCTGCAAATGCACTTTGGTGACTAATGGACAAGTTGCATCGAATACTCGCAACCCACGCGCTTTAGCTTCGGCACGTACCGCCTGAGAAACCCCATGAGCACTGAAGATAACAATATTGTTATCAGGCACTTGGTCTAACTCTTCGACAAAAACAGCACCGCGGTCTTTCAAATTTTGCACCACATAGCGGTTATGCACGACCTCATGGCGAACATAAATCGGTGGTGAAAATAACTCGAGCGCACGCTCAACGATGCTAATGGCACGATCCACACCAGCACAAAAGCCGCGAGGATTTGCCAGCATAATATTTAAACTTGGGCTGGTAGGATCTAATTTCATCTTAAAATACCTTCACCACGTCGAGTTCAAATGTCACTTTGCGTCCCGCTAATGGATGATTGAGATCGACCGTAATCGAATCGCCCGCAACCTCACGCACAATTCCGGGGATCTCACTGCCGCCAGGACCAGCAAAACTCACGATAACGCCAACTTCAAGCTCCATATCGGCTGGAAAGCGGGTTCTATCCATATAATGAATCGCATCGGGATTTGACTCACCAAAGGCATCGACCGCTTCAAGCGTAAAGCTGTGCTTATCACCTTCATTTAAGGAAGCAAGCTGCGCTTCGAATGCAGGGCTTAAAGTAGCATCGCCGATATTTAAACGTGCTGGCTTACCCGAGGCTTTAGTGCTATCGGCGGTCGAACCATCTTCAAGCACAATATTCATATGGCACAATAACGAACGTGTCACAGTCACTACTTCACCTCTTCGGTTTTATCTTGTTCTGATTTGCTGTTAAAAAACGAATCCCAAATGATTAGCACTGCGCCGATAAAAATCGCGGAATCTGCGATATTAAAGGCCGGATAATGGCTCTTACCCCAATAAAAATCGATAAAATCCACCACAAAACCATGCATCAATCGATCGATTAAGTTACCTAGGGCGCCACCAATCACTAAGGTGTAAGCCAAATTTAACTTCCATAGGGATGCCGATTGCTTGCGCAGCCACACAGTCAACAAGGTACTGAAACCAACGGCCACTAGGGTAAATAACCAACGTTGCCAACCGCCCGCTTCACTTAAGAAGCTAAATGCGGCGCCATAGTTACGTACATAGGTGAAATTAAAAAAAGGTAATAACTTCACCGATTCGAACAAATCAAAATTGGCTAAGACCCATTGCTTGGATAGTTGATCGGCCAAAAACACCAATACAACTACCCAATACCAACGTAAGCCACTGTCTTTCCAAGTTAATGGCATACAGATCCTTTACGCAAACAGACGAACTTCGCCGTCACCTTCAATATTGGTTACGCAGCGATGGCACAGCGTTGGGTGAGCCTCAATCGTGCCCACTTCTTCCCTATGGTGCCAACAACGTTCGCATTTCTCTGCTGTTGTCGCATTTACCACTAACTTCAATGACACAAGTTCGGTTTCAACGGCATCGCTTGTCGCATCCGCCAATGGCAATACTTTGGCTTCAGAGGTCAACAGGACGAAACGAAGCTCATCACCAATGTGCGTTAACTGTTCAGTTAATGCCGCATCAGCAAACAGTGTGACTTCGGCTTCTAAGGAGCCACCAATACGTTTATCACGGCGCGCTTGCTCGATGACCTTGTTGACTTCGTTACGCACAGTCAGCAGATTTTCCCAGTACGCATCGCTGAGATCTGTATCTAAAGTGATAGATTGCAGACCTTGATACCATTCTTGGGTAAACACGTAAGCATCACGCTGGCCTGGTAGTAATTGCCACACTTCATCGGCAGTAAAGCTTAGGATTGGGGCAATCCAACGCACCATGGCCTCAGCAATGTGGAACAGTGCCGATTGGCAGCTACGGCGGGCATGGCCCTCTTGCTTGGCGGTGTACTGACGGTCTTTGATGATGTCTAAGTAGAAGCTACCTAGCTCAACCGAGCAGAACTGCATCAGCTTTTGCGTCACAATATGGAAGTTATATTGCTCGTAAGCTTCAATGATTTCTTGTTGCAGAGCAGCCGCGCGGCGCACAGCCCAACGATCTAACGCCACCATATCTTCTACTGCCACTAAGTCCTTAGCTGGATCGAAGCCATTAAGGTTCGCTAGTAAGAAGCGAGCGGTGTTACGAATACGGCGATAAGCATCGGCGCTACGGTTTAAGATTTCATCCGATACCGTCATTTCACCGCTGTAGTCGGTCGCAGCAACCCAAAGACGCAGAATGTCCGCACCTAACTTGTTGGTGACTTGCTGCGGCGCAATGACGTTACCGATAGATTTCGACATCTTGCGACCTTTACCATCAACGGTAAAGCCGTGGGTCAGCACTTGCTTGTAAGGAGCTTTGCCAGTCATCGCAGTAGAAATCATCAATGATGACATAAACCAGCCACGGTGTTGGTCGCTACCTTCGAGGTATAAATCGACGCCATGACCATGAAACTCTGGACGCGCCCCAACCACAGAGGCAAAGGTTGAACCTGAGTCGTACCATACGTCCAAGGTATCGGTCACTTTGCGGTATTGTTCGGCTTCTTCACCCAGTAATTCGGCGGCATCGAGATCCCACCAAGCTTGAATGCCTTCCTGCTCAATGCGGTTGGCTACACGTGCCATTAACGACACGCTGTCAGGGTGCAGCTCTTCGGTTTCGCGGTGAACGAATAATGTAATTGGCACGCCCCAAGTACGTTGACGGGAGATACACCAATCAGGGCGATTCTCAACCATCTTTTCGATGCGGCTTTGGCCCCAGTCAGGGATCCACTGAGTCTGCTCAATTTCGCTTAATGCTTGCTTGCGCAGGTTGTGGTTATCCATTGAGATAAACCATTGCGGTGTAGCGCGGAAGATAATGGGCGTTTTATGGCGCCAGCAGTGTGGATAGCTGTGACGGTATGCAACATGGTGTAATAGTGCGCCTTTTTCTTTCAGCAGCGCAACCACATTGTCGTTTGCTTTAAATACATGTTGACCGGCAAAAAACTCAGTGTCTGGTTTGTAAACACCGTTATCGCCAACAGGGTTTGCCACTTCTAAACCGTATTTTTGACCTACCACGAAGTCGTCTTGACCATGGCCAGGTGCCGTGTGAACCACTCCCGTACCCGCGTCAGTCGTCACGTGGTCGCCTAAAATCGCAGGCACGTCAAAGGCTAAGAATGGATGCTTAAAGCGAACCAGCTCAAGCGCTGCGCCTTTAACTTTACCTAACACGCTGTGGTTCTCGGCACCGTAACGCGTCATACAAGCTTCAACTAACACGTGGGCCAGAATAACCGCGTGAGTCGCGCCCTCTTTCACAAATTCAACCAAGCTGTAATCCAGCTCAGGGCTGATAGATAACGCCCGGTTAGCTGGCAGCGTCCAAGGTGTGGTTGTCCAAATCACCATAGCGACTGGATGTGAGTAATCGCTTACACCAAACTGAGCGGCAACGGCTTTGCTGTCAGTTGCAGTAAAGGCCACATCGATAGCGGGAGAGGTTTTATCCTCGTATTCCACTTCGGCTTCAGCAAGGGCAGAACCACAGTCTGTACACCAGTGAACAGGTTTAACACCTTTATGTAAGTGACCGTTTTCAATCACTTTTGATAAAGAGCGAACAATATTGGCTTCAGTGGCAAAATCCATTGTTAGATAAGGTTTTTGCCAATCGCCTAACACGCCTAAACGAATAAAATCTTCGCGTTGGCCATCGACTTGCTCGGCAGCATATTTACGGCATTCTTCACGGAATTCGGCCGCAGAAATTTTTTGACCAGGCTTACCGACTTTTTGCTCAACTTTCAGTTCAATTGGCAGACCGTGGCAATCCCAACCCGGCACATAAGGCGCGTCAAAACCTGACATAGTTTTTGACTTAACAATAATGTCCTTAAGAATTTTGTTGACTGAGTGACCAATATGAATGCTGCCGTTCGCATACGGTGGGCCGTCATGCAAAATAAAAGGTGTGCGGCCAATTCGGCTATCACGGATCTGCTGATACAGACCGTCTTTCGTCCAGCGCTCTAACATCTCTGGCTCGCGATTTGCCAAATTACCACGCATCGGAAACTCAGTTTCAGGCAAATTCAAAGTAAATTTATAGTCGCTCATTGATCCTATACCGTTAATTAAACTGATAAATATCAGCCTGCATCGTTACCAAATAAAGCTCTGGCCTCATTTGCATCATTCAAAATTTGTTGTTTTAGTGCATCCAATGAATCAAAAGGTTGTTCATCGCGAAGTTTTGCCACTAACTCAACCTCAACATGCTTGCCATAAATGTCACCTTCAAAATCAAAAAGATGCACCTCAAGCTGACAAACTTGACCATTTACGGTCGGGCGGAAACCAATGTTGGCAACCCCTTCATAAATATCGCTATCTTCCCAATAGAGTTTCACCGCAAACACCCCGCGCACTGGCACCACATTGCGCTTGAGGGCGATATTGGCGGTGGGAAAACCTATGGTTCGGCCAATTTTTTGGCCATGGGCCACACGGCCGCTTAAGGTAAAGGGGTGACCGAGTAGGCGTCTCGCCTGCTCCAGGTTTCCTTTAGCCAATTGTTCTCTTACCGCGGTCGAGCTCACACGTTGCGAGCCCACCATAAAACTCTGGGTGCTGACCACGGTAAAGCCATAACGAACTCCCGCCTGCATCAGCATTTCGAAATTGCCTTTTCGGCCTTGACCGAAGCAAAAGTCATCGCCAACGACGAGGTATTTAACCCCGAGCTTGCGCACCAGCAGTTCTTCGATGAAATGCTCCGCTGGTTGATCTGCAAAGGCACGGTTGAAGTTAACACACACTAACCGTTCAACGCCTAACTCATCGAGCAGGATGATTTTGTCCCGCAATAAGCTCAGACGCGCGGGCGCATTCTCACCTCGGAATAACTCCTGTGGTTGAGGTTCAAATGTCATCACTGTCGGAGGTAATGAAAGCTGTTTGGCCTTTTGCACCAAATTAGCAATCACCTGTGCATGGCCGCGATGCACGCCATCAAAATTACCTATCGTCAGCACACAGCCATGGTGAGATGACAAAATGTTATGTATACCACGGATTAATTCCATAACTTTAGACAACTGCCAAGCGCAAATCGGCTGATTATATAACAGCTAACGATAAGAATCAGCAATCAAACTCCCCGTTTCATTGACCAAGGACGAATTCCTAACGCCAATAAGCCAAGTAAATACGTCATAGCACCAACAGCAATCAAGCCAATCAAAGCCTTAGCACGTAAAGCTAAATGCCATTCTACCCATTGAGATTGCGTGGGTAATAAATAGTACAAGACTACCACCATCAATGCCGTAGAGACCACGGCTTTAAGGAAAAACACCATAGTTGGTTTGGTAATACGATAAACCCCTGCTTTATGCAGGCCGCGATAAAGTAATGTGGCATTAAGCAAGGCTGACATGGATGTAGCAATCGCCAAACCCACATAACCAAATGGGATTGCAAATATTAAGTTAAAGCCCATATTGGTAATCATAGCGATGATGCCATAGCGTACGGGGGTTTTAGTATCCTGGCGAGAATAATATCCTGGCGCTAAAACTTTGATTAACATAAAACTCAGTAAACCGCTTCCGTAAGCCATCAAACTGTAAGAGGCCATTTGCACGTCATTGATAGTAAAGGCGCCGCGCATAAACAGTACCATTAACATAGGCTGCGCGAGCACTATCAACCCCATCATCGCAGGCAAACCGAGTAATAAAATCGCTTTAATTCCCCAATCCATGGTGTTACCAAAGCCATCTCCTTCTGCATTCACATGATTTCGCGATAACGCGGGTAAAATCACGGTTGCAATAGCAATACCAAATAAACCAAGTGGAAACTCTAATAATCGGTCTGAATAATAGAGCCAACTAATAGAACCAGTCATCAAGAAGCTGGCGATAAAGGTATCAAATAACAAGTTGATTTGTGAGACAGAAACCCCAAACAATGCAGGGATCATCAAAGTTCTAATCTTCACAACCCCGGGATGTTGCCAACCCCACGAAGGTTTTACTAACGCTTTCTCTCGGAGCAGAAACGGAATTTGGAATAAAAACTGAATTAAACCACCGCAAAATACTCCCCATCCCAAGGTAATTTCGGGCTGAGAAGACGTCGGCGCGAAAAACATTGCCGCCGCAATAATGGCCACATTTAGAAACACAGGCGTAAAAGCCGATACAGCAAAGCGTCCTCGAGTATTTAAGATTGAGCCCGCTAAAGCAGTAAAGGTAATAAACCACAGATAAGGAAAAGTGATTTTTAGTACGACCGTTGCTAACTCAAACTTAGCGCCATCAGGTTCGTTATTCAGCCAGGCCATAAACCAGCCGCCACCAAATAAGGCTGACAACACAGGAGATGCAATCACACCGACAAGCGTGACAATCGTCACTAAGAGCCCTAAGGTCCCCGCCACCTTACTGAGTAACTCGCGAGTTTCGTCCGAGGTATGCTTTTCTTGATATTCGGTCAGTACGGGAACAAATGCCTGTGCAAAGGCGCCCTCGGCAAATAATCGACGTAAAAAGTTAGGAATTTTATTCGCGAAGAAAAAAACATCAGCGCTTGTCCCTGCACCCATTAAATTGGCAACGACAACATCTCTAACCAAACCTAAAACACGGGAAATCAATGTCATAGCACTAACAATCATGCCTGACTTCAATAATTTTTTACTCAAACGTCCCCCAGACCTATATCGAATGGATTAGGTGATTCATCTCAAAAAATCGACTCAGGCTCTGTCACACTGCGGTAATAGCTGCTAGAATTGCGCCACATATTACACGAGTTGGGTTGAAGATAGCCAAGGCAGGTTGAATTAATTTATCTTTATGATGATTATTCAATCATAGTCATTGACAAAGTGACTAAATGCAGGCATATTCCTCGGCCTTTAAAAGTATCAAATCCAGTTTTTAGGAGTTGCACCTTGGCTAATAGCAAGTCTGCAAAGAAGCGCGCGCTTCAATCTGAAAAGCGTCGTCAGCATAACGCCAGCCGTCGCTCAATGTTACGTACATACGTTAAAAAAGTTATCGCAGCTATCAAAGCTGGTGATCACAAAACAGCAACCGAAGCTTTCGCTGCTGCACAACCAATCGTTGACCGTATGGCGACTAAAGGCCTTATTCACAAGAATAAAGCTGCTCGTCATAAGGCTCGTTTGAACGCTAAGATCAAAGCGCTTGTTGCTTAATTATCTTAGTAAATAAAAAAAACCGGCAATTGCCGGTTTTTTTATATCTGCTGAAAACCATTAATGACAATAAATATTGTTTAGTAAATGGATCATCTCACGCACTTCATCACTCTTCAGTGAATAAAATACGGTCTGCGCTTCTTTGCGTGTGGTTACTAAATTATCTTTGCGTAACCAAGCAAGGTGTTGTGATAGTGCCGATTGACTTAAGCCTAATTTTTTATTCATTTCGCCAACGCACATTTCTCCTTCATTCAGTAAATAACAAAGGATAAATAAACGGCGTTCGTTTGCGAGTGCCTTTAATAGCACCACGGCATGATCGGCTCGCTCCTGCATTAATTCAATATTCATTACGCACATTTTCTCCTAAAACTAACCCCTGCGCTAATATAGCGTTGCCTTACAGATATAGTCGGGACATAAAGCACACTTTTTGCTAGATTGTTTTCAAAAGTGGGACATGCTTAATAAAAACAAAGGAAACCTATGAAACCCTACCAAACAACGTTGATAACAGGCCTTTTTATTAGTGGTTTGAGCGCTTGCCAAACTCATATCGAAACACCAGTCAAAACAGATACCCCTTCTCAATTACAACAAACCGCTTTAGCCTCTTCGATTGGATATGACATTGTCGAATCTCTTACGGTAGAAGTAGGACCGCGCCTTGCTGGTAGTCCAAAAGACATTATTGCCGTGAACTGGGCAATGAATAAGTTAACCAGCCTCGGGTTTGATAAGGTTTATAAAGAGCCAGTACAGGTTCCTATTTGGGAACGTGGAGAAGCCAAAGCCAAGATTATCTCTCCGGTAGAGCAACCTTTGGTGATTACTGCATTGGGTGGCAGCATTGCAACGCCAGTAACGGGCATTAGGGCTAGAATAGCTCGCTTTGATAGCCTAGAAGCATTACAACAAGCCAACCCTGATGATGTAAAAGGTAAAATTGCCTTTATCGATCAAAAAACGGAGCGTCATATAACTGGTGAAGGTTACGGAAAAAGTGTCGGCGGCCGCTCGAAGGGCGCTGTCGCAGCAGCACAAAAGGGAGCCGTAGCAATCGTCATTCGCTCAATAGGCACCGACCATGACCGCATGGCACACACTGGCGTGATGCGTTATCAAGATGGTGTGACTAAAATCCCTGCTGCGGCGATGTCTAATCCCGATGCAGACTTAGTCGATGCCATGTTAAAACGCGATCCGAATGCGGTGCTCGAGCTGCATATGTCACCGAAGGATTTAGGTACGAATACCTCTTACAACGTTATTGCAGAAGTCACTGGCAGTAGTAAACCTAACGAAATCGTGCTGATTGGTGCCCATTTAGATTCATGGGATGAAGGTACAGGTGCAATTGATGATGGTGCTGGTGTTGCGATTGTGACAGCGGCAGCAAAACATATTCAAGATCTTCCACAAAAGCCCGCTCGTACAGTGCGAGTAGTACTATATGCAGCTGAAGAAATTGGCTTAGTGGGGGGTAAGGCTTATGCTGAAGCACACAAAGCCGAGCTACGTCTGCATTATATTGCTGCCGAATCGGACTTTGGCGCGGGTCCGATTTATCAAATCGATACTAAAGTAAGTGACAACGTTTTCGCCCAAGTTCAAGAGAGCATTAAACCAATGACATACAACGGTGTTGCCCTCGGCAATAACCAAGCATCTGGTGGGCCTGACGTCTCTATGCTACCCGCATTAGGCGTACCTGTTGCATCATTAAGACAGGATGGCCACGATTACTTCGATTATCACCACACACCTAACGATACCTTAGATAAAATTGATCCTAAGGCTCTGGCACAAAATGTGGCGGCATATGCTCAATTTGCTTATATTATGGCAAACTCGAATTCAGTGTTAACCCCCATTAGCACTGAATCGAAATAAGCCTCATAACTAAATCATTCACCCATAAAAAGAAAAATGCCAGTCAGCTTAACTGACTGGCATTAAGCCTAAGCAGCTCTTTTTATTTAAGCCGTAATACGTTATTGCGCTTCACGTAAGAATGTTGGCTCATTCGGTTTACTCAATTCTTCACTGTAGTAATAACCTGCCACATCAAATGCTTTTAATTCATCAATCGAACTCACTTGCTGCTCAATAATATATCTTGCCATCATTCCCCGCGCTTTTTTCGCAAAGAAACTAATGACTTTGTATTGACCATTTTTAAAATCTTTAAAAACAGGAGTGATTAATTGTCCTGCTAATTGCTTTGGCTTTATCGCCTTAAAATATTCATTGGATGCAAGGTTGATAATGATCTCATCCCCCTGCGCAGCGACAGCATTATTGACCGCTTCGGTGAGAGTGTTGCCCCAAAAATCGTAAAGATTCTTACCTTTAGGATTGGCAAGGGCCGTCCCCATTTCTAAGCGATAAGGTAAAATTAAATCCAATGGCCGCAGTAACCCGTATAGCCCAGATAAAATGCGCAACTGCGACTGAGTACGTTCAAGCTGTTCAGGTGTCAGGGTATCAGCATCAAAACCTGTGTAAACATCGCCTCTAAAAGCGAAAATAGCTTGCTTAGCATTATCAATACTGTAATCGGGTGTCCACTCGCCAAAACGTGCCGCATTTAAGCCCGCAATGTTATCGCTGACCTTCATTAATGTTGCTATGTCACTGGGAGTTAACCGTTGGCAAACTTGAATGAGCTCTTGGCTATAAGCTAAAAAATCGGGCCGAGTATGGGTTTGAGTCAAGGGAGGTTGCTCAAAATCTAGGGTTTTCGCCGGTGAAACCAAAATCAACATTAACACACTCCAACAAATAAAATACGCCACTATGATACTGAACAAGCATAAAAAAACCACGTACGGATGACGTGGTTTTTCCGATAGCGCTAATCAGTGAACTTGAGCTTAACGACTAACCGCTGATTCAGTACGCGATTTAGCCAACTCATTGGCACTATTGTCCTGCCAAATGCCATCATCAAGTTGTTCCATCAATTCGGGGAACTTACTGCGGTCAAACTCAGGCATTTTGCCACTCTTTAATTGTTCACAGTAATCGTTGATAACCCGTATCGCCAAGCCAGATAACAGCAACAATGCGACGATATTGACCGTTGCCATTAGCCCCATTGACACATCGGCTAAGTTCCACACTAAGCTGATTTTGGCTACGGCACCAAACATCACCATGCCCAATACGCACAGGCGAAATAGCGGTAACGCCTTAGTACTGTTACCCGTTAAGAACATCACATTGGTTTCGGCGTAGGAATAGTTAGCAATGATAGAAGTAAAGCAGAATAGGAAAATGGCTATCGCAATAAAGGCGCCGCCCCAATCTCCAACGTGGTTTGACATCGCATTGATGGTGAGACGAATGCCGTCATCGCTAGAACCAATATCGCCTGAAAGCAAAATAATTGCCGCAGTTGCAGTACAGATAACGATGGTATCGACAAACACTCCCATCATCTGCACAAAGCCCTGAGACGCTGGATGATTAGGATTAGGTGAGGCACTCGCCGCCACGTTTGCTGCGCTGCCCATCCCCGCCTCATTTGAGAACAAACCACGGGCAATACCTGCTTGCATCGCCTGAGCGACTGTATAAGCAACGCCACCTGCTGCTGCCTCTTGCCAACCGAAAGCACTTTTTACAATCAGGCTAATAACTGCGGGTAATTGCTCTAAATTGAACAACACAATAATGAAAGCGATCAGAATATAAGCCAACGCCATAATTGGCACGATAAACTCAGATACTCGCGCAACTTTACGTAAGCCGCCGACGATAACAAAACCACTGGCTAACACTAAGCCGATACCGACATAGGTCGGATCGAAGCCAAACACGCGCTCCATCGCCCCCGTAATGGTATTAGCTTGCACCGCGTTAAACACCAAACCAAAAGCGATGATCAGGAAGAAAGCGAACAACACCCCCATCCATCTCTGACCAAGTCCCTTCTCCATATAATAAGAAGGGCCACCACGAAATTGGCCGTTGGTATCACGCACCTTATAAACCTGCGCAAGAGTGGACTCTACCATAGCCGTTGCCATACCCAACATGGCAATTAACCACATCCAAAAGACAGCGCCAGGTCCGGCGGAGCCAATGGCCACCGCTACCCCCGCCATGTTTCCAGCACCTACACGGGCCGCCATACTCGTACAGAATACTTGGAATGAAGACAAACCACTTTCACAGCCTTGGCGGCTCATTGTCATGACTTTTAGAGAGTGTTTGAAGTGTGTAAGTTGAATAAATACAAGTCGTAAGGTGAAATAGAGCCCCGCACCCACCAGTCCGTAAACGAGCAATTTGCCCCAGAGCAGTGCGTTCAAAAAGTTTACAATCGTTTCTAACATATTATTTTACTTCTTCCCGTAGCAAATGCCCTCCCCCACCTATACTTAGCGAGGTGCAACATTTGTGGTGAATGAATCCTTCCAAATAAAGGTAAGAATATCGGTAGATTTATTCTTTCAAATTATCCTTCCGTGAATTTACAACATCACGGCTACCGAATTCAACGCAGCAAAATAGCACAGTATTCGAAATTACTCATGTGATCAAGCCTAGGTTTACATTGTTAAATAGCTACAAGCTCACGATCATAAAGCTTAGATAAGTCACTGTTAATATTAAATTAACAATTTAACAAACTTCATTCACATGCGTTAACGACAAACACAAGTTTTAAAATTTGGATGTAGGGCACATTTTTGTAATAAAATTACAAATATAGTAACTCCAAGAAAACATTATTTACTTCCGTCTGCTCTAGTGAGGCTTAATATGACGACAACACATGAGATAAATGCTCTTAAAAAATACGTAAGAGCCACTAACTTCCTAGCCACCTCCCAGATTTACTTAAAGCAAAACGTACTTCATAAGCGCCCACTAGCGCACTCGGACATTAAGCCTCGCTTGCTCGGTCACTGGGGAACGTGTCCTGGTATCAACTTTGTCTACGCGAACGTTAACCGACTCATTGTAAAACATAATCGTCCCTTTATTTACTTAGTTGGTCCAGGACATGGCTTCCCTGCCGTACAAGCTAACTTATTCATTGAAGGCTCTCTAAGCCACTACTATCCAGAAACCATTCCTTATAATGAAACGGGCATTGAGGATATTTGTAAAAAGTTCTCAGCAGCATACGGTTATCCTTCACATGCTAATCCTGAAGCACCAGGACAAATTCTGGAAGGTGGTGAATTAGGTTATTCATTATCCGTTGGCTGGGGCGCAGTGCTTGATAACCCCGATCTTATCGCGACAGTATTAATAGGTGATGGAGAATCAGAAACAGGCCCATTAGCCGCATCTTGGTATGCAAACCGATTGGTATCACCCGCCACCAACGGCGCAGTGTTACCAATCGTGCATATCAACGGCTATAAAATTTCTGGCCCAACCCGTATGGGACGCATGAGCCATGAAGAATTAGATCTTGAATTCCGCGGTCTTGGCTACCACCCCATTATTGTGGACAGCGAAGCGGAAGAAGATATCTACGTTCAAATGGCAACCGCCATGGATACCGCTTATAGCATGATTAATGATATCCAAGCCCGAGCACGTAAAGGCGAAGATATTGTAAAACCTCGCTGGCCAGTGATTTTAATGCGCACAGCCAAAGGTTGGACAGGCGTAAGCGAATATAATGGTAAGAAGTTAGAAGGCAACTGCGAATCACACCAAGTGATTGTCAATAAATGCGCGACCGATAAAGGCCATCTAGCCGCATTGGATAACTGGTTAGCTAGCTACCAGTTCCAAGAGCTCTATCAAATCAATGCTCAAGGTGAACTGATTTTTGATGCGGATATTAGCTCATTGATCCCACCAAAACACTTAGCTTGTGGTCGCCAACATCTCACTTATGGTGGTGAAGTTGTTAGAGCTTTATCCAATCCAGATCTAGAAAAACTCAGTTACGGTCCAGAAGTACCACGCGGACACCGCGGTTACTCCATGCTGAAAATGGGTGAATGGATGCGTGACGCATTCAAACTGAACCGTGATCAACGCAATTTACGCATTTTCAGCCCTGATGAAACCTATTCAAACCAACTGCAAGCGGTATTTGAAGAAACCGACCGTGCATGGCAATGGCCAATTGAAAGCTGGGATGAAGATATGTCTCGCGATGGCCGTGTACTAGAGCTCCTTTCTGAGAACTTACTATTTGGTATGTTACATGGCTACACAGTGACAGGTCGTCATGGCATGTTCCCAACCTACGAGTCATTCTCGCAAGTAGTTTCATCCATGGCCGACCAATATTGTAAGTATGTTTATGCCAGTCAAGGGGTGCATTTCCGTAAACCTTTACCAGCGTGCAACGTAGTACTTTCTTCATTATTAGAGCGTCAGGATCACAACGGTTACTCGCATCAAAACCCATCGTTCCTAGGTGCGATGTTAGAAAAACATCCAAAGATTATCTCTGCTTATTTACCAGCTGATGCAAACAGCACCTTAGTGTATACCGAACGTGCTTTTGCGGATCGTGACAAACTGAACATCCTAGTCGCAGGTAAAAAAGAGCTGCCACAATGGCTAAGCTTAGATGAAGCACGTAAACAAGCCAAAGATGGCGTCATGGTGTGGGATTTTGCTTCAGATGAAAATCCAGATATCGTCCTTGCTGGCTGTGGTGATTATGTCACTCAAGAATGTATGGCGTCTTTAGTGATCATTCGGGAAATGCTGCCTCGAGTCAGAATCCGTTTTGTGAGCGTCACCGAATTAAGCAGTGATGGTTTAGGTAGCCGTAAATTTAAAGAAAAACCATGGATGATGGATGAAATATTTACTCAAGATAAAGGAGTAGTATTTAACTATCACGGTTATCCAAATACAATCAAAAAGTTAATTTTTGATTACAAAGGAAGCCGCCGTTTTAGAATTAAAGGTTATGAAGAAGAAGGCTCAACAACTACACCATTTGATATGGGTGTGCGTAATGGAACCTCTCGCTACCACCTTGTTATTGATATGGCTTATAAACTATTCCAACAAGGCGTCATTGATGAGACTAAACACGTTTCAATCACAACAGATATGTTGCAAAGACTTGTTGATCACCGTAACTATATTAAAGCACATGGTGTTGACCCAACTGAAATCGAAAATTGGGTTTGGACTCGCTAGCAGTTAATTAAATTAACAAAATAAATACAATTTAAAGGCATCCGAAAGGATGCCTTTTTAACATCTCAAGTTGATTACAGGATGGAGCCCCATAAAAAAACTTCAGACTAAGCACTGGAAAATTTTAACAAATGCAGTGATAATTAACCGCTGGCTACAATACCAAAGGATCCCCACACTAAGTGCTAGCAATGTTTTGCTTAAAACCCGCAAAGCATATTGGTGGAGAATCATAAACAATGGACTTAGAAAAAATGATGAAGAATACATTAAAAGTAGTTTTACTTACATCAATGCTTCCACTTGCTGCCAGTGCATCTCAAGAGTTAACTCCTTGGTATGTTGGTGCAGGTTTAGGCGTTAATAACTATGAACACATTGCAACTGATAACGGCGATGATAACCCATACGCATGGGACATCTTCGCAGGCTATATGTTTAATGACTACTTTGGTGCAGAAATCGGCTATCGTGATCTAGGTAGTGCAGATTGGACTAATGGTGGCATTAGCAATGATGCAGATGTTAAAGGTGCAACTCTGGGCTTAGTCGGTGTATGGCCACTAGGTAACCGTTGGAGCCTGTCTGCAGAAGCGGGTGCAATGTACTACACCTTAGAAAACAGCCAACATACTGGCACAACTTCAAGCTCATACAGCTCTAACGATTTTGCGCCTTACTTTGGCGCAGGTGTTGGTTATAACTTCACCGATAATCTGAAGTTACAAGCTAAATACCGCCGTTATGAAAACTTAGACGACACAGACTTCAACACAATCGAAGCTGACAGCAACTATTGGGGCTTAGAATTAAGCTACCGTTTTGGTACTCCAGCAGCAGTGGCTCCTGTAGCTGCCGCCGTTGTTGCAGCAGCACCAGTTGACTCAGACAACGATGGTGTATACGACGATAAAGATCAGTGCCCAGCAACGCCTGCAACTCACAAAGTTGACTCTGTTGGCTGTACTATCTATGAAAACGTTAAAAAGCAAGAAGATGTAGGTTCTATCCAGTTTGCTAACGATTCTGCAGTAGTGAAGAAAGAGTACTACAAAGACATCGAAAGACTGGCTAACTACCTGAACAAGAACCCAGAATTCACTGTTGAAATCGCGGGTCACGCTTCTAACGTAGGTAAACCAGAATACAACATGGTTCTGTCTGACAAGCGTGCTGACGCTGTTGCTAAGATCCTTGTTGAAAAATATGGCATCAGCCAAAGCCGCGTAACTTCTAACGGTTACGGTATCACTAAGCCATTAGTGGCTGGTGACTCGAAAGAAGCTCATGCAGCTAACCGCCGCATCGAAGCCATCGTGACAACTACTGAAAAACAACCTGTTCTGAAGTAATTGCACTGTTAAGAATAAAAAAGTCGCTGCTTGCAGCGACTTTTTGTTTTTAAGGCATCTACACTACCTAACCTGATGGCGCTAAGACTGATTAAGTGGCATTCACCACTATGTTCAGCAAGAAACGATATAGTTTTACCATTTTTGTAATTTTTTTACATTGATGGTTGGAAAAGTTGGCAAAATCGCTTCTAATAGTCATCAGTTCATTTCTGAGTTTTGACCGCTATCTGAGAAGGATGTTTTTCATGGCAAATACATTAGAGCAACTCAAGTCATACACTACTATTGTGGCCGATACTGGCGATATTGAAGCAATTAAGCGCTATCAACCAGAAGACGCAACCACTAACCCATCACTCATTCTAAAAGCCGCTCAAATCCCTGAGTATAGCGCTCTAATCGACAATGCTATTGCATGGGCTAAATTACAAAGTGCTGATATTGAGCAACAGATTGATGATGCCAGCGATAAACTTGCAGTGAACATTGGCGTGGAAATTCTGAAACTGGTTCCAGGCCGAATTTCAACTGAAGTGGATGCCCGCTTATCCTTCGATAAAGAAAAATCCATTGCAAAAGCGCATAAGCTTGTTCGTCTATATCAAGAAGCAGGAATAGATAAATCTCGCATTTTGATCAAATTAGCCTCAACTTGGGAAGGCATTTGTGCCGCCAAAGAGTTAGAGCAAGAAGGCATCAACTGTAACTTAACCCTATTATTTAGCTTCGCTCAAGCACGTGCCTGTGCTGAAGCTGGCGTGTACTTAATTTCTCCATTCGTTGGCCGCATCCTCGACTGGTACAAAAAAGACACAGGTAAAGACTATGACGCAGTAAATGATCCTGGTGTCGTTTCTGTAACTGAAATTTACAACTACTACAAGCAGCATGGCTATAACACGGTAGTCATGGGGGCAAGTTTCCGTAATATTGGTGAAATCATCGAATTAGCGGGTTGTGACCGCCTGACTATTGGTCCTTCATTACTTGAAGAGCTAGCAAACTCTCAAGTCGCTATTCAACCTAAACTCATTCCTGCCAGCACTACAGTTGCTGCGGGTGAGCCTTTAACCGAAGCCCAATTCCGCTGGGACTTTAACCAAGATCCTATGGCCGTTGACAAGCTAGCAGAAGGCATCCGTAACTTCGCCATCGACCAAGGCAAACTCGAAGTCATGCTCAAGGCTAAACTGGCAAACTAAGTATCTTCGGAGACGATTCGATGACTATCTTGACCCAAAGCACAACCTGGAAGGCGTTAGCAGCCCATAGCCAGCAGATCCCGCATATGCGGGAACTCTTTGCAGGCGATCCTGCACGCTTTAGCAACATGTCGCTTTCTACCTGTGGCTTATTTTTAGATTATTCAAAAAATAGAGCAACACCTGAGACTCTCAACTTGCTGCTGACACTGGCGCAAGAAGCCAAGCTTGACGCTAAAATCAAGGCGATGTTTGCCGGTGATATCATTAACACCACCGAAAAACGTGCCGTTTTGCATACCGCACTACGCAGTACCGCGGACCAATCCATCATTGCCGAAGGTCAAGATATCGTTCCTGAAGTACAGCAAACGCTGAACAAGATGCAGCAGTTTGTCACTTCAGTCACCTCAGGACAGTGGAAAGGCTACACAGGCAAAGCCATTACCGATATTGTCAGTATCGGTATCGGTGGTTCATTCCTTGGCCCTAAAATTGTTTCCCAAGCCTTACGCCCATACTGGATAACAGGTCTCAATTGCCATTTTGTTGCAAACGTCGATGGCACCTCGATCAGTGAAAAACTCAAGCTGCTCGATCCTGAAACCACGCTTTTTATCATGTCGTCTAAGTCTTTTGGTACACAAGAGACGCTGACCAACACCTTAACGGCCAAAGCGTGGTTCTTAGCTAAAGGTGGTTCACAGTCCGATGTCGCGAAACACTTTGTTGCCGTGACCTCTAACGTGGCAAAAGCAACTGAGTTTGGTATTGATGCCGCTAATATCTTCCCTATGTGGGACTGGGTTGGAGGTCGCTATTCTCTGTGGTCTGCCATTGGTTTACCCATTGCTTTACTCATCGGCATGGATAACTTCCGCTCCCTATTAAAGGGTGCGCACCAAATGGATACCCATTTTGCCACTGCGCCTTTAGCGGAAAATATGCCCGTCATCATGGGACTATTCTCACTGTGGTATGGCAATTTCTTTAATGCTCAAAGCCATGTGGTATTGACCTACGATCATTATCTGCGCGGACTTCCTGCCTACTTCCAACAACTGGATATGGAAAGTAACGGTAAATCAGTCACGCTCAATGGTACTCATGTGGATTACAGCACAGGTCCTGTGATTTGGGGCGGCGAAGGCACAAACGGTCAACACGCTTACCATCAGTTGCTGCATCAAGGTACTGCATTAATTCCTGCTGATTTCATTATGCCGCTGCAAAGCCATAACCCTATCGGTGAACACCATGATCAGTTAGCCTCTAACTGCTTTGGACAAACTCAAGCACTCATGCAAGGCCGTACCTTAGATGAAGCGCTGGCTGAATTGAGCAAGAGCAACTTGAGTGATGAAGAAAAGTTACTTATCGCCAAACACAAAGTCATGCCGGGCAATAAGCCAAGCAACACTCTGTTAATGGATAAGCTGACTCCAGAAACCTTAGGCGCACTGATTGCGCTCTATGAGCACAGAACCTTTGTCCAAGGCGCCATTTGGGACATCAACTCCTTCGACCAATGGGGTGTTGAGCTTGGCAAAACCTTAGGTAACGACGTCCTCGCCCGTATAGGTGCAGATCAAGAAGCGACTGCGTTAGATGCTTCAAGCAATGGCTTAATCAATCTTTATCGACGGGGCAAAATCTGATCGAACAAAAAGCCAGCAATTGCTGGCTTTTTTATTGTATCTCATTAATAAAATAAACATTTCAAGAAGCAACTACCACTAAAGTGATAGTTAAGATCAATGACATATCATCCAAATTTCATTTCAAGTTAACACAAATGAAACATAATTCTTGCACCCTGTTTTGAAAATATGTTATTTAATCGCTGACAAAACATACAACAACAGGAGGTTACCATGGATCGTTTAGATTATGGTTGTGCGCTAGATGAAGTTGTAGAAAGACCCGACCGTTCGCGTGGTGCTAATAAAAAGCGTAAGTGGCGCGAAATCGAGGCGTTAAAGGACAAACATCGTTTACTCAAGGAACTGCAAGAGATTGATAACAACTTTGATTACGATATAGACACCATCCAGTTGTAACCTGCTGTTTTTTTTATTGACAGGATATAGAGAAAAAGCGCTTATGGCGCTTTTTCTGTTTTTACCCTTCAGATGGGTAGTGTTCATAATTCTGTGTCATTTCAGTAAAATATTCAAAAACAGGAATGACACATGACCCAACCTTTTAACTTCGAACAAGCCCTTAAAGATCTGCAATCAGGTAAAAGCCTCACAGGTAAAGACAGCATTCTTGGTCCACTGATCAAGCAACTCACTGAAGCGGCTCTCCAGGCTGAGCTTGAGCAGCATTTAGCGCATGATCCTCAGCCTAATCGTAAAAATGGCAAAACCTCTAAGACCATTAAGTATCCGTCCGGTAACTTTGAGTTAGACGCGCCTAGAGACCGCAATGGCACCTTTGAGCCTCAGTTGATTAAGAAAAATCAAACTACGCTAACCGATGAAATCGAACGTAAAGTGTTATCGATGTTCAGTATAGGTATGAGCTATCGCGATATTAATCAACATGTTGAAGATATGTATGGGCTCAATGTGTCTAACGCAACAGTCAGTGCTATCACTGACAAACTCATCCCCGAACTTAAAGCGTGGCAACAGCGCCCATTAGATAGCCATTATCCTATCGTTTGGCTTGATGCGATACATTACAAAGTCAAAGAGGATGGGCGTTACGTCAGTAAAGCCGTTTACACATTGTTAGCGCTTAATATGAAAGGAAAAAAGGAAATTTTAGGGCTTCACTTGTCCGAAAATGAAGGCGCTAATTACTGGCTATCCGTACTGACCGATCTTAATAATCGTGGTGTAAAAGATATTCTTATCGCCTGTGTTGACGGTTTGACCGGTTTCCCTGAGGCCATAGCCAGTATCTTCCCTCATACGGAAACACAGCTATGTGTTATCCACCAGATCCGCAACTCAATGAAGTATGTCGCCTCAAAAAATCAGAAAGCGTTTATGGCTGATTTAAAGCCTGTGTATCGAGCCGTGAGTAAAGAAGCCGCAGAGATGGCATTGGACGAACTGGAGGCCAAATGGGGTGATGCTTATCCGCTGGTAATCAACTCTTGGCGTCGCAAATGGCATAATTTGTCCCATTATTTTAAGTACCCAGAACATATCAGGAAAGTGATTTACACGACCAATGCGGTTGAGGCTGTGCATCGCCAATTTAGAAAGCTCACCAAAACCAAAGGTGCTTTTCCTAATGAAAATAGCTTGTTGAAGCTACTTTACGCAGGCATATTAAACGCCTCAGATAAATGGACCATGCCAATCCACAATTGGAGCCTTTGTTTATCTCAGTTAGCGATTTATTTTGAAGGACGTTTAGATAGCGTGCTGGAAATTTAAAAATTAGCCTGACACAGAATTTTGAACGCCCTCTTCAGATGACTTACAACCCCTAATCGGACGCTTTTAAATAGGAACGTAAGTCATCAAAGGCTTGCTGCTCTCGGTCAAGGAATAGCGGATCATCAATTAACGATGCTTGGCATTGTTGTTCAATCTCCTTCCAATCTTGCTCGGTTAAAGACTTCGCAAGTAAGGGGAAAATCTCCCGCTCTTCCATTTGCATATGTTTTTCTTGTAAGTCAACATATTCGGCAAAATCGGCAATCAGTTTATCCCTTGCGACAACAATGTCACTTAATATCAGGTTTAAAGTATTCATTAATGCCGATGAAGCCGCAGTCACAACTTGGTGCTCGGCACTTAGCTTGTCGATCTCATCATTCGCCTTATGTGCCAAATAATAAGCATAAATAATATCTTCAACGGGGTGATGGCTACGCTCAGCATATCCTTGCATATACTCAACGATGTCTCTCACAACAATAAAATTAATCGCCTCGCCTTCAACTAATTTCATCTGTTTATTTTTCAAGACATTCAATAGCACTGCTATATGTTTATGATCATGCATGAGTCTTTTGAGCATATCGCCTCCTGAACTTAGGACTGACTATTGATACTAGTCAAGTCGTTTATCAATATCCAATATAACAGGCGAGTTCCTGTGCACTTTATGACCATGATCAAGTAATTAACATTACGATCTGTAAAAAGTGTCCTAGATTAATACGACAACGTTAAGAATAAGATATTAATATCAGTGAGTGGCCTTAATGAGACCAGCCCACTGATTTACGCTTTATTTGCTCACAGAATGAAGCTGATGCTGTAGAGCTTTAAATTTCTCAATTGCCTTTGTGTCATCGGTAGATTCAGCATTGGTTTTAGACAACTCGGGATACTGCTTCACTAAGCTTTGCTCAAGAGCTAAGGCTTCCTGTATTTGCTTCGAGTCTATTAACGCTTGCAAACGTGTTAACGACGCCATCAACACATCTTTATCACGCAGCGCAGCTGTGGCTTCATCACTCTGAGACAATGCACGCGCCCTTTGCGATAATGCTCGAGACTCTGCTTGCTGATTTTCCGGGGCTGACATCTTAGCTTCGGCCCTCATCGCTTCCCTTTGCCTACTTTGTGTTGCGGCATCTTCCATTCTCGCTTGACGCGCCATTTCGGCTTGCTGAGCAGCGTTATCTAACGGTGCTTGAGCGGGCATGGGCGCACTCATCGTCAACGCTGCTGGCGCGACTAACTCTTCCTCAAAATTGCCTCTATTCAGTACGATTAAACCCACAACCAGCACTAAGGAAGCGGCGCTCGATAACGCCCATGGGAAACGGCGCCACACAGGCGTAGCAGCAGGCTTTAGCTGACTCACATTCATTTCAGCCAAATGAGCTTGTGATAGGCGCAAAATATCTTGGTCGAGCCGCTCGGGTGGCATTTCCAGTGCTTGCTTGTGATACCAAGCCGAGACTTCCTGACGTAGTGCCTCTTCTTCCGATGACAGAGTGGAATTACTCATGACCAACCTCCTGCCATTTAGCATTGACACAATCTTTTAAGCTTTGATACGCGTAGCGAATGCGGCTCTTGGTCGCTTCGAGTGTCACCCCTGCGATATCGCTGATCACCGCTGCGGTAAAGCCCATTTCGATATTGAGAATAAAGGCCTCTTTCTGCACTTGGGGTAACAGGGCAATACAGGTTTTCAGTAACAGGCTCTTTTGCGTTTCCTGCCAATGTACATCGGGTTGTTCCTGCTCCGCCCCCACAAAGGTATCTAGCCCTTCCTCATTATCATGGCTAACTAAGTCGACGGGTTTGACAGCTCTGAGGTGGT
The DNA here is from genome assembly GCF_002209245.2 of Shewanella sp. FDAARGOS_354. Lineage (NCBI taxonomy): Bacteria > Pseudomonadati > Pseudomonadota > Gammaproteobacteria > Alteromonadales > Shewanellaceae > Shewanella > Shewanella sp. FDAARGOS_354. The sequence goes on along the minus strand of NZ_CP022089.2, from coordinate 4,772,554 downwards.
CAATCAACAGATTATGGGCAATCCGATAGAGCCAAGTAGTAAACTTAGCACTCGGCTCATAATTGGCGGCGGCACGGATCACTCGTCCCCAGGTTTCTTGATATAAATCTTCGGCTAACTGTTTGTCACCGAGTTGGCGCACAAAGTAACGGTACAATGCGCCTTTGTGTTTAAGATAAAGCTGCTCAAACGCTTTGCCATCGCCTTTGGCATAGCGTTGCATTAACTGTTCATCGGTATGCTCATGGGCATGCATTTGCGGTATCGCCAGGGCCATGGCAGCTCCCTAATGGTTAACTAACTGAAACATAATAATTTGGCTCATTGCTGATGCGGTTTATCCTCGGGCGGGAAAGGTTTATCTCCGACATCAAAGGATTTTTTGATTGGCACTCGCTGTGTTTGTGCAAGCATTGCAGCGGTATCCACAAGCTGCATAAATTCATGTCGGTAGCCGCTGGTATCTTCCCCCAGCGCAGAACGAGTGAGCGCACTAAGCTTATTATAATCAAATTGATGCAAATAGTGGCTTTGATTCAGTAACTGTCCTAATCCTGCCACCGCAGCGGCAAAGCGAAAATCATCACTCGCCTGCGCTAAGGATTTCACTTTTTGATCGGCACGGATTGGATAGGTAAGTAACTGGCTTTGAGTGGCATCCGGTAGCTGATAACGTAATTTCAGATAGGCGATTTCATCGCGGCTATATTTTTCATTGCCCGTTTTGGGATTATACCCATAGCGAAGTTGATCATTAGCCAAATTACCCGCATCAACATAACGCAGCTCGTAAAGTGCCGTGACGGTATGCCCTGCGCCTATTTCGCCCGCATCCACCTTGTCGTTATTAAAATCTTCACGCGCTAAGGCGCGGTTCTCATAACCGATAAGACGGTATTCGGCCACAAGAGCAGGATTAAACTCGACCTGCACTTTCACCTCTTTGGCTATGGTGAGCAAGGTTGCACTTAATTGTTCCACCAGCACTTTTCTCGCCTCATTGAGGGAATCGATATAGGCATATTGTCCATTGCCTTTATCGGCTAATTGCTCCATCAAATGGTCATTGTAATCACCCATGCCAAAACCGAGCGTAGTTAACCCAATCCCTTGTTGTTTCTGTGCGCTAACCAAATCGATTAGCTCATCGAGATTGGTCGTGCCGACATTAAAGTCACCGTCGGTCGCAAGTATCACTCGATTAATGCCGCCTTTAACAAAGTGTTTCTGCGCTAACTGATAAGCAAGCTGAATCCCCTGCGCCCCATTGGTTGAACCACCCGCACTAAGCTGCTCTAACGCATAATGAAGAGTTTGACTGTCATTACCCGCCGCGCCATCTAACACCACTCCAGCAGCGCCGGCGTAGACGACAATCGATACCTTATCCTGAGCATCCAGTTGCTGGGTCAGCATTTTCAAGGCAGTTTGCAACAAAGGTAACTTATCGGGCGATGCCATCGACCCTGACACATCCAGCAGAAACACTAAGTTACTGGCGCCCAGTTCAGCTTTACTCTGCTCATACCCCTTCAAACCAATGCGAAGTAACATCATGTCATCGTTATAGGGTGATGGAGCAAGCTCAGTCGTAACACTAAAGGGCGCCTCATTTTTCCCCGGCAGTGGATAGTCATAGGAAAAATAATTCAGCATTTCTTCAACCCGCAGCGTGTCCTTTTGAGGCAATCGCCCTTCCTTTAGCATTCGCCTTAACGTCGTGTAACTGCCGGTATCGACATCAATTGCAAAAGTCGATACAGGGATCTCCCCTGCGACCATGATGCCGTTTTGCACTTGCTTCTCGAATCGATTGCGCTCAGGTCGTACAGCCCCTGGCCAATCGCCGTTTAACGCGGGCGCCGCACTGATACTGGCCGCAGGTTGAGCGATATACGATCGCCCCTCAGCATTCATTGTTTGCAGCCTAGCTAACGAGGCTTGCTCCTGTATGGCGATTGCAGCATCCAATTGCCGATTGGCCTGACGCTTGGCACTTTCCTTAAGCTCTGCGCTTTGCTTAAGTTCTGCACTTTGCTTTAGCGCTGCTTGTTGCTCCGCGGCAATTTTTGCTTGAACGGCTAATTCAGTAGGGTTTTGCTGCTTCGCGGATTTATCACTGCAAGCACTCAAGCCGAGTAGTACAGCGACTGTTAATCCCGAAACAACAAAGCTTAAATGCGTTTTGTGGCGAAAGACTGAAGATGGATATCTCATGATAGTGACCTAGTGATTGTGACCCCAATGGTTGATATCCCTATAAACGCAGCCTAAGCACAAAAGGGTTATTTGATAAGAGAAATCGCCACACTCACTTTACCAAGCATACTATTTATTAAAAACAAAGACATTTAAGCGTCTTTTGCAACCATGATCACACAAGAACATTCTTCTGGACTCTAGAATAGAGCCTTGTAATAAGCCGCGTTTATGGACCCACTCGTGTCACACTCTGCTCATTTGTTTTCATTAAGAATTGCCCACGCCCTTAGCGAAGCGTGCGTAAAAGATAAATATTCGTTTAAACGTTTTGGACAAGATCTCATGGCGGGTCTGACCGTCGGGATCATTGCGATACCACTGGCAATGGCACTGGCGATAGCCAGCGGTGTCGCTCCACAATATGGCTTATACACCGCAATTGTCGGTGGTTTTATTATCGCCATGACAGGTGGCTCCCGTTATAGCGTCTCGGGGCCCACGGCCGCCTTCGTCGTCTTACTCTATCCCATCGCCCAACAATTTGGGTTGGCGGGACTGCTGATCGCTACCGTCATGTCTGGCATGATGCTGGTTGCCATGGCGATGTTAAGACTGGGTAGATTAATCCTATACATTCCTGAATCGGTCACCTTAGGCTTTACCGCAGGGATTGGGGTAGTGATAGCAACCTTGCAGCTAAAAGACTTCTTCGGTCTGCATATAGAGCACATGCCAGAGCAATATTTTGCCAAACTCATGGCACTAGGTCAGGCATTGCCTGCACTTCACCTACCAAGCTTATTAGTGGCTGCTGCTACCTTAGCCACTATGCTACTCTGGCCTAGATTAAAAATCCCAGTACCTGCCCACCTTCCGGCCATCGTTTTGGGTAGTATTCTCGCTTTAGTGTTAAATGCTATGGGCGCTGATATTGAGACCATAGGAACACGTTTCCATTACCAATTAAGCGACGGCAGTGTCGGCACAGGTATCCCTGCGGTTCTCCCCCACTTTGAATGGCCTTGGTTACAAACTGGCGCCAATGGTCAAACCTTTGAATTTAATCTGGCCACTTTTCAAGCCTTACTCCCCGCCGCCTTCGCGATTGCCATGTTAGGTGCCATAGAATCGCTGCTATGTGCCGTTGTGCTTGATGGTATGACAGGCAAGCGCCATAGCGCGAACAGCGAGCTTCTCGGCCAAGGGATAGGCAATATTATCGCCCCCTTCTTTGGCGGGATCCCAGCAACCGCGGCGATTGCCCGCAGTGCGGCAAACGTTAAAGCGGGTGCTCAGAGTCCGATCGCATCGATGATCCATGCCATAGTGGTCTTGGTTGGTTTAGTCGCGCTCGCAGGAGTACTTGCCTACTTACCTATGTCGGCCATGGCCGCATTATTACTGGTTGTAGCTTGGAATATGAGTGAAGCCCCCAAAGCAGTGCACTTACTGAAAACTGCGCCCACCAGCGATATATTGGTGTTTTTAAGCTGTTTTTCACTCACGGTGATATTCGATATGGTGATCGCCATCAGCGTGGGGATTATTTTAGCCGCGCTACTATTTATGAAAGAAATCGCGGAGATGACCAAGCTGTATGATATCAGTAGCAACAAGCGTTATATCGATCAGCCTCTGCCCGCCGACTGGGCCGTGCTCAAAATTAATGGCCCGCTATTTTTTGCCGCTGCCGATCGTATTTTTGCCGAAATCGCCAGCCTCACTCAAGATAAACAAGTGATTGTACTTTACTTAGATGGGGTATCGATTCTGGATGCTGGTGGTCTTGCAGCACTCAATAAACTGATTGAAAAATGTAAGCATAACCATACTAAGTTGATTATTGCCGATTTGCAGTTTCAGCCCATTCGCACCCTTGCAAGGGCTAAAGTGCAACCGATTGAAGGGATACTGAAGTTTTATCCTACCCTGCGGGAAGCCTTAGCCGAAGCGCCATCATTTGAGCATATCGTCGAATCTAATCCAGCAGCAACCCACTAATTGCAAATTGATATTTTATCCCCAACGCACAGTATCTGCGTTGGGGTATAGGGTTTATTTAGGCCAATTCGACGAACACTTTATCCATCCTAAAGGCACTATTTTTACGCGCAAAAAACGCCAGAAATCGGGCTTTACATGGTATTATTCTGCGCCATGATGCTCCCTGCTCTTACAGGAGCCGCGAACATCGACTGTACCCAGACCTGAAACAAGGTCGAAATATAATTAAAATTAGTGAGTTAAGGAGTTATCATGCAAGCCCTTGTTGCTGTTGTTATGGGTTCTAAGAGTGATTGGCCCACAATGGAAGCCGCCGCTGAGATCATGGATAAACTGCAAGTGCCTTACCATGTTGAAGTTGTATCAGCCCATAGAACGCCAGATAAGCTGATGGAGTTTGCAGCCGGAGCCGCTGACCGTGGTTTTAAAATTATTATCGGTGGCGCGGGCGGTGCAGCTCATTTACCCGGTATGATTGCCTCAAAAACTCGCTTACCTGTATTAGGTGTACCAGTACAAAGCAAAGCGCTATCGGGCATGGATAGCTTACTGTCTATCGTGCAGATGCCAAAGGGTATCGCCGTAGGCACACTCGCCATCGGTACCGCTGGAGCCTTTAACGCTGGTCTACTGGCCTGCCAAATTCTCGCCAATAACGATGCAGATCTTGCCGCACGTTTAGAAGCCTTTAGGGAAGAACAAACCCGCGCTGTGCTAGATAATCCCGATCCGAGGGAAGCCTAATGACCCAAGCAAATGCAAAATCAAAGGTTTGGGTGTTAGGGAATGGTCAACTCGGCGCTATGCTGACCCACGCAGGCGAGCCACTGGCTATCGATGTTCGCGCCGTCGATATCATGACGCCAACCGATGAAATCCTGCCGCTAGCGCCTCAGGATATTATCACCGCCGAACGCGAGCAGTGGCCCGAATCAGCCTTAAGCTTACAACTCAGTAGCCATCCGCATTTTGTTAACGGCCCAGTATTTAGCCGTTTGGCCGACCGTTACAGCCAAAAAAGCTTACTCGATCAGCTCCAAGTCCCAACGGCACCTTGGACACTTGTCGATGATAAGACCAACGTCGAAAACTTGTATCAAGCCTTTGGCCCACGCGTGTTGATGAAACGTCGCACGGGCGGTTACGATGGTAAGGGCCAATATTGGTTAAAGCAAGCCGAAGCAGGTGACATCCCCCATGATTGGCGCAACTTAGCCATTGCCGAGCAAGCAATTAACTTCGATGAAGAAGTCTCCTTAGTCGGCGTACGTACCCGTGAAGGTCAATGCGTGTTTTATCCATTAACACTCAACCTGCACCAAGATGGCATTTTGATGGCCTCAATTTCGCCACTGACTCGTCTGAATCACCTGCAAGCGCAAGCGGAAGGCATGCTGAGCGCTATTATGCATGAGCTGGAATATGTCGGCGTGATGGCGATGGAATGTTTCCGAGTTGGCGATAAGCTGCTGGTTAACGAGTTAGCGCCGCGGGTACACAACTCAGGCCATTGGACCCAAGCGGGTACCCATATGGATCAATTCCAACTGCATTTAAGAGCTTTGAGTGGGATTGCTATTCCGCAGCCACAGGTGAACTTTCAATGCGTGATGGTCAATCTGATCGGTATTGATAACGATCCTCGCTGGTTAAGCTTGCCTAATGCTGAGCTCTATTGGTACAACAAAGAGGTTCGCCCAGGCCGTAAAGTCGGGCACTTAAATCTTTCAGTGCCTAATACGGGCGTGTTAACAGATAGTATTAGCGCGTTGCAAACTTGGATGCCAAGCCAATACCAAGCGCCCCTTGCGTGGATTTTAGCCGAGTTTGCTAAAGCCTAACCGAGCCGCGCAAATCACTGATAAGGGAATATATTTATTCCTTTATCAGTGAATTTATCAACTTCGTTATATACTTATTCTTACTCAGCGTGAATGAGTTAGTGATGTGGCGATTCAATCAGACTAACCGGAGCACGAATAAAGGAACTGCCGAGTGAAATTAAGGGATAATTTTAAACGTAAAACTATTGACCGCTTAGACTATCGCTATCACCTCTTATTGTTGATTGTACCGATAGCGCTTTTCGTTTCATTGTTCGTTTTTAATGCTCCGACAGAAGGCTGGACTATTCTCCCTCTGCTGTTTGTGTGCCTAATCTATGTCATTGCCTACAGCTTAATCTACTATCTCCACCAAGGGCGTTTAACTCGCCTATGGCAACATCTAGAGCAAGTCGTGAACATTAACGATGCCATTTACGAACTTGCCCACCTGTCGAGTCAGTATAAAAATGAACATGCATTTCTCGATGCCCTGTTGAATAAAGCCGTCTCTATTATTAACGGTGCAGAAATGGGCAGCATTATCAAAGTCAATGAAGATAACCATAGACTGCATTTCGAGTCAGTAGTTGGACTCGATCTTAATAAGCTAAAACAATTGAATTTTTCCCTTGAACAATCCTTCGAGTATCGACTCACCAAGGGTAAATGTGACCGTGTAGTCGTTGTGGATGATATGAAAAATATCAATGCCGCAAGCACGCTAACAGATGAACAGCAACAGGTGCTGCTTACAGCAGCCAAGCAACCGATACGCTCCACTCTCTCCAGCCCAATACGGATTGATGGCAAACTTTACGGTATGCTGAATCTCGATAGCAGTAGTGTTGGCGCCTTTAACGACTACGACCGTAATTTGGTCTCTATTCTTACCCACGAGGCCAGCAACGCCATTGCCCTGTATCAAAAGTCATTACAAATCACTAAACTCGCCAACTTCGACAACTTAACCGGACTCTATAACCGTAAAAACTTCGAAGATGCCCTGCAACATTGGCAACCTAAGGCTCAATTAGGCAGCTTTTTAGTGATCATTGATATGGATAATCTCAAAATTATCAATGATCAACAGGGACATCAGGTCGGCGATGTGGCAATAAAAGAAGTCGCTAAAACAATCCTAGGTTTCTGGAAACACAAAGGCATTATCTCTCGGTTTGGTGGCGATGAGTTTGTCGCCCTATGCCATGGCCCGCTTGAATTACTCGAAAACGATCTGGATGCCATGCGCCTTAAGTTACATCATGAGTCGCCGCTAAATCTCAATTTTAGTGTAGGCATCGCCCCTTACGATAATGATTGGGCTAAGTCTTTTAAACAGGCTGATAATGCAATGTATGAGCAAAAGCGCGGTAAAAAACAGGCCGTTAATGCACTCGAAGCCATAGCGGCTAATAATCAGCTGCCGCAATAAACATTCGGCAACAGCTTATAGTCAATAAGCTCCTCGTACATGGGCGCAAGGTTAATCAAAAAATAGTCGCCATAACCAAGAAGAATCTAAATCCTCCTTGCAGGTTTTATACTGAGCCGCATAACGTTTGGCTCTATCATCCACCTTAGCTGCAACCTTGACTAACCAAGCCTTAGACTTATAAGAGCCTCGACGATAACCTCCCCAACCTTCGTGGTAATTGAGGTACTGCGCCTTCGCATCCCATTTAGAAATTCCATTGATTTTATTGGTCTTGTAAATAAACCAGCCCATAAAATCCATGGCATCATCAAAATTACTGCGCGAAGACCAACTATTACCAGTCTCGCGAACATAGTCATCCCACGTCATGGATTTGGCTTGCGCATAACCATAGGCATCACTGGCTCGGCCAATGGGAATAAAGCCTAAAAAGTACTGCATAGGCGGCGCCGCATTATGTTTAAACGAGCTTTCTTGATACATCATTGCCAGAGGCACATGCACGGGTACGCCCCATTTATCGCGGGTATCCTTAGCGGCCTCGTACCATGAACGATGTTCTTGAAAAATATCGCAAAGGTTGTCAGGAGATTTTGGCGGAGAAGTGGCGCAACCAGACAGAAAACCTATGGATGCACATAACAGAGTTGTCGAAAGCCATTTCATTAAGCGCTTGTTCTCCAAAGAAGTAAAACTTGCCCATCATCGCACAGTGATAGAATGAGGCAAAGCACCAATCCTGTTTTTGGCGCTAAGATCACCTTCGCGCCTATTTCCAGGTCATACTCATTAACAGAAATGACAATCCATTGTTAAAACGAACTATTTTGTTTCAGGACTTAAATCAAACTGACATTCATGATTTTCTTGTTGCCACACACCAGGCTCCCAATAGTTGGTATCTTTACCCATGTAGCGTTTATCCGTGTGGAATAATGCCCCTATGTGGTAACGCTGGTGCCCTTCGACCACTAACGTAAAGGTTTTTGGCGTTCGCGCACTAAGGGACACCCCAAGGGATGGAGCATCAATTAACTCGGCAACGGTAAACTCATATTCCCCAGGTGCTAATTGATAATTAGGCTTTGAGACCACAGGCTTACCATCTAGATGAGTCACCACCACTCGATACCAATGGGTACTAGCATCGGGTTGTAAATAGCCCGATACCGTACCACAACTTAAATCATCTTCAGGGGATGAAGCGCAACCTGAGAGTAACGCAGTAGACCCAAGCAAACTGGCAGCGAGAATAAATGTCCGCATCTTCACACCTTGACTCATTAGGCTGGCGCGCCGAAATAGTCAGTCAGATAATCATCAAAGGATACCGCACTTTGCGCCGCTTCGATGTCCGCTTGCTTGTTAAGCGATGCTTGTGCCTCAGCTTGATAATCGCTGACAACCTCAGCAGATAAGGGGTAATCCATAAAATATTGATGATATTGCTGTGCCAATGACATCACCCACTGCCCATGATCTTGCCCCTTGGTTACCAATTGCTGAAGCACTTGGCCCGACAAGGTTTTGTGTGGGTCATTTACAGCTTCACGCCAATGGGCTAAGGCCACTTGGTAATCGTGTTTATCACCATCGAGTAACTTAGCCAATGAGTCCAAATGCTCAAAGAGATCCAAGAGCCACGTCTGCAATGGCCGCGTACCCGAATCGGTCATCAGTTCAAGCCCTAGCTTGCGGCCTTCAAGTACAACTGATTTTAAGTTAGCACTTAAACGAGCTTCCTCTGCCGCATCTGATTTAGGAGAATCTGTTAATAAACAATAGAGTAAGAACAAGTCAAGGAAACGCACTTGGCTAGCCTCTATCCCAATCGGGCTAAAAGGGTTCACATCTAATGCACGCACCTCAATATACTCAACCCCTGCACGTGCAAGGGCTTCGGAGGGCTTCTCACCACTTTTGGTGACGCGCTTAGCGCGGATAGGCGAGTAAAATTCGTTTTCAATTTGCAGCACATTAGCATTGAGCTGGCGATATTCACCATCCACTTTCACGCCGATATTGGCAAAGTTGGCCGATGGCATCTTAATCGCCGCTTTAATCCCCGCCAGATACTCGGGCAGGGAGTTATAGCTAATGTTAAGATCTTCTTGCTCTTTATTGGTATAACCCAAATCGCTCATCCGTAGCGACGTTGCATAGGGTAGATACAGTGTGCCGCGTCCCGACTTTTCAAAACGTAAATCGGTCTTTTGACCCTTGATAAATGAGCTACACAACGCTGGAGAGGCACCAAACAAATAAGGCAACACCCAGACCAAACGGCGATAATTGCGGATAAGTCCGAAGTAAGACTCGGAGATAAAATCCTCAAAGCTCAAGCCTTTATCGCTCAGTTCATAGAGGCGTTGCCACAATTCCCGCGATACCGAGAAGTTAAAATGTACCCCAGAAATAATCTGCATCAAAGCGCCGTAACGATAAGTTAAGCCCTTACGATACAAGGTTTTCATCTTACCCGTGTTCGACGTACCGTACCGAGCAATGGGGATATTCGCCTCATCTTTTACATAGCAGGGCATGCTCACTGGCCAAAGACGCTGACCATGCAAATGCCGCACACTATAGGCATGGGTCTGGGTCAAGCCTTGCAATAGCGGCTCAACCTGATTATTCACCGGAGTAATAAATTCAAGCAGTGCTTCACTGTAGTCAGTTGTAATACGCGAGTGAGTCAAGGCCGACCCTAACTCGATGGGGTGACCATCTAGCGCAAGGTAGCCAGATTCATCAATACGTAGCGCCTCACGCTCAATTCCACGTTGCATGCCAAGGAGTGCGGCGCGCCCTTGAGCGTCCGAGAAATGTTGTACTAATTCATTGAATGGCTTCAATTTGCGCTTCTCTGATTGGTGGTTCGCTATCGCGACAAGGTTAACAGTCAGACCTTTATTTTGAGGCTTATCTTTCAAAATACGCCTCAAAATAAATCTAAACCTGTCCATGGGGCAAGCCAAATTACATTCTTCTGCGATTAAACGCAGACGGTGACAGCTAATGCTGTCACCGCCATACACTTTAACACTTTAGACAACAGCCACTTTGTGCTGCACGATTAACTTGTCTGCAATTTATACCCAAACAACCTAAAGAGGTTGAAACTCGTATCTTTGGGTTTGTTAGGTATATATAAGGCCAAAAAGCTAATTTACAATACTAAAGTTTCAATTGGATAGCCTAAAGTTGCCAAATCCGCTTCAATTTTAGCCTTGTCACCCACAACCAAGATGATCATTTGTGAGATATCTAGCTCGGAAGCCGCGAGGGCATTGAGTTCATCTTTTGTTACAGTATTTATAATTTTGTCCTGCTCGGTAGTAAAATCTTGGCTTAATTGATAACGCTGAATCATCCGCATAAAACCCGCCTTCTGATAAGGCGTCTCATAATCCAACGCCTGCCCTTGGGAAACCGAGTTTCGCATAAAGGTCAGCTCCGCATCAGTCATCCCTTGCTGCTGATAAGCTTTGATTTCTTTAATAAACTCATTTAAGGCTTTAGCAGTGACATCAGTACGCACATCGCTAGAGGCGATAAATTCCCCCGCTTCACCCGCTCCCGAGAAGCTTGTACGCGCGCCATAGGTATAGCCCTTATTCTCACGTAGGTTAAGGTTAATACGACTATTAAAAGCCCCCCCTAGAGGGTAGTTCATTAAATACGATTTAAAATAATTGCCTGTTGCATCATAGGGTAAGGCGCGTTTCGCAATATTGATCACCGACTGGGCAGCGCTGGGTTTATCAATCACATAAATAGTGCCCCCTTTAAGTGCAGGGAATGATTTTAGTGGCGGCAATACACTGGCCTCACCTTGCCATTTACTTAATCCTGCAAGTTTTGGTAGCAATGCGCTTTCAGGCAGATTTGCCACAGTAATAATTTTGGCATTAGCACCACGATACTGCTCGGCGTAAAATGCCTTCACATCCGCAAGTGTCAGCGCGGCTACTGAATCTAACGTTCCCGCATCACTCACCCCAAGGGCGTTATTGTTACCATAGAGCAAGCTATACAGCGCAGCACTGGCCTGATAACTCGGATTAGACTGCATATGCTGAATTTGCTGGAGTTGTTGCTGTTTAACCCGAGCAAAATCGGCCTCATTGAAGGCTGGCATAAATAGCTTTTCTTCTAAGATGGCTAAGGTTTCATCCAAATGCTCGGTGAGTGCTGAAACTTTAATCGTGCTTTGATATTCCGAAGCACTAAAATCGACCGTACTACCTAACATCTCAAGCGCCTGTGACAATTGTTCACTGCTACGCTTTTGGGTCGATTCATTGAGCATTTCCGCAGTTAAGCTTGCCAGTCCCGCCTTTTCGACGGGGACGAGTCGATGACCACCGTTAAGATAAATCACCAACTCAACCGTTGGTGTTTCGGCGCTTTGAGTGCCCATCACTTCAATGCCATTGGCTAACTTACTGGTCCAGATTTGCGGCACTTTCAGCACAGGCGCAGCCCCCGTTGCGGGCATTTTTGAACGATCAAAGCTTGAAACCAATTTAGCGGTAGGTAATTCACCTTCAACCGCCGTTTGGGCGACCGGCAGCGTTTGGGCAGTGAAGTTATCGGGATGGGCAACTAAGGCCTTCATACCCTGCGGCACCACACTCATCACCACCATAGGTTTGTCTTTGATGTATTTTTTAAATACGCGCATCACATCGTCTTTAGTGACATTAGCGTAACGAGCAAGGTCAGAAGCTATTTTATTCGGCTCACCAAACAAGGTTTGATTTAGCGCCAAAGTCGATACTTTTCCTTTGACACTTTGCAGACCAAATATGCTATCGGCCTCAAACTGGACTTTTACTTTTTGCAAGTCTTCGTCGGTCACGCCGCGCTGCTCGAACTCATTAATAGATGCCAAGATCCGCTGCTCAAGCTCAGCAAGCGTCGTCTCTTTTTGTGGATTAGCTAGGGCGTAAATCGACATCTGGCATGCCAACTCCTGACAAGGTTGGCTCACGCTGGCCTGCACTGCATAACCATCCTTCACCAGATTTTTATAGATTAATGAGGTTTTCCCCCCACCTAAAATATTGGCTAATAAATCCAGCGCAGCCTCATCGGGATGACTGGCATACACAGTCGGAAAACCTATACGGATCAGTGGTAAATGTACGTTATCTTCCATCGAAATATAGCGGGTCTTATCAAGCGTAACTAAGGTCTTAGGTTCGGACTGAACCTCTGGGCCTCGGGGGATTTCGCCAAAGTATTTATTAACCCAAGCTAAAGCTTGCTGCTCATCAAAATCGCCACCAATCGTCAGCGTTGCATTATTAGGGCCGTACCAGCGCTGGAAAAAGTGCTTAACATCATCCACTGTGGCGCGGTTAAGATCCTCAGGCCAGCCAATAACAGGCCAGGAATATGGATGCCCAACTGGAAACATAGCTTGATTAAAACGCTCGCTCATTCGGCCATAGGGTTGATTATCAATCCGTTGAGCGCGCTCATTTTTTACCGTCTCACGCTGCACTTCAAATTTCTCACTGGTCAGCGCTGGCAATAAAAAGCCCATACGGTCAGACTCAAGCCACAGCATTTTTTCGAGCTGATTGCTAGGGACTGTCTCAAAATAGTTGGTTCTATCAGTATTAGTGGAACCGTTAAGCATTCCACCCGCCTCGGTCACCACCTCAAAATGCTGCTCATCGGCAACGTGCTCTGAGCCTTGGAACATCATATGTTCAAACAAATGAGCGAACCCAGAGCGACCAGCGAGTTCACGGGCTGAGCCGACATGATAAGTCACATCAACATGCACTAGAGGATCAGAGCGATCCTGATGCAAAATTACGGTAAGGCCATTAGCAAGCTGATATTTTTTATAGGGAATACCGACTTGTGAATCTGTGAGTTGCACATTTTCAATTAACCTTATACCTGTAGGTATTTGGGTTGAAGTTTCAGAGGCGCAGCCTGCAAGTGCAGCGGAAATCGCAACCGCTAGTATCCATTTTTTCAAAGTATTCCCCTTATACATCAATGGGCTAAAAATTAGCTCAGCTCAAAACCTTTTATCCACAATCACTTAAGACGCTTAAATATCAGTAAAGTTCCAAGTAATACAATGACTTCCTTTACTAAATCCCGCCCTTTAACCGAACAACTGCGTTAATAAATCAACCAAGCCAGTGTAATGTCACTGCAGCTACCATAAGATAACGAACTATTTTACCGATAAAAATCATACTCAACGCGGGTAACATGGGTAGCTTTAACCAACCCGCAAGTAAACATAATATATCCCCGATAATCGGTGCCCACGACAGTAATAAGGACCACACGCCATAACGCTCGATAAGTGTTAAGGCTTTGGCATGTTTGCCTTCACTCAATGCCTCTGGGGACTTCGCAAACCGCCCTAAACGTCCAAGATAAAAACTTGTCATCGCCCCTAAGGTATTACCAATACTGGCTACAGCAACTAATGCTAACCAAGCTTGCGGGGCTTTATTTAACAGGGCGACGAGCAAAACTTCAGATCCACCCGGTAACAAGGTGGCCGCCAAAAAAGCTCCCGAAAACATGACAATTAAGTCCGACATAAAAACTTACTCTATGAAATTAATAATTTTTTACATTAAATATTGGGTTACAACCTTGACGTTAAAACGATGTAAAAACCAACTGTTTCACAACAAACTCATTTATCACAATAAGTTATAAGAAAATCGGTTTGTTATAACCCTGTCACTGCCGATACAATGCCTTTTAATGGCAGAAATTGTCCTGTACCTGACGCGCCGCTTGGTATAAGTTCATTTACTTCAAGTGGATACACATACTAGCATCTCAGGTCTATGGGCTTGTAATGATATATTTTTGGAAAACGCATGATCCTTCAAACTATTAGCCGCATCCCTTTTTGGCAAAAAGTCCTCACAGGCTTTATCTTAGGTGCGCTCGTTGGCGTGTTATTAGGCGAAAGCGCAACTGTGCTTAAACCGCTTGGCGATCTATTTATTAGCGCGATAAAGATGCTAGTTGCGCCACTGGTCTTCTGCGCTATCGTGGTAAGTATTACCTCGCTAGGCTCTCAAACCAATCTAAAACGCTTAAGCCTTAAGACCTTAGGCATGTTTATGCTAACAGGTACAATCGCCTCGTTAATCGGCTTAGCCGTTGGTTCGCTTATTGATATGGGCGGCACGATGCAACTGGCCACCACTGAAGTGCGTGAGCGCAATATACCAGGGTTTGCGCAGGTGCTACTCGATATGATCCCTGTCAATCCATTTGCCTCACTGGCCGAAGGTAAAGTACTGCAAATTATTGTGTTTGCCGCTTTAGTCGGGATTGCCATCAACAAGGTTGGCGAGAAGGCTGAGCCGCTTAAACGCACAATTGAAGCGGGCGCCGAAGTGATGTTTCAACTGACTCGCATGGTGTTAAAACTCACCCCAATTGGTGTATTTGGTTTGATGGCTTGGGTGGTGGGTGAATATGGTTTATCGACCCTATTACCTCTAGGTAAGTTTATCGCCGCAATCTATATTGCAGCCCTGATACATATGATTTTTGTGTATGGTGGCTTTGTGAAATTTGCAGGCTTAAGCCCTATGCAATTTTTCCGCAAGGCTATGCCTGCGCAATTAGTGGCTTTTAGTACCTCTTCAAGCTTTGGCACGTTGCCTGCCAGTACTAGAGCAGTTGAAACCATGGGCGTTTCTAAGCGCTACAGCGCCTTTGTTATGCCGCTCGGTGCCACCATGAACATGGATGGCTGTGGTGGTATCTATCCTGCAATTTCGGCTATTTTTATCGCGCAGATTTACGGCATTCCACTCGATACCTTAGATTATGTGATGATTGCCGTCACCGCCACGGTTGCCTCTGTCGGTACTGCTGGCGTGCCAGGCAGCGCAATGGTGATGTTAACAGTGACCTTAGGTGTGATTGGGTTACCGCTCGAAGGTATTGCCTTTATCGCCGCAATCGACCGTATTATCGATATGATCCGCACCGCGACGAACGTAACTGGCGATATGATGACTGCCGTTGTGATTGGTAAATCAGAAAATGAGTTGGATATTGAACAGTTTAATGCCAAAGATACTCAAGCATCTTTAGCCTAATACCTTGGATTGAATCACTGTATACAAAAAACCACCTTAACTAAGGTGGTTTTTTTAGCCCTTTTAAAAGCCATGCATGCTGGTGCTCACCCTAAACCAACCGGCAATACTGTTACGTTGCGCCAAGGTTTTTGTCACCTCATGGGGAAAACGCTCGCTTAAGAAAATCACAAAGTGCCCCATTTTTGGCGCTATACGTTCAATCACATTATCGGCTTCATCGTAAATAATCAGCTCGCCGCAGTCTGCTGGCGTCCAATCCGGATTTAAGAAAAACACCGTGGTTAAGATGCGGTTTTGACTGCCTTTTAGCGCATCCACATGCTTCTTATAAAAAGCGCCGGGTTGATACACAGCATAATGACTTTCATAGTCAAACAACCCCATAAATAAGCGACGATTGAGCCCATCCTTTAATTGCATCATCAAATCCAAATAGAGTGAATCAGGCTCATGCTGCTCCTCTAACCACTGAATCCGATCACGACGAATATCGGGGTTAAGTTGTTGTTCTGCACCACGTCCGATGGAGGCCGCTTTCAACTCATGTATTTCTGTTGTTCGAACTTTTTCCAGCAATACTTGGCTTATATGACTAGGAACTAACTCGGGTAAAAAGATATAGCCTTTGTCTACCAAGGCGTCAGCGATCACATCCAGCACTGCTTCACTTAATTGCGAAACCATTAATGCTACATCCAATATAAAGAGGCTACGCTTTAGCTGTACTCAAGGGCTCAAAGGAGGGGAAACTGAGCCTGATTTTCGAGGGGCGTCGATACGGGATAAAGAAGTTATCCCACAGTCAAATGTGGCGGGATTTTAGAGTAAAGATTATCGAAAAACAATAGCGTAAAAAAAGGCTTGATAGGTTGCCCTACCAAGCCGTTGGCCCTTTTTACAATGACTCGTTTAGTCGACTAAACCACGACGTTTTAATAAGGCATCGGTCGTAGGTTTTTGACCAGTAAAGTGGATGTAATTCTGCATTAAATCTTCGCTGTTGCCTTTAGACAATACCGCTTCACGGAACTTATCGCCGTTTTCAGCTTTTAAGCCCCCATGTTGGCCCATATAGGCGAAGGCATCGGCGGCAAACACTTCTGTCCACAGGTAAGCGTAATAACCGGCTGAATAGCCACCCGAGAAGGCATGGCTAAAATAGCTCGACTTATAACGCGGTGGGATCGGCGCGAAATCGAGGCCATGTTTGGCTAACACTTGATGCTCAAACTGTTCCACATCCTTGATTTGGGTGTCGGCACCAATCGAGTGCCATTCCATATCCAGTAATGCAGCCGCTAAATACTCAACAGTATCAAAACCTTGACCAAATTTATTGGAGGCTAAGATTTTATCGAGTAAGGCTTTAGGAATAGGTTCACCAGTTTGATAGTGCTTGGCGTAATTGGCAATGACTGCTGGGTCAATGTTCCAATCTTCGTTAACTTGAGATGGAAACTCTACAAAGTCGCGCGCCGTAGAGGTACCTGCCACGCTCGGGTATTTCACCTTGGAGAATAAACCGTGCACCGCATGACCAAATTCATGGAACATAGTGGTCACTTCATCGAAGGTCATCAAGGTTGGGCCGTCAGCAGGTTTCGGGATATTCAGGGCGTTATACACAACCGGTTTAGTACCGAGTAGTCCGCTCTGAGTGACAAACTCATCCATCCACGCGCCGCCGCCCTTACCTTCACGGGCATAAGGGTCAAGATAGAACAGGCCAATTGAGCTGTTGTCTTTATCGAAAACCTCAAAGGCGAGCACATCGCTATGCCATACTGGTAAATCGGTGCGAGGTTTAATGCTAATGCCGTAGAGTTTGTTCATTGCGAAGAACAAACCATCCTTGAGCACTGAATTGAATTCAAAATAAGGTTTGATGCTGCTCTCGTCGAGGGCATACTTTTGTTGGCGCACTTTCTCGGCGTAATAAGCCCAATCCCAAGGTTGCAATTCAAAATTGCCGCCAGCTTTTTTGATTTCAGCTTGGATATCCGCCGCATCGACCTTAGCGTGAGCCAACGCCTTAGGCGCCAAGTCATCTAAAATTTCATACACTGCGCTTGGCGTTTTAGCCATTTGGTCGGCCACGGCATAGGCAGCCCAAGTATCAAAGCCGAGTAAATTAGCTTTCTTGGCGCGCAGCTGCGCCATCTTCACGATTAAAGGGCCATTGCTAGCAACGGCGCGGTGGGCCGAGGTTTCCCAGACTTTTTGGCGCAGTTCACGATTATTTAAACTGGCTAAAATAGGCTGACGCGTCGTGTTCACTAAGGTAATCAAGTAACCCGTTTTACCCGCTGCTTGCGCTGCGGCCGCTAAGGTCGCGATTTCACTGTCAGATAAACCGTCTAGCTGTGCCTTGTCTGTCACGACAATCACATCGTCTTTAAATGACTTTAAGCTGTTTTGGGAAAACTCAGTCGCAAGGGTGGCCAACTCAGCGTTGAAATCACGCATTTGGGCTTTATCGGCATCGGATAATTTGGCCCCAGCACGCACAAACTGCTCGTAATAAAACTCGACTAGGCGCTTATCTTCAGCATTTAACGTGTCACGTTGTTGATACACGGTTTCAACACGTGCAAATAAGCTTGGATCTAAATAAATGTTATCGCGATGAGCCGATAACTTAGGCGCTAAATCCGCCTCCGTTTTTTGAAAATTATCATCGGAGATCAAACCCGCCAGGTTAAAGAAGGTGCGTGACACTCGAGTCAACAACCCACCCGACGTTTCCATAGCTAAAATGGTATTCTCAAAGGTCGGTGCCTGTTTATTGCCAATAATGGCGGCGATTTCAGCCTCGTGCTCTTTTATCCCCTGCGCAAAGGCGGGGGCATAATCCGAGCTCTTGATCAAATTAAACTGCGGAGCTTGATCTTGTAATGGACTCTTGCTTAATAACACATTGGTCGCATCTATTTGAGCTGATGTTGAAGCAGCTTTGGCTGCAACAGCATTAGTCGCTTCAGAATTTACAGCAGAATTTTCAGAACAGGCGCCCAATAACAACGCCGCGGTAACAGCGGTAAAAATAACAGACTTACGCATATTAACTCCCTTAAGTGTCACTGCCCTGTCTTTATATTTTTTAAGTGAAAGGTGCGAGTAACGGATTTTGGCTTCTCTTCCAACGAGTGCATCTTCAAGGCACTGTCGTCGATGCACAACCTTAGCAAGTTAACCGCCATTCAGCCAAGCTTTCGACCAACGTATTCAAGGCTAAATTGTATCGCTTTATGTGTGACGAACCTCAAATAACATCATCAAGCGAGCACCACTGCCATGCCCACATTACATCTGAATAACAAAAATTATAAACAACATGATAAATATAAAAATAATTTAATTTAAAAATAATAAGTTACCTAAGAACAATTATAAAAACGCTAAAGGTTAACGCGATAACGATATAAAAATCGGCTTAAAACCAAACCATTTAAATAACAAATATTAATTATTTTTAACAAACAACCAATCCAAGTGTTTATCCAACAGACAAACAAAAATCACGTCATATATCGACTGTAATTTAACCAATCAAATTCATTGTCACAATTTAATACAGCCTTTATCCAATTAATGTCACATTCAGATCATCAAATGTCTTTATAATCCTGCTCGTTAACTTAATGCTTCTGTAACTAATCGTTTTCAGAACAGTTTTCAGAATATGAGTTAACTGGATGATGGACATGCTCAAAAATAGAGCATGTATTAGGGTCACATAAATATAAATAGAGAAAACTATGTTAAATAAAAAACTACTCGCAGTGATGATCACTGCCGCCCTTGGTGTAAGCGCCTGTGGCTCAGATGATGAGCCAATTGTTCAAGCGGATTTACGTGTACTAGAAACCACCGATCTGCACACGAATATCATGGATTTCAACTACTACAACGGCAAAGTCGATCCAACAATTGGTCTCGCGCGTACCGCAAGTTTAATTCATGCGGCTCGTCAGGAGTCCAAAAACAGTGTGCTCGTTGATAACGGTGACCTACTTCAAGGCAGTCCAATGGGCGACTATATGGCTAAAGTCGGTCTGCAAATGGGTGATGTTCACCCGGCTTATAAAGCGATGAACCTACTAGATTATGAAGTGGGGAATATCGGGAATCACGAATTTAACTATGGCTTAGATTTTTTAAATAAATCACTTCATGGTGCTAAATTTCCTTATATTAACGCCAACGTATATTGTGCTGATGAAAACGGTTGTTGGAATAATGTGAAAAAAGGTGAGCATTTATTCACCCCATATATCATTAAAGAAAAACAAATTATCGATAACGAAGGAAATAACCAAACCATTAAGATTGGTTATATTGGTTTTGTGCCGCCACAAATCTTATTGTGGGATAAACAAAATCTTACTGGCAAAGTTAAGGTTGAAGATATCGTCGAGACAGCAAAGAAATATGTGCCTGAAATGAAGGCGAAAGGCGCTGATTTGATTATCGCGATCCCCCACTCTGGTATCGGTTCAACAGAGAATCCTGGCGATCCCATGGCGGAAAACGCTACCTACGCGTTAACGAATGTAAAAGATATTAATGCCATTATGTTTGGTCACAGCCACTCCATCTTCCCCGATGCCAAATATGCCGACCTACCTAATACAGATGTGACCAAGGGTCTATTAAACGGCGTCCCAGCCGTCATGCCTGGACGTTGGGGTGACAACTTAGGTGTGGTTGACTTTAAACTAGAGCGTAAAGACGGTAAATGGATGGTACTTAGTGCAACGACTAAGGCTCGTCCTATCTATGATGGCGCAACTAAAACGCCATTAGTCGACCGTGACCAAGAAATTATCGATGCCGTAGCTGAAGAGCACCAAGGCACGCTTGCCTTCGTGGATGAGCCAATTGGGGTTGCTGCCGCCGATATGTATAGCTTCTTGACCTTAGTGCAGGACGATCCAACGGTGCAAATCGTTTCCGATGCACAAATTGCCAACGTCAAAGCCAAACTCCCTGAAGCGCTAAAAGATCTGCCTGTATTATCGGCCTCTGCGCCATTCAAAGCCGGCGGACGCCATGGCACAACCAGCGATGCAGACCAATACGTACAGGTGGATAAAGGCGCATTAACCTTTAAAAATGCTGCTGATCTTTATCTCTATCCTAATACCATGGTGGCGGTAAAGGCCACAGGTGCAGAGCTGAAAGACTGGCTGGAATGTTCCGCTAACCAGTTTAAGCAAATCGACCCAAGTAAAACAACGCCACAGGAGTTAATCAACTGGGACGGTCATCCAACCTACAACTTCGACGTACTCGATGGTTTAACTTATAAAATTGATGTCACTCAACCAAGTAAATTCGACCGTGACTGCGCTGTTGTCAACGCCAATGCTAACCGTATCGTCGATTTAAGCTATACCGATGAAAATGGCAAAGTATTCACTGGCGAAGAATTTGCAGCCAAAGAATTTATCGTGGCCTCAAATAACTATCGCGCCTTTGGTGGTAAGTTCGCCGGTACAGGCAGTGACCATGTGGTTCTGGAACTGCCAGATACCAACCGTGAAGCCTTAGCGGCCTATATCACAGCGCAATCTAAGTACAATGAAGCAACAGGCAAGTACGAAGGCATGGTAAACCCAAGTGCTGACTACAACTGGGATTTCAAAACCATCAACACGAATGTGACCCTTGATATTCGCTTCCAAACCCAAGATAGCGATAAAGCCGCAACCTTTATCGAAGCGAATAAACAACGCGAAATGACCAAACTGAGTAAAGATGAACTCGGTTTTGCCGTGTACCGCATCAACCTAAGCCAAGATAAAGCAAAGTAATTTGCATTACTTCCACTTAGATTAAGTTAAAGAGAATTAGGTTTAACCTAGCTTCGTGCTTTGGATCAGAAAAGGCTCTTCGTGAGCCTTTTCTTTTAGTTTCATCCCTGCATGCTCTAAACCTTAACAAAATAAACTAAATGAGTTTATTCCTTTGCCATCTAAGGTTTTGTGTAATCCGCTATCTCACTTATCATTAATACGTGATATAAACGAAGAGAAAGCTTATGAAATCCCCTTCTATACTGTGTGCATCAACCCTATTGCTTGCCAGCCTACAACCCGTTTGTGCCGAAATCATTCTAAAGCTTCCAAGCGATGTCGAGCTGCTCACCGTAAATGGACAAAAGCCATTAAACACCTCACCTGTTACGCTAAGTAATGGATTGAACCAAATCGCTTTTCGCTACAATGCTCAATACCGTAAACAGGCAAATTCAGTACGCTATCAATCGGACGTGCTGGTCATTCGCTTTAATCAAACAGACCAAGAATTACATCTCAAACTGCCCAATATAGATTCGGCTAAGGCTGCAAAGCAATTCGATGAGTTACCATTACTCATGCTTTTAGATAAGCATAATCAAGTGATTGCGTTCGACCAAGATAGATTAGTGAAAAACGGGTTACAGATAGGCCGAAACTTCGAGCAGGAAATCTTTCAGTATAATCAGGGACAACATCCCGCCTCGATAACGTTTACCACTCAGCAAAGCCTGCCTCAAGTATCAGCGACAACGAGTGCACCAACTCTGCCTGCCACCTCTTCTGCGACGTCCACTATAGTTACCACCACAGCAGTCGCATCCACAGCTGCAATAACACAAAGCACAGCGCCTGATTCACCAACTCAAGCCGAAATCAGCCATATGCTGGATTATTGGTATCAACTCGCCGATGACGTCACTAAAGCAAAGTTCAAAGCCAAAATTAATGGGCAATAAGCTTATTCGTTACTTTTTGCGCAGCAGCAAACTAGCATGGTCACGCTAACCCCAATTCAGAATAGAGCAGCCTAGGTTGCTCTTTTTATTGGCCTGATGTTATGTACCTAAATTTTTAGAGTAACCCAATCTGAAATGGTATCTAAGGGAGAATGTAAAAGTGAAAAAAGCAAGAACTGAAAACACTAAATGCAAAAAAGCCAGCTTATTCAGCTGGCTTCATTGTTTAGTTAGGCGCTTGGCGATGACCTACTCTCACATGGGGAGACCCCACACTACCATCGGCGCGATTGCGTTTCACTTCTGAGTTCGGGATGGGATCAGGTGGGACCACAATGCTATTGTCACCAAGCAAATTTGGTATCTACTCCCCATCTTATGTGGGCAGTAAATGAATTTGGAAAGCTGTTTGAGTTCACAAGTATATGGAGGTACTTGATGTCATAAATGCAGGAGCATTTTATGACCACTTCTTAAGTGTTTGTATTCGTCTAAGTGCTACTTAGCAAAACCCATCTGGGTTGTATGGTTAAGCCTCTCGAGTCATTAGTATCAGTTAGCTCAACGCCTCACAACGCTTACACACCTGACCTATCAACGTCCTAGTCTCGAACGGCTCTTTAGTGGACTTATAGTCCAAGGGATGACTCATCTTGGGGCTCGCTTCCCGCTTAGATGCTTTCAGCGGTTATCGATTCCGAACATAGCTACCGGGCAATGCCATTGGCATGACAACCCGAACACCAGCGGTTCGTTCACTCCGGTCCTCTCGTACTAGGAGCAACTCCCCTCAATCATCCAACGCCCACGGCAGATAGGGACCGAACTGTCTCACGACGTTCTGAACCCAGCTCGCGTACCACTTTAAATGGCGAACAGCCATACCCTTGGGACCGACTTCAGCCCCAGGATGTGATGAGCCGACATCGAGGTGCCAAACACCGCCGTCGATATGAACTCTTGGGCGGTATCAGCCTGTTATCCCCGGAGTACCTTTTATCCGTTGAGCGATGGCCCTTCCATTCAGAACCACCGGATCACTATGACCTACTTTCGTACCTGCTCGACGTGTCTGTCTCGCAGTTAAGCTGGCTTATGCCATTGCACTAACCGTACGATGTCCGACCGTACTTAGCCAACCTTCGTGCTCCTCCGTTACTCTTTGGGAGGAGACCGCCCCAGTCAAACTACCCACCAGGCACTGTCCTTACCCCAGATAATGGGGCCAAGTTAGAACATCAACACTACAAGGGTGGTATTTCAAGGACGACTCCATCAGAACTAGCGTTCCAACTTCATAGTCTCCCACCTATCCTACACATGTAGGGTCAATGTTCAGTGCCAAGCTATAGTAAAGGTTCACGGGGTCTTTCCGTCTAGCCGCGGGTATACGGCATCTTCACCGCAATTTCAACTTCACTGAGTCTCGGCTGGAGACAGCGTGGCCATCATTACGCCATTCGTGCAGGTCGGAACTTACCCGACAAGGAATTTCGCTACCTTAGGACCGTTATAGTTACGGCCGCCGTTTACCGGGGCTTCGATCATGAGCTTCTCTTGCGATAACCCAATCAATTAACCTTCCGGCACCGGGCAGGCGTCACACCGTATACTTCCTCTTGCGAGTTTGCACAGTGCTGTGTTTTTGATAAACAGTTGCAGCCACCTGGTATCTGCGACTCCCGTCAGCTTAGAGAGCAAGTCTCATCACCAACAAGAGCGTACCTTCTCCCGAAGTTACGGTACCATTTTGCCTAGTTCCTTCAGCCGAGTTCTCTCAAGCGCCTTGGTATTCTCTACCCGACCACCTGTGTCGGTTTGGGGTACGATTCCCGCTAACCTGAAGCTTAGAAGATTTTCCTGGAAGCATGGCATCAACTACTTCATCCCCTTGGGGACTCGTCATCAGCTCTCAGTGTATAGTGACCCGGATTTGCCTAAGTCACCCACCTACCACCTTAAACGCGGACTACCAACGCCGCGCTAGCCTAGCCTTCTCCGTCTCTCCATCGCAGTTAGCGGAAGTACAGAAATATTAATCTGTTTCCCATCGATTACGCCTTTCGGCCTCACCTTAGGGGTCGACTCACCCTGCCCCGATTAACGTTGGACAGGAACCCTTGGTCTTTCGGCGAGGGGGTTTTTCACCCCCTTTATCGTTACTCATGTCAGCATTCGCACTTCTGATACCTCCAGTGTGGGTTACCCCTTCACCTTCAACGGCTTACAGAACGCTCCTCTACCGCGCAACTCTAATGAATTGCACCCGTAGCTTCGGTGGTATGTTTAGCCCCGTTACATCTTCCGCGCAGGCCGACTCGACTAGTGAGCTATTACGCTTTCTTTAAATGATGGCTGCTTCTAAGCCAACATCCTAGCTGTCTAAGCCTTCCCACATCGTTTCCCACTTAACATACACTTTGGGACCTTAGCTGACGGTCTGGGTTGTTTCCCTTTTGACGACGGACGTTAGCACCCGCCGTCTGTCTCCCGAGTAGTACTCATTGGTATTCGGAGTTTGCAAAGGGTTGGTAAGTCGGGATGACCCCCTAGCCTTAACAGTGCTCTACCCCCAATGGTATTCGCTCGAGGCGCTACCTAAATAGCTTTCGAGGAGAACCAGATATCTCCCGGTTTGATTGGCCTTTCACCCCCAGCCACAAGTCATCCGCTAATTTTTCAACATTAGTCGGTTCGGTCCTCCAGTTGATGTTACTCAACCTTCAACCTGCCCATGGCTAGATCACCGGGTTTCGGGTCTACGCCTTGCAACTAAACGCGCAGTTAACACTCGGTTTCCCTACGGCTCCGCTATTCGCTTAACCTCGCTACAAAACGTAAGTCGCTGACCCATTATACAAAAGGTACGCAGTCACGGTCTCAAGAACCGCTCCCACTGCTTGTACGTATACGGTTTCAGGTTCTATTTCACTCCCCTCACAGGGGTTCTTTTCGCCTTTCCCTCACGGTACTGGTTCACTATCGGTCAGTCAGGAGTATTTAGCCTTGGAGGATGGTCCCCCCATATTCAAACAGGATATCACGTGTCCCGCCTTACTCGTTTTCATCAAAGGTTAGTTTTCGTGTACGGGGCTATCACCCTGTGCCGCTGGACTTTCCAGACCATTCCACTAACACCCCTCTGACTTAAGGGCTAATCCCCGTTCGCTCGCCGCTACTAGGGGAATCTCGGTTGATTTCTTTTCCTAAGGGTACTTAGATGTTTCAGTTCCCCTCGTTTGCCTCATTAAGCTATGTATTCACTTAATGATGACCGCTTATGCGGCCGGGTTCCCCCATTCGGACATCGTTAGCTCAAATGCTTGTTACTAGCTCGCCAACGCTTTTCGCAAGTTACTACGTCCTTCATCGCCTCTGACTGCCAAGGCATCCACCGTATACGCTTAGTCGCTTAACCATACAACCCAAATAGGTTTCACTTGCGTGAGCCACTTGAGTCGTTGCGACCAGCTGGTTTTACTTGTCTCATCTTCGACCAAGAAGATGGACTCGCCTTAGACTTGAATATTCAAGACACTTAACAAGTGTTTTAAGAACTCAATTTTTTTCGTATTAACACAACGACAGACATCATTGCGTTAATTACTATCAGCTTTCCAAATTGTTAAAGAACAATGCATACCGGCTCGCGGTGCATGTCGCTCTCCCTTCCTTTACAGGAAGTTCAACAAGCCATCTGTGTGAACACTCAACAAACATCGAGTTAGTCGTATAGGTAAGGAGGTGATCCAGCCCCAGGTTCCCCTAGGGCTACCTTGTTACGACTTCACCCCAGTCATGAACCACAAAGTGGTGAGCGCCCCCCCGAAGGTTAAGCTACCCACTTCTTTTGCAGCCCACTCCCATGGTGTGACGGGCGGTGTGTACAAGGCCCGGGAACGTATTCACCGTGGCATTCTGATCCACGATTACTAGCGATTCCGACTTCATGGAGTCGAGTTGCAGACTCCAATCCGGACTACGACGAGCTTTGTGAGATTAGCTCCACCTCGCGGCTTTGCAACCCTCTGTACTCGCCATTGTAGCACGTGTGTAGCCCTACTCGTAAGGGCCATGATGACTTGACGTCGTCCCCACCTTCCTCCGGTTTATCACCGGCAGTCTCCCTAGAGTTCCCACCATTACGTGCTGGCAAATAAGGATAGGGGTTGCGCTCGTTGCGGGACTTAACCCAACATTTCACAACACGAGCTGACGACAGCCATGCAGCACCTGTCTCACAGTTCCCGAAGGCACAACCGCATCTCTGCAGTCTTCTGTGGATGTCAAGAGTAGGTAAGGTTCTTCGCGTTGCATCGAATTAAACCACATGCTCCACCGCTTGTGCGGGCCCCCGTCAATTCATTTGAGTTTTAACCTTGCGGCCGTACTCCCCAGGCGGTCTACTTAATGCGTTAGCTTGAGAGCCCAGTGTTCAAGACACCAAACTCCGAGTAGACATCGTTTACGGCGTGGACTACCAGGGTATCTAATCCTGTTTGCTCCCCACGCTTTCGTGCATGAGCGTCAGTCTTTGTCCAGGGGGCCGCCTTCGCCACCGGTATTCCTCCAGATCTCTACGCATTTCACCGCTACACCTGGAATTCTACCCCCCTCTACAAGACTCTAGTTCGCCAGTTCGAAATGCTATTCCTAGGTTGAGCCCAGGGCTTTCACATCTCGCTTAACAAACCGCCTGCGCACGCTTTACGCCCAGTAATTCCGATTAACGCTCGGACCCTCCGTATTACCGCGGCTGCTGGCACGGAGTTAGCCGGTCCTTCTTCTGTAGGTAACGTCACAGATGAGCCGTATTAAGACTCACCCTTTCCTCCCTACTGAAAGTGCTTTACAACCCGAAGGCCTTCTTCACACACGCGGCATGGCTGCATCAGGGTTTCCCCCATTGTGCAATATTCCCCACTGCTGCCTCCCGTAGGAGTCTGGGCCGTGTCTCAGTCCCAGTGTGGCTGATCATCCTCTCAGAACAGCTAGGGATCGTCGCCTTGGTGAGCCATTACCTCACCAACTAGCTAATCCCACCTAGGTTCATCCAATCGCGGAAGGCCCGAAGGTCCCCTCCTTTCCCCCGTAGGGCGTATGCGGTATTAGCAGTCGTTTCCAACTGTTATCCCCCTCGACTGGGCAGATCCCTAGGCATTACTCACCCGTCCGCCGCTCGCCACCTCAGAAGTAAACTCCCTTGTGCTGCCGCTCGACTTGCATGTGTTAGGCCTGCCGCCAGCGTTCAATCTGAGCCATGATCAAACTCTTCAATTAAAGTTTTGTTGTTCGACTTACGTCAAACGGCTCAATGAATTCTGATTGTTGTTTCAACATTTCCTAGTTAAAAGAAGTGCCAAAACAAACTGTACATATTGCTATGAACACTCATTCATTGATTTAATTCTTTGATTACTTACTCGAAAGTAAAGTAATTTCGATTAACTCAACACCTGTGAGTGTCCACACAGATTTCTTGTTTAGATTGTTAAAGAGCATTTGACCTCATCGCTTGCGTTACCGCTCACTGGGTCAGGGCTGCGTATTCTACGCATTTCCCTTGTCGCGTCAAGGCGTTTTTGCAAACTTCTTGAGGCTTTCGAATCAACTGCACATTTTGCATTCGATTCGCACTGAAACCGCGCTCGCTTTCGCTGTCTGCCGTGTCAGTGGATGCGCATTATAGGCAGCAGAACTTTTTGTGCAAGCGCTTTTTTAACAAAACCTGCCGAGTGAACAAATAACCAACAAATCTTCAAGTGTTGGCTGGATATGCTGCTATTTTTCTCACTTGGGCTGGTAAGTTTGGCATATGTAGAAAGGATGTGCAGGAAATTCTATAGATCGAATAGCCTTAAGAAAGGGCGCTTTAAAACTTTTACATATATAGATGAGTATGTCCGGTGCAGAGAAACGGTTCAAGAATAGGGAATGGCGACTCTTGAACCGTAGAACTAACATGGCATAAAAGATTGAGAATGTAGGAACTGTCGGACTAAGGATTATCCGTAGAACTTTTTGAGCTCTTGGTGCCCTCTGCTGTTTCTTGTTCCTTTTCATGCTCTCCATCACCCACAATATGGGCTACTTTTAGCTTTCTCACGGTACGAATAGTGATCACTGGCCCCGAAATGGCGTAGAGATAAAAACCAATGCAGAGGATTAAAGCTGGCTGAACCGAAACCACAACAAATACACCCACAACGAATAGGATGGCGATAAAATTCACTTTGCCGCGCCAGTCAATCTCCTTGAAAGAGTGATAACGGAAATTGCTCACCATTAATAACCCCGTGATTGCTGTAATCAATCCGGCAATCCAACTGATATTCTTACCATCGAGATAGTACTGATTACCAAGCCAAATACTGCCGGCAATAACGGCCGCAGCAGCAGGACTTGCTAAACCTTGGAAGTAACGTTTATCCGCAACACCGACTTGAGTATTAAAACGTGCCAACCTTAATGCAGCGCCCGCACAATAGATAAATGCTGCGAGCCAACCAACCTTGCCTAAATCTGCAAGCGCCCAATTGTAGGCGAGTAACGCAGGCGCCATACCAAAAGACACCATATCCGCCATACTGTCATATTCAGCACCAAAGTCACTTTGCGTATTCGTTAATCTTGCCACTCTACCGTCTAAGCCATCGCAAATCATAGCCACAAAAATCGCGATTGCTGCCGCTTCAAAGTTGGCATTCATCGAGGCAATTACAGCGTAGAAACCGGAAAACAAGCCTGCGGTTGTGAATAAATTTGGCAGTAAATAGATACCCTTATTCTTTACTGTTTGATTAGAAGAATTTTGCATACACTTATAAAGCTATGAACAGGAATGGAAGTAGGCTTCAAGATAGCATATTTTACTATCATGTCGATGGGTGCCCTAAGGGATGATGTTTATGTTAATGAAAACAAATTTGAGCGTGGTATTTTTAGGTTTTGTATGCCTAGTGTTGCTCACACAAACCGTGCTGGCGGGCGCTATTTACACTTGGGTCGATAAGAACGGGGTAACTCATTACAGTCAACAACCACCGACTCAGGAACAACAAGCGCAGCAGTTGAATAGCAATGATCTTGAACCGAGTAAAATTGGCTATATAGCTCCCGTTAAAAAGGAAGCGCCTCCTGAAATGTCTGAGTCCGAAAAATCGGCGGCTTTAATTAAAGAGAAAGATGCCAAGCAAGCAGAAGCAATTTGTGAAAACGCTAAACATAATTTAGATGTGTTAACGACCCATACAAAACTCACCCGCCAAGAAGACGGTAATAAAGAACCTGTCGCGATGACAGAAGAAGAGCGCCAAGCAGCCATTACTGAGAATCAACAGCGGATCAAACTATTTTGCAATAAAAAATAACGCCCAGAGTTTGTAATAGGCACCACTAAAAATCTTGATGGCAATGCCATACTATTGCTAACCGCTATTTTATCTGTAACCGATATAGGCAAAAAACCGAAGTCCAAGACTTCGGTTTTTTGTTTAGGTTAAGCAGCATTTTGCACGGCAAAGATTGTCGTAAATTATTGCTCGAATACCAGCTCACGACCAGCGCAACTGACCTTGATAGGTTTGCCGGGCAGTAACTCGCCACGCAGTAATTTTTGCGCTAATGGATTTTCCATCTCTTGCTGCAAGGCTCGTTTCAGTGGTCTTGCACCATAGACGGGGTCGAAACCAATTTCAGCGATCAGCGATAATGCCTCGTCGGTGATCTCCAGCGTATAGTCTTTCTCTGCCAAACGCTTACGCAATGAAGCAATTTGGATAGAAGCAATATGCTTGATATTTTCTGCATCCAAGGGATGGAATACCACAGACTCATCGATCCGGTTTAAAAACTCGGGTCTAAAGCTATGGGTCACCACATTCATCACCGCGCTCTTCATTTCGCTATAACTTAAGTGACCGAATCCTTCTTGGATAATGTCAGAGCCTAAGTTTGAGGTCATGATGATCACCGTATTTCTAAAGTCGACGGTACGGCCTTGACCATCGGTTAAGCGGCCATCATCCAGCACCTGCAGCAAGATGTTGAACACGTCTGGGTGCGCCTTCTCCACCTCATCGAGCAGAATCACCGAATAAGGCTTACGACGCACCGCTTCGGTTAAGTAACCGCCCTCTTCATAGCCGACATAACCAGGAGGCGCCCCAACTAAACGGGAAACTGCGTGTTTTTCCATAAACTCTGACATGTCGATGCGCACTAAGGCCGATTCTGTATCGAATAGGAACTTAGCTAACGACTTACACAACTCGGTTTTACCCACACCGGTTGGTCCTAAGAACAAGAAAGAACCAATCGGACGGTTAGGATCGGCAAGCCCTGCGCGGCTACGACGAATCGCATTAGCGACCGCATCTACCGCTTCGTTTTGGCCAATCACACGCTCATGCAGTGCCACTTCCATTTGTAACAGTTTTTCACGCTCGCCTTCGAGCATCTTAGAAACCGGAATACCCGTCGCCTTTGATAACACTTCGGCGATTTCTAAGTCAGTAACTTTATTGCGCAGCAGTGTCATATCCTGCATTTCAGCTTGCGATGCCAAGTCCAATTGCTTTTCAAGCTCTGGAATACGGCCATATTGCAGCTCGGACATACGCGTTAAATCACCGGCGCGGCGCGCGACTTCTAAATCCATCCGCGCTTGCTCAAGGTCAGCTTTAATATGCTGAGTACCTGCCAACGCCGCTTTTTCGGTGCGCCAGATTTCATTGAGCTCCGACGCCTTAGCTTCAACCTCATGCAACTCGACACGTAAATGTTCGAGTCGACGGCGGCTCGCCTCATCGTTTTCTTTGGCCAATGCCTGCTCTTCCAGTTTCAACTGGATAGCACGGCGCTCCAATCTGTCGAGGGATTCAGGCTTAGAATCCATCTGCATACGGATGCTCGATGCCGCCTCGTCAATCAAGTCGATGGCTTTATCGGGTAATTTACGGTCCGACACATAACGGTGTGACATAGTGGCCGCCGCAACGATCGCCGGATCGGTAATTTCCACATGGTGATGCAGCTCATAACGCTCTTTCAAGCCACGCAAAATCGCGATGGTGTCTTCAACGCTTGGCTCATCCACTAATACTTTTTGGAAACGACGCTCAAGGGCGGCATCTTTTTCAATATATTGGCGATACTCGTCAAGAGTCGTCGCGCCTACACAGTGGAGATCGCCACGGGCTAAAGCAGGCTTTAACATGTTACCCGCATCCATGGCGCCATCGCCTTTACCCGCGCCCACCATTGTGTGCAGCTCGTCGATAAAGAGGATCACTTGGCCCTCTTCCTGCGCCAGCTCGTTAAGCACGGCTTTTAAACGCTCTTCAAACTCACCACGATATTTAGCGCCGGCAATCAGTGCACCCATATCTAAGGATAAAACACGTTTATTTTTAATCCCTTCAGGGACTTCGCCGTTCACAATGCGCTGAGCAAGACCTTCAACAATCGCGGTTTTACCCACGCCAGGCTCACCAATCAGCACTGGGTTGTTTTTGCTACGACGTTGCAGTACTTGAATGGTGCGGCGGATTTCATCGTCACGACCAATGACAGGATCGAGTTTGCCCTGCTCGGCACGTTCAGTAAGATCAACGGTAAACTTTTTGAGCGCTTGGCGTTGATCTTCCGCATTGGGATCATCCACATTCTGACCACCACGCATTTGCTCAATGGTTTGTTCCATTAGCTCTTTGTTCGCACCGGATTTTTTGAGGCATTGTGCTAGCGCATCGCTGCCCTCAAGCGCCGCGAGAACGAACAACTCACTGGAGATATATTTGTCTTTGCGCTTTTGCGCCAACTTATCGCACAGGTTTAATAAACGAATTAACCCTTGGGATAATTGTACATCGCCGCCAGTGCCTTCGACCTGCGGTAGACGTTCAAGCTCTTGGCTCAAGAGCGAGCGCAGCGCACTCACCCGAATGCCAGCTTGGGTTAATAAGGGATGGATAGAACCAGAATCCTGGTTGAGCAGCGCCATCATCAAATGTAGCGGTTCGATAAACTGATGATCACGCCCAAGTGCTAACGACTGGGCATCTGAGATGGCAAGCTGAAATTTATTAGTCATACGATCGAGTCGCATACAGCCTCCTAAAACTCACAAATAAGGTACAGCATTTTGTTAGTTAAAAGATGGGGGCTATTTGACCAATTTCAAGCTAGATGGCTAGAAATAAATACAAATTATAGGGGAATAAACTTAAGACTTAAGCCAGATCAAGGAAGCCATACGACCAGTGATTTTATCGCGGCGATAGGAGAAATAATCCTGATTCAATACAGTGCAAATATCGGCGCTGTGGATCTGTGTAATACCCAGTTGCTTTAAGCGTAATTTGGCTAATCCGATAATATCGGCGAGGTATTTATCGCCTCGCGCAATAAAACAACTTTCCGCATTAGGATCTTTTGCCATAAAGGCGGCACGCACTTCGGCACCGACTTCAAAAGCGCTAGGGCCAATAGCCGGCCCTAAGTAGGCGATAAGTTCGTTTGGCTTTGAGGTAAAATGCGCCACGGTCGCCTCAATCACCCCATCACACAGTCCGCGCCAACCGGCATGGGCAGCAGCAACTTCAGTCCCTAGTTGATTACACAAAAGCACTGGCAAGCAATCAGCGGTCATCACTACGCAAACCCGTCCAGCGAGGTCGGTATAGCTGGCATCAGCGACCAAAGGTGGCGTATTTTGCAAGGCCACACACTCTGATTGAGCGTCTTGAGTAAGATTAATTGGGGCGATATCGGCCAAATCAATCACTCGAGTACCATGGACTTGCTCCAACCACACCGGCTCAGTCGCAAGCTGTAACTGCTGTGCTAGTAAGCCACGATTAACCAATACTTGCTGCGGTATGTCACCCACGTGCAACCCTAAATTCAGGCTATCGTAGGGGGCAAGGCTCACGCCGCCATGGCGATCTGTCATTGCAATTGCCACATTGTCAGGTACTGGCCAATCGTGCATCAACATCAGTTAGTACTCGATCGGATGTTCTAAAGTGTCTTGACGCAGCGCTTTAGTCAAAATCACCATATCTTCTGGGATCGGCGCAGTCCAGCTCATGATTTCACAGGTCACAGGATGCGCTAACTCCAATCGCACCGCGTGCAGTGCTTGGCGTTTAAAGTTTTTCAAAATCTCAAAAAACTCAGGACTTGCTGCTTTCGGTGGTTTTGGACGGCCACCATATACAGGATCGCCCACCAGCACATGGCCGATATACGCCATATGCACACGAATTTGATGAGTACGTCCAGACTCTAAACGTAATCTTAAACGGGTATGATTACGGAATTTTTCCGCCACACGGTAATGGGTTACAGCCGGTTTACCCGAATGATGCACCGCCATATGAGTACGTTTCGTCGGATGACGACCAATAGGCTCATCAACAGTGCCGCCTCCGGTCATAGTACCCAGCACTATCGCCTCATACTCACGGGTAATTTCACGGGCCTGCAAGGCAGCAACCAAATGAGTTTGTGCCTCTACTGTTTTGGCCACGACCATTAAACCAGTAGTATCTTTATCCAAACGGTGCACAATACCCGCACGTGGCACATGCTCAATATTTGGGCAATGATGTAGCAATGCGTTCATCAGCGTACCATCGGCATTGCCTGCACCAGGATGCACCACTAAGCCAGCTTGTTTATTGATGACTAAAATATCATCATCTTCATAGACAATATCCAGCTCAATGGCTTGCGCAGCCGCATGCACTTCTTCTTCGAGCGTGGCGTTAATTTCGATTTGCTGCAGCTCAAAAACTTTTTCGCGCGGCTTGTTTACCATTACGCCATCAACATAGACTGCATCAGATAGGATCCATTCCTTGATGCGCGTGCGCGAGTAATCAGGGAACAACTCAGCCAGTGCTTGATCCAATCTCAAACCAGTTTGTGTTGCCGAAATCTCGCTTTTTAGATTAATCTCTTGTGTCATAGGAACCGTATCCCCATTTTGGGGTCAAAAAATGTGTGCTATCTGTTACAATCGAATGCTTTCTATTTTATCGTGAAATGGAAAAATTCTTAACTACAACTTATAAAGAATTGAATTCAAGTATGTATAAATTCTCCAAAGGCTTAACCTTAGTCCTATTTTCACTAGCGTTATCAGCCTGTAGTAGCAGTCCTGAAGATAACGATATTGCCGCCAAAACCTCACCTGATGAGCTTTATTCTCAGGCAAGAACCTCCATGGAGCTTGGCAATTACTCTAAAGCTGTCCGTTCATTGGAGGCGCTAGACTCTCGCTTCCCGTTTGGACCACATAAAACTCAGGTTCAATTGGATCTGATTTATGCTTATTACAAAATGGACGATGTTGCCTCTGGCATTGCTAACATTGACAGATTCATCCGTCTCAACCCAACGCACCCCAATATCGACTATGTCTACTATATGCGAGGACTCGTCAATATGCAGGCGGATAGCTATCTTTTCCACGATATGTTGAATATCGATAGAACCGATCGTGATCCGAAAAATGCCCAAGATGCCTTTAAGGATTTTGACCGTCTAATCAAAACCTACCCCAACAGCAAATATGCCGCTGATGCACAAAAACGCATGTTATCGCTAAAAAACCGTTTAGCAAGATACTCCATTCAAGTTGCTGAATACTATATCAAAATGAACGCTTGGAGTGCTGCTGCTGTTCGTGCACAATCTGTGTTAGAAACGTATCCCGGTACACCATCAACTGAGCGAGCACTGGAGATTATGGCAGAAGCTTATGGCGAGTTAGGTCAGAACCAACTGAAGCAAAACGTGCTAATGGTAATGCAAGCTAACTTCCCAAACAATGAAATCTTATCAAACTAAGTCGAAATGCCCCTTTTAAAGGGGCATTTTTTCGTCTTCTACGGACATTTTTTACGTTTATCCCCTTTAAGTGGCACTGAGTATTTTCTCTTGTCATTCCCGCTAGGACTCAATAAATACACGATTCGAGTAAAACTTACCCAACCGCATCACTTTTTACATTATTTAGTAAAAATCAGTTGACTCAAAAGCCGAAAAGCCTTTAAATTGCGCCCGTCGCCCGAATAGCTCAGTCGGTAGAGCAGAGGATTGAAAATCCTCGTGTCCCTGGTTCGATTCCGGGTTCGGGCACCATCTTTAAGTTGGTTGCCTTAGCGACCAGTGTTAAAGGATTGCAATTAAAGTACAGTGCAGGTGTGGTGGAATTGGTAGACACGCCAGCTTCAGGTGCTGGTGCCCTTACGGGCGTGGAGGTTCAAGTCCTCTCACCTGTACCAAATTGCGATTCAATTTAGTTCGACAACCTGTCGAATACCAATGCAGATGTGGTGGAATTGGTAGACACGCCAGCTTCAGGTGCTGGTGCCCTTGCGGGCGTGGAGGTTCAAGTCCTCTCATCTGTACCAACATAAAGACCTCGCTAAGCGAGGTTTTTTTGTTTCTGCAATTTTATTTCCTTAAATCACCAACCTCATTTGGCATATTTGCTATAACTATTCATACAGACTCATCATGGACTGCTCGAGCTCTGCCTAAAAGCCTCCCTGAATATACTGAGGAAATCCATATGAATGGTCTTCAAATAAAACAAAAAATGTTTATTGGCATTCTCGTGCCGCTCCTAATGCTAGTAACCATTGGTTTTATCGCCATTTATATGATGGGAAAAATCGAATATGGCGTCGAGCGTATCTATAACGATAGAGTGGTTCCTTTAGACGATCTTAAGGTTATCGCTGATAAATATGCCGTTGATGTAATTGACGCGATCAATAAAGCCAATGCTGGCGGATTTAGCGCTTCGCAAGCGGCTAATGCGCTTGAAAATGCCAGCAAAACGATCAATCAGTACTGGCCCAAATACCTTGCAACTGAACTTACCCAAGAAGAATCTCGACTTGCACAACAAGCTGAACAGTTATTTTCACCAGCTAATCAACAAGTCGAGTTGCTCACCTCATATCTTAGGGGGGTTAATGGCGATGTAGCTTACCAACTGAATGACAAAATATTACCGCTTTACCAAGCAATCGATCCGATAAGTGGCAAAATATCAGAACTTATCGCACTACAAATCAAAATTGCAGGTCAGGAAAGAGCTACCGCTAACGAGATTTATCACTCATCGATTGCCATCTTTGCCACTCTTGCAGGGCTTGCAATGCTGACCAGTATTTTGATTGGACTTTGGGTTAATCGCAGTGTGATGAATCCCATCAATGATATTGTGCGCAATTTAAAAACGATCCGCCAAGATTCCGATCTTACCGTTAAATTCCGTACTTTTAATGATGATGAACTCGGACTTATTTCGACTAGCCTCACTCAAGTTATTGAACATTTGAGAGGGATTTTGCACTCCATCGCTGAAGCAGCAAATACGGTTAATAGCTCCGCGACCGAGCTAAGTAGTTTTACCCAAGAAACCAATAAACGCATGCAACAGCAACAAGCTGAAACTGAACAAACAGCAACAGCAATGAATGAAATGACGGCGACTGTGGCAGAGGTCGCTCAGAGTACTTCAGCCGCTGCGGATTCGGCAAAGGATGCTGATAATTATGCGGCGAATGGTAATCGTATCGTTATTGACTCAATTAGCAGCATGTCTCAACTTTCAGAACAAATTCAAAAAACGGCGCAAGTGATTGGCTTTTTATCCAATGAAAGCCAAAGTATTGGTCGAGTTTTAGATGTGATAAAGAGTATTGCCGAACAAACCAACCTATTGGCATTAAACGCTGCGATCGAAGCTGCTCGCGCAGGCGAACAGGGGCGAGGTTTTGCCGTTGTCGCCGATGAAGTCAGAACGCTAGCTCAACGAACTCAAAAGTCCACCCAAGAAATTGAAGCGATGATCGCAACGCTACAAAAAGGGGTTAAAGAAGCAGTTAATGCAATGGAAGTTGGTATCAAGCAAGTCGATGATGCCAATAATAAAGCCAATGAAGCAGGTCAGGCCTTAAAAGAAATTGTAGCGTCAGTAGATAACATTGCTGAGCTCAATGCCCATATTGCGACTGCGGCTGAAGAGCAAAGTAGTGTGGCCGAAAGTATTAACCGTAGCATTATTGCGATCAGTGATATTACCGATGACTCGACTCGCTCAGCACATGAGCTCAGCGAGTCTGTTATAAACCTAACCAAACTGGCTAGCAGCATGCGTAATCAAGTCAGTGCATTCAGGCTCTAACACATTTTCACTGGCACAGCCGTAGCCGTGCTGTGCCAGACTAATGTTATCCTTACGTGTTTGTTACAGCGTCCTTCAAACAATCGTATGCCGAGGTGTATTGACGTTTCAGGATTATTTTTGCAACCCTTTGGTTCACGATCTATGCAAGATAAAGTCCGCGCAGTATCGCTATTTTACTTAACCTAATGAGCGAGCCAGAACGAAATTCAATCTCAAAACGTCAACATGCTCTTAAGGGTTATGTTTTTAAGTGCATATCAGCGCTTTATGCACCGTCTCGAGTTACTTCATTTTTGAATGATAGATAGAGGCGACTTCTTGTGCAGTCAACATCCGGCTATCACCAGGGCTTAAGTGTTTATCTAGGGTAATCTCACCAATGGAAAGGCGGTGTAATCCCACCACTGGATTACGGAAACGACCAAACATCCGCTTGATTTGATGGTACTTCCCTTCCCTTAAAGTAACCTCTGCAATATGAGTGTCGAGGATAGTCAACTTTGCAGGCTGTGTGGTGATATCTTCAAAGCCAAAATACATGCCCTGCGCGAATGCCGCGACATAGTCCTCACTCAAGGGATAGGCTAAAGTCACTCGATACACTTTATCCACTTTTTGCTCGGGTGACATTAACGCCTCGGACCAACGACTATCATTGGTCAGTAACAATAAACCCGATGAGTTTAAATCTAACCGCCCAGCAATATGCAGCTCATGGCGAGCTTCGCAATCGAGTAAATCAATCACAGTGCGGTGCTCCTTGTCTTTGGTCGCACTCACTACCCCAACGGGCTTGTGCAACATCAAGTACACGGGCTGGTTGGCCTGTAAGACTTGCCCATCAAACACAATGTGGGAAAATTCATCCACCAGCAGATCGAGCGCTTTCGCAGGCGTGCCATCCACATATACTCGCTCCGCCAGCAAGAGTTCTCGCACGGCTTTACGGTGAATTTGTAACTTAACAGCTAGGTATCTATCGAGACGACCGCGTTTTGATTGCATCACACCATCCTGCTCTAAGATAAAGGCGCAATGCGATAGGCACAGCGACGAGCACCATCGATGATATGCTCTTCACGGCTTACAGTAGCAATATCGGCAAATAATTGCTGGAACTGTTGCAGTTCGGAGCGGCAAAAGTTTTGGCACTTAGTCGCTGCGCTGCAAATTGGGCAGTGATTCTCAAGCAACCAGAAAACCCCATCGGCTTGTTCCTGCGTCGCCATATAGCCTTCGAGGGTACGTAACTCCACCAATTTAGTTAAACGGCTGGTAATATCCGTCATACCTTGCATCGCGCTGCGATACTGCTGCATAGCAGTTTGCTCTCTATGCTCAATCAGTTTATCCAACCCCTGATCACCAAATATCATTTTTACGGAATCAATCAATTGCAAACTAAGCTCACTGTGGCGATCGGCAAAGTGGGTTCTACTCTGCTCCGTTAACCCCCAATACCGGGTTGGGCGTCCGCGGCCTTCAACTCTGTCTTCAATATCGACATCACCCGCCTCTTCTAAGGCTTGCAAATGCTGGCGAACGCCCATAGTGGTCAACGCAAGCTCTTCCGCTAGGGTCTTAGCCGTTAACGGGCCATGCAATTTGAGTAATTGAATAATCTTATCAGTAGTTTTCATATGCGCTCTCCGCTCTTCGCCTCGGATTATCCCTTAATCGCCCACCTTTTAACAGAATAAATAAAGTTTTTTATTTATTTTATCCTTTACAAGATTAAGTAAAGAAATTACCTTATAAATAATTTATAAACAAATAGGTTTACATAATGAACTTACTCATCATCAGCACCAGTCAAAGAGCCCACTCGCAAAGCGCTAAAGTCGCGAAATACATAGCCGAAACCAGTTTTTTATCGCCCCATAATGTCGGTTACGACGCTATTCATCACTTAGAACTTTGCCAGTTCAATCTGCCATTTTGGGACGGTGAAGAGGACAACAAGGGCGAACATTGGCCTGAGATTGAGCGAAAAGTCGATGCCGCGGATGCCCTCGTTTTGATTACGCCCGAATGGGGTGGAATGGCATCGCCACTGCTTAAAAACTTCCTATTGATGTGTAGCCGTCAGGAAACCGCCCATAAGCCAGTGTTGCTGATTTCAGTTTGTAGCGGCATTAGCGGCGCCTACCCCATTGTAGAAGTCAAAATGAATGCACTCAAAAACAATAAATTGGTGCCGATCCCCGACCATTTGATCATCCGTAATGTCGAGAATGTACTCAACGCCACGCCCCAAGGCACACGGGATATCGCCCTCAGGGAAAGAGTGCAATATAGCCTATTTATGTTGCATCAATATGCCCAAGCCTTAGCGCCGATACGCCAACGCCATATTCATCAACCCTACCCCAAGCAGCAGGAATACTGCTACGGTATGTAAGCAGCTTGGATGTGAATCACACTGATTAAAATCATTACAAGGAACGCATTATGATCCATTTAGAGCACATCAACCTAGTCGTCGACGATATCCCTAAAGCACTCACTTTTTATCAAGCCGCCTTCCCACATTGGCGTGTCCGTGGCGGAGATAAAGGGACTTGGTACGGCAAGCCGCGCAATTGGATTCATTTTGGCGATGATTATCAATACATTGCCTTTAGCGATAACGGTGAAGGGGAAAACCGCGACTTAACGGGCCATCAAATTGGCTTAGCTCATTTTGCTTTTGTCGTAAGTGATTTAGATGCAATCATCACCAGACTGACTCAAGCAGGCTTTCAGATAGCAAAAGAGGGCATGGAAGATCCCTATCGCCGCAATATCTACTTCTTCGATGCCCATGGATTTGAAGTCGAGTTTGTTGAGTATCTGAGTGATATTCCCACAGAGCGAAACCGCTATTAAGTCATAAGCAAACTATGGTGCAGGAACGGGCGCAGGTACGATAACAGGGTATTTTGCGCCGTATCGCTACTGCAGACTTATCCCAAAAATCGTTACTTTACGCAGCTAACCCGCTAAACTAATGTGCTATCCAGCTTTAGATAATTAAACTTTTGATTAGTAAATAAGACATGACCACACCCTATTGTTATTCCACAACTTACATCTTAGATAAAGCGCATTTTGACGAGTGTTATACCCAGTCCGTCAAACCCGATCCCACTCTCAAACCTTATTATAAAGCCATAGGTTTCGGGCTCATTGGCATTGCGCTGATTTTTGCGGATGTCAGCCTCTATCTGGCCTATTTCTTTGTTGGGCTCGGGGTGATTGAAGCATTAAATGTAAAATACAACAAAGCGTGGTGGTTGATGCGGCAAATGATGAGCAAAGCCGCCAATAATGAAGTCACCCTTATCATTGATGAGCAAGGTATCCACACAAAATCACAATATGTTAACGCTCAAATTCTCTGGACGGATATTTATCGTATTGTGCAAACGGATAAAGGGTTCCTAATCACCCATAAAACAGGGACCAGCTATATCTCTAACCGTAGTCTAGATAATGCCTGTATTGCATTTATCCAAACTAAAATCTGATGTTGTAAGTTTTAATATTACTGACCCGTCAAAAATGCAAAAGGCTGAATGATTCAGCCTTTTGCATAAACTAAGAACTCAGTTAGACCTTAGCTTTAAGCTCGCCTATCGGTAAAATAGTGCGGCCATATTCATTATTGAGCACTTGCGCCATGGCAAAGTAAATTGCACTCGCACCACAGATAATCCCTTCAAAACCCGCGATGGTGCCAATAAGCGCGCTGCCAGTAAAATCTCTCGCCGCCAGAAGGAAGAATAGAATCGTCAACGAAGCAAACACAAACTGCTTAGCCCTTGGATAACGTAACGATCCCACAAACATAAAGGCTGTAAAAATTCCCCAAAGGGTTAAGTACCACCCCATAAAATAGGTTGGACTCGCCGCAACCCCAGCATTTGGCATTAAAATAAGCCCAACTAAGGTCAACCAGAATAAACCGTAAGAGGTAAAGGCGGTTGTACCAAAGGTATCACCACGCATAAAGCACATAATGCCCACGATAATTTGACCCATTCCGCCATAGAAAATCCCCATAGCTAAGATCATCGAGTCAATCGGAAAGTACCCTGCATTATGAATGTTTAGCAGGATAGTCGTCATACCAAAGCCCATTAAACCTAATGGAGCCGGATTCGCCAGTTTTGTCGACACAGAAAGTCCCCAAAATGATAAGTAAATTTCAGTACAATAATTTGCACTTATAGTTCGATAAAAAGCGGCGAAGTTTAGATAACAACAAAGAAGATCACAATCTAAATCTTATAATCATAACAAATAAACAAATTAACCATTAAAATCATCAAGATAAAAAATTAATAAATAAAAAAATCTACAGGCTAAAAATTAATCTCTTAAGATTCAAATATCTATAAAACATGGGTAAAAATAGTGCGCTAAATCTTATTTATAGGGCAATTTTGCTATAGTTCAAACTTTCTACTCTCTCATCAACAAATGCACTCTCTAGTAATCCGTAAAAACCATCAAAAAGATTAACTTCATCCCATAAATAGACCAAAGTTGAGATAAGTCTATTTTTAAACATATTAATTACAAATATGCCGCTCAGGATGATGAAACTTAAGGGTGGTAAGAACGTCATAGTAAAATAAGCTCAGCTTGGTAGTGGAAAATCAGGGGGATTCGCGCGGTTTACGAAGGATGAGATCGGTATTTTTGACTGGCTTAGGCACTTAAGCCTGCCCATAAAACAACCATGATAATTCGACAAAAAATAGCTTACAAAATGAGTGAAAAATTATTTATATCTAAAAAATAATAGCAATGATAAATTGCTATCTGTTGACGCAG
The DNA here is from genome assembly GCF_002209245.2 of Shewanella sp. FDAARGOS_354. Lineage (NCBI taxonomy): Bacteria > Pseudomonadati > Pseudomonadota > Gammaproteobacteria > Alteromonadales > Shewanellaceae > Shewanella > Shewanella sp. FDAARGOS_354. The sequence goes on along the minus strand of NZ_CP022089.2, from coordinate 4,730,175 downwards.
CGGCATGATGGGAAACCAGTTAGGCTGTTGTTAACTATCAATAACTAAAGGAAATAAAATGAAAACGTTATCAGCTGTTATCACCCTGTCGGCGCTAATCAGTTTTGCTAGCTTTGCCGATGAATCAACACTTCCTCCGGCACCTGCAAATGATATCGCTCAACTGACCGAAGTATGCCAACAGATGGCATCTGAAGATCAGATTGAAAATGCCGAGCTTAAACAATATGTCCTCGACTGCGTGAATGACCAGCTAACAGAAATGGGCTATCAGACACTAAAAGAACTCAACTGATCGGTTTTACTTCCTTTAGCTCCTGGCTGTAATCAGGTTTCATCGAGTTTTACGAATGCCATTCCGACAATGAATGGCATTTTATTTGCTGCACCAACCCAAATTAGTAACACCAGCACCCAAAAAGCAAAACAGTATAAATACAACACACCAACGTCGACAAAAGCGCTAAGCAAGTGCATTTTATGCTTTTATGATGTCTTTCAATTGATTACGAGATCTACATATATGCTATTTGTATGATATCTGTATCATTTTGCATCCCTTCAGGTGAAAGCACTGTGGAATTAAGCATAAAATGCTAATCTGTTGCCCATTACCGACTGTCATTAAATCCGAACGCATATCATGTATCGAACATTATTAATCTTACTCACCGCGCTTAGCCTACCTTCAATTGGAATGGCCAAAGAACCGTGCGTCACTAAAGATGAATGTATTGAAATGCGCAACTGGGATTTAGGCGTGGCGGTCGGTTGGGGACAAAAAACCAATCCTCTTAGGGATTTTGATGATATTCCGGTCTTTTTTATCCCAACTGTAGCTTACTATGGTGACCATTGGTTTTTTGATAACGGTAACTTAGGCTATAGCTTAGTTGAGCAACAATATTTCAGCGTCAACTTAGTGACCAGCTATAGCATGGATAGAGCTTATTTCTATCGCTGGGACCCTTCGAATATCTTTTTGGAGCGAAGTTCACAGGATGGGGCGAGAATGCTCTCGACCAAGACAGTTCTCAGCAGTGAACCCGAACCCGTGTTTAATTCCTTAGAATCGCGTAACTTTACGTTATTAGGTGGCGCTGAAGCATTTATTTATACCCCATTAGGCGTAGTTAGGTTAGCCTACACCCATGATATGTTTGATGTGCATCAAGGCGCTGAAGCGCAAATTAAATGGACCTATGGTTGGCATTTAACCCGCTGGGTAATGGATATGTCACTCGTATTTGATTGGAAAAGTACCAACGTCGTCGACTATTACTATGGTGTACGCCCGAGTGAAAATGATTATTGGAGCAAACATTACCATGCTGATGCTGGCTGGAATAAAGGGGTCGAAATGACAGCCCGTTATATCTTAACTGATAACTGGGATATGCTCTTTGCGTTCCGCTACACACAAATTGCAGATGAAATAGCCGCCAGTCCCTTGCTCAATCAAGACTATAGCAGCACTTATTTTATTGGCGCAGCGTATAGGTTTTAACAAGAGTGACGCCCCTTCATATTAGGATGCTATGCATATTCGGTCAAAGCGTTAGCTTAATGGGACCGACTCATGCACTTGCCGCTCCAAATGAAGAGTCAAAATTAAAACTGACCCCTGAAATCTGTATCACGGGGGATGAAAATCAAGCCTGTGAAATCCGTGTAGAGTTGCAGTGGCAACTCGCTAAAAATGAGCTGGTTTGTATCTTATCTGACAACAATGCCTATCCTAAATGGTGCAGCGAATCGCTAGAACAACATGAAATCACATTGAATGTCAGTACGCTAAACGATATTCACTTTGTTCTGGTCAGTAAGGATACCAACCAAACACTGGCTGGAGCCAAATTAAAAATCACGTCGACCTCGCAGCCTCAGGTGCGCAGACGTTACCGTAACCCTTGGAGTTTATTTTAATGACGAATCCACAATCACCCCACAGAGTGTTATTGGTTGAAGATGATGTCCGTCTTGCGAATTTAATCGTAGATTATTTGAAATCCCACGGCATGCACGTTGAAGTAGAGCGTCGTGGCGATACAGTGTTAACCCGCTTAATCAACTATAAGCCTGATATCATCCTGCTAGACATTATGTTGCCAGGAATTGATGGTCTTAGCCTGTGCGAAAAGTTACCCGATTACTTTGCCGGCCCGATCCTGTTGATGAGTGCCTTAGGCTCGAGCGAAGATCAGATCAAGGGACTAGAACTCGGTGCCGACGACTATGTGGTTAAACCCGTTGATCCTGCCCTGCTGGTTGCCCGTATCAACAACCTATTACGCCGCCAAAACCAACCGCCTCAGGCCGAATCCCATTGCCTGACTTTTGGTAAACTCAGTATCGATCCCCATACCCATGCAATTCGACTCGACAACAAAGAAGTCGACCTCACCAGCCATGAGTTTGAACTCCTGTGGTTACTGGCATCACAGGCAGGACAAGTACTGAGTCGTCAATATATCTATCAATTACTGCTCAATATTGATTTTGATGGTAAAGACAGAAAGATCGATGTGCGGATCTCAAGACTTCGCAAAAAGCTCAACGACAATATTGAGACCCCCTTCAGAATCAAAACCGTTTGGGGACAAGGCTATCTCTTCGCCCCTGAGGCCTGGAACAACTAAGAACTCCCGTGAAACGTCTCTTTATCAGCTTATATTTACTGCTGAGTCTCAGTTTTCTGGGCATAGGCTGGACACTGGACAGCCTATGGAAGAAAAATGTAGATGAAAATAATCCCTTAGATGCTCCTCTGGTTGCATTTGCCCAGCTGTTGACCCAGCTTCCAGAGGAGAGCCGCCACGATTACTTAGAAGTACTCACAACCGATAATCAGCTGCCGTTAAATCTACTCAGTCCAGATCAAATTGCACTGGCGAAAGATCAAGTTCTGACGCCCAATCATGTAGTCACCACCACGACCAGTGAGGGCGAACAATTCCAGTTTATTCAGGTAGGTGAACAAGTATTAATGGCGGGTCCTATTGAGATAGACCCCAGAGCCGATCTGCGTAATTTATTCACTCTGTTTTTCTATTTGTCACTCGCACTCGTCGCTTTGATTTGGGTTGGACCACTCTCGCGAGACTTAAGCATATTGCGTAAGGCCACAAAGGATTTTGGCGAAGCCAAATGGGACACTCGCATCAATCTCTCGAACCGCTCTCAGGTAAAACCCTTAGCCAATACCTTTAATGAAATGGCGCGACATATCAGCGCATTGATTGAAAACCAAAAACATTTGTCCAATGCGGTTTCCCACGAGATTCGCACGCCCCTTGCGCGACTTAAATTCGCCCTCGCCTTAATGCCCATGTACTGCCAACCTGACTCTGACGAACAAAAGCGTCAGGATTTTCTCAATGAAATGCAGCTCGACATTAAGGAAATGGAAAACCTACTGCAAGAATTACTCACCTACGCCAGTTTAGAATCCCAGCGTGAAATGCCTCTAGATGAATACGATCTTATCACCTTGATTAATCAATCCATTAAACGTTTAAGTGCATTGAGTGAAACCCCAATAACCTTGCATACAGATATAGAGACCCTGCCCTTATTTGGCGAACCAGCATTGATTGAGCGAGCACTGCAAAATCTACTGACCAATGCACAGCGTTTTGCTCGCCATCAAATCTTGATTGAAGTCAGCCAAACCCAGCAACGGGTAACACTAAGTGTGAGCAATGATGGAGAGCCTATCCCAGAGGTGGATTTACCTAAAGTGTTCGAGCCCTTTTACCGCAGCCAATCGGTGCAAAATGGTAATAAGGGTCATGGTTTAGGTTTAGCGATTATCAAGCGGATCATGCAGCGTCATCAGGGTGAGGTCAATGTCACCAGCCATCCAGCCCAGACGCGTTTCACCTTAAGCTGGCCGAAAAAGCGGCAAATTTAGCGCCTCTAGTTTGTATCATCTTATCAAAAAGGCTCATAGAGATTATTCGTCGAGAGCAAGATCGCCTAAATCCAACTCTGCGGCGGTCTGTGGCGCAAAATCAAGCTGTGGATTAAGCGCCGCTCTCTCCTGCTCAAGCGCTTGCTGACGCGCCTTATACAAGGCCAGCTCCCGCCGACGTTTCCGTTGATGACATAAACGGATCACATCATGTTTTTCTGCATCGGTAAAATGCAACCAATTAAACCGCTCATCACGACTGCGTAGGCAACCTTTACAATAGCCCCGCGCATCGGTTTGGCACACACCTATACAAGGGCTTGGAATATCGAAAAAGGCTAACTGTTCCATGATCTTGGGCTACTCTGCCAGTTTAAGTACGTAAAATGTGTGACCTTCTATACTTAACAAAAATCAAACACTTTTCACTAAATTACTTGCAGTCTTACTGTTAATCAAGGCACATTGAATACTGTTCGTACAATTTGGAGTGCAATGATGAGATACAAATACATCGCCAGTTTGTTCATCGCCACGGTCTTTTTAAGTGCTTGCAGCACTAAGCCGAAAAACGATTACGATCTCAATTATAACTTTAAGGCATTGCAGAGTTTCTCGCAGCTTGCTCCACAGCCCAACAACGATCCGCTCAGTGCCCAGCGTATTCAAACCGAAATCACCCAGCAATTAAGCCAAAAAGGCTTTACCGAAAATGCTTCTTCCCCCGATTTTAAAGTCGCCTATGGCTTACTGACCCAAGACAAGCCTAAAGACTCAGGTCTATCTATAGGCTTAGGCACGGGCAGTTTTGGCCGTTCTGGCGGCATTGGCATAGGCACCAGCGTTGGCGTGCCTCTTGGCAGTGACACAGCAAAAATTCAAACCATTCAAATTGATATTATCGATGCTAAAACCAATAAGCTGATTTGGCGCGGTACCGATAGTTTCGATTTTGATGCGGGCGGCGATAAAAAAGCCCAAGACACCGCTAAGGCGGTAAGCCGGATTTTGGCGCAGTTTCCACCGCAGCCATAATCATTGGGCCATGATGATTTAAGCGATGCTTGAAACTATGAGGGCTTAAGCAATAAGTGATTAAAATGGGCGATACACGCCCATTTTTATTGCAGAAGAAATCCCAAATGCGAGGAACAGTGGATAAAACGCGGCTTAAGAAAATAGCCCAGATGATAGATAACGGTCGCCCCTATCGCACACAATCGCAACCACAACGGCCCCCGGATTCTGCCTCGCTATCTCAAGCGCTGCAAATACCGCGCCTCCAGAACTCACGCCAGCACAAATACCTTCTTCACGCGCTAAAGTTCTTGCCATGGCTTTGGCATCTTGCTCTTCTATATCCATCACGGCATCGACACGGGCGGCATCAAAAATACCCGGTAAATATTCCTGCGGCCAGCGGCGAATCCCCGGAATAGAACTACCATCAGCGGGTTGTAGCCCGACAATGGTGATATCGGGGTTGCGGCTTTTTAGGTATTTCGACACGCCCATAATGGTACCTGTGGTACCCATGCTGGAAACAAAGTGAGTGATCTTGCCTTGGCTCTGCTGCCAAATCTCTGGGCCAGTTGTGAGAAAATGCGCATTTGCGTTATCTTGATTATTGAACTGATCCAGTACCTTACCTTTGCCTTGAGCCTGAAGATCTAAGGCCAAATCCCGCGCAGCTTCCATATTGTCCACCAGCAGCAGCTCGGCGCCATAAGCCTGCATGGCATCCTTACGCTCTTGGGTCGAATTCGACGGCATAATCAGGATCATCTTGTAGCCTTTAATCGCTGCGGCCATCGCTAAGGCAATCCCAGTGTTACCACTGGTGGCTTCAATCAAAGTATCACCAGGGGCGATTTCTTGGCGAAGCTCCGCCTGGTTAATCATATTCAGTGCGGCACGATCCTTTACCGAGCCAGCAGGATTATTGCCCTCTAGCTTTAACAGTACCGTAGAGCTCCCGCAATCCAACCGTTGCAGACGAACTAGCGGCGTTTGCCCGATACAGGCTTCAATAGTCATAAAGTCAGACACAGGGTTTATCCTTTATTTGATAAAAGCAACTCGCATAGGGATATTTTAAGGGGCTTGGCCACAACAAACACGATGAATATCACCTATGGCATACAATTAATTGCTCATAGTTATTCAAAAAAGTTCTATTTAACTAGCTTTTTATAAGTAAAAACTTCAATTACTCTATCTCTATACCCTGACACAGTTGCCAGATTAAGGAGCACAAAATGCCAGTAAAATTCACTAAGGCCCTGCTAGGAACCCTATTACTGGGCGCTTCCCTCAATGCCGCAGCCGCCGATCAGACCTTACTTAATTCCTCTTACGATATCTCACGGGAATTATTTAGTGCCTATAACCCAGTATTTGCTAAACATTGGCAAGAAAAAACCGGTAAAACGGTTGAAATCAAGCAATCCCATGCAGGTTCTTCAGCGCAGGCTCGCTCGATTCTGCAAGGCTTACCCGCAGATGTGGTGACTTTTAACCAAGTCACCGATGTACAAATTCTGCATGATCGCGGCAAGTTGATCCCTGAAAACTGGCAACAACTGCTGCCTAATGCCAGTTCACCTTACTACTCTACCATTGCGTTTTTAGTGCGTAAGGGCAATCCAAAACAAATCAGCGACTGGAATGATTTAGCTAAAGATGACGTTAAGCTGGTGTTCCCGAATCCAAAAACCTCGGGTAATGCTCGTTACACTTATTTAGCCGCCTTAGGTTATGCCCAGAAAAACTATGGCAAAGATAATCAGGCTTCTTTAGATACGTTTTTGAAAAAGTTCCTTGGTAACGTTGCCGTATTTGACACAGGCGGCCGTGGTGCAACCACTTCGTTTGTTGAGCGTGGCATCGGCGATGTGTTGATCACCTTCGAATCTGAAGTTAACAATATTCGTCAGCAATATGGCGCCGATGATTACCAAGTTGTCGTGCCTAAAACCTCGATTCTGGCAGAATTCCCCGTTGCCGTAGTAGAGAAAAATGCTAAGCGTAACGGCACGCAAGAATTAGCGACCGAGTATCTAACCTATCTCTACAGTGAAGAATCGCAACGTTTGTTAGCCGGATTTAACTACCGCGTTCACAATGAGAAAGTGGTTGCCGAATTTACCAAACAGTTCCCTGCGGTTGAGTTAATGACCGTTGAGCAAATCATTGGTAACTGGGACAACGCGATGAAGACCCAATTTGCCAATGGAGCTAAACTGGATCAGTTATTAAAGCGTTGATCATCCGCTTGGGTACCTAAGTCATCAAACCTACAACCCGGGCAATGTCCCGGGTTTTGTGGTTATATCGCAATAAAGATAAACATCAGCAGTCTTTATCGCGATTGAGCAATAACGTGCTAATGGCATAATAATATTGGATTAACTCCATTAACCTTATCGGGTGGTTATTCAGTGATATTTAATAATGGGCGCTTACGCCACAAGCGGGTTTTGCCGGGGTTTAGTATCAGCCTGGGTGTGTCTTTGCTGTTTGTCAGCTTGATTCTCTTGCTCCCCACCACAGGCCTGATTATGCAAACCAGCCAGATGAGCTGGGCCGAGTATTGGGGCGTGATTACCGATCCCCGCGTACTAGCAAGCTACAAAGTCACTATCTTGTCGGCACTGGCCGCCTCCCTATTTAACTGTCTTTTCGGGCTATTACTCGCCTGGGTATTGGTTCGTTATGAGTTTCCAGGTAAACGCCTCCTCGACGCCTTAGTCGATTTACCCTTTGCCTTACCGACAGCCGTCGCGGGTATTACCTTAGCCACTCTCTATGCTGAAAATGGTCAGATTGGTAGCCTATTGGCCGAAATTGGCATCAAAGTGGCCTACACACCATTGGGGATTGTGGTCGCGATGATCTTCACCAGTATTCCCTTCGTGGTGCGCACCGTCCAGCCCGTATTGGAAGAGTTATCCAACGATGAAGAAGAAGCTGGCATGACCTTAGGCGCAACCGATAGCGCGGTGTTTTGGCGGGTGATTTTGCCCTCTCTGTGGCCAGCTTTAATGGTTGGCACAGCACTGTCTTTTACCCGCAGTCTTGGAGAATTTGGCGCGGTAATTTTTATCGCCGGTAATATGCCCTACATCAGTGAAATCACCTCATTGATGATCTTTGTTCGCTTACAGGAGTTTGATTTTGCTGGCGCAAGTGCCATTGCATCTATCGTGCTGATAACATCTTTACTGCTGTTACTGTTGATTAACCTGTGGCAAGCGCGTTATTTACGCCGTATTCACGGCCGATAAGGAGCCACCATGAACTCATTTAAACCTTTAAGAGTCGGTGAAGCGCCCCTGATAAAATGGAGCCTGATCACCCTTGCAGTCTTCTTGGCCATGGTGTTATTACTGCTGCCGTTAGTCAGTATTTTCCAGCAAGCCTTTGTCGGTGGCTGGGAGCGTTATATCGAGCATCTGAGCCAACCCGACTCACTCCACGCCATCGGGCTGACCCTGATAGTCGCGGCGCTCACTGTGCCGATAAACTTAGTGTTTGGGGTACTGCTCGCTTGGAGCGTGACACGCTTTGAGTTTCCGGGGCGTAAGTTACTGATCACCTTAATTGATATCCCCTTTGCGGTATCCCCCGTGGTCGCAGGCTTACTCTACTTATTGCTTTACGGCAACAGCGGCTGGCTTGGCGCTTGGCTGTTCGAACACGATTTACAAATCATGTTTGCTTGGCCAGGGATTTTACTGGTAACGATATTTGTCACTTGCCCCTTTGTTGCCCGAGAATTAATTCCCTTGATGCAGCAACAGGGTGCATCGGAGGAAGAAGCCGCAGTCATCCTTGGTGCCTCATGGTGGCAACTGTTTCGCCGCGTGACTCTGCCCAATATCAAGTGGGCACTGATTTATGGGGTGATCCTCACCAACGCTAGGGCTGTGGGTGAATTTGGTGCTGTTGCCGTGGTATCTGGCAATATCCGTGGTGAAACCAACACCTTACCTTTGCATGTGCAATTACTTTACGAAGATTATCAGGCCGAAGCCGCCTTCGCGAGCGCGTCACTGCTTGCCTTGATCGCCCTATTTACCTTACTGCTAAAAGCCTTAGTAGAGTGGCGCCAACAACGCAGCTTATCCGCCAATGACAACCAAGAGCAGAGCCAATCATTATGAGTATTCGTTTAACTAATATTTCCAAAAAATTTGGCCAATTTCAGGCGCTCTCGCCGCTCAATCTGGATATTCAAGAAGGCGAGATGATAGGTCTTCTCGGGCCTTCCGGCTCGGGTAAAACCACCCTATTGCGGATTATTGCTGGCCTTGAGGGCGCAGATAGCGGCCAAATCCATTTCGGTAATCGCGATGTGACCCAAGTGCATGTGCGCGACCGCAGAGTGGGGTTTGTATTCCAAAACTACGCCTTATTCCGCCATATGACGGTCGCCGATAACGTCGCCTTCGGGCTCGAAGTGATTCCCAAAAAACAGCGCCCGTCTAAGGCTGAAATCCAAAAACGCGTCAGCCATTTACTCGAAATGGTGCAACTTGGGCACCTAGCCCAGCGTTACCCTGAGCAGCTCTCTGGCGGTCAAAAACAGCGTATCGCCTTGGCCCGCGCCTTAGCGACTCAACCCGAAGTACTGTTACTCGATGAACCCTTTGGCGCCCTCGATGCCAAGGTGCGTAAAGAACTCCGCCGCTGGTTACGCAGTCTTCACGATGAGCTGAAATTCACTAGCGTGTTTGTTACCCACGATCAGGACGAAGCCTTAGAGCTTTCCGATAGAGTGGTAGTGATGAGCAACGGCAATATTGAGCAAGTGAATACTCCCATTGAGTTGTATGCCCAACCCAACAGCCGCTTTGTGTTTGATTTTTTAGGTAACGTCAATCGATTTGAGTCGAGCTGGCAGCAAAACCGTTGGACCAATGGTGACGCCTTCTTAGTGCCTCCTGAGCAAACAGCATTGCAACAAAACGGCGCGCTCTATGTACGCAGCCATGAGCTAGCACTGGCGGATAAGCCTAACAGCCAAGCGCATATTCCGTTTACGATTGTAGCGATAACCCCAATTGGCGCTGAAGTGCGTGTCGAGCTGGCGCCTATCGGCTGGCAGAGTGAAGAATTATGGGAAGCCAAATTTACTCACCACCACCTGCAGGAGTTAGGCTTACAAAAAGGCCGTGTGGTCTACGCCACCCCTAGAACGGGTTATTTCTTTGCTGAACAAGGTGATGGTTCGCCTATCCGTCAAAGCTGGCCCTTCCTGCCACCGGGCAGCTTAGCCTTTGATATTTAATCACAGCCCGCATTTACCTGCGGCATACAACAAAAAAGCGCTGACAGTCTTATCAGCGCTTTTTATTAACTCTCGAACAGCTTAAAAACGAGATTCAAGCAAAGTAGTTAGATTAAAACTCCACTAGTGCCCATCGAAGAACAGGTAATTTAGCCAGCCTTGCATCCGCAGCAGCACTTTACGCATCACAGCCACATGGTGAAAATGCTCTGTATACACAGCCACTTGTCCAGCAACCCCTGCAGGGAATTGACGGCGTATCGCATCGTCCTCAATATCGATTAATACGATAACCCGACCCGTTTGGAATAGCTGATTCGACGACTGCAGCATGCCATTCATCTGAATTTCCCCTTCGGCCATCGCGGGTAATACCTTAGCGACTTTACCCTTAAACACTTGTCCAGGCGCCGCATCGAGCACGACTTCAGCCTCATCACCTTCCTGCAAACGTAGCAGTGAATTTTGCCAGAATGCACCGGCAAAATACCGCTGCTCATCGGGGATAAAGCTCATCACGGGCCGCAAAGGTAAGGGAACCGCCATCGCCCCTGGGCGCAGCGCCATTTGGGTGACGATGCCATCGGCTGGAGCGCGCACAATGGTTTGTTCCAAATTATATAAGGCATTATCAAGATCGCCCTGCAACCCAGCAACCTTTGAATTCACCCCATCCACATTTGACTCATAGGCAAGACGTGCACGTAACTCTTCCGCTTGCGCCGCGGTAAGTTGTGCTTCAGAGGCTAAATACAGTTGACGTCGATTGTCTAACTCCAGCGCAGTAAAGGGAGAGTTAGCTCCACCTTTACGGTGACCTTGCTCATAACGATCGTAAGCCGACTTATTGCGCTCTCTATCAGCAGCAACTCTTACCACGTTTGCCCTGGCTGTTTCCCATGCGGCCGCAAGTTGTGGCACTTCCTGCTCTGCCGCTAACAACGCCGCTTTTTTCGTTTTAACAACAGCTTCGTAAGGGGTTGGGTCAATGCGAAACAGCACATCCCCTTGTTTAATCGACGTATTTGATTTGACTTCAACAGACGTTACTATGCCTTTCACTGCGGGCGTAATAGGGATAGTCACATAGTATTCCCGTGCAAAACGTGAATAGGGGTGGTTGTAATTCATGATCAGCAACAGCGCCCCAATGAGCACCACACCACCAAGTACTGCGGTTGGCACTGTCCATTTATTCATCGGGATCTTAAACACTTTAAAAATCACAATGCAAAAGGAGGCATAGGTTAATATCAATAGTAAATCCATGTTATACCTCCGCTTTTTGGCTTACGACAGTGGAAGTTGCAGCAATGGTCTCAACGCTTGCAGCTGTCGGGGTGGCAATGGGAGCCGATTCAAGTTGCTCAAGTTTTGCCTGTAATGCCAATACCGTTTCTCTTAGCGCTTTTACATCATCCTCTAATGCTTGTTCGCGCTTCATCACAGTGCTAAATCCCCAGCCCCGATCCTCTCGATACAAGGTCGCCCAAATCCATAAAAAAGGCCAAATGGCATGTAGCGTGAATAAACTGACCCAGCCCGCAATATGCAATGCATCCTGCTGGGGATGATTGCGCTTTTTCGCAATTTCATAGGGAATGTCGTGAATGGCAATCACGCCATAAAAAATCACCACTATGACAAAAAACAAAATGCCTAAGGCAAAATAATCCAGAAACATGCTGAGCTCCCACTCCCTTCCCATTCCTTATTTCGGTAAAACATCCTTTACCAAAATCGCTCTTTGCCACACAGTGTCTTTCAATTTGAGACACCATATAGTTCTACACCAGAATGACAAATTCGCAACAAAACCATCCAAATAGCTTGATCAAAAACACAATGGTTTATTGCGATGCGACAAATGGCATCCAAGGAAAGGTGGCCAGTGTCGACAAATTACTATCGCCAAGATATGAATTATGGCTTGCCAAATACAGCAAGCGACGAGACTGGGATAGCTCAAAAGCCTAGGCCTTTATGTCTTGTATCGAAAAAAGGCTAGCGTGAGTGAGCAACGCGTAAAGTAAGCAAAGACGAGATTTGCAGATAGGTAATGTCAGCTTAGATTTCTATGGGGTTACTCCCGATGTAGAGGCGAGCAAACCAAGGCTGGATAACGATATCACGGCTTCAGTCTGAGCATTAACCCAAGAATCACAACATCCAAGCGTTTGATTTAAAAGCTTTAACTTCAAGCGAGTTAGCATCGTTCTTGCCACTGACTTTCAACTAAATTGAACTCATAGTGGCTGTCATGGGGAGCGATATGAGCTTTTAATTTAAAGCTTTGGCCACCTGCCGCAATCCAGCACTTGGAGAACCATTCGATAAGCGCGTTGGTTGCAATCTGCCAAGGGTCAAGATCTTCATCCTTGTCGATATATTCCTCTTCAAACTCATCGGGATAGACATGGTCGATATCGAGCAAACTTGGATTGACTGGTGATGGGTATGCAGCCTTGCCATCGAGTTCCACAAAATACTCGATGTTATCTTTATCCATAAAAAATACCCGCACCGGGAATTGGGATGAAAAACGATCGACAAAGACTTCAAACGCCAGCGTGGCCACCTCTTGGGGATAGTCATGCTCAATCAGTTGCTTAAGAATGGGCTGTAACTTATCGGTGAGCTTGGCTAAGTAGCCACCGACTTTTTCTGTAAACTCTTGCTCGAAACTCATCTCTATCCCTGCTTATCATGCTGTACAACACAAACGGCAAATATTACTCACACTAAAAACTTGCCATTAGAAACTGAAAAATAATCCATATTCACCAGCAAGTTAACATCGACTGTGATGATACCCAACTCTTTCCCCAATCAAAAGCCAACACTAAAATCTAAAGTCGCTTTATGGCGGATAAGAAGCGATGCCCCACAAGCCGCCACATATAAATCAGCGATTATCAGCCCAATTGCTACTCATGTGCATTGACTGTGCGCCCCGCAGCCCATTGTCTTAGGGCATTAATCTTATCGCCCATCACTATGGATAACGGTTTGGTTTTGGTCAGTTCTTCTAACAACATGTCTTGATCAAGCGTTCGCGCTAAACTGCGGGCGCTGTACATAGCGGCGATCACCGCCTGCTCGATTTCAGCCCCCGAAAACCCTTGGCTATGGCGTGAAAGCTGCGCAAGGTCGAGCCGAGTCACATCGATACCGCGGCGCTGGCAATGGATCAAGAAAATTGCTTTGCGTATAGCCTCATCGGGTAAATCGACAAAGAAGATTTCATCCATTCGCCCCTTACGCATCAGCTCGGGCGGCAGGGCTTGAATATCGTTAGCGGTGGCGACCACAAACACCTCAGACTTACGCTCCGCCATCCAAGTTAATAGTGTGCCAAGAATGCGGGTCGAAGTGCCCTCATCACTGCTACTGCCGCTTAAGCCTTTCTCTATTTCATCAATCCAAAGGATGCAAGGAGACATCATATCGGCCAATTCGAGAGCGTTACGCAGATTCTTCTCTGTTTCACCTATGTATTTGTTATATAAGGCGCCCATATCGAGTCTGAGCAAGGGCCGCTGCCACACACCCGCCACCGCTTTGGCCGCAAGACTTTTGCCACTGCCCTGCACTCCGAGTAATAACACCCCCTTTGGCGCATCGGGTTGTACCGCAGCCTTGGCATCGGTGGTTACCTGCACCGCTGGCGCGCGCTGTTTTAACCATTTTTTGAGATTATGTAATCCAGCAATCTGCGAAAAATCACTGGTGTCGTACTCAAATTGCAATATGCCATTAAGATCGAGCAGCTGGAATTTGGCTTTATTAATCAGATCCACATCTGAGTGAGTAATGGCGCCATCATCCACAATCGCTTTATGGATCAATCGTCTGGCATCATCTAAGGTCACACCGCGCAGGTTTTCCGCCAGTTTAATCACGGCTTTATCATCCACATTCAATGGCATGCCTTGGGTGCGCACTTTATCCACCTCAAGATAAATCAGGTTCTCAAGCTGCGAGGTACTCGGCAGGGTAAGCTGAAAATAGGCGCAGTAACGCTTAATTTCGGGCGGGATCTCAAAGGCATGACTCACTAGCACCAGCGTATGTTGCAGCGCATCGTATTCGAGGGCGATTTCTTTCAGCAGACGGACATTCTTTGGCGCATCAATCACAAAGGGATGAAAATCACAGAGCACATAAATCCCCTGCTGGGTCGTCGCTTTAATCTGCCCCAAGATATCGCTGGGTTCAGTATTAAATTTCTGTGCAGGCATCGGCTTATCAACCCGCGTAAGCCCTTGGGTAATACTCCAAGTAAATAGCGGCTGATAGAGTACATTCGCGATTCGCTTAAGCATGTCAACAACACGATATTCTTCATAGGTTTCAATCACCACTATGGGCGTTTTAGAGCGTAGTACAGCGGTCAAATCGCGAATGTCTTGCATATCTTAAGTCCATAATCCGTTATGAAACCAAAAGTTAACATAAAACCAGCGACTGAACAGGACTTTTACCATGTCAAGCACTAATCCCCCTTAAATAGCTTGATCAAAAACACAGTTGTTAATTTCAGTCTCATGCTTTGCCGCCAATCGGGGTAGACTATGGCGTAAGAACGTCCCAAGGCGTCAATTATCCCAATATAAAAAGGTACCCACACCATGATAGGAACTCCTTACACCGAGGGCGCTCGACGCGCCATGTTGCTTGGCTGCGGTGAGCTAGGTAAAGAAGTCGCCATTGAGTTACAACGCTTAGGTGTTGAAGTGATAGGCGTTGATCGTTATCCCAATGCCCCCGCCATGCAAATAGCCCATCGCTCCCATGTAATCAATATGCTCGATGCCAAGGCCCTTCGCGCCGTTATTGAGCTAGAAAAACCCCACTTAGTGATCCCCGAGATTGAAGCTATTGCCACTCAAACCCTAGTTGAGATGGAGGCCGAAGGCCTCAATGTCGTGCCGACCGCGCGCGCAACTAAGCTCACTATGGATAGAGAAGGCATTCGCCGCCTCGCCGCTGAAACCTTAGGTTTACCGACGTCGCCCTATTTCTTCTGCGACACTGAAACCGAATTTAATCAAGCGATTAGCAAAATTGGCGTGCCCTGTGTGGTCAAACCCGTGATGAGTTCATCGGGCAAGGGCCAGAGTGTTATCCGTGATGTATCCCAAAGCGCCAAAGCTTGGCAATACGCCCAAGAAGGCGGCCGCGCGGGCGGTGGTCGTGTTATCGTTGAAGGCTTTATCCCCTTCGATTACGAAATCACCCTATTAACTATTAGTGCAGTCAACGGTATCCACTTCTGCGCGCCAATTGGTCATCGACAAGAAGACGGCGACTACCGCGAATCATGGCAGCCTCAAGCCATGTCGGCCGACGTGCTGGCAAAATCCCAAGCAATCGCCAGCAAAGTAGTCGAAGCCCTCGGTGGTTACGGCTTATTTGGGGTCGAGCTGTTTGTGAAGGGCAGTGATGTGTACTTCTCAGAAGTCTCACCTCGTCCGCACGATACCGGCTTAGTCACCTTAATTAGCCAGGATTTATCCGAGTTTGCACTGCATGTCAGGGCGATTCTTGGCCTGCCGATCCCGAATATCCACCAACATGGCCCCAGCGCCTCGGCGGTAGTATTGGTGGAAGGCAAATCGAAAAACATTCGCTATCAAGGTCTTGCCGATGCCTTGGCAGCGGAGAATACTCAGCTCAGATTATTCGCTAAGCCTGAAATCGATGGTCGCCGCCGTTTAGGGGTTGCCCTCGCCCGCGATAAAGATATCGAAAGCGCAGTCAACAAAGCGCTGGATAGTGCATCTAAGGTAAAAGTGATTTTCTAGGCATGAATGCTTAACAACTGCCAATACCTTGGCGATAATGACTGCGCCCAGCCTGTTGCTGGGCGCGTTATTAAGGCATTTTAGCCGAGTTAACCGCCATCTCTTATTCAGTCAAATTGATTTCGCGTCTAATGCAAAAGCCTGATGCAATCCAAGGTGGTTTTGAGGCATAGTAGCCCTCTATTTGGCACAATCCACGCTAGGCTTTTACTCTTATCCCATGGATTTACGTAGTCGTTATTCCACTCTCTTTCACTCTAAGCGCTTTCACTCTAGACGCTTTCAGTCCAAGCACTTTGAGCCCAAGCACTCAAAATCCTTGCAAGCGATACATCGCACCCTTTTCCTTTTGCTCAGGTTATCCCAGTTACTGGCGTTATCCTTTGGCTTAGTTTTCCTTAGCGCCTGTCAACCTGCGAATCAAGATACATCGAGCATCAAAACAGCCACCACCGCCCCGCGTGAATTAACCCAAGAGGTATATGTGTGGCAGCGGCAATGGCGCGATGCCAATCAAAGCGCCTTGGTCGAAAGCCAAAACACCTTTAATGGCGTTCGCATCCTAGCATTGCAAGCCCATCCCAAACC
This sequence comes from Shewanella sp. FDAARGOS_354, assembly GCF_002209245.2. Lineage (NCBI taxonomy): Bacteria > Pseudomonadati > Pseudomonadota > Gammaproteobacteria > Alteromonadales > Shewanellaceae > Shewanella > Shewanella sp. FDAARGOS_354. Next base: position 4,713,575 of record NZ_CP022089.2, on the reverse strand, counting down.
CAATGGCGCGGATATCTGGTTTGAAGTGCAGGTCAACCATACCTGGTTACAGGCCGATCCTCGCCCTAAAGTGGCGGTGATAAGATTAGATGGCCAACTAACGCGCCTTAATAATCGCGAAGCTCTCCAAAAAATCCTCGCGCTCATTCAAGACTGGCAGGCAAAGGGCACAAGGCTTGCGGGAATTGAAATCGATCACGATAGTGCCAGCAGTAAACTCGCTGCCTATAACGCTTTTTTACGCGAGTTAAAAAGCCAATTACCCCACACGCTTAAACTCAGCATTACCTCATTGCCCGCTTGGTTGAGCAGCCCAGAATTTCCGGCGTTGTTTGACAATATTGATGAGCTGGTACTGCAAATTCACAGTGTCAGCGACCCACGTTTAGGGCTGTTCGACGCCACCCAAGGTTGGCAATGGGTCGAGCAGCTGTCACGGTTAGCTAAGGTGCCCTATCTCATAGCCCTGCCCTCCTACGGCTCGGCGGTGTATAGCACGGCAGCGGGTTATCGAGTGGAGAGTGAAGTGCCGATGCAAATGCCTTTGGCAGACACTGCATCTTCGCAGCATATTGCGCGGCAGGAGTTGATGGCCGATCCTCTGGTGTTGCAGTCCTTCGTTAAAAAACTGCACACCTTTGCCGACCCAAGGCTTAAGGGAACGATTTGGTTTCGATTGCCCCTCGAAGGGGATAAACGGGTTTGGCCACTGTCGACCCTGATTGCGGTCGCCCAGCAGCAACCGCTCGCCCCGCACATTGAGCTAGAAATCTTAAGCCAAGCCAATACCGAGTCGCCCCAACAGGAGGCGCCGGGAAGCCGCTTATTTCAACTGGTGTTAGTCAATAAGGGCAATCTTGCGGGCAAGTTACCGAGCCAGTTGTCCCTAGCGGCGCAGGCGTGCAGCGGGTATGATGCCCAAAACGGTTATCAAGCCAAATTAACCCAAGGAATATTAGTGTGGCAGTTACCGCAAGCCACCTCAAAGGAGCGCGCAGCCGCACCAGCCTCCTCGCAGTTTGCGCCGAATTTAATCTCAGCGATCGAGCTAAGCCCAAATGGACGCAGAGTCATAGGCTGGGCACGTTGTAAGTCATTACATTTACAGGGAATTTATGCGCCATAAGTCAAATTCATTGCCAGCGAAGGCTATTCCTCGCTGGAAAACCAAATTAAAACAAACCAGCCTGATTGGGTTAAGTCTTTTCTCCCCTGCGCTATTAGCCTGCGGCCCAGACTTTCCGCTGCAATTAACCCAAGACAGGCAATACAACTTAAGCTATTTACCGCAAACCAGCTTTAGCCAGCAAATCAATGGGCTTGCTAAGCCGTTAGCTTGGCAATTTCAAGATGAGCCTGCGGCGCAGGAGTATCTTTGGGATGAGGCACACAGTCGCTATCTTTCCCAGACTCGCGCTTATGAAAACAGTGAGTTATCCGAGGCTCAACTTGCGCAAGTTAATAGCCTGCGTGATGCGCAAAGCTTGGCAGAAGCCGAGCAAATCGCCGCGCAGTTAAAAGAAATCTTACCATCCGCCTTAACGTGGTACAGCCTTGGCGCCATGGCGTTTGATGCCAAAGAGTACGATAAAGCCAGCGATTACTTTAAAAAGGTCATCGCCCTACCTGAGAGTGAGCGTGCGGGTCGCAGCCTGTGGGCGCTGTATAGCTTGTCTCGTATCGAGCTGATAAAGAGCAAAACCGCCAACGATAATAGCCATTTTGTCCAAGCCAATGCTTACTTGCAGCAACTACAAACTGAGGTGACTCAAGGTGCCGCCGATCCGCTGCGCTTGAGCTTAGCCGGCCTTGGCGAGCAGGCTTATATTCTGCTGCATCAAGGCCAAGCTCAAATTGAAGTCACTCGTGGGGAATATGAGCCGCCAAAAATTGATGTGGCCTTAAATCCCGCCACGCTGGATAAGATTATTGAGCTATATGCCACTCAATCGGCCGAGGGCGACAGCAGCGGTTATGATTCGCTGTTGATGTTAAGCCGCACCTTAATGGCGAAAGATATCACTGAGATTAAGCCCTTATTGCAGCAACCAAGTGTGCAGCAGTTGCTTATCGCCTACTGGCAGAGCAGCGCCAATGACTTCGCCTTTGATGGACAGCTTACAGAAATGGGGCAACAGGTCGCTAAAACGCTGACCGTCTTCCCAACCGATGGCCTCATGCTGAGCCAAGGCGATAAGTTAGCCGCGATTTACTATCAGTTGGGCGACTATGCCAGTGCCGAGCGCCTCATTGCCCTCGCTAAACCCAGCGGCCTGACTTGGTGGCTCACGGCCAAATTAATGATGCAAAAGGGTGATCAAGCCCAAGCCGCTAAGGCCTATGCCGAAGCGGTGCGCCATTTCCCAACGGATATGAACGCTGCTACCGCAACTACCAGCCAACAGGATGCTCAGCAGCAGGCCATTGAAGCCGATGCAGAGCAAGCCACCTATTGCCGTATTCGCGCCGAGCAGGGCGTGCTATCCCTTGAACGGGGCGAATATGTCGATGCCTTAAACCAACTGTTCGCCAGTGGCGATGAGTATTGGCAGGATATCGCCTATGTGGCCGAGCGCGTGCTCACCACCGCCGAGCTTAAGCTGTTTGTCGACGAGCATGTGCCGGTAATGAACTTCGAGTATCCCAAGGACAGCGATTGGTACGACAGTGTCGAGCCACTCAATAATCGCCTGCGTTACTTACTGGGTCGTCGCTTACTGCGTGAAGGCGCGATTGCCGAAGCGCCAGCTTATTTCAGTAATCCCACACTTAATGCCAATGTGCAGGAGTATGGCAAGGCATTGACCACAGCCAAGAGTAGCAAGGGCATTGAGAGTGCCCGCGCCTATTGGACTGCCGCCGAACTCGCGCGTCATCAAGGAATGGAAATCTTAGGCTTTGAATTAGCGCCGGATTATTCGATTTATGCTGGAATGTTCGACCTAAGAGATTGGTATGCAGCGGATAAGCTCAGTGATAAAGAGCAGCAACGCATCAGTGCCAGCCAAGCGATTCCCGACAAACGTTTCCACTATCGCTACCAAGCCGCCGAACTAGCAAGCAAGGCCGCCGATCTCGTGCCCCACAACAGCCAAGCCTATGCGGCGTTATTGTGCCAAGCCACAGGTTGGGTGTTATATCGCGATGATGAACTCGCCCAACGCTACTATAAAAAATACGTCGCCAACGGCCCCTTTGTGCCTTGGGCGGAGAATTTTGGTACTCAGTGTGAAACCCCAGACTTTGACCGCGCCGTCGAACGGGAAAAGGCCAACCAAATCGCCGAGTGGAATGCGATTTACCACAAACTGAAAAAGCCTGTGGCCGTTAGTTTTGCCATCATAGCCGCCCTACTCGGCGCTTACGCGTGGCGCAGAAGAAAGCGTAAACAGTAAAAACACAAAGCGCCTTTCTTATCACCAAAGAAAGGCGCTAAAGCAGAGCTGATGAATTGCTGGAGTACAGGGAGAATTGCCATTGTTTTCCCAGTGACACGCCATGAATATGTCCTTATAGGCTCGACGGCGGCATCTGTAACACATGTAAGTGTAAATGTCGCGTTCACATGGATGTGAAAGAGTGGCCATGCCGCCAACGGTCACTGTTGCAACAATGGCAATCTTTACGACCATCGAACTGTTCATTTGGCTAAAAAGCTAATGCCCCATTTAGTGTTTCGGCTCGTTAGCTCAATCGAAAATTCCCACACCTGATGCCATACATATTCTTATCTATTTGCCTATGTTTGGCCTTACCAAAAATCGGCTAACAATGATGGGTATACAGTCATATTTAAATTTAGGTGTTTTGGTATGATTTTTAGACAATATCAGTGCACATTAACTCCATCTGCAAAAATAAAACGCTATAAAATCAGGTGAATATAGTAACTGAATTTTAGTTAATAGGTTTGGAAAACGCGCATGCGCGTTTTTCCAGATAGTGTATTTGGCAGAAAGCTGATAAGTTCTTTGCATACAGGTAGTTAACAGTGCGCGTTTTTGCTGGTCTAACGAGATAAACAGCGCAGCGCATAAATACTAAGAAGTTAGCTAAAAAGGTAAAGTTATGTCTCACATGTTTGATATAGCAGAGTTAAGGCAAAAAATATTTCTTGTACAAAACTTAATACATGCTAGCGAGCCCTTTGTAAAAAAGCATTGTATTGGCGTAAAACAGTACGAAGAAGTTTATGATAGGTCGTCTTATTTAGTAATGCTTAAGTCAATGATTAGCAGTAGTGTAGTTGAGATATCTATCAAGCTAAGAAGCTTGGATGACTCAATGAAGCGTAACGATAAGTCTTATTCAATTGATCATTCACCCAAAGACTTTGTTTTATGTATTTGTGGAGATAAAGAGGTTAGTTTTCGAGAGTCATGCAATAAAATAATCCATGCTGATGGCTTTTATTTAGATATTCAATCATCTAATAGTTGCCATGAGGATTTAAAGTGGTGGGGTGGTTTTATTCGTGTTCAGGGTTTTAAGTTTCAAAACGAGAAAAATGAACAAAAATGGGAATATTTAGTTTCTCTTTATGATTGGTGTAATGAGGCGCTACGTTTCATCAATAAAATTGAACCGAAAGCAATTAGTATTCAAGTACAGTCAGAAGATGTGGCATATTTTAGCTAACAAACGCCTCAAGAGGGACTGTCAACGCGTTGCGTTTCCAGTCCCATTGAGCCGCGGTGGTTATGGCTGTTGTGTTTGAGTTTAGGCGGGCGTTAGCCAAAATGATATCCGAATATGCAGCAAGTTGAGTTTGTGTTAGGTTTAACTTCATATACTCTTGAGATGTAAAGGTTGATATGGATTGTTTTGGTGATGAAGCCAGAGAGAGAATGGTAAGACGGTACGATATAACAGCTATTGCGCATGTTAAACTTCTTAATAATTATTAATAGCGGGGACAGCCATATCTTTTTGTGTTATTCAGCACCTTCAACTAGGCTTTAAAATATCCTGATTTTGTCTGTGTGGAGTTTGCGATGACTTCGGCAAGAAGACAGCTAATTGATGCTAATTCAACGCCCTTCTACCATGTGATAAATCGCTGTGTTAGAAGGGCTTTTTTGTGCGGCGAGGATAAGTTATCTGGACGTAGTTACGAGCATCGACGTGGCTGGATAGTTGATAAAATCAAAGCCTTGTCTGCGATATTTTGTATCGATATTTGCGCCTACGCGGTGATGAGTAACCATTACCACTTAGTGCTTAAAATAGATGTCGATAAGGCCAAATCCTTAACGCAAAAAGACATTATCAGCCGTTGGTGCCAAATCACTAAAGGCCATGCAATTGCTACTAAGTATATGCATGGTGATGCTTTAATCGAAGGTGAACGCATGTTACTCGATGGCTTAATTACCGAGTGGCATGAACGATTAAGCAGTATTTCTTGGTTTATGCGTTGTTTAAATGAGGAAATTGCTCGTAAAGCCAATCGAGAAGATGAGTGTAAAGGCGCCTTTTGGGAGGGGCGTTTTAAATCGCAAGCACTGTTAGATGAGCAAGCCCTGCTCGCGTGCATGATGTATGTGGATTTAAATCCCATTCGAGCAGGAATTGCCGATTCTTTGCAATCCTCTGATTTTACATCGATTCAGGAGAGAATTAACTCGCTAGATTCACCCAATCGCCCATTAGCTATCTCAAAGCTACAAACTGACTTCTCAACTAATGAAGCTCATATTCCCCACAAGTCTCTGGTCCAATTCGATGGCGCAGCTCACCTGAATCAGCAAGTGGGTATTCCGTTTCACTTTGCCGATTATCTCGAACTGATTGATTGGACAGGCCGCGCCATCCGCCTTGATAAGAAAGGCTATATCGATAATCAACGACCTAAGCTACTCAATGAATTAGGTATTGCGCCCGATGCGTGGCTCACATCAGCCAAAGAGTTTCGTCGTCAATACAGTGGCATAAGTGGTCGATGGGATAGCATGTGTGAATTTAAAAAGCAGCATAACAGCGGCAAATGGTGTAAAGGTAAAGCCTCAAGCCAAGCGTTACATCCTTAAGTTGCTCACGACTCAGCGTTTAGGATTATTTTTGTTTATCCGAAATGGAGATAATTTCGCGCAAAACATAGCACGCTTTTGTCCAAAAAGCGTGCTATGTATTTCTTTAAAACTTACAGATTACGCCGATGCTAAATAGGTGAGCCATGGAGGTTTGCGAGACGACCGTCCGCCCCACGGACGGGGCGGTCGAGCATCCAAGGATGGACTTGCTGCGTGTCGGTGAGCGAATGCCATGGCGCACCTATCAGTTGGTGCCAACATTTTTAACTACCTACGATCCCTGCATAATTTACGCTGGAGTAGCAGCCTATTCCCTTTAAACAGAAACAAGCTAACCCACAGGCCTTATGGATTCACCCAATTAACTCGCTCGCCAGCTAGATAAGCGCTGAGATTTGCCGTTGCGATATTAAGTAGGTTCTGCCGTGCTTCTTTGGTCGCCCAAGCATTGTGGGGGCTGATACTGATATTGGGTGCTGTTAGTAGCGGATTATCTGCACTTGGTGGTTCGGTTGAGAGAACATCGACGCCGGCAAAGACTTTGCCCTGCTTTAATGCCGTAGCCAGCGCGGCCTCATCGATTAAGCCGCCGCGTGCGGTGTTGATCAGTAGCGCCTGCGGCTTCATTAATTCAAGGGTTTGGGCATTAATCAGCTCGGTGGTTTCAGGGGTAAGTGGACAGTGGAGCGAGAGAATATCGGACTCCTTGAATACCGTATCGCGGGATGTCCAACTCACGCCTTGAGGCAAATCGCTAGGTTCAGTGCGGGTATTTACTAATACCTTCATGCCGAAAGCTAAAGCGAGTTTAGCCACCTGCTGACCAATATCCCCATAACCAATTAAGCCTAAGGTTTTGCCTTTGAGGGATTGCAGCGGCATTAAGGTAAAACAAAAGTCACTGCAATTGCTCCATTGCCCTGCGGCAACGGCTTGATGGTGCGCCGCAACCGCTTGCGTGTGATGCAAAATATGGGCAAACACCATTTGTGCGACGGCATCGGGACCATAGGCGGGCACGTTGGTGACCACTATGCCTAACGCTTTTGCGGCGGCAAGATCTACCACGTTAGTGCCGGTGGCGAGCACGCCGATATATTTAAGCTTAGGCAGTTGGGCTAAGGTGTTGGCATCGAGGGGCGTCTTGTTGGTGAGCACGATCTCCGCATCCTGAGCACGGGGGATAATCTCCGCCGAGGGCGTGCGGGCAAAACAGCTAAATTCCCCTAATGCGCTGACCGCTTGCCAGGTTAAATCCCCTGGATTTAAGGTTTCACCATCGAGTACGACTATTTTCATCTTTACCTCTTAACTGCGTTTGCGCCTTGCCCATAAAGCAGGAAAATTAAAAACTGAGTTTGACCCCAAGATTGGCTTGCACTTGCCACATTACATCCGATGTGACATGCCATAAGCATTGGTCTTCATTACAAAAAAGTGAGGTGTCACTGTCGATAAAGGTCGCGTAGCCACGCAGATCCGCAAACAACGCAAAGTTTTGCATCATACGATATTCGACGCCACCACCAATGCCCATGGAGAAACGGGTTTCCGTTGACCAATCATCGGGCATCATCCGAGTCACCCCGGCACTGGCGGTAATGTAGGGCTGAAAATCGCCACTTGGGAAGAATAAAGTGCCGCCAAGGTGGATATAGTCCACATCTAAGGAGGCGACTAAGTCTGGGGTAAACAGGCCCCCGCTTTTCAGCTCGGAGGATTGGCGACTGTAGAGCAGGTAAATATTGCCGGGATCGTTAGTGCCAATCCCTAACATGAGGCCGTAATGGCTCGCCTCTTCGATACCCACACTCTGCTTATTATTGGTTTCAGCGTTGTTAGCATCGAGTTCATTGATATCGAACGAGCTGCCGCCAAAGCTGTAACCACCGTAGGGGGCGACAAACAGCTCGGGTTCGGCATAGGTTGGTAATGCGAGGGTTAGAGGTAATAAACCTGCAATCACACTTAATCGGTTAACGTATTTCATCTTAATCCCTTATCTATCGTTATTATTCCTTGCGTCGACAACGTTAACCGAAGCATTAGCGCATGCCGCGCTCCGATTTCACTCTGTCGTACGCAGCTTGGATATCCTGCGCCTTACGATTGGCAATTTCCATCATCTCGGGTGGTAACCCCTTAGCAACCAATTTATCGGGATGATGTTCGTTCATCAACTTACGATAAGCCCGCTTGACCTCTTGATCCGTTGCCTCGGCATTAATGCCGAGCAAATGATAGGCGTCGGTAATCGAGGTTTTATTTCCATTAGAGGTTTGGTGGAAACGGTATTCCGCTTGCCAACGTTTAAGTAATTCATCGAGTTGCCCACGACCATAACCTAACTCTTGGGCCACCGTCATCAGAATTGCATGTTCTGCGGCATCGAGCTCACCGTCCGATAGGGCGGTTTGAATTTGGATCTCGATAAACATTTGCACCAGTTCTTGACGGCCTTGGGTCACAGCGCGAAAGGCTTGCAGGCTGCTACGCAGGTCAAAGTCAGGCTCTTTACCCTCACGGAACGCCTGCTGCGCCTCTTTACGGGCTTCACCTGTTAAGCGCATCTGATCCATCAACATAGTCGCGATACGAATATCGGTCTCAGTCACTCGACCAGACGCCTTGGCCACATGGCCCATCACGGCGAAGGTGGTGTTAAAGAATATCCCCTGTCGATTCTTGGCTTGACCTAGGATCTGACTAAAACTGGCGCCACCACTGGCGCGCTTGTCGTAGAGATGACCAAGCCATAAGCCCAGTAACGCACCGAAAATACGGCCAAACATAAACCCGATAACAAATCCAAAAAACTTACCCCAAAGGCGCATCTTAATTCCCAATTTGATAATTTATTCAGTCACTCAATCGACATTGCGAGTGAAACCGTTCACTCAGGGCGCTAAACGTTAGTCGATATGCCATTACGCTAGCGCGGACTCCAATGCTTGCAGACGCGCAATCGTCCCAACATCGCACCAGAGTCCATTAAAGTGTGCTCCGGTGATCAGGCCATCGGCCATTTTAGCCCGCAGCAAAGGCCCAAGGGCAAAGGCACCATTCGGCGTGCCATCAAATAATGATGGGCGATATAAGCCCATGCCAGAGAAAGTGTATTTTTGCTCACCCTGTTCACGTACAAGGCCCTGCTCCAAGGCAAAGTCACCGTTAGGATGTTGCTCGGGATTCGGCACCAACCATAAATGCGCCAGAGCTGTATCCGCTAAGGGGACAATCGTCGGCAAGGCATCGATAAACACATCACCATTGAGCACTAAAAACGGTGCATCCGAGTCGCCATCCGTTATCAGCAGAGGCAAGGCTTGTTTAATTCCGCCACCGGTCTCGAGTGCCGATGCTTCGGCGCTATATTGGATCTTGACCCCAAAGGCATGACCATCCCCTAAGGTTTCGACAAGCTTATGCCCAAGCCAAGCGTGATTTATCACGATATCCACGATACCCGCCGCAGCTAACTTCTCGATATGGTACACAATCAGCGGCTTACCTAACACCGGTACTAGGGGTTTTGGTAAAGAGTCAGTCAATGGGCGTAAACGCTCTCCCCTGCCTGCCGCCAGGATCATCGCCTTCATTGCTTGTCTCCCTGCTGAGTATCCTTTCCCTTGGCCGCAAACGCAGGCACAACGCGCGATTGCACCCAAGCGGAAAACGGTGCCAACTCAGGATAAACACTGGCAATATCCACAATGTAGGACAAGGTTAACGGAATATCGGCCATATAGGCGGGCTTGTTATCACGATAGTGTAAACGGGCAAAAATACCCGCGGCCTTGATATGGCGCTGCAGCCCCATTAAATCAAACCAAGTTTGGTACTGGGTAAAGGATGTCTGCGCCGGAATTTGCCCTAATTCAAGCACTTGCTGATAATGCTGCTGCATTAATTCCAGCACCATGGTTTGCGGCCAACGGATATAGCAATCCCGCAGTAAAGACACAGCGTCATAGGTCACAGGGCCTAACACCGCATCTTGAAAATCAATTACGCACAGCTCACCCTCTTTTAGCATCAAGTTACGGCTATGGAAATCCCGGTGCATCCCCACTTTTGGCTGAGCGAGGGCATTTTCTACTAAGAGGCCAAAACTCTTCTCCAGCAGTAAGCGTTCCTCATGGCTAAGTTCGAGCTGTAAATGCCTCTCTAACAGCCACTCGGTAAAGATCCCCAGCTCACGGCGCACAAACGCCTCGTCATATAAAGGCAAGGGCTGCGTGTTGCCTGTGACAGGATCAAAGCTCTCAACCACTGAGGCGACTTGAGGCAATAATGCCAATGCGCGGCGGTAATAATCGGCGACATTATCGTCCGTAAGTACAGACAATAACTGAGTATCCCCCAGATCGCTCAGAAGCATAAAACCTTGCTCGGCATCGGAAGTAATCACTTTTGGAACTGTCAGTCCCGCCGCCGCATAGCCACTGGCGAGGGCGATAAAAGGCGCGATAGGCACTAAGGCGGGCGGAGAATCGGCGACAATATAGCTAGCATCACGCGCAACGACGCGGAAATAGCGTCTAAAACTAGCATCACCCGAAATCAATATCGGGGTCACATCATAGGAAAAATAACGGTTCAGCCACTGATTAAGGGAAATAAATCTCGGATCGGATAAAGTCATTTCATGGCTCTTATAGAAAAATTGCTTTATTATAGCTGGCATATAATTTGGAAACAGCTAAGAAATTGAGAGATTTATTTGCTGCGTTGCACTTGTAGTTTGCAACTTTCCCCGTCGATACTTGTCCAGACTAAGAAATCATTATTATTGACCTAAGATGCAGATCCGTTACCTTCTGGCCTTGAGCCTGTTACCTAAATTAGTCCTGGCAGACGAATCTCCCGCAACCTCAGCATCACAATGCCTAATCGAACCGCCAGTACCTCGTATCGTATCTCAACCGGGGTTGAGTGCGGCTGAACAAGCAAAAATTCGAATAGCTTCAGACCGCTCAAAAGCTGAAATGGGTAAGCAAGCGATTTTTACCGGTGATGTGGTCTTCAGCCAAGGCGATAGACACATCGCTGCCGATGAAGCCATCCTCGATCAAGCCACAGAACAATTTGATGCTAATGGCAACTTAGTCTTCCAAGACAGCAATTTTACCGTTACCGCAGACTCGCTACAGGCGCAAATGCGCAGCAATCGTGCCACCCTCAAAGGCGCACAGTATTGGCTGCACGGGCAACAGGTGCACGGTGATGCAGAAAAACTGCAAATCACCATAAACAACAACCTGATTTTAACCAATACGAACTTTACCACCTGTCCGCCTGACAACGTCTCTTGGTTGCTTGAAGCCGAAAAAATTAAGATCAACAGCGAAGAAGAATGGGGCGAGATCTGGAATGCCAAGCTGCGAGTGGCCGATATTCCGGTGTTCTACATCCCTTATATGACGGTTCCGGTTTCAGACAAACGTAAAACAGGCTTCCTCTATCCAAGCTTTAGCACCAGCACCACCAACGGTTTTGAGGTGTCAGCGCCCTACTATTGGAATATTGCACCGGAATACGACCTGACATTTACGCCAAACTATATGACTAACCGCGGGTTATTCACTAAAACTGAGTTTCGTTATCTCGCGGGTGAAGCTCAAAATGGCCGTTTGAATTTTGAATATCTAGGCAGTGATCGAATGATCGGCGGCAGCCCAAATCGTTACCTGTATAACTGGCAACACCAGGGAGCTATCGATAAAAACTGGCGAGTATTGACTAACTTTACTGAAGTTTCGGATAACAACTATTTCAACGACTTAAAGTCTGATGTTAACCGTGCGACCGATAACCAATTATCACGGATTGGCGAAGTCAGTTACTTCGAACGTGATTGGGATATCAGCACTCGGGTGCAGGATATTAAAGTTCTGGGCGAAGATGAAAAGCCATACCAAGTGATGCCACAGGTTAACTTTAACTACCGTGCCGCCGACTTTTGGAACAACTTGGACTTTGGTTTTAACTCAGAGCTGACCAATTTTGCCCACCAAGATGACGATGTAAACACGGCAACCCGTTTGCATATGGCACCCAGCCTAACACTGCCAATCCATGGTCCTTCAGGCTCACTGACTAGCCAATTAAAGTTAATGCAAACTAACTATTGGCAGGACAAAAATAACACTAAATTTGATACCTTAGATGACACTGTGAGCCGTACCATTCCTCAGGTGCGTATCAACGGACAAATCAACTTCGAACGTTTTACCGAAATATTTGAGCAAAATTATCGCCAAACACTCGAACCTCAATTCCAGTATCTGTATGTAGGTTATGAGGATCAACGGGGTATTGGTATTTACGATACCGCCCAATTGCAGGACGACTACTTTGGTCTATTCCGAGATCGCCGCTTCTCTGGCCTTGACCGTATCGCCGATGCCAACCAAGTGACTCTTGGTATTACAACTCGTTTCTTCGATGACCATAACCAAGAAGCGACCAAATTCAGTCTCGGACAAATCTTCTATCTTCAAGACAGTAAGCTAGGCTTCGAAGATAATATTTTTGAGCAAAATCAATCAACTTCAGTATTGGCGGCCGAGTTAGATACTCGTTTAAGCCAAGACTGGTATTTAGGCGCGGCCATTCAGTACGATACCAACACCAGTGACAATAAAAAGACCGAAGTCACCTTAGACTTCCGTCCTGAAGCCAACAAACTACTGCAATTAAGCTATCGTTATGTACCCGATCTACTGAACTCCAACACTAACGATTTGGTTAATATCTCCCAAGCAGGTGTTCGCGGAGCTTGGCCTATCAATGACAGCCTCTATTTTGTTGGCAACTGGTACTATGACCTCAACGAGAGTCGTAGCATAGAAACCTATACAGGTTTCCAATATGAATCATGCTGTTATGCAATCCGCCTCAGTTATCACTATCGCATTAAAACCAACTACGATGACAACATCGGCTCAGCCATTATCGATGAGCGCGAGCAATTTGAACGTGGTGTGTACCTCAACTTAGTCATCAAAGGGCTCGGTGGTTCTGGTCCATTAGGTGTAACGGATATGCTCAATGATGGTCTGTTTAACTACAGAAAACCGCTTTATCTGAGGAATTAGCAAAGAATTGTGGTAGATTGCTGAACCTCAACAAGGACTGAGAGTCCAAACAAGTTAATGAAAGCTGTGCGTTCACCCAATAACTGAATTGAGTGACGCATCTTTTAAGAGTTACCAACAAAAGAACATTTAGGCAACTCACTGTAATTTCGATATAAATGGTAAAGTTAACTTAAATAAGCCGTCGAATCTGACCTTAGAACGTGCCAAGGATTTTGTGGATGAAACCCAGTAAACATCTGATTTTTGCTTTATTTGCACTCGCTATCAGCCAGCCAACCATGGCAGCTCCCCAGCCACTCGACCGTGTTGCCGTTCAAATCAACGACGGTATTGTGCTCGAAAGTGAAATCACCAATATGATTGACACGGTTAAAGCCAATGCTAAGGCCGCGAATCAATCGTTACCCTCCGACAGTGCACTGCGCACCCAGGTTATCGAGCGATTAATTTTGACTCGTCTGCAATTACAAATGGCGGATCGCATTGGTCTACATATTGGTGACCTACAGTTAGACCAAGCAATTGAAAACATTGCGCGCGAACAAAAAATGACCGTGGCGCAAATGCAGCAAAAAATTGAGAGCGAAGGCTTAAGCTTCGGCCAATACCGTGAGCAACTGCGTGAAGAAATCACCTTAGGTGAAATCCAACGTATTCAAGTACAACGCCGTATCCAAGTTTCACCACAGGAAATCACTGGCCTAGTGAAACTGATCCAAGAGCAAGGCATGAAGGACGTCGAATACCAAATCGGCCATATCCTGATCGATGTACCCAATAATCCCACCAGTGAACAACTCGAAGCGTCAAGCAAACGCGCCAATGCGGTGCTTGAACGTTTAAAGAGTGGTGAGGATTTCCGCCGTACCGCTATCGCCTCTTCATCTGGCCCTAAAGCACTTGAAGGCGGTATTTGGGATTATATGAACATCAACGAGATGCCAACCCTGTTTGCTGAAGTCATTAATGGCGCCAAAAAAGGCGATATTATCGGCCCAATTAAAAGCGGTGCTGGCTTCCATATCATCAAGATTATGGATGCTCGTGGTTTACAAACCAAAGAAATTGAAGAAGTGAGAGCGCGTCATATCCTGCTCAAGCCATCGCCAATTCTGTCGGAAGATCGCGCTAAGGCCATGTTAGAACAGTTCCTGAAGCAAATTCGTTCAGGCGAAGCTAAATTCGAAGATTTAGCCCGTCAATACTCTGAAGATCCGGGTTCAGCGACTAAGGGGGGCGAGTTAGGTTGGGCTGAGCCTGGTATTTATGTGCCAGAATTTGCGCAGACACTTAATAGTTTAAGCCCTGATCAGATCAGTGAGCCTTTCCGTACTACCCACGGCTGGCATATCACTCAGTTAGAAGAGCGTAGAAAAACCGATGCCACGGATCAATTTAATACTAACCGTGCGCACCAACTGATTTTCCGTCGCAAATTTAACGAAGAACTGCAAAACTGGCTAGACGAAATGCGTGCCGACGCATACATTGAAGTCTTTCAGCCTGAGTCTAATCGAGGTTAAGGTAAATTGACCACTAAACGTATTGCCGTTACCCCCGGAGAACCTGCGGGTATCGGCCCCGATTTAGTCGTGCAACTGGCTCAGCAGGCTTGGCCTGCTGAGTTAGTCGTTTGTGCGGATCCTGAATTATTAGCCAGCCGGGCTAAACGACTTGGCCTTCATGTTACCTTTCGCCCCTATTTGCCTGATCAAGCCCCAAAACCTCAAGCAGCAGGTACGCTGACAATCGCCCCCTTCAAGCTCGTCACTGAAGCCGTCTGTGGGCAACTTGATGAGCAAAATAGTACCTATGTGGTTGAGACTCTGCGTTACGCAGGTGAAAAAAACATGAGTGGCGAGTTTGATGCCGTTGTCACCGGCCCAGTGCATAAGGGGATCATCAATCAAGCAGGGATTTCCTTTAGTGGTCACACCGAGTTTTTTGCCCATCAGGCTAACTGCCCCGATGTAGTGATGATGTTAGCAACTCAAGGTTTACAAGTGGCACTGGTGACCACTCATATTCCACTGGCTTATGTTGCTAAAGCCATTACACGCCAACGCTTACATCATATAATCAAGATTTTACACGCTGACCTTATCAGCAAGTTTGCCATTGCTTCGCCTAAGATTTATGTCTGTGGCTTAAATCCCCATGCGGGTGAAGACGGCCATCTTGGCCGGGAAGAAATCGATGTGATTATTCCGGCACTGAATGAACTGCGTGAAGAATATCAAATGAACATTGTCGGCCCTCTACCCGCCGATACCCTGTTCCAACCTAAATATTTACAGGACGCGGATGTCGTCTTGGCCATGTACCATGACCAAGGCTTACCCGTTCTAAAGTCACAAGGATTTGGCAAATCGGTAAACATTACCTTAGGTTTACCTTATATCCGTACCTCGGTTGACCATGGTACGGCGCTCGATCTTGCGGGAACTGGCAAAGCCGATATCGGCAGTTTTGTCTGCGCCTTGAATAAAGCCATTGAGTTATCCTCAAAAAACTAAACGATTAGATATTAATGAGTAGCAAAGTACATTTAGGCCACACGGCCAGAAAGCGTTTCGGACAAAACTTCTTAACTGATAACAATGTGATTAACCGCATTGTGGGTGCGATCGTCCCCGATAACGACCATGTGATGGTAGAGATCGGCCCAGGCCTTGGCGCTTTAACGGAGCCAGTCGCCTCCTCGATAGACAATCTCACCGTAGTGGAGTTAGACCGCGATTTGGTTGAGCGCTTGCAGCATCACCCAGTACTTAAGGATAAGCTCACCATTCATCAGGGCGATGCATTGCAGTTTGATTTTAGTCAGTTGGTTGTCCCAGGTAAAAAACTCAAAGTTTTTGGTAACTTACCTTACAATATTTCAACTCCGTTAATGTTCCATCTGTTCGAGTTTGCCGAACTGATTGAAACCATGCACTTTATGTTGCAGAAGGAAGTAGTGCTGCGTTTATCTGCAAGTCCAGGTACGAAAGCCTATGGCAGATTAACGGTTATGGCACAATATTTTTGCCAAGTGGTCCCCGTACTCGAAGTACCACCCCATAGCTTTGCGCCGCCACCGAAAGTGGATTCTGCCGTAGTGCGCCTTTTGCCCTATGCAGAAAAACCCTTCCCCTGTAAAGATGTGAATGTGCTACGCCAGCTATGTACCACGGCATTCAATATGCGCCGCAAAACACTGCGTAATAACCTCAAACAAGTGTTAAGTGATGAAGAGTTCGAACAGTTAGGTATCGATCACAACCTGCGTCCAGAACAAATCTCCGTTGAACAATATGTTGCAATGGCGAATATGGTATGTGATAAGCAGGCTTAAGCAGTTAAGTTTGATGGGCACTTAGGTGCCCAATATCATTGTAGGAACTCACATGAGCGTATTGGATAACTCTATCCGAGTCGAAGTCAAAACCGAGTATATTGAACAACAATCCTCGCCAGAGGATCAGAAATACCTCTTTAGCTACACTATCACCATTATTAACCTCGGTGAGCAGACCGCAAAACTCGAAACCCGTCACTGGATCATTACCGACGCGAACGGCAAAATGACTGAAGTACAAGGTGCAGGAGTAGTCGGCGAAACCCCAAGCATTCCACCCAATACCGCCTACCAATATACCAGTGGCACAGTACTCGATACGCCTCTTGGCATTATGTATGGTACTTATGGTATGGTCAGCGAATCTGGCGAACGTTTTAAGGCAACCATTAAGCCCTTCCGTTTAGCGACCCCTGGTTTATTACACTGATTTAATTTAAGAAAGGATACTGTGGCCCATTATTTTGTTGGTGATGTCCAAGGCTGTTTTGCCGAACTCCAAAAATTACTTGCTAAAGTCGACTTTAATCCATCCCGCGATGAACTGTGGGCGGTGGGTGATCTTGTCGCTAGAGGCCCAGATTCATTAGCGACACTGCGCTTTTTTCAATCTCTAGGTGATGCGGGTAAAACGGTTCTCGGGAACCACGATCTGCATTTACTGGCCCTGCATGGCAAACTTAAGCGGGATAAACCCAGTGATAACCTCACACCACTATTAAACGCACCGGATATTTCGAGCCTTATCGACTGGCTTAGGCAGCAACCCTTAATGCGGGAGTTGCCAGAACATAACGTCATCATGACCCATGCTGGCGTGCCACCGCAATGGTCGTTAGAACAATTAAAGCAAGAATCCCAACTGGTTAGCCAAGCCCTACAGCAAAATGATTATCTCGATGCTCTCATTCGCCAAATGTATACCGACACTGCAGAACGTTGGGACCCAAGTGCTATTGGTATAAATCGGCTGCGATTTTGTATTAATGCGTTGACCCGCATGCGTTATTTGTATATCGATGGTCATTTGGATTTTGATTGTAAACAGCCACCAGAAAATTGCAGTAATCCACAGCTTCGCCCGTGGTTTGAATTTACGTCGGCATTACGCCAAAGTCACACCTTAGTGTTTGGACATTGGGCTGCATTGATGGGAAAAGTGAAAGATCCTAAGTTAAAAGCACTCGATACAGGCTGTTGCTGGGGAGAACACCTCACCCTATGGCATCTTGAAAAAGACCAAAAAATTACCCAAAAAAAGTTAAAAAAGAGTTAAACTAACCTTAACTTTGGTCGATAAACGACAGTGCGTCTAAGCCCTGAATTTAATAATCTTTTCATTCGGAATAATATAATAATAACCGGAGTATCCTATGAAAGTTAATGTAGCCACCCGAGTCATTGGCGGGTTTAGCATAGTCACGCTTTTACTTGTGTTGTTAGGATTTACCTCTTACCTGACGAACATTAGCCTCAAAGATAGTTCGGCGATGATGCAAGAACTCAGCCTGCCAGCCCTAAAATCGACCAATCATTTAACCGAGTCCCTGAGTGAGCAACAGCGTCAAGTATTAATCGCTTACCATGCCCCAAAATCCCGGCTCATTCCCGATATCCGTAAAGTATTTAACGACCATAGCGCCCAGTTTAAAAATGAGATCAGCAATCTCAACCAGCTTGTTCAAAAGCAAAACAACTTGTCATCATTGATTTCTCAATTAAATACAAGCTTTTCTACCTTTGAGCGGGATAGTTTGGCCATGCTTACCGAGCGAGAAGCCGCGTTAAGCAAACAAGAACAGCTTATCAATTTAAAAAAGAAACTCGAAAATGCCGCCGATGATGCCTCATCGGTACTGCTCGATATTATCGATTTAGAAAATAGCCAAAACCCTGATGCCCAGAGTCTTGCAGCTTCAGCCAGTGCAATTGATAGCAGCATGGGGAATATCATCACCACCATTGCTGATTTGGTGACAAACGAAGAAATGAGTAAACACGAACTCATTTCCAAGGAACTTGATTACATTCTTAGCGAAAGCAAAAATAAGCTCGAATACGTTAACCGCCATGCGCAGGGTATTATTGAAGCTGATACCTTAGAATCGATTAACCAAGATATTAAAAAAGTACTGGCACTCCTCGAAGGCTCAGATTCTATGGTGCAACTCAAAGCGAGCCAGCTGAACCACGCACTGGCGGCATCGAATCAACTCAGCATTATTGAGAAAGACGCTAAAATCATCGATCGTAACATGGAAGAAGTGAGCAATAATATCGAAGCGGTTGCGGCACAAATGAGCCAAGAAACCATTGCTCAAATTGATGCAGCAAGTATCCGCACTATGATTGTGGTGCTTATCGCAATTGTTGTCGCCGTTATTATCAGCTTTGCCGTAGTCACGCCCCTAAAACGCTCGCTGAACCAAGTAAACAATGCGCTGAATGTGCTCGCTTCAGGTAATTTAACCCACAAATTAGATGATTCAGGTCACGATGAGTTTGCTGAACTTGCCAAAAACTGTAATCGCTTGGTCTATAGTTTACGCGGCTTAATTGCGGGTATTTTAGATCGTTCAAACCAGCTTGCCGCCGCAGCTGAACAGACCTCTGCAATCACCGCACAAACCACCACGGGTATCCAAGAACAAAAGAATCAAGTCGATCAAGTGGCTACCGCAACGACAGAATTAAGCTCCAGCGCGCAACAAGTGTCGATGAGTGCCGATGATGCCCTCGCACAAATTAAACAAGCTGATCAAGAAGCTAAGCATATGCGTGCTATTGCCGAGGAAAATAAACACACCATTCTGGCCTTAGCGGAAGAAGTGGCTAAAGCAGGCCAAGTGATTAACAAGGTCCAATCGGATAGCGCCTCAATTGGCTCGATTTTGGATGTGATCCGCGGTATTGCCGAACAGACGAATCTATTGGCATTGAACGCGGCCATTGAAGCCGCGCGGGCGGGTGAACAAGGCCGTGGCTTTGCGGTCGTCGCCGACGAAGTAAGAAGCCTAGCATCAAGAACCCAAGTCTCGACCCGTGAAATTCAACAAATGATTGAGGTACTACAGCAAGGGGCACAGCAAGCAGTGGCTGCGATGGATATGGGCCGTGCCCAAGCCAATGCCTGCGTAGCAAAAACAGAACAAGCCAACCTTGCCCTAGAGACCATCAGCCAGTCGGTGCATAAAGCCTATGATGCAGGCACTCATATTGCCCACGCCGCGCAGGAACAAAATTTAGTAAGCCAACAAGTGTCTGAAAAGCTAGAACATATTGCAGCAATTTCGGAAGAGACCGCGATTGGCGCAGATCAAACCGCCCAATCAAGCCACCAGGTGGCTAAGCTTGCCGAAGAGCTACAAGCTTCTGTCGGTGAATTTAGAGTGTAAGCAAACACTCAGGTATAAATAGGGTCGCTGTCGCGGCCCTTTTCTTTGGCTTGCGCTTTCCCTTGAACTAGGTTATCAGGCTATCCCGCAGCCAAATGCTATAAATGCAATTTCGGAACTCAACTTAATATTCGGTAAAAATGGCCTAAACGACACACATAAAAAATGCCGAACTGAGTTCGGCATTTTTTATGTATTATTCTTTGTCTATGTAAAAGCACGCGAGAAAATGATTAATCAGGCTATTACTCTTCTTCACCGCCAGCGCCTGCACCTAAACGCTCTTTAACCGCTGCAGTGATAGGACTGGCACTATGACCATTTGCCTCAGCCCAAGCTTGGATAGTCATGCCATCCGCTTCTGGTACGCTTAGCTCGTTGGCGGATAACCGCTTAGCAACAAACTCACCCGCATCATTCGCATTCACGGCATAGGCGGTACGTAGTAAGCTTTGGCCGTCACAACTAATTCCGCTGTAAACTTGGCGCAATTTAACACGACTTTCTTTTAATTTTTTACGTAAGCGGTTTTTATCGTTCGCTTTAACGTAATCACAAATACTCGCAACAAGCGGATCTGCTTCAGTCGCTTTAGCCGAGGTTGGCACAGAAACATAGCTAAATCCGATTAGTGCAGCCAAGGCTACAGGCATTAGACGCATCCGATACTCCTTAATACTTTCTTATAATTTTTTTATGGTTTGTATGGTCTGCGTCTATCTCTAACGATAATTGACCTCTCAGGTTCAGATAGCTCTCGATAACACAGTTATCTCAGCCTACTGGCGCCTAGCCGGTATAATACCTTCGACATATTGACAATCCATACGCACAGGGTACACAACATAACGACATAATTTAACATTTTTTTGCCAAATTGATAAAGCGATATTCCAGCCCATCAGCATTTATAGCTGCTACGGATTCGGTTTCTTGCCACTCATCGTTTTTCCAAGCAGGGAAAAAGGTATCACCTTCAACGTCTAAGTTAATTTGAGTTAGATAGAGCCTATCGGCTTGGGGTAATAGCTGTTGATACAATTGTCCACCGCCAATGACCACCAACTCTTCACAATCGCCAGCCGCCTCTTTGGCAGCTTCAAATGATGTGACACAGGTTACGCCCTCGATCAATAAATCCGCTTGGCGAGAAATCACAATATTATGACGCCCAGGTAAAGGTCGACCGATTGATTCAAAGGTTTTACGGCCCATCACAACTGGCTTACCTAAGGTCATGGCTTTAAAATGGCGTAAATCTTCGGGTAGATGCCATGGCATTTTATTGTCTTTTCCGATGACTCGATTGTTTGCCATCGCGGCTATCATAGCAATGCGCATGGTCACTCCTGTGGAATTGTTTTTATTTAATAACTGGACGGGTTCTAAAGTACAGCAAACTCGGCAAGGCTAAACCAACCGATAGTGCCCCTAGAATAAAGACTGTTTTTAGCCCATTACTAATCACTTGGCCTGTTAGCTCTTGGCTTACCTGCGATTGTGCCGTGAGTTGCACTAAGGCAATCACAGTATTGAATGCATAAGTACCTGGGATCATGGGGATAATGGCAGCAACTGCATACATCAACGGCGGCGCTAAATGACGCTTTGCAAACCCGATAGTAATAGTGCCCACTAACGCCGCCGCGGCAAAGGTCGCCCACTCAATGGGTAAGCCAAATTGCAGCATAAGTGTGCGAGAGCTATGACCAATTGCGCCAGCTAATGCACAGTAGACTAAAAAGCGTTTAGGTACATTAAATACCATGGCAAAGCCGATGGCAGGGATCGCTGAGAAAAAGGCATCGTGTAGCAAAATAGTCAGTAATTCCATCACAGAAAAATACCACCAAGTTGCATTGCGATTGTAATCCCAATGACCGAAGAAACCGTCAGTAATGTTGCATGTCCCCAACGGGAAATGCCCACGTTCATATGCCCCTTAACCATATCAGAAATCGCATTGATCATTGGGAATCCCGGCACCAGCATTAATACACTGGCCGCCATGGCCGCCTGCGGAGTCTCACTCAAGTTGAATACATAACCCGTCTGCGCCAACATGCTAGTGACAAATGCCGTCACCGCAAAATTCACCAGCAAATTAAAATGCCGCTTTGCGATCGCAAGGCGCACCGACATTCCCACTGCAGAGGCGAAAAAAGTAATGATTGAAGCCGCGACATCACCATTAAAGAGGTGACAAAAACTCGCGCAGGATAAGCCTATCATCAATATAACAAGATAAGGAGGATAGGTCTTAGGCTCGATGCGGGCTAAACGTTTGCGCACTTCATTGGGGCCATAGAGGCCTTTTTCTGCAAGTAAACAAATACGTTGTAACTCACACACTATGGTCATGTTAATGCCATGCTCACGGATCCGACGCGTTGTCGTGATACAGCGACCATGAACTAAACTCGTTAACACGAGGGAATTGGAGGAAATAGAAAGCTCGATACTTGCTAAGCCTAAGGCCTGACCTAGGCGCTGGCTGATTTCTTCAACTAAATCAGATTCAGCACCGTAGGCCAGCAAGAGTTGTGCAACCCGCACAACTTGCCGAGTAATATCATTTTGAGTATCTGCGTACACGAAACTCTCAAAACTTAGATATGGATATTATCTTTGGTAGATGACTTCAACATCGTAGTCATCATCATCAAAGTCATCGTCGAAGTCATCATCATAATCTTCATTGACGGACTCAATGTTAGCTTGATGATAATTATCCCACTTGAATTCGACTTCATCGTCTGGATTTGCATCTTTATCTTCAGGAGGAAGACTTTGGATGAAATCCCACAGCTTAGTCGCTAATTCCTTAGTACCATCGCGGCCATAGGCGGAAATAGTGTAAACCTCACCTTCCCAACCAAGCTCTTTAACAACTCGGTCAACCTTTTCTTTTAGCTCGTCTTCGAGCAGTAGATCGGCCTTATTGAAGACTAACCAACGAGGTTTGCTTGCCAGTTTTGGCGAATACTTTTCAAGCTCACCGACGATTGCACGGGCAGAGTCGACAGGATCTGTGCCATCAATTGGCTCGATATCGATGATATGTAACAGAATACGGCAACGTTCTAAATGCTTTAAGAAGCGAATACCCAGACCCGCACCTTCTGCCGCGCCTTCGATCAAACCAGGAATATCTGCGATCACATAGCTTTGGCCTGGACGTGGGTTAACCACACCGAGGTTAGGCACTAATGTCGTAAAGGGATAATCCGCAACCTTAGGTGTCGCACGAGACACTGCACGAATAAAGGTCGATTTACCCGCATTAGGCATACCAAGCAAGCCAACATCGGCTAACAATAGCAGTTCTAATTTTAAGCTACGCACTTCACCCGGTGTACCTAAGGTTTTCTGGCGGGGCGCACGGTTTGTACTGCTCTTAAAGCGAGTATTCCCTAAACCATGGAAACCACCTTTTGCCACTAATAACTTCTGGCCATGGGTAGTTAAATCACCAAGCACTTCCTCGGTGTCATGATCAATCGCACGAGTACCCACAGGCACTTTTAAAATCAAATCTTTACCACTATGGCCAGTACAATCACGGCCACGACCGTTTTCACCGCGTTCAGCCATGTGGAAACGTTCAAAACGATATTCAATCAAGGTGTTGAAGTTTTCGTCGGCCTCCAGATACACACTGCCGCCGTCACCACCATCACCACCATCAGGACCACCATCAGGGATATATTTTTCGCGTCTGAAACTCACGCAACCGCTACCGCCGTCGCCTGCTTCGACCCTAATTACTGCCTCATCGACAAACTTCATACTTACTCCTGGCATCACTGAATGAAGGAATTATACCGTTTAACTTCATCGGTCGCCAAAAAACTCGAGATACTTGCTCCCAATCTTACCAGTCAACGCCCTTAATTTGATAAAGATTTATCAAATTGCTCCAGAAACGTAGGTAAGTAGAAGCACAAAAAACAGAAAGCCCCACCAAAGGCGGGGCTTTACAGTATAAGCTAGACTCGAAAATTAAGCTTCGATGCTAATAAACTTACGGTTATTAGGACCTTTAACTTCGAATTTTACTTTACCGTCGGTCAGAGCAAACAGAGTGTGGTCGCGACCAATACCCACGTTTACACCAGCGTGGAATTTAGTACCACGTTGACGAACGATAATGTTACCAGCTAGAACTGATTCACCGCCAAAGCGCTTAACACCTAGACGTTTACTTTCTGAATCACGGCCGTTACGAGTAGAACCGCCAGCTTTTTTATGTGCCATGAGTTAGACTCCTATTATGCGTTGATAGCAGTAATTTTAACTTCGGTGAACCACTGACGGTGGCCCAACTTCTTGTCGTGGTGCTTACGACGACGGAACTTAACAATAGTTACTTTCTCGCCACGACCATGACTTACTACTTCAGCAACGACTTTACCGCCAGCCACTAAAGGAGCACCAACGTGCACTTTTTCACCGTCAGCGATCAGTAAAACTTGATCGAATTCAACAGTTGAACCAGTAGCAACTTCTAATTTTTCTAAACGAACTGTGTGGCCAGGGGCTACACGGTGTTGTTTACCACCACTTTGAAAAACAGCGTACATAGCTATTTTACTCCGATATTCCTAACATGCTGGCCCACATTCTTGGGGGCAGGATGCTACAAAAACTTTATTGACAATGGGCGCGGAGTTTACGCGAAGAATCCTTATCTGGCAAGCCCTAATTAGGAAAGAATAAAAAAAGGCCGGAATAACTCGCACATTAGTAGTGTGAGTACTGTCATATGTCAGAATTTTAGGTAAAATTCATTCTATATAACACGTGAGCCTAAAATACAGGCCGGGTACGTAATGGCCCCACAACCAGAGTCTATTATGGATTTAAACGCTATTCGTCAACTGGCTGACACTGATATGCAAGCAGTCAATCAGCTGATCTATAAACAGCTGGAGTCAGATGTCGCCCTGATCAACCAGCTAGGTTTCTACATTATCAATGGTGGTGGTAAACGTCTTCGTCCTTTACTGTCCGTCCTCGCCGCTCGCGCCGTCGACTATAAAGGTGAAGCCCACCTTAAGCTTGCCGCGATTATTGAATTTATTCATACCGCTTCATTACTGCACGATGATGTGGTCGACGAATCGACCCTCAGACGCGGCCGCGAAACCGCCAACGCGCTCTTTGGTAACAGCGCCAGTGTATTAGTGGGTGACTTCCTTTATACCCGCTCATTCCAAATGATGACTGAACTCGACAATATGCGAGTATTACGGGTACTAGCCGATACCACCAACGTATTAGCTGAGGGCGAAGTATTACAGCTAATGAACTGTAATGACCCAGATACTACCGAAGAAAGCTATATGCGGGTGATTTACTGTAAGACTGCAAAGCTATTCGAAGCCGCAACCTTACTTGCCGCGGTATTAGCGGGCGCCACACCTGAACAAGAAACGGCGTTGGGCGATTATGGTAAGTATTTAGGTACAGCCTTCCAATTGACCGACGATTTGCTCGACTACACCGCCGACAGTGAAGAGTTAGGTAAAAACATCGGTGATGACCTCGCCGAAGGCAAGCCGACCTTACCGCTGATCTATGCCATTGCCCATGGCACAGAAGAAGAGCAGCAACTCATTCGTCATGCGATTGAGCAAGGTGATGGCACCCATGCTATTGAGAAGATAGTTGCCGCTCTGCATCATTGCGGCGCGCTCACTTATACTCAGCAAAAGGCCATTGAGGAATCAAATAAGGCTATTGCTGCACTTGCGGCATTACCTGACAGTGATTTTAAAACCGCATTAGTCTCACTGGCGAAAATATCTGTAGATCGCAACCACTAAGCTGTTGTGAACAATCAATAAAAAGGCCTTGCTTAGCAAGGCCTTTTTATTTTTAACGTTCTTTACAACATGGAACTTAAACCTGCCATTGAATCGGCACTTCGCCCCGAGCCATCAGTAGTTGATTCACTTTTGAAAAATGCCCACAACCAAAAAAACCACGATACGCCGATAAAGGTGATGGATGCGGTCCCGATAGAATTTGGTGTTGTGGCGCGTTAATCACAGCACCTTTTTTGATGGCATGGCTCCCCCACAGCACGAAGATAATTGGACGTTGCTGCGCATTAAGCAGCTTTAACGCTTCCGTCGTAAAAATTTCCCAGCCCGCATTGGCATGGGAGTGCGCCTGCCCCTGTTCTACCGTGAGGACAGTATTAAGCATCAAAATCCCCTGTTCAGCCCAGGCCGTTAAATCACCATGGTTGGGAATATGGAATCCCGGAATATCGTTAACCAATTCTTTATACATATTGGCAAGCGAAGGCGGCGGTTTAACCCCTCGTTTCACTGAGAAACATAAACCGTGGGCTTGATTGGGGCCATGGTAGGGATCTTGACCAATTAACACTACACGCACTTGCTCGAGCGGCGTTGTTTTGAATGCATTAAACACATCCTCTTTCGGAGGATAAATCACTTTGCCCGCTTCTCGCTGTTGATTCACAAATGCGATCAGCTGTTGATAGTAAGGCTGCGTACGTTGATGGTCGATAAATGCTTGCCAAGTCGCCAAAATCAGTTTCTCTTACTTAAGTTACAATGCCGTTAGCTTAAAAGTGATAAGCAACCATGACAAGCTCACTGTGCGATTAATTCGCCTGAACTGCTGATAGTTCAAGTTAAAATGCCACCAATTAAGTGCTATAGTGTCGGCACTTATCCCCTATTCATTCAGATAAATGATCCGCGACCGCTTACAAGGCTCAAGTCCACAATCCGCAGGCTTTACCTTAATTGAACTCGTTGTAGTGATTATTGTGCTTGGAATTTTAGCCGTTGTGGCTTTGCCCAAGTTTATCAATGTGCAGCAAGATGCGCAGATAGCTACAGTCAAAGCCGCAGGCGCAGGATTTAAATCCGGTTTAAATTTAGCGCGTTCAGTTTGGGCAGTGAAAGTGGGTTCAGGCCCCAAGGAAGATTTGCCCGTATTTGGCACTGCACAATCTGAACAAGTGGACTTTAATGCTAACGGTTGGCCTGCCCAACACTATATTTATGGCAATGAGGCATCACCTTCATTAGATAATGTGGAAGACTGTGTCTCTGTATGGGAAGTCTTATTCCAAAATGCGCAGCCGAGCGTCTCACGACTCAATATTGATGCCACGGAAACAGACTATAAAGCCAGTTATCTCAACCCTAACCAATGCCGATATTTTTATCGGGCTAACGATAAATTATCCATTTATTACGATTCAAGAACGGGAACCGTCACAACAGACTTAGATCCCAATAGTTAAGAGTTAGCGATTCTTTCCCATAGAAATTAGGATAGAATCGCCCACCAATAAATTATTTTGAGTAAGCGCTATGACAGACACGAGCAACACCACTATTTTTGAACTTGCCGATCAATTTATTGCCTTAGCCAATCAGCTAAGCCAGCAAGAAGGTGATGTAGGCAAAGTAGGTACCGCCCTGCGTTTTGCGGCAGCCCGTTTTAATGCTTTTGAAGCGGCGATTAAATCAGCCGATTTAGGTGCAGAAAAAGACAATGCACTCGACTGGTTTAGCGCAGAATACCGTGAAATGCTGAGTGATAATTTAGACGACCATATCGCCAACCCACCCGTTATGCAGGAAGAACCCGCAGAGATAGATGATTCTGTCCAAATTTTTAAGAACTGATAATCTGCTAAGGGTGAAGTGGCACACTATTTTTTGTGCCACCAAAGCTGCAGTGATCTTCTTATCTTACAGATCACTTTAGGTGAATACATCAGCGCTACACCACAAGACATTTAGGGCTAAATTCAAACTGGATACTGCTGAATTAGTCCCTAATAGAAACCCTAAGCCAGTATCAATATTAGTTTCTATTTACTGTCTCGTTGAGTGAATGCAACGAAAGCCAGTATTTGATATTTAGCGAGCACTAGGGCGTGTGCAACTCAACCTAATGAATATCTATCCCAAACCGCTTTCCACCATACGCAGGCATTGGGTCGTTTTATCATCTCAAAATGAAAAAGCGATAAGCCCTATGGGTTTATCGCTTTTTATTGTCTTGCTTTGACCGCAGTGACGCTAATCCGGCAATGGATTATTTAACGATTTCCATCTCAGCTAAGAGATTGTCGGCACCATCCAAATATTTCATTACCCACAACATATAACGGCTATCGACATGAATAGAGCGGTTAATTTCATTATCAAATGCCCAGCCGCCGATAATGCTTTCATATACACCATCGAACAGCAGACCCACTAATTCGGCGCGGCCGTTTAAGGTAGGTGAACCTGAGTTACCACCAGTGGTATCTAAGGTCGACAGGAAGTTTACAGGCACAGAATCGATGGATTTCATATAGAAATCACCGTATTGCTTCTGTTTAATAAGCTCTAACTGCTTTTTCGGTGCATCGAATGGATCAATTCCCGTGTCTTTTTGCACTATGCCTTCGAGGCGAGTGAATGGCACAGCCACTAAACCATCTTTTGGCGAATAACCTTTTACATGGCCAACCGTAACACGCAGGCTAGAGTTTGCATCGGCGTAAACAGGCTTACCCTGCTCAAGATTATAGGCAATGATGGCATCCATATATTGCGGACGCACTTTCATCAGCTCGCCATCTAATTCTTTTTCTTTCTTCTCTTCGCTCATATTGGTGTCATACATGGCCACCGCAAATTGAATAAAAGGATCCTTAGAGGCTTTAAAATCGTCGACGGATTTTTCCATCCAAGCTAAACGCACATCTTTATTACCGAGTTCGGTTTTGGCGTACATTTTATCTAAGGTTTTAGCAAGCTTAGCTTCGTTAACCTTGTTATCGATACCAAAGGCTTTATCCATCGCAGGTAAACGCTGCGCTTCAGGTAACGCGGCATAACGTTTTAGCATATCTAAGAGTACGGCCTTATCGACACTCGCGGCATAACGGCGATCAATACGTTCCATGCTTGCCTTAAAGCGAGTCATATCACGGTCTTGGAAGCCTGGTTCACGCTGCATATCAGGCAGTTGCTTTTCATGGGCTAAACGGTACAGATTCGTCGCCGTTGGTAACATAGTGGTGCTACTGATGTAGCTTAAAATCATATCCCGCTCTTGGTGCGCTTTGCTCTTAGCAATCAAGGCATCTAATTCGGCTAAGGTTTTACCGTATTTAGCCTCACGGCTGCTGTCTTTAGCGATCCACTCAGCCAGTTTAGCTTCAAGGGCTTTACGGTCGGCCAACATGGTCGATTTGCCGTAGAACTCGATCATCGAAGTGAAGTTTTTAGCATAGTTTGCTAAACCCGCGATTTGGCTCTCGTACTTAATCCGCTCGTCACTGCCCTCTGGCGCAGTTGCTTTGATGATTTCAATAAAGCGCTCACGCAGCATTTTGCCTTCGGGATAAGCCCACTCAAACTCATTTTGAACTTCAGTCGCGGTGCGATAACGATTTGTGCGGCCGGGGTAACCCGCTACCATCACAAAGTCACCTTCACTCACGCCTTTAGCAGAGACTTTTAAGAAGCTCTTTGGCTCGTAGGGCACGTTGTCAGCGCTAAATTCTGCGGGTTTACCATTTTTAGACACATAGGCGCGGTAGAAAGAATAGTCGCCCGTATGACGTGGCCACATCCAGTTATCGATATCGCCACCGTATTTACCCACACTGCCCGCAGGATTGTAGACTAAACGCACGTCGCGGATTTCTAGCTGTTTAACCAGATAGTATTCCAAGCCACCGTGGAAGCTATACACCTGGCAACGATAGCCTTCGTCTTTTTCACACTCGGCAACGAGAGCTTTCTCTTGGTTTTCAATCCCTTGATAAAACTCACGTCCCGTTTTGTTTTCTAGCCCAGCTTTAACGCGCTCAGTAACATTAGTCACATCTTCAGTCACATATACCCGTGAGCCTGGGGCTGCGGGTAATTCATCAGCAAAGGTTTTAGCTAAAAAACCGTCCTGTAACAGGTTTTTCTCAGCAGTAGAATTGTATTGAATCGAACCATAGGCGCAGTGATGGTTAGTCACCACTAAGCCTTTGGGTGATACAAAAGATGCCGTACAGCCACCAAGGCTTATCACGGCATTCATCGGGAATTCGGTAAGTTTAGAGATTGATTTAGCATCAATTTCTAAGCCTTTCGCTTTGAGTTCATCGGCCATTGCGGGCAATTGATGGGGCTGCCACATACCTTCGTCAGCATGGGAAGCAAAACTCGCCGCCACAGCAACTGAGAGTAACCATTTTTTCATTGTCTTAAGTCCGTTTTGATAAAGAAAGCCGAGCGCTTGCGAGGCTATTTCTACGTATGATGTGAATCACTTACCCGACAGCCAGAAAGTAAAAAGTCAGGCATAGAGCCTGACTTTAGCATATCGCACGCACTTTATAACAGACTCAGAAAAATTCGCTTACAAAGCAAATACATTAACTAAGCACTACAAGTTTAAATGCGCTCAATTGCCGCAGTTTAAAGTGCGACAAATAGCTGAGCACCAATAATGATTGCACCCAACAGACCAGCAAGGCCAAGGGCAAATGTTCCGCCTGACACTTGGTATCCTTGGGGCACGGCTTGACGTTGACGTAGCGCCATCACAATCGGCAGAAAAATAATCATCACCACCAGCGGCACCGCAGCAAAGCCTAATACGGCAACAAAGCCTTCGGGCACATAGAGCGCGCATAACAATGGCGGCACAAAGGTTAATAACCAGGTTTGCGTCCGCCCCAAAAAGGTTTTCTTAGCGCGGGTGAGTTCTGCCACAAAATCATACAAACTTAAGGTCACCCCGAGGAAAGAGGTAATTAAAGCTAAATCCGCGAATAGCGAAATACATTTACTGATCCAAGGCGTATGGGCAATCTCTTGTAACGCACTGATAAGCGCAGGCAAAGAACCATTAAAGCCACTGATTTCATTGCCCCCCACAGTGCCTAAGGTCACCAACAACCAAAAGATATAACAGGCAAGCGGAATCGTTGAACCTATTAACAATACCTTACGCAGCGAGGCGGCATCACCATCTAAATAACGCACTAAGGTTGCAATACACACGTGAAAACCAAAGGAGGTGAATACCACAGGGATCGCCGCCATCCAACTGCTGGTCAAGGATTGCGCTATCGCATTGGTTGCCATACTGGAAATACTGACTTCAGGTAATAAAAACAGCACGACAACAATCAGCAATAAAATCATCAATGAGAACAAAAAGCGCGACACTTTATCGACCCAAGCCACGCCTAATGCCGCAAACCCGCCCAGTACTAAGGTGAATAACACCACCGCAAGTTGGTTATCTAACACGATATCAAACATATTTTGCGCTTTGAGCACTAATAGCGATGAGCCTCCTGTTAGATACGCCGCCGTTAAGGCAAAGAGTAAGCTAAGGAACGATGCGCCTTGCACCATTTGGCCTTTCTTACCGAGTAATTTGCCAGTAATCGCATGGACATTATCGCCCACACCAGAACGAAGGTTAATCTCAAGCATTAACAATGAGGTATAGGCTGACAGCCCCCAAATAACCACCATCAATAAAATAGCGGGGATCATACCTAACGCAGCCGTGGCTAAGGGTAAGGCTAACATTCCCGCGCCAATGGCGGTTCCCGCGACGATGGCTATCGAGCCTAACATTTTTGAATTCACACAATTATCCTGTTCAAGTATTAATTATTTTTTTAAGGTTTTTGAGTAGATTTGAAGGATAAAGCCTTGCGCACTCTGTGATTAAGCCAACAGCAATCTCAAACGAAAAGCGTCACTAAACTTAAAGCATCCAATCCGATCTCAATAGAGCAGATCAATTGGCCCCAATAGCTTTTGAATATTTCAACCCAGTAGCCATTGAGGCTAACTAAATCGTTTGCAGAAAAGTGACATTAATTTCAACCGTGATTGCCTTAGCAAAACAGCGACAACGCGCGTAATAGAAGATAGCTAGGGACATTAACAGAGCCAATCCCAGTGGGCAAGCCAGTTGTGAACAAAGATAGAAGGCGCGCCTAATGGTAACAACTCAATAGCGCAGTGATAAACGAAAACATACAAACCAACAAAATCGCTACCTTTGTGAAAATACGCCAAATGCGCGATTAAAATCATCGTAAGGTTAATTTGGCCTTTGCAACATCACAAACGCGCTGATAATGGACTTAAACACCTTCCATATGCTTAAGTCCATTCCGTTGAATTTAACAATCACTCAAAATGTTAAATTACAGCTCAGTCCAAGCCATGGTCCAAGAGCTACCTACGCCTGGTTCAAAACCCGTTGCAGTTGGTGACCATTGCACACAATAGCCACTGTAGGGCCAAGGTTTACATTGATAGACTTTACCAGTTTTAGGTTGTAGCACTTTAGTGCCCGCAGCATAGCTTTTTATCCCCTCAGGGAAGATAAAGTCAGCATCCGGTGCAGTGGCTTGATCTTTTAGGAAAAGATCAAAGTTTTGCTGGATAACTTCACCTTGTTTAGGCTCGGCTTTCACTTGTAAATGATAATGTCCTGCCTTAGGGGCAACGACATCCAACACAAAACTCGCGCTGGTATTGTTTACCGCCTGCGTCACATAACCTGCTGCGGTGCCATCGTGGCTAAATAAATAGGCCGAAACCTGCATATCCGCATTGGTGCTCACATCAAAACTGACCTGTGCGGCACCATCAACAATGGTGTAATCATCGGCCAAGGAGGTGACATTAAGCTGATTTCCCGGTGCTGGCGCAATATCAAAGCTCACTTCCACTCGCTCTAAGCCCGACTTAGGCGCGGCAAAAATCTCATTTTTGCCATATACAGGTGAAATCACACCAGCCGCATTCTTCTGCCCAGCTTTAAGTTGTGGCTGCTGAGCATTAATCGCGCTAGCTAAAAGGAATGGCCAATTTTGCTTAGCACCTTGGGTGGCATCGGCAATAGTAATTTGGGTTTGCTTAGCACTTTGTTCACCATTAGCATCAAACACCCGTGTCATTACCTTATCACCCGCCTTAAGATCGAGTGACGGATTAATATCACCAATATCGGTCCACTCGCCCGGCACCACAGCGCCTGAGCTCAAGTTTACATCGATGGCATTGTAGAAGCTGTTGGTGGTGTCACCCACTTCCCACACGGCCAAGATAACGTGATAACCCGTTCTATCTTCAGGCACATAACAATTATGAGTCACTAGCTTTGGCGGTTGCACCATGCCACCGTCGATCACACAGAAGGGGGCTAAGTCAAAGCTTGCGCGGCTCAGAGCTTGATTTTGATCCCAGCCTTGACGAGTTAAATAGTAACGCCAATTGCGGGTAACGTGGTTAGCAGTAAACTGCCAAGAAAAGTCATTCCAACCCGCTTTGATATCGCGCTTAGACCAACGACTTGGGCTCTGTTCATCCAAAGGAGAAAATGCCCCATTTGCCGCACTAGCAATTTTACCGTCAGCAGGGCCAGACTCAGGGAATCCAGAAGGACCTTCAACACTTTGCGGCTCCCACTGAATGGCGCCACAGTTGACGTTGCTGCCCGTTTTACAGGCGTAGGAGCGAGACTCTGGTGATATAACATAACCATGAGCCGATGCCGTTTGGCTCAGCAACGAACTTCCGGCAGTCAAGGCTAATGCTACTAGGCTTAACTGAGTAAGCTTAGGAATTGCAAATTTAGGGACAGTTGATTGAGAAAAAGCAGTCAGATGTTCCACTTTAATGTACTCCGTAGGGGCCATTCAATAAAAGATTGGCATTGGTATAAAAGTGGTATTTAGGCAAAACAGCATTAAGCAAAGCCGTTTATTTTTTATAGAATTCAATATATTAGCTGAATTCTACAGCAACCCCGCTATCTTAGTTAACATCCTTTTACAACCTTAGACCGGAGGCTTTGCGTCCTAATTTTTCAATTAGTTTGCCCAATACGGTGGATCTCAATTGATTAAGTTAACAGGATGTAACTCAAAGACTGAGATGCGGCTAAACTAACAACAAAAGACAACGTTGTCAAAAATTAAATTATTACAATTCAATGAATTATGGAATGTGAATCGGTATTTTTTTGGCACCTGCCAGATTTTATGCTTTTAATCTTGATAAGTTTAACCTTGAAACGGATCGCGACTTGGGTATAATGCCCACCTCGCTTCGGGGGAGTAGCTAACTGGATTTTGAGTCATCAATATCTAGGGTGAGCATCAACATACTTGGCCACATGCCATGGTGTTCACAGCAAATCATCGATTTGTCTTGCAAGACCTGAGCACAATAACCGCACCTAGGGGTGGACGGTCTATTGTGCTTATGTCAAAAACCACCCCTAAAAGGATCACACTTGGAAGCGTTACTCGCCTCAACCTTTACGGTTGCTATCGCCGAGATTGGCGATAAAACTCAACTGCTTGCCCTCTTACTCGCTGCAAGATTTAAAAATAAAACCGCGATCATTATGGGGATTTTACTCTCAACCCTGTTTAACCATTTTGCCGCTGCATGGCTTGGACAATGGGCCATTAACTGGGTGAGTCCTGATGTAGCGCGTTACTTGGTTGCCGCCTCCTTCTTCGCGATTGCCCTTTGGGTGTTAATCCCCGACAAAGTGGATGCTGAAGAAAGCCGTTTCTATAAAATGGGCCCCTTTGTCGCGACCTTTATTCTGTTCTTTATTGCCGAAATGGGCGACAAGACCCAAATTGCGACCGTAGTATTAGCGGCAAAATACGATGCATTAGCCATGGTAGTGGCAGGTACTACTTTAGGTATGTTGCTCGCGAACGTGCCAGTGGTGATTGCTGGGCATTTTAGTGCCGAAAAACTACCAATGAAATGGATCCACAGGGGCTGCGCGATTTTGTTTGCCCTACTTGGGGTCGCAACCTTAATCTATTAATTCAACTAATCAATTGAATTTTAATAATTAAAAGGCCTGTGATATCACAGGCCTTTGCTATGGGTTAGTAGATTAACTTATAGCCCTAATGCGGTTTGGATCCGTAGACCATAATCCGCATCAGCCTTATGGAAATGTGCCAGCATACGTTGCTGTACATCTAAACTCGCTTGACGCAGTGAGCCTGAAATGGTTTCCACTAAGCGGGCTTTTTCATCTTCGCTGAAGATGCGATACAAATTACCGGCTTGGGTGTAATCATCCTGATTGTATCGGCTGTAACGCGCCGCCTCGCCCTCTAAACGCAGTGGTGGCTCAGCAAAGTTTGCTGGTTCTACCAAGGCGCCCGCAGTGCTATTAGGGCCATAGTTTGCTGAAGCATCACTACCTGTTTGACTGCCATGATAAGGACATTGAGTTCCTGCCATTGCGCCTGCACGTTGATGATGATTGGCTTTAGCCGCATGTGGACAGTTTACTGGCAATTGGTTGTAATTCGCGCCAATACGATAACGCTGTGCATCGGCATAGGCGAACAAACGTGCCTGTAACATTTTATCAGGTGAGGCGCCTACACCAGGCACTAAGTTACTCGGTGCTAAGGCCACTTGCTCGACTTCCGCAAAGTAGTTTTGCGGTAAACGGTTCAGCTCTAACACACCGATTTCAATTAATGGGTAATCACCATGTGGCCAAACCTTAGTTAAATCAAATGGGTTGATATGGTAAGTGTTGGCATCAGCCTCAGGCATAATCTGCACATTCACCGTCCAACGCGGGAAGTTGCCATCGGTGATCGCCACCACCATATCGCGTTGTGATGAATCAGGGTCAATCCCTTTTAACTTATCAGCCTGTTCGTTAGTTAAGTTCACTACGCCTTGCTGCGATTTAAAGTGAAACTTCACCCAGAAACGCTCGCCTTTAGCATTCCAGAACGAGAAAGTATGCGAGCCATAGCCGTGCATTTGGCGATAGTTTGCCGGAATACCACGGTCTGACATCAAAATCGTCACCTGATGCATGGCTTCAGGGTTTAATGACCAGAAGTCCCACATCGCTTGTGGATCTTTAAGGTTGGTCAATGGGTTGCGCTTTTGAGTATGGATAAAATCCGGGAACTTAATGCCATCACGCAGAAAGAAGGTCGGCGTATTGTTACCCACTATGTCGTGATTACCACGAGCAGTATAGAAGCGCAGACCAAAACCACGGGGGTCACGCTCTGCATCGGCAGAGCCCATTTCACCGCCAACGGTTGAGAAACGCACGAAGGTTTCAGTTTGCTTACCCACACCATTGAAATGGTCGGCAATGGTGTAATCACTCAAGTCTTTGGTCAGAGTGAAAGTCCCGTATACACCAGTACCTTTAGCATGAACTACACGCTCAGGAATACGCTCACGGTTAAAATGAGCAAGCTTTTCAATTAAATGCCAATCTTGTAGGAGTAAAGGGCCACGCTCACCCGCTGACAACGAGTTTTGATCGTCTGCAATAGGGGAACCGCTCTGGCTGGTTAAATACTGTTGACTCATATCTTGCTCCTTAGTCTTTTTTAGTGTGAATCCAAGATTCAATTAAATCGAAAATAGTAGCCATGGCTTATCTCCTTGGCAGGCGACGTGTTGTCGATGGAGCTAGAATAGAGAAAAGACAAAATCTAATAAAGCGATTAATACAGATTTAAATAATCTATTTTAAAGATTAAGACTAAGAAATACTCACTGTCATCACTTAAGTGCAGACAGTATTACTGTTTAATATCTGGAGAGTAAAACCCATTAAAGGGTATCCCCGACTGATGGAATATATGAGTTTTTACACTGAGGACTAAAATTAAAGGTATGAAAAATAAGCAGATTGGTTAGGACTTGCATCGAAACCAACCTCCAAACTTACTTTTGGCTTAGCTGCTCACGGTAGATAACAACAAGATAATAAGCATCGATGAGTACAATAAAAAAGTTAACCGCTGCAACAGGATAAGCCTGTATCGCCATCCCATAAGCAACAAACAGTACCGCCCCAAGCAAATTCAACCAACGTAACTTCTTGATGTTTGACATCATCAAAGAGATAGCTACTACCACAGACGCCAAATAACCAACCCATTCCCAAATCATTGCACTATCCATATTAAAACCTTATTTATCGATTTATACATTGAAACAGGTTGGTTAATCTGCATTAGCGTTTAACTACCGCTGCTGTCATCCGTGAGATACAGGTCAACTCCCCTGCACTATTATGGATTAAGATTTCCCATACCGAGCTGCGTTTCCCCAGATGAATGGGTTTTGCCGTTGCGGTTAGCACACCATTACGTGAAGCACGTAAATGGTTGGCGTTAATCTCTTGTCCAACACAATAATATTGCTCGAAATCCACCGCAAAGTTTGCCGCATAACTGGCAACCGTTTCGGCTAAGGCAACGTTCGCGCCCCCATGGACAATGCCTAAGGGATTATGTACGGCGGGCGTGGCAGGCATAGTCGCCTTCATAAAGTCATCGCCAATCTCGCTGATCTCAATCCCTAGGGTCTGCATCAAGGTGCCTTTGCCCCCCATACCAGCATCTAAACGGGCACAATCCTCTAAGCTTACCGGTCTAAACCAAATACTCATTTCAACATCCTAGTAAAGAAAACCAGCTAGCAGTTTACTAAGAAGTGACTGAAGTTCAACACATAAGCCATCGCTTAACCAGTTCTGTACGGCAAGGAAACGCTACGACTAACTTAACCAATGTTTTGTGACAGCCAAACGGCTAAACCAAACTAAGAAAATCCCCCAAAGGATCACTACACTTGGCATCACAAGAGCATCAGTGCCCAATACCGCTGCCGCCTGCTGAATCCCAAATACATAACCCATCTGCACCAATACCGCCACCAGTGACGCGAGCAACACTTTATAAGAGAAGGCTTTTTTAATCAGTAGAAACAGACAACCGATAACGCCAGAAACCACCGCAAAACCAAACACAAAGTTGAGCCAAGCGGGTGTCGATTCATAGAGCTTAATCTGATCAGGACTCATCTGCGCCATGGCGTCTGGCGTCATAGTCATTTGAATAACAAAGGCCAATAATCCCATGATATTCCAAAGCAAACTAACGACTGCGATAACGTAAAACCACAATGGCGCCTTGGTAACACCAATGGAATGCTGGGGTGTACTCACAACCATCTTTTTCTCCGTTGGGCTCAGGACTCATTCCCATGAAATACGATGAAAACACAATAAAACCAGCTCAATAAAAAGGGATGGTAAAACCA
The DNA here is from genome assembly GCF_002209245.2 of Shewanella sp. FDAARGOS_354. Lineage (NCBI taxonomy): Bacteria > Pseudomonadati > Pseudomonadota > Gammaproteobacteria > Alteromonadales > Shewanellaceae > Shewanella > Shewanella sp. FDAARGOS_354. Next base: position 4,675,544 of record NZ_CP022089.2, on the reverse strand, counting down.
TCCCTTAGCTCTGAGTTTAGCTCACAAAATAAGTTGTGAGCGTATTAACACGTATTTAACGGCGACGGCGTTGTAATCCAAATAGTGATAACAAGGCTAAGCCTAAGTAACCTAGCGCACCACCATCATCCTTAGGCTTTGGCTCAGGTTTTGGTGGCTCAACAGGCGCTGGATAGCTTAATGCAACTATCACAGGGTCATGGTCTGAAGCAGAAAACGCATTTTCAGATTTTACGAGATTACCTGAGAATTTTTTGCCGTATTCGAACAGGGTAGACTCCACAGAGTTGATATGCCAATCTTCAATATCCACTAAACGCTTGGCGAGACTAGTGTTTGCCAAGGCATGGTCAAGGTTGCCTAACTCACCATTGTAGCTGTATGAGTAAGTGCCAGTACCGTGAGCTTTAGTATTGAGATTGATAAGACCATAACCTTTCTCAATCTTGCTGCCTTGGCGTTCAAACACTTTGCCATTTAAGGTTGTCCAAGAGGCGGTCATGATTGCACGATCAGACTTGCTCGCATCGTAGTCGGTCAATACACGGATAGGATCTTCCATACCGTAGGCATTCATATCACCGATAACCAGTAAATCGCCTTTTACGTCTTTCAACGCTTCACCGATCACTTTAGCTGCTGACACGCGGAAAGCATTACACTTACCCTGTTGATCCGCAGGATCAACAGACTCTTCGAAGTTAACCCAATCCTCCAAACAGCCTGAGCCTTTTGATTTCAGATGGTTAACAACAACGGTTAGATTTTCATTATGGATCTTAAAGGTTTGCGCTAAGCTGTGGCGTTGGTAAGCATCGTTACCTGGGTTAGTCTCAGTCTTACCCTCTTTAATGCGAGTCACACTGCCTGCACTCGCATGTTGCTCTGGGGTATCAATAGTGCGAGCAGCACCTGCAAGGCTTACTTTACCCGCACGGTACAGCATACCAACGGTAATCGCATCGCTACCGAAGTACTTACCGTCGTATTTATCTTCATCGACGATTTCAATATAGCTGTAAGCATTTTCAGCAGTTTGCTTCTCGTTTAAGGCATCGACTAAGTTCTTAATCGCGCTCTTTTCGCCAAAACCGTTGTTAGCAATTTCCATCAAGCCAACGATATCGGCATTCATGGCTGTAATGGCACTAACGATTTTCGCACGTTGTAACAGCATTTCTTCTTCGGTCAATGCGCCGCGGTTGCCACCCGATGGGTTAGTATCACCACCCACAACATCATTGAAGAAGTTCAGTACGTTAAAGCTGGCCACACGGATATCACCTTTAGTCGCCACACTTGGTGCATCTGTTCTATCATCGCCGCGGATAAAATCGCCAGCAGTAATAGTGTTCGTAGCCACTAAACGGTAAGCCCCGTAGCTATAACCAATCACCCCTTGCAGATTGGTCAATTGATCACCGACGCGGATATAACCTGTTTCAGCATTAAAGTCAGGGAAGTAAGGAATTACACCGTCAGCAGGTTTGTAATCGGATTCGATAAACAGCTGATTTTCTAGGTTTGATTTAACTAATGCCGTTGCCTCTGGAGAAAGCGCTGGGTATAACTGGGTTGGCTTCATCAAGGGTTCTTTGTAAGACACCAACATGTTATTACGCTTGCCCGCATAGTCGAAGCTAAAGGTGCGGCTGATCTTCAGATCACTGCCCGCATCTAATAGCACGTTCATGCCTTCATAACGCTCTAAAGCCTGCGCTAACGTTTCTCCCTCGGCAACATAGAAAGGCGCTGCGACAGGAACTTCCCCCTTCGCGCCCACTTCAAATTTTTTATCGGTTTTAATATCAATTTGGGTTAGACCGAAGTATTCCTTGACCTTACCCTGAACACAGATTTCAACCCCAGGTTGTATCGCTGCTGGCGGTGTTTCACCTAAAAAGACAAATACACCATCGGAAGTATATGGCGAGTTATCACCCTTCACTTCTTGCAAATAAAAACCTTTGAACAAACTCTCGCCACGGGCAGTCACCACCCCGCGAACCGTCACTTCACTTTCAGACTCAAATGCACCTTGAGGAACATAAGGGCTAGATTCGCCAGCACCTTGTACTTGATAAATTGGAACAATTTTCGCGCCACTGCAACTAAATACAGGTGTTTCTGGTGCGGTTGGCGTATTCAGAGAACCAAGACCAGTGAAAGTATCTTTAGGTAATTGTTCCCACTGGGCAGCATTAAAGACGGTATTTGCGACTAATGAGTCTAGTTTACGCTTAAGGGTAACATCGAGTCCCCAACCGACTGGCGTTGGCACATCACCAATAATATCAACCACGGCGCCATCTTTAACCAAAGCGACAGCATCACCGCCGTTAAAGCTTAAGCTACCAGAAAAACTATCGACGCCTTGTGGCAGGGTAATAACACCGCTTGAATTGAGAATCACTTTAGTGGCTTTAGGCGCAATGCTCTGGCCATCTAATACTTGCATATCTGACGCATCTGTTGCGCCATCTTTATAACGAACGAGCTTATAACCTGTGAGATCAATTGCCGCATCACCGCTGTTATACAATTCGATAGCTTTGTTATTAGAGCTACCTTCAACATACTCGGTGATTATGACATCGGCACTTGCCATCATAGGCAACGCCGCGGCTACAGCTAAAGAAATAGCTGTCAACTTATTAACATTTTCCATATCAACAACCCCATTATTATAATATTGCCGCTAATTTTTATTAACGTGCGGGCGGATTATTCCAGAGTTGTAGGGCTAAAAAAAGGGGGCAAGATCTCACTATGCATGCATAACATATTGATGGAAATGTAATTTTACAGAGTAAATTGTCTTACATTCAGAACAGTGCCATAACACAAAATTATTAAACAGCGATAAAACAATAAGTAAGAAAAAGACATCCAGTTCCCCTAGTTAACCTAAGTGAACAAATAATAATCGCAAAAAAAATATGATATTTTTATGATATTTTTAAACATGCCATTCTGAATAAGCGTATTAAATTTGTTGCTTTAAATATGCGTTATTCATTTAAAACTTAATCAGTCTTCCATCGTTCTAAAATAATGGCTTATTGATACGCCAATACCTTGTTATTCAAATAACAAAATAAAACACTAATAAAGCTAAATAGCCTGTTATAACTCGGTTTGCTAATGAATTAAAACAAAAGTAGGATTTAACAGCATAAAAAAATACCGCCAAAAGGCGGTATTTTTATAAAAGCATACTGTAACTAAAAATTACTTCTTAGCGGGTTCAGCAGCAGGTGTAGCTTGTGCTTTCTCAATCGATTTCAACTCAACTTCAAAAATCAGTGTTGAGTTTGGTGGAATAGTTCCAGTATCGCGTTCACCGTAAGCTAAGTTTGCAGGGATAACAAACTTGTACTTAGCACCAACAGGCATTAATTGTACGCCTTCGGTCCAACCTGGAATAACACGATTCAATGGAAATTTAGCCGTTTCACCACGTTTGTAAGAGCTATCAAACTCTTTGCCATCAATCAGAGTACCTACGTAATCTACTTCAACCGTGTCTTCAGCCGCTGGCTTTTCACCTGAACCAGGAGTGAGTACTTCGTATTGCAGGCCTGATTCAGTGGTGACTACGCCTGGCTTAGCTTTGTTTTCTTCAAGGAACTTTTTGCTATCCTCGAGATTTTTCGCCGCAATGGCTTTAGCTTGTTCTGTACGCTTGTCGTTTAATTTTTTGTCTAAACTTTGAAGAATGGTTTGCATTTCTTCTTCAGTTAACTTCAGCTGATCATTCAAACCATTAGTAAAACCTGTCACGATCAGCGTGCGGTCAACTGGTAGGCCTAATTCTTCTTGCTCTTTAATATGACCAGACATATAACGACCGATTGAAGCACCCACACTGTAGGCTTCTTTTTGTGCTTCTGTCGTTAATTCAACATTTGTGCTTGCATTTGTTGCTTTTTCTTCTTGATTACAAGCAGATAGGCCAATAACAGCCAATGCAACTAACGATAATTTATAAATCGATTTCATTAAAGCTTCCTCAGCATCCTCAAGCGGTTACAATAACCTAAGCGCGACAACTTTATACTAGTTATCTGGGTTATACCAACTAGATTCTTTATGGGTTAACTGTGATTAATTTCACTCTACCGAGTTAGAGACACCAACTTTAGGAGCAAGTTCATGAAGAAAACCCTACTGCTGGTAATTTGCACGATTTTTTTGACGGCTTGCTATCCTAAAGCCGAAGATATTCGCGTGCTCTCAAAAGACCCTTCTTACAGCGCAAGTCTCTCGAGTGATGGCACTCTCGCAATTGTCGCAACTCAGAATCAAGGAGTCCAATGTTGGGACTTAACCCAGCACAGCCTTAAATACCAATGGGTGCATGGCGACCTTAATACAGGCGTGGCCAGCACAGCCATTTCACCTAATGGAGAGTTCGCTGCATCGTTAAGCCGCGATTCAGTAGCACTATGGACAATAGCCGACGGAAAATCCGTAGGTTGGTGGTCACTGCCCGCATCGGGAGAAAGTGTTGCGGTAGCCAACAATGGGGTTTTGCTTATTGGTTTAAACGATGGCAGCGTAATGTCTCTGAATGCGGCAAAAACGGCACTGATCAAATTCTTAGGCCATAAAGAACGCGTCAATACGGTTGCACTGTCGGCGGATGGTCGCATCGCACTCACAGGGTCAAATGATATGCAGGCCATTTTATGGCAGGCACAAACCGGACAACCAATCCACACTTGGGATCTTGGTAGTCGGGTGACTAAAGTAGCGCTGAACGACAGTGGTAGTTTAAGCTTTACCAATGGCAGTACGAATGACGCAAAAATTTGGGACAACTCAACCGGTAAACTTTTAAATCAATTAGCAATTAATCGTCGCCAAATGACCTTTTCAGCAGTACGTTTTACTGAGCAAGACAAGCAGTTATTAACGGGAACTCCCGCCCGCGAAGTCATACTCTGGCAACGCAGTTCGGGTAAACCTATTGCACAATGGCAAATTGCGTTGACGAAAAACAGCCAAAACCGAGGAGCCGTTGTATACTCTGTGGCAATTCGAGATACCAATAAAGTCGTTAGTATCAGTAGCCAAGGCTTAGTTGAGACTTGGCAACAATAGAGGTTAGCCATGCAAGGTGTACAACAACAAATTGAAGAGCTGCAAACTAAATTAGCTTTTCAAGAACTCACTGTCGAAGAATTAAACCAAGAGGTGATTAAGCTGAATCGACTCGTGGCCCATCAACAGCACCAGATCCAGTTATTAGTTGGCAAGTTGCAGGCAATGGAGCCGAGCAATATTGCCACCCAAGCTGAAGAAACGCCGCCACCCCATTATTAATAACGAACTAAAATCGTCTGCCAAACGATGAAGACTAAATATCCAGGGAATGCGATGTTTAAAAATGAGATACAACACTCCTGTCAGCCGCTACCGATTGCCCAGGTAGGGGAAGCCATTTTAAAACAACGGGCAATTGAAGTACGCGACTTTGATGAAACGCTCAGTCAGTTAGCATCGCAAATGGTGGCAAGCATGGTAGAAGCAAAAGGCGTCGGGATCGCTGCCCCACAAGTGCACAGCCCGCTAGCGCTATTTATCATGGCATCACGGCCAAACGAGCGTTACCCCGATGCACCGCTAATGGAGCCCGTTGTGGTGGTTAATCCACACATCGAGTTGGCATCTTTACAACTCGAAAAAGGTGAGGAAGGCTGTTTATCTGTCCCAGGACAACGATTTACCATTTGGCGTCACCACAGTATAGTTGTGCGCTATCAAAACCTAGCGGGACAGTGGCAACACGCCGAATTAACGGGTTTTATTGCACGTATTTTCCAACATGAATTCGATCATCTTCAAGGGATCACTTTGCTTGAGCGTTCACAAATGCCACAGCAAACACTAATGGCACAAGAAGGTAACCCACAGGCATGAACACCACCTTCATTCACTCTTTTATCAGACCCACCATCAGCACATTGATGCTCACCGCCATCTTCGGTTCGAGCGGCTGTGCCTATAACAGTATTTTTATCAATTATCCGGCACAAATCGCGCCAATCAAACAAGATCTCAATACCGCGACGCCCATGGCGGATATCGACAAATTAGCCAGTAATATCCAAGGCAATGACGGTTTGCTTTACGCTCAAGAAGCGGGGCGCATCGCTCAAGTTGCGGGGGATTTTGCCAGCAGTAAAAAATACTACGAGCAAGCGGTGGCGGCCTACACCGCCTTTGATGATAAAGCCAAGATTAGCGCCAGCGATATCGGCGCGACGGCGACAAGCTTAGTGTTAAATGACAATGCGATTCCCTACCGCGGCCCGGGCTTTGAGCGCATTATGTTGCACCAATATCAGGCGCTCAATTATCTATTCAGCGGTGACTATCAAGGCGCGCTAGTGGAAGTTCGTCGTAGTAACGAATTGCAAAGTTCAGAGCAAGAACGCTATCAAAAATCGCAAAAATCGGTACAAGCTATGGCTAATGGTACGGTCGATGCAGAAGTGAATAAACTAGGGCAAGCGGCAGGCACTGTCACCAGCTCCTTCCTCAATGCTTATAGCTATTACACGACGGGCGTACTACACGAAGTGCTTGGTGAACCAAACGATGCCTTTATCGATTACCGTAAAGCAGCACAAATCACTCCTGATAACACGTATCTGCAACAGGATTTGGTCCGCCTTGCCAAACAACTCGGCATGCCGCAATACGATGAGTTTAAAAAGCGCTGGGGCGATGCCAAGCTACCCAAAGCGGGTGAAGGCCAAGTAGTGTTGATGGTCGAAAAGGGCTTTGTCCCCGAAAAACAAGCACTCACAGTGCCCTTCACTATCCATGGCAACTGGCAAACCGTGTCTCTAGCGACCTATGGGCCAAACAATAGCTATGTGCCAGAGACTCAAGTACAGGGCTTAGGCACAGTGCTTAAAACTGAACCTATCGCCAATATTGATGCCTTAGCGATTACCGCCTTGAAAGAAGATTTACCCGGAACCTTAGTCCGCCAAGTTGCAAGGGTTTATGCCAAATCGGAAATGGCTTATCAAGTCGAAAAAAGTGGTAAACCCGGCAATAATGCCGCCGATATTGGCAGTATTGCTATGCAGATTTTTAACGTTGTTACCGAACAGGCGGATCGCCGTAGTTGGTTAACACTGCCGAAACAGGCACAAATTGGCAGGCGTTATCTCAATCCTGGCGAATACACACTGCAATTGGATAAAGCACCACCGACAAAAATTGACGTTGCCGCAGGCAAGACCACCTTGGTCTGGGCAATTGATACTGGTAATTACACCCGAATTTATTCAATAATCATTTAACCGAGCGGTGAATGTTTGAATAAAACGAGTGTCATTAAGTTTTTACAATCACAAAATGGAACTGACTATGAAACAATTTAAACTGATTTTTGTGCTGGCTGCCGTGATGGGTCTGGCTGCATGTCAATCTAAAGTAGAGTATGGTGATGCCACAGAGGTTGAAACCGTTAACGAAAACTTTGGCTCAACAGATCTGCAAGCCATTGCCGCTAAAATGGTTGATAGCATGATGACTTTCCCACCTATCGTGGCCATGACAGCGAACAACCGCCCAATTTTGTTTGTCGATAGCATCAAAAACAAAACCTCTGAGCATATCGATACTGAGTCAGTAACCGACTCTATCAGCAACAAATTATTGCGCTCAGGCAAGTTCCGTTTCATCGACATGACTAAAGTCGATTCAGTTCGTAAGCAACTGGATTACCAAAACAATACCGGTATGGTTGACCCATCAACCGCCATCAAGTTTGGTCGTCAAATCGGTGCCCAGTACATGCTGTATGGCAATCTATCAAGCATCGTTAAGCAAGATGGCAGCACCAAAGACGTTTACTACAAGATGACTATGCGTCTAATGGACTTAGAAACAGGTCTTATCGAATGGTCTGACGAAAAAGAAATCCGTAAGACCAAATCTAAGTCTTTCTTGGGCATGTAATCCCGCTCAAAGTGATAGGCTAATGCCGAAACATCCAAAAAAAGCCAGTATTTTTGCTGGCTTTTTTTACATTTTTAACATTGGTTATCCATGCTAAATAAGGTAGTGTACTCGCCCAAAACACTAAGCAATGATGCCGCTTTTGTATGGAGAAGAGTTCGCGACACAATCAGGCCGACTCTTAACCCTCGACGCTGCATCTACGCCACAAATAAAGTAAATCGTTGAAGGATTTAAGTAGTGAATTTGTTTAAAGCTAGCCTAGTCGCCCTCACCTGCTCTGCATTAATGTCGTGCGCCGTTAAAAGTCCTTTAAATACAGGACCAAGGGACGCCAGTCCCTATATCAGCCAGTATCAGGCAAGCCTACGTTCACAGGTAATATCGGATGTGCATTATGAGTTGGATTTTCAACTGACAGGTGACACGCAATTCAGCGCAACAACTAAGATCCACTTCAATCTTAGCGAGGTTCCTAAGCAACTGAGCTTGGATCTAAGCAAAGCACAAATTAAGCGTTTTTTGATTAACGGAACCGCCATTTACCCCAATTACAATGGTGCCTATATCAGCTTAAACACCCGCTTACTGACCTCGGGAGATAACACGGTTGAAGTGCAATTTACCCGAGCGCACAGCACTAATGGCGAAGGCTTGCATCGCTTCCAAGATCCCGTCGATGGCAAGGTCTACCTCTACTCTCACTTTGAGCCTGCCGCTGCGCAACAGATGTTTGCAGTATTTGATCAACCCGATTTAAAAGCCAATTACAAAATCAGTGTGACCGCGCCGAAGGATTGGCAAGTGATCAGTACCATGCGCGAGTCCTCTGTCACACCTGCGGGGACCATTAATCGTTGGGAGTTTCCTGAAACGCCTAAATTAAGCCCTTACAATTTCTCTATGCATGCAGGCCCGTACCATATGTGGCAGGATAATTCCGGCCGCTATCCTATGCGATTATTTGCACGACAATCCGTTGCTCACCAAGTGACCCCACAGGACTGGTTTACCTATACAAAACAGGGGTTAACCTTCTTTGACGCCTATTTTGGTATTCCTTATCCCTTTAAAAAATACGACCAAATCCTAGTGCCAGACTTTCTCTATGGCGCAATGGAAAACGCAGCAGCAGTGACCTTTGCCGAAGATCATTTCCTCCACAAAGCTGAAATGACCGCCGAGCAAAAACAAAGCTTGGCGGGTGTTATTATGCACGAAATGGCCCACCAGTGGTTTGGCGATTTGGTCACGATGAAGTGGTGGAATGGCCTCTGGTTAAACGAAAGTTTTGCTTCTTTTATGGGTACACTCGCGACCCAAGAAGCCACCGAATTTACGAATGCTTGGCGCAGTTTTTATGCTCAAGGCAAACAGCGTGCCTATGAGCAAGACAGCTTAGTCACTACCCATCCGATTGAAGTGCCTGTAGCTACCACCCAAAATGCCTTCGACAATATCGATGCTATTACCTATCAAAAAGGCGCCTCGACGCTCAAGCAGCTACGCCATTTACTTGGTGATCTGGTGTTCCGCCGCGGCGTGAGCAACTACCTCAAACAATACAGCTACCAAAATGCCGAGCTGGATGACTTTATCAATAGCCTCGCTAAAGCTGCGGGCAGAGACTTAAGCGCATGGACACAGGAATGGCTATACAGCGCTGGGGTAAACACCATTAAAGCCGAATACCGCTGCGACGGTAACCGCATTAGCGAATTTAGCCTATTGCAATATCCCGCTAGCAGCGAACTACCGACACTGAGGGAGCAAAAAGTCCAAATTGCACTGTTTACTAAAGGACGTTTCGATTTAAGGCATGAGACCACAGTACCAGTAACCTACAAGGGCGAGCGTACCGAGGTGAAACAATTAGTCGGTGAGCGTTGTCCCGATCTGGTTTACCCCAACTATGATGATTGGGGCTTTGTGAAGGTGCAACTCGATGAAAAATCCTTCGATACCGCCAAGCAACAGTTAAGCCGAGTTACAGATCCGCTATTGCGCTCAATGTTATGGCAAAGCTTGTGGGACAGTGTACGTGAGGGCAACCTGAGTTTAGATCAATACCTCAGCACAGTATTCGTCAACGCCCCAGCGGAGAATGACTACACTGTAGTCGGCCAAATTATTTCTAGCTTGCTACGCAGTAAAGAATACCTCGCGCAGATCGCGCCTATTCAGCAAAACTATGCTGAAAATGCAGTCAAAGGCTTAGCGCAAATGAGCCTTCGTAAGACCATGGAGAGTCGAGGGGACAATGACTTCCAGCGCCGCTGGTTCGATGCCTATATCCAATTAGCCAGCGATCGTGACAGTTTACGTCATTTAGCGCAATTGCTAGACGGCACAACTAAAATCAAAGGGCTAACTTTAGATCAAGATCTGCGCTGGGCTATCATAATCCAGCTTAATCGCTACGACTTCCCGAATGCGCAGCAACGTATAACACGGGAAATAGCACGTGATAACTCAGATTCTGGGGAAAAAGCGGCATTAGCCGCTCAAGTGATCCGTCCTGAAGCTGCCGCAAAACGTCGCTGGTTGAGTAAAGTCCACGCCGATGTCCTACCGTTTGCTAAACAGCGCATCATCATGGAAAACCTTTATCCTGCGGAGCAAAAACTCTTAAGCGCAGCCACAGCTGAAGAGCGCCTCGCAAACTTAGCCGATATGGACAAAAAGGGCCCAGTGTTTATGCGTAGCTACAGCCGTAACTTGATCCCAACCGACTGTAATTACAATAGTATTACCGCCTTGGATAAAGTATTAGACAGCCAAACAGGCTTATCTAATCTTAGCCGTCGTACTTTATTAGAAACGCGTCAAGCAGAGCAGCGTTGCGTGCTAATCAAAAATAAAATGACCCACTGATAATGAGTTGAAAAAGAAGAGGCTCTGATGAGCCTCTTCTTTTTGCCTTGATCTTTACCTTACATGGGAAACCTGTAGATAAAAATGTAATAACTCATTCAATGGTAGTGGCTTAGAATAAAAATAGCCCTGATGTTGATACACCCCTTTAGCAGCTAAATAATCTACCTGTTCTTGGGTTTCCACGCCTTCGGCAATCATCTCCATATTCGACTCGTGTCCAAAGGCAATAATGGCATCGAGCACCGCACCTTTAAGATCTTTCGTACCAATGGTATCGATAAACATCTTATCAATTTTGATACTATTAATTCCAAGTCGCTGTAAATAGCTAAAACCGCCAAAACCCGTACCAAAATCATCCAGTTTAAAGTCATGGCACAATGGTAAAACGGCTTTTATTTCAGCTAAGGCTAGCTCAAATTGAGTGATAGGTTTGCGCTCCGTCAGCTCAAATGCAATCCGCTTAACCATGGGATCTCGGTTTAAAGAGAACCATTGACTCAGCAAGCCAGACTCTAAGTGCTGCGCAACAATATTGATGCTTACCCAGCCTTTTAGTTGAGCTAAATCGCGATACACCTGATCTAGCAATAAATCGGTGATCGGTAATATGAGCCCCGAATCCTCAGCATAAGGAATAAATTGATTGGGCTGGACTAATACACCATCGAATCGACGCCAACGTACCAGCATCTCCTGCCCAACAACGTCGCCTGAACGGCAATCGATAATGGGCTGATAATAGGGAATAAATTCTTTTCGACTCATTCCTTTTTGCAGCAACATACCAAGCGATACCCGGGCAGATTGCCAGTTCCAATAAAAAATCACAGCTAAAAATGCTGCAATTAACGCTGCAATAAAGAGTACGACACCAATGCGATAAGCTTCTTGCCAGTAGAGATCATCACCCGCCTTTAAGGTTAAGGTGACATCTAACGTTTTAATATAACGAGATTTCTTGATAATGCTGTGGTTTTCATCAAGATTTTCTGTCCCCCTAACCATGGGGGAAAGCCCTTGATAACTGATGAGTAATTGATAACAACCGTGGCAAAGGTTAGATAGGGTTTCGTTATAAACAGAGCTATTAGTCAGCACGACTAACTTCTGCTCACCTAAATGAAAAGCATAGGCAAGACTACGAGCACGATCGGTGGCCGCGACCGTTGTCGCAATATCGACCTGTTGTGTGCCAAAAAATAAACTTCGAGATCGATCAAGATGGTAATTGACTGGCGGACCGATATTGGAGCATTTTTTACCATCGGCAAGTTCTAGCTGAATAAAACGAACAATTGCTGGACTCAAGGATTGACTATTGAGTAACGCAATATCATCTTCATTGCAGGTAAAAGATAATTTAGCAAATGCCCGTTCAATATTTTTTTGCTTAAAATCATCAACACCATTTGCAAAAGTAAGTGTTATTTCATCAAAATCACGATTAAACCTTTTTTCTATGCTATAGGCCGTCAACCAAGGATAAATTGTACTCGCTAAAAGTATTGGTAAAAGAAAGATTAAGCATGAATGTAACCAAGGATTAAAGCACCAGCGAGGAAAACTCCATTTCATCTATACTACTCTCTTACTTATGTTTGGGTGCACTTGCTTATGACACTTTAGGAATACTATGCTAAAAAGCCTTTCAAAACTGTGCAATAAAACAAGTTCACCATGATATAAGTAACTTTTGAAAATACTTATACAAAACAAAATACTGTTAGCTGCCACAACTTTATCAAATCTGAATGAACAACCATTAATGCTTTAGCTATTTCAGCCGCTATACTTTATTAACGTTAGGTTGCTAGCGGAATTTAAAGGAATAGAATATGCGTTCAACACTTAAAACTCGCCTACTTTTTAGTAGTCTCTTAGCCGTATTCATCACTGTTGCAGTACTGGTTAGTATTTCAAGCTACGTCATTAGAAATCATGCTATAGGCAATACCCAAGGCGAGATTGATCAACTAGCGAATACTTTTGCCGAAGGTATTGGACTATGGATGAAAGATAGAAAAACAGCCATTACAAGCCTTAAAAAGACCATAGAGGCTGACCCGAGTGTGCAAATTACCAGGGTGAGATCGCGAACACTTTTCAACCAAATTCATGATCGATTTGACGATCACATTTAGCTGTGATCATATACTCCCTTTTTAGGGAGAGCACCATGCACATTGACCACTTCAAAGAACATTTTCAAACGATTATCGACCAACGCCAAGGTGCAAAGGTCACATATTGCCTGTTTGAAGTCCTTTTTGGCTCGCTATGTGCGGTGATTGCAGGCGCGAAAGGCTGGTTTGATATTCGTGAATACATTCTCGGTCATCATGATTGGTTTAAGCGTAATGGCCTCTTTGTGAACGGCATTCCTGTTGATGACACTATTGCTCGCATAATATCGACGATTGAACCAGAGTCGTTTCATGAGTGCTTCATCAACTGGATGTCGTCAGTACATACTCTTACCCAAGGTCAAGTCGTTGCGATCGACGGCAAAACACTTCGAGGCTCATACAATCGCGAAGATAGGTCGAGCACTATCCATATGATCAGTGCTTATGCATCATCAAACAAACTTGTGTTGGGACAGTTAAAAACTGAGCAAAAGAGTAATGAAATAACGGCCATTCCTGAGCTGATAAAGATGCTTGATATCAGGGGAGCCCTAGTCACCATTGATGCAATGGCTTGTCAGACTAGTATAGCCAAAGCCATTGTAGAGCAAGGTGGTGATTACTTGCTTGCAGTAAAGAGCAATCAAGGAAAACTCCGACAAGCGATGGAAAAAGCATTCTCATCTCAGCGAGCCAATGTGGCAGACACTGTCAACCTTGAACAGGGGCATGGACGTATAGAGTCTCGCCAATGCTATGTTTTGGCCAGTACCAACCTTGATGGTGACTTTTCTCGCTGGAAAGGGTTGAAGAACATTATCATGGTTGAAAACTTCCGCTTTGAGAAAGGCAAATCTGTCGAGCTAGAGTACCGTTATTACATCAGTTCCAAAGCGCTTAGTGCAGAGCAAGCTGCGGTAGCAGTCAGAGACCACTGGGGCATAGAGTCAATGCACTGGGTGCTTGATGTCACCATGAATGAAGATGCGTGCCAGATATATAAAGGTCATGGTGCAGAAAATCTGTCTTGCTTACGCCATATGAGTTTGAATATGCTTCGAGCAGAGCCAACCAAGCTAAGCATTGTTGGTAAACAAAAGCGATGCATGATGAGCACAACCATGCTAGAGGAGGTATTAAGCGCTGGTTTTAGTCATGTGGTTAAAATGTAGACACTCATGCGGTCGCCCTGTGCAAATTACCCCTTATTTATTACAAGCACATAATGCAATGGGATTTGCGCTCACCTATTTTGGTGATGAGCAAGGCAACATGTACCGCCAAGATCCAGCGCTCAATACCGCAAACTATGACCCACGTGTCCGCCCTTGGTATATGGATGCCAAAGCCGCTAATAGCATGGTTATGACTGCTCCCTATGTCAGCGCCACCCTTAAAAAACAAGTTGTGACTATCGCTGAGCCAGTGATGGTTGCGGGCCAACTCTTCGGTGTCGCCGCGGCAAACCTTACCATTGACCAACTCACCGATGCGGTACAGCGGCTCGAAGTTCCCGGTAATGGCTACACCCTGATGGTAGACAACACTGGACTAATTATTAGTCACCCCAATAGTAAGTTAAATAATCAACAACTTACTACTATTGACTCTGATTTTACCCCCAACTGGCTATCACAACGCGCCAATGCCAATACTATGGAAGAGCGTGAATTAGATGGTGAGACTCAACTAGTCTATGTAGCGAACGTTCCGTCGACCGACTGGGCGTTAATATTTGTGATGAACAAACAAGAAATCATGTCGCAAGCGACTACGCTTGCTTGGTGGATGTCCGCCGTAGGCGCTGGGTTACTGGTAATGTTTGGCTTAGTATTAGTCGCAATCTTCAAAATGCAATTCAAAGACTTAGAACGAGTTGCTTTGGCACTAAATGATATCGCAGAGGGCGATGGCGATCTGACGGTGAGAATTCACACCGCAAACAGCCATGATGAAATTGGGATCTTAGCCTCAGGTTTTAACCGCTTTGTCGAACGTCTACACGGCATGATTTCAAGAATGCACAATATTGCGGGCCAACTTGAATACCAAGCTAAGGGCAGCAGTGCGTCTGCGGCAGATAACAGCCAACGCATCGCGGTTCAGCAGGACGAAGTGACCATGGTCGCCACTGCAGTGACCGAAATGGCCAGCGCCACAGAAGAGATTGCCAGCAACGCCGAACATACAGCGCAAACAGCGCAAAATGCCGTGAGCCTCTCGAATCATGGTCAAAAACAAGTGATGCAAAGTCAGCAATCTATTCGTAACTTAGCAAATGAGGTTGATACCGCAGGACGTATTATCAGCGAGCTGAATGAGCACTCACAAAAAATTAATAGCATTCTATTAACGATCAGTGGGATTGCAGAACAAACCAACTTGCTTGCGTTAAACGCAGCCATTGAAGCCGCTCGCGCAGGTGAGCAAGGTCGTGGTTTCGCCGTGGTTGCCGATGAAGTTCGCGTATTATCGCAACGCACTCACTCATCAACCCAAGAAATTCAGGCAATGATTGAAACCTTGCAACAAACAGCAGGCAAAGCCGTAAAATCAATGACTCAAAGCCATGATATGGCAGAAACGAGTGTGGCTGATGCCAACTCAGCCAGCGAGAGCCTGCTGCAGATAAGCAAAGCAATTAATGAGATATCTGATATGGCAAGCCAAATTGCAACGGCCGCAGAGGAACAAACCTCTGTGACTAGCGAAATTAATCGCAATACCGAATCAATTCGTGAAGTCTCAGAAAACCTCTCTATTGAGGCCCAAAGTGCGATGGTGCAGTCACAGGAGTTGGCTCACTTAGCCGCCTCACTGCAACAGGAAGTATCACGTTTTAAACTATAAATACACTTGTTGCATTGATATAAACACCCGCTGTAGCGATTTTCGTTACAGCGGGTTTTAGTTAGAGTCTTAACACTGGCCTATAAGTGCTTTCCCTTCAAACCTTGATACCCCAACTCAATACGATTACCACCATTCTTTTTAGCCTTATACATGGCAGCATCGGCGCAGGAAATAAGTTGCTGTTCATCTTTGCCATGCTCAGGATACAAAGCGACACCAATACTTGGAAAAATATGAATTTGCTGCTCTACAAGCTCAAAAGGCTGATTCAATATATCCAGCACTTTTTGAGCAACGAGCAAGGTATTGTGTGCAGAATCAACTCGCTCCAGTAAGATAACAAATTCATCGCCACCAAAACGCGCGACCGTATCAGAAACTCTCACGCAGCTAAGAAGCCGCTGCGCGGTAATTTGTAACAACAAATCTCCCACACTATGTCCGTAGGTATCGTTAACCCATTTAAATTTATCTAAGTCTAGATAAAGTAAAGAGAAATAACTCGACTCTCGATGCGCTCGAGATAAAGCCTTTTGAAACCTATCGTAAAATAACTCTCTGTTGGGTAGATGAGTCAACTGGTCGTAGAGTGCTATCTGCTCTAAGCGAGCCAACATTTGACGACGTTCGATGGCGAACGCAATTTGAGTCGAGACAAACTCCACCAATTCACAATCCTGTGTAGTATAGCTTCTCGAACCTGGGTTGCTATGCATTATCAACGCGCCAATCACCCCTTTGTGCAATCTCAACGGCACGCCGAGCCAGCAATCTTTAAAGGTTACTGCTAATGGCGATGAAAGCGTATTCGACATGGGACAAAAGAGTAAGGATTGTCCCGTTTGAATGATCTGCTCAGCAAAATAATTAGCATTACTGATATATGCGCTATTTTGCTCGGACACCGATAACTGGTAAGGAAAATCTAATTGATTTGAATCTTGGTCATAAAGCGCGATAGCAAAATTTTCTGCGGGTAAAAGTTTTGCAATGATCTGATGGATATGACTATAGAGGGATAACAAATCCTCGGCCACATGAACCGCCTCAGAAATCTCGTATAACGCGGCTTGCCGGCGCTCAGCATTTTTATTTTTGGTAATATCGCGAGCCACCGCAACGCGTTGTTGATATTCATCAGACCAGCGGGCTGACCACAGAATATCCACTATGCTGCCATCTTTGCGTATATAACGATTTTCAAAATCGATTTTATAGTGATCTGTCATAATTTCATTGGCCGCAGCAAGCGTACGTTCACGGTCTTCTGGTAAAACCAAATCCAACATCTGCATACCAATCATTTCATCTGGCGTGTAACCAAAAATACGTTCAGCACCCGCACTCACAAATTCAAATCGCCCCGATTTATCCACCACACAGATGGCATCTAATAGCAAATCAATAAAGCGACCAAGTGAAGTATAACCTTCGTTTTTCACACGACTCTCCCACCACGCCTGTAGACAAAACGAGAATAGCTAACTGACTATTGCAGCTAAGCTTTGCATCCCTGTATAGAACCAACGCGCGAATACTCGATGATTAAGGTTAATAGTACATAATATCATACTATTAGAGTAGGTTAATTAGCATGGCAGTTCCACTATTACAACATTCCATACATAAAGCCGAATTGGACATTAGCTTAACCCAATAACAGCATCCGCAAGATGCTTAGTATTTGACTGAGATAAAACTCTTTGAGCACAATAGCCAATTCAAATTTAGTTGATTATATCTGGAGTTATTTTGACGGCGCTTAAGTCACCTTCACACCAAGCAAATCATTTTCGCCTAGGGCTTGCAATGTGGTCTCATCAGCATTGGCAAAGCAGTGTTTATGGTGCAACAACTAAGCAAGCCGATCGCCTAGCCCGCTACGCGACCATTTTTAACACTGTAGAAGGTAATACCAGTTTTTACGCCACGCCAAATACACAAACAGTGATGAACTGGCACAGCGCAACACCAGATGACTTTCGCTTTACCTTTAAACTACCGCAGCTCATCACCCATCAAAGACAGCTGCAACATTGTCAGGAGGAACTAATGGAATTCTTTCGGGTGATGTCGCCCTTGGCTGAAAAAACTGGGCTATGGAAGATCCAACTTCCCGCCTACTTTGGCCCGGAGCAACTAACAACCTTGGCGCATTTCTTAGAAATGCTTCCCCAAGGCTTGACCTATGGCGTTGAAGTACGGCATTTAGCCTTTTTTGCGAAGGGAGAGGCTGAGCGAGCACTAAACCGCTTGCTGATGGATAAACAGGTAAATCGCATCATTATGGACAGTCGGCCCTTGTTTGCCCTACCGCCCGCTAGCGAAGCAATTATTGATGCCCATAAGAAAAAACCACAATTGCCCGTACATGCTATCGCAACTGCAAATGCGCCAGTGGTTCGCTTTATCGGACAAACCGATGGTACTATCGAAGCCTTAGCCGCCAATAACGATAAGTTACAGATCAAAAACAACGATAGCTTTTTCAAAAATTGGTTACAGCAACTTCCCCTCTGGATTAAAGAAGGTCGAGAACCCTATCTTTTTATCCATACACCCGACAATCAAACGGCTCCCGAGCTCGCAGTTCGTTTATATCAGCAGTTACAGCAGCAAATCGCCGCTGAGATTTGCTTACCAACAGTCAAGTTACACACTCCGCCATTGGCAGATCCTACCGCGCAAATGCAACTCTCTTGGTAAGAGGCTGCATATCAACTTCAGCTTAGCCCCAAATTGAGTTAGCAAGAATAAAGACCAATGCCGACAAGAACATCGTAATAGGCAGCGTGAGTACCCATGCCAATAGAATTTGCTTAATAGTTTGGCTTTGCAGCCCAGAGCGATTGGCAACCATAGTACCCGCAACCGCCGAAGATAGAATATGCGTAGTTGAAACTGGCATACCCGTAACGCTGGCAATCCCGATCGAAGCCGCAGCCGTCACCTGCGCAGCAATACCTTGGCTATAGGTCATTCCAGACGAGCCTATTTTTTCTCCCACGGTATAAACAATTCGCCGCCAGCCCACAAGCGTGCCACAACCCAAGGCAGTCGCAATCGCCACTATCACCCAAAGCGGCGCGTATTCGGTCGATTTAGTCAAATCCTTACGCCATTTAGCTAAAGAGCTTAACTCCTTGGCTGGTAAGTCTAATTTAGACACTTTACGAGCGGTATCATCGATACACAGCAACAACCTACGCACTTCACGGCGCTCTTCTACCGTCATATCTTGAAAACTATTCGCCCTATCCAAACGGCGATCAAGCAACGACATCGCGGGTAACACGGTCTGTGCCGAACAATGGCTCAACAGCTCATCACTCGCCTCAAGCTGCGCTTTTACATCAACTAAATCGCTAATTATCGCTTGATTGCGGCTATAGATAGCCATAATCCGCCGGTTTGCATCCTGCGTCCTTGCCAAATCATAGGACTGGCTGCTCATATCGAGGGCAAAATACGCTGGGGCCATACAGATAAGCACCAGCATCACTAAACCTATGCCTTTCTGCCCATCATTCGAGCCGTGGGCAAAACTCACCCCCATGGCCGAAGCTATCAGGCTGACGCGCGCCCAAAATGGTGGATGGCGTTTACCATTAATCTGAAATTGTTCATCGGGCGTACGGTGGATCTTGTGCTTTTGCCACATGAACTTCATCAGCAATAGCAGTACTCCAGCCAGCACAAAACCAAGGGTGGGCGAAATAATCAGGGATAACATGATTTGCGTGGCTTTAGTGAGATTAATACCATGCAATATAGGCTGGTGATGTATCCAAGCAAATGCGCCACCAACCCCCATAATCGAACCAATTAAGGTGTGGGAGCTAGAAGCTGGAATACCAAAGTACCAAGTACCTAAGTTCCAGATAATGGCGGAAAATAACAGTGAAAACACCATTAACAGCCCTTGAGTGGAGTCCATCCCCAACAAGGAGTCAACGGGAAGAAGATGTACTATGGCATAGGCTACGCCAAGTCCGCCAAGTAACACTCCCGCAAAGTTAAAAAGGGCTGATGAAACCACCGCTAAATTTGCAGGCATAGCTTTGGTATAGATCACCGTCGCAACAGCATTGGCGGTATCGTGGAAGCCATTGATAAATTCGTAGGCCAACACAAATAACACTGCCAGCACTAAAGCCACCGACCAACCCAGGCCGATAGAAGTCAATATCTCAAACATGAATCGCTAACCTATAACGAGGACGCCACAGATTACGCCCAAGGTTGGGTATTTGACAGTGAAAAATTATTTAGATTTTCAAAAAGTGAATTAGTGCTCAATAACTTTGAATCCAACTTGCAATTAACAAATCGCTTGATGCAAAAACGCCAGCACTGAGGCTGGCGTTTTGATTCACCCATATAGCTTACTGTAGATGACCTGCGTTATGCAGTTCACGTTCGTTCATCGGCGGTGGTGTCCATTGGTACATCCACGTTTCAGACAAAGGTTGACCATCTACTTCTAAGTAAACTCTTAGGTTAATCGGCTCAACGCTATCCTCTGGCGGCACGAGGTCAAACATAGCGCGGTAACCATTGATCGCATGTTGTGGGCGAGCAGAGTCGATTTCCACACGGCCTTGTGAAGTTGAAATAACCGCTTTCACTTGAGTATCTTTACCCAGCATTGGTAAAGAACCACCAGCAAAATCAATCACGAAGCGCTTGCTATAGTACTTACGCTTTTGACCAACTACGCCACCAATACCAGTAAAGGTATCCACTACGCGGGCACGGGGTGACTGCACAGGTGGAGTACCGCCCCAGTACATGTTGTAGCTATAGAGCAACTCTTGGCCTGGTTGAATGGGCTCTGCAGGATTCCAGAAAGCCACGATATTGTCGAAGGTTTCGTCCAGTGTTGGAATTTCAACTAACTGCACCGAACCTTTACCCCAATTACCTGTTGGCTCAATCCACAGACTTGGGCGCTTCTCGTAGAATACGCCGTCATCTTGGTAGTGGTCGAAATTACGGTCGCGCTGCATTAACCCAAAGCCCTTTGGATTCTCATCGCTATAGGCGTTGAATCTCAAGTTACTTGGATTGCCCAGTGGGCGCCAAATCCATTCACCGTTCCCCGTATGCATGGCAAGTCCATCTGAATCATGGATCTCTTGACGCCAGTCGTAACCTGTACGGCGATCATTCTCACCGACCATGAACATACTTGTCAGTGGTGCAACGCCTAAACGTTCGATAGCCTTACGCGGATAAATCGCCGCATCAACCTTCATCTTCAAACGCTCACCCGGCTCGATATCAAAACGGTAAGCCCCGGTCACGCTTGGCGAATCTAACAGTGCATACACAGTCGCAATATTAGAACCTGGTTGCGGCTTCTCTAACCAAAAACGGGTAAACATCGGAAATTCTTCAGGCTTAGGCAACGCAGTATCAACCGCCAAACCACGGGCAGAAAGACCATATTGCATTTCCTGACCGACCGCGCGGAAATAGCTTGCGCCCAAGAAGGCGACCACGTCACGTTGCCAGTCAGTGTTGAACTGCATTCTAAAGCCTGCAAAACCTAAATCTTTAGGAAGCTGGCTACCCTTTACCTTCGACTTACCGTAATCGAACATAGAAGGAGAATATTCAATCAGTTTAGCCTTGCCATTTTCCAATTGGTAAATGTGCACTGGTGTATCGAAATACAGACCTAAGTGGAACAATTCGGCGCGAAACTCCGAATCATCTTCATGCCACAGTGCGGCTTTTTTCTTGAAATGGAATTGCTGGTAATCATCCCAGCTCATGCCCTGTAAGCTTTTTGGTAACTCACCCTTGTGGCTTACATAGGACTCTGTCGCCAGCGTATGGGCATAGCCTTTTAACCAAGCATAGCTAAACTCTTCTTCCTGCGGCGCACTAGCTTTACCCGCTGCACAAGCAGATAAGCTTAACAACACACTACAGGTGAGCAGTACGCTGCCAACCATCCGTTGTAAGCGGCTACGAGTAGACTGAGCTTCTACCGATGGCATCACCATCGGCTCAGGATTTAAATGTCTTTGTTCGGGAAATAAATTGGGTTGCATAAGCAGACTCTGAATTGGTGTAACTTCCTGACACTTCTCTGCAAAAGTAAGCATTATTGCAGTGACTGCCCTGTGGAGAACTGTTGATGACAGTGATAACAATAACTCTATCTTCATCAGTTCGCCAGAATCTAACATAATTTCGACGCAATGGAATATGTCACAGCGACAATATTCAATACTGACGCCAGTTTATGAAAATAGTATTAAAAAGGGCTGCAAAATGCAGCCCTTTATGGTCATAAAGCCAATTAAGTTATAACTTTGTATCTATTACTGTTTTGCGTTTGTTGTGAGCAATAATCAAGGCGATTAAACACACCACCCCCACTGCGATGCCCACAGGTTGACTCAGGGATTGAGGTAAACCTAAACCAATACCTGCGGTAACAATGTAAGACACTGTCACACAGGTGCCCGCAATCGCAGGCAAGCTTACTATCCAGTGAAAACTGCCTCTATCGAACAGATATTTTGTCGCCAACCATAGCACACTGGTCGATAGCAGCATGTTTGAGAAAGCAAAATAACGCCAGATCAAGGAGAAGTCGATCTTGGTCATAAAGTAAGCGATGGTCAGAATAGGCGCCGCTACCAGCAAACGGTTACGCATACTCTGAGGGATATTAAAGGCGTCGATAATGGTTAGACGCAGCGATCTGAACGCGGTATCCCCCGAGGTAATCGGAAATACAGCGACCGCAATAATTGCCATCACGCCGCCTAATACCCCAAGATAGCTCGTAGCCACTTGGTTAACCACTAAGCCAGGGCCGCCTTGGTCTAGTAAGCTCTTAAGCTCAACATATCCGCCCGGGAAGGCCGCAATCCCCGCAGTCGCCCATACACAAGCCACCACACCTTCAGCCACCATAGCGCCGTAGTAAACTGGGCGAACGTATTTCTCGTTTGTCAGGCAGCGTGCCATGATAGGTGCTTGAGTTGAATGAAAACCACTAATAGCACCACAGGTAATAGTCACAAACAGTAATGGCCAAATCGGTAAACCATCGGGGTTAGGTTCCAATAACTCATTGTTGTAATGGCTGTGGTTGAAGTACGCGAACACATCGCCCATTTCGGGTAACTGCGGTGCATTGATGAGGAGAGCCACTGCAATCGAAGTGGTCATCACGATCATTAATAGGCCAAACGCGGGGTACAGCTTAGTGATGATCTTATCGATTGGCAGCATAGTGGCTAAGAAGTAATAGACTAAAATAACCAACACCCAGAAGGTGTTATTGCCAAAAATGGTGTCTTTAAAATAGTCGAGGTTACTTAACAGTCCCGCAGGGCTCATGATGAACACCACGCCCACGAAAAACAGCAACATCGCGGTAAACAGCAGCATTACACCTTTAAAGTAGATATTGAAATAGTGACCTGCGATTTCAGGCAGACTCTTACCATCTTCTTTAATACTTAATACGCCAGAGAAGTAATCATGTACCGCGCCGCCGATAATGTTGCCTAACACAATCCAGAGTAAGGCCACTGGGCCATATAAAGCCCCTAGAATAGGGCCAAAAATCGGCCCGACACCGGCAACGTTTAAAAATTGGATTAAAAACGCTTTAGCTGGGTGGACGGGTACATAGTCCACGCCATCTTCGAATCTTGCTTGGGGTGTTTGCGCTTTAGGATCAATCCCAGCTTGGCGTTCAACAAACGGACTATAAAACTTGTATGCCAGCACTAAGAGCGCAAGACATAAGAAGAAAATTAACATTATTTAACTATCCATACTTTAGTAGAAGGTGATTAACTATAGAGTTTCATTGAGTTAGCCAATGAGATCAAGCCATCACATACTAGACTAAAGTCGGGTTGATAAATCTAAATTTACGATAAGACTCGCTTATCTAAATAGATTTTTCAAATAATTTGTCTGTAAAAAATAAATCCAATCTTCTCTATAAGTGTTTCAGCGATTGGCGGTATAGCTTGTTTAAGCCTTAACTCAGCACAAATTCAAATAATGGCGCCGTATCATCTTCCTCTTGAATGAGTCTGTCCGTCTTTACAAATCCATGGCGCAGCAACACCCGCTGGGATGCAACATTATGCAGTGCCACATGGGCAAAGAGCGGCCTTGAGATCACTAACGATAAAAACGCGCTCAAGGTTAAGGTTGCGACTCCGCGCCCCCAAAATGCACGGTCAATCCAATAACCTATCATCGCCTGACCATCCCTATGCCAATGGCCAATATTGCCAACAAGCAAGCCATCGACTTCTATCCCCCGTGCCAGTACCGAAGCCTGCCCAAGGATATTTTGCTGCCAATGAAGGTAAAACGCCTCACGCTCCCGCGAGGGGAACTGCGCCAATTGGCAAGCAATCGGATCCTGCTGATGAGTAAAGATCAACTCCAGATCATCTTGTTCTATGGGTCTCAATGTCACATTCGATACGCGTGTTTGCTGATCCATCCTATATCCCTATTCAATTTCATCATCATGACATCTCGACATTCGCCGTCAGCTAAAAAAATGGGCGCATAACCCAAGCAGAGGTTAGCGCCCTAAGAGGCAAAACAACATCATTTAAACAAACAAAATCACAATTAAGGTGGGGAGGGTTAACGCAACCCAGCAAATCACTAACTCACACTAACTGAAGATCACGGCAAATACGGGCGCGCCCAGCACCATAGCAATCCCGATAAAAATCATGGTCAAACTGGCAATGACGCCCTCTTGCTGGCCTAACTCACTGGCTTTGGCAGCGCCCGCACCGTGGGCCGAAGCGCCCAAGGCCACGCCTTTACCTAAAGAGGTGCGAATATGCATCAACTTGAATAGCGGCTCGCAGACTAACATGCCGATAATGCCGGTGATGAGCACCATCATGGCGGTCAGTTCTGGCACACCGCCAAAGGCGCTTGTGGCCTCCATCGCAAAGGGCGTAGAGACCGAACGCACCAACAAACTCTTTGCAAGCTCCACAGGTAGAGGCACAAATTTGACTAATAGCCAGCTCGACACCATGCCCAGCAACAGTCCAGCCACCACGCCAAGGGCAATGGTCAGCGGATATTGACGAATGAGTTTACGCTCCCGATAAATCGGCAAGGCAAATGCGATTGTCGCAGGTGCTAACATCGCCATTAACCAATGGGTGTATTCAAAATAAGTCGGCAGTGGAATATCGAGATTAAACACCAAGAGCGTGATCACTACAGGCGCAAGTACAATCGGCGCTAACCACCATACCCGGTGGCGCTTATACAAACGCTTCGCCGCAAAATAACAAAATAGTGTTAATAACAAGCTGATAAGTGCCAATCCCGTCTGCGAAAACACTAACTCAGAGACAACCGCAGAACTTAAGCTAACGCTCGACATTACACGGCCTTAGCATGGCGACGCGCATGCTTTTTGATATTGAGCTGACGCTCGAAGCGAAACACTCTGTCAACCACAAATCCCGTACCCACCATCACGCACACACTGCCCATCACTAAGGTGAAGAGAATATTCAGCCCATATTGCTCAAACAGGCCTTCATATTTAATGACCGAGATGACCGGCGGAATAAAAAACAGCAGCAGCTCACCGATAAGCCAAGCCGCGCCGAGCTGCACGGCATTTTCAGGGATTAACTTAGTCGCTAACAAAATCAGCAACAGACCTAAACCTAATACACTACCAGGCACTGGTGAATGCGCCCAAGAGGCAAACCAATGGCAGGCAAAAGACAATAAACAAAAGAGGCCAATTTGAGTTAACAATAAAGCCCCATGACGGCATCGACGTATTGCGGCTTGTAGGAAAGACATGCGGTTTCTCGATTTACACCAAAAGTTACTATGGGATTATTTTAGGCTTGCCTATTAAATAAAAAAAATGAATATTAAGCATGTAATCCATGAATTTTAAGAATGCATTATAGGGGCGAGAATGGATCTCAAAGTGCTGCGCTATTTTATCGAGATCATCGATGCTGGCGGTTTTGGTAAAGCCAGTGAAAAGGTTCATCTCACCCAACCCGCCCTTTCCAAGGCGCTGCGCCAATTAGAGGAAGAACTCGATCTCGTGCTACTCGAGCGCGGCAAACGTGGCACGCAAGTTAAGCTCACCCAAGCAGGAGAAGTGGTTTATCGTCATGGTAAGGAGTTATTGGCCGGACGCCAACGTATGCTGGCCGAACTCAGTGCCCAGCGCAGTTTGACTGCGGGTGAATTAAAACTCGGTCTCGCGCCGCTCGGCAGTGCTGAAATTTTTGCCCCTATTATTGCCAAGTATCGCCAGCAGTACCCACAAATCGAAATGCACTTGTTAGTCCGTGGTGGCGTTGAGCAAACGCTGGCAATTCAAAAGGGCGAAATAGAACTGGCCACTGGCATAATCGACCTTGATGATGGCTATGACGGCATTCGAGTGTTTAACGATCCCATGGTGGTAGTGCTGCCCAAGGAAAATCCCCTCACTACCAGGGAAATACTCTCAGTCCATGACTTAATCAATGAGCCACAAGTGATGTTTGAGACTGAATACACCCTGCATCAATTGGTGCTCAACGCCTGTCAGCAAGCCGGATTCTCACCTCAAAATATCACCCGTGTTAGCCAAGCAGACTTTGGTATCGCACTGGTGGCTGCGGGAACTGGCGTGATGATACTGCCGCGCTCGATCGCGCGGCGTTATAGTGTGGCGGGGGTGGTCAATATTCCACTGGCGAGTGACGAATTGCGCTGGGAGTTATCGCTATTTTGGCGCAAAGAACAAGTATTGTCCTTTGCGGCACAGGCGATGATCGCGTTAGTTAAAAAGCACTTAACGCAAAAATAACCTCCTACCAAGGTACGACTAAGCTAAAACGCACTAAGGTATCGTTATCCCAAGGCAGAATAGGCAAGTAGTCGGGTGAGTGCACACTCTCCTTGGCATAGTGGTCAAGGTTGTATTCGGTATACTCCACATACAGTAACCACTGGCTGCCCTTCTCCCAGTAATCAGTATCGTAACTCATGCTGAAGCGATATTGATTTTCAAGCCATTGGTCGCCATCGTTCCAAGTTTGCGCAGCTAAGTTCACGTTTAATTTGGGCGTTAAATCAACACCAACGCTACCCATTACAGTGTAAGCAAACTCACTATTACCAAAATCGCCTCTATCGTAACCTCGGGTGCGGGGCACGTCATCGTCGATCTCCAAAAAGTAATAGCCCGCACCCGCCTTAAGCTGAGCTTGGGTTTGTTGGCCTTGATAATTGGCTGTTAGTCCTGGAAAAAACTTCGCCTGCTTCTCCACTGAACTCACAGTATTACGCTTGCCCTGCAAATCCACTTGCCAACCTAAGGATAACTGCGGGGAAAAACGATAAAGCTCTCCAATCGCGGCATATTCCGATTTAAACCACATCGGAATATGGTCAGGATCCAGCTTATCTCTATCAATATCGATAAACATATCCAGCACCGCAGACAGATAAATATCCGATGCAGTGGTATGTTCAATAATGATATTGCCATTGGCCCCAAAGGTATGCGAATTTTCTTGTTCGACAATAAAATCATGAATGCCCATAGTGTAATGCCATTGGGTTGATTCCTCTGCATAAACAGAGGTTGCTAAACTTAAAAGCAACGCTACAGGCGCCAAAATTTGGTATTTCACATAGTGCTCCATCAATTGCGATTTAAAACTGCCGATTAGATGATTTAAGTTTAATTTAATCAATTTTGCATCATTTGTATCTGAGATAGTTCATAAAAATCCAGCCTATTCACTAAAGTGAATAAAAATTAGCTCACCTCATCACTTTGAAGCGCTAAATTGCTATTCACGGTCACCCTAAACAATTTCACAACCTATTAAAAAACTATTGATATCAAACACCACAATCATAATAAATATGGTGTCGTTATTTAAACTGCCAGTGTAATAATGAATTTTTAATCACAAATAAAGCATAATTATTGACACGAATACGCAATCCTCCTATAGTCGCCACATTGCCAGTTATCCAAAAGAGAGTATTAAATGAAAAAATCCATGTTATTAGGCGGCCTAGCCCTCAGTGCCACCTTGTTGTTAGCTGGATGTGGGAAAAGCAACGATGTTTTAGTGGTAGGAACCAATGCGGCCTTCCCGCCCTTTGAATACGTTGGCGGACAAAGTGGCGATGAAATCAAAGGTTTCGACATTGAGCTTGCCAAACAAATCGCTAAAGATGCCGGCAAAACGCTTAAAGTCGAAAACATGAAATTCGATTCACTGATCGTCGCGCTAAACTCAGGCAAGATTGATTTTATTGCCTCGGGCATGACCATCACACCAGAGCGCCAGGCCAGCGTTAACTTTTCGGAGCCCTACTATGAGGCAACTCAAGTGCTGCTCGTCAATAAAGATAACGACACAATTCATACCCTTGATGACATTAAAGACAAACACTTTGCGGTGCAGCTCGGCTCAACCGCCGATATGATGTCTAAAAAATACACCCAAAATGTCACTGCTTTTAACACAGGCTTCGAAGCCATCATGGAGCTGAAGAATGGTAAAGTCGACTTAGTGCTATTCGATAGCGAGCCTGCGGCGAACTATCTGGCGAAAAACCCCGATCTCAAACTGATCAAGCTAGATTTCCCCGCTGAGTTTTATGGTTTTGCGGTGTCAAAACAGCAGCCTGAACTCCTCACTAGCATTAATAACACGCTGAAAAACTTGAAAGAAAGCGGCCAATATCAGACGCTCGTTTCAGCCCATATCAAGTGATCCCTATGTTAGAAGCAATCAATACTTCGCTGTTTAGTCCCATTGGTGACGACGGCATGATAGGCATACTGCTGATCTTAAACGGCTTAAAAGTCACCTTGATTGTGACCTTCTTCGCCATGTTATTAGGCGCAGTATTAGGCGTGGGCACCACACTGATGAAGATGTCATCAAAGTGGTATATCCGCTTTCCCGCCGAACTTTATGTTGGCGTTATCCGCGGCACGCCTGTGGTGGTGCAGTTAGTGATCCTTTACTTCATCGTGCTGGCCGCATTCGATGTCGATAAAATTACCGCCGCCATTATCGCCTTTGGTTTAAACAGTGGCGCTTATATCTCTGAGATTATTCGCGCAGGGATCCAAGCCGTCGATAAAGGTCAAACCGAAGCAGCACGCTCGCTTGGACTATCGCAAGCCATGACCATGAAACTGATTATTCTGCCGCAGGCGATTAAGAATATTCTGCCCGCGTTAGGCAATGAGTTTATCGTGCTACTCAAAGAAACCGCCGTAATTGGCTTTATTGGCGGTGTGGATTTAATGCGGGCGGGCGAGATTATCCGTAGTCGTACCTTTGAAGACAGTATCCCACTCTTTACCTGTGCGCTGATTTACCTGTTCCTGACCTACAGCTTCACATTTATGCTGTCGAAATTCGAAAAGAGGTTGAAGCAAAGTGATTAACATAACCAACCTACACAAAAGTTACGGCGATAATGCGGTCCTTAAGGGCATCAACGAACATATTCGCCAAGGCGAAGTGGTGAGTGTGATCGGCCCCAGCGGCAGCGGTAAAAGCACCTTTTTACGTTGCATCAACCTGTTAGAAAAACCCACCCAAGGGGATATTGAAATCGAAGGGCAATCCATTACCGCCAAGGATGCCTGTGTCGATAAATTGCGGCAAAAAGTGGGCATGGTGTTCCAAAACTTCAACCTATTCCCCCATAAAACCGTATTACAAAACATTACCTTAGCACCTGTGAGCCTAAAGTTAATGACCCAAGCCGAAGCCGATAACAAGGCGCTGGCGCTGCTTACTCAAGTGGGCTTGCAGGATAAAGCCAATGCCTATCCTTCCAGTCTCTCGGGCGGACAAAAGCAAAGGGTTGCCATTGCCCGCGCACTAGCGATGGAGCCGGATCTCATGCTATTCGACGAGCCCACCTCAGCACTCGACCCCGAAATGGTTGGCGATGTACTGGATGTGATGAAGGACTTAGCGCAAAAAGGCATGACCATGGTAATTGTGACCCACGAAATGGGCTTTGCACGCGATGTTTCCGACAGAGTCATCTTTATGGATGGCGGCTATGTAGTGGAGTCCAATATCCCCGAGGAATTATTCACCCGCCCCAAAGAAGCCAGAACCCAAAGCTTTTTAAGTAAGGTATTGAGGTCATAAAGACTTATACAACATTGAAAGGTGAACAATGGTATTTGCGCGATGATACGCCACACGCTTTAAGACACTTAAAGCTAGAGCTGATTGTTGGATGAGTCATGGCATTCACTCAACGACACGCAGCGTGTCCATCCGTGGATGCTCGACCGCCCCGTCTGATGTGAATGGATTCACGAATGCCGCGATGGCATGGATGCCAAAGAGCGGCCTTGGGGCGGACGGTCGTCTCGCTAATCACCATGACTCACCCTTTTAGCATCGGTGTAGCTTGTAGGTTTTAAACCGTCATTCCGCACCTAATTTTCGATTTAAAAAACTTGACGGCGATCGGTCATTCTGATCTATTACTCTCTTTTGCAGGTAATTCATCATGGCCGCTCCCGCTATCTCTATCCGTAACCTCGACCACCTTGGTTTGGTCGCTGCACTTTGCCAAGAACTCGGCATTGCTCGCATGATTGATGCGGTGCTACCCAAAACGCCGCCCTACAAAGTCTCACATGGTGAAGCGTTGGTGGCGATGATACTGAACGGTCTTGGCTTTCATAGTTCGACCTTGCACATGTTCCCGCAATTCTTTGCCAACAAGCCTGTAGAACGCCTGATTGGCCCGGGGATCTGTGCCGATGACCTCAATGATGATGTGCTCGGCCGCTGCCTTGATGCCCTCTTTGAGGCCGATGTCAGCACGCTTTATCAGGTGATGGCGGAGCAGGTCGTCGAACGATTGGGGCTCAAAAGTACTGCAGTACACCTCGATATCACCAGCTTCCACGTCGATGGCGCCTATGACCAAGCCGATGGCGAGCAGCTCGGTAAGTTGCAATTGGTACGGGGCTATAGCCGCGACCATCGGCCAGAGCTAAACCAGGTTATCCTGGAGCTTATCTGTGAAAATCAGGCCGGCCTGCCCATCTACATGCAAGCCTTGAGTGGTAATAGTAATGATACCAAGGCCTTTGCCCAGACGGTACGGCGCCACTTGAGCAGTCTCAAGGCCGCGCAGGAGAGTCGTTATCTGGTCGGCGATGCGGCGCTGTATTGCGCCGACACCTTGCAACTACTGGCACAACAGCAACAGTTGTTCGTGACTCGTGTGCCTGTCACCCTCAATGAAGCCAAGCGAGCCGTGGCAACCATTGGCACCCAGTCGCTGGTTGCGCTGGGCAATGGCTATCATGGCTGTTGGCAAAGCGCCAATTATGCCGACGTCGCGCAGCGTTGGTTGCTGGTGCGCAGCGAACAGGCCAGCCACCGTGAGCAGCAAACATTAGCCAAAAACCTACTGAAAGACAGCACGCGTGAACTGAAAGCCTTCAACAAATTATGTGCCCAGCGTTTTGCCTGCGAGACCGATGCGCAGGCTGAATTAGCCCGTTTTGCTGTCAGCTTAAATCTGCTGCAACTAGAAGCAGAAGTCGTGAGTGAACCTATCTATGCAGGGCGCGGAAGGCCGCAAAAGGGTGAAATGCCGGTGAGCTACCAATTTCACATCAAGGGGTTAGCCGCAAGTAGCTTGGCGCGGGTGGCTGAGGCGCGCAACCAGACAGGGGTGTTCATCCTCGCGACCAATGATCACAGTGAAACGCTCACCATGGCTGAGCTGTTGGCTACCTATAAAGCCCAGCAGAATGTCGAGCGTGGTTTTAGGTTTCTGAAAAGTCCCGAATTTTTAACCTCCTCGTTATATCTTAAAAAACCGGAACGTATCGAAGCGTTGCTGATGGTGATGACCTGTAGCCTGATGATTTATGCGGCGCTGGAGCACCGGATCCGGCAGGGCTTAGTAGAGCAGAACCGGAGTGTGGCGGACATGAAAAAGAAACCCACGCAAAAACCGACTGCGCGGTGGATTTTTTTACGCTTTGGCGGGGTGCACGAGTACCAGTTGGGAGAGGCGCCACCTCAAGTCACAGGACTCACAGTGGACCAGCAGATCATTCTCGACGTGTTAGGCGAACGGTATCGGCAAATTTATTCCTAAATCAGGTGCGGAAAGTCGGTTTAAAGAAACACACAGCATGCTTTGGGACAAAATCGTGATAGCCCCTTTGCTCTAACTCGTCAGTTTCGGATTAAAATTTCTATAAATTAACGCCCGCGTAATGGCTTTTTTGGAGCGCTAGCGGAAAACAAGTCTCGATTGACGCGATTGTTAAGTGCG
The DNA here is from genome assembly GCF_002209245.2 of Shewanella sp. FDAARGOS_354. Lineage (NCBI taxonomy): Bacteria > Pseudomonadati > Pseudomonadota > Gammaproteobacteria > Alteromonadales > Shewanellaceae > Shewanella > Shewanella sp. FDAARGOS_354. Next base: position 4,643,343 of record NZ_CP022089.2, on the reverse strand, counting down.
ATCTATGCATAATTTATTTAAGAAGTTCTGTTAGCCTTTCATATGATTCGCGCATTTTTTCAACAAGTGACGGGTAGATTTCCATGAGGCCAGAGTTTGCACCAAGGCCTAGGCGACTAATTACAAAATCTAGTTTTTCTTGCTCACTCTGTTTAGAGCCAATATGAGAATAAACTACCCGTAAATCATAGAGAATATAGAAAGGTGACATCAAAGTAGGTATATCTTCACCAGAACAGCTAAGCTCAATCGTTTTTTGCAATAGCTTAATACTACCAAGTTTTTTGGGATCTCCACCTAATTGCGAAATCACATCGCCCAACGCTTCCTTATCAAACGACTCAAGGTATATCTTATTAAGCGTATCCGCTACGTGTCTTCGTTCTTTTTCAGTGTCCACAACAGGTGTGTTAAAAGACACTGAAAGATCAAACACCTCACTATCTAGGTGAGCTATTTTTATACCAAATTTATTGAAGCAGGCTTCCAGAAACGTTGAGCGACTTTTAAATAATGCATCTTCTTTAGATAAGTCGGTAAAAATACATTCGATTTGCCCATCGTAAAATTCTGAACCTATAGAGTGATCGGATGCGATATTTTCAGAGCGGAGATAATATTGTTCAGCATCTGGAAGGCGAGCAATATCGCCCAACCACATAACAACCTTACCGTTTTTATTAATGCCAAATGGCATTGAGAAATCATCACCTCTCCGTATCTTTCCATATGTGGTTGAAGCAAAGCTCAATCGATAAGTTGGGGATGAATCATATTTTAAAAGTACTTCTCGATTAAAAAATACTGGAGTAAGAAAACCTTCATCCCATGGCCGCTTAAGTCCAGGAATATATTTATAGTCGTCTGAATCGTAAATGAATGGAACAACACCAAAACCGAAATCTTGGTTTGTTTTATTACGTGTAACAGTCACCTTGTTACTAGATTTTTTAAATGCCTGCTCATGCAAATTGATCACTGCGAACTTAGAATCATCAGGAAATAAGCTTTTTTCACATGATCCGCAGTAGAGCATCGGAAGCCCCTTTATTTCAATATCCACACCTGTAACAAGTTCATGGAAATCAGAAAAAACAAGATCTAAATGACCTTTGCATGCATCACAATGAAGCCTCTGAATATGCCCTTGTTCGGGAAAGAAATCGGTAATTTCCAAACTCACTCCTTAAGCACTTAACGTCTTAGTATTTATGCACTGCGCTGTTTGCGGGACATAAATCGCTTGTTCAAATATGGCCGCAGCCATATTCATGTCAATTGGTATAAATGATGCTATAGGAATTTGCTTTTTTGCGGTAGCGGTTTTTATAGTGATTGATGGGTAATTACTTGATATCGTTTTACCTTTCTCGTTTTTTCACGCTTATTTTTTGTTGATGAATCACTATGCCACTACAAGACTGTACAAACATCTGTCAATTACTTCTTTGGGGCTACACACTCTAAAGCAGTCTCAGGAACATTGGCTCATTGACATTACATTCCTGTACGCTTTTCACAGGTATTGAAGTTCTGTGGAGAGCAAAATGTCACCGGTGTATAAATTATTTCTTGATACTTTTGTTTGGTGACAATTTTATAAAGCGTCAAAATTGCCTGCCTGCCCATTTCATAGGGATTTTGACCGACATTGATATGCGCAAGATTATCCTTCAACATCATTAATTGCTCTGGAGAGGTGTCAGTAATAATAACGACGACCTCCTTGTTGCTAATTTTTCCTTGGTATGGGGCAATCATCTCACGGTAAAGCGCTGCATCATTTTGAGCCCAACCACCAACAGCAATAAATGAGTCTGCTTTCACTGGCTTGCCTTTCATAACAGACTCCATCTGCTTAACCGCTTGACTAAGTTGGTCAAAATTAAACAAAGGTTCTCTCACTTCTGTCCAGCCCTGCTCGTTATTAAGTAATTTCCCTGGAGGAATATCGTATTTTTTTCCCGACAACGCAGAGCGAACCCCCATCAGTCTTAAATTCAAATTGGGAGAATCAGGGCGCCCAGATTGCATGATAAGCGTCCCACCATTAGGCCGTAATTTTTTTAATTGTTCACCTAATGATTTACCCAATTCGAAATTGTCTGTACCGATATAGGCTGAGCGAAAATTCTTGGGGTCTTGGTTGATGGAAGCATCAAAATCTGAATCATAGGTGACAATTGGAATACCGGCTTCTTTAGCTCTTTTTAAGCTATTTTCAAAAAGATACTTAGATTGCGTAACCGCGACAGCAATCCCATCGATACCTTCATCAATCAGTTGGTTTATGACCTCGTCTTGCAATCTAACACTGCTTGATTCTGGCCCTCGATATACACATTCCACACCTTTTATTTCAGCCGCGGCATCTATACAGCCCGTTTTACTTTGATCAAAAAAAACACTATAAAATTTCGGCACAACAGCAAATTTCAGATCTTTTCCATAGCCAGAGGATACGGGTAATAAACTGAAGGTAATAAACAACATAAGTAATCTTGTCACACGTCCTCCCAACAAATGAAACCGTCACTAAAGCTTCATAACAAAATGTAGCAAAGGAATAGCGTTAGCGACATGAGAGATAACGTTGTTATCAAGTATCATTGATCTACATCATGCATTCACAATGCTATTGTACACTGCTAACGGCCAACAAAAGATAAAAAGCACATATAAACAATAAAATAGAAACACATCACATTAGATTCGATCGCGAATAGATTGTTTATTTTGACCGCTAAATATCCTCACTTAATACCTAGGGCGTGTTTCGGCCCTAAGCATTTGCAATGGCTGAACCAACCGTCAGTTTCAAAAATATTTTGAAACTGATAGCCGTTTTGATCACATTGTTTTTTGCCTAAACCTGCTTAAAATGCTGAGGTTGATTTTGTATTCCTAGATGATTTGGAGCCGTTACATGAGTGATTTAAGTTTTCTCGCTAAAAAGCGTTACACCACTAAGGCCTTTGATCCAACCAAGACAATTCCTGCCGACAAGATTGCCGACATCAAGACCTTATTACAGTTCAGCCCATCATCAACTAACTCACAGCCTTGGCATTTTGTGCTTGCCGGTACGGCAGAAGGCAAAGCGTTGATCGCCCAAGCGACTGAGAACTACGCCTTTAATACCCAAAAAATTCTCAATGCTTCCCATGTGGTAGTACTGTGTACCCGTACTCAACTCGATGAAACCCATTTACTGCAAGTGCTAGAGCAAGAGGCCAAAGATGGCCGTTTTGCCAATGAAGAAGCCAAACAAGGCCAACATAATGGTCGCTCTTTCTTTGCCAATATGCATAAATTTGAGCTAAAAGACGCCCAGCATTGGATGGAAAAACAAGTCTATTTAGCACTCGGCACCCTAATGTTAGGTGCCAGCGTGCTCGATATTGATGCTTGCCCGATCGAAGGTTTCGATGCGACTAAACTTAATCAAGTCTTAGGCTTACGAGAAAAAGGTCTATGCGCTTCTGTGATTGTAGCCCTTGGTTATCGCTCTGAAGAAGACTTTAATGCTAAATTACCTAAGTCACGTTTAGCACAAGAAGTTATCTTTACTGAAATCTAAATCCTGACGCCTAAGCTAACCGTAAGTACCCTTGTTTTGCATAAGTGAACAAGGGTATTTTCGACCTTGCCCCATCACTCATCGTAAAAAAATTAACACCATTCCCGCCAGCAAAGCCTATGCGACCTTGAGGCAAATTGCTCTAAAATCCATCTTTGCCTACACTTTGCACTGTGGCATAGTGTACATCTAGCACGCTGTAATTAGCGGCAAATTTAAGGTAAAAGCCTTAAAAATCTTATGGATAGATGTACACTCAGTTTAATCGCCACACTCGCTTGATAATAACTTAGGATGGGACTGTCAGTATGCTACTCGCAAAACCTTCACTCAGTGCAGAAGCTCAATCGGCAAGGCTTTCGACCACTAAGGGGGATAATCCGTTAATCTGGCCAGTGCTATCGGTGTTACAAGCTTCCAATCAAAGTTGGAAAATCCATCACCTCGCCACCGAATTACAGAGCAGAGGGCTTATCCATCCTTTAGATGAAAACCCGGGTAATGATTTATTTAAGCGTAACTTTCTACTGATGAATGCCCTGTTCGAACTGCAAGAAATGCTTCTTCCTAAGCAATGGTTACAAGTTAAAGCAATGGAAATCCAGATTTTCCGCCTCGTGCCATCAAATGTTAACTTATTGATAATGGAAGAGACTTCCCTGCGAGAATATTATCTTGACTGGAATAACTACGACACCAGCGAAAACGTGGTGAGGGAATTATTAGAGGCTTTCTGGAGCAGTTATAAGAGCTACATTGGCCTCAATGTAAATTTAATGCACAAAGGACATGCCCTAAGAGTTTTTGAGTTAGATGAAAGCGCAACCCCAAAAGATATCCGCAAACAATGGCGTCGTTTAGCCCTCAAATGGCATCCTGATAGACCCGAAGGTGATGCTGCCCGCTTTCGCGAAGTCTGCGAGGCTTGGCAATCCCTGCGGGATATTGCTTAGCGAATGTTGATATATCTGTGATCCCCTTTGCAGTCTTGCAAACTTCTAGGTCTAAACTCCCACGGGATCACAGATTTAGTTCAATATCGGCGCACTAATTCAGCGATAATTAAGCATTTCAAACTAACCTAAAACCATCTTCACGCTGGTATAACACAAGCGTAATTTCAAGATTGAATCAGCTTATCCATTACCATTAGGCACAACGCATAGCACTTAATGTACTGGATTCAATCTAACCGACTTTGAGGGTTCTATGATCAAACCAATCGCCTTGGCTGTCGCCTTAATCGTTGCACCATTCAGCAGCTTTGCAGCAAATTTTGTGGAAGGCACTCACTACACTCAAATTTCTGATAAAGCGCCGAGTAGTGAGCCTAAACTTACCGAGTTTTTCTCCTTCTATTGCCATAATTGCTTCAATATGGAAACCAATTATCTGCCTGATATCAAAGCTAACTTAAACAAGGGCATTGCATTTGATACTAAGCATGTCGACTTTATGAATAGTGCTTTAGGGACTGAAGTCATGCGTTCGCTGGCCGTCATCCAAGAGCTGGATAATAAAGACGCTCTAACCCATGCCATGTTCGCCGCGATCCAAGGAGAAGAAGGCGCTAATGGCCACGACCACAGCGCCCCTGGACATAAGCACGAATCGCAAATCAATAGCCGTGACGACATAAAACAAGTCTTTGCTAAGTTCGGTATAGACGCGGCGAAGTACGACAAACTTGCCGACAGTAAAAGCACAGATGAAAAGCTAGCCCTTTGGCGTGCCCAGCAAAACCAATTCCGCGTTGAAAGCGTGCCAGCCTTTATTGTTAATGACAAATATGCAGTTAACTTAAGCAGCATCAGAACCTTAGACGAACTGATTGGCTTAATTAACTATCTTGCCGTCGAAAAAGATGCACAGGCACCTAAAAGTTCTGGTGGTAGCCTAAACTGGTTATTCTTAGCCTTTGCCGCTGCCGTCGCTCTTGGCCGTCAAAAGCGTTTAAGGTAACAATATAAGCTTCTGTTTTTTGCGAATGGATGCTTTAGCGGACTGACAAGTCTCAATCAAAAATGAATCGATACTAGTCAGTCCCTTCAGTAAGTTAGAGCAAGATAAACTCACTCAGGTTGGACCTAACGCTCAGCAGTAGCAGAAGTTATTGCCTAATAAATTCAATAATATGCGTTGCGGCCAATATGATATGCAGTACTAAAAAGCCAATAAAAGCATCGGCACAAATTTGATGATAACCACGCCAAGTCATTGCCAGTGGTGTTCCTTGGTAAATAAACCATACAACGCCAGTTAATCCTGTCGCGACCAGCAGTACCATGCCAATCCCTTCGATACAACTAAACAAGCCTTTGCCACCGGCTACGGGGAGCTTGCCTTTAAAAAGGCCTTTAATATCCTGCACCAATTGTTCCCAATCGCCCACCAGCCAGGCAAAATACTGGTGCCATTTGCCTTGGAGGCTATTACGCAACAAAAATAAAATCCCTAACGCAGCACACACCAATCCCAGATATACATGCAGATAATCCCAAATGCTAGCATTAGCACGCAGGCTTCGACCGATAAAAATCCACGGACTGGTGCAGATAAGTAGACTTGCGGACAACACCAGCCAAACATGCAAACGCGCCAACAAAAAATCGAATATCAAGGTTAATTTGTTCGACATATAGGTTTATCCTCGATAATCAACGTTAGCCTCAACCGCCCGCTTAGGCTTGGTGGATTTGTAATCCAAACTCATGCACTTTTTGCCAGTCAGTGTATTCAACATTAGTAACAGGATCCGTGGGCCCCTTAGTTAACCACATGATAAAACGTATGATATTCCTATCAAATGCATTATAACCCTGATAATTCAAATTACCGCCAAACACTTGCAACAACTGAGGACGCCAAGTCGTTTTAGTTAAAAACGCCTGCATATAGGGATTGGTCTCAGGGGTATTTTTTTCAGGTTTACGGGCAACTAAACTCACAGAGAAAAATCCACCGACTTTTTGTGTCAGGATTTGCTGATGTTTCTGAATAAATTCATACAGCGCAGGATTATGTTTTCCGTGACGAATACTAGCGCCAATGATGATCTTATCGAAGGACTCCATCGCGGGGACGGCTTTTATATCAGCAATCACCACCGAATTACCTAACTCTTTGAGTTGCTGGGCTAACTGATTCGTGATCTTACGAGTTTGACCATGAACACTGGAGAAGATGATCAGAATTTTTTTCACTTAAGCCTCTATTATCTCAACAAAAATAAGAAAAAGCGGCCAGAAGAAAAACAAGTACGGCGGCCTTATGTTGACCTAAATATACCAATCAATATGATACTCAATGCCTCGCAATCCAGAAGGTAACCACAAGATAAACAATGCGCTTCTATGGATAGCGAGTCCGCTAGCGATATTTAGGTTTTCCACGCAAAAAGCAAACTGCCTATTACGATATTGCATACTAGGTGATTTAGTCATCTATTTACATGAAATAGATCACGGGCTTAGCGCCAAACCATCCCTCGATATTCGGTAATTCTAGCTTGCTCACAAAAATAAAAATCACCACTCTGAGGATCAAAATGTTACAAAATCAGCAATTCTAGCCCTAGTCTAGCAAGCGCGAATAAAAGCAAACCAACTCGGAGACTTAAAGCTTACAATCGGCTAAGCTGGACACTTTTGGCAGAGCGGGTATTCTCCCTAATTTGCCATGTAAATTAGCAGACAAGTGATACAGGATTAAGGCATGAAGGATTCGGATATTTTAATGCTTGCGGATGAAGCCGCTCCCGCTGCGGAGGTCTCTGCCCGTAAAAAAGCCCTTTTACTTGGCCGTCAACTCGGTCTCGCCAGTGAGGAAGAATATCGTCCAGCCAATGCCTCGATTGCCGAACGCGCCCAGCATCGGCAGCGTAAACTCGCCAGCCAGTATCAGGCAAATGTTGAAACCATTTTCGCCCTCGCCTTAAGTTATACCTCTTCCGACATGACGGGGGTGGATCTCGATCCCGACTGGAGTCATCAATTTTTTCTGATGGCAGAGCAAATCCATAATCGAAAAATGCAGGACCTATGGGCACGTATTCTCTCTAGTGAAATCATCAACCCAGGAAACTTTAGCCTGCGCACCTTAGCGCTACTTAAGCAATTAACGCACAGAGAAGCGCAAATCCTCGAAAAAGCCCTAGGCATGGCAGCAAAAGTGAATAATGAGCAGCGCTTAAAACTCATTAGCGGCTATCGGCTCACGGGCGGGATTGGCCAATATTTTCGCAAGCATACCAACATCACCCTAGGTCTCTCGCAATTTGGTCTGCCCTACTCCAGTATTCTCACCCTAGTTGATGCGGGGATACTCCACAGCAGTGAGTTTGAAACGGGTTTACTCAATAGTAAAACCCCCATCCAACTCACTATGCCCGGTATTCAAATGAAGCTAACCCCTAAGAGCGGTAATTTGCTCTTTAGTTATTATCGATTAACACCTATTGGCGATGAACTAGCGCAGCTTGTGCTTCCTAAACAGGACCAAGAATACCTTAAAGCCCTTCAAGCCCTATTTGCCAAGGACTTTAAGATTGAATAACAAGCTGTTATAGACTGCTTCTATGCCAGTGCAGTGAGGCGATTTGGGCTAATAACATCGATTGCGGTTAAATAATCAATCAAAGCCCGAACTTGAGATGCTAAATCCCCTTTGCTGGTATCAATCGTCAACTCAGCGGAGAGCGGGGCCTCATAGGGCGATGAAATCCCAGTAAAATGTGCGATTTCGCCCTTGCGTGCTTTAACGTACAATCCCTTGGGATCACGCGCTTCACATACGCTAAGTGGCGTCGATACATGCACTTCGATAAATTGTCCAGCGGGGAATCTTGCACGTATGCTATCGCGCTCTTCTCGGGTGGGAGAGATAAAAGCTGATAACACCACCAAGCCCGCATCCACCATAAGTTTTGCTACCTCGCCAACACGGCGTAGGTTTTCATCCCTGTCGGCCACGCTAAAACCCAAATCTTTACATAGACCGTGGCGCACATTATCGCCATCGAGCAGATAGGTGTGAAAGCCCGCTTCAAATAATGCACGCTCAAGCGCACCTGCTAGGGTCGACTTACCTGCACCAGAAAGCCCGGTAAACCAAAGCAATACCGGATTCTGCCCCTTAAGCTTGGCTCTGGCTGCTTGGTCGACACTATGTTGATGCCACACTATATTGCTCATAAACACTCCTCAAACCTTTAATAAACCAACGACTAAAGGCATCGTTAAAACGGAAAGATGATCGGCACCATAAAAATCACAATCAGCGAATACAGTAGGGATAAGGGCAGCCCTAACCGTACAAAATCACTAAAACGATAGTTACCCGCATTAAACGCCATCAAGTTGGTTTGATAACCATAGGGCGAAATAAAGCTAGCGCTAGCCCCAAACACCACAGCCATAATAAAGGGCCTTGGATCGACGCCATAATTCAGCGCCACCGCATAGGCAATAGGAAAAGCCAAGGCCGCGGCGGCGTTATTGGTGACCAGTTCAGTCAACAACAAGGTAACTAAATAAACCCCCACAAACGCCCCAAACACCCCGTAACCATTGATTGCGCCGAGTAAGCCTTGAGCGAGTCCCTCAGCAAGACCTGTGCTCATCATCAGGTTCGCCAACCCCAAAGCGCTGCCCACAATCACGACTAACTCGAGCGGGAAACGGCGCTTAAGTTCAGATAAGGTTACGGCGCCAATGGCAAAGTAGCTGAGCAGCAATAGCACCAATCCTTTTGCCAAGGGTAAAATCCCCGCCAGACTCAGGCCAATCGTCAACACAAATCCGGCTAACACGATACGACTGCGTTTAGTGTCTAAACGCACATTCAAATCGAGTCCGCTGACGGCGGCAAATTCGGTACTCAGCTTAGCATTGGTGCTAAAACCATCCCCCGGCGTCAGCAGTAACACATCGCCCGGCTGCAATACGATATCGCCCAAGCCACCCTTTAACGGATGATGGCCACGGCGAATCGCCATAACCGCCGCATCAAACTGTTCGCGAAAGCGAGATTCCTTTAAGCTGCTGCCCACTAGGCTCGACGAAGGGGCCAATACCGCTTCGACTAGGTTTTGTCCCTTTGCCTGATGCTTACCAAACCAATCGAGGCCATCGAATTGATGCAACAGCTCCACCGACTCCACCGCGCCACTGAACCGCAGCACATCGTCCGCTTGCAATACTAACTGTGGCGGAACCGGGCAAATACAAATACCGCTTCGCTCAAGCTCCACTAAATAAAGCTTTTTTAGGGCTCTGAGCTTGTTGTCCACCACACTGCGACCGACTAAAGACGAGCCTTTAGCAACATGGGCCTCAAGTAAATAGGGCAGTGCTTCTTCTGTCGTTTCATCCCTTCTGTCGGGCAAGGTATTAGCCAGCATGATCAGTAGCGGAATGCCTAACAGTACAATCAACGCTGCAACAGGGGTAAACTCAAAGAAACCCAGCGCAGGTAAGCCCGCATTCTCCACAAACGAATTAACGATAAGGTTAGTGGAGGTACCAATCAGTGTGAGCGTTCCCCCAAGAATCGTCGCATAGTTAAGCGGCAGTAATAACTTAGCGGGCGCATGGGCCTGATTACGGCGCACTACCCCAATCAAAGATGCCACAACCGCAGTGTTATTGGTAAATGATGACAGCAGAGCCGTGGAAAATCCCAACTTTGCCATTGTCATCGCCAACGAGCTATTACCAATCACTTGGCTTAACTTTCCCAGCAATGAAGTCTTTTCCAGCGCTGTCGCCGCAAGCACCAATAACACTAATGTGACTAATCCCGTATTAGTAAAGCTAGTGAGCGCTGCGTCGAGCGTTACCATACCTAGGAGGTAACATATTAAAAAAGCAAATAAAAACAACACCGCAGGGTTTATGCGGCCAGCAATTAAGCCAGCCAACAACCCAAACAACACTATCGCTAATAGCCACAAGTCACTCACAAATTAGGCTCCAAGCTTTGAAATATCAATCGCTTGCCAGTGCGGGAAGTGTTTACGTACTAGCGCATTAAACTCCAGCTCAAAGGCACTAAATTGTGAAGACACTTGCTTGCTCACATGTTGACCCGATACCACCATCACCGCCGCTACTGTTGCATTGGATAAACGGTCAATCAGGATCATGCCGCCAGTATCACGTACCAGAGAATAGGCATCGAAAACGATATCTTCGGTCAGCTCTAAGGTCACGCGGGCGATGGCATTGAGCCATAGTGTGTCGGCGCTGCTGCGCGCAAGTGTGTTCACATCAACCACATATTCTATGGTCGAGACTGAGGCTTGAGTCTTTTTACCCGCAACCTTGATGTCATATAACTGGCCGAGTTGTAGTGGTTTTTCATCCATCCACACGAGGTCAGCCACGATTTGGTTGGCAACCTGTGGCGCACTCTCTGGCATAGCCAGTAAATCACCACGGGAAATATCGATTTCATCTTCTAAGGTGAGAGTGACGGCTTGCCCAGCAGTCGCTTCTGCGAGATCACCATCGAAGGTCACGATACGCTCAACCTTGCTGCGTTTACCCGAAGGCAGCGCTACCACTTCATCACCCACCTTGATGACACCAGAGGCTAAAGTACCGGCAAAACCACGAAAATCCAGATTTGGACGCGACACGTATTGCACCGGGAAGCGCACGGGTAAGGCACTCAGTTCACGTTGGGTATCAATGGTTTCGAGTAGCTCCAGTAATGTACCACCCTGATACCAAGGGGTATGTAAACTTGGCTCGACCACGTTATCGCCATTGAGTGCGGATAAGGGCACAAAGTGGATATCTAACTCACCAAAGCCTTTAACAAACTCACTGAAATCATTACGGATACGATTGAACACTTGCTCATCGAACCCGAGTAAATCCATCTTATTGACCGCGACCACAAAGTGGCGAATTCCCAGCAAAGAGGCAATAAAGGCATGGCGCTTGGTTTGGGTCTGCACGCCGTAACGCGCATCCACTAAGATCACCGCTAAGTCACAGGTTGAGGCGCCAGTCGCCATATTACGGGTGTACTGCTCATGGCCTGGGGTATCTGCGATGATAAACTTACGCTTGTCGCTTGAAAAATAACGATAAGCGACATCGATAGTAATGCCCTGCTCGCGCTCGGCTTGCAGACCATCCACCAGCAAAGCCAGATCTATAGCTTCGCCCGTTGTGCCCATCTTAGCGCTATCATTTTTTAAACTAGCAAGTTGGTCTTCGTAAATCTGCGCGCTGTCATGCAGTAAACGGCCAATAAGGGTGCTCTTGCCATCGTCTACGCTGCCGCAGGTTAAAAAGCGCAACAAACCCTTATGTTGTTGCTGGGCTAGATATTCTTTTACCCCGTGCTGGCTGATTTCTGCTGCCATACGATTGGTTTTATTGACCGCTTTATCCATCTTTATCTCACTCTTATCTTGCTCAACTGTTCGTGAAATCACTGGTACTCGATTGCTCTAAAAGCCTCCATCGGGACATTCACGAAATCGGTTTAATCTGTCTATCAACCTGCGCTCGAAATGCCTTGGTTTAGAAATAACCTTGGCGTTTCTTCTGCTCCATCGATGCACTCTGATCCGAGTCAATCAATCGCCCTTGGCGTTCGCTCGAGCGAGTTAGCAGCATTTCTTCGATGATTTTTTCGAGATTATCCGCCTGCGAATGCATCGCCGCCGTCAATGGATAACAACCTAAGGTTCTAAAACGCACCACCTCATGCTTGATGGTTTCGCCTTCTTCAAGCTTCATACGCTCATCGTCGGCCATAATTAACTGACCACCACGCTCAACCACAGGGCGCTCGGCGGCAAAATACAGTGGCACTAACTCAATGTTTTCTTGGTAGATATATTGCCAAATATCGAGTTCGGTCCAGTTAGATAACGGGAATACACGAATACTTTCGCCCTTGTTCACAGCGCCGTTATAGGTGCGCCACAGTTCGGGGCGCTGATTCTTAGGATCCCATCGATGGTGGCGATCGCGGAACGAATACACCCGCTCCTTCGCGCGGGATTTTTCCTCATCACGACGCGCACCACCAAAAGCGGCATCAAAACCATATTGGTTTAAGGCTTGTTTTAAGCCTTGGGTTTTCATGATGTCAGTGTGTTTTGCACTACCATGGTCGAAGGGGTTAATCCCTTGGGCAACGCCTTCTGGGTTAGTGTGAGTTAATAATTCAAAGCCAAATTTTTTCGCCTGCGCATCACGAAAGGCGATCATCTCTTTGAATTTCCAGCCCGTATCCACATGCAGCAAGGGGAATGGGATCTTGCCGGGATAAAAAGCTTTACGCGCAAGATGTAACATCACCGAAGAATCTTTTCCGATGGAATACAACATGACTGGATTATCGAATTCGGCTGCGACTTCCCGAATGATCTGAATGCTTTCGGCTTCCAGTTGTTGTAAGTGGCTTAATTCACGCCCGGCCATACTCTTCTCCGTTTACCTAAAATGGGCTGCGACAGGCAGCTGGATTTAACTTAACTATTTCTAAAAAATGTTCTGATTTAACTAAATTTTTGCCACAAACTTGGCGGCATCTGCGGTATCGGGTGCGGACTCGCCCTTAGGTTGGAACCAATTCAAGGAGTCAGCCAGCGCAACCACTTCGCCAATAATCATCAGGGCGGGCATCTGCAACTGCGGATCAGCAGCAAGTTGTTCGAGTGAATCTAATTGCCCAATAAAACATTGCTGCGACTGAGTGGTCGCCTTCGAGACGATGGCCACAGGTGTCTCTGGGCTACGACCTGCGTTGATTAACCCTTGACGGATAATGCCCGCGTTTAAAATCCCCATATATACAACTAAGGTATTGTTGGGATTAGCATAACCCTGCCAATCCATCGGACGGCTTTCGAGCTGACAATGACCAGTAATAAACGTTACCCCTTGGGCATAATCCCTATGGGTTAATGGAATGCCCGCATATGCCGAAGTGCCGCTGGCGGCGGTAATCCCGGGTACCACTTCAAATTCGACGTCCGCTTCGACTAAGGTTTGTAACTCTTCACCACCGCGACCAAAAATAAACGGATCGCCGCCCTTGAGGCGTACCACGTTTTTACGGGTATAGGCTTTCGTCACCAGTAACTGATTAATTTCATCTTGCGCCGCGCTATGCTTGCCTGCACGTTTACCGACGGCAATTTTTTCAGCATCTTTAGGGATCAAATCGAGGATATCTTGGCTAACGAGCGCATCGTATAACACCGCATCGGCAGACTTTAGAATGCGCCACGCTTTAAGGGTTAATAACTCCACATCGCCGGGGCCCGCACCAACCAGCCAGACTTTGCCCTTAGCGCTTTGGCCTGGTAAAGATAAAATTTCCATCACATTCCCCGATATGAGATCAATGTGTAGCAATATAGCGCCAGTTATATTCCATAATAAATATAAAATCATTAATTGTTATATCAAAAAGAAATAACAAAAGAATTTGAATTAAGCCAGTTAACTATAAACGAGGTTGGCAAAAGCACCATACTGACTAAAATAAGTTAATTATCTGAAATAACTAAATAAAACATGATAACAGGGCAAATATGAATGCAACCTAAACTTGCATCACCTCACATAACAGCACTATGTTATTGCTAAAAAATCTACTCAGTCAGCGCGTTAACGCATAAGAAAAGATGCAGTTTCACTCAAGTTAAGTAGTACAAGTGACAGTATTTCTCACAAAAGATCCACAGACTAATGTTAAGCTCGGTAAATAAAGATAAAGCAAACAGACACATCAAGGAGAGTCGATGTCCCCATTTTATCAAGGTATCGCATTAATCGGACTGCTAACTTGTGCAGGGTTACGGGCAGAGGAATCTTTAATCAAAGATCGCGTTAAGGATGAACTGGCGACTTCAGAGCGCCCATTTGTAATAACGCCGCATAAAGTCAATTACATTTTACCCGCGACCTATAATCCCGATCCGAATATGAAACCCTATGCAGGGGAGGCCGCCGGAACAAACTATGAACTCGATGAGATGGAAGCTAAGTTTCAGATAAGCTTTAAGTTTCCAATTTGGTACAATGTCTTTGGTGATAATGGTCACCTATTTTTTGCCTATACCAATCAATCCTATTGGCAGGTATACAATAAGGAAATATCTTCACCCTTTCGTGAAACAAACCACGAACCCGAAATCTTTATGCTATTCAATAATGATTGGAAAATTGGCAGTGTGACAAACTCGTTTTGGGGATTGGGCGCTGTCCACCAATCTAATGGTAAAGCAGGTTTATTATCCCGTAGTTGGAACCGCATCTATGGCACGATGATCTTTGATGCTGGCCCACTGGCGTTTTCAACTAAGGTGTGGTGGCGCATTCCTGAGGATGAAAAAACAGACATCCACCAAGCCCGTGGCGATGATAATCCCAATATTGATGAGTATATTGGCAATGCTGAATTTGTTGGCGTGTATGGGATTGATGAGCATAGATTCACTCTCACCGTTAAAACTAACTTTAAAGATATTGACCGAGGTTCAGCAGAGATCACTTGGAGCTATCCCATCATAGGTAACTTACGCCTTTATACTCAATACTTTAATGGCTACGGTGAAAGCCTGATCGACTATAACCATCATAATCAACGTATTGGGATCGGTGTATCACTCAACGATATTCTCTAGGACGTGACACAGCACAAAAAACAGCCATAATTCTATGCTGACACAAACAAACTGCTGCTAAATTGCTCAAGTGCGAGCAACCTAAGGGAGCTTAATGATGATTTGTATTGCCAACAGCGGCATTTACATCGATAGTCGCACACCTTTTTAGCAGTAAGGGTCATCATGGAGGAATATGAGTTTTAGCTATCGAACGGTAATAACTTTGCTGAGCATGATTATTTGCGCGAGCCTTATCAGGCTCGCGTTTTTTGCTATTCCTGAAAAAGAACAACCCACGTTAACGACAAAAGATATTCGCCAAGATCTCTATATTCTGCTCAATCAAATTGAACAACACTCCGCATTTTATGCGTTAGATCCACAACATAATGACAACCAACTCGAACGACTTGCTGGACTGATGACTGAGCAATACCAAGATCTTGTTCCTACTGAACGGTTCGCAGCTGAGCTTACAAAACTGCTTAACGCCTTAAAAGATCCTGGTGCTCAAGTTGCGAAGGTTGACAATAGTAGCGCCGACTTACCCTTAACACTGAGACCCGTCAACGAACAATGGCTTGCCTTAGACCATAAAAATAATCCTATTAGTGCCGAGTATCCTTTTATCACCCATATTGATGGCATCCCCTTAAGTAAGTGGATTTCAGCCAGCCAAGCCTATCTGTCAGAGCCTGCAAAAAATAGCCAAGAAATGCAGCTGATTTGGCTTAAACGACTCAACCTACTGCGGGAAGACTTAGGCTTAAGCATCAAACCTTATGTGATTATTAGTTTGATAAATGATGATTTGCAGACAACGCAGGTCACTATTGCCCTGCCTCCCCCTTCTAAAACGATAGTTAAACCGATTGAAGACGACACAGAGATAAGCTTTGAACGCCTACTCACTCAACTTGATGACTTAGGGCCGACTACGGTCTCAAAACCTGACTATTCACTAGAACAGATAAATCCAACCACGGCTCGACTCAAAATAGATGACCTCTATGCTTTTGAACTCGATAAAATACAACAAGAAGAGTTACGTAAAGGTATGGAGCAACCATTACTGATTGTCGATCTCAGGCAAGCGAAGGGATTTAGTCCTAAGTTACTGACCATGCTCTCGCGTTATCAGGATATACCCGCCATGGACATATCACCTCATTCAGCGGTCGAAAAAATCATGGGATTTGCCCATTATCGACGCTCGCCAGAGCTTAGAAACGATTATTTAAAACCGTTGAATTTTAAACCGCTTGATGAACTTGAACTCAGCCCTGCGCGACTTAACGTGTTGACACGGCGGCTACCAACTATCGATAAAAGCCGGTTTAGTCCTTGGTTTGTTCGTACCAAACCTGAAGTCCTCACCGAAGGCAATAATCGTCTTGCACTGCTTGTCAGTCCCTTGTGTAAGCAAGAATGCGAGTGGATCGCCTACCGGACTAAAGCATGGTCGAGAGTGAATTTAATCGGCGAAAAAACCTCTGGAGATTTTGCCAGACAATATCAGTTTACCTTGCCAAATAGTGACTTAGAGATTCGATTTAGTAGCTCTCTCACCTATGATGCTAAAGGCGAGTTGCTGTCGGGAAAAGGCACTGAGCCCGATATTTGGTTACCACAAAACAATGATATTGAATGGCAAGGACTCGTGAGTTTAGTTAAATCAGCCAAACCCAAAGCCGTAGATCCAACTAACGGTCGACAAACCAAATTAGCCCAATCTCATTAGTAAAAAGCCAGCAATTTGCCTGTCTCTCATACACAAATCCCTGAACAATGCTCAGGGATTTTTTTTGAACTCATTCCCCGCATTGTGATCAGATCGTCTAGGGCTAAATATTCGAGGCGATTATGATGAAGATGATGGATCCAGAGCAGTGGGCGCAATGTCAATTTGGGCACGCAAACCTCAACGACCCAAGACGTACACAAAGACTTGTTTCACTGGCTACCTCAATTACCCAACAACCCGGAGTTGCCGTGTCCAGACTTCCCTTATCCCCCGCTGAGATGGAAGGGGCCTACCGATTTATCCGCAATGAGAATATTCAAGCCAGTGATATTGCTGAAGCGGGTTTTCAAGCCACCGCGCAGCAAGCTCGAGAGCATGACATCTTGTTAGCACTAGAGGATACCACCTCGCTGACTTACAAGCATGACAGTGTCAGGGAGGAGTTAGGTCATACCAATCAAGGGGATAAAAACCGTGCCATTCTGGCGCATTCAATCTTGCTGTTTTCACCGCAAAGCCAGCAAGTC
Source organism: Shewanella sp. FDAARGOS_354 (assembly GCF_002209245.2). Classification (NCBI taxonomy): domain Bacteria; kingdom Pseudomonadati; phylum Pseudomonadota; class Gammaproteobacteria; order Alteromonadales; family Shewanellaceae; genus Shewanella; species Shewanella sp. FDAARGOS_354. The sequence goes on along the minus strand of NZ_CP022089.2, from coordinate 4,625,851 downwards.
GTTGGGTTGATTGAGCAACAGCGTTGGACGCGGGATATCACTAAGCGCGGGCAACGCCGCCAACATGCTACTCGCCCTTACGAGGAAAAAGAGAGCTACAAATGGGAACAAGCCTCCGCCAATATGTCTGCCCGTTTAGGCAAGCATATCAACAAGGTGATTTCCGTCTGTGACCGTGAGGCTGATTTGTTTGAATATCTGACCTATAAAACCCAGCACCAACAGCGCTTTGTCGTCCGCTCGATGCAGAGCCGATGCATTCAAGAGCATGCACACAAACTCTATGACTACTCGAACACATTACCGCTTGCAGCGACGAAATCTCTCCTCATTCCTCAGAAAGGCGGAAGGAAAGCCCGGGCGGTGACGCTGGAAATGAGATATGCCCGAGTGACCCTCAAAGCCCCAGCCAACAAACGCACTCAGGCAGATATCCCTCTGTATTACGTCAGTGTCGTAGAGCAAAGTCATCGTGAAGAAAAACTGGCATGGCACTTACTCACCTCCGAATCTATCACATGCTCGAAGGAGGCACTGGAGGTTGTCGGCTATTACGAGCGCCGTTGGTTGATTGAAGATTACCACAAGGTATGGAAAAGCAGTGGCACCGCGGTGGAAGAGCTGAGAATGCAGTGCCGTGAGAACCTGGAGCGTATGAGTGTGATACTGGCTTTTATCGCCACACGCTTACTCCAGCTTCGCTTTATGAAGGTATCCAAAGCGGAAGTGGCAGCACAATGTTGTGAAACGCTATTGGGTCAGAAAGCGTGGAAATTACTTTGGCTGAAAATGGAGGGACGTCCGTTACCTCAACAGGCACCCGATATGCAGTGGGCGTACGAGCGTCTGGCCAGATTAGGGGGTTGGAAAGATACCAAGCGGACAGGTCGAGCTTGTGTAGAGGTATTGTGGGAAGGATGGTTTAGGTTACAAACCATCCTTGAGGGTTACGAATTGGCCATGTCTCTCAATCACGAAGACTTGTGATCAAGAGACAGGCAATTTGCTGGCTTTAAAATGTGGTGGAGTGATAAGTTTATTTCTTATCGCTTGCCTTTGAGTTCATCACTGAGCCAAAAACCAGACCTTGTTTATTCACATCAAAGCTCATTTGCACGCGCATATTATAGTCTTTCAATGCTTGCAGCTCTTCAGGCACTGGTTCACCGGTCATTTCTAACAGCGTCAGCACTGGGGTAAACATCTTACCGTAGTCGGCTGACATGCTGTAAAGGCCATTGGCTGATGGTTTTTCGCTCGCCAGTTTATTGGCTAACGCTAAACCTTTATCGCCAGAGTAAACCACTAAGTGTTGTCCCTTAATCGCCAACATCGGTTTGATATTAAGTTCTGGCGGCAACATTAATAGTGGAGATAAATCAGTGGGTTCACCATTATCCGCGACTTGCAGTTCAGCCAACATAGGGGCAAAAGGCTTAACCATGTTGAATAACATTGAAGGATTATCAGCGGTTAAACTGATTAAGGCATCTAAACTTTCGAGTTTAGGCTCTTGATCCTGTGAACTCATCTTATAGTCGAGTAATGACACACTCAGGCCTTTAACACCATTAGCCATGCCGGTAAACATACCCAACATCGCAGGGCTTTGCTGGCTTAATTCAGCCTGTAGCTCGGTCAGAGGCGCGCAGGTCAACTGTGGCTTTTGTAGATCATCCCAAATCGCGGTGAGCGAAGGCGCTACTTCATTAACATCAATCCCAAGGCCCATCGAGAAAATAGTGCTGTTAATATCCGCTAAATGGGTTGGAATAAAGCCGCGCATTTTTTGTAATGCCGTTAAAATTGCTTGGTTTTTGCTTTCAATCACAAAAGAAGCCGCCATATGGCTTTCTTTTTCAGTCGACTTGAATGCGGTTAAACCTCCCACTGTGCGCGGCCAGTTAGCCGCAATCGCGGTTAACTCAGTGCGACATTCTGGTGTACGGATTTGCGCTAACGGATCTTCACCTTGGCCTTCTTCTGCTAAGAACTTGGTGAGCTGTTTAGCTAACATATTGCCATCTTGAGAGGTTATCGCTTTAACAATCTCAACATGGTTGATAAAGCTGATGCTATCGTCCATAAAACCATGGGTTTTAATGATCTCTTGCAACATGCCAGATGCGGCTAAAGATTGGGCGGGTTTCTTCAATCCTAAAGCCATTTCTAATACTTCAGGCTCGATAGAGGAAGCCGAGAATGTGACCGTTAAAATGCCATCTTTATGGGCAAATAATAGGTCAGCTTTATCAGTTGAGCCTTCTTCGGCAAACGAATAAGCACGGTAGTCAATCCCTGCTAAAGTACGCATTTCGTGGGTATAACCACTTTCTTGTTCGGCTTTATCCAGTACAGCCCAGAATGCATCAATTTGATTAATATCTGTTTTAAGAACAGGCACTACGCCTAAGGTATAAAAATAAGGCTTGATCTCATTCGGTAAACCGAAAGTCTTAAGCAATGCGGTAGGATCTTTCATTCCATCCATATATTGCTTGTAAATACTCACAAAAAACTTAGCCATTGGGCTATCCAAATCGCCTAACTGAGCTAAGGAATCAGTTGAATATTGCTGGTAATTGCTAGAAATCGATTGCAGGTAGTTTTTCAGTGGAAACGGCTTTAACTGGCCAGTAAACACAGGGGTATCGGCTGGAATATAATCTAGCAAAGGATTGGCTGAAGCACTCGAGCTACTTCCGTGTTGAGTGTACCAATAAGCACCCGCCCCCGCTGCAATAATTGCCGCAGCAATAACAATCTTTTTCATCTAAAACTCCATTTAATTACCGTCAAAGTGACAAAAATAATACCGAAAGCACTTACCTTCGGCATTTAAATACTGACCTATTGTCATTCCTTATTACATCAACATTGCAAAATCAAAAGCTTATTATAACTAATCTTGAGAACGGATAAGCTAAGAAATAACGAATAGCAAATAAGAACTTATTAATATGCAAAAATCCGCGATAATCTATCATTAAAACGTCTTTGACGCTAATCGCGGCATGTGTCAGAAGCTTCCTATTTACTGGGCGCAATCATTCGAAACCATCCTGTTACGGAAAAGCGTGGGCGCTTTGCAAACGGCGCGACAAATGAAACTGAATGGGGATGATGGACATCGAATAATGCCAAATTATTAAAGGTTGGCACCCAGGTATCAGTCAGCACACCTTTAGCAGTATAAAACTGCAGCAGACCACCCCAATCAGGATGCCATTCTGGAGTAAAGCCAAAAACAAAAGCAACTTTACGACCCTCACTTTCGACAACATCATTATGTCTTGTTAAGAAATTCCCTTGAATATAACGACTCGCCTGCAGTGAGGCATAACAAATACCTTCAATACCCGTAATCGTTTGAATAAATTTAAACATGTCAGGGCTGTTAATAAAACGATGTAGCGATGTAAGTAATTCCGGTGAAGGCTTTCCATCTAAGCCTCCTACGAGATGACTTCCATATAAAAAACCAATCCCATTTGCAGCATTGTGTAATATTTTTTGCTGTAAATCTTTTTGAGCTTCAATCGGTAATTGGCGTATTTGTTGATCCGACACTCTCATTGGCTTATTGTCGACAAACATTGCATTATCAAAACTCACTTCACTAGCGAGTGTGTTAGCAATAACAGCTGCGGTTTCATTCTGCCAGACTTGTTGAATATTGATTTTTGCATCTCTAGCATATTCTTCACGCAGTGAAGCCATATCTCGCTCAAAATTAAACTCAAACATCGTTTATTCCTTGGATCATTCGAACGTCTAACACTCATCCTACTCATCAGAGATGCATAATTACAATTTAATAACAAAATCACAATCGCAAATTTATTGTGCCTCACCGACTTTTTTGAGTGTCACCTCACCTAACTGACGCATTTGCTTGCGGATCCAAGCGGAGCGTTGTTCAACATAGGAAGAAGGGGGGGAGACTTTATAACGCCAAGGGTTTGGTAAAACTGCAGCCAATAATGACGCCTCATAACGAGTTAATTTGGCTGCACTCTTGCCAAAATAATGCTTTGCTGCCGCTTCGGCACCATAAATCCCAGGACCAAATTCAACAATATTCAGGTATACCTCAAGGATACGCGCCTTATCCCAAAACAGTTCCATTAACAGGGTAAACCACACCTCTATGCCCTTACGGATAAAACTACGGCTCGACCACATAAACAGGTTTTTTGCCGCTTGCTGGCTTAAGGTACTGGCCCCACGAACCTTTTTACCTTTTTGATTGTATTCGATGGCCGAACTAATCGCGTCTAAATCAAAACCACTGTGGCCTGCAAACTTTTGATCTTCTGCGGCAATCACGGCTAATTGCAGCTCAGGGGAGATTTGCTCAAGCGAGCGCCATTGATGCCTAACCTCAGTAATCGGTGCGGGCGGAAACAACGCCCGCTCTATTCGCCAACTCCACATCGGAGGATCGATAAAACGGAGTAGTACCACACTTAAAATAGAGGCGAAAAATAAACCCAAAACCAATTTGGCTAACCAAGTGAATACACGCTTAACACCGCGCATCTTAGGCTTTGGGGTTGGATGATTAACTTGGGGACGATTGACATGATCGCGCATGGCATACAAAGGGGCGGTCATTTAATTATCCTCATCAATCACGCCATCCAAACTAACTGTTAGTCTAAGAGATTTTTTGCTTACAGTAGAATAGCAAAGTGTAAGCCGATGATAGTAAGTCATAAACTACAAAAAACCGAGCTGAATTGAATGAAGAAGATAAATTAATGATGCCACAAATTTGGCTCAACCTCGGCAGCTTTGACCACAGCTGACCGAGGTGAAAATGACTGATTAACAAGCGCTAGCAAGTCAATCAAACTGCTGGATACTCGCAGCGGCGAGCAAGGTCCTTTGGAAGTGCTACTGTTTTCCGTCTCGTTATATCGTTACACAGCAAACTAAGCCCATAAATAACGATATTCAACAACTTAACTTGGCAAAATACCGACTAAAGCAGATCTGCGCAGTAAACTCCCTCAAAACCATCTACGGGAACTTTGTAATATAGCTCAGAACATCCTAATGTGCATAACCCTGTGAGTAAAAATGTACAAAAAATTTAACTCAGGCAAACACACCTTAACTAACTCTATGAAAATACAATTTATCTGACTTTGATGACGGCAGAATGACATACAAAATACCTTAACGGCCAAACCGCTTTAAAATTAAGCAAAATACTCTTTTAGTGGCATAAAATAAAAAATGCCACAGGGAATACTGTGGCATTTTTCTATTTAATCAAATAGATGGCTATATTTCGTAATGCAGACCGCATTCGCGTTTTAAGCCATTAAAGCGTGTTTCTTCTTCAGACATCCCTAATTCTAAGGGTTTAGTCGAATGGGTATCCCCAACGGAAACATAACCTTGCTCCCATAAAGGATGATAAGGCAAGTCAAATTGCGTCAGATACAGATGCACATCTTTGTTCGACCACTCGATAATCGGCAGCAGCTTAAAGCGAGTTCCGTGGATAGCCAATATCGGTAACTCTTCGCGAGTGCTCGACTGGCTCCGGCGAAGTCCCGCAAACCAAGTTCCGACTTCAAGTTCAGCCAAGGCGCGTTGCATAGGCTCCACTTTATTGAGGCGATTATAACGTTCAAGACCCTCTAAGCCCTGCTCCCACAATTGGCCAAAGCGCGCCTCCTGCCATGCCGCCGTCATCGGCGCTTGGTAGACCTTAAGATTTAAGGATAAACGCTCTGTAAGCTGGTCAATAAACTGATATGTCTCAGGAAAGAGGTATCCAGTATCCGTTAAGATCACCGGAATATCCGATTGCACCTGACTCACCATATGCAACATCACCGCCGCCTGGATCCCAAAACTGGATGACAGCGCGTGATTACCCGGCAAATAGGCTAAGCCCCAGAGCACTCGCTCTTGAGCCGTCAAGCCAGCTAAGAAGCGATTAATGCGTTCCAGTTCCGCTCGCTGCACATCCTTAGGCGCCGCCAGCAGCGCTTTAAGTTCGCTACTACTTACCACGCTCTGCAACGCGTTCGGCAAGCCGGAACCCGTTGCCCCAGAATCAAGATCAGCCATGGAAATCCTTAGCGGCATCGATAACCGCCTTCACTACGCCCGTGCGGACGGTGAAGTTACCAAAGGTTTCGCCTGCATTTCGCTCAATCGCGTAGCGGGCAAATAATGCATCCAATTCAGCAAGGATCTCAGCCTCTTGGATATTCTCTCTGTACATTTTATTCAGTCGAGTGCCTTCGAAGTTCGCGCCTAAGTACAGGTTGTAGCGACCCGGCGCCTTACCCACAAGACCGATTTCGGCGGCAAATGGGCGCGCGCAACCGTTTGGACAGCCTGTCATACGCACCACAATGGCTTGATCGCTAATGCCATTTTTAGCCTGCAGCGCATCAATATGGTCGATAAACTCTGGGAAATAACGCTCAGCTTCCGCCATCGCCAATGGACAGGTTGGTAAGGCCACACAGGCAATCGAATGACCGCGGGTTTGAGTCAGCACTTGGCCGAGTAAACCGTGTTTACGGGCAAGCCCTTCGATGGTCGCTTTATCCTCAGGCGCCACACCCGCGATAATCATATTCTGGTTTGAGGTCATACGGAAATCACCCTTGTGGATCTTAGCGATTTCACGCATACCAGTTTGTAAACTTTTGCCAGGCATATCTTTAATACGGCCGCTTTCGATAAACAGGGTTAAATGCCATTTACCATCCACACCTTCGACCCAGCCGTAACGATCGCCTCGATCGCCAATCACGACATCGCGCTTAGGCTCAAATTTAACGCCGGCACGGGCTTCCACTTCGGCTTTAAACTTTTCATAGCCATGGTCGACGATGGTGTATTTCAGGCGTGAACGCTTACGGTTGGTACGATTACCCCAGTCACGCTGCACTGTCATCACAGCTTCGGCAAACTTCATCACATCTTCGGTTTTAATAAAACCAAAGTCATCGGCTAAGCGTGGGAAGGTTTCTACCTCTCCGTGGGTCGAGCCCATGCCGCCACCGGCGGTCAGGTTAAAACCGACTAATTCGCCATTTTTAGCCACGGCAATAAAGCCTAAATCGTTAGTGTATACATCAACATCGTTATCCGGCGGTACGGCCACGGCCATTTTAAACTTACGTGGTAAGTAGGTTTTGCCGTATACCGGTTCTACTGTTTCATCTTCTGTGGTCAGTAATTTCTCTTCGTCTAACCAAATCTCGGCGTAGGCACGAGTGTGCGGCAGCAGGTGATCCGAAAGCTTTTTGGCGACTTCATAGGCCTGTGCATGCAGCTTAGATTCCACCGGATTGGGGTTACACATCACGTTACGGTTAACGTCACCACAGGCGGCGATCGAATCGAGCGCCTCACGGTCCAAGCCTTGAATAATGGTCTTGAGGTTACGCTTTGGAATACCGTGGTATTGGAATGTCTGACGCGTCGTTAAACGAATACTGTTAGAGCTAGTGAGCGTCGAGGCAATTTCATCCACGCCTAACCATTGCTTAGGCGTACATACCCCGCCGGGCACGCGGGCACGTAGCATAAAGCTATATAAAGGCTCGAGTTTTTGCTCTTTACGCTCGTTACGTAAATCGCGGTCATCCTGCTGATAGAAACCGTGGAATTTGATCAATTGCTGATCGCCATCGCTAAAACTGCCCGTCACCGAGGAATCTAATCCCTCTTTAATGGTGCCACGCAGATAATCACTGTCGGTCTTTAAGTATTCGTTTAATGCTAACTTTTGCTCACTCATGGCAACTGCCTCTTAAAATTCGGTTGGCGGCAGTATCTCTGTGGATACTGCTCTCTCTAATCTTTGGGATTGACTTATTAGTACACGTCTTTTTGATAACGTTTATCACTGCGTAAGGTCTCGAAGTAGTCTTCGGCCGCCTCTGTCGACAATCCGCCAAACTCCACCGCAACCCCAAGTAAGGCTTGGTGCACGTCTTTAGCCATACGCTCGGCATCACCGCAAATATAGAGATGCGCGCCATTTTGTAGCCATTGCCACAGGGTTTGCCCCTGCTCTTTGATGCGGTGCTGCACGTAAATCTTATGGGCTTGATCCCGCGAAAATGCCACATCGATACGGGTCAAATCGCCGTTTTTCAGATACTGTTGCCACTCGGTTTGATACAGGAAGTCCTGTTCGAAATGCGGGTTGCCGAAGAATAACCAGCTATCGCCCTCAGCGCCTTGTGCCACGCGCTCCTGCATAAAGGCGCGAAACGGTGCAACCCCGGTGCCAGGACCAATCATGATGACTGGCGTTTGTGGATCTTCAGGTAAACGGAAATGCTTATTCGGTTCAACATACACTTTTACTTCGGCGCCTTCCTGCGCCGAGGCTAAGAAGTGCGATGCACCGCCAAAACGCGTTTGCCCCTGATGTTCATCTTCCACCAATGCCACGGTGAGATGCACTTCGGTATCGACTTCACTCTGGCTAGAGGCGATGGAGTAGAGTCTTGGCGTTAATGGGCGTAGTAACTCAACTAACTTGTTAGCGTCGAGATGAGCATCGGCCTTGAGCTTGTAATTAGCCACTAAGTCAGCAAACTGATGATGTAAGATAAACTGACGAACCTGCTCTTTATCTTCGCTAATAGCAAGCAGCTCAGGACTTGCGGACAACTCGGCCCAAGTTTTGACTAAACCAGGATACAACTGCGTCAGTTCTTTCTTCTCGATCAAGGCTTGCTTGAGGCTGATTGACTCATTAGTGACAGTCACCTTGGTATCGGCTGCTAACCCTAAGCCCGCTAAAATCTCATCGACTAAGGTTTCGCTATTGCTAAACCACACCCCAAGGGCATCACCGACTTCATAGCGTAAGCCTGATTCACCTAAATCAATTTCAACGTGGCGCACATCTCTGTCTGAATCGCGTCCGGTGATCTTTTGGCTCACCAACACTTCGGCACTGTAAGGGTTTTGCTTAGTAAATTCGCCCTCGCTGGCAACTTGAGCCGAAGTTGAATTAATTTCATTCAGTGCCACCACGTTAGCCGTGGTTTGAATGAGTGGCTTAACCGCAGTAAGCACATCGGCGTGCCACTGTCCGGCCGCAGCCTCATAGTCCACATCACACTCAACCAACGGCAATAAGGCTTTAGCGCCTAATGCCGAAAGCCGCGCATCAAAGTCTTTACCGGTTTGGCAGAAGAACTCATAGCTCGAATCACCCAGCGCCAACACAGAGTAATGTAAGTTGTTTAATTGAGGTGCGCGTTTTGATGCTAAAAACTTATGTAATTCAATCGCATCATCCGGCGCTTCACCTTCACCATGGGTACTGACCACCAGCAATAACAAAGTTTCTTGCTTGAGCTGGCGCACATTGTATTCACCCATGGAGGCTAAATTCACGCTATAGCCCTGTGCCTTTGCCTTTTCGGCCAAGGCTTTGGCAATGCCACGACCATTGCCGGTTTGGCTGCCATAGAGAATGGTTACAGTCTGCGCTGCCTGTGTATCAGACACTGGCACTAGCTGGGCTTGATTCCCTCCCGCATTGGCTGTTGCGGCTAAATAACCACTCACCCAAGCAAGTTGCACGGCATTTAATTCCGCGGTGAGTTGTTTCAGCTTGTCGACCTGCGGTTGCGACAGGGGTGAAGCCAGTGATGAAAGTTCTTTTAACAACATGAGACGGCCCTATGACAGTGTAATACCCAGCAGATTAACGTGGATTTGGAAAAGCAAAAAAGAATAAAATTTGATTTTTAATTCCATTTTGGAATATACAAAGTGCAAAAATTAAGCTACAAAAGTGTGCACTGGTTAAAACTTTTTGATACGACCAGTGCAGAATCGACTAGCTTGAGCAATATGCGCTTGTGTCAAACCAAAGTATTGCCACAATGGTACGAGCCTGCAGTACAGTGACCTTTTGTTGCTCGCTAAGAAGTTTGTTTTAAAACACAAATTTTATACCAAATTTGAATGCGCTAACTAACTGCCACAATTGAATAGACGAGTTCATTCTTATCGCGGCCTAGCCCTACCTAGGTTTAGCTCAAGGGAAGCACTCAGGCGGAACGATTATATAAACCATCAGGGAGTAATCATGCAGATTGGAATACCGAGAGAGAGTCTCGTCGGTGAAACTCGGGTCGCCGCGACTCCAGCCACCGTCGAACAGCTTAAAAAGCTCGGCTTTGAAGTTGTTGTTGAGGCCAATGCTGGCTTACTGTCTAGCTTTGACGATGCCGCCTTTGAAGCAGCTGGCGCGAAGATCACGACAGAGGTTTGGCAAGCGGATCTGATTTTTAAAGTCAATGCACCGACCGATGCTGAAATTGCGCAAATTAAAGAAGGCGCGACCTTAATCAGCTTCATCTGGCCCGCTCAAAATGCTGAGTTGGTCGAGAAACTGTCTAAACGCAACATCAATGTGATGGCGATGGACATGGTGCCACGTATTTCCCGTGCCCAATCCCTCGATGCTCTCTCTTCTATGGCCAATATCGGCGGTTATCGCGCCGTTGTTGAAGCCGCGCACCATTTTGGCCGTTTCTTTACCGGACAAATTACCGCCGCAGGTAAAGTCCCTCCGGCCAAAGTGCTGGTAATTGGTGCCGGTGTGGCTGGCCTTGCAGCAATTGGTACCGCAGGTTCTTTAGGGGCTATCGTTCGCGCCTTCGACACGCGTTTAGAAGTGGCCGAACAAATCGAATCCATGGGTGGCCAGTTCCTTAAGCTGGACTTCACCAATGAAGATGGCAGCTCATCGGACGGTTACGCTAAAACCATGTCGGACGAGTTTATCGCTGCCGAAATGGCGCTATTTGCCGAGCAAGCCAAAGAAGTCGATATCATCATTACTACAGCGCTGATCCCTGGCCGTCCTGCACCTAAGCTCATCACCAAAGCCATGGTCGACAGCATGAAGAGCGGCTCTGTGATTGTCGATATGGCAGCACAAGCGGGCGGTAACTGTGAATACACCCAGCCTGGCGAACTCTTTGTCACCGAGAATGGTGTAAAAGTCATCGGCTTTACCGATCTTCCCGGCCGCTTGCCTGCACAATCGTCTCAGCTTTACGGCACTAACTTAGTCAACCTGATGAAGTTAATGTGTAAAGAGAAAAACGGTATTGCCAGCATCAGCTTCGATGATGTGGTCATGCGCAACATGACAGTCGTGAAAGAAGGCGAAGTCACCTTCCCGCCACCACCTATTTCGGTGTCAGCTGCCCCTGCGAAACCTACCGCTAAGGTGGAAGTGAAATCTGCTCAAGCCAAAGTGCCTTCAAAACTCAAGTATATTCTCGCCGCCCTTGGTGCTGCGGGGTTTGCCGCTGTGGCCTCAGTCGCGCCAGCCGAGTTTTTATCCCACTTTACGGTATTTATTCTGTCCTGCGTGGTGGGCTATTACGTGGTGTGGAACGTGTCCCACTCACTGCATACGCCTTTGATGTCAGTGACTAACGCGATTTCAGGCATTATCGTGGTCGGCGCCTTGCTGCAAATTGGTCAAGGCTCGACCTTGGTCACTGTGTTGGCGTTTATCGCCGTGCTGATCGCCAGTATTAACATCTTCGGCGGTTTTACCGTCACTCAGCGCATGCTGAAGATGTTCCGTAAGGATTAAGGGGGTATAACGTGTCTCAAGGACTGGTAACAGCAGCTTACATCATTGCCGCCGTGCTCTTTATCTTCAGTCTCGCTGGATTGTCGAAACAAGAAACGGCCAAACACGGCAATTTATTTGGTATCACAGGTATGGCTATCGCCCTACTGGCGACCATTTTTAATCCAGACACCAGCGGTGTCGCGTGGATTATTGTCGCCATGGTGATTGGTGGTGCCATCGGCGTGCGTTTAGCACTTAAAGTCGAAATGACGGAAATGCCTGAACTCGTCGCGGTGCTCCACAGTTTTGTGGGTATGGCCGCGGTGTTAGTGGGCTTTAACAGCTTTATCGACTTACATCCAGAACAAGTATCACAAGTGGTTGTGGCCGTGGGCGGGGACATGAATTCCACTCTCGCAGCCGTGCAGAATGCGCTGAGCGAAGCGGCAAAAGCGGCTGAAAACGCGCATATGACTGGCGCTATGCTCAACATTCACTTAGTGGAAGTCTTCCTCGGGATCTTTATCGGCGCGGTAACCTTTACCGGTTCTATCGTCGCATTTGGTAAATTACGCGGATTAATTTCATCTAAACCGTTGATGTTGCCACATCGCCATAAGCTAAACCTCGCTGCGGTATTGGTATCACTTGGCCTGTTAGTGTACTTCGTGCAAACCGGTGGCACTATGCCAGCCCTACTGTTGATGACACTTATTGCCTTCGCCTTTGGCTGGCACTTAGTGGCTTCTATCGGTGGTGCGGATATGCCGGTTGTGGTCTCAATGCTGAACTCCTACTCAGGTTGGGCGGCAGCGGCGGCGGGCTTTATGCTGTCAAATGATCTGCTGATTGTGACTGGTGCGCTCGTCGGCTCATCGGGTGCGATTCTGTCTTACATCATGTGTAAGGCAATGAACCGCTCGTTTATCTCTGTTATCGCAGGTGGATTTGGTACCGATGGTGTGGCCTCCTCTGGTGATGAAGAAATGGGCGAATACCGCGAAACCAACGCCGAAGATGTGGCGGATATGCTGAAAAATGCCTCTTCCGTTATCATCACCCCTGGCTATGGTATGGCAGTGGCACAGGCGCAATATCCAGTGGCTGAAATCACCCAAAAACTGCGTGACCGCGGCGTAAAAGTACGCTTTGGTATTCATCCGGTAGCGGGTCGTTTACCTGGCCATATGAACGTACTCTTGGCTGAAGCTAAAGTTCCCTACGATATCGTGCTTGAAATGGACGAAATCAACGAAGACTTTAGCGATACCGATGTCGTGCTGGTGATTGGCGCGAACGACACAGTCAACCCTGCGGCGATGGAAGATCCGGGCAGCCCAATTGCGGGCATGCCAGTGCTCGAAGTGTGGAAAGCGCAAAACGTGATTGGTTTTAAGCGCTCAATGAATACGGGTTATGCGGGTGTACAAAACCCTCTGTTCTTCAAAGACAATACCCAAATGTTGTTCGGCGATGCTAAGGCCAGTGTTGAAGCGATTTTAAAAGCGCTGTAATCCGTTTAAGCACTGAATCACTCGATACAAAACTCAAAGGGAGCCGTTGGCTCCCTTTGCTTTTTTAGAGGGTTTTATTGCGCTAGGCTTCACATACTTTTAAGCCTACTCAGCTAGTCTCTGCGCAGTTTATCGCTTCAGGTAAAAGGAGATATCATGCTGCTTGGATTATTTATGCTGTCGGCAATATTAATCAAAACGTCGTTATTAGGGCTGGGTTGGATATCAATTGGTATCGGCGTTGGGGGTTATCTTTTTTGCCGTTTTTACCACATTAATCTTGCAGACCTACTGGTCAAAAAATTTAGACGGCTTTTTATCAGTGGGGCGATATTACATCTGCTGCTGTATCTCGGCCTTATCGTAAAACTGTTCCTGATCGATAGCCTAGAGGATATTCCAGCCTTTTTAATCAGTCATTTGGTATTCCATCATGCACTCTGCGCAATGATTGCAGCCGCCCTTACTTTTATGGCGATTGGCGTTTACCTTAGCCAGCAAAAGCTAAAGCAGGCAAATATCACTTCCCCCATCGCGAACTAATTTAGCCCCTAAAAGCCAAAAGGAGCCACAAGGCTCCTTTTGATAGCAATTCATTTTTGATTATGCCGCTTTAGCAATATCAAAATTAGATAACAACATCACAGCTGTACGGCCGAGTAAATGATTGATGGTACGATCGCCAACCAATCCTAATTCTGCAATGGCTTGCTGACGTGCAGTGCTTACCGCTCTAAACAGAGTGATTTCATTATTGGTGCCGCCGCAGAGGCTGAAGAATAATCTTAACACTGCGCGGTAATGCTCTTCTTGCATCGCTTGCATCCAAGAGGTTTCTAGCGCTTCTTGGCTAGAGAAGTCGAGCGCAGCAACAAAAAGATTGCCAATACGGCTGTCTAAGCGAATTAAAAAGTCGTTCTTCCGCGGAAAGTGGTGACTAATACCTGTGCGGCTAATCCCCGTTGCTTCAGATAACGTGGTATAAGACATAGTCTCAAAGCCAATAGTCAAAATTTGTCTTAACGCTTCATCCATAATCTGATTGATGGTCTGCTCAGTCTGTACTCGCGAGCGCTTAGCCATAATAAAGTCTCCCACTGTTCTTTTTGTGGGATAGAGCTTACCAAAGCCTTTCAGGGATTACTGCTGTTTAAAAACGTGAAACAAGTGTATTTCACTTTTGTTCAGCTAGGGTTCAGTTTTAAAAGGAGGATTTCATCGCCTTTGTTTACATATTTATAACATTGAATTTTGTACTAACCAGTCGTGTGCTTTTTGTTCCCCCATTAACAATGTTAGGGTCGGCGTTAAATAACGCCCAAGATCGGATTTACGCCAAAACAGGTATTCTGGCAGGGGTTGTAGCACGGTATCACTAAAAGTTCGTTGTATTAAACTCGAATATTCACGCAAAACCTGCGGTTCAATTTGTACCATTTGAGGATAAAAATCGGCTACAAAATCACGATAGTGAGTATATTGAACGATTTGAGTGACCTGATATTTATTTAACACCTGTATCATCATTGGCGCACTCCAGTGTGACATATATTGCGAACTTGTAAGCGCCGCTAGGTTGCGCCGGTGATACTGCTGCCAAGCTAAATCAAAATTGCCTTTAGCATTGGCAATACACCAGATGAGATACAGATCCGCTAACCATTCATGCTGATAAGGTGTTAATTCCTTAGGTAATAAACTCCCCTGCAACGCCAAGTTTTCAAGGTGGCCTAGTTCATGCCAAAGGGTTAATTGTGCTTGTTCTTTTAGATCTAATTGGTAGGTAATACCATCAATATTGGCCAGTTGGATCTCTGGTGTTTCTTGCTCATTGACGAGTATTAGGCCGGAGAAATGACTATCTTCAACAGGTAATACCATGGCACTGCGAAGCCCAAGCTCTGTTTTAAACTGGGCCTCACTGTGGGGGAGCTGTTCACGAACCTGAGTTGGAAATGTTGCCAGACACTGACTCAATTGCGCTAAAGGACAAAGTAATGCCTGCTTATCGGCAATAGGCACCCAAGTTAAGCTTGATATCAGAGTCA
Source organism: Shewanella sp. FDAARGOS_354 (assembly GCF_002209245.2). NCBI lineage: Bacteria > Pseudomonadati > Pseudomonadota > Gammaproteobacteria > Alteromonadales > Shewanellaceae > Shewanella > Shewanella sp. FDAARGOS_354. The sequence continues at coordinate 4,610,681 of NZ_CP022089.2, read as the reverse complement.
GTGCAATTAAACTCACTGTTTTGCCATGATATTCTGGATAATCGCCGTAGTAGAGATACCGTCTTCAAATCCCAACACTTGCACTTGGCCGCCCGCAGCAATGACCTCGGCGCCACCCGCAATATCTTCAATCTTATAATCACCACCTTTCACTAAAAGATCCGGTAGTAATCTGGCGATGATCCGTTGTGGCGTATCCTCACTAAAAGGCACCACCCAATCGACGGCGGCTAATCCTGCCAACACCGCCATACGTCTATCCACTTGATTAACTGGGCGACCTTCGCCTTTTAAGCGTTTGACTGAGGCATCGTCATTCACGGCCACGATCAATCTGTCGCCTAAGGCTTTGGCTTGCTTGAGGTAACTGACGTGTCCCGCGTGCAGAATATCGAAGCAACCGTTGGTCATCACCACTCGCTCACCACGTAATTTGGCTTGCTCTAGGGCGTAAGCAAGTTGATCTTCACTCACTACCCCAAAGCCAGATTCACCGTGATGCAGTGCTAGGGCCTCAATCAACTCAATACGAGAAACCGTAGAAGTACCCAGTTTACCCACCACAACGCCAGCGGCAGTATTGGCAATCGCACAGGCCTGCGGTAACTCAGCACCCGCGGCTAGAGACGTCGCTAAAGCTGAAATCACAGTATCGCCAGCACCCGTTACGTCATACACCTCACGGGCGACTGTTGGGATGTGTAATTCAGGGGCATTGGCCGTCACTAAGGTCATACCTTTTTCAGAGCGAGTGACTAAGATAGCGTCGAACTGGTACTTGTTCAGTAATCCGCGAGCCTTTTCGAGTAGATCTGCTTCAGAGGTTACCGCGCCAACCACGGCCTCAAATTCACTCATATTCGGTGTGATGAGCGAGGCGCCATGATAACGGCTAAAATCGGAACCCTTAGGGTCAACCAGTACTTTTACGCCTTTGGAACGAGCCAGCGCGATAAAATCCTGCGGCTTATCGATAGCGCCCTTCGCATAATCCGATAGCACGACCACATCGACCGAATCGAGTAAGGCTTCAGACTGCTTAAGTAAGCGCGCACTATCCTGCTTATCGAAGGACTCTTCAAAGTCGAGGCGAATAAGCTGTTGATTGCGCGATAAAACCCTAAGCTTGGTAATGGTCGGTTTGTCAGCAATATTCAACCATTGTGGTTCAACCCCAAGTGCTTGTACGCCAAGCGTTAACGCCTTAGCCGTATCATCATTGCCCACTAAGCCCGCCAATTGTACTTGGCCACCTAAGGTCGCAATATTCAGCGCCACGTTAGCCGCCCCGCCCGGTCTATCTTCGACTTGGTTAATCTTCACCACGGGCACTGGCGCCTCGGGGGAAATACGTCCCGTAGGCCCAACCCAGTAGCGATCTAACATCACATCGCCGACGACTAATACTTTGGCTTTTTCAAATGCTGGCAGAGAAACCTTCATAGCGCTCTTATCAGTTGCAGAAATTAAACCGTGATTGTACCTAATTTTCAGCAAAAGATGAGTTAGAATAAGCAGTAATTTTCAAAAGTAGTGAGTATTTTTGTGGTCGAGAAAGCTGAGTTTTCATCATCTTTATATCATCCGAAACACTGGCCCATGTGGTTTGGGGTGTTAGTGATGCGGATTACCCAAGTGCTGCCTCTATCATGGCAGATGAAATTAGGCAAAGGCATGGGCCGATTAGTCAAGGCACTTGCGGCCAGTAGAACCCATACCGCGCGCCGAAATTTAACCCTCTGCTTCCCGGATATGCCAGAGGCCGAGCGAGAAGCGCTCCTCACCCGCAACTTTGAAGAAACGGGCAAAGCGATTTTCGATACCATTAATGCTTGGTGGTGGTCTGATGAAAAAATCCAACAACATATGCAGATAACCGGCAAAGAATACGTTCAAGACACCTTGAACGCTGGCCATGGGGTGATACTGTTTGCAGTGCACTGCTTACCACTGGAAATGGGCGCACGTATTTTTGGTCAATTCCAACCCGGTGTTGGGGTGTACCGCCCACATAACAATCCCGTGATGGAATACCTGCAAGTGAAAGGTCGATTACGTTCGAATAAAGCCTTAGTGCCGAAACGCGATCTACGCCAAATGGTACGCTGTTTACGTAACCCCGATGTGATTTGGTATACCGCTGACCAAGACTTTGGCCGCTCTAGTGCAGTGTTTATTCCGTTTTATGCCGTGCCCGATGCCGCCACTATTACTGGCGCAACCACGCTGGCAAAGTTAGGTAAGGCCAAGGTATTACCCTTCTTTGTTGAGCGCACAGAAGGAGATACGGGCTACCGGATTGAAATCATGCCTCCATTAGATAATTTCCCAGGTGAAGACGAAGTCGCCGATGCCATCCGTGGTAACAAAATTATTGAACAGATTATCGATAAAAATCGTGCTCAATATATGTGGCTCCATCGCCGCTTTAAGACGCGCCCGGATCCAACGGATAAGTCCTTATATAAGTAAGCTTTTGGTTAATCACATCGAGATAATCGCTTAAAAGAGAATACAAAATGCCAAGCAATCGCTTGGCATTTTGTTTATATCTTTTGCATCTTTAGGCGATAAAGTTGAGCTAAGAAAATTGCATATTAAGCACTAAAACGCCGCAATAAAAGGCGAGCCTAAGCAAGTTCAGCCAGCACCTTTGGTGGGCGATTTTTAATTGCCTTGTTAGGTAATTGGATCATTGCTGAGTACTAACCTCTACAGAGGAATCTGTGACAACCGCAATAGTTACAATACCAGAGGTAAAGTAAACCGCGGGAAAACTGGAAGTAATTCGCCCATTTGAGTATAAGGCTTTAAATTCCATTGTAGCTTCATCAGTAACTTCAAACTCAATAATGGTGTCTGGTGAAAGCTCGCCAAGATCCTTAATTTTATCTCTCCAATGAGCCGTAACGTTAACAGGAACACTGGCTTCATTTTTTACGATAAACCTTGGCGTTGTCACATGTAGCGCAGCCAAATAGACCAATGCGACTCCGCCAAGGATTAAAAATGCTGCGATCGATAGTAGTAATTTGTTGATCATGGGTAACTCTGTCACCTAACAAGAGGTCTTTAAACACTGATTTAGTTAAGCCTACGCCGGTAAGCGAATACCCACATTGGTGACTTTGCCTTCATAGAGTCCCGCGACGACCCAATGGAGTGATTGCCATTGAAACTGGTCTCCAAGTACTGGATGCGCACCTAACTCTAAAGCAACTAAATCAGCAACAGTCATGCCGCCAGTTTCATCGTCTAATGTTAAGCCATAGATAGGTGCAAGATCCGCCAATTTAACCTCGGTATCGATAAAGAAGTCACCAAAGAAACGTGGAACCTCCTTGGTTTCAGGGGCTTGGCTAAAGAGGTTACTCAATGCTTCAAGGCTCTTTTCCTGCCCGAGTACGCACAGAATATCACCCGCCTCTAAGCACGTACTTCCCGAAGGATGCAATAACCTATTATTGCGAAATACTGCCGCAATGCGAGTACCATCGGGCATTGCTAAGCGTTTTAGCGGTTCACCAATACACCACTTACTTTCACTCAAACGATAGACAAACACTTCCCATTCGCTGCTCGGGTAAATTTCAACCCCCGAACGCGAAACGGGCAAAGGCTTTGGGGGCAATTCTACCTTTGCTAAGCGTGCAGCCGTAGTCAGTGACGCCCCTTGGACTAGCAGAGAGACTAACACCACAAAAAAGGCCAAGTTAAAATACAATTGAGCCCCAGGAAGCCCGGCCATCATTGGGAATACCGCTAAAATAATCGGCACGGCACCACGAAGCCCAACCCAAGAGATAAACCAGCGGTCACGGCTGCTAAAACTCTTAAATGGCAGCAAACTTAGCCATACCGCTAAAGGTCTGGCAAACAGGATCATCCCAAAGGCCAGTGCTAAGCCCGGCAGCCAAATATCTAATAGATCCGAGGGGGTTAGGAGTAGTCCCAAGACGAGGAACATACCGATTTGACTCACCCAAGTCATTCCATCCAATACGTTTAATATCGCATGACGTCCACGAGTTGGCTTATTACCGAGGAATAAGCCAACTAAGTAAATCGACAGAATGCCACTGCCACCTAACTTGTTCGATGCAGCGTAAATAATAAGGCCGCCACTGAGCACGAGAATCGAATATAGACCTTCAGCGAGTTGACTTAAGTTCACTAATTTCCATAGCAGCCAGCCACCACCCAAGCCTAATAAAATTCCCAGCCCAAATTGTTTAATAAAGCTAATCAGCATAAAGCTTGCAGATAGCTCGGCATCGACATTGCCGAGAATGGCAATCAAGGTGACAGTTAAAAATACCGCCATAGGGTCGTTACTACCCGATTCGATTTCCAGCGTTGCTCCAACCCGCTCATTAAGGCTGCGTCCCTTTAACAGTGAGAATACCGCCGCCGCATCGGTAGAGCCGACAATCGCTCCCACCAGCAAACCTTGTAGCCAATGTAAGTCAAATAGCCACGCAGCCATAATGCCTGTGATACTGGTGGTGATCGCCACCCCAAAGGTTGCCAAGGATAACGCAGGCCACAGTGCGACCCTGAAGCTCGCGACCCGAGTGCGCATACCGCCATCGAGCAAAATAATGGCTAAGGCTAAGTTACTGACAAGATAAGCGGTTGAATAATCATCGAAGAGAATACCGCCGGGACCATCTTCACCAGCAAGAATACCTACGGCGAGGAAAATTAATAAGATAGGAATCCCAAGACGGGATGACATGGGACTAAGCAAAACACTCACGGCAGTAAGTAAGGCACCGATCAGAAAAAAACTATTGATGGAATCTGCATCCACACATGCCTCCTTAAATGCTGCTGGCTCAGCTAAACGATAGCAAAAACACCTAGATTAAAAATGACTCAATTAAAAATTTCAGTGTTTCTATACTAGCATAAAAAATGCAGATTATTGGAGTTTTAAATATTAAATTTCAATCATCTACACTAAAATAATCATCAACAGTAACTTTAGGCTAATTTTCAGATAAAAACACATAAAAAGACAAATACAACCTGAACATCAAACCATAAACATAAACAAAATAAAGCTTATATTTATCAAGTTCTTTAAAAAATAAATCCGACACAAACTTTCCATTTTTAATCAAAAAAATATCGATAACCATATAAAAAGACACTATATCGATAAAAACATATACCTAACTATATTTATCGCCGCAATACCTTGAAAGACCACATTAAATTGAATAGTTCATTGTGTTATCAACATTGGCCCACCAATGACTGTCATAAAGACAATTAATGTCATTATGACAATTTTTATTGCTATCAAAAAGACACCATTAAGAATTTAAATTAAATTTTTTTCCTTTATTTTCAATAACAAAAATACTTGGCACATATTGCGCAATAGCAAATTACAGGTATCAAAATGACGTTGGATTAAGGGGATTTATGAGCAAACAAAAACTCACCGCTATAGCACTATTATTAGTGTTGATTGCCTCATTTACTGTACTACTGAGCGTAGGCAGTGAAATTTATCGAGAAAAACCACCCATTCCCAGTGCATTTGTCGATGTGAATGGCCAAGTTATCTTTAGTGAAAATGATATAGAACAAGGTCAATTAGTATGGCGCTCAATGGGCGGCCATCAACTCGGTTCGATTTGGGGACATGGCTCCTATGTCGCCCCCGATTGGACCGCAGACTGGTTACACAGAGAAGCCCAAGCTTGGCTCGACCTGCGCGCCAAGCAACAATATCAAACGCCTTTCGAGCAACTAGGTTCCCAAGAAAAAGCGGGGCTTGAACAAGCATTAAGGGATGATTTACGCCATAACAGTGTTGAACAACAGATCGATGGCACTCAGCTTATTAGGCTATCGACCACACGGGTAGAAGCAATTCGCACGGTTAATCAACACTATTTATCCTTGTTTGGTGATGACCCTAAACTCAGTTCACTACGCGAACAATACGCCATGAAAGAGGGCACAGTGCCCGATGTTACTCGCCGTGAACAACTTAATGCGTTCCTGTTTTGGGGGGCTTGGGCTGCCATCACTGAACGCCCAGATGCACCCTATACCTACACCAATAACTGGCCGTTCGATCCTCAATTAGGCAATACTCCCACCTCGGATAATATTGTCTGGTCGATACTCAGTATCGTGACCCTGATAGCGGGTATTGGTGGATTGCTATGGCACCATGCCAGCGGTAAGCACGAAAGTCTGCCTAAGCCGTCGGAACAAGACCCGCTGTTTTTCACTAAACCAACCGCTTCACAAAAAGCCGTCGGCAAATACTTCATTACGGCGATAGGTCTCTTTTTACTGCAAATTTTACTCGGAGGCATTACCGCTCACTATGCGGTAGAAGGCCAAGAGTTTTATGGTTTACCTATTGCGGAAATACTCCCCTATTCAGTAACGCGTACTTGGCACACCCAATTAGCCGTATTTTGGATCGCAACTGCTTGGTTAGGTACAGGGCTGTATATTGCTCCTGCGTTATCGGGCCATGAACCCAAATATCAACGAATAGGCGTTAACGTACTCTGGGTAGCCTTAGTGGTGGTTGTGCTCGGTTCAATGGCGGGCGAATGGATTGGGGTACAACAGTATTTTGACCTCGATATGAACTTTCTCTTTGGTCATCAAGGATATGAATACATAGATCTTGGTCGAGTATGGCAAATCTTACTCCTCGTTGGATTATTGATTTGGCTCGCCCTAGTCACCGCCGCCATCAAACCCGCCCTCAAAGTTCAAGGCGAGATGCGCCCTGTTATTTGGGTACTCTATGCCTCCTGCGTCGCAATTGGTTTGTTCTATGGCGCTGGCCTCTTTATGGGCAAACACTCCAACTTAGCGATTGCAGAATACTGGCGTTGGTGGGTAGTACATCTGTGGGTTGAGGGCTTCTTCGAAACCTTTGCCACCGCCGTTATCGCCTTGATGTTAGTACGTTTAGGGTTAATCCGCGGCCGTAGTGCTAACGGTGCAGTGTTATTTACAACGGTGATCTTCTTAACCGGTGGTTTGATTGGCACCCTACACCACCTCTACTTTACTGGCACACCGACCTCGGTGATCGCTTGGGGCGCCATCTTCTCCGCCTTAGAAGTTGTTCCCCTCGCTATTATTGGTTTTGAAGCCATGGAAACCTACCGCCTGCGTAAAGCCAGTGGCTGGATGCAACGTTATCACTGGGCGATTATGTTCTTTGTGGCTACCGCGTTTTGGAACTTGGTCGGTGCCGGTATGCTAGGCTTCTTAATCAATCCACCAATCTCGCTCTATTACATTCAAGGGTTAAATACCACTGCCACACATGGTCACGCCGCCTTTATGGGGGTTTATGGCATGCTCGGCATGGGACTAATGCTTTTCTGTCTGCGCGGTCTAACTGGCAATATGCAGTGGAATGACAAAATGCTCAAAGGTGCCTTCTGGAGCCTCAATATTGGCCTAGCGGCTATGGTGTTCATGTCATTATTACCCGTAGGGATTACGCAGTTTTTTGCGGTCATCGACCATGGATATTGGTTCGCCCGCTCGCCAGAAGTGATCCATAGTCCGCTGGTTGAAAGGCTGGTTTGGATGCGCATGTTTGGGGATGTCATCTTCAGTATCGGTGGTCTCTTAATGGGCACCTTCTTATTTGACTTAATTAGAAAGGCCCTGAATAAACCTGCAAAGTTACAAGGGGAGCAATTATTACCAGACCACTAACACGAGACTAAAAACCGGTTAGTCCCACACCAAGGTGCCATTGCTGGCACCTTGGTTGCCTAATCTCTAGCAGCTACGTTACGGAGAGTCATTCCTGCATGCATTTTGCTGTTAGTCGTGTTTAAACTACATGTGTCAATATAACAATCAATGGTATAAATCAGGGTAATCTAGCTGCTGGAGTTTTTATGGCCCTTAGTCAAACCGATCTTACCCGTATCGCCCTCGATATCACCTCAGGTTTAGCCCATAGAGACCGCTTCTCACGGCTGCTCAATACCGTTAGAGAAAACTTACACTGTGATGCCGCTGCGCTACTCACGTTTCATGGTCAGTATTTTACCCCACTCGCCATCGATGGTTTGAATGATGACGTACTAGGCAGACGTTTTATCCTTAATGAGCACCCAAGACTTGAGGCTATTGCCCGTGCGGGGGATATAGTGCGCTTCCCGGCTGACAGCGAACTTGCAGACCCTTACGATGGTTTAATCCCCAATCAAACAGGCGCATTAAAAGTGCATGCCTGTATCGGACTACCGTTATTTGCCGATGAACAGCTTATCGGGGCCGTAACTATCGATGCCTTTAATCCCCTGCAATTTGATCAATTCAGCAATGCCGAGCTACGCAGTTTAAGTGCCATTGCCGCAGCATCTTTAAGTAATGCTTTACTGGTTGAAAAACTTGAACGTATGGCCCTAAACAGCCATTCAACCCATGCACAAGAAAATAGCCCTAACCTGAGTCAGAATGCCGAAATCATTGGCCATTCGCCCTTAATGCAAAGTTTGAACCGAGAGATTGAAGTCGTAGCCCATAGCGATCTGAATGTGCTGATCTTGGGCGAGACAGGCACAGGCAAGGAGTTAGTCGCCCAGGCGATACATCAAAAATCTGCAAGATCCAGTAAACCATTGGTCTATCTAAATTGTGCAGCACTCCCCGAATCGGTTGCCGAAAGCGAACTCTTTGGTCATATCAAAGGTGCGTTTACAGGTGCAATTAGCCATCGCAGTGGCAAATTTGAAATGGCCGACAAAGGGACACTCTTTCTAGACGAGATTGGCGAACTGCCCCTCACACTCCAGGCCAAGTTATTGCGGGTCTTACAATATGGCGACATACAAAAGGTAGGTGATGATCGCAGCCTAAAAGTCGATGTCCGCATCATAGCTGCAACCAATAAAGATCTTAAAACAGAAGTGCTTGCAGGTCGTTTTAGGGCAGACCTTTACCATAGGTTAAGTGTTTTTCCGATACTGGTTCCGCCCTTACGGGAGCGCGAACAGGACATCACACTACTGAGCGGATTCTTTGCTGAACGCTACAGGCAAAAACTCGGGATGAAACAACTTAATTTCAGCAACAGTAGCCTACTCTTGCTCAATCAATATACTTGGCCGGGTAATGTACGCGAACTGGAACACGCTATCCATAGGGCGACAGTTCTAGCACGCGTAACCGCACAGGACGGCTGCTGTACCATTGCGCCACAACATTTCGATTTGCCTGTTACACTTAACACCTCAAAAATGAGTTCATTGGCAATTACGCCGTTGAGCAATGCAACGCAAATCCAGCAAGAGTTTGTTAGCTTATCCCTAGCAACCGACACATTTCAGCGCGACTACATCAAACAAGTCTTTACCACACATACTGGCAATTGGGCTGCCACGGCAAGGACATTAGGAGTTGACCCAGGTAATCTGCATCGGCTCGCAAAACGTTTAAAGCTAAAATAAGCAATAAATACGCTTTATGAACCATATTTCAGTTGAAATAATATCCAAAATAAGGAAGGATGCGAGCTTCGCGCGCCAGTGCATTGTGTATTACAATTTGCCGCCCGATTTTGGGAAGAAACTGCCGCGTAAAACAGGTTATTTTATTAACAGGAATCGTAGTATCCGCTTATGAGTATGCTTCGCACCACAGCTTTATTATTGACTTTGGTTTTTCCAAGTCTCTCCGCTTTAGCAACGGAATACCCTTTACCGTCTTCTAAGAGCCGGTTAGTTGGCGAGAACCTGTATTACACAGTGCCTGAGGGTAAACATACCCTCGAAGATATTGCCGCTCAGTTCCAACTCGGCCTAAGCAACTTGCTGGAAGCAAACCCTGGTGTTGATCCGTTTCTTCCAAAGCCAGGCAGTAAATTGTTAATTCCTAAACAATTAATTCTGCCTAATGCGCCACGTGAAGGCATAGTTATCAACGTTGCTGAAATGCGTCTGTATTACTATCCAAAAGGCAAAAATACCGTGGAAGTTCTACCTATCGGTATTGGCCAAATTGGTAAAGACACGCCAGAAAACTGGGTAACCAGCGTGCAACGTAAACGTGCTAACCCGACATGGACACCAACGCCACGCATTCGTAAAGAATATGCGGCAAGGGGCGAAATTCTGCCAGCGGTATGGCCAGCAGGTCCAGATAACCCAATGGGACTGTATGCACTCTACATTGGTAACTTGTATGCCATCCATGGTACCAACGCAAGCTTCGGTATTGGTTTACGTGTTAGCCAAGGCTGCGTGCGTTTACGTCACGATGACATTGAACATCTGTTCAAAACCGTGCCAGTTGGAACACGTGTACAATTTGTGAACCAACCGATTAAAGCGACCGAAGAGCCAGATGGAAAGCGTTATTTAGCCGTGCATCAGCCGCTATCACGCACTATTGCTGAGTTTGAGTCAAACGAGCCTGTGGCAATTGCTTTACCAAAAGACATCGCTAAGTTTATTGCCAAAGCTGATACCGACTCCAGCGTGATCAAAAAGCTACTGGACGAGCGCACAGGCGTACCGACAATTATTAATCAATAGTTGTATGGCTAGGGCGTGTTAACGCTGCTTACTCTATAAAAATACCCGCCTTGGCGGGTATTTTTATATTGGTTGCAATCAAGCTTTATAATCAATCACATAAAGGCGCGCATAGCGCTAAGAAGTGGGTCATTGCCGCGCTATTTGCTAACACCCGTTGATCAAAGTTTTGCAACGCTGGCGTTTCGGTACAGGCGCCAACACGCGCGCCACTGCGCACTAAACATGCCTCAAACGAGGTATCGAAATGATTGAAAATCAAGCCATCTTTAACCGGGCAACCATCAATCTCACCATCAACAGCAATGGGGAAATATCCTGCCAGCGTATCGCGTAAATCGAGACTAAAACGCCCTGGCACTTGGCTTGGCTCAAAAGAATAAACATAAGCTTCATGACTTAAGACGTCTTCATGGCAGGTTAAAATACCATCACGACTCGCCGCAATCAGTAATTGTGCGTGTTCTAACAGTAATTTACCTTCAACTGAGGTGCTCTCATTTGCCTTAGGTTTACCGTTTTCAAATACAAAGCCTCGGTTAGGATTTTCACCAAATTTGTTAAATCGGTGGCCGCGTTTAAACCCCGTTGGATTCACCAAAGGCAAAATACTTAAGTTTACCCGTTCGAATAATTCGACTGATGCCTCACTTAAAAAGTGCAGTAATCCCCAAGGACCAGCAGACTCTTCACCGTGAAATCCTGCGCTGATCAATAACGAAGGTAAGCCAGATTTCGCTGCAGGTGACTGATACAGACTGACACTGTATTTACCCACGTCACCGAGTTTTTTCTCAACCATCCCCAAACGGGACATTTCCTGCTCAAGCTGTAGATAAAAATTATCGATATCAGTGCTTTCACAGTTAAAAATATCGCTTTTCCACTGAAAGGATTCGAACGGAGATCTGCTTACCATATCTTGTACTTATGCCAGAAAAAGAACTGTGCCATCATAGCAGCTCTTTACAAAAACTGAATGCTATTCAACTGATTTAGATGAAATCCGACGAGTGTCTGATGCGCCAACACCACCACTGCGTTATGCCATCAATCGGAAATTGAGATGGGATGCCAAATGAACACACACACACGCCTTGGACTTGCTATATTGATAATGCTGCTTAGTCCAGCGCTCAAGGCACAATGTCAAATCGAAGGCGCTGCAACGCTTTATCAATTAGAATCACGCATCGAAACTTACTCCCTCGCCAATGGCCTTACCGTACACTTATTGCCCCTTGAGGATAAACACACCCTCACCATTGCCAGCCAATTTACTGTAGGGGCGCGCAACGAGACTAAGGGGCAAACGGGATACGCGCATTTGTTCGAGCATATGTTATTCAAGGGCAGTGAACAGGCACCCGGCGACACCTATGCACAACAGCTAAGCGCCTTAGGCGCCCGCTTTAATGCCAGCACCCACTTCGATTACACCAATTACTATGTCACTCTGCCGAGCCAAGCCCTCGCCTTGGGCTTGTTCCTCGAGGCCGATCGTTTTATTCGCCCCGATTTGACCGAAACCACAGTGAAAAATCAGCAAGAAACCGTGCTCCAAGAGATGGCGCAGACCATAGATAATCAACCCTATGTGCGTAGTGCGATGGAATTTCTGCTAGCACAGGTTAAAGATACGCCCTATGGCCACGGTATTATCGGTAGCCGTGAGGATATTACTCAGGCAAGTCCCGAGCGGTTAGTCGCCTTTCATCGCGCCCATTATCGTCCCGATGCGATGCAGCTATCTCTGGTCGGCACACTTCCCTCCGACGTCAAGTTGCTTATTGCACAACACTTTAGTGCTTGGCCCACGCCTAATCAGCCGATTGCCAAATTTGACGAGCTAAAAATTAACCCTAAGCCCGTGCATGCGGAGCTCATCGATGAACGTGGCCCTTGGCCCGGCTTACTGCTTGCGTGGCATACGGTAGGTAAAAATCATCCCGATGCTGCCGCTATACGCCTGCTCGAAGGCTATTTATTTCAAAATACTCGCAGCGCCCTCGCACAAATCAGCCTGCACGATCCGGCACAAATGTTGAGTTATTCACTGCCCTTTGAGCTAGAAAATCATGGCATAACCAATCTGGTATTAGTGCCAAGGGCAAAAACCTCCCTTAATGCACTAACCGACATGGTCTTAGCGTTAATTAAGCAAACCCAACAAACTCGCATAAGTGATGCAACGCTTTGTCAGCTCAAGCAAACCTGGTTAAACCAGCGTTTGGCAGAGCTCGACAACACTCAATCCCTAGCCACCTTACTATCCGCCACCGACAAACAGGATCAAGCCTATCCCTTAACGGCGCAATGGGAAAGGGTTAACGCAGTAACCACAGCGGATATCCAGCGCGTTGCCCTGCAATACTTTACTCCCAATATGGTCAGGGTTGATCTGTTACCGCCTTGGTATATCCGCTTTGGAAAAACCTTACTCGAATGGTTACCCGCAGGTATTAGCGACGATTTAGAGGATGCAGTGCTATGATGAAAACATTCAGATACAACTGCTTAATACCAACCTCAAGATTATCTAACGCACTGCAAACCATGAGTATTGGGCTTATTGCAGTCATACTTGGCGCCTGTCAGCAGACGCCGCTTAGCTTTACCCCAACTCAAGCGCCCAGTTTGGCAAACTTTGATACCCAACCCAACCTACCTCAAGTCGGAAATATTTATCTTCCCAATGAGCAACCTTTTATTGATGTCACCCCCAATGGCGTCACCCTACCTTACCAGTTACAGCGTACGACTAGCGCGACTCAAAACCTTACTAACAGAATGAGCCTAGTAGCAATTAGCCCCACTATACCCTTTGATAATCCTGATATTTTACAAGTCGCCTTTCAGGAAAAAGCTCGTAGCCTAGCGCTGACCCAAGCCGATGCTTGCCTTGAAACCTTCGAAACTCGAGTCACGCTGCATAGCATTAATATCAGCTTAACGTGCCCCGCATCAGCTAATCATCTATACCATTTACTGATACAGTTTTGGCAGCCCGATGCATTTAGTGAAACGGCGGCAATCGATATCGATAATATTCGCCGTCAATTGAAGCTTAATAAGCATTTAAATGCCTTTAGTGGCGCCGAAATCGATAAAGTCTGGCGGGACAAACTCCTAGGGACAGCACATCCCTACAACAAGAACATCAACAATCAGGCCTTGTTTGACTCACTTAGCCTAAGCGAACTGTCGCGGCTACAGCAGAACACCTTTGCTCAGGCAAACTGGCAGTTATTTTTACCTAATCATGCGCAAACCGAGTTTGATATTAAGCAGAGCCTCAGCCAGTGGCCAACTCGCATAAATACGGACTCTCCATCACACCTCATCAACACTCAAAAGCCACCACAATCCCGCACGCTGTATTTGATTGATGCACCGGGTAGTGTGCAAACACAAATGCGAATAGGGTATGCCCTCGACGATAAGCATTTGTCAGCGCGGGATATGCCGTTAGCTTGCCGCAGCTTAGCCGCACTCTTAGGACGCAGTTTTTCCGGACGACTCTATTACGATTTGCGAGAAAAGCGCGGTTTGACCTACGGGATCTATGGTCAGTGCGCCAATGCACCACTCTCCACTAGCATCAAGTTTTATGGCAGCACGGCAATAGAACATACGGGCGCCTTTGTGGTGGGGATCTTAGATCATTTGAAACTGCTGGCTTCAACGCCTGCAAGCGAAGGGGAATTAGCCGCCCTCAAAACCTATCTGATTGGCGAAGCCTTGTTAACGCAAGATAATCCTAACCTGAGCGAAACCCAATTTATTCATCAACAGGTGCTTAGATTAGATCCACAATCGATACAAGCCATAAACCTTAAACTGCAGGCACTATCGCCCAATCAGTTGATGCAATTAGCACAACAAGCGTTTTATGGTGAACCTCTAATCATTTTACGGGGAGATGTCGCCAAAATCTCGGCGGATCTCTCAGCTAAGCTGCCGGGATGGCAACTAGAGGAGGTCAAGGTGAATGATTGATCTCGTTATAATTTATCCTTAGGAACATCACTCGCGTTGCCTTGCTGTAACATTTGGGCATGGCCTTGTTCCATTTGCGCTAAGTCTTCCATAGCAGCGCCCGAGTCGATATTCATATGGGCTTGATGATTTTCAGCACTGCTGGTCTCGACCTTATCCGAGGTTATCAATGCAGCATTTTGCGACTCGTTATCGGTAGCGGCCATAACGCCATTCGGCGCTAAAGAGTCATCTTTTACTGGCGATAACAACATAGACTCAGTTGTCACTGACGGACTCTGCTCAGTACTCACTGACGTTGAAGCCGTTTGACCAAGGGTTGTGAACCATGAAGTCAACGGTGTTGGTGCCATCATTCCAGCAACCGTGATGAGCGCAACTGCGGCAGCGCCATAGGACAACCATTTGTGTACTCCCTGCCGATGATCTTTAGGCTCGCTGGCATATAAGGCGTTAACGTGAGCGGTTTTCGCATTGGAAGCAATAACGTCTGGCGCTAAGGTCTGAAGTAAATCGGGCAAATGATCCAATTCAGTATTTTTTAGGCGCTGACCGATAAATTGTCCGCCCTCATAAATCTCTAATTGATGGCTCAACACTTCGCCTTCAACGACACCAGAACTCACAATCACTAACTTATTACAACGCACTTTGCCACGAAAAACCCCACAAACTCTCAGTTCATCACAACTCACTTCACCCGTGATCTCACCGCCAAACTCGATTTTAATCAGTCCAGCACCGCGGATCTTACCTGTTAATGCCCCCGCAACGAATGCCGTGCCCGCCAGTTGCATCTCACCTTCAATTGCGGTTGAGGCACTGATAAATGTGGCACTATGGCCTTTGCTACCCATAGGTTTAGTTCCAGATCATTATTTTTGTGAAAAAGATGTTAGGTTAAAAGTTCTCAATAATAAAGCATTGGATTTCTTTGATATTTAACCAGGCTGTGTTTTAGACAAGATTTTAGCCCTACAACAATCTATGTTAGGCTGAAGACGATTGGGCAGATGTCCCATCCCATATTGGTTCTAGCACCGCCTAAAATTGACTCAATTTATGACAAATTCCATGACCTTCAAGCCGTTGTCACCGTCAACCCAAAACCAAACACCATTAGCCATTTATCAAGCTAAAATCGGGTTCGAGTTAATTGAGGATCCCGCGCAGGCGCAGGCAGTGCTCGCCTTAGATAAGTTGTATCAGCAGATTATTGGTAGAACAGACGCTCAGCCACTCAAAGGTTTATATCTATGGGGCGATGTCGGTCGCGGTAAAACCTTTCTGATGGATTTGTTCTTTGATGCTCTGCCACAGCAAGGAAAACTGAGATTGCACTTTCACCGCTTTATGGCGCGAGTGCACCAAGCCTTAAAGGAACATGCGGGGCAGCGCGATCCCCTTAAATTGATTGCAAAAAATTTAGCAAAGGAGTGTAAGGTACTCTGCTTCGATGAGTTTTTTGTCTCAGATATTGGCGATGCCATGATCCTCGCCGGATTGTTTGAAACCTTGTTTGCCCAAGGAGTCGTGCTGATTGCCACATCCAACATTCCCATCGAACGTTTATATGAAAATGGCCTAGCAAGGCACAGATTTTTACCCTGCATTGCCCAGCTCCTGGCCCATACCCAAATGCTGCATCTGAATGGCGAGCAAGACCACAGGTTGCACGCCTTGAATCACGAACCGTCGGCAGAGGCCATCGCCGCCATCTCAAACCATATTGGACTAAGTGGCACACTGGATTTTGATGGTATTTTTACCACACTCACTCAAGGCGCAAACACTGTTCAAACAAGAACTCTGCGAGTCTGCCAGCGGGATATCCCCGTCGTGCGCGCCACAGCTGAAGGCCATCTCCCCTCCGTCGCTTGGTTCGACTTTTATGCCCTGTGTGATGGCCCGCGCTCACAACTCGATTACATCGAAATTGCCAGTCGATTTAAGATCGTAATGCTGAGCGGTGTTCCCAAACTGGGCGGCGAAGTAAAAAGTTGGATCCGTGCCCGCGGCACTGAGGATGGCACTGGTGCAAACCAAGCGGCCACTACGGGAGAGCGGCAACTTTCCTACGCCGCCAACGATGATCCTGCTCGGCGTTTTATCAGCCTTATCGATGAGTTATACGATCAAGATGTCAGTTTATATTTAAGCTGCGACGTCCCACTGATGGACCTCTACCAAGGCGGCGCCCTCAGTTTTGAGTTTCGACGCACCTATAGTCGGCTAATCGAAATGAGCCACAGCACAAAACAATCCTGAACCCTCAACACGCCCAAAGAAGCGGCAGCGGTCAACCTCTGCCGTAACCCTTTACCAAGACAAACTTTCAGGCGCAAAGATAGCACTTAACTGCTGGATATCCGCCGCAACCCACTCTGGTTCGATACACTCGGCAAGATGGGTCGCCATAAACGCCACAAGCTGCATTGCGGCATAGGGCAAACGCTTGTCCCGACGGCCAACAAGATACCAATTACTCTCCAGCGGAAATCCGTTCACTGACAAGATTGCGGGTTTTTCACGCCCTTCCTGCAAAGTGTGCGCTGAAATAACCGATAAGCCTAAGCCTGATGCCACGCTCAAGCGGATCGCTTCATTACTCTCAATTTGCATCGTTTCACTCAAGGCGATCCCTTGAGCGCTACACCAAGATTCAAACATCAGGCGGGTTGCCGAGCCGGGCTCGCGGATAATAAAACGCTCTTGCTTCAATTCACTAAAGCGAACTTGTTGACGGCCAACCGCCCAATGATCCTTAGGCGCAATAAGCTGCAGCGGATTTTTAATGATCCTCGCCGATAATACTTGCTCACCACTGGGTGGATGACTGAAGAGATATAAATCATCTTCTTGGCGCTCAAATCGTCCCAAAATATGCGCGCGGTTACCGATATTTAAGGTCACTTTGACCTGCGGAAATTGCCGATAAAACGCCCCTAAAATCCGTGGTACCACATATTTTGCCGTAGTCACTAAACCGATATTGATATGGCCAATGCTGCCACCTCTGGCTTGCTGGATAAAGGCATCGAAATCTTCAAAGCGGCTCAAAGTATCGCAGGCGGCTCGGTAAAGCTCTTGCCCTATTAAGGTTGGCGACATACGGCCATCAATACTGTTCAGCAAAGGTTCGCCCAAAATATCCGCTAACTTTTTAAGTTGCAGTGACACTGTGGGCTGAGTAAGGTGCAGGGTGCGAGCCGCCGCCGAAATATTGCCCAATCGAACCACCTGCACATAAACCTCAAGTAACCGAAAACTCAAATGCCGTAGTTTTAATTGACCTTGAGAAGATTTATCCATAGATAATTATCTATACCTAATTAGCAAATAATTTATTTTTCAATATATCGAATTAGGTTCAGAATCTCCAGCGTTCAATGGTTTTCAAATAAAATGATAGTAAGCGTAACGCCAACCACACCTTGCGGTGTGGCTGGTGATCAGTAAGGCAGGAGTTGCTGTAGTTTCTCTTGGGTGTTGGCTTTGGGTAGCTCGGTTAATAAGCGGCATAGGTAATCATACGGCTCCAGTCCGTTGATTTTTGAGGTCTCGACCAGGCTGTACAGTGCCGCACTGGCTTGTGCTCCCGTCTTGGTATTAGCGAACAACCACGCCTTGCGACCAATCACGAACGGTTTGATGGCGCGCTCCGCACGATTGTTGTCGATATTCAGACAGCCATCATCCAGATAGCGGACAAGCTTGGGCCACTGATTCAGGCTATACGTAATAGCCGCTCCCAGTAAACTTTCTTTCGTGACACTCTCGCTTGATTTATCCAACCAGCTTTTGAATTGCGCGAGCAACGGCTTGGCTAGCGTTTGCCTGGCTTCATATTTCTTATCAGGCGGCGCAGTTTTTAATTTACTCTCCAGCGCATAGAGTTTCTGGATATGGTTAAGGGCCACATCGGCCTTACCCGTTTTGCCTTTGCCCTGCGCTTTTTGGGCTTCGACGAACTTGCGTCTGGCATGCGCCCAGCAGCCGACTAAGGTTGCGTGGGTTTTCTCATATCCGGCATAACCGTCGACCTGCAGATAACCGTTAAACCCCGCCAGGAAGTCGGTGGGATGTTTACTGCTGCGACTATCCTGATAATCAAACAGCACGAGCTTGGGGCCGGTACTTTTTTCTAAGCCACAGCCATATACCCACATATAACAGGTGCTTTTCTCAACATCCAGCACATTAACCGTGGTTTCATCTGCCCACAGCACGGGCTGTTTCAGAAGCTCAGCTTTCATTAACGCCAGTAACGGTTTCAGTTTCTCTGCACAGCTTATCAGCCAGCGGCTCATCGTTTGACGGCTAAGCTCAATACCGGCCTGATTAAACAACTGCTCCTGACGATAAAGCGGTAAGCCATAGTGCATTTTGCTGCTGATGATTTGGGCAAGCAGACTCGGTGTGGTCATGCTCTTAGGGATAACCGCCGGTGGCACATCGGCAATTTTAATGTCGACCTTGGTGTCCGTGGTTTCACACTGCCGGCAGCTGTATTTCAGCCGCACGTTTCTGAGCACCCGGATTTGTGCCGGTACGAACTCGATTTGCTCACTGACTTCCTCACCCATTTGATGTAGCGCATGGCCACAGCAAGCACAGGTTTTATCGTCAATGTCATGGATAACATCAACGCGCGGCAGCTCAGGGGCAATCCGTGGGCGGCGTGGCTTAGCAGCTTTCTTAGCGCTCTCGGTCGTCTGAGTATCTGGCTCTGTCGCTACTGACTCGTCTTCAATAAGCTGTTCGGCCTCATTTAACACCTCGCCTTCACCTTCATAGGTTTCACTGCTGGGGCTAAATTTCTGGTACTTCTTCAGGTTGTAACGCTCCAGCAACTGCTGCAACTTGTCCGACAGTTGCTGGTTAACCCGCTCTAATTTGGCGATGCGTTTATCTTTTTGCGCCAGTTTGCGCTCAAGCTTTTGCGTCTGCTCAAGCAGCATTTTCTTGAGCAGTGCAACGTCATCAGGTAAGGATTGAGGTGTCTTTTTCATGGCCGCTATTGTAACGGCCAATTTAGCTAAGTGCTTGGTAAAATTTAGATTGTTTTGGATGCGATCATAAGGATTTATAGCCGATCGTCATATCAGCCCACACTCTGGTAATGCAGTGGCTGATGGGCGGTGATTTTTTGGATATCGACACCTTGCAACAGCCAATGCCATTGCTGCTCGCTAATAGACAGTATTTTGCCAGGCATCTGCCGTGGCCAGCGGAACTTGTCTTTTTCAAGCCGTTTGTACCACAGGCAAAACCCGGTGCTATCCCAGTACAGTACTTTTAACCGGGTACGCTGCTGATTACAAAACACAAACAGTGCGCCGCTAAATGGCGAGAGCTGCATCTCTTGCTCGACCAGCAACGATAAGCCATTAATGGATTTACGAAAGTCGACCGGCTGTTTATGCAAATAGACCTTAGGCACATCGAGGAACATTTTCATGGTCAGAGCGCTCTTAGCAAGGCTGCTAACCACTGTGCATCGGTGCCGGCTGGAAACTGCAATTCGATATCGCGCTTGCGTAGCAAAATGGATTGATTCAGCTGCAAACCCTGTGGCGTCAGCTCAACAAAGCCACCGTCATCATCCTGAAACGCCAACAACTGACGCTTGCGATAACTAAAATATGTAGGAATGATGCCCTGACGTTTTGCAAATTCAGTTTGGGTGAGACCACTTTGGGCTTGCTCGGCAAACAAGGCCAGCCATTGTTCTTTGGTACGGTGCATGATGATTACCCTGGCAGTTGATAATGGCAGACAGGGTAAAGTTGATCAGTTAGGATTGGAATGTGTGGTTGGCGTTACGCTTACAAATGATAGCCTTAAAATATTAATGCCTTTATTAATGAGATACTTATGCCAGATATTGTCATTGCATTTTTCGCCTTAGGTTTGCTCGCAGGCTTAGTCAAATCCGACCTTAAAGTGCCACCCGCCATTTACGAAACCCTATCCATTTTGTTAATGCTGACCTTAGGGTTAAAGGGCGGAATGGCACTGCATGGTCATACTCAACACTTAGTGATCACTGAACTCGTTGCTGTTGTTGCACTGGGTTTGATCATCCCATTAGTACTTTACCCTGTGCTCACGCGCTTAGTTCGGCTCGGACGCACGGATGCCATTAGTATTGCAGCCCATTATGGATCGGTCAGCGCAGGCACATTTGCCGTTGTTATCGCCATGGTGGAAAAATCAGGGATGATATTAAGACCGGAAACCACCTTATATTTGGTGTTACTCGAACTCCCAGCGATTGTGGTTATGCTCTGGTTACACCGATATTTAAGCGCTAAACAGCCGCTAGAAGCTACAGTGCCTAATACTCAGCAATCGAGCATACTGCATGAGGCCTTGACCAGCCGCGGCGTAATACTCCTAGTGGGTGGAGTCGTCATCGGTTGGCTTTATGGTCCGACAGGGCTTGCACCCATTAGTCCTGTATTACTAGGAGGTTTTAAAACGCTACTGGCCTTGTTTTTACTGGAGATGGGATTAGTCACAGCGAAAGTCTGTTTACCACTCCCATTGCAGCAGTGGCGCTTATTAGTGTTTGCCGCCGTCACACCTTTTATCTTGGCATGGTGTGGGATTGGAGTGGGGTTATGGCTCGAGTTACCTGCCGGAAGCATCTTAGTGCTTGCAGGTTTAAGTGCCAGTGCCTCTTATATTGCCGCACCCGCCGCCATACGAGCCGCAATTCCCGAAGCGAATATCGGACTCGCTATGTTAGCATCCCTCGGGATTACGTTTCCGGTGAACGTGTTAATCGGTTTACCCTTGTACCAACACTGGATAATGCAAATTACCGGATAACAATTTGTCATAAGGGAGACTCAGGTCTCCCTTTTTATATCCGCCATTAAGGTTTTTTTGAATGATGTTCGGCTTTATCCTGATACATTGCCCTATCGGCAGCATCGAGTAAATCCTCAAGATTGATATCCGAATCAGGCGACCAATGGGCGATACCTATACTGGTTTTTAAGGAGTTTTGCTGTGGATGTTGTTGATTATATTGGTCAAGTAATAATTGAAATCGTTTGATGGCAAAGCCAACGGTATCGGGCTGCACTAAACTTAATAGCACCACAAACTCATCGCCACCTAATCTCGCGATTACATCTGATTCCCGAAATGCCGCCATTAAAATATGGGCAAAATCATAAAGTACCTGATCGCCCTTGCGATGGCCAAAACGGTCATTGACCTCTTTAAAAAAATCCAGATCAAAAAAGACTAACGCTGCCTGAGAATCCATGCGTCGACAACTAGCAAGAGATTGATAAGCAAGGAGTTCAAATCCTCTCCGATTAGAAATCATCGTTAAAGGATCTAAAGTATTCTGTGCAATAGACAACAACTCAGCCTCAACCATCTGCCCCAAATCCGTTAAGGTTTCGATATCATCTTCGCTAAATTCCCTCGGCTCATTATCAATTAAGCACAACGTCCCCACCCGATATTCGCTATGAATAGTCAAAGGATAACCAGCATAAAAACGAATATGGGGAGACTGAGTGACTAAAGGATTATCGTGAAAACGGGGATCCGTTAAGGCATCGTTAACGATAAAAATACCATCGTGATTAATGGCGTGGGCGCAAAACGAAACATCCCTTGATGTCTCCGTCACCGCTAATCCTTGGCGGGATTTAAACCATTGACGATTTGCATCAACTAAGGTCACCACGCAAATCGGCAGAGCAAAGATCCGCCGAGTCAGCCGAGTGATCCTGTCAAATCTTTCCTCGGCATCGGTATCGAGTATATTCAATGCCCTTAAGGTGGCTAAACGTTGCAACTCATTCTCAGGGATAGGAGGTAATTGCATAGCTCGCTCCAACTCTATATCAAGCATCGACTCACTACTTGATTCACTTGTTTTTACTTACTCAAGTATCGTCTGATAAATGGCGAGTATCCGCTCCGCATGAGCAGCTACATCGGCGTAAGCCAACTTCCCTGATTTTTGCTGTAGAGTTAGGCGATGATTTTCATCCCTTAACCAGCAATAACTTTGGGTTAAATGTTGAGCGCTCATCAGTGGCAAGAGCTCAAGCTCAGCCAACACGCCGAAGATACGCACATTATCTGACCAAATTGACAACTCAGGGTACTCATGGGCATTGGCGAGCACTAAGTATTGTGCAATAAACTCAATATCCGCAATCCCGCCAGGACTCTGTTTTAAATCAAACTCACCTTCGGCAACCTTAAGCAAATGGTCGCGCATCTTCTGCCGCATCTCACGAACCGCTTTTTTAAGCTCGTCTTTGTCCCTTGGCTGCTCTAAGACTGAAGCGCGGATTTGGCTAAACTTGACAGCCAAGCTATTATCACCAAACACAAAACGTGAACGCACTAACGCTTGATGTTCCCATGTCCACGCCTCTTGGGTTTGATATTCACTAAAGCGGGCGATCTCACTCACCATAAGACCCGATGCCCCAGAAGGACGCAGGCGCATATCCACTTCATACAATTCACCCGAGGTCGTTCGGGTCGAGAATAAGTGCAGAATACGTTGAGCCAGTTTAAGGTAAAAATGACCAACTTCAATCGGTCGATCACCATTGGTTAGGCTATTGGTCATATTTTCCGGCGCTTCATACAGAAAAACCAAATCCAAATCTGAGCCATAACCCAGCTCAATACCCCCTAACTTGCCATACCCAATCACCGCAAAGCCCGTGTCGCTGCTTTCCGCTAGATAACTTGGCACGCCATGGCGCACCGCTATCTGCCGCCATGCCTGCATCACCACTTGTTCGATAATGGCTTCAGCCAAAAAAGTCAAATGGTCACTCACCTGCATCACAGGCAATACACCGGTGACATCGGCGGCGGCAATTTTAAGTTGTTGCGATAACTTAAATTGACGCAGCGCCTCCATTTGCTGCTCCATATCATCCTCTGGTACCCGCAGCAGATACTGGCGCAGTTCACTCGGATAATCATCCAGCGAAGTTGTATCGTATAGATGCGCTGGGTCGATAAGCTCATCAAGCAGCATAGGAAACTTTGCAAGTTGCACCGCAATCCAAGGACTTGCGCAGCACAGACTCACCAGTTGCTGACGGGCGCCGGGGTTTTCGCACAGTAACTCAAGGTAGGTAGTACGCGTTAAAATTTGCTCAAGCACTTTAGACACGGGCTCAAAAGCCGCTGAAGGGCTAGGTTGATTAAGCAACTCGTCGAGCAACCTTGGCATTAATTTATCGAGAGTTTCACGTCCACGCGGGCCAATCGAGCGTTTAGTCACGGTTTCACGCCAACGACTCAGTAAAGGCCAGAGTTTTTCATCATCAATCTGCTGCTCAGCTAACAAGTTGATTGCGTGATCATCCTGCTGTACGTTCCACAACTGCGCTGTCCAATGCTCGGCTTTTTCTTCGCCTTCTTCGCCGCCAACGGTAGCCTTAAAGTGACGATGAATTTTCGCCATCGCCGCCTCGATATGGGTACGAAGATCAGTTTCATTAGCTATCTCTAGCACATAACAAAGCCTCTCCCAATCGAGAGGATTATTCGGCAAGGTTTGCGTTTGTTTATCATCAATCGCTTGCAAAAGATTCTCGACACGGCGCAGCAATAAATAACTGTGTTTTAGCTCATCGACCGCCAGATATTCAAACTGCCCAAGGCTATAAAGGGTGCCCATAGCACCAAACAGACTTTGCTGGCGCAGCGAGGGTTCACGACCACCACGGATCAACTGGAAGCTTTGTACAACGAACTCCACCTCACGAATCCCTCCCGCACCGAGCTTAATATTGTCGGTTAACTGACGACGGCGGACTTCTTGTGCGATGAGTTGTTTCATTTTTCGCAGGGATTCAATCGCCGAAAAATCGATATAACGGCGATAAACAAAGGGGCGCAACAAACTGTGTAGCTCGTCGGAAAAATGATCCCAAGGCCCGAGCGAGCGGGCTTTAACCATGGCATAGCGCTCCCAATCACGCCCTTGCTCTTGGTAATAATCCTCAAGACCACTAAAGCTCACGACTAAAGGCCCGCTCTCGCCATAAGGGCGCAGGCGCATATCGACGCGGAATACAAAACCATCAACAGTAATTTGGTCGAGTAAATTAACGAGCCTCTGTCCCATTCGGATGAAAAACTGTTGATTATCAAGACTACGACGACCACCAACGGTTTCACCATGTTCTGGGAAAGTAAAAATCAGATCGATATCAGAAGAGAAGTTCAACTCTCGGCCACCGAGTTTTCCCATACCCAAAATTAATAGCGGTTGAGGATTACCCGCCTTATCCATTGGTGTCCCGTATTGCGCGCACATCTCTTTATAAAGCCAATCCCTTGCGCCAATAACTAACGCCTCTGCGAGCGCAGAAAGATCGAGCAAAGACTCCTCTAAGCTGGCGTAATCTAAAAAGTCTCGCCATGCTAACCGCACCATTTGATAATTACGGAATCGCCGCAATAGGCGTTTTGCCATGTCTTCGGTAGTGGCTCTAGTTAATAGCTCGCGTAACTGGGCATCAAACAATTTTCGTTCGACTTGCTGCA
Organism: Shewanella sp. FDAARGOS_354; assembly: GCF_002209245.2. Classification (NCBI taxonomy): domain Bacteria; kingdom Pseudomonadati; phylum Pseudomonadota; class Gammaproteobacteria; order Alteromonadales; family Shewanellaceae; genus Shewanella; species Shewanella sp. FDAARGOS_354. The sequence continues at coordinate 4,585,575 of NZ_CP022089.2, read as the reverse complement.
AATCATCGGCAAACAGGGTGTTGATCCATTCAGGAGAACGAGTTAACTGCGCTGCGATATAATCGCTTAATCCTAAAACGTTTTTCAGTTCCTGCTGCTGCGCAGGCGTTAAATTTGCCAGTCCTTCTGACCATACTTCGGCGAGGCGTGCCCAATGCCGCTCTGCGGCTTGAGTAACGAGGGGAGACAATGACTTATTACTGTCTTTTTGTACGGCCATAATAATCCCTAACAAATTTAAACGTCGACATATTATGTCATAAATGATATAGAATGAAGCCACATCAGGTTTGATGCCATTGCCATGCCTCAAGGCAAATTTTCCTCCATGGCAAATGCAAGCTCAGCCCAACAGAAAGTGGCCCCCTCTTTCTTGGCTGTTTAGGGTACTATAACCTGTGAGGCAAACATATTGGGCAAGTAGATTATTATTGTCCGCCCATATTTGAGTTTTATTTCAGCACTTTTGGAGAAAACATGGCAGGAATGCTAATGCGGGTTCTCACGTCGATACTCATTTTGGCCGCGACCTTATCGCTTACGGGTTGTGGCGATGACAGGCCAGAGAAAATTGAGAAGTATCAACAACTCACTCAGCAGCGCCTCTCGACACTCAATACCATGCTCGAGGACGGCCAAATACGTAACGCCAATCTGCTCAAGCAATACAGCAGTTTGCTCAAACAGCAAAAGCCCGATTTCGCACCACTCTTGGATGAATTAGCCAAGGATTCAACCGCCGAAGGGCCAATGTATACGTCGCTGAAGCGCCGCTTAGACGATGCCAAGAACCCGGCTAACTTTACCGATCTCGACCAGCAACTCGCCGAGGTTGAGAATCTCTATCAAGCGGCCGATCCCAGCCTGTATAACGACATGCTTTCCGATCCGGTCAACGTGATTGCCGATATGTCGGATGGCAAGCTTGCCCGCGTTAATGCCATCAGCCGTGAAGCGGCGGCCCTTGCCAATAATGCCGAAGATTTTGGCCCTGGTAGCCAATTGGTGGGTAACCCAGCCTACGGCAGCTGGCAGACAGACTCGAGCGGCATGTCCTTCTGGGCTTGGTACGGCATGTATTCGATGTTTTCGAATATTTTCCACCGCCCCATTTATTACGACCGTTGGTCGGGTAACCGTGGCTACAGCTATTACAACGACGTAGGTCGCTATCGCTATACCTCGCCAAAACAAGCACAGGCGCAGGAAAAAACCTTCGAGCAGACCAAAAAACGTTTCGATTCTCAAGGGAAACGCTTCGACAGCCCCTATTCAAAATCGCGCACGGGTGCCACGGCTCTCTCCCGTGAGAGCAGCAGCGCACCTAAAACCAATACCACAGCGAATAAGTCGAGCGCGCAGTCGGGCAGCAAATTCCGCTCAAATTATTCTAAAGACAGCAGTTTCCGTAATTCCAGCAACCGCACGACCCGCAGTGTGCGCCGAGGCAAGTAAACTAAAGGATCTCCCATGACATTATTTCAGGATTTCGGTATCACACCAGAGCTAGTCACCATACTGGCAATTGACCTCACGATTGCGGTTATCTTATTGACATTAATGCGTTATTTGCAGGGTTGGAGCGTTAGAGTCAACAGCAGTAAAGAGCTGGCCGAACGCGATAACTTTGCCTTTGGGATCAGCACCGCCGGTGCCGTTGCCGCGCTCGGCATAGTGCTGACCGGTGCTATTACTGGCGCAGCTGCCCCCTCCTATTTAACCGAAGCTATCGGCATGAGCGCCTACGGGTTATTTGGTTTAGTGCTGATTAAACTCGGACGTTTTTTACACGACAAAATCGCGCTAAATGAGTTAGATAAGAACCAGCAAATCCTTAAAGGCAACGTGTCTGTCGCCATTGTGGATGCGAGCGCCGCCATCGCTACCGCGATCATTATCCGCGCCGTCCTGCTATGGGCCGAGGATTTAACACTCGACACCTTTATTGCCATCTTCAGCGCCTTTGCGATTTCGCAGTTGATGCTAGTGCTACTCACCCGCCTACGCGAAAAACGCTTCGCGAGTCGTAATCAAGACTCTTCCATGCAGCAAGCTCTCGCCCAAGGCCACACAGCATTAGCCATCCGCCACGCAGGTTTTATGATCGCCATGGCACTTAGCTTTAATGCCGCGAGTCATTTTATCCTGTTCAACCCAACCGCCTATGTGACCAACATCATCGGCTGGTTAGTGTTCTCTATCATCATGTTGGTGGTACTGACACTGCTGCTATTCGTAATCAAAAAGCTGGTGCTGGCACGAATCGATTTAGCGGATGAAGTCGAAAGACAGCACAACATTGGTATCGCTGCCGTGGAAATGGCCATCAGTATTGCTATCGCACTTATTCTCACGGCCCTAATGGCGTAATCCAATGCACGAATCCCAAATAACCGGCTCTGCGACTCAAACGGTAAAAACGAGTCGCCTAAGCTGGTTCGATGATGTCCTACTATTGGGCATTATGGCCGTACTCGCTGGGTGCGGCCTGATCTACGAATACCTGTTGTCCCACTACGCAGGCAGGATCTTAGGCGCGTTAGAAGCCGCCATTTACACTATGATCGGCCTGATGATCGTCTCCATGGGTCTTGGTGCCTTTGCCGCTCGCAAAATTAAAGATGCCTTTATTGGCTTTGTGGTGCTCGAACTCACGGTCGCGCTCTGCGGCTCGCTGGCGATTTTAATTACCGCAGCCGTAATAGGTTTTGGTCAGCAGCTGCCGATGCTTATCGCCTCCACCTTAGGCTTACCACCGGATCAACTGCCCGAGGGTGGCATGATTGGCTCGCTGCAAAAGCTGAGCGAATATCTGCCCTATGTCTGGGGCGTTTTGCTCGGCTTGATGATCGGGATGGAAATTCCGCTGATCGCGAGGGTAAGACAATCTCTATCAGATGAGCACTTGCTGCATAATGCCGGTACTATTTATGGCGCCGACTATATTGGCGCAGGGATTGGCGCGGCCATTTGGGTCGGCTTTATGCTGGCCATCGATATTCAACTCGCCGCCGCGCTGACCGCCAGCTTTAACTTGCTCGCGGGCTTTGTGTTTATCTGGCGTTTTTGGCCCAAGATCCAAAGGGCGAAATTATTGCTCTCGGGGCATTTTGTGGTCACGGGCGTATTATTGCTGCTCGCCATTCAAGGGCCGAGTTGGGAGCAACAGTTCAACAATCTGCTCTATAAAGACAAAGTGGTTTACGCTAAGGCCACGCGCTTTCAACAACTCACCTTTACCGAACGCTTACGCGGCAATGGCCTCTCCCCCATATACTCTTTGTATATCAATGGCCGATTACAGTTTTCGAGTATCGATGAGCATATCTACCATGCGTTTTTAGTTCACCCAACGCTTGCGGCCAGCGCTCGCCACAACAAGGTATTAATCATTGGTGGTGGTGATGGACTGGGCCTAAAGCAAGTGCTGCGCTGGGAGCCTGAGCAAGTGACCTTACTCGATCTTGATGCCGCATTGGTGCAACTCTTTAAAACGCCCGATACGGATATGCCTAAGCGTTTAAGCCAAGCCCTGTTAGCCCTCAATGGCAATGCCTTTAACAATCCTCGCGTTAAGGTGATCCACGACGATGCCTTTAACGGAGTCGATAAATTGATTGCCACAGGGAATAAATACGACGCCATTATTGTGGACTTGCCCGATCCTAGCCATCCCGATTTAAATAAGCTCTATTCGGATTATTTCTATCGCAAGCTCAAGGAACTAATGAGCAGTGATGGCGCTCTGACTGTACAGTCAACCTCGCCCTATCACGCGCAAAAGGCCTTTATCTCGGTCGCGAAAACCTTGGCTTTAGCGGGGTTTGACGTAAAACAGTATCACCATAACGTCCCAAGCTTTGGAGAATGGGGCTGGAGCATTGCCACTGTATCGGGAAAAGATGCCCAGCATCGCCTAGGCGAGCTGACAGCACTGCCGATAGCGGATGACTGGTTAACCTTAGGTTTAGTCAAAGGCGCCTTTGAATTTCCTGCCAATTTTTATCAGGACGCCGCCAATATTAAGCCTAACGAACTCGGTTCGTTGCAGTTGTACCATTACCATCAACAGGCATGGTCCGAAACCCAAGGACTGGATCTTTTTTAACGGATAAAGATAGTACTTGACATATTATGTCCCGATGCTATCTTTGAACACAGACATAATATGTCAATAAGGACAAATATGAATATCCATACTCTTGCTAATCACCTCAACAGCCTTGGCAATAACAGCCAGACCGGCTTCCAATTCGATTGCTATCCAATTGATGGTGAAGTCGAAGTGTTGCAAGTGAATGTGGTCGGCCGTGAAGAAATCCCGGTATTCGTATCGGTTACGGACAACCAAATTCTCTGCATCAGCTACCTGTGGGGCGAGAACGAAGTAAACCAAGAACGTCGCAGCGAAATGTTTGAGACCATGCTCGAATTAAACATTCCAATGCCATTGTCAGCCTTTGCCAAAATTGATGACAAATACGTGGTTTACGGCGCGCTGTCTCTGCAATCTAGCATGCTCGAAATCGAGCAAGAGTTAGCAGTCTTATCCGATAACTGCTTAGAAGTTATCGATGAAATGGTCGACTATCTGAAATAAGGAGCCACAATTATGGGCATTCTGAACAAAATTTTAACAGCGTTTCGCGGTGGTGCCACCGAAGTTGGCCAAAGCATCGTAGACGCAAACTCGACTCGAATTTTCGAACAGGAAATCCGTGATGCCGAGAAACACTTAACCAACGCCAAGCGCGAACTGACCGATGTGATGGCGAAAGAAATGCAAGCCAGCCGCGAAGTTGACCGCTTAAAGCGCTCAATTGCCGAACACGAAGGCTATGCAACGCAAGCATTAGATAAAGGCAACGAAGCCTTAGCCATTGAAGTAGCTGAAAAAATTGCTCAATTAGAGCAAGAGCTGGCCGAGCAGCAAACTGCGAATGACAGCTTCAGCGCCCATGCAGTACGTCTGAAAGATTTAGTGAAGAAGACCGAGCGTCAACTGTCTGATTATCAACGTCAGTTAAGCATGGTCAAAACCACCGAAAGCGTGCAAAAGGCAACAGCGACCATTACCGACTCTTTTGCCTCAAGCAACTCTAAGCTGCTGAATGCCAAAGATTCATTAGAGCGTATCAAGGCGCGTCAACAACAGTTTGACGACAGATTGAAAGCCGCTGAAACCTTAGCCGAAGAAGGCAGCGATAAATCATTGCAGGCCAAATTAGCCGAAGCAGGCATTGGTGAGCAAAAATCGAATGCCAACGCCGTGCTCGAACGTATCAAGGCACGTAAAAGCTAATTCATGATTGACCAAACGCCGAGCACCGATGGGACCATCACCCCCTATTGTGCTCGGCTTTTTTGTTTTTTGTTTTAGACACGCGGATATGTCCAATCAGCCACTCATGGTGTGAGCTTTGGCATGGTGCGCACTGTTTAGGAGCGAATATGGGATTTTTTAACAGTATTTTTGGTAAAAAGACGCCGCCAGCGCGTGAACTCAATCATCCCTCTGCGCTCAAGATCGGCGATATGGTCTCCATCGACAATAGTTTTGCTCTGCCGCCACAATTGCGCGGTCAACAACTGAAAGTCGAAGCGGTGAATACCTATGAGTTTGAACGCAATCAGCAAACCGAGTGGGTGCTAAAAGGGCATGGTAGCGAGACGCTATTTTTGAGTCTTGAAGAAGACGATGAAACTTACCTCGCCTTCTCCCTTAAAATTACCCGCGCACAGGTGGAACAGTTATTCGATTTAGAGCAATTCAGCACCCTGTTCGATGAACCAGACCACGCCGAACTCACCACCCAAGAGTTATCGCCACAGCTAGCCGAGCAGCTCGAACAATGGCTGGGTAAGCAATATCACCAAGTGACCTTTGCGCTGTTTGGCTATTTTCACCGTGAAGACTACCGCGGCCTAAAACCGCCGCAGGATGCCAATGGTGCAACCGGCGAGCCCTTCGAATATTATTTACTGCTCGATGATGACGAAAGCCGCGCGGTAGAAGTCGAAGTGTACGAGGGTGGAGATACTGATGTGGTACTGACCTTATACCGCCCCTTGTCGGACATTCGCGACTACTGGCCCGGTCAGTAAAGTTTGGCATAGGATAAAGTGCGCGACTCGCACTTTATCGCTTAAGCCATTACAATCCCAATTGAATTCGCTCGAAATGTACGGTTGATAGCAACAGGTAACGCCTAATGAGTAAAACGAAACACCCTCTCCCAGAGCAATGGCAAAAGAACCAGCAAGCCGCAAAAGCGACGCAAGTGGCCTTCGATCTCGATGAAAAGTTTCAATATTCTATTCGTAAAGCCGCGCTCGATGCAGGTGTCAGCCCTTCCGATCAAATCCGTACCATTTTAGGCTTAAGTGTTTCAAAACGTCCGACTCGCCCCCGCTTAACCGTCTCTCTAAACGCAGAAGATTATGTACAACTCGCTGAAAAATATGGTCTTAGCGCCGATTCTCAGCTTGAAATTAAACGCCGCGTGCTCGAAGATTTAGTACGCTTTGTCGCCGAAGATTAATCGTAGTTACGCCTCTAAGCATTTAAGCGCCCGACAAACCTAAGTCGGGCGATTTATCACAAAGTTAATTTACTCATAGCGTAAACTCTTTTACCTTAGACATCCGCCTTAAAACACAGGGATCATGTTAGGCATGACAGATAAAACCCCTTGGTCGCTCCGCTCTTTGGGTAATCCATCTCCCTTCGAATTCGCCATGATGCTGTTGTCGCTGCTCTCGGTCATCATAGTGTTAGTGATGACCTTTGGCCGACTCGACAAAGAAACCTACAGGTTACTGTTTTTTATCGATACCACGATTTGCATGATTTTTATGGTCAATTTCTTTGCAGGCCTATTTCGCGCGCGGGATAAACTTTTTTACCTGCGCCATCACTGGATCGATTTCATTGCCAGTATTCCGGCCATCGAAGCGCTGCGAATCGCTAGAGTATTTCAAATTCTGCGGGTAATTCGTTTAATCCGCATGAGCCGCTCCTTCCTTATTCCCTTGATAAAACAACGTAAACAAGCCACTCTCGCCAGCTTACTGGTCGCTATGGTGACCATTTTAACCTTCGCCTCTATCATCATCCTGATTGTCGAAAGTGGCACCGAGGGCGCCAATATTCAAACCGCCGAGCAAGCCATTTGGTGGGCCTTAGTGACGATTTCGACCGTGGGTTATGGCGATTTTTATCCCGTCAGCACCGCAGGACATATTGTGGGCGGCATAGTGATTGTCAGCGGTGTAAGCTTTTTCGGGGTGATTTCGGGTTATATGGCCTCGGTATTTGTCGCCCCCGATGAAAGTGAGCGCCAAGAACGTCAAGACGCCCATAAGGCGGAGATTAAAAGCGAACTCGAGATGGCTCTTGCCAGAATGGAAGAAAACCAGCGGCAGATGGAGCAGAATCAGGCGCAGATGCTGGCCAAAATTGCCGAGTTAAAACAGGCATTGGAAGCTCAAAAAAATTAGGAAGGCATGGCCTTCCTAAGCTTCATTCAAAGGGGTCTCGACCAATCGGCCATTTACCAATAGGTCGTTTGCGTCATCGCGTTTTGTCTCGACGCCTCCATCGCAAAGAGTAAGCTTTGCTGCTTAGCCTCAAGCCAGTCGCTTAAGTCGATGCCAAGGGTTTGCGCCGCCAGCGTCAGTTGCTGATAACAGGCTAAGGTTCTAATCCCTAACACTAAATCCTGCCAAGGTGCCCTAAAGGCATCGCGGGATTTTGCCTCATACAAAAGCCCATAGGCCTGCCCTACTTGAATACTCTCATCCAGTAACGCCGCGCACTGTAAATAATCCTCGGCTGTCATGGTCTTATCGCTTGGCATGGCCGAGAGAACCGCCTGCCACGAGGCTTCCTGCGCATGATCAGCATGCTGGGACAACCCAAGCTCTGCGGGCAGCTCGATATTCCCCGCACTAAGCGCCAATAGGATCTCGACAATCGCTAACTGCAATTGACCGTATTCAACACTTTGCCAGAGTGAGTTTAATCGCCCAGAGATATCCATGGCCTCAAATTGCAGCTGTAGTTGTTGCATCAAAACTTGACGGGCGTCATGCCGAGCCAATAAGCCTTTTTGACTGCCGAGCAAGGCTGCGAGGGCCTGTGCCTCTTCAATAAAGGTAAGTTGCGATTCAATCAAATTAAAGTGCTGCATCAAAGTAGCATTAGCGAGGCCAAACTGGCTCAGCGTCATCCGTAATAAACGGATACAGGCGCGCATCCGCCACCACAGGGCAATTACGGCTTCGTTGTCTTGTTCTTCGGCAATCATGGCTTCGAGCAGCTGCCAACGTTCGAGTGCAGTTTCCAGTAGCACTTGGCAGGTAGCCGTTAAATCCTGTTGATGGGGCTGATGCAGGTTGAGATCCTCTGGCACGGGCAGCGGTAAAAACTCCAGCGCACTCAAGGTTAACGGCTTTGATTGCCCCGCGAGTCGATAGCCGCGCTGCGCCTTACTGGCTTTACCTAAACGAACAGGAACGCTATCGGCCACTTGCATCGCTAAGGTTAATAAGGCACTGGCATCCCCCGACAATAGCTCAAATTCGAGTTCGCAGAGGGCTTCATGCTGACCATTAGCGGTAATATCCCCCGTGTCCAAGGCAACCTCAATGAGGCTCTCTTCGAGAGTCACATGCCAGGCACGGCGATAAAAATCGGTATGAAATACGCAGCCAAGCGCCGCTTGCACTGAGGCTAAATCGGCATTCTCGGGCCAGATATTGGCGGGAAAGAGGCTTAAATTTGGGCTGTCGGCTTCAATGGTGACGTTATATTCGGGACGTGAATGGATCCCGCCCACAACTTGCCCCGCCGTCTTAATGGTTTGCTCTTTGTGACCATCAAACCCGCGTACCCTTAACCCCATGTCCCATTGGCGTAATTGTAATCCGGGGGTATCAAAGTAACTGTTGCTTAAGCGACGCTTTCCCTGCGGAGCGGCGTTTGGCAGGCTATCTAACTTATTTATCAAGGATTCTTGAAACTTAGGTAGGAAAAACAGTTTTAATTCAATCTCAGCATTCATTACTGCACCGCTCATTTTGTCATCAAATATTCATTCACGCGTCATTTTTAGTTCATAATGTCACAAATGTGTCATAAAAATCCCGTAGGATTTGGTTTTGAAGTTGGTATATAACCCGTTAGAATAAAGCTGTGATTTTTTCTCAAAAAACACAGTTTCAATACGCGGACGCATAGGGTAACATGCGCCCGCTTTTTCCAATCATGGAACAATCTAAATAGGTAAACGGCAATGCCAGTAAACTCTATTTTGGGCGTGTTTGCAAAATCGCCAATTAAGCCTCTTCAAGAGCACATGGACAAAGTCTACGATTGCGCATCGTTACTGGTCCCCTTTTTCGAAGCCACCATCACAGGTAACTGGGATGCTGCAGTTCAACTACGTAAACAAATTAGTTTAGCGGAAAAGCAAGGGGACTCACTCAAACGTGAAATTCGCCTCACTCTGCCAAGCGGTTTGTTTATGCCTGTTGAGCGTACAGATCTATTGGAACTACTGACACAACAAGACAAAATCGCTAACAAAGCAAAAGATATCTCTGGTCGTGTAATCGGCCGTCAATTGCTTATCCCTCAGGTCATGCAAGTCCCCTTTATCGCATACTTACAACGTTGTATCGACGCTGTAGGTCTTGCAAAAGAAGTCATTAACGAACTCGAAGATTTGCTCGAAGCAGGTTTCCGTGGTCGTGAAGTTGACTTAGTGGCCAAAATGATCAATGAACTCGATATCATTGAAGAAGATACTGACGATTTACAAATTCAACTTCGTCGTCAATTATTCGCATTGGAATCAGAATTGAATCCTGTCGATGTGATGTTCCTCTATAAAACGATTGAATGGGTCGGCGGTCTTGCAGATCTGGCCGAACGCGTCGGTTCGCGTCTTGAGCTTATGCTTGCTCGCGTTTAATAAATAAGGTTATCAAGGTATCAATATGGTTGATGCAGGTATGGAGGTGGCTAACGTATTAGCCACTAATGGGCCGTGGCTTATTGCCATTGCGGCTGCGTTTGGTTTTCTAATGGCGTGGGGCATTGGTGCAAACGATGTGGCCAATGCGATGGGAACCTCTGTTGGTTCTAACGCTATTACGATTAAACAAGCGATTATTATCGCTATGATCTTCGAATTTGCAGGTGCTTTTTTGGCCGGCGGCGAAGTGACCAGTACAATCCGTAACGGTATTATTGATTCAAGTTATTTTACCCAAACCCCTGAATTGCTGGTATATGGCATGATTGGCTCATTGTTAGCTGCGGGGATTTGGTTAGTCGTGGCATCGGCATTAGGCTGGCCAGTATCAACGACTCACTCAATTGTAGGCGCGATTATCGGCTTCGCGGCTGTAGGCGTTGGCACTGAGTCTGTCGCTTGGGAAAAAGTAGGCGGTATTGTTGGTTCTTGGGTCATTACACCAGCAATCTCTGGCTTTATGGCGTTCATTCTGTTCCAAAGCACTCAAAAACTGATTTTCAACACCGATAACCCACTTGCTAATGCTAAACGCTATGTACCTTTCTACATGGCGTTCGCAGGCTTTATGATGTCATTAGTCACGATCCTCAAAGGATTGTCACACGTTGGCATTCATTTAAAAGGTGCCGAAGCTTATATCCTGGCGGGCGTAATAGCATTGGTCGTTGGTATCATAGGTAAAGTGTTTATTTCTCGTCTAAAAATGGATGAGAAAGCAAGCCACAAAACCATGTACGCTAACGTCGAAAAAGTGTTTGCGATCCTGATGGTTTTAACCGCTTGTTGTATGGCATTCGCCCACGGTTCAAACGATGTTGCAAATGCGATTGGTCCTTTAGCTGCGGTGGTATCTGTAGTTAATAGTGGTGGCCAAATTGCATCTAAATCACCGTTAGTATGGTGGATCCTACCTTTAGGTGCTGTGGGTATCGTTATGGGTCTGGCGATTTTCGGTCAGCGCGTGATGCAAACCATTGGTAAAAATATTACTCACTTAACCCCAAGTCGCGGTTTTGCTGCCGAATTAGCCGCAGCCTCTACCGTAGTGATTGCTTCTGGTACTGGTTTACCTATCTCTACCACACAAACGTTAGTCGGTGCGGTATTAGGTGTGGGTATGGCCCGTGGTATTGCGGCAATCAATATTGGTGTGGTGCGTAACATTGTTGTGTCTTGGGTGGTTACTTTACCTGCGGGTGCAGGTCTATCGATCATCTTCTTCTATATGATTAAAGGCATCTTTAACTAAGAAGCACATGACGACTATGGCAAGCTCGCCGTAGAAATGTACTAACACAGAGGAATTGCTAGCATGGATGCGGCAAAGTTGAGGGAAGTCTATGACTTCCCTCTTGCATTGCAGGCCTCAAATCCCTAGCATGTGGTCACTATTTCGTTGATGAGAATACAAAAGTGTTAAGAATGCTGACTCTGGTGGGAATGATGTTACTCTCCCCTAACCTGCTGGCCGAAGGCCAACCCCGCTATATCTCGGATAACGTGTTTCTTTATATTCTCAACGGCCCTGGTACTGATTATCGTATTTTGGGTTCGATTGAAGCGGGACAACCCGTTACGTTACTTGGCGAAACTCAGGGCGATTATTCAAAAATAATCGACCATAAAGGTCGTGAAGGTTGGGTGCCAACCAACTTAATTAGCTCAACGCCTAGTTTTCGTGAGCAAGTTTCAACACTCACTAATGAGTTAAACGAAACCAAAGCCAAGCTTGCTGAAGTCTTAAGTTCGACGAATAACCATTCCGATGAAGTGGATGAACTCAAAGCCAAGCTAAGCGAAGCCGAAGCTATGCTGAACAAAACCACTCAAGAGCGTGATAACCTCAAAGTAGCGGTTGATCATAGCGCCCAAGAGGCACAATTTGCGCTATGGCGTGAGGGCGGACTGATTGCCGCCGCCGGTTTAGTGGTTGGGGTAATTTTGGTATATCTGCCAAGACCACAACGCCGCAACAAGAAGCGTTGGATGTAAATTTTTACGCAAATAATCTGAAAGTCAAAGCTAAAGCCAGTGTTTTCAAACACTGGCTTTTTGTCAATCAAGCGTTACAACTAACGCTTAACAAGCCAATCAAACAATCCTCACATTCTTTCACGCTATAGTGTTGTCCGTCACATTTTGGTTGTATAATCTGCGCGCGCAAAGCTTCATATTGTATACAAAATATCAAATGCGTTTCGCGCCCCCCATTTTTGTTTCAACAATAGAGCCGAAAACAACTGGCCAAGATGGAAGCGATTACTATGTTCAAAGCGAGTGAAGTGCTGGCAGGCCGCTACGATTCTGCCAATCTCGACGAACTGTTCAAAGCCGTCACCGACAACTACATTGTCGATGAAGAACAATACTTGTCAGAGCTAATCAAACTAGTACCCTCCAGTGATGAAGCCATCGAGCGCGTCACTCGTCGTGCCCACGAACTGGTAAACAAAGTTCGTCAATTTGAGAAAAAAGGCTTAATGGTTGGCATCGATGCCTTCCTGCAGCAATACAGCTTAGAAACACAGGAAGGCATCATCCTGATGTGTTTAGCCGAAGCCCTGCTGCGTATTCCCGATGCGGCCACCGCCGACGCCTTGATTGAAGATAAACTTTCAGGCGCAAAATGGGATGAACACTTAAGCAAAAGCGATTCAGTGCTGGTTAACGCCTCAACTTGGGGCCTAATGCTCACGGGTAAAATTGTTAGCTTAGATAAAAAAATCGATGGTAGCCCGAGTAGCCTATTAGGCCGTTTAGTCAATCGTTTAGGTGAGCCTGTGATCCGCCAAGCCATGATGGCGGCGATGAAGATCATGGGTAAGCAGTTCGTTCTCGGCCGCACCATGAAAGAAGCGCTCAAGAACAGCGAAGACAAGCGTAAGTTAGGCTATACCCACTCTTACGATATGCTGGGTGAAGCCGCGCTAACGCGTAAAGATGCCGAAAAATACTTTAACGATTATGCCAATGCGATTACCGAGTTAGGCGCGCAAAGCTATAACGAAAATGAATCACCACGCCCAACCATTTCTATCAAGTTGTCGGCACTGCACCCACGTTACGAAGTCGCTAACGAAGACCGTGTATTGACCGAGCTATACGACACCGTTATTCGCCTGATTAAACTCGCGCGCGGATTAAATATCGGCATTTCTATCGACGCCGAAGAAGTTGACCGTCTCGAACTGTCATTAAAGCTGTTCCAAAAACTGTTTAATTCTGACGCCACTAAGGGTTGGGGCTTACTCGGTATCGTGGTGCAAGCTTACTCTAAGCGCGCTCTGCCAGTGCTGGTATGGTTAACCCGCCTAGCGAAAGAGCAAGGCGACGAAATCCCGGTTCGCTTAGTAAAAGGCGCTTACTGGGACAGCGAGCTTAAATGGGCGCAGCAGGCTGGCGAAGCTGCTTACCCACTCTACACCCGCAAAGCTGGTACCGACGTATCTTACTTAGCCTGTGCGCGTTACCTGTTATCCGACGCCACCCGCGGCGCGATTTACCCACAATTTGCCAGCCACAACGCGCAAACAGTGGCGGCCATTTCCGATATGGCGGGCGATCGTAACCACGAATTCCAACGTCTACACGGTATGGGACAAGAGTTGTACGACACTATTCTGTCGGAAGCTGGCGCGAAAGCGGTGCGTATCTATGCCCCAATCGGTGCCCATAAGGATCTGCTGCCCTACTTAGTGCGTCGCCTGCTGGAAAACGGTGCTAACACCTCGTTCGTACACAAGCTGGTCGATCCGAAAACCCCTATCGAGTCTTTAGTGGTTCACCCACTGAAAACCCTGACAGGCTACAAAACCCTGGCTAACAACAAAATCGTTTTACCTACCGACATCTTCGGTAGCGATCGCAAAAATTCCAAGGGACTCAATATGAACATCATTTCAGAAGCAGAGCCATTCTTCGCGGCCTTAGACAAATTCAAATCGACGCAGTGGCAAGCGGGCCCTCTGGTTAATGGTCAAACCTTAACTGGCGAGCACAAAACCGTGGTTAGCCCATTCGATACCACTCAAACCGTGGGCCAAGTGGCCTTTGCCGACAAAGCGGCTATCGAACAAGCCGTGTCTTCTGCTCGTGCAGCTTTCGCCTCTTGGACCCGTACGCCTGTTGAAGTGCGCGCCTCTGCCCTGCAAAAGCTGGCGGATCTGTTAGAAGAAAACCGCGAAGAACTGATTGCCCTCTGTACCCGTGAAGCGGGCAAGAGCATTCAAGACGGTATCGACGAAGTGCGTGAAGCCGTTGACTTCTGCCGCTACTACGCGGTGCAAGCTAAGAAGCTGATGTCAAAACCTGAACTGCTCCCAGGCCCAACGGGTGAGTTAAACGAACTCTTCCTCCAAGGTCGCGGTGTGTTCGTGTGTATCAGCCCATGGAACTTCCCATTGGCGATCTTCTTGGGCCAAGTCTCAGCAGCCCTCGCTGCGGGTAACACTGTGGTCGCAAAACCCGCTGAACAGACGTCTATCATTGGTTACCGTGCAGTGCAGTTAGCACACCAAGCGGGTATTCCAACGGACGTGCTGCAATATCTACCGGGCACAGGCGCTACCGTAGGTAACGCACTGACGGCTGATGAGCGCATCGGTGGCGTATGCTTTACCGGTTCAACGGGCACAGCCAAACTCATCAACCGCACACTGGCAAACCGTGAAGGCGCAATCATTCCGTTAATCGCCGAAACTGGTGGTCAAAACGCTATGGTGGTTGACTCTACTTCTCAGCCAGAACAAGTGGTTAACGATGTAGTGTCTTCATCCTTCACCAGTGCGGGTCAACGCTGCTCGGCGCTGCGTGTACTCTTCCTACAGGAAGATATTGCAGACCGCGTTATCGATGTTCTGCAAGGTGCGATGGATGAGTTAGTGATTGGCAACCCAAGTTCAGTGAAAACCGACGTAGGCCCAGTTATCGATGCGACCGCGAAGGCTAACCTTGACGCCCATATCGACCACATCAAGCAAGTCGGTAAGCTTATCAAGCAAATGCCACTGCCAGCGGGCACTGAGAATGGTCACTTTGTAGCGCCAACTGCCGTTGAAATCGACTCAATTAAAGTGCTTGAAAAAGAACACTTTGGTCCAATCCTGCACGTGATCCGTTACAAGGCATCTGAACTTGCCCATGTGATCGATGAAATCAACAGCACAGGCTTTGGCTTAACCTTAGGTATCCACAGTCGTAACGAAGGCCATGCCCTCGAAGTAGCTGACAAGGTTAACGTGGGTAACGTGTACATCAACCGTAACCAAATCGGCGCTGTGGTTGGCGTACAGCCTTTCGGCGGCCAAGGTCTGTCTGGCACAGGTCCAAAAGCCGGTGGTCCACACTACTTAACTCGTTTCGTGACTGAAAAAACTCGCACTAACAACATCACCGCCATCGGTGGTAATGCGACCCTGTTGTCACTGGGTGATAGCGAAGAATAAGCCCTCTCACCTGTGAGAGTTGAACAAAAGCCAGACGGAGTCTGGCTTTTTTTATTTACGTTAATCAAAATCAAAGTCGTGGGGCTTCACCCCCTTGATTTTTAATAAAGAGTCGCCCTAGGAGGACTGCTCGTCCTATCCTCCTTGGATGCTCCAAGACGCACCTATCGGCTCAACGGCAGCATCCATACTAGTACTGTATCTCGTTAATTCCCGAGTATACTTGTCGCTAAATAACTATGGATGTCTCGATAAAGTTATTGTGAAAGGTGCATGATCGATTAACGTAAATGTAGTTTGAACAAAATAGGACATAGGCCTTGATGTCCTCTGTTTTTCTCTTCATGCCAATTTTTATAACACCAATGCAATGGAGGGCATATGACTGAAACCGACAAAAAATATTTAGAAGCAAAAAAGAACCATCATCATGTATGGGCTAATTATATGAAGAGATGGTCGCCTGATAACAAACAGGTTTACTACACGACTAAGAAAAATAACGACATTCGCTTTGATAGTGTCAAAAACATTGCTGTTGAACGTGATTTTTATCAAGTAAAACCACTTACACCTGAACATGTGCAAATAATCAAAAGATGGTCGTCAAAAAGTCCTAAAGACCTACACGAGCTGCATATGTCTTATCTAAGTGATTACCTAGCAATGCAGTACTTGGAATCACTGTATAAACAAGGCGGTAAAAAAGATGAAACCGCTGATAAGATGATTGAAGCTTGGAAGTGTAACGGTATTGAAAACTATCACACAGCTCACGAAAATGAAGTTCAAGAAACTCTAGAGGCGCTTGCAAATCGAAATTTATCGGTACTTGATAAAGACGATAATATGATTAAGTTCATGCAATTCTATGGTCAGCAAATTGCGAGAACTAAAAACATCAAAGATACGATAAGCAACACTTCAGCCAATCATATTAAGACGTTAATGCTAGAGTGTTGGTGGTTCATTGGTTATATATTAGGCATGAGTTTAGGGCGTTCACTTTACTTAGACAGAAAAGACGACACTCATTGCCTGCTGCTCAATGACACAGATACACCGTTCATTACTTCTGACCAGCCCATTATTAATGTTCATCAAGCATTAACAAACAAGATTAAACCACCAAAAGATCATGAATGTGATTTCTACTATCCGATATCACCAAATGTTGCTTACATGATAAACAAATCAAATCGTTTTCCGCGCGGCAAGGTTCAAGTATCAGTTGATGTTGTTGAAGAAATGAATATCAAGATAGCCAAACGTGCAAATGTTCATATCATTGGCAACAGTGAGGAGTCACTTAAGCTTTATAAGAAGTTTGTTGGTTCAAATCTCAAAGCTGTTAAAACAGTCCACATAACACCTTACTTGCATGAGTAAAAGTAAGTGATAAAAGACACGACAGGCATAACTCTTTTGGAACCAACAGCCGACACTGAAATCACAGAAGCTCACCATACCTCGGAGTTACCGCAGGCCATTTTCGTTCGTTACGTAAGCGAGGCAAGGTTGTTCTCGTTAATACATGCACTTCACGACATCAAGCATCCTACCTATCAGATGCCGAGATAGCGTCAGTCGAATCAGACATCGGATGACGCTAATATTAGATAGGTGAGCCAAGGCGATTTGCGAAGACGACCGTCCGCCCCATGGACGGGGCGGTCGAGCATCCACGGACGGACTCGCTGCGTGTCGGTAAGCAAATGCCATGGCGAACCACTTTCGGAAGATATCTGTAAACATTAAACACACAACGGCTATAGTTACAAAGTCTTACTCAATCAGTACGCGGCTTCGAGATATGCTTTAATGTATTTTTCTCACTCACTTACCTCACTAGAATTTCCTCAAAACTGAGTCTTACTAAGCAAGCGGTTTTAAAGCCAATGTGAGCGGCTTCAAATTGTGAATAGGCGAGATTTGAAAGCGATATGGGGGGATTGCGCCTAAGAGATAAAAACCTTCATAATCGCCATTCAATCAATCGATTTTTACTTTCTCAAAGTCACTTTCTCAAGGCAACTATGACATTCTCGCTATTAGATATTTCTGCATTGACGTGGTTTATCGTTTCTTGGGCTGGCTATACCGCCTTTGCCCGACGTAAGGCGAAGGATACCGACTGTATTGCCCGTGGCCTGCATAAGCACCGAATTTACTGGATGCTCGAGCTGATGACTCGAGGCGTGCGGGTAGGCGATGCGGCGTTATTGGCAAACCTTGAACGCAATATTGCCTTTTTTGCCTCGACCACGCTGTTCGTGCTCGCAGGGGTATTAACCCTATTTGCACAGGTTGAACGTCTCGAGGCCGTGATTGCCACTATTCCCTATGCGACGCCACCAAATCATTCATTGGTACAAGTTAAATTAGCGTTATTAGTGGTCATTTTTGTGATGGCGTTTTTCCAATTTACCTGGTCGATGCGCCAATACGGCTTTGTGAACGTGATGATAGGCGCAGGCCCGATGGATAGCGAAGGCGCCAATGACAACCTCAAAGCCTACGCGCGGCAAATGGCAACGGTGCAAGACCAAGCCGCCCATTCCTATAACTATGGCCTGCGGGCTTACTACTTTTCGATGGCCGTGCTCTGTTGGTTTGTGCACCCAATACTGTTTATTTTGGCGAGTTTGTTTGTGGTGGTCACCCTGTATCGCCGCGAATTTAAATCCCGTGCTGTTATGGCCATTACCGCTGCGAAGGCACATTTAGGAACAGAATACCAAGCGCGAGAAACTCAGCGTCAATCCAAGTAGTCGTCATTTAGCTTGAGACTGCGCCAGTAAAGCGCAGTCTAATTCTTGTTCTATACTCATTGGGTTAATCACCAATCAATAATGGGAGTGAACCATGAGTGATAATCTGTTAACAGTGGATGAAGTGTGCAAGTTGCTGGATAAGAGTCCGGCAACTATCAAACGCTATGCGCGGGAAAACCTGCTCAGCAGCGTCAAAGACGGTGAAGAATTGCGATTCCCCGAAGAAGAGGTCAAACGTTACATAGCCTTTTCGCAGCGCTTAGGAAGATAAGCCGCCGCGCCTTTTATCGATTCATCCCCAAATGGACTTGGGATGCCTCGCTTATCCTTGTATAGCCATCTGTAACTGTTTGTAAGATAAAAACTCCCGCTGTGATTCCTCTAGCCCAAGCTCTGCGGCTAAGGCGAGGAGCTGCGCCTCATAGATTGGCAGCTTAGCTTCATCATTAGTCATGATTGCAAGCTCGGCAAAGTCTCCTAAACCTTCGAGCCAATCAAGCGTTAAATGAAATTCCCCGAGAAAATACACGCTGCGGCGTTTTTTAATCTCAAGCACACATTGATAGCCTAAAGTCCGTAGCATACTTTTGGCTTTATTGGCATCCGTGATATTGACCGCCTCACAACGGTCTTTCTCGGGTCCTTTCACAATCCACAGCATGATGCCAGAGGGCTGCATCTCACGAATGCACAGGCTTTTATGCTCCGCCGCTAACGACACTGAGGGCGAATCAAAATAGCAGTCATGCTCAAGATTATCCTCGAGCATCACCTCGGGGGATTTGGTGCTTAGGCGTGCCCAAAAGGCTTCACGGTCTGTAAGCCGATACTTAAGCTCAACCTCAAACTTGCCGTTAAAATGAGCGTTAATTTGCGGCGCAAGCTGTGCAGGCATAAAATTATTCATCAACTATCTCCATGATTACAACCTAGTTCAACCTAATCGACGATAAAGAGCCTGGTACGCCGCACATTCCTTGAGCAGACTTTGATGATTTCCTGAAGCAACGATTTTACCCTCAGCCATAAGGTGAATTTGGTCCATCTTGGCCATCGCCGTTAAACGATGGCTAATCATGAGCAGAGTTTTATCCTTTGCAAATTCAAGCAGTAAACTTAAGATCTCCCGCTCGGTGCGCTTATCTAAGCCCTCGGTTGGCTCATCTAACAGTAACAAAGGCGCATCACGCAGCAATGCCCTTGCCACGCCAATTCGGCGCTGCTCACCGCCCGATAACTGCCGGCCGCCCTCGCCAATCCACATATCGAGAGGCTTGTCGCCTTTAAGTAATTCGCCTAAACCAACCTGTTGTAATACTTGGATAAAACGCTCGTCATTGGCGGTACGTTTTTGACCTTCAGGCACAGGCAAGGCAATAGCAAGGTTCTCCCGCAGCGTGCCCGCGTACAGGTAAATCCGCTGGTTCACGACTGTCATCGCCGATCTTAATGCGCCCTCGCTATAGTCACTCAATTGATGACCATCAAGGTAAATCTTACCGCTTTGCGCCTGCCACTCTCGGGTAATTAAGGACAATAAACTGGATTTACCGCAACCAGTGGAGCCCAATAGCGCCACCTTTTGGCCCGGTTTTATCTCGAGGGATAAGCCCTGAAGCACGGGCTGGCTTTCGCTATAACTAAATTGGATATCGCGGACCAGCAATCCACCAGAGGTCGCCTTAAGATCTGTATCTGTACTAAAACGAATATCGCTTTCCTGCTCGGTGATTTCGTTAATACGCGTTGCCGCCAGCACACAACCGGACAAATGTTGGAAAGCCCCCGCAATCGGCATCATCATTTCCACACAGGCCATAGTGGCAAACACCATCAAGGCAAACATCGGGCCGGGAGGCACGGCATCGCCCACGCCATTGGCGGCTAAAAATAGCATCATGATGAGTGCCGAGCCCGTCGCCAGGATCAGCATGGCTTGGCTTAAGGCGGTGATATTCGCCATCGCCCCTTGGCTAGCAAATAACGCCTGCTCTGCCTCGTCGAGCTTGTGTCTGTATCTGGCGTTTGCTCCAAATAAACTCAACTCCGCTTGGCCTTGTAATATATCGAGTAACTGCACTCGATATTGGCGTTTAGTCTCCAGCATATTGCGGCTAGGCGCATGCCCGAGACGATAAAACAACAGTGGTAGCAGCAGCCAAATCACCACTAAAAACAGGCATAAACTTAAGGCTAGCTTGGCATCAAACCATGCAAGGAATAGATATAACAACGCCGTCATCAGCAAGGAAGCCGCCATCGGCGTCAACAATCGTAAATACAGATGGTCGAGCGTATCTATATCCGCCACGAGGCGGTTGAGCATATCCGCACGGCGCAAACCTTGCAGATTTTTAGCGCTGAGAGGGAAGAGTTTTCGCCAGGCCCAAACTCTGAGTTCAGTCAGTAATTTAAAGGTCGCCTCATGGGTCGCGAGACGCTCACCGTAACGACTGGCTGTACGGGCAATAGATAAGAATCGCACGCCACCCGCGGGGGTAAAAAAGTTAAAGGATTGGGAGCCGATAATAGTTAATCCCGCCACCGCCGTCGCCGATAAAAACCAACCCGACAACGACAATAAGCCAATCCCCGCCATCAAAGTGGTAAGGGTAAGCACCAGCCCAATAACCATCATTAACCATTGATGGGAGAACAAACGAATGAAAGGAAGGAGTATTCTCATTGTGCACCTCCCTCTGTTGTCCCTAACGCAATATCGATGCGAGTATCAGGCATTGGTGTATCCAGCTCAATATCTGCCACCG
This sequence comes from Shewanella sp. FDAARGOS_354, assembly GCF_002209245.2. Classification (NCBI taxonomy): domain Bacteria; kingdom Pseudomonadati; phylum Pseudomonadota; class Gammaproteobacteria; order Alteromonadales; family Shewanellaceae; genus Shewanella; species Shewanella sp. FDAARGOS_354. The sequence goes on along the minus strand of NZ_CP022089.2, from coordinate 4,564,546 downwards.
ATTCGATATTTTCATGCAACATGGTTTGGAATAAACCCGCCTGCATAGAAAGAGTCGCAAAGTCGCCTCGCTGAACAATCAATCCCTTATCTAAGACTAAGATCGACTGCATCCGATCGAGCTGATCTAATCGATGGGTCACCATAATGCACATCTTGCCCGCCATCGCACGGTTCAAGGTGAGCGTTAATAGTTGCTCGCTAACACTGTCTAAACTCGCGGAGGGTTCATCAAGGATAAACACCTGCGACGCCTGTGCTAGCGCCCGCGCCAGAGCTATACGTTGTGCCTGCCCGACCGATAGGGTTGATGACTGTTCACCGATAGCTGTCGCTAAACCAAGGGGTTGCATGCGCACAAATTCATGGATATTGGCTTGCTCTAACAAGTGCCACACCTGCTCGTCTGTAATATTAGGATTGGCTAGGGCTACGTTTTCCCGCACTGTGCCATGGAATAACTGTGGCTCCTGTCCAAGCCACGCTAATTGGCGCCGCCAATAAGCAAGATCAATGCTGGAGAGCTCAACACCATTAATCAGTAACTTGCCTTGATAGGGTAAAAATCCTAATAGCGCGTTGAGTAAACTCGTCTTGCCTGCGCCACTTGGGCCGACTAAGGCTAAATGTTCCCCCTGTTTCAACTCAAAACTAATAGGCCCTAATAAGCGGCTGCCATCAACGCTAAAGACCTCAAGTTCTTCAGCTATCAGGCTTTCAATCTTCTCAAGTCTGGTATCACCAACGACTGAGTCTGTTGGCTGAGGCTCGGGATGCTCAAGCAGAGTCATTAAAGCCTGCGCGGCACCAATCGCCTGCGCTTTGGCATGGTAGTGAGTGCCCATATCCCTTAACGGCTGATAAAACTCCGGCGCTAAAATAAGGATAAACAAACCGACAAACAGGCTAAAAGGTAAACCTTCATTCGTATTAGGCCCAATTTGAGCGTGCGCGCCATAGTAGCCAAAATCGAGGTGACCTAAGTAACTAAAACCAAAGTAAACCGCTAATACAGCAATTGACACCGCGGCAAAAAACTCCAGTACCGCCGAGCTTAAAAAGGCCATGCGCAGCACCGACATGGTTCGGCTGCGAAACTCCTCCGATGCCTTTTCAATCACCTTCAGCTCAGCATCGCCTCGATTGAATAGCTTTAAGGTCGCGAGCCCTTTTAATCTATCCATAAAGTGGCCACTTAATCTGGCTAACGCATTGAAATTTTTACGATTGGCATCAGCAGCACCCATACCGACAAGGATCATAAACAGCGGGATAAGGGGCGCGGTTAACAGCAAAATCAGCCCCGCCGCCCAGTTGATGGGAAACACGGCGATGAGGATCAATAACGGGATCACGCCAGCAAGCGTCATTTGCGGTAAATAACGAGCATAAAAATCTTGTAAATCTTCAACTTGCTCTAACACTATGCTCGCCCAACTGCCTGCGGGTTTGCCTTTAATAAACGCAGGGCCGAGCCGAGTTAACTTATCCATTACCGCACTGCGGATCTGTTGACGCAAACGCCTACCCGCTTCAAAACTGGCACGCTCGCGGCCATAGGCAAGTATTGCTCGCAATAACATTAAGCCAATCAAGGCCATAAAATGCGGCAGATAATCACTCGCTCTGATAACAGTCTGAGCGCTATCGGCGCCTAATCCGAGCAATCCATTACCAATAATCACACCATCGAGGAGAGTAGCAATTAAATAAGCCTGCACGATCAATGCAATAGCACTTAACATTCCACACCATACGGAGAGCTTAACAAACCAGCCACAGGCTTTTTTTTGCGACTTGAGCCAAACGAGAAGGGACTTTTCTAACGACTTATCCATGGTGCTCCAACAAAACCAACACTGCAGTAAATTGTAGAAATCGAACTAACGCTTACCAATCAATGCCAAGAACTTGCAATAAGCGAAAAGGTTCGATAGGGACGCAGTATCGCAGGCATCCCCAACAGATGAAACCTTGGACGTACCTTTTGCCAAAAGATTCATAAAAATGCGATAACGATCAATAAATTCAGATTTAGCTCACACAGATAAACACTGCACGCCTATAAACACTTATCTAGAACCACGTATTCACACCCCCAAATATTATCAAACTTAAAAATCTTTGTTGATTAGGGATAACCCTATTTAACGAGGATAAAGACTAAAATATTAGCTAACTGGTCATTAGCGAAATTGTTGGATAAGATAGGAATAATTTTCAAGGAGTTAGATAGCAATGACAAACAAACATTCCGGTTTCACGTTAATAGAACTTGTTGTTGTGATTATTATTTTGGGCATTTTGGCTGTAGTGGCTGCCCCCAAATTTGTTAATTTACAGTCTGATGCGTACAAAAGTCAGTTGTCGGGTGCATTGGCATCAATGAAGTCTGCGGTCACCTTATTCAAGGCAAAATCAGAAATCGCCAACACAGGTACGACTAATCGTGTGGTTTTTGATGGTATTCGGGGCGAGAATTACCAACCTTGGGCCGCAAGCAGTAGTGGCACAGCACCTAGTGCGGGCTACACAACACCACCTGAAATTTTTAATGCCGCAGGCTTAAGCGTGAATGATTGGTCCTACCGTATTTATACATCCAACGGCACCTATCAAGTCATTGCAACCCCAAAGCAAAAGTTAAATCTCGCGACTCCGACTCAAGCCGATGTATCTGCAACCAATTGTTATATAGACTATAAATGGGAGACAACAGGTGTTCCGACCTATACTAAGGTTGACACAGGTTGCTAATGACTGAGGCTTGTTGACGTTTTGGGCGCAATCAAAACGTCAATAGTGCGCATGTAACCATATTTAGTGACCCTATTTCAGCGCTAAGGCTGAATACCACCGTATTTGACTAACACATGCCAAAGTAGCTTGAGTTCATGGGCTACTTGAGCACGATTACCTCGATCTCGCCAATGCTGGGGCGAATGGTATAAATCCCGCGCAGCAACCCCAATGGCATAAGCATCGACGCTATCGTCAATCGCAATACGTTCGGCCAGAGATGGCATAGTGGGTCCACGGAAATCGCTAGGGATCTGTGCCATATGCAGGCTAAAACCATTATGGTATTGCAGCTCAATGTCGTAACGGTCGCACAACTTAGTTAACGTTGCCCCGATTTCAGTCCCTTTAAAACTCGGATCGGCCACCAGCATGGCAATATCTTCATCGAGTGACACGTCACCGTGAATTTGCGCTTCGATATAATGATCAAGATTTGTCGACATCGGGCGTTCAAAGCGGGTAAGCAATGACGAATTAAGCTGATGCGCCAAATAATGAATCACATTTAGAGGCTTAAAGTCCGCTTTACCCAAGGCATAGTGGCGCTCAAAACTCTCGGTCAGCAGTGCCGCTAGCACATCATCAAAACAAGATAATGTCCCCTTTTCCTTAGGATTACGGTAAGAATCAAGGTAAGTAAAGGTCGAACGCGTGAGCAATTGTGAGTGGGTGAGCAGATAACAACTGCCAAAACGCGGGGCGGGGCCATCCTGCCACATACCTAAATCTAAAGCGCCATACTTAGGGCGGGATTTGGTTCCTTTATACACATCGCCAAACAGCTGATTTTCCCAATGATCCCTTGGTCCTCCAAGCTCAGGCGATAACTGCCCATTGGAAATATGGGTCTCGAACTGACTACGGTATTGCCCATCACGTAGAAGCCCTTCAGCGACTGTTAGACCTCGGCTGTCGATTCTGTCGGGATGGAAATGCAGTGCAACGCGGCCACACTGAAATAATTGCTTGAGTGCTAACTGCATCTCCTGCATGGGAATATTCGACATCTGCTGCACGTTTTTAATCACAGCCACGGCCTGCTCACTTCGCCCACGTGCAAGGCGTTCAATATGCTGTATTGCTGTCATAATCCACCCGCCATGAGGCGTTAATATTCCTGAGCAGAACTATCTTAAGAATGCAATGGTGCAGAATTCAACCTGCAAACGGAAAAACATCCCGCGAATCTTTACATATCCCGTTTATGAATATGTCTGGCCAACACTTTGGCAACCTATTGAGGAATCTTGTTAATTTTACCTCAAGTTGAACTACTTATAAGCAATCAAATTAACATAAACGTGATCTTTCGCTAAATACTGAACAAGATACTGATAGGTCGATAAATTAGCCACTAATGAAATAGGATTTTTATGCCTTTATACAACAAAATGCTTTCAGTCGTAGCACTGAGGCCCCTGTTAATGTAAGCTGCACGCCCGCCGTTCAGGCTATACCAAAGCAACGATGCGATGTTGCCACAAGAGATCCATTAATGAGTTTTTCCGCCTTAGGTTTATCCGCACCACTCCAAAAAGCCGTATCCGAACAGGGCTATGACACGCCATCTCCCATCCAAGCGCAGGCAATTCCAGCTGTACTAACGGGCAAAGACGTCATGGCTGCGGCCCAAACGGGAACAGGAAAAACCGCAGGTTTTACGCTGCCATTACTGGAATTACTCGCTAAAGGCCAAAAAGCCAAGTCAGGACAAACTCGCGCCTTAGTCTTAACTCCTACGAGGGAACTGGCGGCACAAGTTGGCGAAAGTGTTGAAACCTATGGTAAATATCTACCACTGCGTTCAGCTGTGGTCTTTGGTGGCGTGCCTATCAACCCGCAAATCAATAAATTACGTCATGGTGTTGATGTGTTAGTTGCCACACCAGGGCGACTATTAGATCTTGTGCAACAAAATGCGGTGAAGTTTAATCAACTTGAGATCTTAGTGCTCGACGAAGCGGATCGTATGTTGGATATGGGCTTTATCCGTGATATCAAAAAAATCCTTGCACTCTTACCCGCTAAGCGACAAAACCTGATGTTTTCAGCCACCTTCTCCGATGAGATCCGTGAGCTTGCAAAAGGGTTAGTCAATCATCCGGTTGAGATTTCTGTCACGCCGCGCAATGCCGCAGCAACGACGGTTAAACAATGGATTTGCCCCGTTGATAAAACGCAAAAATCAGCCCTGCTGATCCAACTCATCAAACAGGAAAACTGGCAGCAAGTGTTAGTGTTTTCGCGTACTAAACATGGCGCAAACCGACTCGCGAAGAGCCTTATCCAAGCCGACATTAGCGCTGCCGCGATCCACGGTAATAAAAGCCAAGGTGCGCGCACTAAAGCCCTCGCCGACTTTAAGAGCGGTGAAGTTCGCGTATTGGTTGCGACCGATATTGCCGCCCGCGGTTTAGATATCGATCAGTTACCGCAAGTTGTTAACTTTGATTTACCTAACGTGCCTGAAGATTATGTGCATCGCATTGGCCGTACCGGCCGTGCTGGCGCCACAGGCCAAGCCGTTTCATTAGTCAGCAGCGAAGAAATTAAACTGCTTAAAGATATTGAGCGATTAATTAACCGCGTGCTCGAGCGCCAAGAAGTTGCAGGTTTTGGCCCAGTGCATGCGCTGCCCGAAACAACGCTCACTCCCCAAGGCAAAAATCATAAAGTAAAAGCCGTGGCAAGCCAGCGTAAACACCGCAGTGCAGGAAAACCTGCCCCACGATCTGGTTCTGGCCGAGATGCGTCTCAAACATCAAGCGTTCGAGATGGCAACCACGATAAGCACAGCACGCCATCACGCAACAGCAATGAACATCATAAGACCGAGGCAGCAGTTACACGCTCGCCAAAACCAAAGAGTAAGCATCCTCTGCGCGATGGCGGCACAACTAACAGTGCAACGGCAGGGAACAATGCAAAAGCGAAACCGCATTCAGGTGCACAGCAACGTAGCCATGCAGAACGAAGCGACAAATCAAACAATGATGGACGCCGCCAAGAGCAGCCCAAAGGCCGCAATCCACACAGTACAAAACCGGCTTCGAATGAGCCGAAACAGCACTCACATCGCGCAGATAACCGCCCGAATCGTGTTAAGCCTTAATCGCGTTAAGTCATAGTCGCGTTAACTAATAATCGCCGTTAAGCTTCAGCCAGTTATCCAAAAATGCACAATAAAAATGCCCAGAGCCTAAGCGCTGGGCATTTTTATTTTACTAAATAAATTGATAGCGATAGTGCTAAATCCCTAGACTGTGCGCACCTTAAATTGCAGCATCGCTTCACGTAATGAATTTGCCTGTTGGGAGAGTGACTCACTGGCTTTAGCCGTTTCAAAAGCACTGCTAAGCACAGACTCACCTGAATCCCGTATGGTATTGATCCGTTCACTGATATCCTCAGCCGTGACAGCTTGCTCCTCACTCGCGGTAGCCACTTGCGCATTAGCCTGTGATAACTGAGTTAATGCATCCGAAATCTCAAACAAGTTTTGTTTGATTTGATTGACTAATAGAGATGAGTCTTTGATTTGTAATTCATTTTTACCAAATGAATCCACAGCTGATTTCGCATCAAGTACTAAAGTTTGAATAAGTTCACTGATTTCCTGTGTAGCCGTTTGGCTACGAGTTGCCAATGCACGAACCTCATCGGCAACCACGGCAAACCCTCGACCTTGCTCACCCGCTCTTGCCGCCTCAATCGAGGCATTTAAGGCTAACAAATTGGTCTGGCCTGCAATCGCATCAACTACAGACACAAAATTTAAAATTTTACCCGTACTGGCCTGTAACTGTTGGATCAGTTGACTGGATTGCTGAGCGCTAGCCACTAATTGCTGAGCAATTTTCTCACTCGCATCAACAACGGCACAGCTTTCTTTCACTCGGCTTTCCGCCTGTCCAGAGGAGTAGGATGCGCTCTCGGCGCTGCTAGCAACTTCAGTAATTGTCGCCGCCATTTGGGTCATGGAGGTGGCAACTTGATCTGTATCTTCCTGCTGGCTAAGTATCGCTTTACGGTTATTTTCAGCTACAGCATTAAGCTCTGTAACCATAGATGCGATTTCTTCACTGCGACCAATCACTTGCCCAACGGTTTTACTGAGGGTTAGGGCCATTTGATTCATACTAATAGTCAGCTCGCCCAGTTCATCTTTCGATTCTACTGTTAATTCTCGGCTAAAGTTTCCCGACTCCATCATGGCTGCTGCATTACGCAGGCGCATAATCGAACGTACTATGTACTGACTAAAGGCGATTCCGATAACTAAACCTAAAATCAAAGCGATAGAAGAAATAACTATCAAGCCGTAAATGGCGTCTTGCTCTTCGTTCTCGGTAACAGTGACTGCTGTTTGTGTCATTTGCTCTAAACGCAACGCAAACTGACTTAGCTGGGTATTAAATTCACCTTGGGTTTGTTCAAGTTCATTCACCTGTTGCACCAATGCCGCAGGATTAGTGTGTTGCTGGATTGCGGCGACCACGGTGGCAAGCTTTAGATCGTAATCTCGATAAACTCGAATAATATTGGTAATTTCTTGAGTTAACTGCTGTGTTTTATCTCGTAACTCTGAAGATTGGGGATATGCTAGCGCCTCATTGAGCATGGTTTGAGTCGACATCAACTCATTATTAATCCGCTCTTTATGTTGAATCACTTCTCCAATAAAGCCGTCAATTAATCGCTCCTGCGCTGAAACGGGTATCTCAGAGGCTCTGAAAGCCTTCTCAAGGCTAATCGAACTCTCAAGCTGCAAGATAGTAACTTCATTCGATAATTTCACTAATGGTAAGTTTTCGACAGTGATTGCGTGAATCTCATCGGCAACTCGCTTCATTTTTAGCAAGCTAAATCCTGCCAAAAGCAGGATCAATAGCAGCATGATGGCTATTAAACTGCCCATCTTATATTTAATCTGTAAATCTTTTAAGAAGCTAAGCATAGGGATGTCACTCCAGCAGCCAATGTCTTATTTGTCTTTATATAGCATAGATGGAGTTTTGAGCTTTGCTGCAATGAGCACGCTTGGGTTAAACAAAAAATTTAATCCCTACACCCAGCCCTTGTCCGACATATAAAGCAAAACAGGTGATGGTGCTTATATGGAATGGTGTTTATATGAAATAGCATTAACACTTGCTGGATATTGCGATAACGGGAATGCAGATCCGACGAAAACTTGCATTCACCTGAGAGATAACAGAAGATCCAACAGCCTTTTTATTGCGTTAAGCCCGTAGATGACACACACAGCCTCAACCAACACCACATTGCCCAACGCCGAACTTGCGCCGCTGGATATTGGATCACAGAGCACAGCACCAGTGAACATTGCAATAGACGATTTTGTATCGGAGAAGGTTGTGCCTGAATCGAACACATTGCCAACGCAGGCGTTTGATCTCAATAGTCAAATCCGTTCACAATTTCCGACATTAACCCAAATGTTGGGCGATTATCCCCTGTGTTATCTTGATACCGCTGCCACCAGCCAAAAGCCACAGTGTGTGTTAGAGGCAATGGCTCAGTATTACCAATACGACAATGCCAATGTGCACCGTGCGGCGCACCAGTTATCGGCGCGCGCCACCTCAAGTTACGAAAAGGTGCGCGATCAATTGCAGGTATTTATCAATGCCAAGCGCCGTGAAGAAATCATTTTCACCCACGGCACTACTGAGTCCATCAACTTAGTCGCTTTTGGCTTAACGCCACAACTCAAATCAGGCGATCTGATTTTGATCGACAGCGCCGCCCACCACGCCAACATTGTTCCGTGGCAGGAATTGGCCAAACGCACGGGCGCTATCATTAAACCTATTCCGCTGACTCAAGATTGCCGACTTGATCTAAATGCCTACCAAGCCTTGCTGGAACTGAAACCCAAGGTTGTCGCCCTTTGCCATGTATCCAACGTCTTAGGTACTGTGAATCCTGTTATCGAGTTAGTGCAGCAAGCCAAGGCACAGGGCGCCATCACCTTAGTCGATGGCGCGCAGGCCGTGGCACATTTAAGTGTTGATATGGCCGCCATCGATTGTGATTTTTATGTGTTTTCTGGCCACAAGATGTACGGCCCGACGGGCATTGGCGTACTTTATGGCCGTTTCGAGATACTAGATAGCCTTACACCGCTGCTTACGGGCGGCGAAATGATCAAACGCGTCAGTTTTGATGGCACCGAATTTGGCAGCTTGCCTAATCGCTTAGAGGCTGGCACACCGCCGATCAGTGCAGTGATTGGCCTTGGCGCCGCTATCCGCTTTTTGCAACAACACCTCACGCCAGAGGTTAAAGCCCATGAAGCTGAACTGCTTCAGTATTTGCAAAACCAACTGCGCCCCCTTGGCGATGTGCATCTGTATGGCGCACATCGCGATAATATTGGCGCGGTCGCTTTTAACCTTGCCGATGAACATCATCAGGATGTGGGCATTTTATTAGATCAACAAGGCGTTGCAGTTCGCTGCGGCCATCACTGCGCCATGCCCTTAATGCAAACCCTTAACCTTAAAGGCTGTTGCCGCGCCTCAATTGGTATATACACCAATAAAACCGATATCGACCGCTTTATTGCCGCCTTGGCCTCAGTTAAAGAATTGCTACTCTAAGGTTTATCCTTAAAGCCATCAGCAAAACAGATAAAAAGAGGATAGTTTCCCATGACATTGCCAATCATGCCTCCTGCAACCGATTTTGCTTATCAGGTTGAGGATGCCGCAACGCTATTAGCACGGTTTGAGCAGGCACCAAACTGGCAGGAAAGATATCGCCAAATCATGTTACTAGGTAAAACCTTACCGACTTTAGCAGATGCATTTCGCCTTGAGTCTGTTCAAGTTAAGGGCTGCGAGAGTAATGCCTGGCTATACCATATTGAGCAAGACGGTAAGCATTATTTTCTGGCCGATAGTGATGCGCGCATCGTGAAGGGGTTAATCGGTTTACTATTGAGTGCCTGTCACGGCAAACAGAGCTACGAGATACTCGCCTTCGACCCTTCCGCCTATTTCAAACAATTAGGACTAGAGGGCCAATTAAGTCCCTCACGAACCAACGGCTTACATGCCTTAGCTAAGGCAATGATTGATGCGGTAAAACCCTAAATCAATCTGCGGGTTAAATCGACAAAAGAGGGATTTAATCAAAGACTTCTATGCTTTAACAGGGTATAAAGAATTACAAATGAGCTTAATCTAAAGGAGAGTGCACGTCCATGAAGGCTATCAATCATCGTCGCCGAACTCTGCTCAAAGGCCTCAGTGCAGTTACTGGATTGAGCGCCGCCAGTGCATTAAGCCCTTTTGCCAGTTTCTCTAGTCTTGCAGCGCCGCTTCCTCCACGTGCACGGCGCTTATATATCGATGGTTTATCCTTTTTGCCCGATGATTTAGCCGATGTTCGCGCCTCAGGCCTCGATGCCTTTCTGTGTGATATCTCCGCCATTGAAACCATTGAACAAGCCGACGGCACCTTAAACTACAAGCGAACCTATAAAGCCTGCCTGGACAGCATCCAGCAAGCAGCAAAACGGGTGAGCGAGCATCCCGATATCCTCTTACAAGGCTTAACAGGACGCGACATCCAGCTTGCGAGGGAGAGCAATCGCACGGCAGTTTTCTTTCAAATCCAAGGTGCGGACTGTGTTGAAGATGATAGTGATGCCAACCAATGGGCCCGTGTCGATGAGTTTCATCGCCAAGGCCTACGCGCACTGCAACTCACTCACCATTATGGCAATACCTTTGCGGGCGGAGCGCTAGATAACGATGCCAATGGCGGACTCAATAAACCGCTGACGAATCATGGGCGAGCGCTTATCGCAAAACTCAACCAAGCCAATATATTAATCGATGTCAGCCACTCAAGCGCCCAGACCGCGTTAGATGTGGCTAAACTGAGCCGCGCGCCAATCGTTCAAAGCCATGGCGCGGCGCGCGGGATCGTTAAACATGCCCGTTGTAGCCCAGATGAAGTGATCCGTGCTATTGCTAATTCAGGCGGTGTTTTTGGTGTCTTTATGATGAGTTTTTGGCTCACCAATAAGGCCGTCCCAACGATCAATGACTATATCCGCCAATTAGAATATGTGGCCCGGGTCGGTGGAGTTGATTGCGTTGCCATCGCCAACGATTTTCCGCTCAGAGGTCAAGAAAACCTATTAGCCCTGAATAACGAGAATACTCAAGGTGTTAAGGAATACCAGGATTGGTGGTACAGCCTAAGGGCCAAAAAAGTATTAGGCTTTGATGCTGAGCCAAGGCATGTAGTGATCCCTGAGTTAAATCATATCGAACGCATGAGTCGGATTGATGATGCCCTAGCCAAGGCCCGCTTTAAGTCGACCGACCGCGACCGCTTTATGGGCGGCAACTGGCAACGAGTGTTAAATCAAGTCTTAATCTAAATCCAATTGATTAAGCAGCGCTATCGCTCTACAGAAAACATGACTCATACCAAGGCATCATAAAATACCGCTAGCCACAAGGTTTCGCCCTGTATACAAGTCGAAGCGACGCGGTGTTTTTCATGGGGCGCGATGGTGAGATAATCCCCTGGTTTAAGTGTTAACAATCTACCTTGCTCAAATTCGAGTTGTGCCTCTCCTTTAAGCAACATCACCCATTCATATTGGGTTTGATCGTACCACTCTCCTGCGGGGGTCGAATGGCCTTTAGAGATAATGCGCTCAATCTTCACATTGCCATTTCCGGCAAGGGTTTCAAACACTTCTTGTGAAAGATCACTTGGGAGTGACTGATAAAAATTTTGTAGCATCATGAATCCAGATCTCGACTTAAGGGCAAGATAATCTATTGAGAAACCAAAGTATAACCCGTTATCATAGGCCTATTTGACTTAAGAAATTTACCAAATAAGTCAGTTGTATCATATGGATTTGGAGATGTTGACCTATGTCGTTGTTGAACGCATTTAAAGCAAAGTTGTTTAATACCAAAGAAAAACGCGGCGTCCAGCAAGACATTCCATCTCAAGCAGCTCGGCCGCAAGCCACTCAAGCAGCCTCCTCGTTTAAGCCTTATTTTAGCCTTGCCATCCAGGCCACTCCGGCGCAAGCCAATCGAGTGGATACTCAGGCAGCGATAAATCGATATTATTTTGATAACCCGCAAACCATTGAACTCCTTGGCTGGGAACATAAACATGAGTCCTGTACTTTTCACGATACTCAGTTTGACAGCATTGAGGTCAATGGCCCTGGGCAATATTTTTATCTAGGCAAAGATAAAACCTGTAGTCTGCTCCCTCATCCCAATAATGCCCAGCAAACACTATGGCAAGTTGAACTCTATAACCAACAAGATTTAGTGACTTGCCATTTTATTATCGACTCAGCCCATACCGTTCAAGGCGATATGCAAGATTTCTCCAGCCTCACAGGGAAATTGCAGCGTACTTTACATCAAATTCATACCGAGCAAGGGCGCTCGCTGCTGAGGATAATTACCCTATCCCCTAACATCACTCAGGCGGTAGATTGCAATTACTTTGGTGAGCGCAACGGGATAACGCGCCAGCTCAATGCCTTAGGTGTACTGCAATTTGAGGGGCATTTCGTTAATGACCAACAACTTGGCCGCCAAACTTGGTACGACCATGAAGGAAAAATCAATCAAGTCGAAGAACGCCAGCTCGATGGTATGTTGCTCACCTACTACCATAGTAATGGCCAGATAAGGGAAACCGCAGAAAAGGATAGCGAAGGCAATTATATCAATCAGTTAAAACGCTATTATGAATCTGGCAATCTATGGCTGACGCGCCCAATGGTGGCAAATCACATCCATGGAATTGAGTATATGTACTATGAGGATGGCAAGCTGCAAGCCGAATTAACCCATGATATGGGTCAGCCTGTTAACGAGCTTTGGTATCATCCCAATGGCAATCTTAAGCAAGAGGTCCACTTCAATCAGGTAGGCAAACGCATTGAGACTTACTATGAAGATGGCCAACTCGCGTGGCAAGTACAACTCAATTCACAGGGGGTAAATGAAGGCCTGCGACAAGAATGGCACCCCAATGGCGTGCTTGCAAAACAGCTCAATTTTAGTAACGGTATCGCCCATGGCAACAGTGAACAATGGTATCCCAATGGGCAGTTAGAACAGTGCATTCCCTTTGAAAATGGCCATGAGCAGGGCCTTGCCACTTGGTACCATGAAAATGGCCAACTCGCCCTTGAAATCTACCTTGAAAAGGGCTTAAGAGAAGGATTATTTCGCAGTTACTATGAAAGCGGTGTCCTATCTGCCGAAGGTCAATATCGACATAATCTCTCAATTGCGCCCTTTATTGAATACTATGAAAACCAACAAATTCAAATGTATTTGCCCCATACCCAAGGCAATCGTGATGGCACAGCACGCTGGTTTTATGAAGATGGCACCATCCGCACTATTACAGAATATGTCGTTCGAGAGGGACAGGGTTATCTCAAACAAAGTAGCGCCTACAACAAGCAGGGCATCCTTGAATCCTTTGAGAGCCACTCAAATACTCGCTGCGGCTATCATCTTGAGAATAATCAAAGGCAATACTATCAAGAAGGCACTCCTGATACTCGGATAGAATACTATCAAGATGGGACAATTCGTTGGTTGTTGACTCGCTTAGAAGGGGAACGATACAGCTCAAAATCCTTTTCTGAACAAGGCAAACTCATCGAAACGGGTTTTATCACCTATATCGATGGTGATTACCTTGATGTCGGCCATTGGCAACGATTTACGCCTCAAGGGCAACTGTATCGTGAAGCGTGGCTCAGCGACGATGGTAAGCTCAATGAAAGCCGCCATTATTTTGATGGCGCAGAGGATACACAGGAACAAACTGCAACAATTCAAGCTGGTGCTGATGAAACTCACTTGAATCTTACAGAAGTGACTTCAACTGGAGCAGACACTGCAAGCTGGCAGCAAGCAAAACAACCCGCTCCTATCCTCTCTTATCATTTAAAATTTGACCCAGATAGCCAACTCTACGCCATGAAGCGCTATCACCCCAACAGCCAAATCGCTGAGGAGGGTAACCTACACTTCCAAGGAGAAGAGCAATTTTGGGTCGGCATCCATAATCAATATGATGAGCAAGGTCGAATCACACTATCAGAAACTTACACTATGAGCGGAAAACCAATAGAACAGTCTAACGACCTAAACTACCGAGTATTAAATTGATTGGATATAAGCAAGCACACCAGCTTGCTTATAATATCTTGATACAAAAGTATTAAATTACAAGACTATAGTGCAAAAGTGGCGATAGTCTTTTGGATCCCGACCACATCGGTGCCGCGCTTAAGCTCTTTTACCAGTGGCTCACTTCGACCTGAAATCCAAATTCTTAGCTCGGCATCCATATCGAAATGGCCTGTGGTTTCCACTTCAAAATGGGTGATGGATTTATAGGGCACGGAGTGATAGCTGGTCTTTTGGCCCGTGAGCCCTTGCTTATCAATTAAGATCAAGCGCTTATTGGTAAATACAAACAGATCACGGACCACTTTATAGGCCAGCTTTAATTCTTCCTGAATCCCCATGATTGGGCGCAGCTCTTCGGCCAGCTCCTGTAAATTCACCTCAGAAGCATTTCCGAGCAACCCATCTAATAGTCCCATGCTGACATCCTTTATTATTAAAATTTTTCAATAAAGTATCCTTTCAGTAACCCATAGGCAACAATGAGAAAGCTGAGCAGCTGAAAAACAATAAAAAAGGGAGCATTGAATGCTCAATGCTCCCTTGCTATCAAGGCATTAATTAAAGCGCTTTTTGGCCGCGAACCTGACGGTTTTCACCGACAACAAGCATCTCGCACTTAGGGCAATCAAATACTAACTTAAGTACATCGTTACCGATCTCGAGCACCATAGGATCGGCCTTTATTCCCGGCACTTCCTTAGGACAAAGATTAAAGTTAAATCTCAGGCAGTGCTTAGTCACCATCAAAGGCACGTCTTCAGTCACGCCGTTTTTCTCGTAGGTATCCTGAATTTCAATCACGCCATGGCGCTGATAAAAATCCTTCGCCTTTTCGTTTGCCACGTTACCTAAGTAACTTAAGTGTTTGAATGGATACACAGCATCTTGGTTATATTTCCAAGGTTTTGGGCGTTGGTAGCCCTCTACACGGGCAAGTTCTAATGCCGCTACCGCATCACGGCGCAGGCCGTTAAGCGTTGAAGCAGGCAGGAACCAAGGCTGAGCAGTTTCGATACTAATCTGGCGCGCCGTAAAATCGGTACTGCCAAGCTTTGATAATTGTGTACGAATCGTCTGCAAGGTTTTTTCAGCGTCGGTGGCGGGTGTCTTTTCGACTTCCAACTCAACCGTAGCACTGAGGCCGTAGATATCGGTTAAAGTCAGCGCTACGCCCGTAGCGGTATCGGTTAAACGCATATCTACACCGATAATTCGCTTGGCCGACTCTTTCGCTAACAAGGCTTCAAATGCCTGATTATGGTTACGGTATAAAGTCATACCAACACGTAAATCCCGTGGAACTTGTAACACATGCAGCTTATGGCCTTCGGCGCGGTTTACCCGTAAACCTTGCAACTTGTCGTCGGACTGCTTTGCCATCGCATAATTGGGTGGAAAATACGCTAACCCATCACCGTTATTAAATTCGTGGGTTGAACTGACTTGAATAAAATCCTTACCAAGAGCGACCACTTTACCCACATCTTGGCCAATATATTTTGGCGAGCGAAAATCTTTAATCCCTTGGCTACGCTCATGGACAAAATAGTCGGTGCTGCCACGATTAAAGGTTTTTTCGGGATCAGGGGTAAACGTATGCTCAGTACGGCCATGGGATGAAGCCACAAACTCAGGGCGACGCGCCATAATGGCATCGAGTTTTTGGCGATAATGAGCGGTCACGTTTTTAACGTAACTTAAATCCTTTAAACGCCCCTCAATTTTGAAGGAGCGAACACCGGCATCAATCAAGGCTTCGAGGTTATCGGTTTGATTATTATCTTTTAATGAGAGTAAGTGTTCGTTTTGTGCTAACACATCCCCTTGGCGAGTCTTTAGATTTCCCGGCAGACGACACATTTGCGAACATTCACCGCGGTTAGCACTGCGATTACTAAAGGCATGGCTTAAGTTACATAATCCACTGTAGGCCACACACAGCGCGCCGTGGATAAAGAACTCAATCTGCATATTGGTATGAGCCGCAACCTCACGGATTTGGCTTAAGCCCAGCTCGCGCGCCAGTACCACCTGCGAGAATCCCACTTGCTCTAAGAAGGCAACTTTTTCGGGATTACGGTTGTCCATTTGCGTACTAGCATGCAGCGCAATCGGCGGCAGGTTAAGTTGCAATACGCCCATGTCCTGCACAATCAGTGCATCGGCGCCCGCGTTATACACATCCCAAATCAGTTTTTCAGCCGTCTCGAGCTCATCGTCCATCAGAATCGTATTGAGGGCGACAAACACTTGAGCATGATACTTATGTGCAAAAGCACATAGGCGAGCGATATCTTCCACACTGTTACCCGCCGTTGCACGCGCCCCAAATGCTGGACCACCGATATAAACCGCATCGGCACCATGGCGAATGGCTTCAATACCATAATCGGCATTTTTTGCTGGCGCCAATAACTCTAGACGGTTATTAACGTGAGAAAGTGTCTCAGGGGTGTAAATCTCTGGCTGGCTCATACTTCACAGGCTCAAAATGAACAATAACGAAAAAGGTGACGAGTATAACAAAAACTCAAATCCAGCTCTATCTGCAAATCATTTTTCGCTGGATTAAAGCGAGGCGAACTCAGGAGGAGAGGCAACAAACTTGCACCCCAGAGCCTAGCGGAGTATCTTTGCCGCGCATTATTGAATAGGCGCGATTATGACTGATTTTATTTACCAACCACCAACAACTCCCTGGCTCGATGTGCTTTACCAAGATAAAGACATTATCGTCGTCAACAAGCCTTCGGGGTTGTTATCAGTGCCTGGTCGCGATCCCGCCCATTACGACAGTGTGTACGCCCGAGTAAAAGCTGAGCATCCGCATTGCCAAATCGTCCATCGCCTTGATATGGCGACCTCAGGTGTAATAGTGGTTGCGCTCATTCGTAGCGCCGAACGCGAATTAAAACGCCAGTTTCATGATAGAGAAACCAGCAAAACCTATCTCGCCAGAGTCGCTGGCCACATCAAAAACGATACAGGTAGCGTAGATTATCCGCTGATCTGCGACTGGCCCAATCGCCCAAAACAGAAAGTTGACCACGACATTGGCAAGCCATCATTGACCCATTTTGAAGTGTTAAGCCGCGCCAAGCGCTCGACGCTGGTTAAACTCAAGCCGATTACTGGGCGCTCACACCAACTCAGAGTGCATATGATGGCACTCGGCCATCCTATCCTAGGCGATGGCTTTTACGCCGATCCACTGGCCAAATCCTTAGCACCGCGATTATTACTCCACGCCGCAGAGCTTACGATCAAACACCCATATACGGGTGAACCTATGACATTCAGCGCTAATGCCTCCTTTTGCGAACCAGAAGGTGAGCAATGATCACTAAAAACAATTAAAAAACGCAAAAGCAGTAGCCATTCCCTATAAAAAAACGTAACTTTATGACAATTCATTATGTTATAGAGAGTTTATTTATGGAAACCGCATTTCAGCGTGATCAGCTAGATAACCATATCCTCGAAGCCTTAATGCAAGACGCGCGCACACCTTTTGCCGAACTTGCCAAACGTTTTGGCGTGAGTGCGGGTACCATTCATGTGCGTGTCGAGAAAATGAAACAAGCGGGGATTATCACGGGTGCCCAGATCACCATCAATCCCAAGGCACTGGGTTACGATGTCTGCTGTTTTATTGGAATTAATCTCAAAAGTGCTGGCGACTACCCCGCCGCCATCGCCAAGCTAAACGCCCTAGAAGAAGTGGTTGAAGCCTACTATACCACTGGCAACTACAGCATTTTTGTCAAAGTCATGTGCCAATCCATCGATGGCCTGCAACATGTGCTGATTAACCGCATCCAATCAATCGACGAAATTCAATCGACTGAAACCCTGATCAGCCTGCAAAACCCGATTACACGGGCAGTAAAGCCTTAATCAACCCACGAATATAAAGCTCAACAAACAGAACGATATATTGCAAAAGTATGACTTAAGTCTTTTTTACTTCAAAAGTGTTAACCGTACGATATTTTTGTGTTACAACTCCATTGCTAGCCACAAAATGCGCAGCATAATTATAACAATTTAGCTACAAGTGCGATTAATTTTGCACTACAAGCATTAATTGACAAGGAATGAAGTTGTGAAGACAAAACTATCTATCGCTATCTCCGCGGCACTATTATCAAGTGCTGCTGTTGCAAACAGTGAATTTACCTTTAAACCATACTCTCCTGAAATGTCCTCCCATGAGAAATACAGTAAACCTCAGGTTGCTGTATCCAATATTGCAGCTCCACAGCGTTTTATCGTTGAAATGGAATCTCCTGCACTGGCGGCTTATCAGGGTGGGATAGGTTCATTTGCTCCAACAGCATCCACAAAAGAAGGGCAAAAACTAAACGTACAATCCGCTGAAGTTAAAAGCTATGCCAGCCATCTCGCCAAAGAACAAAATAATTTTGCATCAGCTTTAGCAAAGACAATTCCTAATGCAAAAGTTGAGCGTCATTTCCAAACTCTTTTTAATGGTGTAACCGTTGTTGGCCAAGGATTAAGTGCCGAAAAACTGGCTAAAATGCCTGGCGTTAAATCCGTCTACCCAGAGACCATGTATGAAACAAACATGGATGCATCTCACCAAGTGATTAATTCCCAAGCAATGTGGGAAGCCGTTTCAGGGATGGAAAATGCAGGTAAAGGAGTTAAAGTCGCAATCATTGATGGCGGTATTCGCCCCGAAAACCCAATGTTTGCAGATGCAGGTTTCACTGCCCCAAGTGGTAACCTACCTTCAGATGATTATTGCTCTACTGTTGATGCCTCTTTTTGTAACAACAAACTCATAGTTGCGCGTTGGTCACAACCGACCTTCCCCGTTTGTGCAAAAGAATACATGAGCCCACTCGGTTATGGTGGGCATGGTACCCACGTGGCGGGAACGGCTGTAGGTAATAAGGTTTCAACAACATTCAAAGATATTCCTGTTGAGTTATCGGGCGTCGCTCCAGCCGCATATCTGATGGTCTATAAAGCACTTTATAGTAATCTCGAGTGTGAAAGAGGCAGCGGCTCAAACATTATGTTAATGGAGGCATTGGAACATGCTGTCAATGATGGTGCTGATGTTATTAACAACTCTTGGGGTGGTGGCGCGGGTGGAGATCCTGCTAGTAGCCCATATAAAACCATGTTTGAAGCGGCAGAAGCTGCCGGCGTTGTTGTAGTCACTGCTGCAGGTAATGATGGTAATGGCGCGCAAACAGTGGGATGTCCTGGCTGTATTGAATCAGGGATTACCGTTGCGAACACGACAACAGGTCGCTATTTTGCCAATAGTTTCAATGCTGGTGGTGAAGATTTACTCGCAATACCAAGCTCAGATGCTGTATTGAGCGCAGATATTACAGCACCTATCATTGCAGCTAAAAATCTAAATGCTGAGAATGCCAATGGGTGTGATGCCTTTCCAGCAGATTCATTTAAGGACGGTATCGCATTAATTTCTCGTGGCGTATGTAACTTCTCATTAAAAGCAGCCAATGCTAAAGCTGCAGGCGCCAAAGCCGTCGTTGTATACAATAGTGTTGCGGGCGCTCCGATTACCATGTCTATGCCCGATGATCCATTTCCTGCACTAATGATTACTAAAGATGCTGGTTTAGCCATTATAGAAGCCATGGGAGACACTCCAACAATTGGAACGTTGTCGGCAACAACCAAACGCATTATCGCACCTGAACTTGCTGATAATTTAAATAGCTCAAGTTCACGAGGCCCTAACGGTAATCAAAATATCCTAAAACCTGATATCGCGGCACCGGGCACAGATATTCTATCTGCTTACTCACCAGATGATGGTGGGCAAGGATTAGATTTCAATGCCATTTCAGGTACCAGTATGGCAAGTCCTCATGTTGCGGGAGCAGCTGCTCTTATGAGTCAATTGCATCCAGACTGGAGCCCAAATGATATCAAAACCGCGCTCACCTCTACGGCTAAATATGTCGATATTCTTGATGATGACTCTGTAACAGCGGCTAACCCATTTGACATGGGGGCTGGTCGTATGAATTTAGATGCAGCAGCGAAAGCGGTGCTAACCTTCGACAAACCATCAATCGCCTCTGACTCTTGTGTTGGACCATGTACTTTCACTCGCACTGTTTATAACAAAAGTGACAGTACAACGTCTTGGAGCTTATCAGCTTCATCCGATAGCACAGGTATCACAGTATCGCCGTCTACATTAGAACTTGCCGCAGGTGCCTCTGCCACATTTACAGTAACAGTTGACTCAACGTTCGCTAAATATGGTGAGTGGATCTTCGGAAACATATTGCTCAATAGCAATGAGGGGCGACAAAATGCTCACTTACCTCTAGCGGTTCTGGCTAAAGAATCAAGTAATGCATCCCTCATTTCAACCAATACGACCAAATCAGATATTAACGCCAGTGATGTCATCCCTGTGGTAGCAACACTCACTAATACTCTGTTTGAAAACACAGTTACTTTTACAGCACAAGCACCTAAAGGGACTAAGCTGACCTCCAAAGATGATGTCAATGTCACATTAGCTGGAGCAACCCAAAATGGCTTGCAGGTAAACGAAGATTTAGGCCTAATCACTTGGGTTGGTTCTCTTAATTTACCTAAGATGGCGACCACAAAAGGGGCTCAAAGATTCCCAAGTATCATTGGATTAGGAACCAACCCTATCACTTGTAGAACTGGATGTGATGAGGTGAGCTTCAGTTATAATGTTCCTAGCTTTAAATATAACGGTGTCAGTTACTCCAGAATTACATTATCGGATAACGGTATGGCAATTGTTGGGGGAGGAAATACGAGTGGTTCTTATGCTAATAAGCAGCTACCTGATGGTGCAAATCCCAATAATATTCTAGCGCCATTCTGGTCTGACTTTGATTTATCAGATAAAACGGTTGGCGATACTGGTGGCGGTGATCTTGCTATTGGCGTGTTTACCGACAATGCAGGTGTAACATGGCTCGCTTTAGAGTGGAATAAAGGCAAGCTCTATGGTGATACATCAGGTTCGGAATATACTTTCAGTATTTGGATTCGGACGGGTGCTACAGAAGAAGTTGTATTCAACTATATCGATATTCCAAACATGCCATCTGCAGTCACCATTGGTGCAGAAAACATAGGAGGAACGATTGGTAGCACATATCACTTTAATGGCACTGGTGGCACTGTCACATCTGGCGATGCTGTAACCTTAAGAAACACAACCGCTGGTAATGTAACGATTAATTACAGTGCTAAAGCAACGTCTCTTAATGTTGGTCAAGCGGATGTAATTGACACTGATGAAGAAACTCTAGTTTCTATTAATGTCCTTGAAAATGACATTAAACCAGATCAAAAGGTAGCCCAAGCCTCTGTCACCGGCGATGGCATGACAGCAAAAGCACTACGTGTTATTGACGTTATGCCCAAGGGGCCTTTAGGTGGCGTAAAAATAGTACAAGCTCCTACCCACGGTACCGCAGTGGTGAGTACTGAAGGTCATATTGACTATACCCCTAGTGTCGATTTCTTTGGTACTGATACGCTGAGCTACACATCCGTTGATGAAGATGGCAATACTGGAGAAGCTGCAATGGTCACTATTAACGTTCACAATGTTAATGATGCGCCAACTGTCGCTCCTGTAGGCTCAACAGGTGTAGAAGGTTCGACAGTAACAGCTACCGCTAATGGTGCAGATATAGACCAAGATACTTTAACCTATAACTGGGTACAAACGAGTGGAACCCCTGTTACCTTCACAAATGGTGGTGGAACGATCAGCTTCACCGCTCCAGCAGGTGCCCAATCGCTGGTATTTACAGTAGTTGCGTCTGATGGTGAGCTAGAAAGTGCTCCAGGCACTGCAACTGTCACAGTAACAGCCAAACCAACACCCGCTAAAAAGAACGGTGGCGGTTCTCTTGGTTGGTTAACAGCTTTACTCTTGCCACTGGCGTTTATTCGTCGTCGTATGAAGTAATATTTTGTTAAAAACAAAAGGGAGCTCTTTAGTAGCTCCCTTTTTATTAGATGTAATGCGAAGAAATATTACGAACGCAGCCCGATCCCGCGTGAGATAAGATAGTAAGCTAACGCCCATAAAGCGATACAAAAGCCCACCATAATGCCAATAGAAAGCGGAATGCTGATATCGGCAAAACCTAAGAAACCGTAACGGAAGACGTTGATCATATAGACCACAGGATTCAGTGCCGACACGCCTTGCCAAAAGGATGGCAGTAACGACAGAGAATAAAATACGCCACCAAGGTAAGTTAATGGCGTGAGCACAAACGTCGGGATGATGCTGATATCATCGAAACTCTTGGCAAATACCGCATTAATTAATCCCCCTAAGGAGAACAGCACTGAGGTTAAAAATACCGTCATAACTACAAGGCCCGCATGGTGCAAGCTGATGTCGACAAAGAACATGGCAACTAGCGTGACGATTAAACCAACGCATAAGCCCCGAGCGACACCGCCACCCACATAGCCTGCAATCATCACATAGTGAGGCACGGGTGCGACCATTAACTCCTCGAGATTGCGCTGAAATTTCGCGCTATAGAAAGAGCTCGCCACATTCGAATAGGAGTTAGTAATCACCGACATCATGATTAAACCTGGCGCGATAAACTCCATATAAGATACGCCACCCATATCGCCAATGCGGCTACCGACCAAGTTACCGAAAATCAAAAAATACAAGGTCATAGTGATCGCTGGCGGAACTAAAGTCTGGATCCAGATCCGAGTAAAACGATTGATTTCCTTGGTTAATATGCTTTTGAAGGCGATAAAATACAGCTGTTTCATGCCTTAGCTCCTTGGGTTTTCTTCACTAACTCCACAAACAATTCTTCTAATCGATTGGACTTATTGCGCATCGACAACACTTCCACATTGGCCGCGGTTAATTGGGTAAACACATCGTTGAGATTGTGATCCTTTGCCACATCGACCTCTAAGGTATGCGGATCGGTTAAACGGCACACCATGCCATCGAGTGTTGGCGCGACATTGATATCGCGGCGAAGGTCAAGGATAAAGGTTTCAAGATTCAGCTTACTCAGCAAGGTCTTCATGCTAGTACACTCCACCAGCACGCCCTTATCGATAATGCCGATATTGCGACACAGCATTTCAGCTTCTTCAAGATAGTGGGTGGTCAGTATGATAGTCACACCCTGCTGATTAATTTGCTTGAGGAATTCCCACATTGAGCGTCGTAGCTCAATATCGACCCCCGCAGTTGGTTCATCTAAGATCAGTAACTTAGGTTCGTGCATCAGGGCGCGGGCAATCATTAACCGCCGCTTCATCCCCCCCGACAAGGTGCGGGACTGACTATTACGCTTCTCCCACAAATCCAGCTGGCTTAAGTATTTTTGGGCTCGCTCAAGAGCCACGGCCTTAGGTACGCCATAATAACCCGCCTGATTCACCACAATTTGCAGCACAGTTTCAAACTGGTTGAAGTTAAACTCTTGCGGCACTAAACCAATACACAGCTTGGCTTCTTCGAGTTGCTTATCAATATCAAAATCAAAAACCTGCACAGAACCAGCGGTTTTCTGCACCAAGGAGCAGATAATCCCAATGGTAGTCGACTTACCCGCGCCGTTAGGGCCTAACAGTGCAAAAAAGTCTCCCTGTTCAACGGTAAGGCTAATGCCCTTTACCGCTTCTACACCGCCTTTGTAGGTTTTTTTTAGCCCCTCGAGTACGAGAGCATGGGCATGCTTGGCCATAGTGCTACCTGATCCTGAAAGAATAAACGAAATACTAAAATGGTGACGAAAACAGCAAATGCAATACGCTAAGCTGTATAAAAACGAATTATGACTCTAATTGATTGAAAAAATAGTTATTAATTTATTAAAAATAACTAATAGAGCACCATACATAGGTTAGTTACACCAAATCGCATTCGTGTGACCAACTTTCTACACAAAACAAAACTCCCGCCTAGGCGGGAGTTTGAGTCATAACGCATCTGGGCTTATTCGAGCGGCACCACTTTGGCGATATAAGGCAAGTTGCGATATTGCTCAGCATAATCGATGCCGTAACCCACAATAAACTCATCTGGGATAGTAAAACCGATAAAGTCGACTTTTACATCCACTTCGCGGCGCTCGGGTTTATCCAACAGAGTGCACAGGGCTAAGCTCTTTGGCTCACGCAATAACAGCATTTCGCGCACTTTGTTTAAGGTGTTACCCGAGTCAATTAAGTCTTCCACAATCAACACGTCGCGGCCCGCGATATCCGATTGCACATCCTTCAGCACTTTCACATCCCGTGAGCTGGTCATGGAATTGCCATAACTCGAAACCGACATAAAATCGATTTCAACATGGCCTTTAATACGGCGGCACAGATCAGCCATAAATACGACTGAGCCTTTTAATAATCCCACCATCAGCAAACGCTCGCTGTTGGCATAGTGGGCATTGATTTGCTCGGCCATTTGATCCAATTTTTGGCTAATCTCTTCAGCGGAGATCATCACTTCGGTGGTGTGTTTCATATCAGTCTCAATTGTCGATGTCAGTAGGGGAGTGTTTGTCATAACCCCAACGACTCGTTAATGCATGGTCAACGCCCAAATGATCGAGGATTCGAGCGACCATGAAGTCTACCAGATCTTCAACCGATTTGGGATTGTGATAAAAGCCAGGCGCCGCAGGCATAATAGTGACACCTAAGCGCGATAGGTTGAGCATATGCTCTAAGTGTATGGCATTAAAGGGAGTTTCCCGCGGAACGAGGATCAGTTGACCACGTTCTTTTAACACCACATCCGCTGCGCGCTCGAGCAAATTATTGCTCATTCCCGTCGCAACAGCTGCCATTGTCCCCGTCGAGCAAGGACAGATCACCATTTGTTTGGGTGCAGCACTGCCTGAGGCTGGCGGCGAAAACCACTCATCCTTGCCTAATACCACTAACTCACCAGATAAAGTTGCATTCTTTTCTGCAAGCACCTCTAACAATTGCGCCTTAGCTTTATCGCTGTTAGCACTGAGCTGCAAGCCATGTTCAGTCGCCAGCACCACACGTGCAGCGCTTGAGATCATTAAAAACACTTGGTAGCCCGAGGCTAATAAGCATTCTAATAACTTCAAACCATAGGGTGCCCCCGAGGCTCCAGTCCAGGCTAAGCTAATGGCTTTCTCAGATTTGGCATAGGCCATATTAGTCCGCCTGCTGAACAAACTGTGGGCTAACTTCAAGCGCCGCCAACAGCTTTTTATGTAAGCCGCCAAAACCACCGTTACTCATCACCACGATAGTGTCACCCGCTTTTGCCGAGGCAGCCACTTTAGCGACAACATCATCAATTTGATGCAGGACAGTCACAGGGATCACCGCCGCTTCCATCGCCTCTTTCATATTCCAATCGATAGTATCGGCTTGATATAAAAAGGCTTCGTCCGCTTGCAGCATGGAATGGGCCAAAGTGTCCTTATGTACACCACTCTTCATGGTGTTTGAGCGCGGCTCTAATACGATAGTGATTTTGCTTTGACCGACCTTGGCACGCATGCCCTTAATGGTGGTCGCTATCGCCGTTGGATGGTGGGCAAAATCATCGTATACGCTGACGCCGTGGACAGTGCCCAACAACTCTAGGCGACGTTTCGGCGGTACAAAGCGGGTTAATGCATCAATCGCAGCACTCGGTTTAACCCCAACATGGCGCGCGGCTGCGATGGCCATTACTGCGTTTTCAATATTGTGCTGACCAATCAGCGCCCATTCGAGCACGCCTTGTGATTCGCCGTCGAAGAAGACTTCAAACTCATGGCAATCATCACTTAAGGCCTTAGCATGCCAACCTTTAGTCGCATCAGTGGTATGGAAAGTCTCCTGTTCGCTCCAGCAGCCCATATCAATGGTTTGCTTTACCGCGTGGGAATCGGCCGGCCAAATTACTTTGCCTTGTCCTGGCACAGTTCGGATCAAATGATGGAACTGTTTTTGGATCGCCGCTAAATCGGCAAAAATATCAGCATGGTCAAATTCGAGGTTATTAATCACCAGCGTACGGGGATGATAATGCACAAATTTAGAACGCTTATCGAAGAAGGCACTGTCGTATTCATCAGCTTCGACCACAAAAAATGCCGATTCCCCTAAACGGGCCGACACACCAAAGTTTTGTGGCACACCGCCAATCAAGAAACCGGGTTGATAACCGCAATCCTCTAAGATCCACGCCAGCATGCTTGAAGTGGAGGTTTTTCCATGGGTACCAGATACGGCTAACACCCAACGCTCAGGCAGAATATGATCGGCTAAAAACTGTGGTCCAGAGGTGTAAGGGATCCCAAGGTTTAATACCGCTTCGACACAAGGATTACCTCGGCTCATGGCATTACCAATCACCACAAGATCGGGATAACTGCCCGCTTCACCTAACTGACTTGGATCAAAACCTTGAATGAGTTCAATACCTTGCTCTTCAAGCTGCGTACTCATCGGTGGATAGACGTTGGCATCCGAGCCTGTCACTCTGTGCCCTTTTGCCCTAGCCAAGAGTGCTAGGCCACCCATGAAGGTTCCACAAATTCCTAAAATATGTACGTGCATACCGCTCGCTCTGATGTTTTTGAATTCAAGGCTATTCTAATCCATAGCACCGCAGATTGGCAGGTTAGGATCTCGGAAAAGCCACTTGTTTGGCAAAGATCCTGAGAGCGGAATAAATTTTAACAATTGGCTGAAGTTTAACTAACAGAATTATGCCACTAGGCTCACTTATCCGCGCAAGCTGGCATAGAGCTTGGGATATTGACTGCGGTGACGATTAAAGAGGAATTGACGTAGGGCTTCTCGCTCTTCGGCTTCGGCCTGAAATCTGACAATCGCCAGTCCCTCTTCATGGCGGATAGGCTCGATTTTGACCCGCATGGTTTCACCATCGGGCAACTGTAATTGCAGTTCTTGGCTATCGACCAATTGTTCAAACTGTTGTGATGATTTAGCACGAATCGCCATGCCAGAACTCGATAAAGACACCACAGACCATTGTTCGCCCTGATCTTGGTCGAAGATCCACACATCTTCAGGCTGAGTCAAACGCCAACTCCGCTCAGCCCCTTTTGCGTCTAACACTTCAGGCACCCCAAGAGTGGGCTGTAATTGGCCAAAATCATCGAGACGCATCTCAAGGGGAAACCAGAGCTTATAGGAGCCAACTTCAGCCAATAGGGTCAACTTGGCCTTACCCAATAGCGAGGCGAGCGCCTGTGGCACCTCGGTTTTGACCGTTAATACATGGTTAACCAAAGGCTCAGGATGAGCATCCTCAGTGCTATGGGTTATACGATTGGGGGAAAATAGCTCTCTAAAACAAGCTAATTCCTCTAAGGTTAAATGCGGCTCATCAACCATACGACAACCTACTCAGATGAATCACTTGTACAAAAAATTACCACTAAAGCGTGATTCTGTATATTTTTTCAGCGATTAATTTGCAAAAAAAGAAAAGTAGGCTAGCAAGGTTAAGATCTGACTCCAATTACCCATTTGCACTATTTGAAGATGGATGATTCCTGAATTTAAGCAACTCACTTATCTTTTTGCTGACTGGCAGGAGGGGCGAATAACAGCTTAAGCCGCTCTGAAAAGCTCAGCCCCTTAGTCGTGACATCACTAAACATATCGCGCCATTCGCTAAAGGTCACTTTGATTGGATTAAAACTGTTGACGGGTTTAGTGATGCCATAAATCACGGTTTCCTCTTCAGGAACAAAGGTACCGAAAAGTTTGTCCCAGATAATCAAGATACCGGCATAATTTTTATCGATATATTGCGGATTACGCCCATGGTGCACCCTGTGGTGGGAAGGCGTATTAAACAGCCATTCCAATGGGCCGAGTTTTCTCACCGCTTGGGTGTGCACAAAAAACTGTAATCCCAAATTGAGCAGCACCACAAAAACCACCCAATTAGGGTCGAAACCCAAAATTACCAACGGCAACCAAAACACCCACATACCAGCGAAGGGATACATCAAACTCTGGCGAAACGCGGTGCTAAAATTCATATTATCCGAACTATGGTGCACCACGTGGGCTGCCCACATCCACCGTACTCGATGGCTTGCACGATGGAACCAGTAATAGCAAAAATCTTGGGCAATCATCAGCAGCACAAAGCTGAATGGCCCCATTTGAATATCGAATAATTTCCAACCAAATACCGCAAGATACAATTTAGCGATCAGCAGGCCGGCCAAGATATCCACCCCTTGGTGCATGGCAGCGAGGCTAAAATTACACAGCACTTCCTTTGGATAGTAACGGGCGCTAACGGGCAGTTTCTGTCTTCTGTCACCGAAATACCATTCCAGCAAAATGCAGACAAAAAACAGTGGAGCCAATACCAGTAACAGCACTTCGGGATGATTAATTAACGCAGCGATATCCATATACCTTTATCCTATTGTTATTATTGTATTAAAGCGTAAATCTGCCCATGGTCTACCAGCGAGCGTAATGATCCTCGGTTAATCCCAATACATTGTTGAGTTGGAATCTCCGCCCCTGATTGTCAATGATAAAACCGCTAAAAAGCCCCAGATATTGACGGAAGTTACTCTTCAGCAAGATAAAATTGCGTTTTTCACTGCGGCAATTTCTCGCGGTAAACTCTAAATCGACGCGGCCATCGTGACTATGAATACGCCAGAGATCTGTGCCCTGCTGGCCATGACGGTCAAATTCAAATTGTACTGGTCCGAGTAAATGCCGCTCACCATTGATCCAAAACACATTTTCATTAGCACCAGTTTCATTCACGCCCGCAGCAAGATTTAATCCAATCACTCCGTCGTCAATTTGCGCACTCAGCGATGCCCAACGCCAACTGGTATCTCGGCGCATAAATCCCGCGGAAAAATCATAGCCTGCGAGGGCGAAATTCAATGGCTGCGGTTCATGATCTACGGTGAGTTGTCCTTTGACCGACAAACCATTGTGTTTTTGCGTATAGGTCCAGCCGTTGTATCCCGTGGGGCTACACATGGCCATAGGTAAACTTAAAGGCAATGCATGTAAGGTTAAATCGGCTTGAATGCTTTTAGTATCAATGACTAAATGCCAACTCCCCTCTTGGATTTTAAAGGTTATGCGCTTACCTTTGCCGCCAATGGTTGCCGTGCCATTGGCTGGAGAAGGCGTCATCCGGTAGCCAAACCCTAGGGGTTTTAGCCAGTCCTGCTGAGTTAACCTATTGTTTTTAATATCATATAAATAACAAAATCC
The DNA here is from genome assembly GCF_002209245.2 of Shewanella sp. FDAARGOS_354. NCBI lineage: Bacteria > Pseudomonadati > Pseudomonadota > Gammaproteobacteria > Alteromonadales > Shewanellaceae > Shewanella > Shewanella sp. FDAARGOS_354. Next base: position 4,535,220 of record NZ_CP022089.2, on the reverse strand, counting down.
ACTGCCAAGGTAGGCGATATCCGCGAGCGCAACACCAATAATATAACGGGGCGTAACGATAGAAATAAATTGGAACTGCTTATAGTCAAACCGTTTCGCCCAAGCCGATGCAGGCTTATCCATAGTATCGAAATAGGCAAAATCCGCTAAACCTAAGCGACTGACTATACCGTCGAAATGACCAAAATGTGGCTGACCTTTGGCATTGATCAAACTGTCGGGGGCGATTTGGGTGATAATCCTAGACATAACTTCGCCTTTGCTTTTGCACTCGAGGGAGCATTTATGCTCTCTTATTTAATGTTGAATTTTTACTCTAACCTGTCATTCATTGCATTAAAAGAGTGCAAGCTCAAATTGTTGTGATTTTGTTGCCGAGAGGAGTTCGGTTTAGTTTCCCCAAAAAGCCATTAAAAAAGCGCCCAAAGGCGCTTAGTTGAGACAAACCCACTTAATCAAATATTGACGAATCCAGTGGAACACCTTAGTCGTTAAAATCGATAGCTGATACCAAAGTTTACCCCTTGCAACTCTAGCTCTTTCATCGGCACATATTGGTATTCGAGGTTTAGCCCAAAGCCCGAGCGAAAACGATATTGCCAACCGATAGCGCCGTAAAAGCCCACATCGTCCGAATCCATCTCCTGCTTTTCAAACTCATAACTCACTTTAGTGTAGGCTGCACCAACTTTGGCATACAGACTATTACCACGAGACAGAGCATACTCACCGTAAGCAGTAGCTCTCACGCCTTGGTAATCTAAGTCTTTTATATCACTGATCGCACTAACAAGCGCACTCGCCACGCCACCAGAGCCCGCTAAATATCCCGCTTCAAATCCAAAATGCTCGTTGAGCATATAGCGGTAATACAAGTCGCCAGTAAATGTATCACCCGTATCATATTTACCGCTTTTAGTTTCAAACTCTTGGGTGCCATAGCCTAAGCTGCCGCCTAACACATGGGGTGAATCGGTAGCATTGGCTTTCCCGATTGCCAAACCACCGAATAGTACAAATGACAACAGCCAAATATTGATTGTTAAGTATTTCATATTGTTTAAATTCAGTATTTAAATGTCGTCACATCATAACCTTTACACCTGTACAAAAACTGAACCCGAGCGCATTGTGGCAACAGAGATGATTTCTGGTATGCTGTAACCACTTTTTACTAGCATGAGATTCCACATGAAACGGTTATTATTGACGCTGACTTTTCCTTTACTTTTTGTAGGCTGCGCGAGCCAAAATCAGACTCATATGGCATTTAGTCCACAGGTTCCAGATATTAGCCAACAGACTTCAAGACCGCTGCAAATCTCATTAGACACAATCGACACTCGTAACGCCGAATACGTTGCGCGTTTTATGGAAGAAGGCACCAAAACCCGTTTAGTCGGCCCAAGCGAGCCCCCTAAGTTATTACTCGACGAAGTATTTCGTAACGGTTTCACTCAAGCGGGATACCAAATCGATCCCAGCGCAACCAACTCTGTTCAAATTCAATTAGAAGAATTACAGATGGATGTCACCAAAAAGACCTTTGGCTACGAAGCCAAACACAGCGTCCGTATCGCAGTCCAAGCACGTAATTCCAATCAAGAATTGGTCAAACGCTATAAAGCCAAGGGGGTCTTAAAAGGCCCATTAACTCCTGACTTTGCCACCTTAGAAATGGATATGAATAAGCTCCTCGGTCAACTCACAGGAGAGATTCTAAATGACCCAGAGTTAAACCAGTTTCTACAACAATAATTGCGCAAGTTTATAATGATTAAGGAAAGAATGATGTTTCGTTGGATATCCGCACTTTTAGTTCTCTGTGCAAGTTATAGCAGCTGGGCGGCAATCGACATTCAACCCGATAGCTTGTATCCCCAGGTCGAGTTTGATACGAGTTTAGGTAAGATTGTCGTCGAACTCGATAGAACTCGCGCGCCGATTACGGTTGATAACTTCCTCACCTATGTGGTCAAAGGAGAGTACAACAACACGATTTTCCACCGTGTGATCAGTGACTTTGTCGTTCAAGGTGGTGGACTGAACCCACAATTAGAAGAGTTGCCAGCGGGCAAGCCGATAGTCAACGAATCAGGTAATGGTTTATCAAATAGTATGGGCACCATTGCCATGGCCCGTGATAATGAGCCCCATTCTGCCACCCGTCAGTTTTATTTTAATGTTGCGGACAATACAAAGCTGGATCCATCAAAACGCCGTTGGGGATATGCGGTATTTGGTGAAGTGATCGAAGGAAAGCAAGTCCTCGAAGCCATGGCTGTGGTAGAGACCACTACTAATGCCAAACTGAATTGGCCCGATGTGCCAGTAACACCTATCATATTGAAAACAGCTAAATTACTCCCAAAAAAATAATCGAAAAAAAATTTGAGCAAAAGCCCTAATCCTCCATCTATACTGTACAAGCAGAAAGAAAGGAGGCAAGGGTGACGATTGAAGAATTTATCGATAATAAAGCGCCCCAACTTGCAGTATATGGGAAAGCGTTTTTGAGTGATGAACTCGATTTCTGCGAGATCCAGCTCTATTTATGGGACACACTTGAAGAATGGCAACAACTCATTCCAACAAGTGAAGCGCAAACAGAAATGGAAACCGTGTTTTGGCACTTGCTCCATAGCTTTAGTAAGTGGCCAGACTGGATGATCCGCGGCAATCAGTACCTGTGTCAGCAGTTGCATGCGTGCTGTGACTTCCTCTGTTTGGGAGGCCAAATGCCCTCGGGTTGTATCGGTATCCGACCTTGAACAATCCCTTCTTAAAAGACTCAGCTTGCTGGGTCTTTTTATTTTTAGCTTTTGCAAACAAAATCGCTCTGAGCATCAAAAGGAGATACCTTGCCCCTTGAACCTAACCACATCTTACCCGTAAGCTAGGCGGATTCGACTCTTCGGCTAATACATATGTCCGTACCCAGTTTTACTCGTCGCACCTTAGATTCCTTGAGTGTTTATTACCATAAACGCGTTTTGATCCTGCTATTACTCGGTTTTTCTGCTGGCCTACCATTAATGCTAGTCTTTTCAACCTTGTCATTTTGGTTACGGGAAGCAGGTGTCGATCGCACCGCTATCGGTTATTTCAGTTGGATAGCCTTAGCCTATGCCTTCAAATGGGCTTGGTCACCGTTAGTAGATAGATTATCACTGCCTTTACTGACGCGCTTTTTAGGCCGGCGACGCGGCTGGATGTTGTTCGCGCAGTTATTACTGGTCGGTGCAATTTTGGGGATGTCTTTTAGTGATCCCGTTAAAGATCTCGAACGCTTAGCTTTGTTTGCATTAATGGTTGCCTTTGCTTCCGCCACCCAAGATATTGTGATTGACGCCTTTCGCATTGAATCCGCACCTGAAAAAATGCAAGCAGCCTTAGCGGCCGCCTATCAGGTGGGTTATCGCAGCGCCATGATTGTGGCGACCGCAGGCGCGCTGACCATCGCTGCTTGGGTTGAGCCAGGTAATACCGAATATAACTTAATCGCTTGGCAAACTTCCTATTTAGTCATGGCTGGACTGATGTTTATTGGGGTTCTAACTACGCTCTTTAGCCAAGAGCCACTGGTCGATACCCGCGCCGCCGATGAGACCGAAATAGCGGTCAAACAACGCTTAAGCGAGCGTTACCCTAAACCTATAGCTGCGAGTCTCTCGTGGATTTATACCGCCAGCATCCTGCCCTTTATCGACTTTTTCAAACGCTATGGCCGTAGTGCTATCTTAATTTTATTGCTGATTTCCTGCTATCGCATCTCAGATATTGTGATGGGAATTATGGCCAACGTGTTTTATGTGGACATGGGATTCACTAAGGAAGAAATTGCCTATTTAAGTAAAATCTATGGCCTTATTATGACCTTGGTTGGCGCAGCCTTTGGCGGAGTCCTGTTAGCCCGCTTCGGTACCATGAAGATATTATTTCTTGGCGCGCTGCTGGTTGCTGTCACTAATTTGCTCTTTGCTTGGCAAGCGGTCATTGGTTATAACGTCAGCTTTTTAACCTTTGCCATTTCGGTTGATAACTTCAGTGCGGGGATTGCCACCGCGGCCTTTATCGCCTATTTATCAAGCCTCACCAGCAGCGGCTATAGCGCAACCCAATACGCCCTGCTCTCTTCGATTATGCTGCTCTTCCCTAAGTTTATTGCGGGTTTCTCGGGGGCTTATGTCGATGCCTATGGTTATGTGAACTTCTTTGTCGCTGCCAGCGTGATTGGCTTTCCTGTGTTGTTACTTATTCATTTAGTGAATAAATACGCCCCCACGTCAGTAACAAACCAGACCAAGAATAATCAGATATAAAAAAGCCCCAAACCGTAAAGGTTTGGGGCTTACTGTATTTTCCACGCTTAAGTTAGCTTAACGCGAACTCAAGCCAATTTTCATGATTAATCGCGGAAGTTATTGAACTGGAAAGGCTGACCAAGATCTGCTTGACGCACTAACGCCATCACAGCTTGTAAATCATCACGGGCTTTGCCCGTCACACGCACTGTGTCGCCTTGGATCTGCGATTGCACTTTAATTTTACTATCTTTGACCATCTTAACGATTTTCTTGGCGATATCCGTCTCGATGCCCTGCTTAAAGCGTACTTTCAGGGAGAAAGTCTTGCCACTGTGAACTGACTTTTCGTCGACATCCATAGTCGAAGGCTCAACATTACGCTTGCTCAATTGAGAACGTAAAATATCCACTAACTGTTTGCACTGGAAATCGTCTTCTGCGGTGAGCGTCACCACATGATCTTTATAATCGATGCTGGCATCTTTACCACGAAAATCAAATCGGCCGCTGAGTTCACGGCGAGAGTTTTCGACCGCGTTACGTAACTCAACCTCGTCAACTTCAGACACAATATCAAATGAAGGCATAGTTGCCGCCCCTTAGGTGATTGTAAATACCCATAGTTTACCGACTCCCTCCCCCAAGTTGAAGGTTAACTTTGTCCCAGCAAGATAAAACTCGGCTTAGGGATGACTTTGGCGACACATTTTCCTATTATGGCGTCACACTAAGATAATCAAATTGTATTTGTGATAACTAAACACACCCTATTCAAACTGGCTTTAGCCGTAGCCTTTGTCGTGATCAGTTATCTGGTGTTCTCCAGACCAACCTATTCGCAAAGCATCCCCCATATCGATAAAGTAGGCCATCTTGGAAGCTTTTTCAGCCTCTCGTATCTGACCTATCTCGCCTTTCGTCCGAAGTGGTATTGGCTCTCACTGGTACTTGCAACTTACGCGATGTTAATTGAGATTGTGCAATCCCGCCTACCCTATCGCAGCGCTTCAATAGGTGATGTGTTGGCTGATTTTGCGGGTATTGCCTTGTTTTATTTTTGTCTTTGGGCCTATCGAAAATATGTTAGTGCCGCACAACTCAAGGAAGAATAATGTTAGGCCAAGATGCGCCATTAGCTATGGAATCTCAAGTCACTGATATCGCGATTTTAGGCGCAGGTGCTGTAGGGCAATTGATTTGCCATCAATTGTCTTCGGCGGGATTAGCGGTAGGCTTAATTGCACGGGACTCCTCGGTATCAAACCTTGAAGCAACTGATTGGCAAAACTTGGTATTTAGCCCTTTGTCCCCAAGCGATGCCGTTACTGACTGTGTGTCCTATCGAGTCCCGCTGCTTAGCGCCGACAAAGCCCACTTACAGCAAGTACAACTGTTGATTGTGTGCGTAAAAGCTTATCAAGTAATTGATGCGATAGGTCCCTTACTCAACAAGTTATCGCCACAATGTCATATCCTATTATTACATAATGGTATGGGGCCACACCTCGCGCTCGCACCAATGTTAAATGGCCGCGGCCTAAGCTTAGGCACGACCTCGCAGGGCGTATTACGTCAGTCATGTTGGCAAGTTAAGCAAACCGGCCAAGGCTTAACCCAGTTGGGTCACTTTACCGGCCCGGCGTTACCACAAACGCTGCGAGATAACCTATTACATGCCATCCCAAACAGTGAGTGGGTTGAGGCGATTATCCCCTGTCTTTGGCAAAAACTGGCCGTAAACGCCGCAATCAATCCTCTTACGGCGCTGCATCAATGCCCCAACGGCGCTTTGGCTCAAGCTGAGTTTAGTGAAACCATTGCTAGTATCCTAGATGAATTAGTCGACGTTGCCGCACATGATGGGATTGAGCTCGACAGGCACTTCTTAGAGGAGCGCGTCTATCGAGTGATTGAACTCACAGCCGCAAACTTCTCATCGATGCACCAAGATGTTGCAAACCACAGACTCACCGAGATAGACCAAATTAATGGCTATATTTGTGACCGCGCCAACGCGCACGGTTTAAGTGCAGCAACTAATGCCAAGATGGTCCGCGCTATTAAACAGCTTTCGGCAATAACGCCACCACGACAACTATATATTCAATTGATTTTAAATAGATTTAATATAAGCCTGCCGTAGAAAATCATTCTCGATAATACTTAACAGTGTTTAAATGCACCCTAATTGGCTTTTTTGCATTTAACGCACCAAGGGCGCGCACCAAGTCAGGGCGCGCTCATCTATTTTTGCACTATTTTGCAGCAAAAATAAGATTTATTTGGGTGCACTACACTATTAACATAATGATAATAAAACATTTATTGTTGTGGCCTAATTCCTGCTATATCCGACAAACTGATGCCTGATGTTTGTTGGAGAATAAAGTTGAAACTCATCACCGCAATTATTAAACCTTTCAAAATTGATGATGTACGTGAAGCGCTCACTCAACTGGGCGTCCACGGCATGACAGTGACTGAAGTGAGGGGTTTTGGCCGGCAAAAGGGACATACAGAGCTCTATCGCGGCGCCGAATATGCTGTCGACTTTCTTCCCAAAATGAAGCTTGAAATCGCGATCCACTCAGAGCTTGAAGAAGCTGTAATCGAAGCCATCATCCAAGCCGCTCGCACAGGCAAAGTCGGTGACGGTAAAATTTTTGTCACTCCGCTCGAACAAGTGATCCGCGTTCGCACCTCTGAAGAAGGGAGCGATGCCATATGATCAATCCAAAATCTAAGTGCAGTTATCAAGCGTTACTTATCCTCATCGCGAGTAGCTTTACCGCTCCAGTATTCGCCGATGAGGTGCAGTTAAGTGGTGCCAACACCGCGTGGATTTTAAGTTCATCAGCCTTAGTATTACTGATGACGCTCCCTGGACTGGCATTATTTTACGGTGGACTGGTGCGTAGCAAAAACGTGCTCTCCATTTTAATGCAGTGTTTTTCGATTGCTGCTATTGCCTCAATACTCTGGTTTGTCGTGGGTTACTCTATCGCCTTCGATACAGGCAATGGTTTTATCGGTGGACTAAATAAAGCATTTTTAGCCAGCATTGGTCGTGAGAGTATGAGCGGTGATATTCCCGAACCTTTGTTTATGCTATTCCAAATGACCTTCGCCATTATCACGCCAGCGCTGATTATCGGCGGCTTTGCTGAGCGAATGAAATTTTCTGCGGTACTCATATTCTCAAGCACTTGGCTGCTGTTAGTCTATGCACCTATTACCCACTGGGTATGGGGTGGCGGCTGGTTAGCTGAGCTTGGGCTCTATGACTTTGCCGGCGGCACAGTCGTACACATTACCGCAGGGGTGGCGGCACTGGTTGCGGCAAAAGTACTTGGCCCACGCAGGGGATTTTTAAACTCAGCGATTATGCCCCACAACTTGACCATGACTGTCACAGGTGCGGGCATGCTGTGGGTGGGCTGGTTTGGCTTTAATGGCGGCAGCGCCTTAGGCGCCAATGGTACAGCGGCAATGGCGATACTCGCGACCCATTTGGCGGCGTCGATGGGTGCCATCACTTGGGCTGGGATTGAATGGTATAAATTTGGTAAAGCCAGCGCACTTGGTATCGTTACAGGTATGGTAGCGGGTTTGGGAACAATCACGCCTGCATCGGGTTATGTTGGCCCAGCTGGAGCCTTAGTGATTGGTTTTCTTGGCGGGGTGGTCTGTTTCTTTTCAACGGTTTACATTAAACAAAAATTGAAGATTGACGACTCTCTCGATGTATTTCCTGTCCATGGTGTAGGCGGCATCCTCGGTACGTTGCTCGCAGGCGTTTTTAGTTCGACTCAACTTGGGATCTTTAGCGGCTATGGTTTTGCCACTGTTAACGACACTATGCTTGACCAACTCGGCGTCCAAATGATTGGTATCGCGGCGACCTTTAGTTATACAGCAGTAGTGACTTGGCTCTTGTTTATCGTTATTAGCAAACTCCTTGGAGGACTGCGTGTCAGCAGTGAGCAAGAAGTGAATGGGCTCGATCTTTCTGAACATGAAGAAACGGGTTATAGCCTGTAAGCACATCAACCTCTTCGCAAAACCTATAACCGTCAGGATACCTATCCTGACGGTTGTTGTTAGTTGCGTTTCTTCAGCCAAAGGGCAAGCTCATCTAATTTCATCGGTTTAGCGAATAAATATCCTTGCAGAAAATGCACATCACGACTGATTAAATAATCCGCCTGTTCCTGTGTTTCTACCCCTTCTGCTACAGCGACATAATTCATTTTATGGCAGAGTTCGATAATAGTATCGAGCACATGGGAAGTGACCGAATCTTGGCCTATGGTATCGATAAAGCACTTATCTATTTTAAGGTAGTCCAAGGTAAAGGTTTGCAGCAGCGATAAGGTTGTCTGTCCGGTGCCAAAATCATCAATAGCGACTAAAATGCCAAGCTCACGCAATGCTGTAATTCGCTCGCACATATCCGCCGTTAATAGCTGCCGCTCGGTAATCTCAATCAAAGGTTGAACACCAATTTGAGAAAAAGCATCCTTTAAATAGCGAAATTTAGCTTCAATATCACTTTGAATAAAATGCTCAGGTGCTACGTTAAAGCCAATTCGAAACCCTGGCTGCACGGAAAACAAACTAAAATCGGCTAAAGCGCGTTCAAAAATATAATTAGTTAGCGGCACGATCAGTTGGCTCTGCTCGGCGATGGGAATAAATAGATCTGGCCGCACCAAGCCCATTTGCGGATGTAGCCACCGCACTAATGCCTCAACCCCTTTAGCCTTACCGTCTTCAGTACAAATAATAGGTTGGTATACAAGGAAAAATTCTTTATTTTCGATCCCGCTTCTAATATCGTCGGCCAGTGAATAGCGGTTATTTTTACGCCAAAGATGTAAACCGACTAACCAGGTAAATGCCAAAAAAACGGGGAGCGATAGCCCAAAAGATATCCAGAAAAAGTACCAAAAAAACGCTTGCGAGACCTCAAGTAGGATCACCAATTCCGAATTATCAGCCTTTACGGCAACAACTTTCCCATCACCAAACTGTGGCACAGTCGGCAATGTCGCGCCCTTCAACCCCAACACCACATTCAGCACAGGACGAGGAAACACCTCAGGCTGAATAAAGCTGTCGATAAAATATTGCCCTTCAATAATCACAACCGCTCCACTCGTTTGGTTGGCCTGCGTAGCAATAACAATGATGGCAGGGACACCTAAACGCGCAGGCGTTTCAGGAACAATAAAATAAGTAGGCTCTTTTAGGGTCGGTTCAGGTAAGAGTGTGTTCAGTGGAAAATCAATTTCACCATTTGTGGATGAACAATAAAAACCATAAGCATTAAAAAGCAGTACACCACGATAATAGGGCTTAAACTTCATATACTCATTCAGGTCACTACAATCACCTTGACTAAGAGTGATGGCATGCTGACCTATAGACTCAGACTGGCTTAACAAATCCTCAAGCCGTTTGAGATTAAACTCACCAACTTCATGCACCTTTTTCTCAACCAAATAACTCGTCACCATAAAACTGGATGCGATAGCCAAGACAACAGGAACAGACAACATAATGAATAAATGCTTGCCTGAAAGATCGTACTGGGAGATGAATAAGCGTAACAGTGACGACAGGCTGTTAATACGATTCTGCATCCGGAATCCTTATCTTGTTGCCGTTATAGCGATTTATCTTGGTTAAACATTGCGTTGCATATGATAAATATAAAACAGCTCAAATACTCATCCCCACATCACGAGTATGGCAGCAACCGCAATGAGTGCTAGACCAAGCATTTCTTTTATTTTTACGCGTTCCTTTAACCAGAATGCGGAAATCAACATCATAAAAAAGATTTCCACTTGGCCTAAGGTTTTCACATAAGGGACAGTTTGTAACGACATCGCACTGAACCAACCAATAGATCCAAAACAACTTGTAGTACTGGTCAGCAAGGTTAACTTAGGCCGTTGTAACAGGCCGATTAATGTTTCTTTATCCTTTAAAACCAAGTAACTGGCTAGCACGATTGTTTGCAGGCTAATCACCAACAACAACACCCAAGCCGCACTATGAGGAAAACCGACATCTAACCTCAAACTAGCTTCTCGCACCCAAAGCGAAGTCAGCGCAAAGGCGCTGCCACTGGCAATGCCAAGGAGCACAGTGCTTAGGGATAGCTGCCTAAGCCCCTGCTTAGCACTCAGCAAAAATACAGCGATACCGCCCAAGATAACCCCAACCCAGCCGAGTAAGGATAAATGGGTACCAAAGAACAATGTTCCTAAGATTGCCGCGACTATTGCCTCACTCTTAGCAAGCCCGGCACCAATAGCAAAGTTTTGCTGCTGGAATAGCTTAACCATCAGGCCGGTCGCAAGGATCTGCATCATGGATGCGCCGATAATAAAGCCGAAAAATTCCGCCGTAAAATGTGGTAAGCCGACATTATCCCAAAGATATAATAGTGCAAGATACAAGGCCGCAATTGGGCCTGCCCAAATAAACCGCGCTAAGGTGACGCCCGCGACCTTAACCTCTTTACTCAGTTGGCTCTGAAAGGCATTGCGCCACGCCTGCATAAACGCAGCGAGCAAGGTAAACAAAATCCACATAAACCTATTTCCACCAAAGCATGTTCTCTTGCTTCGACGCAAAAGATAAGACAAGCATCATACCCCACATGGAAACATTAGACACGACACAAAGACTGATAAATGCCTTTGAGATCATACGCTAGTATGGTCATCGATTAAATAATCGCTATAAAAACGAATATAAAATATACATAATAATTTGAATATTAATTATGGATGTATAAATTGCATGAAAGAGCCAATAATTGATGCAATAAATGACGCCCATGTATAACCCAACACAGCCATTAAAACCGCGATAGATCCTAATTTAGGATGGAAAGCACTCGCAACAACAGGCGCTGAAGCTGCGCCCCCAATATTACACTGACTTGCAATAGCAAAATACAATATGGGCAGTTTAAAATATAAACAAAATAATAGTAGAATAATTATATGAGTAAAAAACCAAATCAACCCAATAATAAAATAGTAGAATATGGATTGAAATGAAGCAAACTCAACATTTAATCCAATATTCATAATCATAAAGTACAGCAAAAAAAATGAAACAAACCTGACTTGTTTAACAAACACATGTCTTGCATAGGTCATCGAGAGTAAAATACCTAAAAGTGTTGACAAAATCATAGACCAAAAGAAACTTGATCCTAGGTTATAATGCAATAAATAAGGAAAACGATTATTCACTGTTAGGGATAAAAATTCGGAGACCGAATGACAAAACAAAAAAATAAATAATGAAAAAGAAATGAGTAACATACAGCCAATAAAATGTTTTTTGCCATCTAACCTTGTTATATCATCTTCAATAAAAACAGGTAAATTGTTCAAATCAGCATCCAACATTCTATCAATCGCTTTTTGTTTTTTAGCCAAAAACAACAAAATAGCCATCCATACGCCAGAAAAAACCACATTTATCGTCATCATTACTGCAAAAATGGCCTCGCCAACTTGATGAATTTCTTTGACTACAAGTTGGTTTGCTGTACCGCCCAACCAGTTCGCCATTAATGTTGCCATGCCACGCCATGCTGCATCGCCACCTTGCCATAAAAGCTCTTCTGGAAATAATTTAGAGCCAATCCATAAACTAATTGGCCCTCCAATACAAACACCAACAGTTCCGATGAAAAACATCAATAAAATCTTTCCACCGACTGACTTTAATGTAATAAAATCCGTACTCACAATTAGCAAAAATAAACTAAATGGAATTAAGTGCGCTTTAAAATAGTCATCAACACTTGACCTACTTGCATCTACCACATTAAAAAAACTAAATACAGCAGGTAAGGTATAGCAAATGAACATGACAGGAAAAACACTATAAAAGCGTTTAAAAAAAAGACAAGATGAAGAGTTTGAATATAACACAACGACAAGAAGTGAGATTAAAAACATAACGATTCCACATTCTGAAGAAATCATTTATTTCACCCACTTTCTAACTAGCATTATTTAAAAAATTCAAAAAAATATTAGACTGTAATGAAAGCTCATCAGACTCTCGCTGGATTGACCAATAAGTGCGTTTATAATCCCATCCTTTCAAATCGATCAAACATAACTCCCCCCGCTCTAACTCTTCTTTTATAGCCACATAGGGTAAAACACTCAAACCTATACCCGTTCCAATTGCACGTTTAATCGCCCCAATAGTAGACATACAAATGTCATTTCTGACATACACGTTTAAACTTTTTAACAATTGAACAGCCCTAATATGTGACAGAGAGGACTCATGGTCAAAAACCCACAATTGTTCACTTAAAATATGATTAGAACATGCTTGCTTTGCTACAGGATGTGAGCACCCACTTACAATGCAAAGCTTATCTTGCATCCATTGCTCGCATATTAGATTTCTACTTGCAGGCTTGGCATCAATGAAACCTAAGTCGATTTCTTTTTCTGATACCATTTTTTCAATCACCAGACTATTCTCTATTATGAGTTTAATTTTTACGTCTGGATATTTATCTTTAAATAATGGGATCTTTCTGGATAAAACATAGTTACCAACCGTTTTACTGCTACCGATCACTAAACAACCTTTAACGCCATCCTCAGCAAAATTAAAAAGCTTCTCTAATTCATTTCCCTTACTAAGCATTTCATTAGCATAAGGCAGAATAATTTTTCCATGGGCATTTAGCTCCAAGCCACCACCAGCTCTTTCAAACAGTCGACATCCTAGCGAGTTCTCTAATTCTTTCAGAGCCATACTCACTGCAGGAGTTGACATGTGCATCAGTTTTGCCGCTTTTGAGATCTGCCTCTCGGTACAGATAGCCTTAAAGATCATTAACTGCCTTAACGTAATGCGCATCTACATCCCCAATAAACTCCAGTTGGAACAAGATAAATGAAAGATACATTTTTTAACATGACTGATATCTAATTTTAATAAAGCGGTCTATTAGACCGCTTTATTTGATATGTTCTAAAAAAGGTATCTTGTTGAAAAAGAAATCAAAGTATCGTCAAACTCATTATTACCTTTTGAATCTGAGTACTCGCCTTCAAAGTAGCTTACTGCTGCACCAAATGTTAATTCCTTCATCAGATTATAATCGACACCAATTGAATATTGACTCGCATCACTATTATTTAATGTTTTAAGATCTGCACCAGCATTTTTGGTAATTTTCCCCAGACCAGCATCATCTTTAAGGTACTGAAACTTGAAATCATATTTATTAACAGGAATACTCATACTTAATAAATATGAATTGCCTTTAACATTTTCATAAATACTGGATTTAGAATACTGATATATCGCCCCCACTTTTATAGATGAAATAGCAACACCAGCAACAACTCTTGTTGCCTCTAACAAATTTAGTCCATCAGCATAGGCAAGAGAAAGATAACTATTTCCTTTTTTAAATGAAGGATCACCATATACTATACTAACAGCATAATTGTTTTGATTGTCAGCAAGCATTGGATTTTTTTGATTAAAATCATCATCGAAAGCATATGTAATGCCAAGAGACATGCCTGCAACTTTTGCAGTATTGATCGTGACTAAATCACCTAACCGGTCATTACCTGCAATAATCATATTCATATCACTTGATGTAATATTGAATAGATCGACTTTACCTTCTGAAGTTTTGAATACAGTATCATTTCGCCCAAAAACGACACTACCATATTTAACCTTAAAGCCTAAATATGAGTTACGCGGTTTAAAAATATTTGTATCATCATTATCAAAACTTTCAACTCCGGCTTCGAACTTATATATCAAACTAAAATCTTCATGCACATCATAATCACCTTTAATTCCAACGTATGAGGCAAAATTCTCAAGTGAAAAACCATTAACCTTTTCATTACCAGAAATACCATGACTAGAGTTTGATACACCAAGCCACAATCTCCCATAAAAATCTAAGGGCTCAGATAAAGCTTGATTAGAACAAAGTAATAAAGCAACAGGCACAAAACAATTGGTATATTTCATAAATTTCATCCTTTAACATAAAAACGTAATTATGCTAATTCTATGTTAAAGATTCCGTTTGAACTTTAATCACACCTCTAATATAAAAATGATTAATTAAAAATTATTTAAAACAATTTCAATTTTATTTAACCACAACAATTTATTGCGCAACATCACCATTTAGCAATTAATAAAAAAATATCATAAGTGATGATTACCTCAATAAAACTATAATTGGAGAATTATATGAAGTTAACACTTTTAAGTTTTGTCTTGTGCTCCATCTTTTCTACAGCATCTTGGGCTGCAAATGACAAAAATGATCTGGCCTCTTTTCATAAAGAAATGGGAGGATGCAAGAGCTGCCACACTCAACCCTGAAGGATCCCCTCATAAATCAGCCATAGCATAGCCATATTTGAGCAACTGATTGGCGAATAATACCCAGGCCGCCAGCAATTCTTTCTCAGTGATTTGATAATCAGGCCGCCTGAGTACCTCCAATCCCAAGCGAATCGTTGAGAGTACCGTTCGATGCCCAATGGTATTGGCCTGAAAATGCTTATCCCAGCCCTGTTGCTGTGCGTGTAAACCAACTAGCCACAACAGGCATTGAACCATCAACGCTATCAGTAGGATGATGTCGAATCGCTCTGGACTGTTGGTACGACTTTGGCGTAAGCCAAAGCCGTATGCCGGGCTTTTGAGGTCACGAAAGGTTTCCTCTATTTGCATACGTTTGGCGTACAGGTTTACCAGCTGCTTTGGGCTCCGAGATTCTGGTGGTAAATTGCTGGCTAACACCCAAGGCTCTTTCGCCGATGTTGAGTACGTTTTTGCCGATGGATGGTGGCAATTAGTCCTCGTTGAACGCTGATTTGTACGCCCCTTAGGTTTGCTACGATAAAGCGTGAGATGGCAATTGATAGGGTTAGTTTTGGTCAAAGTCTTACAACCCAGGCTCTTCGCTTGACCGTTGGCCAAGTCATGTGTACTGCGAACTGCACGCCAATTTTCAGCGCCAATATCTGCAAATTGAACTGTACCGCGAATACGGCTTAGCCAAAACCAACCATGCGCCTCAACCTCTTTGTACCAAGGCACTTTGAACCCCGCGTCAGTCACGATGAGAGGGGTAACATGCAAAGGTAAAATCTTGGCTAAGTCCGCTAAAAAACCGTTGTGGGAGGCCTTAGAGCATTGTTCTGATAGGGGATAGGACTTCTCATACAGGGTAATAGAGCGGCCATTGAAGGCTATTGAGGCGCGCAGAGCCATGATGCGTTTATGCTCTCGGATGTCTGACCAATCGACGAGCACAATCGGCATAGGGTTACCAGAACAGATGAGGCTGGCATGCCATTGGTAGACAGCTAACCGTTCTTGATGCAGATGCGTGTTGCCGAGCAAACGATCAATGCGCTTGATGTTGTGCTTGGTTCGGGCCGTGGTTGGTAAATTTCGACCTAACTCAGTCAAGGTCAGTGTCTTACATTCAATCAGTGCCTTAGAGGCCAGCATCAAGCTGTTTAATCGTTTTAGGTGAAGTTCTGGGCAGTATTGGTGTAAAGAATGTTGTAGGATATTGGCTTCGCGCATCTTGTTGTCCAAGTGTAGTTTTTAGCGAAACCATTTGATCATGCAACAAGATGCGCTTCCACCCTAATTTGATGATTTATTTGTAAATCATCAGGGGATTCTTCAGCACTCAACCTGGCAAAGTATCTGACAGTGAAACTTATGAAAATCAGCAATGTAAATCATGTCATGGTGAATACAGTGCTTTGGCTAATCCTAAACTAAAGCTAGATCCTCACGCATCACATTTAGGTGATATTAACTGTACAAGCTGCCATAAAGGTCATGAAAAACCCAAATTATACTGTAATGAGTGCCACTCATTTAAAGGGCTTGAGATGCCTTTTAATAGTGCACAATCTAAAGAACCATGGGATAAAGGTTGGGACAATGATGCAATCAGCAAGGCGATTGCAGCTGGTCCAAAAGAAACGACGGATGTCATTGTTGTCGGAGCGGGAAGCGCAGGGTTTAATGCTGCTATCGCAGCGAAAAAAGCAGGAGCGCAAGTAGTATTACTCGAAAAAGGCCCATTTAGTGGTGGTAACTCTATGCTTGCAGCTGGCGGTTACAATGCAGTAGGAACTGCTCAGCAAAAAGAACATAAAGTGGATGATAAAATTGAATGGTTTGTTGAAGACACAATGAAAGGTGGTCGCTATGCCAATGATCCAAAGTTAGTGCAAATATTAGCTGAGCAATCTGCTGATGGTATTAAATGGTTAGAATCTTTAGGTGCAAACATGGATGACTTAAAACGCTCAGGTGGCGCAAGAGTTGACCGCACCCATAGACCCACAGGAGGTTTAAGCGTTGGTCCACATATCATTGATGTATTGAGAAAAGCTTCAGTAAAAGAAGGGGTCGATACTCGGCTTAATTCTAAAGTTGTCAAACTTGTGATTGATGAAGACCAAAAAATTGTCGGCGTAGTCGTCCATGGAAAACATTCTGGCCACTATATGATTGCTGCTAAATCAGTTGTTCTAGCAACCGGTGGATATGGTTTTAATAAGGAAATGGTCGCATTTTATCGTCCAACGTTTAAAGGGATGACTAGTTCTAATAACATTACTTCCACTGGTGATGGTATTGAGCTTGCCAAAGCAATCGGAGCGAGTATGACCGATATTGATTGGGTACAAGCTCATCCAACTGTGGGAAAAGATAGCCGCATTTTAATCTCCGAAACTGTTCGAGGGGTAGGTGCAATTATGGTTAATAAAGATGGTAATCGTTTTGTCAGTGAATTAACGACTCGCGATAAAGCATCCGATGCCATTCTTAAACAGCCTGAACAATATGCTTGGTTCTGAAGGATCCCCTCATAAATCAGCCATAGCATAGCCATATTTGAGCAACTGATTGGCGAATAATACCCAGGCCGCCAGCAATTCTTTCTCCGTGATTTGATAATCAGGCCGCCTGAGCACCTCCAATCCCAAGCGAATCGTTGAGAGTACCGTTCGATGCCCAATGGTATTGGCCTGAAAATGCTTATCCCAGCCCTGTTGCTGTGCGTGTAAACCAACTAGCCACAACAGGCATTGAACCATCAACGCTATCAGTAGGATGATGTCGAATCGCTCTGGACTGTTGGTACGACTTTGGCGTAAGCCAAAGCCGTATGCCGGGCTTTTGAGGTCACGAAAGGTTTCCTCTATTTGCATACGTTTGGCGTACAGGTTTACCAGCTGCTTTGGGCTCCGAGATTCTGGTGGTAAATTGCTGGCTAACACCCAAGGCTCTTTCGCCGATGTTGAGTACGTTTTTGCCGATGGATGGTGGCAATTAGTCCTCGTTGAACGCTGATTTGTACGCCCCTTAGGTTTGCTACGATAAAGCGTGAGATGGCAATTGATAGGGTTAGTTTTGGTCAAGGTCTTACAACCCAGGCTCTTCGCTTGACCGTTGGCCAAGTCATGTGTACTGCGAACTGCACGCCAATTTTCAGCGCCAATATCTGCAAATTGAACTGTACCGCGAATACGGCTTAGCCAAAACCAACCATGCGCCTCAACCTCTTTGTACCAAGGCACTTTGAACCCCGCGTCAGTCACGATGAGAGGGGTAACATGCAAAGGTAAAATCTTGGCTAAGTCCGCTAAAAAACCGTTGTGGGAGGCCTTAGAGCATTGTTCTGATAGGGGATAGGACTTCTCATACAGGGTAATAGAGCGGCCATTGAAGGCTATTGAGGCGCGCAGAGCCATGATGCGTTTATGCTCTCGGATGTCTGACCAATCGACGAGCACAATCGGCATAGGGTTACCAGAACAGATGAGGCTGGCATGCCATTGGTAGACAGCTAACCGTTCTTGATGCAGATGCGTGTTGCCGAGCAAACGATCAATGCGCTTGATGTTGTGCTTGGTTCGGGCCGTGGTTGGTAAATTTCGACCTAACTCAGTCAAGGTCAGTGTCTTACATTCAATCAGTGCCTTAGAGGCCAGCATCAAGCTGTTTAATCGTTTTAGGTGAAGTTCTGGGCAGTATTGGTGTAAAGAATGTTGTAGGATATTGGCTTCGCGCATCTTGTTGTCCAAGTGTAGTTTTTAGCGAAACCATTTGATCATGCAACAAGATGCGCTTCCACTCTAATTTGATGATTTATTTGTAAATCATCAGGGGATTCTTCAGTGCTTGGTTAGTCTTTGATAATGAGCTTTATAAAAAAGCTAAAATGGTTCAGGGATATGACCATTTAGATATGCTTGAAAAAGCAAATACAGTTTCTGAACTTGCTAAAATTACAGGCATGAAAGAAAGCTCATTAGAAAAAACGGTTTCAAACTACAATCGTTATTTTAAACAAGGTAAAGATGAAGAGTTTGCTCGCGAACAAATGCCATTGCCACTAGAAAAGGCGCCTTTTTATGCCGTAAAAGTGGCTCCTGGTATCCACCATACTATGGGTGGTGTCGCCATTGATACCAAAGCTGAAGTGCTCGATATTCAAAGTAAACCATTAGTCGGCTTGTTTGCTGCTGGCGAAGTCACAGGTGGTGTACATGGGTATAATCGCTTAGGTGGCAATGCCGTTGCAGACACTGTGATTTTTGGAAAAATTGCAGGCACTAATGCGGCAAAACATGCGTTAGAAACTAAGTAACTCAAGCTCAGATGTACTAGTTCAGAGAGGCGTGGAAATCGCCTCTCGTCACATCTCATCGCAAGCTTTATTCATCATGATTATTGGCAATCAATTTATTGCCTGACTTCAAAAGCTCCCCAGCTATTTTTGAGAGGTTAATTTAACCTCTCTTTTTTTACTTGCTGGTATCAATTGGCTCGAAGGATTTGACTAAATCATCCATCGCTTTCATCTGCTTCAGATAATTTTCTAACTGGTGCAAAGGTAACGCACATGGACCATCACACTTAGCGTTATCTGGATCTGGGTGAGCTTCGATAAACAGACCTGCTAATCCTAATGCCATGCCACTACGGGCTAATTCAGTCGCCTGAGCACGACGGCCTCCCGCTGAATCAGCACGGCCACCAGGGCGTTGCAATGCGTGGGTGGCGTCGAAAATCACCGGATAACCCGATTGCTTCATCTCGTCCATACCCAGCATATCTACTACTAGGTTGTTGTAACCGAAGCATGAACCACGTTCACACAGGATAATTTCATCATTACCCGCTTCATTAAACTTAGTGATGATATGGCGCATTTCGTGGGGGGCTAAAAACTGCGGCTTTTTCACGTTGATGATAGCGCCCGTTTTCGCCATGGCGACAACAAGGTCTGTTTGGCGCGCTAAGAAAGCAGGCAACTGAATAATATCAACCACTTCAGCAACGGGTGCACATTGGTAAGGCTCATGCACATCGGTAATGAGTGGCAGATTGAAAGTCTTTTTGATTTCTTCAAAAATCTTTAAGCCTTCTTCCATGCCCGGACCACGGTAAGAGTTAACAGAAGAGCGGTTAGCCTTGTCGAACGACGCCTTGAAAACATAGGGGATACCCAGTTTTTGCGTCACTTCGGCATAGGTTTCAGCAATCGACATAGCGAGATCGCGAGACTCAAGCACGTTCATGCCACCAAACAACACGAAAGGTTTATCGTTAGCGATCTCGATTGAACCTAGGTTTATGATTTTATTACTCATCGCAACTTCTCTCTAAAATGCTGGAACCTTACCAGCGCTGAACAGGAGCTAAGGCAACTATACCGCGACGACTTGCAGTAACTGACCACAGAGCCACGCCATATAGGTGCCCAGCGCATAACCGAATACGGCTAACAATACCCCTACAGGGGCTAAAGCAGGATGGAACGCCGCCGCCACAACTGGCGCCGATGCAGCTCCACCCACGTTTGCCTGACTGCCCACGGCCATATAAAACAATGGAGCCTTAATTAATTTAGCAATCAATAACATAAAGCCAGCATGCACTATCATCCAAATAATGCCCACTAAAAAATATAGCGGTGTATCAAGGACCTTGCTTACATCCATATGTAAACCAATGGTCGCCACCAAAATATACAAGAACGCCGACGCCACCTTAGAAGCCCCCGCCGCCTCTAAATGGCGCATAGGGCTAAAGGACATGGCCAGACCAATGGTGGTCACAATCACCACTAACCAGAAGAACTTAGAGGTTAAGCTGTAATCCTCAGTCCAAGGGTAGTTGGCCTCAAAATAAGGGCCGAGGAAATCGGCGGCAATATGGGCCACGCCCGTGATGCCAAAACCAACGGCCACAATCAGCATCAAATCACGCAGGCTTGGAATACGCGCATTTTCAGCGTGATACTGCTCAACCTTGTTCTTTAAAGTTTCAATCGCCGTCGTATCCGCACCGGTTTTAGCATCAATTTCCTTGGCCTTTGACGCCATAAACAACAATACCGCCATCCAGATATTGGCCACAATCACATCAACTGTCACCATTACTGAGAAGATATTGCCGCCCACTTCATATATTTCTTTCATCGCGGCTTGGTTCGCACCGCCGCCAATCCAGCTCCCAGCGAGGGTCGTCATGCCACGCCACACCGCATCAGGGCTATCAACACCAATTAATGAGGGCTCGATAAAGGACACCACGAGCAACGCAATCGGCCCGCCAATCACAATACCGACCGTCCCAGTTAAAAACATGATCACCGCCTTAGGCCCAAGTCCTAAGATGGCTTTTAAATCCACACTTAAAATCAATAACACCAAACAGGCGGGCAATAGGTAGCGCGAGGCCACATAGTAAAGCTGCGATGTGTGACCATCGATCACCCCAAAGGTGTTTAACAACGATGGCAAGAAGTAGCAGAGTAATAACGCAGGAATAAAACGGTAAAACTTTTGCCAAAATGGATGACTACTACTGCTGGTATAAAACACAAATCCCAGAATGGTTGCCAATATTCCCAGCGCCACCGCGTCATTGGTGACTAATGCCGTGCTTGCCATGTGTATTCTCCCTGTTTGGTACAGTTGTTATTGTATTTATGCTAAAAACTGCCGTTTGCAGTTAGTGGGCAAACTTCCCATTCACCCAGTTATTATTGTTTTTTAAGGAACAAGGAGAGCCTATAAGACTCTCCTTTAAGATTTAGTGATAGATTTCAGCGTGTTCACTGAGCTCTTTGAGCTGCATTTTGACGATTTCGATAACAGGATCATGCGGGCTGTTATCAACAAAGTGTTGCAGATCGGCCGCCGCGACATTGATACACCCCAGCTGCTGGGCAATAAAGGCGCGCTCCCGATTTAAGTGCACATCATCTGGATGCCACTGTAGCAGCAAGTTGCAACATTCCATCGCCGCCTCAAATTGATGCGACACGATACACCCCGCCTTAAGCTCATGCAGCATACGCGAAATCAGCTTCTTTACCGACGCCGCCTTTAAGTAACTTGGCTTAAGTTCAGCCGCATTACCCAACTCACCGCGCACTAACACATGCAGCTGGTGTTTCGTCAGCTCTTTGCCCGTCAGCGGATCGTGATAACGAACAACGCCACCAACGTTACTGCGAAGCACGGTATTACCCGGTAATAGCAGGGCCTCGAGCTCTAAATCGAGCTGCTTGGCCAGTAGCATCAATACCGTTGCCAGCGTGGTGCTATTACCCTGTTTAGTGATAAGACAAGTGCCCAAGTCCGCCGCTTCGGTGCTGAAGTAATTGTCGCGAACACAGAACCCCAAATCCTGATAAAACCAACGAAACAAAGCCTTTAAGCGTTGCTGTTGATCTACCAGATAATGACTTAATACGGCTCCAGCCAATTCAAACCAAGCCCATTTCGCCACTTCGAGGTTTGAAAAGCCAAGGTGAGCACCAACATCCAATGCCGACTCGGGCAAAGAAATGCCATCTTGCAGAGTGTATTTACCCATTAACCCAATAATACCGCTTGTTTAAAATGCGCCAATTTAGCCGCGTAGACCAACCAACCTATAGCGCCGAGAAAGGCGAATACTTTGAAAAGTTTGTTTCTGTTGGCTTTTATTGCAATTACACCCAAGGCAATATAAGCAACGACAGCGCCAATCTTTTCGGTCAACCAAGGGTCCACAAAGGGATATTGCTTGATCATAAAGCACAGGGTTAAGCCCGACAGCAGTAAAAAAGTGTCGATAACATGGGGCGCGATTTTGAATACTTTCTTGCCCATCAGTGCTGACTGACGTAAATGCAACACAAAACGAACGACAAAAAACAGCACACTCACGGCAATTAAGGTTAAGTGCAGGTGCTTAACAGCAGGATAAAGACTGTAAAAAGTTTCCATTGTGATACTTATGGCCAGTGACAAAGGCGCTAGTTTACCCTAATCATAACGCCAGACCAATGCCTAACACTCGAGATTCACAGACGGGCCCCGTCGCGCACTTTGCAGGAAACCATGATGAATTTAATGATAATTGACGATGAGTCCACCGAGTTTGCCGACACGGTAAAGCAAAAAATCGTCGAATTTAATCAGCAGCACTGGCAAACGCTGCAACGCCAAAACCTAGGCTTAAAGTTGCAGGATGAGCAAGGCACCTTACTTGCGGGCTTAAGCGGCAAGACCTTCGGCAATTGGTTCTTAATCGACTATCTGTGGGTGGATGAAGCATTACGCCAGCAAAACATCGGCTCACGCTTATTACTCGAGGCAGAAAGCAAAGCCAAACAACGCGGCTGCCAATTTGTTCTGCTCGATACCTTAGATTTTCAAGCAAAACCTTTCTATGAGCGCCACGGATATCGTGTGCAGTGGGTACAGCAAGCCTATCCCGAAACCGGCAGTAAATTCTTTATGGTCAAGGTGTTATAGCTTGTTCCTAAGCTTAAAACTGATTTTGAAGATATTGAGCCGGGCACTTGCCAAAAGCGACCCATCTCAACCGATACACAAATAAAAACGCCATTGATAAATAAGCAATGGCGTTGTTTAGTGCTTTGCAGGACTGGATTAAATTTTAAATGCCAATCAAACCCATCCACTTACCCATAGTGCATCTATCGTTGCTGCCAAAATCCCGCACGGTAGCGACATTTTGGTAACCTAGCTCTGTGAGTTTTGCCCTGAGTTTTACTGCTTGTTCAAAACCATGCTCAAGCAATATATAACCATTGGGCTTTAAATAATCTCGAGCAGTTTTTGCAATGTAGTAAAGATCAGCAAACCCTTCATCGGCGGCGGTGAGCGCACTTTGCGGCTCAAAACGCACATCACCTTGATGTAAATGCTCGTCGGCCTCATCAATATAGGGCGGATTGGAAACAATTAAATCAAAGTCACGGGAAGTGATAGCGCTAAACCAATCGCTTTGTAGTATCTCAACCTGTTCAAGCTTCAGATTAGTGCGATTCGCCTTTGCCAGCGCGACCGCATCTTCCACTTTATCCACCGCGGTAATTTGCCACTCGGCGCGTTCAGAAGCCAAAGCCAGTGCAATCGCGCCGGTTCCCGTTCCCAGATCGAGCACTTTTGCGTGACTTTCAAGGGGTAGGTTGAGGGCGGATTCGACGAGGATCTCAGTATCAGGACGAGGGATCAAGGTCGTGTCATTCACAATAAAGGGCAGTGACCAAAACTCACGCTCGCCAACAATGTGAGCCACAGGTACGCCTTGCTGACGCCGTTGCACCATTTGCTGGAAACGTTTCCACTGTTCTACGCTCAAGGCTTTTTCAGGCCAAGTGTACAGATAAGCACGATTCTTATTGAGGCAATACAATAATAAAACCTCTGCATCCAAATGGGCGGATTCAGAGGTTGAAGCTAGCTGTACATAGGCCCATTGCAGGGCCTCGGCGATACAGGATTGATCAGCCAAAATTACCCCTGCTCGTCAGCGAGTGCGGCTAATAAATCTGCCTGATGTTCTTGCATCAGCGGTCCTAAAATCGCATCCAAGTCACCTTCCATCACTTCGTTTAAGCGATACAAGGTTAAGTTGATACGGTGTTCACTCACGCGGCCTTGCGGGAAGTTATAGGTACGTACACGCTCAGAACGGTCACCACTGGCCACCAGACTACGGCGAGTCGACTCTTCGGCGCTGCGGCGCTTTTCGTCTTCAACGGCTTGGATACGCGCAGCTAACACGCTCATCGCTTGAGCGCGGTTTTTATGCTGTGAACGTTGGTCCTGACATTCCACAACAATCCCGGTGGGAATGTGAGTAATACGAATGGCAGAATCGGTTTTGTTAACGTGCTGACCACCCGCGCCCGATGAACGGAAGGTATCGACCTTCAGATCGGCTGGGTTGATTGAAATCGCTTCCGCTTCAGGCACTTCGTGCATGACTACTACAGTTACGGCTGAGGTATGTACACGGCCCTGAGATTCAGTTTCAGGCACACGTTGAACACGGTGACCGCCGGATTCAAACTTGAGTTTACCGTAGGCACCTTCACCACTGACTTTAACGATGATTTCTTTAAAGCCACCGTGTTCGCCTTCGTTCGAGCTCATGATCTCGAGCTGCCAACGGTTGGCTTCGGCATAACGGCTATACATTCGGAACAGATCACCCGCGAAGATTGCGGCTTCGTCGCCACCCGCACCGGCACGAATTTCGATAAAGGCGTTGGTATCGTCGTTAGGATCTTTTGGTAATAACAGAATTTGCAGCTCGGCTTCGAGACGCTCGAGTTCAGCTTTAGCCGCCTTGATTTCTTCCTGCGCCATTTCGCGCATTTCAGCGTCATCTTCTTCCAGCATTTCCTTGGCAGACTCGAGATCCGCCTGTGCTTGCTGGTAGGCTTTAAAGCCTGCAACCACTTCTTCTAACTGAGAATATTCTTTGGATAACGCGCGAAAACGCTCCTGATCGGCGATAACGGACGCATCACCAAGCAAAGCTAAGACTTCTTCATTGCGCTCAAGCAAGCCTTCCAGCTTGCGGATAACGGATTCCTTCATTTAACTCGCTAACCTTAGTTTTTATCTAATCCGAGCGCTGTTCTTAACTGACCTAATGTATTCAAATCCCCCTGACGGCTCGCCACCGTGAGGGCTTGGGTGGGTGCGTGAATGAGTCTATTGGTCAGGCGATTGGCTAGTTCAATCAATACCTGCTCAGTGTCGCCCCCCTGCGCTAATTTATTCAGGGCGCGTTCCACTAACTCATCCTTTATCGCCATGCTCTGGCTGCGATACTCGCGAATACTATCGACCGACTCTAAAGAACGCACCCACTCCATAAAGAGGTGAGATTGTTCTTCAGTAATTAATTCAGCTTGCTCGGCGGCCTCCTTACGGGAAGCCTTATTCTGCTCAATAATGCTATGCAGGTCGTCCACTGTATACAGAAACGCATCGTCCAAATCGGCGACTTCCGGCTCAATATCCCGGGGAACTGCTATATCAACCAATAACATAGGTTGATGGCGACGCTGCTTTAGCGCTTTTTCTACCATGCCTTTACCAAGGATTGGTAGCGGGCTGGCGGTAGAGGATATCACGATATCGGCTTTAGGGAGAAAATCTGGTATCTGTGCCAGCGTAATTGCCGTGGCATTGAACTCTTCACACATGCTTTGAGCGCGCTCTAAAGTACGGTTTGCCACCACCATAGAGGCAACACCGTTATCCTTAAGATGTTTAGCCACCAGCTCAATGGTTTCACCAGCGCCAATTAACAACACCTTAGTGGTCGACAACGAAGAGAAGATATGTTTTGCCATGCTCACGGCGGCAAAGGCCACCGAGACAGCTGCGGCACCGATTTCGGTTTCGGTACGCACTTTTTTAGCAACAGAGAAAGTATTTTGAAACAAGCGGTCAATAGTTAAGGCGACAGTGCCGGCTTCTTTGGCTTTGACAAAGGCTTGTTTAACTTGACCAAGAATCTGCGGCTCACCCAGGATCAACGAGTCAAGACCCGAAGCAACGCGCATCAAATGCCTCACCGCCTCTTGTCCGTGATAATTGTAGAGGCAGGGCGCGACATCTTTATGCTCTAGGCCATGAAATTCTTCAAGCCATTCAATGATATCGGCCTCATCGCCATTGTTACAATACAACTCAGTGCGATTGCAGGTCGAGACGATAACGGCTTCACCGGAGCGCGTACGACTGGCCAGACTCTTCATGGCATCATGAATTGTGTCTGGAGAGAAGGCGACTTTCTCACGCAGGTCTACCGTGGCTGTTTTATGGTTAATACCGATTGCTACAAGGCTCATCTGACTCTTTTCTAGATTCTTGGCGTCTATCTTAATAAGGGCATTCTACTGAATTGGCCCAACTAAAAACAGAATACGCTTAACAAAACCGAATAAAGGTCTAACTTCTTACCTAAATTTTCTATCAATGATAGACAATTACCGATTAGCACGACTGAAGTTATCCCAAGTGACTGCCAATGGAAATTTTACAAATGGCATTGGTATTCTTTCCAAGCCCTCGTATCATAAGGACTTTGGTATATCAGTTATAGATGAATAATTTGAAGCGCTTCACAAAATCCATTTTCTCTTGTATCGCCTTGAGCGGACTATTGTTTTTAGGCGGCTGTGAAACACTGCCGCCTATGACCGATCTCAGCCCTATTACGGTCGATAATGCAGCCCAAGCTAAAGCGTGGGAGCTACAGGGTAAACTCGCTATCCGCACACCTGAAGATAAGCTCAGTGCCAATCTCTATTGGCGCCACAGCGAGGAGCGCGACGAGCTCACGCTCACGACGATGTTAGGTACTACAGTATTGACTTTGGAGGCGACGCCTCACTCGGCTCACCTACATATTGATGGCAAAGATTTTCGTGATAATAACGCCCAAGCCTTGCTTGAACGCGTCAGCGGCTGGTCCATCCCGATTAATGATTTGCCCCTGTGGATCACAGGACAAACTGGCAGTTTAGATCGTGTTATCGTCGTTGATAGTACAGGTCAAACTAAGCAACTGCAAAATGTGCAAACGCCACCACCTTGGTTAGTCACATTTTTAAGCTGGCAATCCCAAAGTGGCGCTAAGGTGCCTTACCAATTAACGCTCGAACGCGGTGATTTACAGCTCAAGCTTCAGCTCAATCAATGGCAAGCCTTAGGTAAACCCTCAATACTGCTCGGAGAAAAACCTTAGCATGTCCCAAGAGATTTCACGAAATTGGCCAGCTCCCGCCAAACTCAATCTGTTTTTGCATATCAACGGACGCCGCAGTGACGGTTACCATGAGTTGCAAACCCTGTTTCAATTTGTTGACTGTTGCGATCAACTCGACTTTCGAGTCACTGACACACCTGAACTGATTTTGCACTCGGACATGTCAAACGTTGTCGCGGATAGCGATAACTTAATTCTGCGAGCCGCAAAATCACTGCAACAATCTACAGGTTATCCTGGCGGTGCAGAAATCTGGCTCGATAAACGTCTGCCCATGGGCGGCGGTTTAGGCGGTGGCTCCTCGGATGCAGCCACCACACTTGTCGCCTTGAATCAGTTATGGAATACCCAATTGTCTCATGATGAATTAGCGGCAATTGGATTAAAACTCGGTGCCGATATCCCTGTTTTTATTCATGGTTTCGCTGCATTTGCCGAGGGAGTTGGAGAGTGTTTACAGACGGTTAATCCCGCTGAATTATGGTATTTAATCATTGCCCCTGACGCCCATGTTTCCACCGCAGCGGTATTCCAAGATCCGCAGCTGCCGCGTAATACGCCTAAGCTTGGTATTGATACTTTACTGAGCCAATCTTGGAGAAATGATTGCCAAGAACTGGTCGTATCTAAATACCCTCAAGTTGCCAAGGCCTTAGGCTGGCTGCTAGAATATGCGCCGTCGAGAATGACCGGAACGGGCGCATGCGTGTTTGGGGAGTTTTCGTCGCAGCAGCAAGCTCTCGCAGCCTTGGCGAAATTACCGTCTGATATGCAAGGATTTGTTGCAAAAGGGATGAATATTTCGCCGCTCATAGTGCGACTCAATCGTCCATAAACTACTTTCTTCTAGAGCAACTTTTTTCACGATAGCCCACGGGTCCGCTCCCGTCCCCGCATCGTCGTTGCTCTAGCCACTAAAATATAAAGCAAACGCCTGAGGTTCATACAGTGCCCGACATCAAGCTCTTTGCTGGGAATGCCACCCCCAGTCTCGCTAAGAAGATAGCCGATCGTCTATTTTGTAAACTCGGAGACGCAGTGGTTGGTCGTTTCAGCGATGGTGAAATCAGTGTCCAAATCAACGAAAATGTACGTGGTGCCGATGTGTTTATCATCCAATCCACCTGCGCGCCGACTAACGATAACCTCATGGAACTGATCGTGATGGTTGATGCGCTACGCCGTGCATCTGCTGGTCGTATCACTGCTGTTATTCCTTACTTTGGTTATGCTCGTCAAGACCGTCGCGTCCGCAGCGCACGTGTACCTATTACGGCAAAAGTGGTTGCTGACTTCCTGTCTAGCGTCGGTGTTGACCGCGTTTTAACCTGTGATTTACACGCTGAGCAGATCCAAGGCTTCTTCGACGTTCCTGTTGATAACGTATTTGGTAGCCCAGTGCTATTAGAAGACATGGTTGCGAAGAAGTTAGATAACCCTGTGGTTGTCTCTCCTGACATCGGTGGCGTGGTTCGTGCTCGCGCAGTGGCAAAACTGTTAGATGATTCTGATTTGGCCATTATCGATAAACGTCGTCCACAGGCAAACGTTGCACAAGTGATGCACATTATCGGCGATGTTCAAGGCCGTGACTGCATTATCGTTGACGATATGATCGACACAGGCGGCACTCTGTGTAAAGCGGCTGAAGCCCTGAAAGAACATGGTGCAAACCGCGTATTTGCTTACGCAACTCACCCAGTGTTCTCTGGCAAAGCGGCTGAAAATATCACCAACTCAGTGATCGATGAAGTGATCGTCACAGATACCGTACCTTTAAGCCCTGAAATGCTGAAAGTGGCGAAAGTGACTCAACTGACGATGTCGGCAGTATTGGCGGAAGCCATTCGCCGTGTAAGCAACGAAGAGTCTATCTCTGCAATGTTCAGCCACTAATCTTACGGCACTTGCATAAAAAAACGCACCTCAAGGTGCGTTTTTTGTTTGCGCGTTTTAGCTTTGGTCTTAGTTTACATTTTAGGATTGAATCGACTTCTGCCTTATCCATCCACAAACCGCGCCTCAAAATGCTATAGAAACGCCCCCCAAGGTGCGTCGTTTAGATCTTAAAATGGCTCACAGCACTCACCAAATACTCGGCTCGGGTTCTTAACTCGTCCGATGCCGAAGCATTAGCATCGGCGGCATGGGAAGATTGCTCCGCGATATCGCGGATAACCACAACATTCTTATTCACTTCAGCAGCCACCATACTTTGCTCTTCAATTGCAGCAGCAATCTGCGTACTCATATCCATAATGTTTCGAACGTCATTATTGATAAGCTTTAGTAATTCCCCCGCTGCTGCGGCCTGCTCAGCACTCTCTGCACCTTGTTTTTGGCTCGCATCCATTAATTGCACAATAGAACGGGTTCGACTTTGCAAGGTTTGAATAATATTAGCAATCTCCTGTGTCGATGTCTGAGTTCGCATCGCTAGACTACGCACCTCATCAGCCACAACAGCAAATCCACGCCCCTGCTCTCCAGCACGCGCCGCTTCAATCGCAGCATTCAATGCGAGTAAGTTGGTTTGCTCAGCAATGCCGCGGATCACATCAAGCACACTGCCAATGGTTTCGCTATCGCGCTCAAGCTCGTCCACTACTGAAGCACTCGTATTAATTTGCTCAGATAACTGTCTAATTTTAAGAATCGTCTGCTCTACCTCAGTTTGCCCCAACTGAGCGTTATCATGGGTTTTACCCGCTTTGAGTGCCGCAAGCTCGGTCGTTTTAGCGATTTCATCAATGGTGGCGCCCATTTCGGTAATCGCGGTAGCCACCATATCGGTTTCGTTAAGTTGCTGCGCAACACCTTCAGAAGCAAGCATGGCATTCTCTGAGACACTCTTACTTGAGGTGTTGATAGTAGAGACAGAGTCAATAACCTGCTCGATAAGCTGCTGGAAACTACCCACCATGCTATTGAAATGCTGTGCAATTTCGCCTAACTCATCTTGCGTTGATGCATCGCATCTTAGGGTTAAGTTTTTACTCACTTCGATGCGTGAAATGACCTGTGTAATGCGCGCAACGGGGTTAATAATGCTACGGATTATTAGGTAAGTAATTATGCCGAGGATTAATGCAATCATCAGAAAGACAGCGATTCCAATATTCCTGCTGCTCTTTTCTGTATCTTCGATAGATTTAAGAGCAAGTTTATGCAGCTCATCGGCGCTAGATTCTGTTAATTTATTCGCGGCGATTAACTGTGCCATCGTGCCCTGTTTTTCATCTAAACCCAGTTGCTGCTCTTTACTAACGAGGCTTTTAAAGTCTTTTTGATATTGTTCGATCAATGCAACAATTTTATTTTGCGCATCAATATCTAAACTTGATGCCCTTAAGCTGTTATTAAACAAAGTAATATTGGCATCGAAGGTCTCGACATAGCTCATTTCGCGGCGCAACATAAAATCTTTTTCATTGCGTCTAAGCTGCAACATGGCAACTTGCAAAGAAAGTTGATCGTATTCCTTCAGCATGGATTCCACATTATGCACCGCAGTTCTTAAGGTGCCATAGAGACCTGTTTTGGGTGTTAAGCCAATTTCTTGTTGCAGTTGAACAACCTCATTAAAGGCCTGTTGATATTGATTTAAATTGCGGTCAAAACTTTCGAGGGAAGTAATAGGTACATCGTATTTTTTAAAGATTTTTTCAAGCTTAGGAATCATGTCATCAATTGAGGCATGAACTTGTTTATGTTTTTCAACATATTGAATATCTTTACGGCCAAAAAAGTCCTTTTCATTTTTACGCAGTAACAACACGTCACGCTCAAGTTCGAGCACGTTTTGCGCCGCGTGGGAGAGTTCCGACTCAACTGAATTTGTATAAAGCTGCAATCCAAACATGGCTATCACGGCCGTTACAGATACGGCAGCACTGAGTAACAATTTCGAGCGGATTAACATAAAAAGCCCCTAATAAATAACATCTATTAAAAGATAGTTGGGAGTCACGTCTTTTACAGAAAATATTGTCCTGACATAAAAAGTTCATTTTTCATTTATTGTTTTATCCGCTTCTGAACTTTCTCCATCTTTCGATTCACATTAACAGCCAAGAGAAGTGTCTAACTATGGAAGTATAATCTGTGATTTTACTTTCATAGAGTTATGATTCAGAATACCAACTGGTATAAAACCTGTAAGTTCATAAACTTAACTCTAAATTTTTGCCACTAATTTTACTATAAAACTCGAACAAGTGATGCTAAATGAACTGATAAAAAATTTATTTTTATCAGATACAAACCTTTTGTGCTTTTCAGAGCGTCCAATCTATAAACATTCACTCAGATGACAGGAAAAGGCTGTGACGGCAGGGAGACTCCCACTCAACAATGCAATGTCAGAATTTGACCTCATCACCTTGGCTAGCCAAGGTAATAGAGCCGCATTTAAGCAGCTGTATTTACACCATCATCCAAGGATATATGCCCTATCACTGCGGTTATCTGGCCAAGCCTCGCAGGCAGAAGAAATCACCCAAGAGTGCTTTATTTTGGTGTGGCAGAAATTGCCGCAATTTAGGGGAGAGAGTCAGTTCTCCACTTGGTTACACAGCATTTGCGTGAATCAGGCACTGAGCTTTATCCGTAAGCAAAAGTCGTTTTGGGCACGTTTTATCCCAATGGAGAGTGACGATGAACATTCAAGCGCCGATGAACATTATCAAGGGTTAGACAAGTTGATCCTAAAACTGCCAGAGCGGGCGCGTATCGTGTTTGTACTCTGCGCGATTGAAGGCTATCAACATGAAGAAATTGCACAATTACTTGGTATTGCCGTGGGAACCAGTAAGACCCAGTACCACAGAGCCAAGCAATTACTACAGGAGATGCTGTAATGTCCTTATCTAATAATGCTCGCGAGGCCAAGCTCCAGCAGTTGATTGATGATGCTCCCAAAACACTAACGCCCGAACGGGATCTTTGGCAAGGCATCGAAAAACGCATGGATAAGCCATTAGCGTCGCAACCAGCGAGTCGCCAAGCGCCGCGACTGCAAGGCGCGCAATGGGCGATTGCCGCAACTATAGTGCTGGCGGTGTTCTTCGGGTTCTACACTCAAGCTCCGGTAAAAACCTCGCTCCCAGAACAAATCGCCAGCCAAGCTGCGGATGATGAGCAAGTGCTGCAAGCTTTGCTAAGCCAAATAGCCCAGACACATCAAGCCCAGGTGACGAGCCTCGCACAGACCCCAACGGTAGTCGCTTGGCAAACGAGCCGCTTTAGCGCTCCGTTAGAGCAAGGCTTAGCGGAATTACGTCGTGCAGGCGAACAGATTTATCAAGCATTACAGGCTAATCCAACCGACAAACAACTTTGGCAACTCTGGCTTTGGGTGCAACAACGTGAACTCGATTTGCTACAACAAGGCCAAAAACTTCCGATTCAAAACTCAACACAAGGAAATAGCATATGAGCCATTTTACCCTCACGAAAACCAGTCTATTAGTGTCAACACTTTACCTTGGTCTTATGGGCAGCGTGTTCGCCGCTGAAAGTGTGGATAAGCAGTTACCCATTAGCAGCGATACTCTGCTGCAAATCAAAATCCAACGGGGCGACGTGCAAATTCAAAGCTGGGATAAAAATGAAGTCAGCGTGACCGGCACTTTGGATGAGCTAAGCGAAGGTTTTGTCTTTGAGCAGAAAGGTAACAATCTGAATATCGAAGATAAAATGCCACGCCACTATAACGGCAGTGACAACAATGGCTCAAAGCTCACCATTAAAGTACCTAAAACCGTTAAGCTCAATGCCGATACGATTTCAGCTAATCTACAAATCAGCCAGACCCAAGGCGAGCTTGAACTCAATACCGTTAGCGGTAATATCAGCGCCGATAATTTGGGGGGTAATCCGACGTTACACACTGTCTCAGGCGATATCACCACCAAAGGATTAACAGGTAAAGTGATGTTAGATACAGTTTCTGGCGAGATTAAAGATTCTGAAAGCAAAGGCGAAATTAAATACCGCTTAGTCAGTGGCGATCTCAGCAGCCAAACCTTAGCCGACAAAGTCAACGTCGAGCAGGTTTCAGGCGAAATTAATGGCGACTTTAAAACCGCTAAAGAAGTTAATGTACGTACCGTTAGCGGCGACACCCAAGTGTCACTAGCCAAAGTCTTTAATAAAGCTAATCTTGAAAGTGTCAGTGGCGATATGACTTTAAGCTTTGCCGATGTGCCCGATGCCAGCTTCGAGCTCAATGGCGGCCCGGGCGGCAAAATCAAAAACGGCTTGAGCCAAGATGTGCCACAAAGACAAAAATACGTGCCGAATGAATCCTTAAGCTTCCAAACGGGCGCTGGTAGCGCCAGTGTGAAGATGGATACCATTAGCGGTAATCTTATCCTGAAAAAACAATAGCCTTATCAGAAAACGCGAATTAGCGATAAAAATAGCAATAAAAATGCCGCTCATCAGGAGCGGCATTTTTTTAGCCAAACGGTGTTAAATCGAGGCGATTTCTTCGCTCGTCAGATAGCGCCATTCGCCTAGGGCAAGTTCGGAATCTAATTCAATTTTGCCAATACTTTCACGATGCAAGCCAACCACATGGTTGCCCACCGCGGCAAACATCCGCTTTACTTGATGATACTTACCCTCGGTAATGGTTAAACGCACCAACTGTGGCTCAATGATTTCAAGCACCGCGGGTTTTGTCAGACCGTCCTCGTTTCTAAGCTCCACTCCAGCGGCAAAGACGCCAATCAGACTCTCATCCACAGGCTCTGCTAACGTCACTAAGTAACGCTTGCCACAGTCTTTTTTGGGCGAGGTGATCCGATGCGACCATTGACCATCACTGGTGATAAGCACCAAGCCTGTCGTATCGGCATCTAAACGGCCTGCAATGTGTAATGTTTCAGGCTTTTCGATATCCAGCAAACTCAATACCGATGGATAGGCTTCATCTATGGTCGAGCAAATCGTATCAACGGGTTTATTGAGCATAAGATAACGCTCACCAACGAGGGAAATAGGCTCGCCGTCAAGGCATACTTGCATCCCCTCAAGCACTTTAAAGCCTGAGTCTTTGACCACAACGCCGTCACAGGTAATCTCACCACAGTGTAAGGCTTTTTTAGCTAGGGAACGTGTAAGTGAGGTACTCTCACAGATAAATTTGTCTAAACGCACTTGATGACTCAACTTCAATAAATGAAAACTGACGTATTATGAGCCCAATCAATAAAAGGACAAAGTCTAAACTAAAACGACATCAGTGCGTCGGCGTAAATAAAATAAGTACCTACTAACTCGGTAATGCTTGCATACGGTATGTTTGCTGCTTTTTAGGTCAATTTAAGTTATGGTAATTTTTAGTTACAACTGCCAGATAATAAATCCATCTTTAAAAGTGTAATCACCTTGTTTCGATTCCCACTAAAGCATTAACATACGTTGCATTGCGCCTGAAGCAATCCCATTTAGAACCCAAATAGCCCCTGATATGGGCACAATAACAAACTCGAAGGAAACGACATGAGAAAAGTACTCATTGGGGGACTGTGTGCCTCACTTATCGCGGGCCTTACTGCCTGTAATGATAAACCAGCACAAGTTAGCGCGCCCGAAACCGCTAAAACCGCTACAGCTGCCGCTGTCACTAAAGCATTGGGTTCTGGTATCGAATTTGAAAACTTTGATAAATCAGTACGTCCACAGGACGATTTCTATAAATATGTTAACGGTACTTGGCTAAAAAAATCTGAAATTCCAGCCGATCGCACCAGCATTGGAGCCTTCTACGATCTGCGTGAAAAATCTCGTGACGATGTCAAAGCGATTATCGAAGAAGTCGCAGCTACGCCAAACCTGGCCGAAGGCACTGACGAGCAAAAAGTGGCCGATCTTTATCGTTCATTTATGGACACTGCCACATTAAACAAACTAGGTGTAACGCCACTCAAAGGCGAGTTTGATGCCATCAACGCTTTAAAAGATAAAAACGAACTGGTTAAATACTTCGCCCATAGCCAAATCATGGGTGCGGGTACACCAATGGCTTTCTACATCGATATCGATGCAAAAAACTCTAGCCGTTACGCGACTCACCTGTATCAATACGGCCTAAGCCTGCCAGAAAAAGACTACTACTTTAACGAGTCAGAGCGTTTCGTTAATATTCGTAAAGCTTACCTTGCTCATATCGAAAAAATGTTCACGCTAGCTGGCCTTGCCAATCCAAAAGCCAGTGCAGAATCTATCCTCGCACTTGAAACCGCCATTGCCGCTAAACATTGGGATGTGGTTGAAACCCGCGATAGCACTAAATCCTATAACCTTTATCAAGTTAAAGATCTGCCAAGCTTAGCGCCAGATATCGACTGGACAGGCTACTTAGCGGCATTAGGTGCTGACAAACAAACCGATATTATCGTTAACCAACCAAGCTATATCCAAGGCCTGAACGAAGTCCTCAAAACGACCGATCTAGCAACTTGGAAAACCTACATGCAATGGCAAGTGCTGACCCACGCGGCGAGCAACTTGAGCGAAGACTTCGACAACGAAAACTTTGCCTTCTTCTCTAAAATCCTTAACGGTCAAGAAGAACAAGAGCCACGTTGGAAGCGCGGTGTTGCCGCAGTTAACGGCGTATTAGGTGAAGTGGTTGGTAAAGTCTACGTGAAGCGTCACTTCGCACCTGAAGCTAAAGAGCGTATGCAAGCACTGGTTGAAAACCTACGCGGTGCCTACGGCGACAGCATCAAAGATCTGACTTGGATGAGCGATACGACTAAACAAGCTGCGGCCGAAAAATTAGCGAAATTCAACCCGAAAATTGGTTATCCAAACAAGTGGGAAGATTACAGCAAGCTAACCATCAAAGCCGATGATTTAATTGGTAACGCGGTACGCGCAAGTGAAGTTGAACACGCTAAGTCGCTGGCTAAGTTAGGTGCACCAATCGATAAAGACGAGTGGCACATGACCCCACAAACGGTTAACGCTTACTACAACCCAACCATGAACGAAATCGTGTTCCCAGCTGCAATTCTGCAACCACCATTCTTCAACATGGAAGCGGATGACGCTGTCAACTACGGTGGTATCGGTGCAGTAATTGGTCACGAAATGGGCCATGGTTTCGATGACCAAGGTGCTAAGTTCGATGGCGATGGTAATATGCGTGACTGGTGGACAGCGAAAGACTTAGAAGAATTCTCTGCCCGTGGTAAAGCCCTGATCGCACAATACGATGGTTACTATGTGTTTGACGATCTGCACGTGAACGGCAGCCTGACCTTAGGTGAAAACATCGGTGACTTATCAGGCGTGACGATTGCTTACCGCGCGTACAAAAAGTCACTCAATGGTAAAGAAGCTCCGGTTATCGACGGCCTGACTGGCGACCAACGTTTCTTCATCGGCTTCACGCAAATTTGGCGTGCAAAAGCCAAAGAAGAAGCTCTGCGTAACCGCGTAGCGACAGATCCACACTCACCAGCGGAATTCCGCGCACTGGGTGCACTGTCTAACATGCCTGAGTTCTACACCACCTATGATGTAAAACCAGGTGATGCTATGTATATCGCGCCAGAGAAACGCGTGAAAATTTGGTAATGCCAAATTAATTCAAGATTGTAGTTAACGCGACATAATCATGAAAGCGCAATGGCGCCGCTCACAATAGCGGTGCCATTTTTTTAGGTGCGAAAAATGTGAACTTAATACCAATCACATTAAATATCTAATCAACCTGAGCTTCGGATAAGAATTTAGCTCCCAAAAGGAACTAAATGCTCGTTCCCTGATCCGATCATTCGACCAAGAGTGATTAGAAAAAGGAACGAGCATGAACAAACTAGTTGAAACTTACTGTGATGTCGATGATTTCTGTCAGTTATTTATCCCACATTGGCAACGCTTATTGCTTGATAATGGTGAAATGAAGCGTAATAGACCTTGTCGCCTTTCTCCCGCAGAAGTGATGACCATTATCATTCATTTCCATCAATCACATTACCGAGATTTCAAAAATTATTATCTGCACTATGTTTGTCGCCAGCTAAAACCCTATTTTCCAGAGTTGTTGAGCTACACTCGTTTCCTTGCATTAATGCCTAGCGTCGTTGTCCCTATGTGTAGCTATCTGACTTCAAAGCTTGGAAAGCCAACGGGAATTCAGTTTGTCGACTCCACTAAAATTGAAGTCTGTCATATTATTCGAGCGAAGCGAAATAAGGTTTTTGAAGGCATTGCCGAACATGGAAAGGGAACTATGGGCTGGTCGTTTGGATTTAAACTGCATCTTATTATCAATCACTTGGGTGAAATTGTAGCGTTAAAACTGACGAAAGGTAATGTCGATGACAGGCAACCTGTCAGTGAAATGGCTGAGTCTCTTTTTGGTAAGCTTTATGGTGATAAAGGCTATATTAGCCAAGCCCTAACAGGTGAGCTTTTGGAAAAGGGCGTTGAGTTAATCACCACAGTTCGTAAGAACATGAAGAAAAAGTTTATTTCTCTATGGGATAGAGCAATCTTAAAAAAGCGATTCATCATTGAAACAGTGAATGACCAATTGAAGAACATTTCCTATATTGAACACTCAAGACACCGCAGCGAGCATGGGTTCATGCTCAATCTACTTGGTGGATTGATTGCATATTGTTTAAAAGAAGAAAAGCCATCGTTAAATCTAACAGCTCAGGAGCTTGAACTGTTAGATAGCTCTAATTTAGTGCTGGCTTAACCAGATCTGAGGTTAATCAGTTCAGAGCCTCACAGGCATCTCAATCCAAGGCGCATTGACGCAGAAATGGTTATTCCCTTTTAAGTCAATGTAACACGGGAGTGAGATGCCTGTGAGGCTCCCGCAGGGCGGGGTTGAACGTGCTTTATACTGCGTTTAAGGCTTTCGACAGAGCGCCACTATGCCTTCAAGCCTTCGCCTTGTCTAAAGCCCGTTTAACTCCCGCTGAATGAACAGATATTTAATACGATTGGTATAAACCAAACATGAACAAGTCTTCATCATTGATTCAGCTTTAATTAAGCCACGTCAGCCTATGGTATCCCTGTGATGTGTATCACTCCCATAAGGAAGTAGGCCGTTATGAATAAGTTGTTTCGTACCTTTTTTATCTTTCTACTCTTATTATCGACCCGCACCGGTGTAGCCAATCCTCTAGATATCAATGACAGCAGAGCCGAACGTAGCAGCTATAGCGCAAGGCAAGCTCAAAGCCATGATCTGCAAGGGCTATATGCACTAAATACCCAAACCTTCGACACACCACGCCAATCTTTAAGCTGTTTAGATAAATTGTATTCAAATGCCCCTATTGCCCAAAATGAGCTAGGTAACTTATTGCAACGAGTCACTGCGGATACACAGGCGCAGGTGATTTTGCCCGACGTAAAAAGCTATCAACGCGCCGCCGAGAAAGTCGCCAGTAAATTTAAGGGGGATGCAAGCCAGATCACCGACCTTGCCCGTGCCAGCATCGTCAGTAACAGTATCTCTGAGCTGATGCAAAGCTATTACGCCTTAAGCGAGCAAGCTCAGGTCGTAAAACAGAAAAACCGTTTCGCCGAGCCTAAAGCCTCAGGTTATCGCGACCTTAACTTACTGGTGCGTTTGCCCGAAAGCGGCATGATTGCCGAGGTCCAGTTACACCTTAAGGATATTGCCGACATTAAAAGCGGCCCAGAACACAAGGTTTATGAACAGGTTCAGCAGATTGAAGCGAATGCGATAAAACAGCAACGTGCATTAAGTGAGTTTGAAACGGCACAAATCGCTAAGCTGCGCCAAGAGTCCCATAAGCTGTATCACAAAGCTTGGCTTAACTACAAACGCGTCGATGAAAGACTGCTGCTGACTAACTCAGTTGCTTAATCACCCGTTTGTTTAATCGCTTAACTGTTTAACGCTGTACCACTTCCACTGTTGCGCTGGCTATTTGTGAAAACAGATGCCAGCGCTTTTTTTACGGAGTCACACCAGACTTAGCCCAAAGCGTCACTGCTGCAAATACGCAAACAAAAGCCGAACTATCCCAGCTACAAGCTCACTGCCCTTCCCTCGCATCCAGCCTTGTTTCCCTATATAATCCCGCGCCATAAGGCGACCCTTAAGGACATTCCATGCACGACATTATTGAGCAACTCCAAGAACGCAGTGAAACCGTACCTGTGCCACTCGAGTTACCGACATTCGAGCAGTTAGTGGAGGTTGAGGAACAGATTTTGATCCCGCTGCCACGGGAATTAAAGGAATACCTACTCCATGCCAGTGATGTGATTTATGGTGCGATTGAGCCTGTGACCGCAGCCGATCCCTATTCACACACCTATTTACCCGAAGTCACCTGCTATGCTTGGTCAATCGGCTTGCCGAGGGACTTGATTGCCATCTGCCAATTGGGCGATGACTTTTACTGTATCGATCAGGATGGCCAAGTTCATTTCTGGCAAAACGGTGACTTTACCGATACTTATTGGGAATCCTTCTGGGAATGGGTCGAAGATATTTGGCTTAAAAACAAATACTGATTTTACCGAGATTTTATATTTATCAACTTGAGAACCGCATTATGTCTAAAAATATTGGCTTGAACGCCATCGAAATGAGCTACTTACGCCAATCACTCAGCCTCAGTGCGGCTCAAGTAGGACAACTGACCAACCACAGCGAAGCCGATGTATTAGCCTGGGAAAATGCTGAGACACAGGCCCCTGAACTGGCGCAGAAAAAGCTGTTAGATCTCGACGATATTATCGAGATGCAAGTGCTCAATACCACAGACGGCATCGAAGCCTTATTTAAGAAAGAGCCTAAGCGTCACTTGGCCTTCGTGGTGTATCCAACCCAGGCCGTTTACACCCAATATAATCCGGAATTTTTAAGCTCGCTGCCGTTAACTGAGCTGTACAACACAGCGGCATGGCGCATTAAGAAAGAGTGTAAACTGGTGCTCGAAGTGGATGTTAGCTTAGTCAATCTCGATGTCGAAGCCTACAAGGCATTCCGTGAGCAAAATGGCTTAAGTGAGAGCCGTGAAAGCCGCGCGAAATGGGCGGCGACTCAGCTATAAACGCAAAATAACTTAATCAAAAGGGCAGAAGTGAATCTTCTACCCTTTTGTTTTTAATGCCTAAATCAGATTAAGCCTGCGTCGCAGCAGCGACAGCATCCATTTTGGCCAACGCCGATTTACGCGAAGGACGCGCTGCAATTCTATCGCGATACGCCGCCAATTTAGGCGGGATCTGCTGCTCAAATAAAGTGCCCCACATCAATGTATGTGCCAGCAGAATATCGGCAACCGATAAGGTGTCACCGAGTAAAAAGTCACTATCGGGCAGCATAGCTTCAGCCAAGGCCGCCGCCTTATCAAACTCCCACACAGCGCAAGGCATGATAGAAGGATGACGCTGCGCTTCCGGCAGTGCGAATTTATGCTTGCCTAGGGTCCATAGAGGCTGCTCGAGTTCGGTAATAATAAAGCTCACCCATTGATGATGCAGACCCGATGCCGCACTGCCCGCTTCAGGTAACAACTTGCCAAATTTCTCCGCCAGATACAGGCAAATAGCCGCAGACTCAGACAACACAAGATTATCATCGGTTAACACAGGCACTTTGCCACAGGGATTGAGCGTTAAGAAAGCGGCGCTTCGGTGCTCGCCCTTATTCATATCCACAAACGAAAAGGCCCACTCGGCGCCTAACTCTTCTAGCACCCAGGCGACTCGTAATGCACGGCTGCGGGGCATGCCATATAAGGTGATCATATTAACGTCCTTTTAGTGATGACTGATTAACGAGAACGAAGATACACTCTGTCGCGGCAGAGTAAAATACAAAAACGGCGCCGAAGCGCCGTTTCAAATGACTCGGCCAATGACTCATTAGAAGTTCATTGTCAGTTTGGTATAGATATAACGTCCCATAGGGTTGTGTACAGAAATCACATAACCATAGAGGTCGGTATCACCGTCACCAATCGCAAACGGTGGCTCTTCATCGAACACATTGTTCACGCCTAATGTCAGCTTAAACATCTCGTTGAAACGGTAACTACCTGACATATCAACTAATAACTGTGCATCAACCATACGAGACTTGTTGGTTTCGAAGTCTAACACGCCATCAAAGTCGATATCTGGAGTATCTTCGAATTCACCGATATAACTCAGGTTTACGTTGGCCGCGAAGTTATCCATGGTCCAGTTCGTGGTGAGTAACCAGCGATGTTGTGGGAACTTGTACTCGCCAGTGTAATCGAGACCGTCTTTTTCGAAGTTATGTAAGTAGCTGTACTCTAGACCAAACTTCAAATCACCAAAGTTATCTAACTCAAGACCATAGTGGGTTGACAGGTCAACACCCTGCACATCCTGCGAGCTTAAATTGATAAAGCTTGAGTGAATAAT
The DNA here is from genome assembly GCF_002209245.2 of Shewanella sp. FDAARGOS_354. Classification (NCBI taxonomy): domain Bacteria; kingdom Pseudomonadati; phylum Pseudomonadota; class Gammaproteobacteria; order Alteromonadales; family Shewanellaceae; genus Shewanella; species Shewanella sp. FDAARGOS_354. The sequence continues at coordinate 4,493,308 of NZ_CP022089.2, read as the reverse complement.
GCTGATAGGACCTAAGGTTTGACCCACTTGCGGTGCTAAACGCTCACACACAGTACTGTTTTGATCATTACAGTTTGCGGTGTAAATATCACCCAATGGCTGCTTATCGATCTTGTTATCTTGAGTAATGCTGTAAACATCGAATCCGATATCAAACTTCTGGCTTGGTGCCCAAATCATCCCCAAGTTCCATGTTTCTGACTCTTCGGCATCCAACTCAGAGTTACCTTGGAATTCAGTGTTGTAGTCGAGCGCTTCACAATCCACACCATCGGCGGCGCAGCGATAAGTATCGATAAAGAAGCTACTTTCGCGAGATGGGCCTAAACCGATTTGTGCTAATGAAGGTGCACGGAAACCCGTTGACCAAGAACCACGGCTCGTCAGCTCATCGGTAATCCCCCATTGGAACGCCACTTTAGGGTTAGTGGTTGAACCAAAATCGCTGTAGTGGTCATAACGACCCGCAAGTTGCAGCTCAAAGTTATCCGTCACTGGAATAGAGAACTCCACATAACCCGCGTATTGGTCACGAGAGGCCGCCGCAGAAACCGCTTCGGTACCGAAAATCAGCCCACGTTGGAATTGTTCATCCGGCACGTCGCTCACGCTTTCTTCACGGTATTCTACACCCGCTGCCATCATAATATCGCGGTCCGCCAGCGTGAACGCTTGACCCGAAATGTTCGCCGCATATGAAGTCATGCTCGACAAACCTTGGCGGACAAGGCTAGTCGTGATGGCATCGATCACATCCTGCGAGTTCATCGTGCCACCAAAAGGATTGTAGCGGCCAGCATCGATCTCAGCTTGTAGATAATCGGTTCTGACCCAACCTTGGCTACGATCGCCAGTTTGCATCGATTCACTGCGGCCGCGTTGTACCGAGGCTTCCCAATCCCAAGTTTTGATAGTGCCACGTAACCCAGCAACTAAACGCAGGGTATCAGACTCAATATCCCAACGGCGTGCGCCCGCATCCACAGTACGGAAACGACCGATTTCAATATCTTTGCCCCAAGGATTATTAGGGTGGGTACCCGGTACAGTTAAGGCCGCATCTTCATCCAGAGGTGTGGGCGCACCACCCGCAATAGAAGAGTTATGTTGCGCCGCTAACTCGAGGAAAGCAGTTAAATCGTCATTGAAATGGTAATCGAATTGACCAATAGCCCCGATACGTTCAGCTTCAGGGATCACTAGGTTGTAAGGGCCGTAGTCGAATAGACAACTGCCGCTGGCTGTTGCGCGATCGGGCGGACAGGATGGGTCGATAGTCTTCACGCCATCAACATAAAAATAACCGGGGAAACCACGGGAAGAACGAAAATCCTCACCACCATAAGGACTTTGATCCGCAGTGCCAAAACGGCCTAAATCGGTCGCTGACAGCGTTTCGTTTTTAAAGTAATCAAGGATAATAGATGCACTGCCCTTTTCGGATTTGGTTCCCCAGACAACACTCGCAGTGGTTTCATCGTAACCCGTACCAGGGGTGTCGCCGTAACCTAAGTTAACCTCAATCCCTTCGATGTCTTTTTTCAAGACAATGTTGACTACGCCCGCAATCGCATCGGAACCGTAAATCGCCGACGCACCATCTTTCAGAATATCTATTCGCTCAATCGCTGAAACCGGAATGTTGTTAATGTCGACGAAGGAGTTAGTGATACCTTCAGCAAAAGCACTTGCCGCGACACGACGACCGTTGATCAATACCAGGGTGGCGTCAGGGCCTAAGCCACGTAAACTGATCGAGGCTCCGCCGTTTGCGGTCGAGTCTTGGCTGTTACCACGCGTAGAGAAAGCACCTGCACCGTTCGCAGGCATCCGCTCGAGTAACTGCTGCAGGTTGTCAAACCCCATGTTAGCAATATCTTCTTTGCCGATGGATTGTATCGGCGACGGTCCCTCAATATCGGTACGCTTAATACGAGAACCCGTCACTTCAATACGTTCAACTTTATCAGCACCATTTTCAGCTGCATAGCTAACATTCGGGGCAAACGCCATTGCGATCGCGATAGCACAAGCATTGGGTAGAATCTGAGGTCTTTTCATTTGCATTCCCTAACTTTAGTATTGTTGGAATTAATTTACTTTAATTCAACTTTTTATTAACAATATTCAAGGTAATGTGTTGTGAAACAAAGTCAATGGCCCACTGAAAAAAGTTAAACTTTTGTTACTAATAAAAACCATGTATTTTTCAGCACAAACATCTCAAGATAGTTAACAACTCACTGCATAAAATAGGGACGAAAATGCAAGAACAAACGATTCATGAAGCTGAATTTGAAGCCAACTTAGGCATGTATTGGTTACTCGCAGGGGCCGCTTACTTCACCCTAAGCATTGTAGGTATACCTTTGTTATTGCTTTGGTTTCCTATTGGCTTATGGGGGACGCGTCGCTATATCAACAATATGAGCGCGCGTCTCACCAGCAAAAAGCTGATCGTGCGCAGAGGCATATTAACCCGCACCGAAAATACCGTTCCCTTGGATAAAATTACCGATATCGCCTTAATCCAAGGTCCCATAATGCGCCTAATGGGATTACATAAACTCACAGTCGAAACTGCTGGACAATCGGGAACGGGTGCCTTAATCAGTCTAGTGGGCATAGTCGATGCCCCTAGTTTTAGAGCACAGATTTTGGAGCAGAAGGAACGCTTGAGTGACAAGCATCCACAATCTGAAGCATTACCCGCTACAAACGATAATGCGCTACTCGGCCAGCTTGTCGAAATAACCGCCAGTTTAAAACGTATCGAAGGCTTACTCGCATCCAAACACGATGCTTAACAGTTAATTCGATTCAAATTTAGAATGTATGCATTAATATCAAACAGATATATTTTCACCGATAAGGAAGTACGCACCACGCCATGGACAACTCTGAAGTTAAACCACTCTCCATCAATTGGACTGCACAGCTCGCCCTTGGCATAAAAGCCATGGGACCGGGAGTGTTGATGGCCGCCGCCGCGATTGGGGCTTCACATTTAGTATCATCCACTCGCGCCGGCGCAGAATTTGGTTGGCAATTGGCTTGGGTCATTCTTGGCGTAAATTTGCTGAAATACCCCTTCTTTGCCGCAGGTGCGCGTTACACCGCAGCCACGGGCGAAAGTTTACTGCATGGATATCTTAAGCAAGGTCGGGGTTATCTATGGCTATTCACAGTCCTCAATGTGATAGCTTCTATCGCCAGTACTGCGGGTGTGTGCATGTTAACTGCCGCTATGCTCACCCAGTTTATCCCCTTACCTATTGATGTATTGGCGCTGTTGGTGCTAATAAGCTCACTGTTGTTATTGATTTTAGGGCATTATTCTCTGCTCGATAAACTGACCAAAATCATTATGTTTGCCCTGACGCTCACCACTTTAATTGCGGTCGCGCTGGCATTTGATCATATGAAAGCACTGGAAAGTCAGTTTGTGTCGCCCTCACCTTGGCAGTGGGCCCATGTGGGATTTTTAGTCGCGATGATGGGATGGATGCCAGCGCCGATTGAAGTCAGCGCATGGAATTCATTGTGGTTGCTGGAAAAACAAAAGACTTCGCCGGTAACACCATCACAAGCTCTGCTCGATTTTAACTTAGGCTATATCGTCACCGCCCTGCTGGCAGTGGTCTTTCTGGCCTTGGGCGCCCTGGTAATGCATGGCAGCGGCGAACATTTTTCTGAATCGGGTGCCCAATTTGCAAATCAGTTAATCAACTTATATAGCCAAGTCATGGGCGGTGAAAGCAGATATTTGATTGGCATAGTGGCGTTTTTATGTATTTTCAGCACCACTGTCACCGTCATCGATGGCTATAGCCGCACCTTGAACATGGGCTGGCAACTACTCTCCAAGTCAGTAGTGTCAGAAGTACAAGCGGATAAACTTCTGACAGGCATTATGCTCAGTGTCAGTGCGTTAGGATTGTTATTAATCCTGTTTTTTAAGGGCGCACTGCTGCCATTACTGGAGTTTGTGATGATCTTGGCCTTTATGACCACAGTGGTCTTTGCATGGTTAAATTATCGTCTAATGACCAGCAGCCAACTCCCAGAAGCTGACCGCTACGGCACAAAAATGAAATGCCTCTCTTGGATAGGCTTAAGTTATTTACTTATTTTTGCCGTACTTTTTATTTACTGGTACTGGGTAAAGGCCTAGCAGGTGTTCAACGCTAGCGTGATATTAATGATTAACACCACAAATACCGCTGAATCCTGCATCTTCAGGTTGTTTGGGTATATACTATCTGCTCTTAAACCAGACTGCGCAGCCGCGCCTAGAGATGACCATGATAAACAATGATATTTTGCGCCGTTTGCGCTTCGTATTCGATTTTAGCAACGCCAAAATGATTAAGATTTTTGCCAAAGTGGGTAGAGAAGTCTCCACCGAAGAGATAATTAACTTACTGCGCAAAGAAGAGGAAGAAGGTTATAAAGCCTGTAACGATACCACCCTATGTCAGTTTTTAGATGGTCTAATCATCGAAAAGCGTGGTCTACGTGAAGGTGCTGAAATTCCTAAACCAGTATCAAAATTAAACAATAACTTAATCTTCAAAAAATTACGTGTTGCCCTCGAAATGCGTGAGGAAGATATTGTGGCCACCCTAGCGCTCGCCGAAGTGCAAATGTCTAAATCTGAATTAAGTGCCCTGTTCCGCAACCCGGACCATAAAAACTTCAAAGCCTGTGGCGATCAGATCCTGCGCAACTTTATCCGTGGCTTATCGCTAAAATACCGCGGAGTCTAATGTTTCTTCCGCTTAAAATAACAAACGCAGCCTTGGCTGCGTTTTTGTTTTTATCTCGCCGTTAAACAAGCTTTTGCTTGGCAGATGTATTTACAATCAATTAACAGAACTCTGTTTTAAACAGTAAGAATTGCCTGTGCTGCAAAAAAGCCACAAATAGCGCACGACACAGGCAACAAAGATCACATTTCGTGATAACCTTACGTGACCTATAGCACGTCTCAAGCACGTACCGAACCACTTAAACAATAACTCAAAGGTTACCCATGGACGATAATAAACGCCCCCTCTATCTTCCGTTTGCAGGACCTGCCATTCTTGAAGCGCCATTGATTAACAAGGGCAGTGCATTTTCTGAAGAAGAGCGTATTTTCTTTAACCTCGAAGGCTTAGTACCCTATGCCATTGAAACTATTGAAGAACAAGCATCGCGCGCCTACGATCAGTTCAGAAGTTTCAATAACGATCTCGATAAGCACATTTATCTGCGCAACATTCAAGACACCAACGAAACCCTGTTTTATCGTTTAGTGCAAAATCATATCAGCGAAATGATGCCAATTATCTACACCCCAACGGTAGGTTTGGCCTGTGAGCGCTTCTCGAAAAACTATCGCCGTAACCGTGGTCTGTTCATCTCTTACCCAAACAAAGACAGAATTGACGACATCCTCAATAACTCGACTCGCCAAAAAGTAAAAATCATCGTTGTGACCGACGGTGAGCGCATCTTAGGCTTAGGCGACCAGGGTATTGGCGGCATGGGGATCCCGATTGGTAAATTGTCACTCTATACCAGCTGTGGTGGGATCAGTCCCGCGTATACACTGCCAATAACCTTAGACGTAGGTACCGACAATCCACAGTTGCTGGAAGATCCTATGTACATGGGTTGGCGCCATCCGCGTATTGGTGGCGAAGAGTATGCCGAGTTTATCGAAGCCTTTATGCAAGCCGTGCATGTACGTTGGCCAGATACTCTGATCCAATTCGAAGATTTTGCCCAAAAGAATGCGATGCCAATCCTTGAGCGTTATAAGGATCGCTACTGCTGCTTTAACGATGACATTCAAGGCACCGCCGCTGTGACTGTGGGTTCATTACTCGCCGCCTGTAAAGCCGCGGGCACAGAGCTGAACAAACAACGAGTTGCCTTTTTAGGTGCGGGTAGCGCAGGCTGCGGTATTGCCGAAGCTATCGTTGCGCAAATGGTGTCTGAAGGGATCAGCGACGAGCAAGCCCGTAGCCAAGTCTGCATGGTTGACCGTTGGGGTCTGCTACTCGACAACATGCCTAACCTGTTGCCATTCCAACAAAAATTGGCCCAAAAATGTGCCGATATCAGCAACTGGAATAACTTCAGCGACAATATTTCACTGCTCGATGTGGTCAATAACGCTAAGCCAACGGTGCTGATTGGCGTATCGGGCGCACCGGGTTTGTTTACCGAAGAAATTGTTCGTGCCATGCATAGCCACTGCGAACGCCCAATTATCTTCCCACTGTCAAACCCCACCAGCCGTGTTGAAGCGACGCCAAAAGACATTCTGCACTGGACGTCTGGCCAAGCCTTAGTGGCAACGGGTAGCCCGTTCGAACCTGTGGTTGTTGATGGCGAGACCTATGAAATCGCGCAATGTAACAACAGCTTTATCTTCCCAGGCATTGGTTTAGGTGTACTCGCCTCGGGTGCCCGCCATGTCTCCGATGCGATGTTAATGGCATCGAGCCGCGCGCTCGCCGAATGCTCACCGTTAGCCATTAATGGCTCAGGGCCACTCCTGCCAAAGCTGGAAGATATTCACTCAGTGAGTAAGCATATTGCCTTCGCCGTCGGTAAAGTGGCGATTGAGCAAGGCTTATCCTTGCCTGCGAGTGATGAGCTGCTGATGCAATCTATCGAAGATAATTTCTGGAAGCCAGAGTACCGCCGTTATAAGCGTACTTCTTTCTAATTTCAGACATTATTCCAATAAAAAGCCCGTCAATCGACGGGCTTTTTATTAGGTCAAACTCACAGCTTAAGGCGCCATCACCTGTTTAAAGCTATTGAGCATAGAGCGATCGGTGCGGGCCTTTTTCAACTTACGCAGGCTTTCTTTGAGCGACTCATCGGCCAAACGGGTAAATATCCCATTGTATTCCTTCTCGTTAATCGCTTCGTCCGTATCCGCCTGCTCAGAAATCTCCTGTGCAACACGGCTGAGTTGCAACCAAGCATTAGCGATATAAAAACCATGGAATTCAGCCTGTGGCATTAAATTACGCGCACTGGCGGGTAACGCATCCCACGCTTGGCTAAATTTAGTTTCTCTGTCTTCTAACAGCTCGGCACATAAACCTTGATAGGCCGCTAATAGGCTCTCGGGCAATTTCGCCATAGGTAACACTTTATTGGCAACATTGTAAGAAATCCGCTCGGCGGTTTCGCGATACTCAACTGATACTTCAGCCATAATTTCTCTCTTAACTTAAGCGGCTTAAAATTGGCCGCTAATATACAAACCATAAACCCCATTGTGGGCTAAAGGTGTCACAGTGATCCCTTTATAGGGCTCAGTAAAATACCAACCCGCCAGTGCGCCAATGGCAGCGCCGGCGAGGACATCTTCTAAATAGTGCTTATCGCTCTCGACTCGGGTATAACCCACATAAGTCGCCGCAAGATACGCCGGCAGACCATATTGCCAGCCATAACGCTGCTGAATAAACGTGGCTGCCATAAAACTATCCGAGGTGTGCCCGGATGGGAAAGAATCATCACCACTGCCATCGGGTCTATCCTTATTGACACCCAGCTTAAGCCCTTCGACTATGACTCGGCTCGAGACTGCTGCTTTAAGTAATTGCCACGAGCCTTCATTCCCCTCTTCATAGAATAGGGTCGCGCCCAAAGCCGTCGCCGGCAGGAGTAAATGAACCACATCGCCCGAGGTCTCGATATCATCCGAGTTTGCCCAACTCGCTCCCGTGAACAGTAACAGTGCGGCACAGAGTAATTTTTTCAAGGGTTTTCCTTATTGGGTGAGATCCAAGGCGACGTTTATACCTTGATAGCGGAATGAATGCAAAAATTGCCAATACACAATGTAAACAATTAGTGAAAAACTTATGTTAGGATAATAGTTAGCTATCTGTTTCAAAGTGAACAGGAAATCTATCTCTTGCGATATTGCCGACGATTCTTTGCCATAGCACTACTCCTCTTCACAGGGCAAGCATACCTAGCTTTAGCTGAAGAGCCGCCACAGGTCGAACAAATATTCAAATTATTTGATAGCGGCGAGACAATGTCCCGTGAAGCCATCGAGAAAAATATTGCTTTACTAGAGCAGTACATCTCAAGTGATGATATAGAACGTATTGAAAAACTGAACCAAATCAAGTGCTGGAGCCAACCTTCAGATGATGAAGGCCAAATAACTAACGCGCTTAATTATGCCGAGCAAATGCTCTCACATATTCCATCTACCGCTTCGGCCCATTTTATTACCGATATAACCCTTTGCCATGCTTGGTTTTTACAGCTAAGTGGTGATATTAGCGGAGCTATGGAAGGTTATAATAAAGGCGTGAAAAGCGCATACGCGCATGAAGATATAAAACTCATTGCCGATGCCCGCAGTCTTCGTGGAGCACTACACTCCTATATTGGTGACTTTTCAGAGGCATTAGACGATCTTGTCACCGCCCAAGGGCTTTATGAATCATTAAATCTCACAGGCTGGGCCAATATAAACTTGACCGATATTGCCACCAGCTTTAGACGCTATGGCGACCCTGAAAGCGCAATAAAATACTATCAAAAACTCAAAGAGTTATATTTAAAAAATGGCAATATGGATCAAGTTGCTGGTGTAACTTCAGATATTGGACTCGCCCTAGATGAAATAGGGGAGCATGAGCAAGCAATAGAGAACTTTCGCTTTAGTTACCAATATTTTAAAGATCACAAGTACAAGCTTGTGGCTGCAATAAATGCAACGAATATAGCCTACAGTCTTATTCAATTAAACCGGCTACAGGAAGCGGAAAACTATTTAAAGGAGGCTGCACTCGACATTACAGAGAAAGAGCCCGGAGCTTATGGTTTTATGAAGCTTTTTATGGCAAAAATCCTTTATCAACAAGCTCTTTACCCAGAGGCGCTAACTGAACTAGCCTCAGCCGAAAATGCTTTTCGGACCATGCATAATGACCGTGGTCTTATTCAACTGTTACAACTCAAGAGTGATATCTATGCTGCGATGGGGGACTTACAGCAAGCCTACTATACTCTGCAGCAATTTGTTGATCTAACGAAGAAAGTTGATAACAACTCCACGGCTCACCAGACAACTGAATTAAAAGTAAAATTTGATACCAGTAGGATCGAGTCTGAAAACAAGCGATTGATTGATAATCAAAAATTAAAAGAGCAAGAATTAGCCTTGCTCGAAAAAAATAAGTCACTACAGCTTATCATTCTGCTGTTGACGGGCTGTATTTTGGGCATAGTATCGCTATTTGCCTATAAGCAAGTGCACAGAAACCGCCAACTACAAACCATCGCCTTAACCGATTATCTCACCCAATTGCCTAATCGCAGGCATATATACGCCCAAGCAGAGCAGTATTTTCAGCAAGCGCTTAAACAGCAAATGCCTTTTTCGATCATCATCTTCGATGCCGATCATTTTAAAAAAATCAACGATAACTTCGGCCACGAAATTGGCGACCAAGCACTTTTAACCATAGCCCAGGCCTGCAAAGAATTTGCCGCTGACTGCAATCAAATCGGCAGGATCGGCGGTGAGGAGTTTTTGATCTTATTACCCAATACCAGCGCTGAACGCGTTTGGGATCTGGCCCATGAATTACAAAGCTTAATCAGCCGTTACGGCACCATTAATTTACCGGAAGAGTTAAAACTGACTGTTAGTGCAGGAGTTGCCACCTTATGTCCAGAGACAAAGCCTCAAGATGAAAGCTTTGCCCGTTTACTGAAACGGGCAGATAGCGCGCTGTACGAAGCCAAAAATGCCGGAAGAAACTGTGTTAAAGCTGCGGAACTTACCTGCTAGCTGAATTATTTTTACGCCAAAAAATCTGATTTTCGAGGGGGGGCTGCAGTGCACCAAACCATTTTTGATAGACCTTTGCAAACTCCCCTGACTCTTTTAGCTTTTCTAACTCAACTTGCCAACGCTGCACAGTCTCGGCAGGTGTCCCCTTCGAGAAAGCAAGATAAAGATGGATTTCAGCGATAATATAAACAGGTTTAATAGCCGAGTCCTTCGCCCCAACATCTTCAAGTATATGCTTTACCGCCAGATCAGCCTGACACCAGAATCGTATCCGCGAAAACAACAGCTGTTTAGCCGATTGCTGTGGAAAACTTGCCACTAAGAGGGCATTAACTCCCTGCTGTTGCAACAGTTGTGCCCCCACAGACTCTCGATACACACCAACAATTCCCGCCGTATTCACATCCAACAAGTGATTGATGCTGATAGGATCGTCCGCTCTGGTGTAAAGAGTAATGTTACTAGTCGCGATGGGACCAATAAAATCAAAATTGGCTTCCCGCTCATCGCTAATAGATGTCGCAAACAGCAGCACATTTGCCGTTGTACTCGCGATCGAATACGCCCGCGCCCAAGGCAATACTTCAATCTTTTCTTGCTGTCCAAGGCGAGCTTGCAGCATATTCACCAGTTCCACCCCAAAACCAGTGGGTACACCATCTTGCTCAAAACTCATAGGCGGCCAAGCTTCTGTGACTAAACGCACTGGAGCCACTATCGCAAAGCTTAGCCCTGAATAACCTAAGCTCACACCTAATAACAATCGATAGCAGTACTTGGAGATGGCGGATAACATAGGCAAGACCAAAGGGGAAGTTTAATCTTAATCATAGATCTGATTTACGCACAGAAGAAAGTAACAATTGCTGTTTGGCTTAAATGCCCTAAACACTAAACTCGTCCGCAGCGGCTTAAAACTGCTATCATAGCGCCATCTTATTAAGTTCAACGCAGCTTCCATGTCAACCACAGCAACCTCTCCCGCCAATATTCCCGATGCAGCCACCCTATCCCGCCTCGCTTTACAAATTAAAAACTGGGGAAAGGCGCTCGGTTTTGCCCAAATAGGGATTTGTGACACCGATTTAACCGCGGAAGAAGCTAAGTTGGAAGCGTGGTTAGATAAAGGATATCAAGGAGAAATGGCCTACATGGCCACCCATGGCATGATGCGTGCCCGCCCCCACGAGTTGCACCCTGGCACAGTTCGAGTGATTTCTGCTCGGATGGATTATTTGCCGCCAGAGGCGGGGTTTGCCACTAACTTAGCCTCGCCGAATATGGGCTATATCTCGCGTTACGCAGGCGGTAGGGATTACCACAAACTTATCCGTGCCCGCTTAAAAAAGCTGGGCGATCAAATCAGTAGCGAGCTTGTCGCCTTGGGGTTTGATGCCGCCGACTTCAGGCCCTTTGTCGATTCGGCCCCAGTGCTAGAACGCCCACTCGCCGAAAAAGCTGGCATAGGTTGGACAGGTAAGCACTCACTTATCCTTAATCACGATGCTGGCAGTTGGTTCTTCCTCGGGGAATTACTGATCAACCTGCCCTTACCCGTAGACATTCCGATCCAAGAAGACTGCAACACCTGCGTGGCCTGCATCACCTCCTGCCCGACAGGCGCCATAGTCGAGCCTTATACCGTGGATGCACGGCGCTGTATTTCTTATCTCACAATCGAATTACAGGGTGCCATTCCCGAGGAGTTTCGCCCCTTAATGGGAAATCGCATTTACGGTTGTGACGATTGTCAGTTGGTGTGTCCGGTCAATCGCGAGGCGCCGCTGACTCAGGAGAGTGATTTCCATATTCGGCCTAAACTCAAGCAGCCTGAACTGCTCACCTTGTTTGCGTGGAGCGAAACCGAGTTTCTTAAACAGACCGAAGGCAGCGCCATTCGCCGTATTGGTCATCAGCGCTGGCTACGCAATATCGCCGTCGCCCTAGGCAATGCGCCGAGTTCGCCGCAAATCATCACTGCCCTTGAGCAACGTAAAGCCCAAGCAGATGTCGATAAAATGGTGAAAGAACATATCGATTGGGCCCTAGCACAGCAACATGCGGGCGGCTCACAAGCCAATAACCGTAAAACGGAGCGACTGGTTCGGGTCATTCAAAAAGGCCTACCAAGGGATGCCTAGCATCTTAGCTTAATGCCTTAATTCATACTGGCAACAATCACTTGTGTGGCATCAAAGCAGGCAAAGCATGGCTCGCCTACGTTGAGCGTTTGAATATCGGCCAGTGGCATCACCGAATAGATAATCTCTTTGCCACCAATTTCTATGGCTAGTTCAGCCTTATCGGCAAGTTCAGTCACACTCAGTAAGTGCCCACTGACACAATTTTGCCCAGCGCTCTGGCAGGCATCACGACTGGCCGTCACTGCGGGTGCCTTAAACAACAATAAAATCGATTGGTCCAAAGCTAACTGCAGACGCTCAAAACTGGCATGGGTCACTGAGATTTGGATCTGTTGCCCCCCCGCCAATGTCACCTTCAGGCTGTCATTCAAACCGAGTGGCTCAATGCTGTGGATACGCCCCGTTAATTGGTTGCGAGCACTGGTTTTAAGGGAGAAATGCGCCATCACATCTAACAAACTGTGCATATCGACCGAATCATCAAGCAACGCCGACAGCGCCATTTCCTGCACCTGCGAGGTGATGGAATACACCTTAAGTAAACGCTCACCAAACTCGGTAAGTTTGGCGCCACCACCGCCCTTACCACCCTTTTCACTGCTGACGACGGGCTCGGGCATAGTGGTGTTCATCTCGTTTATTGCATCCCACGCGGCCTTATAGCTGATCCCCGCCAACTTAGCGCCCTGGCTGATAGACCCAGTATTAGCCACTTGGCGCAACAAAGCTATCCGCCGAGGATTGGCGAAGGGTTTGTCCCCCAATGACAATGTCAATAGTGCGTGTAAGTCCATGTTCCTGCGCGCCTTAGCTTAAGTGAATGCTATTGTCCCCGATCAATCTTGAGATACCAATACGTTCGGTCGGAATTCTCCGCCGAGGTATTAGCGTTTTCGCCAATAAACCGAGCCGAGATCACTAATTTACGCATCGGGACTTGAACGATCGATATATAGATTGATATATAACGATCACTTTTTATCACGGAGGAACACCATGATCTCGCTCAAACACTTTTTGCGTTTTACCACAGCCTCAGTCGTTGGCTTAGCACTCAGTTGTAGCATCAGCTTTGCCGCAGACCAAGAACAAGTGACGGTTTTTGCCGCCGCATCCCTCACGAATGCGCTTAATGAGATTGGCCAGCAGTACGAAAAGGAACATCAAACGAAAGTGATTTTCTCCTTCGCCTCCTCCTCAACGCTCGCCAAACAAATCGCTAATGGTGCGCCCGCCGATCTGTTTATCTCCGCCAACCAAAAATGGATGGATTACCTCGTCGAGGCCAAGGCGGTCAATGCCAATAGCCGCATTACCCTGTTAAAAAATACCTTAGTGCTGATTGCCGAAAAGAATAGCCCAGTAGACCAAGTCACCCTAAACAGCGATTGGGATATTAAGGCCGCGGTCAATGGCAGCCGCTTAGCGGTGGGCGACCCAGATCATGTCCCAGCCGGACAATACGCCAAGCAAGCGCTTGAAAACCTGAATCTTTGGAAAACCGCCGAGCCACTGCTGGCGAGAGCAAACAATGTCCGCGCCGCTCTAGCATTGGTAGAACAGGGCGAAGCACCGCTTGGTATCGTGTACTCGACCGATGCCAAAGTCGCGCAAAAGATTAAAATTGTGGCAACCTTCCCCGCCACCAGCTATAGCCCGATTGAATATCCCAGCGCCTTAACAAAGCAGGAATCAACCGCCAGCGCTAAAGACTTTAATCAATACCTTCAAAGCTCAAGTGCAAAAGCAGTATTTGAAAAATATGGCTTTGGAGTGAACTAGTGCTGAGTGATGTTTTAGTAAGTGGCTCGCTGTTTAACGGGCCACTGCTCAGCGAATACGAAACCGCCGCGCTACTGCTGAGCCTCAAAGTCTCGGCGGTTGCCGTGCTCGCCAGTTTACCCTTAGGCATTTTATGCGCTTGGTTGCTAGCGCGCGTGGAGTTTCCCGGTAAGGCTATCTTCGACAGTCTCCTACATCTCCCACTGGTGTTACCGCCCGTGGTGGTGGGTTACCTGCTGCTCATCAGTATGGGGCGTCAGGGCGTAATCGGGCAGTGGCTCTATAACTGGTTTGGCATAAGTTTTAGCTTTAGCTGGCGAGGTGCGGCACTCGCCGCCGCAGTGGTCTCCTTTCCTCTGATGGTCAGAGCCATACGTCAATCCTTCGAAACCGTTGATATTCGCCTCGAACAGGCGGCGCGCACCTTGGGAAGCAGCCGCTGGCGGGTATTTTTGACCATTACCCTGCCACTCACCTCGCCCGGCATAGTCTCTGGGATGATCATCGCCTTTGCCCGCAGCCTAGGGGAATTTGGCTCGACAATTACCTTCGTCTCTAATATTCCCGGCGAAACTCGCACCATTCCGCTGGCCATGTATTCCTTTATCGAAACACCGGGAGCGGAATATCAGGCAATGCGCCTGTGTATCATCTCGATAGTAATAGCCCTGGCTTCTTTGCTCGCCTCCCAATGGCTCACGAAAAAAGCCCTCAAAAGAACGGCAAGTGTATGTTAAACATCAATATTGAAAAACAACTCGGCCAACTACAACTTAAGGTGAACACCCAGTTACCTTTACAGGGCGTCACCGCCGTATTCGGCCGCTCAGGAGCGGGCAAAACCTCCTTAGTGAATTTACTCGGCGGATTAACCACGCCAGACAAAGGCGAGATTAGCTTGGGCGATACACTATTGTTCAAGCATAAAACCGTTAATCTGCCCCCTGAAAAACGCCGAATTGGCTATGTCTTTCAAGAAGCGAGATTATTTCCCCATTACAGTGTGAAGGGCAATCTCACCTATGGAATGCGCTATAAAGCACCTGAATTGTTCGACAAAGTGGTCTCGCTACTGGGTATAGAAAAACTTTTAAGCCGCTATCCCAGCACACTGTCTGGCGGTGAAAAACAACGGGTCGCCATTGGCCGAGCCCTACTCATCTCGCCGCAAATGCTATTGATGGACGAGCCCTTAGCTTCCCTCGATTTACCCCGAAAACGCGAATTGCTGCCTTACCTACAAACCCTAGCGCAGGAATTGAAGCTACCCATCGTCTATGTGAGCCACAGCTTGGATGAAATCCTACAACTTGCCGACCATATGTTGGTGTTGCATCAAGGAAAAATGATCGCCCAAGGACCGCTAACACAGGTATGGAATAGTGAACAAATGCGCCCCTGGGTACCATTGCAGGAATTAAGTTCGCTGCTGAGCGCCAGAATCTCCGACAGACATCCTGATTATCCAATGACCAGACTGTTGATGGATGACGGCAATCAGCTCTGGGTCAGCGGCCAATTACCGCCCACCCATAAACAGTTAAAGGTGCGCATTCAAGCGAACCATGTTTCGGTTTGCACAGAGGAACCTAAAGGCTCGAGTATTCGTAATTTACTAAGAGGAAACATAAAAGAGCTCTACCCCAGCGATAATGGCGAGCAAATTCAGCTAAAAATTGCCCTTGGCAAAGAAGAACTGTGGGCCAATATCACCCCATGGGCTTGTGACGAGTTACAACTCGCTCCAGGAAAGGCTATCTATGCCCAAATCAAAGGCGTGACTATGACGCAAATGGATATTGCTGAGTCCCACTGAGTGGAATATTTAGCGCAAAATTCAGACACAAAAAAACCGACTCTAGGTCGGTTTTAATCCCTTTGAAGGGATGGTACCAGAGGACGGACTCGAACCGTCACGCTTTTAAGGGCGGCGGATTTTGAATCCGCTGTGTCTACCGATTTCACCACTCTGGCATCAAGATTTAGAGCTAACAAAAACAACTAGCTGGCTCTAAGTGCTGGGAATTATACCTTTGCCTTTGACAATGGCAAGCCCTTTTGAAAGGCTGGGTGGCAAATTAGTTTTAACCGCTCAAAAATCAGTCTTATATAGGATTAAAGCCCTACATAGCTCGATAAGAAGACATTTATCACGCCTGATTCTACTCAGCTCCGTGGGAAAGCAAAAATTGCGCGTATTCCCTGTCACTTTTTTGTATATGGTTAACTAACCAGGATTTTAAAAATGCCATAAGTTCATCGGCAACATCTTCACCTCTCGCTACCCGCTTCTGGAAATCCAGCACCTGACCGACAAGTTGAGCATGCTTTTCTTTATGTCCAGCTGTTTGAGGATAACCAAAGCGTGCAAACAGTTCTTCTTCATAGGAAAAATGATTCGCGGTGTAATCCACAAGTCCTTGAACAATCCGTTTAATCGCTTCGAGGCCATAGGCTTCGCTTAAGGTACGGTGCAATTCGTTAACAAGAGAGACTAAGCGTTGATGCTGGCGGTTAATCTCCGGCATACCGATATCAAGTTCTGGCCCCCATTTTACAAATAGTTGGCTTTGGGCTTGATTAGAGGTAAATAGCTGCTTATCCACATGGAAACGATGTAGCAGTGAACCAATCTCCTGAGACATATTATAAACCTTAAGACTAGATAGATTGGTTAGATTAGTATGATGTGCATTTTTCAACGCTAATTCAGTCATCGCGTTGATATTTTTGTTAATTTCCTCTGCAACTGCATGCTGCTCTTCCGATGCAGTGGCAATTTGATGAGACATATCCGTAATGCTTTCAACGTGAGTGACAATTTCACCCAAAGATTGATGCGCTTTCTCTACCATCAAGGCGGTTTCATCGGCGATAGTGACGTTTTTTAACATCACTTCAACCCCTTGTTGAGCGCCCTTTTGTAATGCGGTTATCTGCTGTTGAATTTCGGCGGTCGCCTCTGAGGTACGTTTTGCCAAATTACGGACTTCATCGGCAACAACCGCAAATCCACGGCCATGCTCACCCGCTCGGGCACTCTCAATCGCCGCATTAAGAGCCAATAAGTTGGTTTGTTCGGCCACTTGCGAGATAGTCTCAATAATGCTGCTAATGCTATTCGTATCGGCGGCAAGGTGTTCAATCACTGCTTTTGTTTGGTGAATTTGCGAAGTCATATCGCTGATTTTATTGACAATAGCGCCCATGACTTCATCACCATGTTTAGCTGAAGTCTGCGCAATATCAGCGGCTTGCGCGGTATTAGCCGCATTGTGTGACACTTCTTGTACGGTTGAAACCATCTGGGTCATGGCCGTTGCCGCAAGCTCGGTTTGACGTTCTTGCTCCAAAACGCCTTGTTTTGCCTGCTCACTAATCGTCTTTATGTCGGTGGCGACCTTCTTCATCCATTCGCTGGTATCAACTAGAGATAGAATAGTACGACTCACATCTTCGCCCATGCGATTGATGCTGTGAACGACAGTGTGAAACACTCCCGCATCTTTCTCATCAAGCTGGTAACTCAAATCACCGTCACCCAAGTGATGAGCCGCACGCTCGAGGTGCCTCAGATTACGGATAAGTTTGTTAATGTTAAAAAATAGAATAAGGGCAAGTGCGATTAAACATAAGGTTGCAACCCAATGCGCGCTACTAAGCAAACAATAAAGGGGATATAAAAGTAAGACCATAGGAGCGAAAATAATACCATATCCCATAGTGCCCTTTTTAACAGTGGTGCTAGCCATTTTTGGCTCCTTCAAAAATGCAGTCTAACTTCAATCAATGCTAAAACGGATTAGCAAATACCTTGTTCTTGGTATCACTTAATAGTTACTACTCTTAAGACTAGTCCCGAATGAAGTAAGAAACAAAGCCCAAAAGATTGAGTTTGATAAAATTTCATCACCCGCTAAATTTGAAGTAGATCACAGGGTTAATCTTTGGTTACAAGATTGTTTTAGGACGTCGATTTTTTATTGATCAGGATCAGTATTTGCTGACAGTAAGAGCGCTAGTGTATGGATGACTTCACAAGAAAGAGGATTTCAATCATGGCATTTTGGTTAGATTTAATGTTCGGTAACCCAATTGGTTTACTTTCAATGATCGTTATCTTTAGCACTATAGGGATAATTTCTTATATCACTTGGATGTTTATCGTGAAGTCAGCGCAACAATCGTAGTTTTTGCTTCCAAATTGTTATTCTGTTCATTGTAGCTTGTAAAAATTGCACGTTGTTATGGGGGTTCCATTAACCCCCATTTTTTATGCCTGTAATTTCGCGTTAGAGCCAACGCTACACTTAAGCTGCGTGTTTACGGTTTTGTACTAAGCCATTGAGAAACTGCGGGCGCGCTTTAATCAGATGTTGCATTTCTTCTTCACTTGGTTCCCCTGCAGGTAAACGTAAAACGCCCCGATTTAAGTAGATACGTGCTTTCATCGAAATTTTATAGTCTGCTGTGGGCCCTTGGATTGCGTAATGACGTTCATTACCTAAACATTCGAGGATACAGGCACTGAGCAAACTTTTGACCGCGGGTTCGTTTTGCGGCAATGTCAAAATAGTGGCTCCTTGCAAAAAGAATTCTCGTAATAATGCTCGCTCTGCACGATCCAGCAAATTAACTTTTGCTTCAATGGTCTCGGTGATGCGCTTATCACTTAAATGACGAATCGACTCATCTAATCCCAAGTTCAATAACTGAGTTAAAAAATACGCGATCGAGATAATAAGTCCAAGCCCGACAAAATGTGCGTGCTCGGGTACAAACTTATCCAGTGCCAGCAAAGTAAGAATATTTGACGGCATCGCCAATAAAACTGCACAACTCACCATTAGCCACAGCATAACCCGAAACATTACCTTCTTAGGGTTAAACAACTTCACTGAATCGAATTTGAGTTTAATCATAGTGTTATCCCAGTGACAAAAAATTGAACTTAGCCAAGACCAAGCAAGTTTGATGCCATTGCTTTATTCAATATTGAGGGATTTTTCACTGGGATAACATGCGAAATTTTTTAAGCTTGAGTCTATGCTTATAAGCATCCAACTTGCTATCAGATAAAGATTATTTAAGATGCTGACATTCTTCAGTCAATTTATAAAAAGCCCGATTGGTAGGCACCTCACCTTGTCAATTGTGCTATTCAGCTCCTTAATCACACTAATGACGACAGCCTACCAACTCATTAGCGATTATCGTGGCGATGTTAGTCGGATTGATCGGGTATTTTCTAATATCGAGAAAGCTAACCTGGATGTATTAGCCGCAAGTATTTGGGTAATAGATGAAAGACTGATTAACACCCAACTAAATGGTCTCATCCAACTACCTGATATTAACTACATTTCAATCAAAGATGATAGTGGTCAATCGTGGAACGGAGGAACCCCAAAACCAACTCATACTTTAAATAAAATCTTTCCTCTGGTGTATAAATCACCGACCGACAATATCAACGTTGGTACTTTAGAAGTACAAGTAGACATGGATGCCATTTATGACCGCCTTTACGATAAAGCCATCCTTATTTTACTCTCCAATGGCATAAAAACCTTCTTAGTCGCTGGATTTATTCTATTTTTAGTCTGGTACAACATCACTAAACATCTCGATAAACTCAGTAAATACTGCAAACGGATTAACTTAGACGCGGACTTCGAACCCCTTCAATTTGAACGTAAGGAGAAAATCGATGAGTTTAAACAAGTTGCTGATGCGATTAACAGCATGCAAGGGCAACTTCGCAGCTCATTTGAAGCACTGAAAAGTTCTAAAGCAGAGTTACAAACAGCATTAGAAGATAGAGAGCGTTTACTGAAACTCGAACGTAGTTATAAGGAAGAACTAGCAAGACAAGTTAAAGAGCGAACCCAAGAGTTAGAGCAATCCTTAGCCGCTCTAAAGCGCGCACAGCAGGTGTTAGTTGAACAGGAAAAAATGGCCGCCTTAGGAGGATTAGTGTCTGGTGTGGCGCACGAAATTAATACCCCCATTGGTATTTGCTTAACGGCGGCCAGCGCACAATTAAATCATATAGAAGAACTCATTGAGCTTATCCATAGTGAGCACGCGACACTCGACGAAATCAATGCGATTTTGGACGAGTATCAACAAAGCTGTGAGCTTATAGTTCGTAATATCACCAAAGCCAGCAGCCTAATTCAAAAATTCAAGACTATTGCTATCGACCGCAGCCACGAAGAGCACTGAAGAATCCCCTGATGATTTACAAATAAATCATCAAATTAGGGTGGAAGCGCATCTTGTTGCATGATCAAATGGTTTCGCTAAAAACTACACTTGGACAACAAGATGCGCGAAGCCAATATCCTACAACATTCTTTACACCAATACTGCCCAGAACTTCACCTAAAACGATTAAACAGCTTGATGCTGGCCTCTAAGGCACTGATTGAATGTAAGACACTGACCTTGACTGAGTTAGGTCGAAATTTACCAACCACGGCCCGAACCAAGCACAACATCAAGCGCATTGATCGTTTGCTCGGCAACACGCATCTGCATCAAGAACGGTTAGCTGTCTACCAATGGCATGCCAGCCTCATCTGTTCTGGTAACCCTATGCCGATTGTGCTCGTCGATTGGTCAGACATCCGAGAGCATAAACGCATCATGGCTCTGCGCGCCTCAATAGCCTTCAATGGCCGCTCTATTACCCTGTATGAGAAGTCCTATCCCCTATCAGAACAATGCTCTAAGGCCTCCCACAACGGTTTTTTAGCGGACTTAGCCAAGATTTTACCTTTGCATGTTACCCCTCTCATCGTGACTGACGCGGGGTTCAAAGTGCCTTGGTACAAAGAGGTTGAGGCGCATGGTTGGTTTTGGCTAAGCCGTATTCGCGGTACAGTTCAATTTGCAGATATTGGCGCTGAAAATTGGCGTGCAGTTCGCAGTACACATGACTTGGCCAACGGTCAAGCGAAGAGCCTGGGTTGTAAGACTTTGACCAAAACTAACCCTATCAATTGCCATCTCACGCTTTATCGTAGCAAACCTAAGGGGCGTACAAATCAGCGTTCAACGAGGACTAATTGCCACCATCCATCGGCAAAAACGTACTCAACATCGGCGAAAGAGCCTTGGGTGTTAGCCAGCAATTTACCACCAGAATCTCGGAGCCCAAAGCAGCTGGTAAACCTGTACGCCAAACGTATGCAAATAGAGGAAACCTTTCGTGACCTCAAAAGCCCGGCATACGGCTTTGGCTTACGCCAAAGTCGTACCAACAGTCCAGAGCGATTCGACATCATCCTACTGATAGCGTTGATGGTTCAATGCCTGTTGTGGCTAGTTGGTTTACACGCACAGCAACAGGGCTGGGATAAGCATTTTCAGGCCAATACCATTGGGCATCGAACGGTACTCTCAACGATTCGCTTGGGATTGGAGGTACTCAGGCGGCCTGATTATCAAATCACTGAGAAAGAATTGCTGGCGGCCTGGGTATTATTCGCCAATCAGTTGCTCAAATATGGCTATGCTATGGCTGATTTATGAGGGGATCCTTCAGCGAAGAGCATCAGTGCATCAATCTGCAAAGGCAGCTTAAAGAGATTTTAGCGTCTAGCTTGATAATGCATCCTAAACTCAACGCAAAAACCGACCTACAAGTCGATCCCAACTTAAATATTCAAACTAATGTGAGCCTATTAAACCAAATCGTCAGTAATATATTGTCCAACGCTTATACCCATGCATTTCAAGACCGAGAAGATAATCAGATACAAATCTCCGCCAGTATTGAGCAGGGCTTTGTGAATATCAGCATCCAAAATAATGGCGTCGCAATCCCCCCCGAAGTCGCTGAACATATGTTCGAGCCTTTCTTTACCACCAATAGAAGTAAAGGCGGCACGGGATTAGGTTTATCCGCTGCCTTTAATGCAGTCACCTTGTTAAAAGGTTCAATGAGCTATCAAGCAGACTCTTCACTTGGCGGCGCGCAATTTAACATTCGCATTCCTCTTAACCAATGCGATGCGCCTAAGATAACCACTCACCACGAGTTCACTATTTGAAAATATTTAGAACAATAAAACATACAAATTGGATTATTCGTTAGCTAATTGTGCCAACCGAGAAAGGACACGGCTCGCCGCCACAAATCCAAAAGTACCAGTGACCATAGTCACAGCACCAAACCCCGAAGCACAATCCATCCGCATGCTACCATCGGCGGTGGCTTTAGTACTACAAACCGAGCCATCAGCTTGAGGGTAAACGAGCTGTTCACTAGAAAAAACGGCATCCACAGCAAAACGACGTTGTACATTTTTGGAGAAGTTATATTCACGGCGGAGAATATTACGCACTTTTGCAAGCAACGGATCTTGATAGGTCTTAGCCAAATCAGTCAGTTGGATCTGTGTTGGATCAACTTGCCCACCAGCACCACCTACGGTCACTATCTTGATTTTTTGACGTTTGCACCAAGCAATAAGCGCTGCTTTTTGTTTAACCGCATCAATACAATCAACAACATAATCAATATTGCCGCCTGACTGAGAACCTAGTAAATAGTCACCCAGATTGTCGACCGTAATAAAATCTTCTACTTCATTGACTTGGCAATCAGGATTAATCTCGCGGATCCGTTTGGCCATAACTGCAACCTTAGAATCGCCAATAGTTGAGGTAAGCGCATGAATTTGACGGTTAGTATTGGTCACGCAGATATCATCTAAATCAATTAAGGTAATTTGACCAATACCACTCCTTGCCAATGCCTCAGCCGCCCAAGTGCCCACACCACCAATACCAATTACCACGACATGAGATGCTGCAAATTTCGCAAGCGCTTTTTGCCCGTACAAGCGGCCTATGCCACCAAAGCGATTTTGATAGGCTTCAGTCATCAATACTTACCTTATTTATATCTAGCGAACCCGGCCGCAACGAGAATGAGGAGAAACACTTACCAACGCAGCATAATGCATGAAAAATGCGCCGAAGATTCTAAACGATTTAAGCCAAAAACCGAAATCAAACTCAACCCATGAGCTAAAAGATGCAGCTAGATATTAAATTAAACCACTCGGCTTTCCTAAGGCACTGAGCAGACATGTTTGCACGAATGCAAATGTAAGCGCTAAACCCACGTTGATTGACGGCTTTACTCGTCAATAATCATTTCTCGTATCGCAAGCACAAGCTTGCCAGAACGAATAAAATTCACACTCAAAACGTCAATACGTCCTAATACTATGGTCTAGGATGATGGCTATCGCATTGAACTAATGCTTATGCTAGCTGAGTTAATACAATATCTAAATAATAGATCATCAACAACAATTAAATTTTTGATTTTAAACACATTTAACAACATCTTCTCAGGTGTTTTGTTGCTAAAAAGTAACTTTACTTGTTTTTTTTATTGTACTCGGTACCCAATAACACCAACTCACGCGTATATGACAAACTTGCGACAACATTAGTATATGCTACAGTTAGGCCCGCCGGTCTGTATATGCTACGGCACTTCGCATACCTCTTTAGTAGTATGCCAAAAATACAGTTTTATCTCTTACACGCCGATTTTCGGTCAAGTGATAGGGAAATGTCCTAAAAAACCCCGAATACAGGCAAGGAGAGCTAAAAACTTGATCTATGACACAGCCTGCAAGGCATAAAACTGTAAAAATCGGCGGCAACTTTGTTACTTATTTCTGTAACAAACGTGTTAAACCACACAAAAACCATGAAAAATGGATAAGAACTTAGGTTCGAGGGAGCACAAAACATGAAAAAGACATTCATCTCTGCATCAGTTGCATCAGTATTAGCGCTGGCTTCATTCGGTGCGCTAGCCGAAGGCCCAAGCTTCTATGGTCGTTTAGAGCTTGCATTAACTAATACTGAAACAGGTGCAACTCTACAATCAGGCACCAATGGTGTTGACACAGCAAACTATGCTGATGAAAACAATGCTGGTACCTATTTAGAAAATAACTTCTCACTGTTAGGTGTTAAAGGTACTGAGAAAATCGCTGATGGCTATGATGTTGTTTATCAAATGGAATTCCAAGTTGAAAACACTTCTGGCTCAGGTGATGTGTTCAAAGCTCGTAACACTTTCCTCGGTTTAAAAACTAATGCAGGTACTGTATTAGTAGGTCGTAATGACACTGTATTTAAGCAAGCAGAAGGTAACGTAGACGTATTTGGTAACACCAACGCCGATATCGACCGTTTAGTCAGCGCACAAACTCGTAGCGCAGATGGTGTATGGTACTACTCACCAAAAATCGCTGATTTAGTGACCTTAAACGCCACTTACCTGTTCGATGATAACGACACTACTGCAAAAACCACCGAAAGCTTATACGCTCTGAGTGCAACTCTGGGTGATAGCAAGTTCAAAGATCAAAACTACTATTTAGCAGTTGCCTATAACAAAGGTATTGCGGGTGTTGATGCATACCGTGGTGTAGCACAAGTTAAATTTGGCGATTTCAAAGTGGGTGGTTTATTCCAAAACTCTGAAAGCGTAACTGATAGCTCAGTAGATGGTAACACTTACTTTGTTAACGTTGTTTACACTTTAAACGGTGTTAACCTGAAAGCCGAATACGGCTTTGATGAAACGGGCTTTGGTAACTACTACAAAAACGTTACCACTGGTACAAACCTGTTAAAAGGTGAAGACATCAGCGTACAAAACTTCAACGTGGGTGCTGACTACCGTTTCTCTAAATCAACTATGGTATACGGTCAATACGCAATGTACCGTGGTGACCATGTCGTAGCAGGTAACAAAGTAGACCTACAAGACGACAACGTATTCTCTGTTGGTGTACGTTACGACTTCTAATATCCTTATTACGGATATTCGCTAATAAAAACCTACCGCAAGCGGTAGGTTTTTTTATGCCTTGTATTTAAGAAAAGTGACTCTGTAGCGCATAACTCTGAGAATAAAAAAGCCACCCCAGTGAAACTTGAGTGGCTTTGATTAACGGTTTTGATAACTTGTGCTGGCTACCTCTTACGCAGCCTCAAATTCACAGTTAAATGCTAGGCAAGACCTCAGCACCTTCGCCTAATTCCACACTATCAACACGCTGTAATCCACGTGGTAATTTTGCCCCACGACGTCCGCGCTCACCGCGATAATGCTCTAAATCACTTGGTTTAAGTGTGAGTTTGCGCTTACCCGCCCACAAGGTAACTGGAGTATCTGCTGGCACAAGTTGTAAATGTGTCATTAACTCTTCACGGTTTTTAGCGCGCTCGCTTGGAATACCGATAATCTTATTACCTTTACCCTTAGATAATTGCGGCAATGCTTCCAATGAAAACAGTAGCATACGACCTTCATTGGTGATGGCAAGGATAGACATCTCTCGATTACGATCAATCGGTTTGGGTGATAAAGACTTGGCATTCGTCGGTAAACTCAATAGCGCTTTACCCGCCTTATTACGAGACACCATGTCATTGAAAGTACAAATAAAGCCATAACCTGCATCGGTTGCTAAGAGGAAGCATTGCTCGTCTTCCCCCAAAATAACATGCTGCATGGTCTCACCAGATGCCATATTAAAGCGCGTAGTAATGGGCTCACCTTGGGTACGAGCCGATGGCAGACTATGACTATCGGTGGCAAAGGCGCGACCGGATGAGTCAATAAACACAGCCACCTGATTACTACGCCCGATGGCACTACAGAGATATTGATCGCCCGCCTTATAGGATAAAGACTCGGCATCAATATCATGGCCCTTAGCACAACGCACCCAACCTTTTTCTGATAACACCACAGTCACAGGTTCACTCGGGGTAAGCTCTTGCTCTGTTAAGGCGCGGGACTCATGGCGTTCTACAATAGGAGAGCGGCGATCATCGCCATAGGTCTCACCATCTTGGATTAATTCTTTCTTAATTAAGGTTTTTAAACGGCGCTCAGAACCTAATAATTGCTCTAACTTTTCACGTTCAGCTTCCAGTTCGTCCTGCTCAGCTTTGATCTTAAATTCTTCTAACTTAGCTAAATGGCGTAATTTTAACTCGAGGATGGCCTCAGCCTGCTTGTCTGTCAGGTTAAAACGCGCCATCAACTCCGCTTTGGGCTCATCATGAAAACGAATGATCTCAATGACTTCATCAATATTGAGAAAAGCGATCATTAACGCTTCAAGGATATGTAAACGCGCCAACACTTTATCTAAACGATATTCGAGGCGACGTCTTACGGTATCGACACGAAACTCAAGCCATTCGGTGAGTAAGTCTTTTAGGCCCTTAACTCTTGGACGACCATCCAGGCCCAGTACGTTAAGGTTTACCCTAAAACTTTTCTCAAGATCGGTGGTCGCAAACAAGTGCGCCATCAGTTGATCGCAATCGACGCGATTTGAGCGCGGTACAATCACTAAGCGAACGGGATTTTCATGGTCAGACTCATCACGCAAGTCAGCAACCATAGGCAATTTTTTCGCCTGCATTTGAGCAGCAATCTGCTCTAAAATCTTACCACTACCCGCCTGATGTGGTAGCGCGGTGATCACTATTTCACCGGCTTCGACAGTATAAACCGCACGGGCTTTTAAGGAGCCACGCCCGGTTTCATAGATTTTGGCAATATCGGCAGACGGGGTGATGATCTCAGCTTCTGTAGGATAATCAGGCCCTGGCACATAGGCCATCAACTGCGCAAGGTCGAGTTTGGGATCGTCCAAAAGCGCAACGCAGGCATTCACTAACTCTCTGGCATTATGTGGCGGTATATCTGTCGCCATGCCCACCGCAATACCAGTGATCCCGTTCAGCAAAATATGGGGTAAACGTGCAGGCAGCACTTTGGGCTCTTTTAACGTGCCATCGAAGTTTGCCCCCCAGTCAACCGTACCTTGTCCCTGCTCAGATAATAACAGCTCAGAAAACTTCGACAGGCGCGCCTCGGTATAACGCATTGCTGCAAATGACTTAGGATCGTCTGGTGCCCCCCAGTTTCCTTGACCATCTACGAGTGGATAACGATAGGAAAATGGCTGCGCCATCAGCACCATCGCCTCATAACAGGCACTATCGCCATGGGGATGGTACTTACCTAATACGTCACCCACTGTACGAGCTGATTTTTTATGCTTTGATTGAGCCGATAAACCAAGCTCGCTCATAGCATAAATAATCCGTCGTTGTACGGGTTTAAGGCCATCACCAATATGGGGTAAGGCTCGGTCCATAATGACGTACATGGAATAATTCAGATAAGCTTCTTCGGTAAAGCGCCGCAATGGCATCTGCTCTACGCCATCCAAGCTTAACTTGATTGCGTCACTCATTTTCTTCTAGTTCCTGTGGTTCTTCAGTATTATCGCCATCCCTATAGAACAGTCGATACAGGTTACCTTTCAAATCATCCGAGATGTACATGGCCCCATCTTCACCGGACAATAATCCATAGGGGCGGGCGACAGGAAACTCACCGTCGAGAAAACTCACTACGGTTTCGCGACTGACCACCTGTTGATTCTCAAGCTTCAACATGACGATTTGATAACCGACTTTGCTTGAACGGTTCCAAGAACCATTTTCAGCAACAAACAATTGGTTATGATAGATTTCTGGGAATTGCTTACCACGGTAAAATGCCAGTCCCGTTGGTGCAACGTGTGCAGGCAGTTCGTATATCGGTACAGAAATTTTTAAATTTTTTGGCTTTTCATAGGCAGGTTCGACCACGGATGATGCGTGTAAATACGGAAAGCCATAATGGCTGCCCGCCACATCGATGCGGTTAATCTCATCGGGGGGTAAGTTATCGCCCATCCAATCGCGTCCTTGATCGGCAAACCACAATTTGCCGTCTTGAGGAGACCAGTCAAAACCTGTCACATCGCGAATACCTGACGCAATTTGCTCACTGGCGCCGGTATCCACATTAATCGCAATAATACTGCTATAGGGCGCGCTCGCTTCACACACGTTGCAAGGTGCACCGATAGAGACATAGAGCCTGCCATCAGGACCAAAATTCATCGCTCGAGCACTTTTCTTATCAGAATCTGGTAAATCGCTATAAATCTCTTTAGGACGACTTGGACGGCGTAAGCGCTGCTCGATATCAATAAAGCGGACAATTCGGTTTTCAGTTGCCACAAACAGATCACCATTATGGAACGCGATCGCATCGGGAGACTCTAACCCCTTGGCGATGACATAACGCTTGTCTACACGACCATCTTGGTTACTATCAACAAGTGCATGCACTGTGCCACTCTTATTGGAGCCGACAAATAAGGTGCCATTTGCCCCCATCGCAATCTGTTTGGCATCCCCAAGATCGGAAGCATAGAGCGATAAACCAAATCCCTTTGAGACGGTAATCATGATCGACTGAGACCCTGCAATCGCCGTCTGGATCGGTAACAAAGCCAGACTCACCAGTAGGGTCCAATAGGCAGAGAACACCTTTAAACATTTATAATTATTCGTTTTAATATACAACATGGTAATTTTCTTTATGCCTAAGTGTTATTGTTATCGGCAATAGTGCACAACATTAAAGTACCGCCATGTCACCCTTATCTTCGAGCCAGTTTTTACGATCGGGTGAACGCTTCTTAGCTAACAGCATATCCATAAGAGAATCAGTTTCTTCCGCATCATCAATAGTTAACTGCACTAAACGGCGAGTATTAGGGTCCATTGTCGTTTCACGCAATTGCAGTGGATTCATTTCACCCAGACCTTTAAAGCGTGTTACTTGAACTTTACCTTTTTTATTCTCAGCGCTGATACGATCGAGAATACCTTCTTTTTCAGCCTCATCTAAAGCGTAATAAACATCTTTACCTATATCGATACGGAACAGTGGCGGCATGGCGATATAAACATGCCCCTGCTCAACCAACACTCGGTAATGTTTCAGAAACAGTGCACAGAGTAAAGTCGCAATATGCAATCCATCGGAATCGGCGTCGGCGAGAATACAAATCTTGCCATATCTTAACTCGGAGATATCGTTGCTGTCGGGATCACAACCAATTGCCACCGAAATATCATGTACTTCCTGCGACGCTAATACCTGAGATGCATCCACTTCCCACGTATTTAAGATTTTACCACGTAGCGGCATAATAGCTTGAAACTCACGGTCTCTAGCCTGTTTAGCACTGCCTCCCGCAGAATCCCCTTCCACAAGGAAGAGTTCGCCGCGCATTGGATCTTGGCCACTACAATCGGTCAATTTACCCGGTAATGCGGGACCTGATGTGACTTTTTTACGGGCGACTTTTTTCGCTGCTTTTAAGCGTTTTTGCGCGTTATTAATACACATTTCAGCCAATGACTCGGCTAATTCGGTATTCGAATTTAACCAAAGCGAAAATGCATCACGCACGATACCTGAAACAAAGGCTGAGCTTTGACGGCTCGAAAGCTTCTCTTTTGTCTGTCCCGCAAACTGCGGGTCTTGCATTTTCACTGACAGAATGAAGGCTGCGCGATCCCAAATATCCTCAGGAGAGAGCTTAATCCCGCGGGGGATGAGATTACGAAACTCACAAAACTCACGCATCGACTCCAACAAACCTTGGCGAAAGCCATTCACATGGGTGCCACCCAATGGCGTTGGGATCAAGTTGACATAACTTTCGTTAATCGACTCCCCGCCCTCTGGCAACCAGGTAATAGCCCAATCTGCCGCCTCAATTTGTCCCTTAAAACTACCGATAAAAGGCTCTTCCGGCAGCATGATATTATCGCCTACCGCCGTCTTAAGATAATCGGTTAAGCCACTCTCGTAGTACCACTCATGCACTTCGTTAGTGTGCTTATTAGTGAATTTAATTCTAAGACCGGGGCACAATACTGCTTTGGCACGCAGTAAATAAATAAGTTTGGAATTGGAGAAATTCGCCGAATCAAAATAACTCGCATCAGGCCAAAAATGTACTCGAGTACCGGTATTGCGCCGACCGCAGGTACCACTGACTCGTAGTTCTTCGACTTTAAAG
Source organism: Shewanella sp. FDAARGOS_354 (assembly GCF_002209245.2). Classification (NCBI taxonomy): domain Bacteria; kingdom Pseudomonadati; phylum Pseudomonadota; class Gammaproteobacteria; order Alteromonadales; family Shewanellaceae; genus Shewanella; species Shewanella sp. FDAARGOS_354. Next base: position 4,463,546 of record NZ_CP022089.2, on the reverse strand, counting down.
CCATTTTCGAAAGCCATATCATACACTTGGCCATCTCGGCGCACAGTGACTTCAACTCTGCGAGACAGGGCGTTAACGACTGAAATCCCTACACCATGCAAACCACCAGAGAATTGATAATTTTTATTTGAAAATTTACCGCCAGCATGGAGTTTAGTCAGGATCAGCTCGACCCCTGGAATACCTTCTTCGGGATGAATATCCACTGGCATACCACGACCATCGTCAGTGACTTCCAGCGAGTTATCTGTGTGGAGCACTACTTCAATTTTAGTGGCATGGCCAGCTAAGGCTTCATCGACACTGTTATCTATGACCTCTTGGCCTAAATGGTTAGGTCGGCTGGTATCGGTATACATACCTGGACGGCGTTTAACTGGGTCGAGTCCGTTAAGAACTTCAATGGCGTCAGAGGTGTATTGATTAGTCATAGTGTACGCTATAGGTTGTTATATCCGGCCATGTTGCGGCTGTGGATGACGATTTGTCAAGGTAAGTGTAAAAATTGGCTTACAGTTTGCAGATATCGCTCATAACCCACAAAACTGTGATCACCACCGGATTCAATCCGTAATTGGCAATGATGATATTTATGTAGCGCTTCGCGATAATCCAGCACTTCATCGCCCGTTTGCAATAGTACCAAAAAACGATCGGGATTGCGGATAACAGCCGTATTAAATTCAGCCACTTCCTGCTTATGCTCTGGTAATACCTGATAATGCTCTTCGGTATAAGGGTTAAATTGCGGCCCCATAAATTCATCAAACAGTTCAAAGGGTTTTACTGCCGGATTCACCAACACGGCTCGGCCACCATAATGCTCAGCCAAGTAACTGGCAAAATAACCCCCTAAGGACGAGCCAATATAGTTAAGCGGCTCACCCGCTTGCAAAGCCTCCTCTACATAGCGCTGTAGTAAGGCCATCGCAGCTTTGGGTGTATTGGGTAACTGTGGCTGATGAAAAGTGAGGGACGGGTGATGCTCGGCCATATATTGTGCCGTCATCACCGCTTTATCAGAGAAAGGAGAACTGTTGAATCCGTGAATATAGAGCAGCATAGTTCCTCAAGCTGCGGTCACTCGCGTTAATAACCGCTGGAATCTTTATCGGGGGAAAACAGATTTCCCGGTACGCGATACACATTAGTGCTGATGCTACCATCGGCCTTGAGCTCCAGCAAACGATAACCGGGTTGCAGTCCATCGAGGGCAAAATAAGGCGATTGCGGTTTAAACTGGATACAAGTAGAAGGTGTCGCCATTAATTGCAACGCACCATGTGGACCATCGTAAAGGCTATCCAATTGTTGATGCACATGGCCCCACAGCAAAGCTTTGACCTGCGGGTATTGAGCGACACACTTTAAAAATTCCGTCCCATTATCCATGCAGTGTTGGTCTAACCAAGCACAATTAACCAAAATAGGATTATGATGCATCACCAGTAAAGTATGGCGGTCTGGATGTGCGGCTATAGCCTGTTCAATGAGTTCGAATTGACTCGCGGCCATATGACCACCAGGTTTTCCTCTCACGGTGGAATCCAGCATCAAAATTTGCCATTTACCAACTAAAATACGTTGCTGGCCAAAAATCCGCTCGCCCTGCATATGCAAAAACATGATCCGCGGATCATCATGATTACCCGGAAGATAATGGCAAGGTAAATTGAGCGGGGCGACCGCTGACACAAATTGGCGATAAGACTCAGGGGAATAATCTTGACTTAAATCACCTGTGGCAAGCATAAGATGCGCAGGGTAATTAACGGCGCGTATGGTATTGAGTACCGCGGCCAAACTTTTGCTGGTATTAACACCAAGTAGCTGAGCTTCAGGATCGGCAAAGAGGTGCGGGTCAGTGACTTGCACTATGCGCACACTTTCATCAGCTACAGAGTAAGAGATAGCCTCTTTCAGCACATTGAATACCCAATTCTAAGACTGGCAAACCAAACGTTGTTGGCCACCAATCTTCAATAATTCTCCCAGGAATGCATTTACCTGGTACTTCTCATCACTATGATACATACGTAAATTGGGATAATCATACACTGGGCGCAGTTGGTAAATCTGTTGACCAGTTAACACTTCTGCTAATTTAGCATCATGATAAATTCTCACTAACACCTTGGGAATATTAACAAACTCCACTATTTGTAGTGGGCGTGAGATTTCAACTAATTGAGTATATTTGGTATTTTCTAAAATACGGATAACTAATACACCAAATTCACCTTCAAGTTGCCAAGATTGACCCACAGCAATATCCAGTGGCAACCACTTTTGCATATAGCCATAGTTACGCCCGCATAGCGCTAAAAAGTCGCTCACGTTGGGTTGATAACGCGGTTTTTGATGTGATGTTGAATGCGCCAAACCTTTTCCAACCTAAACCAGTTGCTGATAGTTTAATTGCAACCACTGCAATCCAATAACGGTCGATGCATTGTCTATTTCGCCATTAACGACACCGTGATAGGCAACCTCACGGTCTACAACATGCAATCGAATATCTTCGTGTTCGTCAGCTAATCCATGCAAACCTTGGGCTTGTGATGAATCCACCTCAGCCCAATAAAAATAGAAACGTTCAGTACTGCCACCAGGGCTTGCAAGATAACTGCTCACAAAATGGATGTGGCGAGCGGTCAAACCAGTTTCTTCTAACAACTCGCGGTGCGCGACATCCTCTGGCGTTTCGTCGGGCGCAATCATACCCGCGACTAACTCCATAAGCCAAGGAGATTTAGTGGTTGCTAATGCAGGAAACCTAACTTGCTCAATCAACACAACCTTATCGCACTTAGGATCATAGGGCAGCACAACGACTGCATGGCCACGTTCAAAGACCTCACGGGTGACAGGCTGACTCCAGCCTCCAGCAAATAGCTTATGTTTGAAGGTAAATTGCTCTAAGGCAAAAAAGCCTTGATATAGCGATTTTTTTTCGAGGATTTCAATATCTGTTTGCGAAAAAACCTGAGGCTTCATATCTTATCCTTAACAGTTAAATTTTCGCCTATTATCAAGGCAATTTGGCTCATTTTTAAATAAAATCTGTTACACTTCGCAGTTGACTTGAACGTGTGGGAGTTTTTAGACTCTACGTCATTAAGTTTTAGCTGTATCGGGAAGCGTCGGGAAGCGCAAACCGCCTTGGTAAAGGCATTACTTAGTCTAAACGAAGTTATATATTTCTCCTTTTGGAGATTTTGTCTAATAAGGACAGCAAATGAAATTTAAGATCCGTTCTCTATGCGTAGCATTAACTCTAGCCGCTTCCGCTCCTGCGGTTCAAGCAGATGATTTACTGCAAATTTATCAACAGGCACTGACAAGTGACCCACTCGTGTTGCAAGCGCAAGCGCAACGTAACGCTTTGTTTGAAAAGATTGAACAAAATCGTGCGCCACTGTTACCGACTATCAGTGCAAACGTGGGCTATGACAAGGCATGGAATGATCCTCGAGATGATAGCAGCGGCCTGACTGGCAACCTAAAGCTCAATCAAGTCATCTATGACCATAGTGCTTGGGTAGGTTTAAGCCTTGCGGAGAAAGCCGCTTCTCAAGCTGACTCAACCTATGCATCGGCACTGCAAAATTTGATCACTCGCGTGACTAAAGCCTACTTTGATGTATTAACGGCCAAAGATAACTACGAGTTCCAAGGTGCAGAAAAACGCGCGATTGAGCGTCAACTTGAGCAAACTAAACAACGTTTTGCCGTTGGTTTAACTGCGATTACTGACGTTCATGAAGCTCAAGCACAATATGACTTAGCCTCAGCCTCTGAAATTTTGGCAGAAAATACCCTTGCCAATAGTTATGAAGCACTGCGCGAAATCACGGGTATCGATCACAAAGCCTTAAACGTACTCGACACTAACCGCTTCTCAGCAGTCACACCAGCACCGAGTTCATCTAGTGATTGGTTAAAAATTGCCGAGACCAATAGCGTCGATCTAATGACTCAACGTATTGGCAAAGATATCGCTCAAGAGACCATTAGCCTCTATAAAGCAGGCCATATGCCATCACTAAGCTTAAATGCTGGTTATAGCAAAGGTTTAGAGCAAAAATTAGGTAATTCGAATGAACCTGATTTTGACAACATGAGCGCAGGCATTAACTTAAGTATTCCGATTTTTGAAGGCTTTAAAGTCTCATCACAAGTCAAAGAAGCGCAGTTCCAATATGTTGAGGCAAGCGAGAAGTTGGAACAAACCTACCGTAGCGTAGTGAAAAACGTTCGTAATAACTACAACAACGTGGGGGCGTCAATCAGCTCTATCCGTGCTTACGAACAGTCTGTAATTTCATCTGAAAGTGCATTAAAGGCTACGCAAGCAGGCTTCGAAGTTGGTACTCGTACTATTGTTGACGTATTGAACCGTACACGCGATCTGTACGACTCAAAACGTAAATTATCAGATGCGCGTTACAGCTACATCAACTCGATTGTTGCACTGAAACAAGCAGCGGGTACATTAAACGAAGATGATGTTATTGCTATTAACAACGGCCTAAAAGCTGAATAAGTTAAGCAATATTGTCCAATAAAAAAACCGCCAAGATTGGCGGTTTTTTATTGTCAGAATTACGACTTAGAAGTCAATTTCGACGCCAGCGAAATAGCCATCAAACTTTGAGTCAGCACTAATGCCAGAGAAATTATTCACATCAAAGGCAAACTCACGATAGCCAACGCGCACACGGGTATCCACCGCAACACCATCAAACTGCCAGCCTAAACCGACCGCATAATCGTGTACATTCGACTCATTCACCCCAAGCATTAAATCTGCAAAGCCAAATAAGCCTAAACCCGGCATGCTCACATGGGTACTGGCGTACCCCATAACAATTCCGCTATCTACGTCTTTCTCTTCTGGATGACCTGCATCTTGGACACGCAGAGAGCCATTCATCAACTTATAAGCTGCGCCCAAATCAAAAGATAAAATATCGTTATCCAGCAGTTCGTAATACAACACAAAATCGGTGTTGCTCAGATCGGTATAACTGGTCACATTACCTTTAAAATCATGACCATTAAAGCTGAAATCAGCGTTCGCCAAGCTACCTTTTTGATCAAGACTGTTTTCACGAATTTTCAGATTTGGCACAAAAGGCAGTGGGTGTTCAACGGCAAACCAATAGCTACCCTGCGCTGATGAGCTGTAGTCAAAACCTTGTTGTGGCTGACCTTTATCGGAAAAAGTACCGCTAGTATCGGCGCGCCAATAATCGCCACCTATTTTAAAACCAACCACAGTGGCCGCGTGAGCTGATGTAGCCATTATGCAGCCTAATACTGCACTGGCCAGGAGTATTTTTTTCATAATTAACCTTGAGATAGCAAGTTCGTTAAATCAATCACCGCGGCATTTGCACGGGATACATAGTTAGCCATAACCAATGAATGATTAGCGACTAGACCGAAACCACTGCCATTAAGCACAACAGGGCTCCAAACCGTTTGCTGAGTTGCCTCTAGTTCACGAATGATCTGTTTTAGGCTCACTTCAGCATTTTTCTTTTTCAGCACGTCAGCAAAATCGACTTCAACTGCACGCATAAAATTCAGTAATGCCCATGAGGCGCCGCGGCTCTCATAAAACACATCATCAATTTTCCACCAGCTGGTTTTCACCTGATGGCTGGCTAAATTAGGGGTTGATTGACGCGCAGCATTATCCCCCGCTAAATCGGTGTTAAGACGTTCTTGACCTACACTTGCAGATAACCGTTGCGACATACTGCCTAAACGTTTTTGCACTTCTTTGAGCCACTCATTAAGGTTATCTGCGCGGGCATAAAACTGTGCATCTTGATTATTCGGGTCCATCATTCGCGCCCGGTACAACTTAAGTAGCTTAATACCATCGCGGTATTCGCTTTCAGCACTGGGAACTAACCAACTGGTATGGTCGATGTTCAACTTAGCCTGCGCTTCACTCAAATCTTTATCAGCGGTAGATTGCGACTGTGAACGGCTAAACTCTTTACGCATAATCAGCGCCAAATCACGCGCTTGCTCTAAAGCGCCATACTCAAAGGCGGGCATGTTATCCATAAAGATTGAGGGTGGCATAACATCATTCGATAGCCAACCACCTTGCTTATCCAGCAGCGTTTCAACAGTCATAATCAAAGAGGTTGTGGTCGCATAACCAACAACATTCTTTTCTGTGGCAGTAAGCTGTTGTGGCGTCAGCGGATCAGGCTCGATACTCCACCAGACACTCACAACATAACCAATTAAAACAACGCATAAACTAACTCCAGTGACCTTCTTCCATGTGATTTGCATCAAGCGACTCCTTAATGATGGTGATGATGCTCGGGTTCAGCAGCATTCTCGGCCTGCTTAGCGACAGGCAATGTAATCGTCATTTTTTCGCCATCGTTAAACTCTAATTGCAGCTTAACTTGCTGATCTAACACTAATGGAGCCTTAAGCCCAATTAGCATGACATGCTCCCCCGATGGCATCAGGGTTAATTTTCCATGGGATGGAATATCAAAGCCTTCAACATGGCGCATTTTTACCATACCTTGCTCTTCAATAATGGTATGCAATTGCGCTTCGTTCGCTACGTCGGTTGTCACGCCAATCAAGCGTACGGCTTTATCGTTGTGATTTTCGAGCGTAAAGTAAGCGGCGGTATTTGGAACGGTATCAGGCATTGCACGTACATGACCTTCAGTCATCACTACGTTGGCGAAAACAGAAAATGAGGCACAGGATAAGGCAACACAATTAAACATCTGTTTGAATATCGGTTTCAATGTCTTAAACTCCATGTCTACCCAATGTCGTCGTAAAGGAAAACAACCCATGAGTCATATACAGGTTCGGGATGATCAGGGCGTTCGTGTTATCAGCTTTAATCGCCCAGATAAACGCAATGCACTTGATCTTAATATGTATAAACAACTGACAGAATACCTGATCGAAGGTGAAGCAGACAACGACATTCGTGCCTTTATGCTCCATGGTGAAGATAATTGTTTCACCTCGGGCAATGATGTTGCAGACTTTTTGAAAAATAGTGACTTAGGGCCAAACCATCCTGCGGTACGCTTCTTATTTTGTTTATTAGAGCTCAAAAAACCACTGGTCGCTGCCGTTTCTGGTGCGGCTGTTGGTATTGGTACCACTGTGCTACTGCATTGCGATTTAGTTTACGCAGACAATACAGCTAAGTTTCAACTGCCCTTTGTTAATTTAGCCTTGGTCCCTGAAGCGGGCGCGAGTTTACTCCTACCCGAATTAGTGGGTTATCAAAAAGCAGCTGAATTATTGCTGCTCGGAGAAAGTTTTGATGCTGATACCGCCCACAGACTGAACATCATTAACGGTGTGATCGCCCAAGAAGAGTTATTGGTTTATGCCTTTAACCAAGCGAAAAAACTAGCCAATCAACCACCGCAGGCGCTGCAAATTACCCGTCAGTTGATGCGACCACATAAAAACCGTGTGCAACACCAAATGCATCAAGAATTAGAACAATTTAGTGCAAGACTTAAAAGTGATGAAGCAAAAGCCAGATTCCAGGCTTTTCTTAAAAAGTGATACTCACTTAGCAAGTGCTCATTATTGGCATGAGGGTCAATGTGCCCTCTTGTTGATAGCATCTCGCTAACGATTGTGGCCATAAACGTGTATAGGCTGTCCCATTAATGTCCCACAATCTAGAGTACAAAAACTTGGCTTAAATCGGTCTTTTCCATTGTTCTACAAGCAAAGCCAACACAAAATACACCAGTAGACTCACGCCTGGCATAAACAGAATTGCCCCCGCCCATACCACTCGCGTCCAAAAACAGGACCAACCAAATTGCCACGCCATACCTGATGCAACACCACAGACCAAACGTTGTGAATTGTTCATTCGTATTTGCGCTCGTTTCATTTTGAACTCCAAAATTTTATGAGTTACTTATCGCTGACACTATGCCACTGAAACCAGCAGATAATGCCTGAAAACAACGCGAGGCTAATCACTGGTAGCAGTAGCAAAGTCATTAGAGGTGCTACAAACCACATAGGCAGATCCTTACTTATTCGCGCTCAATTCACCTGTGGTTGCCGAATCAGTTTGGGTATCCGCGCTCAGTGTTAATTGACTATTAAAGTCATAGATACTTTCAGCCAGTTGCGTTTGCAGCGATAACACCAATTCACGCTTTGTATTCACTAACAACTCCTGCGCTTGGGTGCTAAGAGTTTGCTCAATGGCGCTCATAACATCAGATACAGGAGCCGCTTCAGCATGTGCTGTAACACTCGCCATTAATGTACCGAATAACACACTCACTTGAACTGATTTTTTAACATTTGAAGTAAACATGATGTCGTCCCTTTCGATTGATTAACTTGACATAGGGACTATTACAAAGGGCGTGCCAACTTACCAAATAAGACTTAACACACTAATTTAATTAGATTTAAAAATTTATTTTAAGCTAGAACGAGATAAGCGAGATATTTAGGAAAGGTAAAGTGGTGAAAAATACTACAACGTTTAGTGAATCTCACCACTTTTTAAATCGAATGATTATTGAGCAATTATTTCTGTTTGAATACTCAAATAAGCCTGCTTTACCACCTCTATGCCCGCACCGTTTTTATGGGCGTTTTCGCTTAAATAACGACGCCACGCACGGGCACCAGGCAAACCTTGGAATAAGCCAATCATATGGCGAGTGATATGATTTAGGCGTCCGCCCGCCTGCAAGTGAGCCTCGATATAGGGCACCATCGCCTCAATCACAGCCTCACGGCTAATCACCGTCTTCTGGCTGCCGCAGAGCAGTTGGTCAACCTGCGCCAACATATAAGGATTCTGGTAAGCCTCACGTCCTACCATCACACCATCTAAGTGCTGCAAGTGGGTTTGGGCCTGTTCAAGGCTAGTGATGCCACCGTTAATGCTGATATTAAGCGTCGGATAATCACGTTTGAGTTGATAAACACGTTCGTAGTCTAAGGGCGGGATCTCGCGATTTTCCTTCGGGCTTAAGCCTTGCAGCCAAGCCTTACGCGCATGGATTATAAACTCACCACAGCCTTTAGCCATGACAGTATCAATAAAGTGAGTCAAAAACTCATAGCTATCCTGCTCATCGATCCCGATGCGCGTTTTTACCGTCACAGGAATATCAACCACTTGCTTCATGGCATCGACACATTCAGCCACCAGCTCAGGTTCAGCCATCAAACAGGCTCCAAAGCGACCATTTTGCACCCGATCCGAAGGACAGCCCACATTGAGATTCACTTCATCATAACCGCGCTCAGCGGCCAGTTTGGCGCAGCGCGCAAGTTCAGCAGGATTAGAGCCGCCTAATTGTAATGCCAGAGGATGTTCCTCTTTGTTATAGGCAAGATAATCGCCACGGCCATGCAAAATCGCGCCGGTGGTCACCATCTCGGTATACAGCAAAGCATTAGCCGACATTAAGCGCGCAAAATAACGGTAATGACGATCCGTCCAATCGAGCATCGGTGCAATGGAAAAGGTGCGGTCGAGCTGTAGACCATCATTAAGATTATTTTTCAACACGTGACTATCGACTCAAGTAATTAAAATTTGCCAGTAAGTTCAAACTTTGAGGGATAAAGCGCCTTAACTTAAGCAGCAGATGAGCAATACAGCGCCAGCGTAAAAATACAAAAACAGTAAACGAGTTAACGTTTACTGTTTTATTGCCCCTCAGAGCAAGCGGGATTATACCCTAAACCACCTGCTTTGTGGAGATAATGCAGGAACAGGAGCCGACTCTGAACCAAAGCTACAACTCGCTCCAACGCCTGAGCAAGTTATGATAAACACCCGTTAGATTAAACAGCTCTTGTTCAGGCGCGGCCTGCAACGTCAAAGATTGAATCGATTGATCGAGTTGAAATAACAAGCGGCGCTGCCCCTCATCGCGCACCATGCTCTGTAGCCACATAAAGGCGGCGGTTCGCTCACCTGATGTGACAGGCGTAACCTGATGTAAACTCGTTGACGGGTATAACACCAAAGATCCCGCCGCCAGCTTAATGCTTTGCTGGCCATAGGTATCTTGGATGACCAGCTCACCACCTTGATAAGTGTCTGGTTCGCTTAAAAATAAGGTGGCAGACAGATCGGTACGCACCATACCGTCACTCGTCGAGCGAATTGCATTGTCGATATGATAACCAAAGGTTTCTCCACCTTGATAACGATTAAACAAGGGCGGATAAAACTGTAATGGAAGTGCTGCCGAGACAAATAAAGGATGAGCTAACAAGCGCTCCATAATCAATTCACCGATACCAATCGCAACGGGATCGTCTTTATCCAACTGCTGATTGCGCTTACGGGTACTCGCCATCACGCCTGATGTTTGATTGCCATCAATCCAAGTGCGAGCATCGAGCTGCTCCCGTAACTGATTGACTTCTTGTTTTGAAAAAACATGAGGAATTTCAATAAGCATCTTCAAACCTTAAGGAAAGCATAAACATCAAAGGCAGCCCTAGGGCTGCCATTCAAATCGTCATTCACTGATATTAAAAGTGCATATCGGCACTTAACATCACCAAACGTCCAGGCGCCATATTGGCAAAGTGCGCGGTGTACGCTTTATCGTAATAACGCTCGTCCGTTAGATTTTGAACGTTCAGGCGTAAGGTCAAGAATTCGCTCATCTTATAGGATGAGGTCAAATCAAAACGCCAGTAAGACGGAATTGACAGCGTATTAGCCGTATTGCCATACACTTTGTCCATATAATAGGCACCCGTGCCGACCGTTAACTGCTCGGTAATATCGTAAGTTGTGAATAAGCTAAGACTATTTTTGGCTGTATTAGGGAAGCGATTACCATTAAGCGCAGCGTTGTAACCATTGCTTTCGAGGGTAGCGTCCAAATACGTATAACCACCAAAACCATGCCAATCTTTAGTAAAGTCACCGGAAAAGCCGATTTCAAAGCCTTTGACTTTTTGCTCGCCGACGTTTTCCTGCGGTGCATTACGATCGCCAGAGGTCGCAACGCGGGCATTGTTTTTCTCGATTTGGAATACAGAGCCATTCAGAGATAAACGCCCCTCCCAAAGATCCCATTTAGTGCCTAACTCGTAGCTTTCGGTGTCTTCTGGTTCTAAATCGGCGTTAGTGCTACCAAGACGATCTGCCCCATCTCCGTTAGACGTGCCAGGTGGATTAGAGGAAGTGCCCCACGCAGCGTAGATACTGCCATTTTCTGCGGGCTTATATAGCACCGACAATTGGTAGTTGAAGAAATCAGCATCATTGCTGAATCGAGAGGTTGAGTTCTCAGCACTGGTGGTATAGTCATCCCAGCGGATACCTGCGTTAACCATCCATGCTTCAGTTAACTCAATCGTATTAAAGGCATAGATAGAGCGAGTATCGGTTTCAGTCACTGTCGCATCGGTACCGAGTGTAATCGTACCAACCCAAGGATCGTGGGGATTCGGATTATCCAGCAACGTACAGTTGTAGTTATCCAGCATTGCCTGATTACAACCCGCGTTGCGACCATTGCCCGTATCGACGGTGTAACTCAAATTGCTAGTACGTTCGTTACTGAGTTCAGTACCGACTGCAAAACGGTTAGTCATTCCTGCAAGTTTTGCTTCACCCGAGAGTTGCAATTGAGTCGCTAGGGTTTTAGTGACCGAATGGCGCGACTTAGTGTTTCGCCAAACATAACCATTAGCCACGTTGCCAGTGGTGTCGTCTGGGTTAGTCACAATATAGTCATTGCTGTTACGGCTATAGATAGACGTCGAAGTGAACTGCATGTCGTTGTTAAAATCATGGCTGATCAACACCGAAGCTGTATCGTCCATCGTATCGCGAAAATCCCGCGATAATAAGCCATAGAAATTGTCGGGATCGACATCGGCAGGTTTGCCTGTCGCCTGATCGTAGGGAATACCATAATCAGGAATATCATGGTTTTCAAAATGATAATATTCAAGGGTCACTTTAGTTGGCGTCGTTAACCCAAAGGTAACAGACGGTGCAACGCCCCAACGATTACCTGTGACCTCATCACGTCCAGGAGTGTTGGCATCGTGAGCCATCATGTTGACACGAACCGCAGCTTCATCGGTAATCACATGGTTAATATCAACATTGGCACGTTTGAGGGCATCAGTCCCCACGGCAACATCGGCGTTAATAAAATCTTCAGCCTGAGCTTTTTTGGTCACAATGTTAATGCTACCGCCAACCGCGCCACGGCCGTTATAGACAGAGCTTGGGCCTTTCAGGACTTCAATTTGTTCAATGTTAAAGGTTTCACGGCTTTGTGAACCCACATTACGCATACCATTGATAAAAGTAGAGGATTGAGCATCGTATCCACGAATAAACGGCCTATCACCGTAGGGGTTCCCCCCTTCGCCAGTACCCAAGGTAATACCAGGCGTCGCTCGTAGCGCATCAGTAAAACTCTGCGCGCCCATATCTTTGATCAGATCTTGATTGATGACTGTTACAGTTTTCGCAGTATTGAGCAGGTCTTCGGTAAATTTACCCGATTGTACTTTGCGGGTGTTATAACCCAAGTACTCACCATTGACTTCAATATGTTCAACTTTTTTATCTGCGACTTGTGCCTGCTCCGCTGCCATAGCAGGGATAGCAGAAACCGCCATCCCTATGGTTAACGAACCTAAAACATGGGCACCAAGCGTGACTCGACCATTGCGACGTTTTGCAAATTTCATTTAAAGCATTCCTGTTGCGGACTAAACCCTGTAACAGATGTCCCCCACCTGTTAATCGCCCGCTAATATATGTAAAATTATTTTTGTGATCAATAATTATTATCATTTACATTATAATTTAATGTAAATCACAGTTTAAGCCGTTTATAGTTGTTAGGCATAGCAAAACGACTGTAGCTACATTGGTAGGGTTAAAGATACGCCTATGATAGAAATGAAAATTTCCTTCAAAAATCTTTCGCATACATTCAAGCTATCGCACTCATAGCCTAACGGCATGCTCATTCGAATCATCAACCTTTCGGTGGAAACGTGCCTTTAGACTCATTGAGGGGACATGCAGAATACGCGGCTCTTTTACCGCTTGTAGCGTGGCTTTTGGTAAAAAGACTTTTACGATAAATAACAAGAAAATCGTGAAATTAACCTCACATTTCCATTTGTGTCATCTAAGCTGATAGAGTGTGATTAAGATTGCTGTGGTCAAGCCACTTTTCGACTACCCTTAATTACGTGGTGACCATAAGGCTTAAGTTCATAAGAGGACACACTGAAGCATGAACGTCAATTTTATTAATCCTTTTTTGCAGTCGCTGCTCAATGTTATTTCGACCATGGCCAGCCTAGAGCTCACGCCAGGTAAACCCCAAATCAAAACTGACAACTTAGCCAAAGGCGATGTATCAGGTTTGATTGGTATGGTTGGGCCACAAACCAAAGGCTCACTTTCAATTACGTTTGAGCAAAAACTGGTACTGCAAATCATGCAAAATATGCTGGGCGAAAACCCCGGCAAAATAAATGAAGAAGTAACCGATCTGGTGGGTGAAATCACTAATATGGTTACGGGGGGCGCAAAAAATCTTTTAGGACAAAAGGGTTACGAATTCGAAATGGCAACACCAATGGTCGTTTCAGGTCAAGGGCATACAATTTCCCATAAAGCCAACGGCACCAAAATTATCATGCCATTTACCAGTTCTTACGGAACTGCATTTATCGAAGTTTGCTTCGAAAATTAATTAAATATCATAAGTTTGTAGGAAAATATTGGATGTTTGGTTGGCTGTAACGGGTACGCTTTGCTCCACTAGAGCGAACCTGATAGCCAAATCAGTAAATCGATTAACTGTATGCTAGATAAAGAAAAACGGCGCATTAGCGCCGTTTTGTCATTCTAATTTGAGCAAACTATGCTAAGCAAACAGCTACTCTTGGAGTCAGTTTAGTCACTAATTCATAGGCGATGGTACCAATGTGTTCGGCCACCTCCTCTACGGGTAAAGCCTGCCCCCAAAGTAGCACATCATCACCGACTTGATCCGCCGCGTCTTGGCCTAAATCTACGGTTAACATATCCATAGATACGCGGCCAACAATCGGCACTCGGCGACCATTTATCCATACAGGCGTGCCTTCAGGCGCATTCCGCGGATAGCCATCACCATAGCCAATCGCGACAACCCCAAGGCGAGTATCTTGTTTGGCTGTCCAGTAACAACCATAACCTACAGGTTGACCCGCTTTATGATCACGCACCGCGATCAAACGTGAGACTAAGTTCATCGCGGGGATCAAACCATGGTTCGCACCGCAATCTCCTGTGACAGGAGATACGCCATAGAGCGCAATGCCTGGACGGATCCAATCCCCTTGGCTTTTAGGCCAATAAAGCGCACCCGCCGAGTTGGCTAAGGTTCTAAACCCAGGTAAATCCGCAGTTAACTGGTTAAAGGTTTGCATTTGTACTTGAGTGTAATGATTATCTGGCTCATCGGCACAGGCAAAGTGGGTAATCAAATGAATAGGTTTGGCAACATTTTCGCAGGCTGCCAAACGCGCATAAACCGCAGTGAATTGTGCAGGCGTGACCCCTAAACGATGCATCCCCGAATCGACTTTTAGCCACACGGTGACAGGCTTCGTTAAGTGTGCCTGTTCTAACATCTCGATTTGCGATTCGTGGTGCACCACAGTATCGATATCGTGCTCCACCAACAAAGGTAAGTCGGTGCTGCGAAAAAAGCCCTCCAGCAATAATAAACGCGCCTTAATACCACCTTCGCGCAGTTCTAATGCCTCTTCCAAACGGGCTAAGCCGAAGCCATCGGCAGTATGTAAACAATGAGCGACATTTAATAATCCATGACCATAACCATTGGCTTTCACCACCGCCATCACTTGGCTGCTGCTCGCCTGTTGGCGTAAAACGGCGAGGTTGTTTTGCAGTGCAGTACTGCTAATTTCTGCTCGAGGAAAAGGTTTCAAAATTTGCCTTGTCTATTTGGAAAAGTCTGGAAATAAAAAGAATACATAAGCTTTGCTTATCTTCTAACACCGGGAATTAATCTTCTTCAAACTGAGGACCAGCATAGTTATCAAAACGGGAAAACTGGCCTTGGAAGGTCAAGCGCACACGTCCAATGGGGCCGTTACGCTGTTTACCGATAATGATTTCCGCCGTGCCCTTATCGGGAGAGTCGTTGTTATACACCTCATCACGGTAAATAAACATGATGAGATCCGCATCCTGCTCAATAGAACCTGATTCACGTAAGTCCGAGTTCACAGGGCGTTTATCGGCACGTTGTTCGAGCGAGCGGTTAAGCTGGGAAAGTGCGATAACGGGGATTTCTAATTCTTTAGCTAATGCCTTAAGAGAACGAGAGATTTCAGCAATTTCAAGGGTACGATTGTCCGATAATGCCGGCACTTGCATCAGCTGCAAGTAGTCGACCATGATCATCGATAATCCGCCATGCTCGCGGGCAATACGGCGGGCACGGCTGCGCACTTCGGTCGGCGTTAAGCCTGAACCATCATCGATATACATCTTGCCTTGCTCAAGCATAATGCCCATGGTCGAGGATACCCGCGCCCAATCCTCATCATCGAGTTGTCCGGTACGGATTTTGGTTTGATCAACGCGCCCTAAAGAGGCCAACATACGCATCATGATCTGTTCTGAGGGCATCTCGAGGCTGAAAATAAGCACGGGCTTGTCTTCATTCATCGCCGCCTGTTCGCACAGGTTCATCGCAAAGGTCGTTTTCCCCATCGACGGACGCGCCGCCACGATGATCAAGTCACCGGATTGAAAGCCTGCTGTCATTTTATCGAGATCAGTAAAGCCACTCGATACCCCGGTTACACCGTTGTGGGGGTTGTTGTAGAGCTGCTCAATCTTATCAACGGTTTTTTCGAGAATGGTTTTGATGCCTTCAGGGCCTTCGTTAGCATTGGTGCGCTGCTCGGCAATTTTAAAGACTTTGCTCTCGGCTAAATCGAGTAGAGCGCTGGAATCGCGGCCTTCAGGGTTATAACCCGCATCGGCAATCTCATGGGCAACGCGGATCATCTCACGTACGACTGCGCGCTCACGGACAATTTCAGCATAGGAAACAATGTTGCCCGCACTCGGGGTGTTTTTGGCAATCTCGCCCAAGTAGGCAAAGCCGCCCGCTTCTTCAAGTTGGTTTTCAAGCTCAAGCTGTTCAGAAACCGTAATTAAGTCGATAGGTTGGCCTGTTTCAACTAAACGGTGCATGGCGGCGAAAATCATCCGGTGCGAGCGAGAATAAAAATCCTCTTTAACTACCGTTTCGGCTACTTTATCCCAAGCGTCGGCGTCTAACATGAGGCCACCTAATACCGATTGTTCAGCCTCAATTGAATGCGGCGGTAGCTTGAGGCTATCGACCTGCAAATCCCTTGGCTTACTCTTAGGCTTAAAAGCACCTTGTTGTGACATTAACACTCCCGATTTCCAACAACTTAACAAAATATGATATAAAACCCCGTCAAGCAAACAGGTGGTTTACACTGGCCTGTTATCTCACCCAACGGATACTCAAACTAAAAATAAGGAAAGAACATGCGTATTGCATTGGTTGCAGCCTTAGTACTGACCTCTGGCATTGCAACAGCCGATGAAGGGCAATGGCAACCTTATCAAATGCCTTCTATTGCAGACAAACTCAGCGCGCGTGGAATTGATATTCCCGCAGATAAGCTGGCCGATCTCACCAGTTATCCAATGAACGCCGTTGTCGGGCTGGGCTATTGTACCGCCAGTTTTGTCTCGCCCCAAGGGCTAGTTGTGACAAACCATCATTGTGCCTACAAGGCGATACAATATAACACTAAGAAAGAGCATAACTATCTCGAACAAGGCTTTTTAGCCAGCTCAATGGATAAAGAACCGTCGGCCGGTCCCAATGAGCGTTTATACATCACCGAAGCCGTGACCAATGTCACCGCTGAGGTCACCAAAGACTTAAGCCAAGATCCACTCAAACGCTACGAAGAGATTGAGAATCACAGCAAAGCCTTAATCAAAAGCTGTGAAGCCGATGATAATTACCGCTGTAACGTTCGCAGCTTCCACAATGGCTTGGAATATTACCTCATCAAGCAATTGATGATCCGCGATGTGCGCCTAGTGTATGCACCACCTGAAAGTGTTGGTGGTTACGGTGGTGATATTGATAACTACGAGTATCCACGCCACTCGGGTGATTTTGCCTTCCTACGGGCTTATGTGGGTAAAGACGGAAAACCTGCGGCTTTCAGCGAAGATAACATTCCTTATACGCCCAAAAGCTATTTAAAAGTGAACGCCGATGGCGTGAAAGCCGGCGATGGCGTGTTTGTGGCAGGCTATCCTGGCACGACCAACCGTTACAATCTCACTAGCGAGCTTAAATTTGCCAGTGATTGGGTGTATCCAACTCAGGCAAAACGCTATCAATTACAGATTGATACTATCGAAGCCATGGGTCAGGAAGATGCCGACATCGCGATTAAATATGCGGGCAATATGGCGTCTATGGCGAACCGGATGAAAAAGCTCAACGGTCTGCTGGCTGGCTTTAAAGCCACAGATATCGTCGGCATTAAGCAGCAACGTGAA
Organism: Shewanella sp. FDAARGOS_354; assembly: GCF_002209245.2. Taxonomy (NCBI): domain Bacteria; kingdom Pseudomonadati; phylum Pseudomonadota; class Gammaproteobacteria; order Alteromonadales; family Shewanellaceae; genus Shewanella; species Shewanella sp. FDAARGOS_354. The sequence continues at coordinate 4,445,884 of NZ_CP022089.2, read as the reverse complement.
GATGACTTTCTGGCTTGGTTAAAGAAAAACTCTAGCCTTAATCAAAATCTTATCAGCGAACTAGAAGTGTTACTGGCCGAGCAGCAACTGCAAACCCAAACCAATTATTACTTCACCAACGCCCAATCGAGCACACTGCTCACTGCGGCCAACAACCTCTACCGCTTAGCGAAAGAAAAGCAAAAGAGCGATGCCGAGCGTGAAATCGGTTACCAAGAGCGCGACTTAGCCATGTTCAGCTCGCGCTTAAAACGTATCGACTCTAGTTTTGATGTTAAAGTCGATAAAACCCTCTGGTTACAAGATTTAAATGCTTATTTATCGCAGCCAAACCGTGTTGCGGCCTTAGACAATATGCTGAATTTGGACGATAAAAACGTCAGTCTAGAGGCTAAACTCGACGGCCTGTATTCGCTGACCACTCTGACAGACCAAGCGCAACGTTTGGCCTGGATGAACGCCGATGCCAAGGCCTTCGAAACCAGCAGCGATCCGTTTATCCGCCTTGCAGTCGCGCTGTATGACACCAATATGGCGCAGGAAAAAGCAGAAAAAATCCTTGCAGGTAAATTGTCTACCGCTCGCCCAGCCTACATGGCAGCCGTTATCGACTACTACAAAGCCAACAATTGGCCAGTGTATCCCGATGCTAACGGTACGCTACGCATCAGCTACGGTATGGTCGATGGTTATCAATCCCGCGATGCGCTGTACAAACAGCCATTTACACGTCTTGATGGGATAGTAGCTAAGCACACCGGTGTTGAGCCCTATAATGCCCCGAAAAAATTGCTCGATGCGATTCACGAGCAACGTTTTGGCGATCACTTAGTGAAATCTGTCTACCAAGATCCCCGTGGCTGGATTTGCCGTCTGTTTTCTTGCTTGGACAAGCCAGAAGAATTCAACTCAGTACCAGTTAACTTCTTATCGAGCGTAGATACCACAGGTGGCAACTCAGGCTCACCCGTATTTAACGGCAAAGGGGAACTTGTAGGACTTAACTTCGACTCCACCTACGAAGCAATTACTAAGGATTGGTTTTTCAATCCCACCATCACCCGTGCCGTGCACGTGGATATTCGTTATATCCTATGGATGATGGATGAAGTTGACCATGCCGATAATCTGATTAAAGAACTGGATTTAGTAAGAAACTAATTATTATTAATCTGTCATGATTAATGATAATGGAATTAACTAGGGCGTGTTGACGTTTCGAGATTAGATTTTGTTCGTTCTGGCAAGCTCGTGCTCGCGAAACGAGGAATGATGTGTAGTTATTCTACTCAAATGACGAGTGACAAAGAGCAAGGGCTTGCCAGACGAACCCTTCGGGCAGCATTTGGCTGGCTTTTCTGCCGCGTTATCGTCCGTTTATGTAGAATAACTACACTGCACGGACTTTGCCTTGCATAAAAGCCAGCCTAATTGCTGCAAAAATAACCATGAAACGTCAACACGCCCTAATATGAACCGTTTAATTTAATCAATATAAATTAAGCATCTTTAAAAACCGTCCAAGAAATATTCCTTGGACGGTTTTTATTTTATGTAATTTATCAATTTGTGATCTGCCGCATTATCAATTCACCAAAAACTCAATCAAAGCGTCTTAATTAGTATTATTTAAAGCAAGACTACACATGGACAATTTGTCCAACCTAAAAATAAAATCTAGTGATAAAAGCCACATTAACCAACAAATTTCAATCTAAGCCTTTAAAACACTACAAATAGTGATAGGCAAACGCAAAAATAACAATAAAACACTGTATTTAAATAAAAAATACAAAATCCGCCGCTATAAAATTAACCAAGATTGTTATTTTTATTTCTCAAAAAAACTCAAAAAACGCAAATAATACTATTAAAAACACCTGTTTTATCAAAAACCATAAAACTTGATCACCATCATGTTTTTCATAGGTTCAATTTCCTATCATCCAGCCGCCTAAAATTTCACAAATTAAATGTAACCGTCAACATAAGCACTTAACAAACACATTAAATAACACTGAAAATATAATTCAGGTTGAAAATGAGGAACGCAAAATCCTATGACAGCGACAACTTATCAACCAGGAGAAATCCGAGGGCTGATCAAGATTAATGCATCCAAATGCAAAGGATGTGATGCTTGCAAACAGTTCTGCCCAACCCACGCCATTAATGGTGCCTCGGGTGCAGCGCACTCTATCGATGAAGATAAATGTTTAAGTTGCGGACAGTGTTTAATCAACTGCCCCTTTAGCGCTATTGAAGAAACCCACAGCGCCCTTGAAACCGTGATTAAAAAACTCGCCGATAAGAATACCACCGTCGTTGGCATTATCGCGCCTGCGGTACGGGTGGCGATTGGTGAAGAATTTGGCTTAGGCACGGGCGAATTGGTGACGGGTAAACTTTATGGCGCCATGAATCAGGCGGGCTTTAAGATTTTTGATTGTAACTTTGCCGCCGATCTCACCATTATGGAAGAAGGCAGTGAGTTTATTCATCGCCTCCATGCCAATGTCAAAGGTGAAGAAAATGCAGGTGCATTGCCGCAGTTCACCTCCTGCTGCCCGGGCTGGGTACGCTACCTCGAAACCCGCTACCCTGCACTTTTACCTAACCTGTCAACCGCCAAATCGCCCCAGCAAATGGCCGGAACGGTTGCCAAAACTTACGGCGCCAAGGTGTATCAAATGCAGCCGGAGAATATTTTCACCGTCTCTGTGATGCCTTGTACCTCGAAAAAACTCGAAGCCTCACGCCCCGAATTTAACTCGGCTTGGCAATATCATCAGGAACACGGGGCTAACACGCCTTCGTACCAAGATATTGATGCCGTGCTCACCACAAGGGAAATGGCACAGTTACTCAAACTGCTTGATATCGATCTCGCTAATACCGCGGAATATCAAGGTGATAGTTTGTTCTCTGAATACACAGGCGCGGGCACTATTTTTGGTACAACCGGCGGGGTGATGGAAGCGGCACTGCGTACCGCCCATAAAGTGCTGACTGGCGCTGAAATGGCTAAGTTGGAATTTGAACCCGTACGTGGACTAAAAGGGGTGAAATCAGCCTCTGTCAGCCTGTTTGATACCCAGCTTAAACAAAATGTGACCGTCAATGTCGCCGTAGTGCATGACATGGGCAACAACATCGAACCCGTGCTACGCGATGTGATGGCAGGCACCTCTCCCTACCACTTTATTGAGGTGATGAACTGCGCAGGTGGTTGCGTTAACGGTGGAGGTCAACCTATTGAGGGTAAAGGCTCTTCATGGCTTGGTAACATTTAACGGGAAACAGAAATGAACAAGAAAAAACACCTATTTGCCGAGGACAGTTTCTTTCTGTCACGCCGTAAATTTATGGCTGTCGGCGCCGCGTTTGTGGCTGCGCTCGCGATCCCTATCGGCTGGTTTACCAGCAAACTTGAGCGCCGGAATGAATACATTAAGGCCAGAAGCCAAGGGTTATATAAGGACGATAGCCTAGCGAAAAAACGTGTCAGCCACGCCAACCCCGCAGTTGAAAAGTACTACAAAGAGTTCGGTGGCGAGCCATTAGGACATATGTCCCACGAGCTGCTACACACCCACTTTGTCGATCGCACCAAATTAAGCTCTTGATTGGAGATGAGAAATGCATCAAGAACATGATATGAGACCCATTTTAAAACATCCGCTAAACGTCAGGATCTTCCACTACATCCTGCTGCTCAGCTTTTTGCCATTAGCCGCGACAGGTTTGTTATTGTTTTTTAAACCGCTTTCCCAAGAAGGTATGCAGCTAACCTATGATGTGCACATTATTGCAGGGATTGTTATGGCCCTCGATGCTGTGGCATTTACCATCATGGCATTCGATCGAGTGGTACTGTTTATCGCCCGTGTGTTTAGTTTCTCAGGGCGCGATGTGAAATGGTTTATGGTGTTAGGCGGCTACCCACAGAAATTCTTACTGGGTAAAAAAGTGCCTATTCCACCGATGAACAAATACAACTCAGGCCAAAAACTCTTTGGTGCCTGCGTACTGATTGGCGGCACAGTGCTTATCCTCTCTGGTCTAGTGCTATGGCTTATCCCCCACGCTGCGCCGCGGGATATAGTGTGGTTTTTAGGTCAGGCTCATTTAGTGTCAGGCTTAGTGTTAACCGCCTTTTTACCCGTGCATCTTTTCCTCGCGGTGTACCGCTTTGATGATTTCAAGGCCATGATGATCCACGGTAATGTGCCTTACCATGATGCCGCTGAGTACACCCCTCTGTGGGTTAAAAATGAAATTGCCCCCGTCGCCACTAACGGTGAACAACTGACAAGCAAATAGCTAAGTCTCCAGCGGCAGTTGCTCACAACTGCCGCATTTTCGCATTCATACTCAAGGGCATAGATAACCATGAGCACACACGAGCATCATTCCATTACCGTCACTGACTATAATCCCAACGTCAGCTTTATCGACGATCAAGCGATTTGGCAGACCATTGACGACGCCAGTCATCCAAGTCGCGAGCAAGTCCTCGCCATTCTCGACAAGGCGCGCCAGTGTGAAGGCTTAAGCATTAGCGAGACCGCCATTTTGCTGCAAAACCAAGATAAGGCCCTGGATGAAGTACTCTTTGCCGTCGCCCGTGAGATTAAGAACACCATTTACGGCAACCGTATTGTGATGTTTGCGCCGCTGTATGTCTCGAATCATTGCGCCAACAGTTGTAGTTATTGTGGCTTTAACGCCGATAACCATGAGCTCAAACGTAAAACCTTAAAACAGGATGAGATCCGCCAAGAAGTTACGATCCTTGAAGAAATGGGTCACAAACGGATCCTTGCTGTCTATGGCGAGCATCCACGCAACAATGTGCAAGCCATTGTTGAAAGTATTCAAACCATGTACAGCGTTAAGCAGGGCAAGGGCGGAGAAATTCGTCGTATCAACGTCAACTGCGCGCCAATGAGTGTGGAGGACTTTAAGCAACTTAAAACCGCGGCGATAGGCACTTATCAATGCTTTCAAGAAACCTATCATCAAGACACCTACAGCCAAGTCCATCTTAAAGGTAAAAAAACCGACTTTTTATACCGCCTCTACGCCATGCACAGGGCGATGGAAGCAGGAATCGACGATGTCGGTATCGGCGCGCTCTTTGGCCTGTATGACCATAGATTTGAGCTGCTCGCCATGCTCACCCATGTTCAGCAACTCGAAAAAGACTGTGGCGTTGGCCCACACACTATCTCCTTCCCGCGGATTGAACCTGCCCATGGTTCGGCTATCAGTGAAAAACCGCCCTATGAGGTCGATGATGACTGCTTTAAGCGCATTGTTGCCATCACTCGCCTTGCCGTGCCTTATACCGGGCTGATTATGAGCACGCGGGAAAGTGCGGCGCTGCGCAAAGAACTGTTAGAACTCGGGGTTTCACAAATCAGCGCAGGCTCGCGTACCGCACCGGGTGGTTATCAAGACAGCAAACAAAATCAACATGATGCCGAGCAATTCAGCCTTGGTGATCAACGAGAGATGGACGATATTATTTATGAGCTAGTGACTGATTCAGATGCTATTCCCTCTTTCTGCACGGGTTGTTACCGCAAAGGACGAACTGGCGATCACTTTATGGGATTAGCCAAACAGCAGTTTATTGGCAAATTCTGCCAGCCCAATGCCTTGATCACCTTTAAGGAATATTTGAACGATTACGCCAGTGAAAAGACTCGCGAGGCCGGTAACGCCCTGATAGAGCGAGAACTGGCTAAAATGAGCCCGTCACGGGCGCGCAATGTGCGCGGCTGCTTGCAAAAAACCGATGCGGGTGAACGGGATATCTATCTATAAATGGCATCTTATCTATTCTCAGATCTCGGCGTGCAGTTGCATTTCGGCCTTAACACTAGCGCCTTACTCAATGCGATAGAACGCGCTGATGAAATCGTGCTACACGCGGCCATTTACAGTAATTTTGCCGATAATGCCGTAGGGCAGTTGTTATTGCAGCGGCTACAAAACGCCAGCTTAAAGCAACTCACCCTGATTAAGCTTGAGCCCACTCGTCTATGGCGGGATGAGTTTGCCACCATCCTAAGGCCCGAGATGCCGCTGCAAGAGGTTGAGCAGCTGTATGATATTTCCCGCCACTGGTGCGCCGAGCTTAAAACGCAGTTTCCTGAGACAGTCAATTTAGTGTCGACCCCAGCGCTACCACTGCAACCTATATTGCTGATTGGCGATAGACTCTTTGTCGGCCACTACGCCCATAGCCATACCACTTCAGCTCAGGGGCTTTGGCTGGAGTTTGACATCCTTGCTTTAGGCCTTGCGCCAAACAGCTTAATCGATTGGTTTGATACAGGCATCCCCAGTGAGCAAAACTCCGCGGTAGAAGTGGCCCTAGGCCGTTATGTTGATGAATGCCGCCGCGCAGTGGGCGATCTTTGGTATCAGAGCTTGATTGAGCTAGATAAAGGGCGTAACTAATGATCACTCGCCCTAGCCCGCCAGCGCCAGTCACTCAGCCAACGTCCGTTAAACCGACCTTGCTTAAGCCCACAGCGTTTTCCTATGCCGAAATCCTTTCGCTACTTCAGGGGCAAGACGATGAATGGCTATTTAGTCGCGCCCAGCTCGCCACTAAATTGCAATTTAATCAACAGGTGTATTTACGCGGCATTGTCGAGTTTTCGAATCACTGTCGTAACCACTGCCATTACTGTGGTTTACGCACCGAAAATCGGCAGGTAACACGCTATCGACTCTCAAACGAAGAAATCCTTAACGCAGTGGATAGCATTGCCGAGCTGGGACTAGGTACTGTAGTGCTGCAATCGGGGGATGATTTTAGCTACAGTTGCAAGCGCATCAGTAGCCTTATCAGTGAAATTAAGCAGCGCCATAACCTAGCAATCACCCTCTCCCTCGGTGATCGCAAACATCATGAGTTGGAAAGCTGGCGAGAGGCGGGTGCCGATCGCTATTTACTCAAAATGGAAACCTTCGACCGCGCCCTCTTTGCTCGGTGTCGCCCTAAAGCCAATTTTGACGAGCGCATTGCAAGGCTCAATTATCTTAAGTCTCTGGGATATCAAACTGGCTCAGGGATTATTGTCGATTTACCGGGAATGACTGATGCGATTTTAGCGTGTGATATTCAGCATTTATCGGAGTTGCAGCTTGATATGCTGGCCTGCGGCCCCTTTATTGCCCATAACCAAACACCGTTTGCGACTTCCCCCAATGGCAGCGCCCTTAAGAGTCATAGGGTTAGCGCTATTTTGCGACTGATGAATCCGGGGGCGAATATTCCTGCCACCAGTTCCCTCGACGCCCTCGAAAAAGGCGCAAGGGAACTGGCACTCAAACGCGGATGTAATGTGCTTATGCCCTCCTTCACCCCAGCACAAGTCAGTGGCGATTACAGCATCTATCCTGGAAAAAACCAGCAAAAAAACCCAGCAGCAGAGCGACTTAACCAAGTCTGCCAGCAAATTCAACGCCACGGGCTAATCCCCTCCTTTAGCCGTGGTGATTCAAAAAGGACCCAATATGTGTCAAGGCATTAATCCACAAGAGCATAGCCAAACCCAATCGGCACCAAGAGGAATGCGCTACCATATCGCCTTGGTCGGTCGGCGTAATTCTGGGAAATCCTCCCTACTTAATATGATCGCAGGGCAACAGATCTCGATAGTATCCGATATTAAAGGCACAACCACAGATGCCGTGGCCAAGGCCTATGAGTTACAACCCTTAGGGCCAGTGACCTTTTACGATACCGCTGGCATAGACGATGAAGGGACATTAGGAATGATGCGAGTGAGCGCCACTCGCAGAGTGTTGTTTCGCTCCGATATGGCACTCTTAGTCGTTGATGAGCACGGGCTGTGCCCCTCAGACATGGCATTAATTGACGAAATACAGCAATTAGAAATGCCAATACTTGTGGTATTCAATAAGGCCGATATCTGCACCCCCAAAGCTGAGGATATTGCCTTTTGCCAGACTCAATCCTTACCCTTTATTGTGGTCTCAGCCGCAACAGGTCTTGCGGGTAAACAACTTAAGCAGTTGATGGTCGAATTAGCACCTGCGGAGTATAAGCAGGAGCCGCTCCTAGCTGGCGACCTCTATCAAGCAGGTGACGTTATTCTCTGTGTCGTCCCTATCGATATGGCCGCACCTAAGGGGCGTTTGATCCTGCCACAGGTGCAGATACTGCGTGAGGCGCTTGATCGCAGCGCCATCGCAATGGTCGTCAAAGAAACAGAACTAACGCAGGCATTATCAGTGGTTACGCCTAAGCTGGTGATTTCTGATGCTCAAGCGATTAAGCAAGTCGCCGCCACAGTGCCAGACGCAGTCCCTCTCACCACCTTCTCAACCTTATTTGCCCGATTTAAAGGCGATTTAGCCGTTCTCGCTGCGGGAGCTGATGCTTTAGATAAATTGCAAGATGGTAATAAAGTGCTCATCGCCGAAGCCTGTAGTCACAATGTGCAGGAGGACGATATTGGCCGAGTTAAACTTCCCCGCTGGATAAATAGCTACACCGGCAAACAACTCCAGTTTGTAGTTACATCTGGGCACGACTTTCCCGATAATTTAGAACAATATGCCCTCGTCATCCACTGCGGCGCTTGTATGTTTAACCGCAATGAAATGCTCCGTCGCATCCGTGAATGTCAACGGCGGCAGGTGCCTATCACTAACTATGGGGTGGCAATTTCTAAATTACAGGGCGTGCTACCGCGAGTACTTGCGCCTTTTAACAACAGTCCGCAGCAATAACATATTGAGCCTTAGTGCCAGGCTTAGCTGCGATGAAGTAGCTAAGCCTGTTTATCCTTGATGCTTGACAAACAACCACTTACACAACAATACGAACTAAATCGCGCCCATAAAAAAACACCGCCTAAGCGGTGTTTTTTTAGTTTAAAGCAGTATGTAATTAGGCTTCTGCAACGATAGAAACTTTAACAACAGCTTTAACTTCAGTGTGTAACTGAACTTCAACTTCGAAGTCGCCAGTAGTACGCAGAGCGCCTAATGGTAAACGAACTTCTGATTTAGCCAGTTCAACGCCAGCAGCAGTTACTGCATCAGCGATGTCACGGTTGCCAACTGAACCAAACAGTTTGCCTTCATCACCCGCTTTAGAAGCAATAACAACAGCTTCCAGAGCAGCGATTTTCTCAGCACGTTGGTTAGCAGCAGCCAGATCAGCAGCGATTTTAGCTTCTAATTCAGCGCGACGAGCTTCAAATACTTTAACGTTGCTTTCGTTAGCAACAACAGCTTTACCTTGTGGCAGCAGGTAGTTACGAGCGTAACCAGCTTTAACTGCAACTTGGTCACCCAGGTTACCCAGGTTAGCGATTTTATCAAGCAGAATAACGTTCATTATCAAATCCTCTATATTCGATTAGGAATACTGCAATTACTGATGTAAATCAGTGTATGGCAGTAGAGAAAGATAACGAGCACGCTTGATAGCGCGAGCTAGTTGACGCTGATATTTAGCACTAGTACCAGTGATACGGCTTGGAACGATTTTGCCGCTTTCAGTGATGTAGTTCTTTAAAGTAACGATATCTTTGTAATCAATTTCTGCAACACCTTCAGCGGTGAAACGGCAGAACTTGCGACGACGGAAATAACGTGCCATTTGACAGTCTCCTAAGTTTTCAATTCGACATTTTCGGCATGGATGACTAAGCGATTTTGGCCATTTCGCCCCTGTTGAAGCGTCATAAAACCTTGTACTTGTACTTCCACACCTGCTTTCAGATTATCTGCCACGCTTTCAAAACGTGGTCCACTCAATATCACTTGTATTTGAACGTAGACATTGCGGAGCATATCTGCTTCATAACGCTGCGATTTGTGTTCTAGCATGATCACACTATGTGCAATGCCTGCTGGGCTTTTAAAGCGTCTGGAACGGGTTATGGTTCCTGACAACACCAAGTTATTGGTGGTCACAGAAAAACTTACTCAGCGATTTCTTCAGCGTTAGCTTCATCATATGAGCGGTCGCCAGCTGGGCCACGACGTGAATCGCGCTCATCTTTAGCTTTCGCCATTGGAGATGCTTCAGTAACGGCAACTTTAGTACGCATTACCATGTTACGCAGAACTGCGTCGTTGAAACGGAAAGCAGTTTCTAGCTCTTCAATCGTCTCTGCTGGTGCTTCAACGTTCATCAGAACATAGTGAGCTTTATGCAGATCTTGGATTGGGTAAGCCAGTTGACGACGGCCCCAATCTTCTAAACGGTGGATTTTGCCGTTAGCTTCGGTGATAACACCGGTGTAACGCTCAATCATACCTGGTACTTGTTCACTTTGATCTGGGTGAACCATAAATACGATTTCGTAATGACGCATTTATTGCTCCTTACGGTTATGTAGCCTCGTTATTGGCTCAGTCAAACCAAATAGAGGCAAGGAACGAAAATAGTGACTGATTTGAGCGCGAGATAGTACAGAAAGCAGACGCGAAACTCAAGCAATAACTTTGCCTCAACATCCAATACAGGTATGATGACGCCTCACCCCTATTCGGATATCAGACATCAGCCTATCAAGAACCCATTATAATGCTAAAAGTTATCGCACCAGTTAGTTTGTTTTGCCTATCTTTTCATGCACTTGCGCTTGTTCCTCCCGATTATCAGGAACCACCAAGTGATTTGACTGCAGAAGTCGAAGCTGGCTTACAATTGAACACAGGCAATACCGAATCGAGCAGTTTTAATGGTCGAACCCAACTGATTTACGATACTAAACAAACTAAGCAGGAAGTGACGCTAAAAGCGTATTTTGCTTCTGAAAAAAATCAGACCACCTCAGAAAAGTACGAACTCCAGCTTCAAAGCAACTATAAACTCAACAAAGGTTATATCTTCGGCCGTGGCGACTTCACTTGGGATCAGTTTGGTAGTTATACCCAAATCTCAACTCTTTCTTCGGGTTATGGTTTTAACGCAATTAGTAGCTACAAGACCAAACTCAGTCTCGAAATCGGCCCAGGTTATCGATACAACTTGCCTGCCGAGTCAGTCGCAGAGCCAGATCCCGCTCCCGAAAAGGATGTGATCCTACGTACTGCGGCAAAGTTTTCTCAAAAATTACAGGAATACACCAGTATCAATGCCGATCTCACCGCCGAAGTGGGCGAAAATAACAATACCCTGACTCTCGATATGAACTACAAAAATTTAGTATTTCAGGATTGGGCCTTTAAAATCGGCATGAACATCAAGTTCACCGAAGTGGTTCCTGAGGGCAGCCAGCAGACGGATACCATCACCACCTTTAACTTGCTGTATACCTTTAGATAAACAAGCAATAAAACGATTTGGCTGGCACAACAATTCCCCACTCAGCCAAATCCCATTTCAGCACAATTTAGTGACCCACACATAAAAACGATAAATTAGTCGATAAATTCCAACATTTTGCAACACGGAATAAACACCGACTGCTGATATACTCTCCCTGGCAATCATGCAAGGAGCAGTTAATGACAAACCCGCTACGTACTTTCGCCTCTTTATATAGCACGACGTTATTAACAGTGCTGGCTGGCGGTTTACTCACCACATATTTAGGCCTTAGGCTCTCGGTGATGCATGTTCCGCAGTTGTGGATAGGTAGCATGATGTCGGCCTACTATGTCGGCCTTGTCGCAGGATCTAAGATTGGCCATCGGCTAATCGCCCAAGTAGGACATATCCGTGCCTTTGTCGCTAGTGCTGGGATCGTTGCCGCCTCCGCACTGGGTCACGCACTCGTAGATGAGTTAGCGATTTGGATCCTGCTAAGACTTATCGTCGGTATGGGGATGATGTGCCAATACATGGTGCTCGAAAGTTGGCTCAATGAACAGGCTGAAAGCAGCCAACGCGGCACTGTGTTTGCCAGCTACATGATAGTCTCGTACTTCGGTTTGATCTTGGGCCAAGGTGCCATCAGCCTCTATCCTGAACTCGGTCTAGAGCCGCTGTTACTGATCGCCATCTGCTTTGCCCTGTGTATTGTCCCGATTTCTTTAACGCGTCGTATTCACCCAGCACCACTGGTGCCCGCCCCCTTAAAAATTGCTCACTATTGGCGCAAAGCGCCGCAGGCACTAACGACCATTGCCATTGGCAGCATGATTGTAGGCTCCTTTTACGGTTTGGCGCCTGCTTATGCGAGCAACTTAGGTTTACCGCCCGAGAAGGTGGCCACCTATATGACAGCAACCATTCTCGCGGGCCTACTCGCCCAATGGCCAATGGGAAAATTATCTGACATTATGTCCCGCAGTCGCCTGATCCGCATCAACTGCGTACTGCTTGGGATCTTAGCATTAGCTATCGCCCTCACCCCCTATCATCCCACACTCTCACTGGTGATGACGTTTCTGTTCGGCATTCTTGGTTTTACCTTCTATCCCTTGGCAACCGCACTGGCTAACTCCCGTGTCGAGCAAAGTGAAAGGGTAGGACTATCGGCAACCATTTTGCTCACCTTTGGCATGGGCGCCAGCATCGGCCCATTAATCGCCTCAACTCTTATGCAATGGTTTGGCAACAGCATGCTCTATGGTTTTATGTCGGCCTGTACCTTAATCCTGTTTTTACGGCTACGTTATGTTCACTCACAGCAAAAAACCGAAACCAGTGTCACCCAAGACTACATCATGGCGACCGGTGACTTAGTCTCATCACCACTGGCTGCGGCGCTTGACCCGAGGGTGGATGTTGAATCGGTGCAGGAACACATGACACCAACACAGCAGGAAGATGAAGAAGATTTAGGTGCCGATGCCCTTGTTAAAGATGCAGAGAATGATAACGAGCAACAGCTAACATTCGAGTTTGAATTTCACTCAGCGCCCAGCTTTATCCACGATGAGACAAACGAGGTGGACGAATCCAACCTCGATGCAATTAAAACCAATTAAGGGCTGATTTAGGCAATAAAAAAGACGGGCTCACCCGTCTTTTTTATTGATATATATCAATTAACTACGGCGTTGACGCACAGCTTCGAATAGGCAAATACCCGTGGCAACCGACACGTTTAAGCTAGAGACGCTTCCCGCCATCGGAATCGAAACTAAAGTATCGCAACATTCACGACTTAGGCGGCGTAAACCTTTGCCTTCGGCGCCCATCGCAATCGCTAATGGCCCTTTAAGATCGGCTTGATAAAGCTCGCAATCCGCTTCACCTGCCGTGCCGACAATCCACACGCCCTTTTCCTGCAGATGGCGCATAGTGCGGGCGAGGTTAGTCACTTGGAATAACGGCACGGTTTCAGCTGCGCCACAAGCGACCTTACTAACCACAGCCGTTAAGCCAACGGAGTTATCCTTTGGCACAATAATGCCCTGCACGCCCGCCGCATCGGCGTTACGTAAGCAGGCACCTAGGTTATGCGGATCGGTAACGCCATCTAAAATCAATAAAAACGGTAAATCGGTCTTAGCTAACAGCTCATCTAAGTCATGCTCACCAAGGATTTTAGCCGCTTTCACACGGGCAATAATACCTTGGTGCTGAGTACTTTCGGCTTTCTCGTCCAACACTTTGCGTGAAGTCACTTGAATGCTCGTGCCAAAGGCTTTCGCTTGACGGATCAGCGGGGTTAAACGCTCATCCTCACGGCCCTGCAGTAGCCAAAGTTCAATAATGCGCTCAGGGCTGTGTTTTAACAGCGCTTCAACCGCGTGGATCCCAAAAATAATATCTTGTTTTTTCATTTACTTCTTTCTCGTGCTCCGCTTCGCGGCCTTTGGCTTTTTCGCCGTATCTTTTACGCTTTTCTTAGGCTTAGTGCCCGCTTTAGACTTAGACTTAGACTTACTCGGCGCTTTGTCTGAACCTGCTTTCGCTTTAACGCCAGTCGATTTAGCCGTTTTCGCCATTTTCGCGCCTTCGCGGTTTACCCGCTCACGGGCTGTCATGGGTTTTTCTCGACTAGGTGCCGCCTTGCGGCGACCGCCTTTACCACTGTCGCCAATCATGACTAAGTCAATCTGTCTATCATCCAAGTTTACCGCGGCCACTTTTACCGTGACAGGGTCACCCACTTGATAGATTTGACCTGTGTGCTCACCAATCAAACGCTGACGCATAGGATCGAACTGGTAATAATCGCTGCCCAGACTAGAAATATGCACTAAGCCATCGATAAATAAGTCATTTAAGCGAACGAATAAACCAAAGTTAGTGACAGAGGCAATCACGGCCTCGAAGGTGTCACCCACATGGTCCTGCATAAATTCACATTTAAGCCAGTCGCTTACATCACGTGTTGCCTCATCGGCGCGGCGTTCAGTCGTAGAACATTCTTCGCCTAATTTATCTAATTCATCGAGTTGATAGTGGTAGCCACCATCGGGAGTCCATTTCTCATTGGCTTCACCTTTTTCTTTCGCCAACAAATAGCGGATCACTCGGTGCAGCACTAAGTCAGGATAACGACGAATAGGCGAGGTAAAATGCGCGTATTCTTCCAGTGCCAAACCAAAATGGCCTTCGTTATCAGGCGTGTATATAGCTTGGCGCATAGAGCGCAGCAACATCACTTGAATAAGTTCAGCATCGGGACGGCCGGCAATCTGCAACATCACATTTTGATAATCTGCAGGCGTTGGCTCAAGCCCACCGCCCATGCTCAAACCACGCTCAGCTAAAAACTCTTTAAAGTTTGCCAGTTTCTGCTCAGAGGGCGACTCGTGCACTCGATAGAGGATTTCACCCTTATGCTTTTTCACAAACTTAGCGGCAGACACGTTCGCCAAAATCATACATTCTTCAATGATTTTATGAGCTTGATTACGCGCTCTTGGCACAATCTTATCGATCTTGCGCTGTTCGTTAAAAATAAACTGCGTTTCTATCGTCTCAAATGCTATCGCACCGCGCTCTGCGCGCTGTTCATCAAGCGCTAAATAAAGCGACTGTAAGCATTGAAGATGTGGAAAGAGTGCTTCATGCTCAGGCGCAATCGGTCCGCCTTCGAGCATCGCAGCGACTTGGGTGTAGGTAAAGCGCGCGTGTGAATGCATCACCGCCGGATAAAACTTATAACCCGATAACTTACCACGGGCTGAAACCGTCATCTCTGCAACCATACACAGGCGGTCAACATGAGGATTGAGTGAACACAAGCCGTTAGAGATTTTCTCCGGCAACATTGGGATCACTTGCGATGGGAAGTACACCGAGTTACCACGGGCACGGGCTTCAGTATCTAAGGCCGAATCGGTGCGCACATAATAGCTTACATCGGCAATCGCCACCCACAGACGCCAGCCACCACTGGGTTTAGCTTCGGCATAAACAGCATCGTCAAAGTCTCGGGCATCTTCACCATCGATGGTCACTAAGGGTAGATCACGCAGATCGACACGACCCACTTTATCAGACTCAGTCACTTCATCGGGAATACGGCGCAGTTTCTTTTCAATGGCGGCCGACCACGTATGGGGAAGATCGTAATTGCGTAGGGCTATTTCGATTTCCATTCCCGGTGCCATTTGCTTGCCAAGCACTTCGGTCACTTTGCCTGCGGCTTTAACAAATCGACCGGGACGACGGGTTAATTCTACCACCACCACATCGCCTTGACGGGCACCATTGCGATCTTCACTAGCGATTAAAATTTCTTGGGTAATGCGCTTATCATCGGCAATCACAAATGCCATACCACTGTCGACATGGAATCGACCAACAATCGCAGCACTACGGGGCTGGATCAAACGGACAATACGGGCTTCACGACGACCTTTACGATCCATACCGGCTTTTTGTGCCAGCACTTTATCGCCATGGAAATACATCAGCATGTCGCGATTTGAGATAAATAAATCGTCGCCACCTTCGTCAGGTTTAAAGAAGCCGTAGCCTTCTCTGTGCCCAAGAACAATGCCGGAGATCAGATCCATTTTTTCAGGTAAGCCGTAGCTTTGACCGCGGGTAAATACCAATTCACCGTCGCGCTCCATCGCCCGTAAACGGCGGCGCAGGGCTTCTAATTGCTCTTCATCATGGATCTGTAGTGCAGCAGCGATGCTGTCACGGGTAATAGGTGATTTTTGAGAACGTAAGTACTCGATAATATACTCACGACTTGGGATAGGGTTTTCGTACTTATCCTGTTCACGCTCGAAATGAGGGTCTTTGATCATTCAATATCCAATATTTTTGTCTCAATCAGTAGAGACAACTCAACGGGTTCGCAAGTGCTCTTGCTGGGCCCGCGCCACTGCACTGGCGGGCATTTTAGCGGCTAACACCTGCAGTAATGACAAGGCTTTTTTCTTAGTCGCCTCATCGGTAAATACATTGTTGTATAACCAGTTATAGGCCATTTCATAGTCTCTTGGACTACCATAACCTTCACCGTATAAACGGACCAACATCATCCGCGCGGCTAAACTACCGCTCGCTGCCGCTGGCAATAAATAATTGACCGCACGGTCTTTATTACGAATAACAAACTTACCATTTTGATAATATTCGGCAAGTTTCACCATAGCCTCGGGGCTGCCCTGCTCAGCTGCATCACGCAATAACCCCATCCCTTTGACCGCATTGGCTTTTACACAGGTTCCGTGGTTGAGCATTTCTCCCCACAAAAACTGATACAGGGGCTGCTTTAAGACTTCTGCGCGCGCTTCGATGTCTTGCACTAACTGACAGTCATCTTGTTTGACTCTTGCCAAATACTTTTCACCGCGGATCATTTCAAGCAATTGATCTTGAGAATAAATATCCACCGCCTGTGTTTCAGCAAAGCACATTGAAGATACTAAGGGCAGCAGCGCAACTAATGCAGTACGTAGCATAACGACTCTCAATGACAATAAGGTGAATACTTGCATCGGCAGTATAACCTATTTCTTGAGCTCGAGCCGAATTTCTAACCACGAAAGCAAACAGGAAGGAACAGCAGAGGAAGAAAAGGCCGTGAAACACGGCCTCTACGATTTTAGTTAAACGGGCTAACTAAAATCATCGTCTCATTACGATCTGGACCGGTAGAAATGATGTCGATCGGCGTTTCTAACAACTCTTCAATACGCTTGATGTAGTTGATAGCTGCTTGCGGTAACTGATCTAAAGAGGTCGCACCGAAAGTTGACTCGCTCCAGCCTGGCATAGTTTCATAAACAGGCATGACCTGCTCATAACCTTCAGCTGCTAATGGCGTAACCTTAGAGATAGTGCCATCTGGATGTTGATAACCCACACAGATCTTCACTTCTTTCAGGCCATCAAGTACGTCTAACTTAGTTAAGCAGAAGCCGCTTACGCTGTTGATTTGTACTGCGCGGCGCATTGCCACTGCATCTAACCAACCTGGACGACGTTTACGACCAGTAGTCGCACCAAATTCATGACCTTTAGTCCCTAAATGATCACCCACTTCACATAAGAGTTCAGTTGGGAAAGGACCAGCTCCCACGCGAGTGGTGTATGCCTTCATGATACCTAAGACATAGTCTAAATGACGTGGACCAAAGCCGCTGCCTGTCGCCACACCACCTGCGGTCGTATTTGACGAAGTCACAAACGGATAAGTACCGTGGTCAATGTCTAACAGTGTACCTTGTGCGCCTTCGAACAGGATTGGCTCACCCGCTTTACGCGCGTTATCCAAGAGTTCAGTCACATCAACACACATGCTCTTCAGATAGTCAGCTAAGGCTAACGCATCGCTCAGTGTTTGCTCGTAATCTACGGCGTCAACTTTGTAGTACTCTGTCAGCATAAAGTTATGATATGCCATAACTTCTTTCAGCTTTTCAGCAAATAGTTCAGCATTGAACAGATCGCCAACACGCAGACCGCGACGGGAAATCTTATCTTCATACGCAGGACCAATACCACGACCCGTAGTACCAATAGCTTTGTTACCGCGCGCTTTTTCGCGAGCGATGTCTAAGGCACTGTGGAATGGTAGGATCAGCGGACATGCTTCAGAAATCAGTAGACGTTCCTCAACAGGAATGCCACGCTCTTTGAGCATGTTGATTTCTTTCATCAGTGCGTCGGGTGCAAGCACCACACCATTACCGATAATGCATTTCACATTGTCGCGTAGGATGCCTGATGGGATCAGATGAAGTACGGTTTTATCGCCATTGATCACTAAAGTGTGACCTGCGTTATGACCGCCCTGGTAGCGAACTACATATTTTGCCTGTTCTGTTAGAAGGTCGACAATCTTACCTTTTCCTTCGTCACCCCATTGAGTGCCGAGAACAACTACGTTTTTGCCCATTGTTTGCTGCAAGGTTGTGGTTAAAAAAGAATTCTAACAGATTTTAAACCGCAAGTGGTAAGGCATTTATGAAAAAATAATCAAAATGACCACACCAGCAGTGACTAATGAGCCACCGATTCGACGCAAAACTTGCTGATTTTGATTGGAAAGTTCATTTAAATATCGGCGCCATTTATTGGGGAATAACAATGGTCCCACACCTTCCAAAATCAACACCAGTGCCACGGCTAGCATAAATAACTGTAAGCTCATTTTCCTCTCTCTTAGCTTTTTCTACCTTAAAAATCGGTGATTAATACGAGGATAACCAATTTTAGGCAATAAAAAACCCAGCATAAGCTGGGTTTTTTGAGATTCCAAAACGTATTAACGCTTAGAGAATTGTGGCTTACGACGTGCTTTACGTAGACCCACTTTCTTACGCTCAACTTTACGAGCGTCACGGGTAACGAAACCAGCAGAACGTAATGATGGACGCAGAGCTTCATCTAATTGCATCAGGGCACGAGTGATACCGTGACGGATTGCACCTGCTTGGCCAGTGATACCACCGCCTTTAACAGTTACATAGATGTCCAGCTTGTCAGTCATTTCAACTAACTCTAATGGTTGACGAACAACCATACGAGCAGTTTCACGACCAAAGTATTGGTCCAAAGGACGTTGATTTACAACGATGTTGCCACTACCAGCTTTAGCGAATACGCGTGCTGTAGAGGTTTTGCGACGGCCAGTGCCGTAGTACTGAGTTGCAGCCATTTGCTTAATCCCGTTTAGATATCAAGAACTTGAGGTTGTTGTGCAGCGTGGTTATGTTCTGCGCCAGCGTAAACTTTCAGTTTACGGAACATGGCACGGCCCAGTGGACCTTTTGGTAACATACCCTTAACTGCTTTCTCGATGATCATTTCTGGCTTATGAGCTTGCAGCTTTTCAAAGCTGATTTGCTTAATGCCACCAGGGAAGCCTGAGTGCGAGTAGTACGTCTTGCCTTGCGCTTTGTTACCAGTAACAGTAACTTTCTCAGCGTTGATAACGATGATGTAATCACCAGTGTCAACGTGAGGAGTGTATTCAGGCTTGTGCTTACCGCGTAAACGCAGAGCGATTTCGGTAGCGATACGACCTAAAGTTTTGCCGTCTGCATCAACGACGAACCAGTCACGAGTTACAGTTTCTGGTGTAGCAGTAAAAGTCTTCATTATTACAAAAACCCAAAGTTAATTTTCTGTCTCACATGTTGCTTGCAATGACAAACAACACAAAATTGCCTTTCAGTACCCCTTCGAGTACTTAACTCGGCGTACAACTTCCACCTAGTTTGGTGGAGTAACGTGGGCAGGTGGCGGATTATAGACAAACGTGAGTTAAAAATCACCTGATATTTTGACAAAAATCATAAAAATTCGATCGATGTGGCTCATTACTACGCTAAGGAATGAGCCACTAAAGATTTGTTGAGAAAAACCCCGCAAAGCACGCTCTGCAATAGTCTAATACTTAGGGTAAATGCTCTGATTTTAAGTAATCGTGGGATTGCATTTCAATCAAACGGGAACGACAACGTCTGAATTCAAAACTCAATAAGCCGTCGGCATAAATGTCTTCTAACGGCACCTGCGCTGACACGATCAATTTAACGTTTCGTTCGTAAAACTCATCCACCATGGCCAAAAAGCGTCTGGCGATATCATCACCCGTTAAAAATGCGCCCATTTGCTCAATGCCACTCACCAGTACGGTATGATAAATCCGCGCCAGTTCCATATAATCCCGCTGACTACGGGGGCCATCACATAAGGCTCTAAAATCCGCCAGTAAGACGCCTTGCGCCTGTTGGCGAATGGATATTTCACGGCCTTCAATTTCAATCGCATCGGTTGAAATTTCAGCCTCGGGGGCTAACTGACGGAAATAACGCAGTAAGTTAGTATCGGCCTGCTCATCGAGTGGATGGTGATAAATCTCTGCCTGCTCCAGTGTACGCAGGCGATAGTCGATGCCCGAATCCACATTGAGCACTTCACAATGTTGATTGATCAAGGCGATCGCGGGAAGGAATCGTGCCCGTTGCAATCCGTTTTTATACAAATCATCGGGAATGATGTTTGAGGTCGCAACTAAGACCACGCCTTCTTTAAAGAGAGCTTGAAATAAGGTGCCAAGTAACATGGCATCAGTGATGTCAGAGACAAAAAATTCATCAAAACAAATGACTCGATATTTAGCTGCCATTTGTTTGGCAATAACTAACAAAGGATCGCGCGTGCCTTTGAGCGCATCCAGATCTAAATGCAGTTGATGCATAAAGCGGTGAAAGTGCGCCCTTAGTTTTTGATTACCTGGCAGCGCATCAAAAAAAGTGTCCATCAAATAGGTTTTGCCGCGACCGACACCGCCCCAAAGATACAAACCCTTAGGCGCGACAGGCGCAGACTTAAGGCCAAAGGAGGTCAATAACTTGCCAAATAGTGAGCTGGGCGCTTCTGCAGCGGTTAAATCTTCGTATACGCGTTGCAGCGCCTTTACCGCCATTTCCTGCGCCGGATCATGGGAAAAACCATCACGAGTAAGATCTTTTTGATAATGCTGCCAAGGGCTTAACTGGGGCACGTTATTATTCTCTTTTATCCTTTGGAAAAACTGCGTTGATATTAACACGGCCAAGATGACGCAGCATATATTTATACCCCATCAACTTGGATCTGTAGTGAGCTTGCGGAGAGGCCTAGCACAACGGCTTAATATGATAAAACTTATTAGGAAGAACTATGCTGTTAGCTGATTAAACTCAATGATTGGAAGTTATTAGGACTTGAAAAATACCTTAAAAGCCCACAGGTTTCACTTCAGTTACAGTCAATAAAATGTTGATAAAATAACCGTTAAGAAATTAACCTTTGTTAATATTGATGAACTTTTTCAATGAGGTGCGTGTCCGAAAGGTTACCTAGGCAAATAGCCGGTAACGATACAGATTCGATCTGGTGCGGACACAAACTGACGACGCATTACATCCAGATCCTTGATCCCTTATTTGGAGTTATGAATAGATGAAAACGAAATTATCTGTACTTTCAGCCGCAATGTTAGCCGCAACCCTGACAATGATGCCTGCGGTGTCACAGGCCGCTATTCCGCAATCTGTTGAGGGACAACCCATTCCCAGCCTTGCCCCTATGTTAGAACGTACGACGCCCGCTGTGGTTTCTGTAGCGGTTTCCGGCACCCATGTTTCTAAACAACGCGTTCCGGATGTGTTCCGCTATTTCTTCGGCCCGAATGCACCGCAGGAACAAGTACAAGAGCGTCCATTTAGAGGCTTAGGCTCAGGCGTAATTATCGACGCGGATAAAGGTTATATCGTCACCAACAACCATGTGATTGACGGTGCCGATGATATCCAAGTTGGCTTACATGATGGCCGTGAAGTCAAAGCCAAACTGATTGGTACCGATTCAGAGTCCGACATTGCTTTGCTGCAAATTGAAGCAAAAAATCTAGTCGCAATTAAAACCTCCGACTCAGATGAGCTGCGTGTTGGTGACTTTGCCGTCGCCATTGGTAACCCCTTTGGTTTAGGCCAAACCGTGACATCAGGGATTGTCAGTGCCCTAGGCCGTAGTGGTTTAGGCATTGAAATGCTTGAAAACTTTATCCAAACCGATGCAGCCATCAACAGTGGTAACTCGGGTGGCGCGCTGGTTAACCTTAAAGGTGAACTGATCGGTATTAACACGGCTATCGTCGCACCAAACGGTGGTAACGTCGGTATCGGTTTTGCGATTCCCGCAAACATGGTGAAAAACCTCGTGGCTCAAATTGCCGAACACGGTGAAGTTCGCCGTGGCGTGCTGGGGATTTCAGGCCGTGATTTAGATAGCCAACTTGCCCAAGGCTTTGGGTTAGACACTCAGCACGGGGGCTTTGTGAATGAAGTCACTGCGGGCAGTGCTGCCGAAAAAGCAGGTATTAAAGCGGGCGATATTATTGTCAGCGTGGATGGACGAGCAATTAAGTCGTTCCAAGAGCTGCGAGCTAAAGTGGCAACCATGGGCGCAGGCGCCAAGGTCGAACTGGGCCTTATCCGTGATGGTGATAAGAAGACCGTGAGTGTCACCTTAGGCGAAGCTAGCCAAACCACTGAAAAAGCGGCTGGTGCTGTACATCCTATGTTGCAAGGAGCCTCATTAGAAAATGCCTCTAAAGGGGTTGAAATTACCGATGTCGCGCAAGGCTCGCCTGCGGCAATGAGTGGTCTGCAAAAAGGCGATTTGATTGTCGGTATCAATCGTTCTGCGGTGAAAGATCTCAAATCACTCAAGGAACAGCTCAAAGATCAAGAAGGTGCTGTAGCCCTGAAGATCCTGCGTGGTAAGAGCTTATTGTACCTAGTACTGCGTTAATCGATACGCCGGTCTGATTTATATCCCATTATCAGATGCGGATCAGCATAGGGAACGCGCGTTCCCTATGCTTTAACTTGTTAAACATGTTAATCTAACTCACCTTTTTCAATATTTAGCCTGCCATGACAATAAAAGAAACCCTGTTATATCTCGGTAAAGCCGTGCTTTTCGGCCTTATCATGGCGGCCATGTTTTTATTGGTGACTCACTACTTCGATAATAAGAGTCTTGGCAATTCACTTCTGCAAAACCGCGGTAATAATACAGTTGAACTGTCCTTTGCTAAGGCAGTGCGCCGCGCAGCACCTGCCGTAGTCAATATTTACAGCTTAAGTATCGATCAGAGCCGTCCATTGAATTCTGGCTCACTCCAAGGTTTAGGATCTGGGGTGATCATGAGTAAAGAAGGCTATATTCTCACGAATTATCATGTCATTAAAAAAGCCGATGAAATTGTAGTCGCCCTACAAGATGGCCGCAAATTCACCTCGGAAGTGGTAGGTTTTGATCCCGAAACCGATCTTTCTGTGCTTAAGATCGAAGGCGATAATCTTCCTACTGTGCCAGTCAATCTCGACAGCCCACCACAGGTTGGCGATGTGGTATTAGCCATTGGTAACCCTTATAACCTTGGGCAAACCATTACCCAAGGTATTATCAGCGCCACGGGTCGTAACGGCTTGAGTTCGGGTTATTTAGACTTTTTACAGACAGATGCCGCGATTAACGCCGGTAACTCCGGTGGTGCATTAATTGATACTAACGGTAGCCTGATTGGTATCAACACCGCCGCCTTCCAAGTGGGCGGCGAAGGTGGCGGCCACGGCATTAACTTCGCGATCCCGATTAAACTGGCCCACAGCATTATGGGTAAGCTAATTAAAAATGGTCGTGTGATCCGTGGTGCCTTAGGGATCTCTGGCGAACCGATTAACCCAGTTGTGGCACAAATCCTCAACCTGCCCGATTTACGTGGGGTATTAGTTACTGGTGTCGATCCTAATGGTCCAGCGGCACGAGCGCAGCTACAACCAAGGGATGTAATCATCAAATACGGCGACGAAGATGTGCCTGGGGTCGAAATGCTGATGGATAGAATTGCCGAGACCACACCCGGCAAGAAAATCATGATGACAGTTATTCGCCAAGGTAAACAGCAAGAACTACCCGTTATTATCGATGAAAAAGTCGTCGTCGATAATTAAGCTCAGTAACTGACTTTGTTAATCTCAGAATGAGGCATGTAAAACCTCATTCT
Source organism: Shewanella sp. FDAARGOS_354 (assembly GCF_002209245.2). Classification (NCBI taxonomy): domain Bacteria; kingdom Pseudomonadati; phylum Pseudomonadota; class Gammaproteobacteria; order Alteromonadales; family Shewanellaceae; genus Shewanella; species Shewanella sp. FDAARGOS_354. The sequence continues at coordinate 4,421,939 of NZ_CP022089.2, read as the reverse complement.
GAGTCATCGTCCAAATCACCTATTACCTACCCTCAAATGCAGAGCTAAATATAGCACTGCCATTTCTAACGGACTTTTGCTCCAAATTCATTCCTTGTTTCCGTTCGTTAGCTCAATCGAAAACTCCCACACCTGCTGCCATACATATTCTTATCTATTTGCCTATGTTTGGCCTTACCAGAAATCGGCTAAGAATGTATGGGTATACAGTCGTATTTAAATTTAGGTATTTTGGTATGATTTTAAGACAAAATCAGTGCGCACTAATTCCATTCGCAATAAATAAAACGCTATAAAATCAATTGACTATAGAGGCTGAGTTTTAGTTAATAGGTTTGGAAAACGCGCATGCGCGTTTTTCCAGATGGTGTATTAAACAAAAAGCTGATAAGTTCTTTGCATACAGATAGTTAACCGTGCGCGTTTTCACTGGTCCAACGAGGTAAACGCGCATGCGCATGAATAAAATGTTAGACATCATGAGGGACGCAGTGATCGCCGAAATTTCGACACAACTGTTAGAGGTGCTTAGTGTCATTGAGCGCCATCTGGAGCCGACGTTGCTGGCCGTGCATTTGTACGGCTCCGCAGTGAATGGCGGCCTGAAGCCATACAGCGATATTGATTTGCTGGTTACTGTGACTGTAAGGCTTAATGAAACAACGCGGCGAGCTTTGCTCAACGACCTTCTGGAGGTTTCGACTTTCCCCGGCGAGAGTGAGGCTCTCCGCGCTATAGAAGTCACCATTGTCGTGCACGACGACATCATTCCGTGGCGTTATCCAGCTAAGCGAGAACTGCAATTTGGAGAATGGCAGCGCAATGACATTCTTGCGGGTATCTTCGAGCCAGCCACGATCGACATTGATCTGGCTATCTTGCTGACAAAAGCAAGAGAACATAGCGTTGCCTTGGTAGGTCCAGCGGCGGAGGAACTCTTTGATCCGGTCCCTGAACAGGATCTATTCGAGGCACTAAATGAAACCTTGAAGCTATGGAACTCGCAGCCCGACTGGGCTGGCGATGAGCGAAATGTAGTGCTTACGTTGTCTCGTATTTGGTACAGCGCAGTAACCGGCAAAATCGCGCCGAAGGATGTCGCTGCCGACTGGGCAATGGAGCGCCTACCGGCCCAGTATCAGCCCGTCTTGCTTGAAGCTAGACAGGCTTATCTTGGACAAGAAGAAGATCGCTTGGCCTTGCACGCTGATCAGTTGGAAGAATTTGTTCACTACGTGAAAGGCGAGAGCACCAAGGTAGTCGGCAAATGATGTCTAACAATTCGTTCAAGCCGACGCCGCTTCGCGGCGCGGCTTAACTCGAGCGTTAGATGAATATGAAGCCAACCGTAATCATACTTTTATCATTCTTTCTTGCGTCATGTGCGTCTAATGATGGCAGGCATAATGAAACCTTAAGTGGTTTAGCCACAGTTTCAGCTTTGCTAGTGGCCGTGCCACTGGTTCCTTTCGCAGAGGCATACCACATAATAAATGACACAGAAGGTAAAAATAGAGAGCGAGCACGGTTGCTAGCAGAAAAATACGACCCAGTTTATAACGAGCGCATTAGTATTATTGAGCAAAGGAGCGCTGAATCAGATGCTCGCAATCTAATCAATGCGGGTGTGGTCGCATTATTGCCTTCTGTGCCAGGGGTAAAAATCTACCCTGGTCTTCTACCCAAACAGTCAGAGCAAATTGACCACTCATCAAATAGCAAGTCTATTGAAGCTAATGAGTTGCTCGCATATCTATCAAGCTTAATGGATCAAGATCCATCACATAAGCAGGCAGGCCCTTACTATTTCGGTGAACCTTATAAAAAGTTTATTTCTACTGGGTGGGCATACAAAGAGGCTTTTAATCACATCATGCTTCAGCAATTAAATATCAGTAAATCATCTAATCGGGTAGCCGGAGGTATTTAGCCTCCAGCCCCCACACCACCCTGCATGCGGCTCCGCACAGGGCGGTTCATTTAGAACGCCTAACCTGTTTTCTGGTTCGGATAGTGAACCGCGATCCATCCATCTCTCAGTGAATACAATCCTGCTTTCTTAAGATACTCATTACTCAGCGCTTGCTGTATCCCTGGTGTTTTCGAGCTTCGCCACGGCCCTTTGCTTGTAATTCCACAAGCAACGGCCGCTTGGATCCTGACGCCACGTTTGAGTAAGTTTTGTACCTTAGTCCGTGGCTTTCGCCATTGACGCCAGTAGCACATACGTACTCGACGACGGATCCAGTGGTCTAACTCGACACATCCTTGGTAAGCGTTGGCTATGCCAAAGTAGTTGATCCAGCCTTGCATGTATTGCCGCACTTTAAACAATTGATAGCTCATGCTCACGCCCCAATTGCGGTTTGTCAGTCGTCTTATCTTTTGTTTGAAGATGTGCAGTGTTTTGACATGCCACTGGATCTTTCCGCGGTTAAAGGTAAACCCTAGGAACTTGCTTTGGCCTACCTTAACCACTTGGCTTTTCTGTTCGTTAACAACCAGTTTTAGCTTAGTGGCAAGATAGCGAGTAATACTCTTGAGGACACGTTCGCCCGCTCGTTGAGACTTGACCAAAATGATAAAGTCGTCCGCGTAGCGGGCGAATTTGTGCCCTCGGCTTTCCAGCTCTTTATCAAGACTGTCCAACATAATGTTAGAGAGTAATGGCGAGAGTGGGCCGCCTTGAGGCACGCCTTCGAAGCTTGCTTCAAATTGGTCGTTGACCATCACACCAGCTCGCAGGTATTTACCAATAAGCGCCAGCAGACGCTTATCCTGTACCTTGATCCTCAATTGAGTCATCAACAGGTCGTGATTTACTCGATCAAAGAACTTGGACAGATCAACATCGACGGCAAATTTGCGCTTCTGTTTGATGATATCTCTGACTTGCAAGACCGCTTGTTTGGCATTCCTATTCGGTCTAAAGCCGAAGCTATTAGCCGAGAAGAAAGGGTCAAACAACGGCGTGAGAATTTGAGCAATAGCTTGCTGTATCACACGATCAATGACGTTAGGGATACCCAGTTTGCGTTTACCGCCATCGGGTTTGTCGATCTCTACGCGTCTGACTGCTGAAGGGTTATATTCACCTCGTTCCAGTAGAGATTTACACCGTTGCCAACCGCCTTGTTGCATCCAAAGCGGGAAGGCTTCGATAGTCATGCCATCGATGCCAGCCGCGCCTTTATTGGCTTTAACTTGACGCCAAGCTCGGTGTAGATTTTCAGGTTCGAGTAGTTGTTGGAATAAATCGCTGTTGAAGGCCGGTTGCATATCAATACGCTGCCGATAGTAATCGTCTGGCGACGTAGTGGGTATCGACAAGTTTGACAAGACTCCTCCTTCTTCTAAATGTTCAGGCCTTCACCATGTACCCACAACGCTAACGCGGGGTATGCTATCCCATCCATTACGATGGGCGTTGAGCTACTATGCCGTCTGCTGACTTCTGCTTAATCACATGCCGAGTTGCCCCGTCATGCGCTATCGGTTTTCATCTGGTTCGCTCTTTTCAGTCGATGAGATTGAAAAGCCAAGGCACTTAATAGACCAGAGCCTGACTGGTTATTGACCGATCGCGTGTTAAGCAGATCTCCCCAGATAAGAACATGAACTTTCTTTGCACTGCTGCATCATTTACGGTGGCCATTAGATCACGTGGTTTCGTCGTCTTGTGCCAACTCACCTCTAGCCTACGCCTCATATGATGTTCTTGTTCATCAGCTCGCAAATTTGCTAGCGGCTTCCTTCAGACCAATCCTCGCGGATAAGCCCTTGCCATTCACTAGTAGTTAGCGTTTAATAACAGCATGTTATTGAACGGTGACCTTCCTACAGAGGACTTTCACCTCATTAGTTCATGCCCATGCTGGGCGTACACAAGTCAAAGCACGCGGACTTGGCAAAGCTATCACCTTTTTTGTTCCAAAAAAGGCGCCAACTTCACCAAGCCGGTGTTTGAGGCGTTATCGCCATATAAATTTTTATCCGAAATTCACCTGATGCAGCCGATGTCCTGACACGCTTTTGTCCCAAAGCATGCTGTGTGTTTCTTTAAAACCTGCAGACTACACCGATGCTAAAAGGGGAAGCCATGGTGATTAGCGAGACGACCGTCCGCCCCATGGATGGGGCGGTCGAGCATCCAAGGAAGGACTCGCTGCGAGTCGTCGAGCAAATGCCATGACTCATCCATCAATCAGATCCAGCATTTAGATGTCTCTTTCCTTTTTACCTAAATAAATTGCGCTCAATAAAAAACCAGCACTTGGCTGGTTTTTTATTGGGAGCTAATCCGACGCAAATGTTATTGCACACGCTCTACATGCGCGCCCAATCCTTGGAATTTCTGCTCAATATGCTCGTAGCCGCGATCTAGGTGATAGATGCGATCGACGATGGTTTTACCATCGGCGACTAAACCTGCGATCACTAGACTTGCCGAAGCGCGTAAATCGGTCGCCATTACCTGTGCACCACTCAAAGACTCAATGCCTTGGATAATGCAGGTATTGCCTTCAAGCTCCATGGTCGCGCCCATACGGATAAGTTCTGGCACGTGCATAAAGCGGTTTTCGAAGATGGTTTCGGTAATGGTCGCCGTGCCCTGGGCTAATACGTTGAGCACGCAGAATTGCGCCTGCATATCGGTTGGAAAACCTGGGTATGGCGCCGTCTTGATATTTACCGCTTTCGGACGTTTGCCTTCCATGTCTAGCTCAATCCAATCTTCACCTGTAGTGATCTTGGCGCCCGCATCTTCAAGTTTCGCGATAACAGACTCTAACGAACCTGGATCGGCCTTTAAGCAACGGATACGACCACGGGTCACTGCCGCAGCCACAAGGAAGGAACCCGTTTCGATACGGTCTGGCATCACTCGGTACTCACAGCCCTGTAGACGCTCAACACCTTGAATACGCAGTGTGGCACTGCCGACACCAGTGATCTTCGCGCCCATGGCAATCAAACAGTTCGCCAAGTCGATCACTTCTGGTTCACGGGCCGCGTTTTCAATCACGGTTTCGCCATCGGCAAGTGCCGCGGCCATCAATAGGTTTTCGGTCGCGCCTACGCTCACCATGTCCATAAAAATATGGGCGCCCTTTAAGCGACCATCGACACGGGCCTTGATATAACCTTCTTTCACTTCAATCTTGGCGCCCATCATTTCGAGGCCATGTAAGTGAAGATTTACTGGACGAGCACCAATGGCGCAGCCACCGGGTAATGATACGTCTGCGGTGCCATAGCGGGCTAATAACGGGCCAAGGATCAGAATCGAGGCACGCATGGTCTTAACGAGGTCGTAAGGGGCGCAGAACTCATTAAGGTTCTTGGTCGAAATACGGATCTTACCTTCGCCCAACTCATCCACATCGGCGCCTAGGCAGCGCAGCAACTTGCAGCTGGTGCTCACATCGCGCAAATTGGGGACATTCGACACAATAAAATCAGTCTCGGCTAACACGCCTGCCATCAGAATCGGCAGCGCAGCGTTTTTAGCGCCGGAAATAATCACATCACCAGCAAGCGGAGGGCTTGCTTGAATCGCTAATTTATCCACTTTTCCTCACTACTAGCTGTTGAAAATTTTCTCGCGTTTCCATTGAGTCGGCGTGAAAGTTTTAATCGTTAATGCATGTAACTCACCGCTGGCGATATAACTCATCAGGGGTGCATAAATGGCTTGTTGCTGTTTTACACGGCTCATGCCGTCAAAACATTCACCGACTGCGATCACTTTGTAGTGGCTGCCATCGGAGCTGGCGTGCACTTCATCGAGTGCTAACGCGTCACGTAAAATCTGTTCTATTAAGCTGCATTCCATGAAATTCGGTACCTTTTCAATTCGCTTCTTCGCTGAAGAAGGATTGTAAATCATATAAATCGATTAATTTTTTTAACTGCTCCGATGCCGAGCACAGCTTCAGTGGCGTGCCATGCTGGCGCACTAACGCCAACAAAAATGCCACACCAGCACTGTCGCTGTACTCCAGCTCAGTGAGCGACAACATTTGGGTATCTTGGCTTAACAGGCTTTGCCTTTGCGGCCATAGCTCGACCACTTGCTCCTGTGATAAACGCCCTTTTAGGTGGCAAATGTTACCCTGTTGCACAAATTCAACCACGGCGCTTACTTCCCTGCTTTAGGCTTTTTAGTCACTTTGTCTTTGGTGCGCTCTTCCAGCATCTTAATCACTGAATCAATCCCCTGTTGGCGGATAAGGTTCGAGATTTCAGATTGCTTAGAGGACAGCAAACTCACGCCTTCAGCGACTAGGTCAAACGCCTTCCAAGAGTCATCCTTGAGGCGACGAACTTTAAACAACAGCTTAATCGGCGGACGACCCGCTTCGATAATCTGTACGTTTACATCGACAATCTTCTCATTGCTGAAATCACTACCAGGCGAAAACTCCACTTTTTGGTTAGTGTATTCGGTAAAAGCTTGGGCATAGGTTGAAACTAAGTAGCCTTCAAAAGCATCGACGAAACGATTGCGCTGATCTTCAGTCGACTCTTTTAAATACTGACCTAACACTTTGTAAGAGGCGTATTTATAGTCGATGTAAGGCATTAATTCTTCACGCACAATCACCTTGAGATGATCCGCATCGGCGTCAATCAACGCCTTGTCTTTGTGGAACCGATCGAAGGTTTTGTTGGCAACAGATTTCACCATGGCATAAGGATCCATAGTGTTAACCTGAGCGTCATCCGCCAGTGCGGTCGTTGCAGTAAACATCCATACTAACGGCAGTAATAAGCGCGATAAGCGTTTAAACATAGCGGTAACCCCTATTTATCCTTTGAACCCATACTATATAAGAACTGACCAATCAGATCTTCTAACACTAATGCTGAGCGAGTATCGTCAATTTTGTCGCCATCCTTAAGCATACTCACGTCATCATCGACAAAGCCCGGTGTTAATCCGAGGAACTGCTCACCGAGCAAACCTGAAGTTAAAATAGCTAAGCTACTGGTTTCAGGAAATTTATCGAAACGCTTGTCCATCACAATCGTCACCACAGCCACCAGTTTGACTGGGTCTAAATCAATCTTACTCACGCGGCCAACCACGACGCCGCCAACCTTGACCGGAGAGCGAACCTTCAAGCCACCGATATTGGTGAAGTTGGCGGTGAGGGTATAGCTACTGTCGCTGGTCTGCACTTCGATATTGGCGACTTTAAACACCAACACTAAAAAGGCCGCTAAGCCCGTTAAGAGAAACACACCCACTAATAATTCAATTTTTCGTGTCAACATGCTCAGTTACCACTCTGTTAATCCGTCGATCTGTATCCTTGGCGCTGCAATCCGTTAGCGGCCAAACATCAGGGCTGTTAGTAAAAAGTCCAATGCCAATACGGCGAGGCTCGATTGCACCACAGTTGAAGTAGTTGCACGGCTGATCCCCTCTGGATTAGGGATCACTTGATAACCACGATATAGCGCAATCCAAGTCACCACCACGGCAAAAACACCGCTCTTAATCAGGCAGTTCACTATGTCTTGGCGCCATTCTACCGAGGCTTGCAGAATCGACCAGAAGGCACCACCATCGATCCCCTTCCATTCCACGCCCACTAAATGGCCGCCATAAATACCTACCGCAGTAAACATCAGCGCCAACAACGGCATGCTTATTACACCCGCCCAAAAGCGTGGCGCAATGATTTGCCGCAGTGGGTCAATCGCCATCATCTCTAAGCTGGATAACTGCTCGGTACTCTTCATCAGACCGATTTCGGCGGTGAGTGCCGAACCTGCGCGGCCAGCAAATAACAACGCTGTAACCACGGGGCCAAGTTCACGCAGTAAACTTAAGGCCACCATCGGGCCTAAACTTTCTTCCGTCCCAAACCCGACTAAGATGTTGTAGCCCTGCAGCGCCAACACCATGCCGATAAACAGGCCGGAGACCACAATAATGACCATAGATTGTACGCCGACCACATAGATTTGGCGCACTAATAATGGAAAACCTTTACGCACCCGAGGCCAACGAACAATCGCGCCCCACAGCATCAGGCCTGCACGGCCAAAACCGAGCACTAACTCGATAGCGCTGCGGCCAAGGTCGGCAATACTATCTAATAACTTCACTTGCCAACTCCTTTTGCCAATAATTCTTGCTGGTAATCCTTTGCCGGATAATGGAACGGCACAGGGCCATCTGGCGCACCTTGAATAAACTGCTTGAGCTGCGGATTATCCGCATGCTTTAACTCCTCAGGCGTGCCATGGGCAATAACTTTTTTATCTGCAACCACATACACATAATCTGCAATCCCGAGCACTTCATCCACATCGTGGGATACCACAACCGAGGTTAAATTAAGTGCATCGGAAAGTTCGCGGATAAGCTTAACCAGCACGCCCATAGAAATAGGGTCTTGTCCGGCAAAGGGTTCATCGTACATGACCATTTCTGGCTCAAGGGCTATCGCCCGAGCTAAGGCAGCGCGGCGCTGCATCCCACCGGATAACTCGCTGGGCATCATTTGCGCGGCGCCCCGCAGCCCAACGGCCTCAAGTTTCATCAGCACGATAGTCCGAATAATCTCTTCGGGCAGGCCTGAATGTTCACGTAGCGCAAAGGCAACGTTATCAAAGACGTTGATATCGGTGAATAATGCGCCACTTTGAAACAACATACTCATGCGCTTGCGCAGTTCGAATAATTCGCTACGGCTCGCAGCATGCACATCCTGTCCATCGAACAACACTTGGCCGCTATCGGGGGTTAATTGGCCGCCGATAAGCTTGAGCAAGGTGGTCTTACCTATACCACTCGGTCCCATAATGGCGGTGACTTTGCCCCTAGGGATAGACAGGCTAATATCTTCATATATGACACGCTGGCCACGGCGAAAGCCCAAATGACGGATCTCAACCAACGGCGTTTGTTCTTGAGTCATGCTTGATTCCGATATTTGAAAAGAGGTGGCCTACGCTTCCTGCCCAGACCAATCGAAGAGCCGCAAATTGTACGTAATTGCGCTTTAACCTACAACAGAATCGACACTATCGTCCTGCGATACTTTCAATTTGCCTCATTTCCAGCGAGAATGCGCCCTAAGTTTTCGCTCTGTGAAGCTAAAGTGTTACTTAATGTTTTCAGCTGTGTTGATAAATTAGCAAAATAGTTTTGTAAACGCTCACGACATAAGCTAATTGACACAAAGATAATGTGAGTACAACTTAACTTAAAAACGCTATTGAGTTCTGCAATTAAGCATCAAACTGGCCATCATAGTTACCTTACTCACTGCGGGTGGCAAAAGGGAAATACCAAAGACGATGATATTGCTCAAGGCATTCAATGGCTAAACGATATATTCTGCCCTAATGCCTAGGCGCAGAGCTTAAACAATAGCATGCGACTCAAAGTAACAAGCCGTTAATTTTATCATCTTTATCGCGTACCAAATTGTGCTATTCCAATCCCAGACGGGGCGACAAAGACAATGCAAGAAGAGAGATAGACATGGTAGACCAATCACAATTGCGCCAGTGGGGCTGTAAAGTCATCGATATTGAAAAATCGGCCCTCGACAATCTTTATCAATATGTCGATTCCGTTGAATTCGCCCAAGCCTGCGAGTTAATCCTCAACTGCACCGGCAAAGTCATCGTGATGGGGATGGGGAAATCTGGCCATATTGGTAATAAAATCTCTGCTACCCTCGCCAGCACTGGCACCCCTGCCTTCTTTGTGCATCCAGGCGAAGCCAGCCATGGCGACTTAGGCGTACTCTCTGATAATGATATTATCCTCGCCATTTCAAACTCGGGTGAATCGAGCGAAATCCTTGCGCTGATGCCCGTTATCCAACGTAAAGCCATTCCCGTTATCGCCATGACGGGCAAACCTGAGTCCACGATGGCACGTTTGGCCAAAATTCATTTATGTATTGAAGTGCCTGAAGAAGCCTGTCCGCTCGGGCTTGCGCCAACCTCGAGCACCACCGCAACCTTAGTGATGGGTGATGCGATGGCCATTGCGCTGCTGCAAGCCAAAGGCTTTACTCGGGAAGACTTTGCCATGTCTCACCCAGGCGGTGCCCTAGGGCGTAAGCTACTGTTAAAAGTCAGTAATGTCATGCACAGTGGCGATGATTTACCACTGGTTAAACACGATATTTGCATCACCGATGCCCTGTATGAAATCTCCAAGAAGGGCCTAGGCATGACGGCGGTGATCGATGAACAAAACAAACTCGTGGGCATTTTTACCGACGGCGACCTACGCCGCGTTATCGATGCCCAAGTAAACCTACGCACCACGCCTATCGCTGATGTGATGACGCGAAACTGTGTCACAATTACTGAAAACGTCTTGGCAGCACAGGCGCTGCAAGTGATGGACTCAAAAAATATCAACGGCCTGATAGTGATAGATAAAGACAATCATCCTGTCGGTGCGCTCAATATGCTCGATATGGTTAAAGCGGGAGTCATTTAATGCCACAGCAAGGATTTTACGGCCCGATCAGCGATGATGTGTGGCAAAGAGCGCAAAAAATTAAACTGCTGATCTGCGATGTGGATGGGGTATTTTCTGACGGCCGCATTTATTTAAGCAACTCGGGTGAAGAGCTCAAAGCCTTCCATACCCGCGATGGTTATGGCGTGCGCTCTTTATTGACCAGTGGCTTTAATCTGGCCGTGATAACAGGCCGCCAGTCTAAAATTGTTGAAAACCGCATGACGGCCCTCGGTGTAACCCATATTTATCAAGGTGTGGATAATAAATTTGTCCCCTATGAAGAACTGCTGTCGCTCTACAATGTCACACCTGAAGAAGTTGCCTATATCGGTGATGATATTGTCGACCTGCCAGTGATGAATGTCGTCGGTCTTGCCGTCTGTGTCGCCGATGGACATCCCTATGTGCGCCAACACGCCCATTTTGTGACCCAGTTAAATGGTGGTCATGGTGCGCTCAGAGAGCTGACAGATCTGTTACTTCTGAGTCAAAACAAATTTACCTCAGCCCATGGGATGAGCATATGAGTCGTGTGACCCTCGCCATTATTGCTTTTTTTGGTACTGCACTCGTGCTGTATTGGCAGGTCCAACAAAAACGCGGTGGCGATACCGATAGCAGCCTGAATGATACAGACAGACCCGACTACATTATCGAAGATCTGCGCAGCATCGAGTTTAACGAGCAAGGACAAGTCAATAGTCGCGTCACGGCAAAGCACATGGAACACTATGAGCTTAAAAACCAAACCGACTTTATTCAGCCTGTCTATCTTGTGTATCCCGACCAAGGTAAAGCAAAATGGCAGATCAGAGCCGATCAAGGTCGACTCAACAAAGATACTGGCAAGGTTGTATTAGAAAATAATGTTATTATCGATGCCATCAGCCCTGGTGAACCGATACAAACCTTGTCCACCAGTTTTTTAGAACTCGATCTCAACACAATGATAATGACCTCTGACCGCATCATTTACGTCACAGGGAAAGATTTTAATATTCAAGGGCAAGGCCTTTATGCCGACCTTAACGCGCAGGAAGTGCAATTGACCAGTCAGGTAGTAGGAACCTATGAAGCAAAATAACATATTACTTGCCAGCCTAATGCTAATGACAAGCATGAATGCCTTCGCCAAGATCGGTGACTTACAGCAAGAAGTGAAAATTAAAGCCGTCAGTCAAACTGCGGACATTAAAAACAATCAGATCATTTTCTTCGGTCCCGTTGAAGTTGTTCAAGGCTCAATTAAAATCCATGCGGATCAACTCCGTGCATTTTCTGTCGAAGGCGAAAATAGTAAAGTCTTACTGGCTACAGGAAATCCAGCAACCTACAGCCAAATCCTTGATGATGGCCGCCCTGCATCTGCTAGCGCCAAAGAGATTCGCTATGAAATGGCCACTCGGACGTTGACCCTAACTGGTACAGCGACCCTAGACCAAGCGGGTAGTCAAGTTACAGGCAATTTAATTCGTTACGATATTATTCAGCAAAAACTGATCGCCGAAAGTAGCGGCAATGGTGATGATCGCGTAATTACCATTATTCAACCTGATAATTATCAGGAAGAACTCAAAAATACACCAACAGATAAACCTGTGAAAAAACAGGATTCTAAATGACCCAAATCACCTTAAAAGCACAGAATCTCGCCAAGAGTTATAAGAGTCGTCAGGTTGTCAAAGATGTCAGCCTGACGGTCAAAACGGGTCAAGTCGTCGGCCTACTCGGCCCTAACGGCGCGGGCAAAACCACCACCTTTTACATGGTCGTGGGCTTAGTTAAAAGCGATAAAGGCCATATCTTTATCGACGATGATGATTTAACCGCCGATCCTATGCATCTGCGTGCCCGCAAAGGTATTGGTTACCTACCACAGGAAGCGAGTATCTTTCGTAAATTAACCGTACACGACAACATCATGGCGGTACTGCAAACCCGTAAAGAGCTCAATAGTGACCAGCGCGAAGAAGCACTAGAGCAACTGCTAGAAGAGTTCCATATCACCCATATTCGTGACAGCCAAGGCATGTCCTTATCGGGCGGTGAACGTCGACGCGTCGAAATTGCCCGCGCCTTAGCGGCCAACCCCAAGTTTATTCTGCTTGATGAGCCCTTTGCGGGCGTTGATCCGATCTCCGTTATCGATATCAAGAAAATTATCGAGCAGCTTAAGAGCCGAGGCCTTGGTGTACTGATCACTGACCACAATGTGCGCGAGACCTTAGACGTCTGTGAACATGCTTACATTGTGAGTCACGGTAATCTTATTGCCGAGGGCACACCCGCAGAGATCTTAGACAATCAGCAAGTTAGGGCTGTGTACTTAGGTGAACAATTCAGGCTATAGTTACTAAAACAAAGCTAATAAGCCTTGAATTTGAGAGCGCTAGGCTCCATCCATATGATATCAAGCGACCTAAACTCACAATAATAACCTAGGGATCAGCGGTAACATGAAAGCGTCACTCCAGCTCAAACTGGGTCAACAGTTAACCATGACGCCACAACTTCAGCAGGCCATTCGCCTGCTGCAACTGTCGTCATTGGAACTGCAACAAGAAATCCAGCAAGCCTTAGATTCTAATCCTCTTCTCGAGCTGGAAGAGGAGCAATTTGACGCGCCTAGCGAACGTAAGCAAGATATCGCCGATACCGACTTTAGCGAAACGACTGCCCAGCCACAGGAACAAGATAATTCCACCGTGGACATTGCCGAGTCGCTGACCAAAGAATCTCTGCCCGAAGAGTTACCCATGGATACCACTTGGGATGAAGTCTTTACCGCATCGCCAAACTCAGGTTCTGGCGCCAGCCGTGAAGATGACATGCCCTTCCAAGGGGAAACTAGCGAGGGGTTGTACGAACATTTAGAATGGCAAAAAAACCTCACACCCTTCTCTGAAACCGATTTAGCCATTGCCACCGCGATTATTGATGCCATTGACGATCAAGGTTATCTCACTCAAAGCACTGAAGATATCCTCGAAGCCATGGGCAATCCCGAGATTGAACTCGACGAAGTCGAAGCCGTGCTCAAGCGTATTCAACACTTCGACCCTGTTGGTGTCGCGGCAAGGGATTTAAGCGAATGTTTACTGATCCAGCTATCTCATTTTTCGCCTGATACCCCTCACATCGAAAACGCCCGCATGTTGATCAAAGATCATTTAGATCTGATCGCCGCTCGCGACTTTAGGCTGTTAATGCGTAAGACCAAACTGAAAGAGGACGAGTTAAGGGACAGTATTGCGCTGATCCAAACCTTGAACCCTCGTCCCGGTTTACTCATCACCCCTGTCGATGAAGAATATGTGATCCCCGATGTATCGGTGTCGAAGAAAAACGGCCGTTGGGTGGTCGAATTAAACCCTGACTGCATGCCAAAAATCAACGTAAATCAGCAATATGCAGCAATGGCCCGAAGTTCAAAAAATCAAGCTGATAGCCAATTTATTCGTGGCCATCTGCAAGAAGCCAAGTGGTTTATTAAAAGCCTTGAAAGCCGTAACGAAACACTGCTCAAGGTGGCAAACTGTATAGTGCAATATCAACAGGGTTTCTTCGAATATGGCGAAGAAGCCATGAAACCTATGGTCCTAAACGATATCGCCGAGGCGGTAGAGATGCATGAGTCCACCATTTCACGGGTGACGACTCAAAAATACATGCATACCCCAAAAGGACTTTTTGAACTAAAATATTTCTTCTCAAGCCACGTCGGGACGGATGATGGCGGTGAGTGCTCATCCACAGCAATCAGAGCTTTCATTAAGAAACTGGTTGCAGCGGAAAACCAGAAAAAACCATTAAGCGACAGCAAGATGGCTCAACTTCTGGCAGAACAGGGAATTAACGTTGCGCGCAGAACCATTGCGAAGTACCGAGAAGCGATGCTTATTCCCCCTTCCAATCAGCGTAAAAGTTTATAGCCTATTGTGAGTATCGGAGGACGTTTCTATGCAAATAAACCTAAGTGGACACCATATCGAGATTACTGAATCGTTACGGGCATATGTTGAGGAAAAGTTTTCAAAACTTGAACGTCATTTCGAACAGATCAATAATGTGCACGTTGTGCTCAATGTTGAGAAAATGCAACAGATTGCCGAAGCGAGAATCAACCTCACCGGTGGTGAAGTCTTCGCGACTTCAGAGCATGCAGATATGTATGCTGCCATAGACGTCCTGATTGATAAACTTGATCGTCAGGTTATTAAACACAAAGAGAAGTTAACAAAACACTAGCAATGGAACTTCGTACCATACTGCGGCCGGAGTGCACAACCTGCGCCACTCCGGGCAGTAAGAAAAAGGTACTGGAACTCATCAGCGACTTAGCCGCTGCCCAGTACCCCACCCTCTCATCTCAAGAGATCTTCGAAAGCCTCGTGGCGCGCGAAAAGATGGGTAGCACAGGTATAGGTAACGGTATCGCCATTCCACATGGTCGATTAACCGATATAACACAACCCATAGCGATATTGATAAAATGTGAGGAGCCGATAGCCTTTGATGCTATCGATAAACAACCCGTCGATATTTTATTTGCACTACTCGTGCCTGCCGACCAATGTCAGCAGCACCTAAGTACCTTGTCATGCATGGCTGAAAAGCTCAGTGACAAGCAAATATTAAAACAATTGCGCAAGACGCATGATGAAACGGAACTCTATCAGGTAATCATTGGATGAAACTGGTCATAGTGTCAGGGCGTTCAGGCTCAGGCAAATCGGTCGCACTTAGAGTGCTTGAAGATCTCGGCTACTATTGTGTCGATAATTTGCCTTTGCCTTTGATTGGCAGTTTGCTTGAACAGCTCAAAGGCAGTAACGATCTCGTTGCTATCAGTGTTGACGTGCGCAATTTACCAGAGCAAGACAAAGTGCTGGTTAAACAGCTTGCCAGCCTGCCTACGGGCACTGAACTCACCAGCTTCTTCTTAAACTCCAGCGATAAAGTGTTGCTCAAACGCTACAGTGAAACGCGGCGCTTACATCCCTTATCTAAGAGCCGAGTGTCACTGCAAGAAGCCATCAAGCTTGAAGGCAAATTGCTCGAGCCGCTGTCACAGCAGATGGATCACTATATAGATACCTCGAATCTGAATATCTATGAACTCAGCGACCAAGTGCGGCAAATACTCCTTGGCAGTGTCGATAAGGAACTGGTGATCAACTTCGAGTCCTTCGGTTTTAAGCATGGTATGCCGACCGAAGCTGACTTTATGTTTGATGTGCGCTTTTTGCCAAATCCCCATTGGGAACCGGAGCTTAGACCTCTCACCGGTTTAGATGAACCCGTAGCGGAGTTTTTAAATCGCCAGCCACTGGTGAATAAGTTCATCTGGCAAATCGAGAATTTGCTCGAAACCTGGTTGCCCCATTTAGAGCGCAATAATCGTAGCTATCTCACGATTGCGATTGGTTGCACAGGTGGCCAACACCGCTCAGTCTATGTAGCTGAGCAACTAGCTAAACGTTTTAGTAATGGCAAACATAAAGTCAATGCGCGCCATCGAGAGTTGAGCCATGCCAAAACTTGAGCGCCAAGTCACCATCTGCAATAAACTCGGCTTACATGCCCGCGCCGCCACAAAGCTCGTAGTGCTTGCTTCTGAGTTTGATGCCAGCATTACGCTGATCCAAGGTGAAAAACAGGCCTCTGCCGCCAGTGTATTGGGTTTACTCATGCTCGAGACGGGCATGGGTAAAACCATCACCCTCATCGCCGAAGGCCCGGATGCCGAGCCTGCACTTAATGCCATTTGTGCCCTTATCGACGCTAAGTTTGACGAAGCCTGCTGATGGTATCATCTCGATGATCCCTGCCGGTATTCAGTATCCTGTTTGGTTTTGATTTCAGCACCTTATACCAGTAAAACACATTTGTGACTCGACGCCCTCCCGTGCGCTAAATTACAATGTACTGCTGCGCTTTGGCTTAAGTCCTCAATAGCTAAACGCCAACCCATCCACCGCCGCCATGGAGGAAACATGCCTGTAGAAGCCTCAGACAGTTTACAAGCCGAACACCGTCTCGACCAACTGAGTCAAGCCCTCAACAGTGGTATGTTTGTGCATGTCAGGCAAATGCTACAAAATATGGCGCCGTCAGATATCGCATTGATTTTAGAATCGTCACCTCCCAAAGCTCGGCAAGTGTTATGGCAACTCGTCGATCAAGATCAGCTCGGGGATATTCTCGATGAACTCAGCGAAGAGTTAAAAGACCCGCTGATCAGCACCATGAGTCCAGAGCGAGTCGCCAAGGCTACCGCCAGCATGGATACGGACGATCTGGCTTATATTCTGCGAAGCCTGCCAGATACTGTGTATAAACAAGTATTACAGTCGATGAGTCTGCAAAACCGGCAGCGAGTCGAGCAAGCGCTCTCTTATCCCGATGAGACCGCAGGCAGCCTAATGAACACAGATACTGTGACCTTAAGACCCGATGTCAATATCGATGTGGTACTGCGTTATTTGCGCCAACGGGGCAACCTGCCCGACACTACCGATACTTTATACGTGGTGGATAAACACGATCGCGTGCTTGGTGGGGTCAAACTTGCGGATCTGCTCACCTGCGATCCCAATACTCATATCAGCAGCATTATCGATACCGATATCGAGAGCATTCCCGTGGGCATGTCCGACAGTGAAGTGGCACAACTGTTCGAGCGCCATGACTGGGTGTCAGCGCCCGTGGTCGATAGTGAGGGCAAGTTGCTCGGCCGGATCACCATCGATGACGTGGTGGATGTTATCCGTGAAGACGCCGAGCACTCTATGATGGGGATGGCGGGGATGGACGATGATGAAGACACCTTCGCCCCAGTACTCAAAAGTACCTTCCGCCGTTCGCTCTGGCTCACTATCAACCTATTTGCGGCTCTGCTGGCGGCCTCTGTCAGCAATATGTTTGAGGGCACTATTGAACAGTTTGCCACGATTGCGATTTTAATGACGATTGTACCGAGCATGGGCGGCGTCGCAGGTAATCAAACCTTGGCCCTAGTAATCCGCGGGATAGCCCTAGGCCATATTGGCCAAAGTAATGCCCGCTGGCTGATAGGCAAAGAGCTAGCTATTGGCTTTTTGAATGGCTTAATGTGGTCGATGTTAGTGTTTATCGCGGTATTAGTTTGGAAAGATGATATGGCGCTTGCCAGCCTGATTGGCGGTGCAATGCTCATCAATATGACAGTCGCAGGACTAGCAGGCGCCAGTATTCCGCTGATCTTAAAGCGCTTAAAAGTAGATCCGGCGTTAGCGGGCGGTATGGTGCTCACCACAGTCACCGATGTGATAGGTCTGTTTGCCTTCTTAGGATTAGCGACTTTATATTTAATGCACTAGCACTGGCCCAAGCCTTGCTAAAGCGAGCAACAAAAATGGCGCTATTTCGCGCCATTTTTAATGAGTCCATTAGACATTATTTTTTAGGCGGCTGAAAACCATAACTGCTCAAAATTGCCTGTCCTTCAGGGGATAAAATAAACTCGGCTAAAGGTGCGGCTGCACTATTAGCATCCTTTAACACCAATAGGCCATAGTCGGCGCCAATGGCTAACTCTGGCGGTAAATCGATAATCTTAAGGCTCGGCACTTCTTTTTGTGCCAGCACCGCATTGGTGCAATAGGTTAAGAACACATCCGCCTGCTTATTTTCCATCACCCAAGCATAGGGATTACGATCCTTGGGCGGTTTAGCACTCTCAGGCCCACCAGTTAGCTGCATGGCTTTGGTTTCTAATATAGTTTTCGCATTGGGTTTTAAAGCCTCGGCTTTCGCAAACACTGCCCAAGCGTAGTCGCCAGCGGGATCGGCTTTTGGCGTTGATGTACCAAGCTTAATTTGCGACGCGAGCAGGGTGTCTAATAAGTTCGCGCTAGTGAGTGGCACTTCCGCTTGAGCAATGGCGCAGAGCTGGTTACGGGCAAACATTTGCACCTGTTGACCCACTCCCGCATCGACTAAGGCCTGCGGGTGTTTCATATTCGCCGAGGCAAAAATATCAACCCGCTCCCCCTCTTGGATCCGCTTAAGCAATAAACCCGAAGGCGCATACTGTGCCGCCACATTAGCTTGGGATTTCGCTTGGTAAGCCGCAATAATATCGTTCATCGCCGCCTTTAAACTGCCCGCGGCTCTTAGTTCAATAGGGGCTGTCGCCTCAGTGTTTATTGGCGCACCTTGTACCATCCCTGCCATCACTGTAGTCCCTAAACTGAATGCCAGTACTAAGCCCTGTTTTGCCATAATTGCTCTCCTTTGGCTCTGCGAAATAGTTATCCTAATTTAACTAACTACATACAAAACGGGAAAATACCGGCAGGATCAAGTCGAATACTCGCCTGATAAGCCCCAATAGAGATGATTGCGGACAAGATCACTCAAGATAGATAACGGAAGGACAATTTGTCCCTTACGATAAAATAAAAAGTCGCCCGCAGGCGACTTTAACCTTGATGAATGATTATTGACCCGTTGGGGTCAACACTATCTCCACACGACGGTTTTGCGCGCGTCCCTCGGCACTAGCATTGGATGCAATTGGACTCGATTCACCCATTCCCTTAGACTTTACGCGAGCGGAAGCCACGCCTTTACTCATCAAGTAGTTCCCTACTTCGCTGGCTCGTACCTGCGATAAACGTAAATTGTATGAATCTGAGCCGCTGCTGTCGGTATAACCCAACACGTTAAGTTGGGTTTTACTATACTCCTTCGCCACCAGCGCAACAGAGTTCAGTACCCGCTTAGCACCCTCACTCAGCTCGGTTTGATCCACACCAAAAGTCACTTCATTTGGCATATTAAGAATAATATTGTCACCACTGCGAGTTACGCTAACTCCCGTGGAAGCGAGTTGTTGGCGTAATTTGGTTTCTTGTACGTCCATATAGTAGCCAATACCACCTCCTAGGGCGGCGCCAGAGGCTGCACCAATTAAAGCTCCTTTACCGCGGTCACTCTTACTTGACGAGGCTACACCAACGGCAGCTCCAGCAACGGCACCAATTAGCGCCCCCGTAGTCGCTTTTGCCGTTTGTTGTTCGTTGGTATAGGGGTTGACAGTCGAACAGCCTGAGGCAATCAAGGCGCTAGCCATAACCACAATAGCAAGCTTAGATGCTGGCAATGATTTAATCAGAGAAGGCTTCATCATTATGACCTCATAACATGATTGATGAGATTTGCCTTTGAAAGGCAAAGGGCGTGGTAAATCGCCAAAAACACCATGAAAAATCGCAGTATATAAGCATTCTCTATCGAGACAATCTTTAATCGTTTCTTTGCTCAGTTTATGAGTAATTTAATCGCAAAAAACACCAAACCAAAACATCTTTGGCTTATTCATGCAACATTTAGAGTAAAAGCACTGAAATAGTGCAAGCTGCACCGTTTCTGACATAACTTCTAAAACCAATCGTTTGAAACATAAATTCAATTAATTGATTTTAAACATTAATTTATATATTAAAAAATTGGCACGGATTTTACATACTAATAAATAGGTAGAAGAGTAGAGACCCCAAGCGTAACTCACTCGATACCTAAGTAAGCTGTTTGACATCAATGGACGTTAATCTAAGTGCCCGTTGTGAGGCATGTTAATCGAAGCACAATCCCTAAGTGGATTGAGGAGGAAGAGATGAAACATCTGATGAAACTTATTAGTCATTGTCACCACGAATGGTTGTCCCTGCGCCATATAGGACATAGTCAGTGGGATATAGAGCAGCGCCAATAGTCATGAAGGAATCCCCCCAAAGAACCCGTTAAAGCGTATACAGATAGCATAAAGTGAAAAGGGATAGGCCATGGGAATCGTCAATCATAATCTTAAACCTGACGTTATTTTTGAAGTAAAAGTCAAAGGCAGATTACTCTCTGATGTCGCACGACAGTATGGTCTTTCGGCTAAAGCGGTTTACCAGTGGGTAAGGGAAAGTGAGCAACAGCCGCAGCAACGTGAATGCGCCTTAATAAATGAAATTGCCCAGCTGCAGAAACGTATTAAGCAGCTAAACAGTGAATTACGCACGATATAGGTTGAGGTAACCTCGCCCAGTGCCCTTATAGACAAGGCCGGACCCCATTGCATATTGCCCTGTAGGTCTAACGCGATATGAAAGTTGTGCTAAAAACAATAATAACAGCGCCCTTTTACGTCCGGCCTTGTCATCCAATTAATTGGATTAGCAATAAATAACAGTTTAGACAGAGTCGGATGGGTATCTATTATCGCTCCCCAACGACCTAAGATATAAATCGTACAAAATAACAATAATAACTGTGCTGTTTACTGTCCGACTCTGTCAACTTAACACTCAACGTGTTGCAAGAGAAAAAGAGGCAGGTTTTGACAAGGCTTTAGAGGGAGCTATCTCCCCCAAAGATCAAATATGTGAATTGTGCTCCCCCAAGTCATGAACATATTACCCTCTCGGGTCTTGTCCTTTTATTCACGGATCAATGACGATCCAGCGCTAGACTAGGATAGCGCGCCACGGATGGCTGTGTTATTGGGAAGGTTTCGGCAAGGCTCGAGGGAGTTGTCTCCCCCAAAGATTAATATGTCGATAGTGCTCTGTGGTCCATCAACATATTTCTCCCTTTGGTCTTGTCCTTTTATTGAGTGGTTCAATGGAAAGGAAGGGGCATAACGCCTGTGCCAAGGATGGCAATGCCACAGGCTTTAACACTCGCACTAGGCAATTAATTCCAATAAAAAAGACGCTCATAAGGCGTCTATTTTATTGAAGAATATTCTACTAATAATCTTCATTGGCTTCTTGAAGTCGCTGCTTGCGCTCCTGAGCCTCTTCATAGGCAGCTTGAATTTCATCCAAGACAGAACTGACGTCGGCATCGACTAATACTTCAGTAAAATGACCTGTTAACTGCGTATCAGGCTTTAACTGACCAGCTTCAAATAAGGCCCACATTTCTTTCGCGTATTGAGTCTTGAGCAATTCAGGTGCGTACTGGCCATAATATTGCGTCATGTTATTGACATCCCGCTCCAACATCCATTTAGCGTGATTATTCGCTGCCGCATCTACCGCTTGGGGTAAATCAATAATGACAGGGCCTTGATCATCGACTAGGACATTAAATTCGGACAAGTCACCATGGACTAAGCCTGCGCAAAGCATACGTTTGACATAAGTCATCACTAAAGCGTGGTCATGTATAGCTTTCTCAGCGCTAAGGCTGACATCATTAAGGCGAGGCGCAACATGACCTTCACTATCGGTGACTAATTCCATGAGTAACACACCATCGTAGCAACCGTAAGGCGTTGGTACTCGCACTCCGGCATCAGCCAAGCGAAACAATGCATCTACCTCAGCGTTTTGCCAGACTTCTTCCATTTGCTCACGGCCAAATTTAGAGCCTTTTTCCATTGCGCGAGCGCGACGGCTATTTCGGACTTTACGCCCCTCTTGGTAAACCACCGCCTGCTTAAAACTACGTTTGTCCGCTTCCTTGTAAACTTTAGCGCAGCGAATATCTTCACCACAGCGCACAACGTACACAGTAGCTTCTTTACCGCTCATTAACTGGCTGATGACTTCATCAACCAGTCCTTCATCAACCAGAGGTTGGATTCGTTTAGGAGTTTTCATACCGACCTTATACCTTAGTTAGGCCTAAGATGGAATGTGCCGGGCAAATCTTCATATATAAAGCAGCCTTCTACCAATAATGAATAACAAAATGAGGGTAAGCATACCCGACTTCAGTAAAAACTAAAGCACCTAGCGTAGGAACACAAGAGCAAAAAATGGTGGATTTAAAGCCAATACATTTGCAGAGAACGACACATTATCTCCTTGATTGCCCCAAACAAATACTTGCTCGCTTCATCAGCAACATGTTAAATCCCACAACCATTAAACACACAACGAGATCACTCTGCCGTAAGTGACGGCGGCTTTAAGCCGTTACCCAAGCATTAACTACCTTCAGAATAATCTTAAAATGGTTTTCCACGTTTGTTATGGGGTATCAATGCCTATTTTGAGCAAAAATGAGGGGATATCGCCAAAGTGTTACCCCAAGCTATTGAAAGTATTAAATTATCACAAACTCAACCCGTTAGCACTATCCACCGAGTATGTTGTGATAAAGTAGGGTAACCAAGCCAGCTTGGTGCTGCTAAATAACCGCACAAAGGGCGAAATATAGCGCTAGATCTCCTCAGTACTAAGCTTTATGCTGATGCCACTTTTGCAACTCTTTTGATAATAAAATGCGATACCTAAACTTTGCACTCGCTCTGACAGCCCTCTCCCTCACTCAATGCACGAGTCTTTCACTCGAAGAATGCCGTGATAATGACTGGTACGCCACTGGCTTAGCCGATGGTAACCGCGGTGCTGCTGCGAGTAGGCTCAACCAATATCAACAGGACTGCCGTGAATTTAATCTCAAGGTTGATGCGACGCAATGGCAGCAAGGATATCAACAAGGATTAATGAGTTATTGTTTGCCAGAAAATGGTTACCGTATTGGTTTGGCGGGAGAATATTACTACGGCGTCTGTAATAACAATCAATTTGTTGAACGCTACAATCAAGGACATGAACAATATCTGATTAATAAACGTTTAGCAGAAATCGCCGATCGCTTAAATGCTATCGACAGCGAGATTAGCAGTATCAATAACAAACTAAACAATCTCACCGACAAAGCCGAATTACTAAGGCAAAAAAATATTTTATTGAATGAGAAGAACCATCTTCTGGACGAAAGTTTACGTCTGCGCCATGGAGATATTCGTTTTCAATTTAGGTTCTAATTGAAAAGTTAACCCATATAATCAC
Source organism: Shewanella sp. FDAARGOS_354 (assembly GCF_002209245.2). NCBI lineage: Bacteria > Pseudomonadati > Pseudomonadota > Gammaproteobacteria > Alteromonadales > Shewanellaceae > Shewanella > Shewanella sp. FDAARGOS_354. The sequence goes on along the minus strand of NZ_CP022089.2, from coordinate 4,398,590 downwards.
TTAGAGATGCCTTTTTCGAAAACTTTAGTATCGATAAGGCTGACTTTGTTCGCGACTTTACTGTTTTTAACCTTAGGAACACGTAGGAAAAAACTATAATAAAGCAGGCTTGCTGAGGTCCACGCAATCGCCAAACTCCATAAGTCATGACTTAAAAAATGAGCACCGCGCAGTTCTTGGGCAAAACCAAAAATAGCCCCTAATCCAATCCCAAAGAGTAAGCCAAACTTTGCGTAACGTGGATAGTACTCCTTGAGCACATAATAACTCGCGACCCAAGCAAAACCGCTACTAGAATGCCCTCCAGGAAAGCACTGACCAAACTCAGCCCCTTCTGGTAAGCGTGCAAATAGAGAGCTATGCATCATACGCCCACCAAATTCAATGACATCCCAAGGGCAAGTCATGTGAGTGAAACTCTTACCTAATCGAACCAACAACACGCTAGCAAGAACACTACAGAATAAATAGATAAAACCTTTACGATAAACACGCAACGTCTCAAGTCGAAAGCTTAGGCAAATGCAAGCAACAACCGCTATGGCGAACAAAATCACCAGATTACGTCCTGTCACATGCAAGATACTTTCGGTAAGCCAATGCCCTCGTAAAGGCCATGAACTGACACCTCCCTGCCAATTGAATAATAGGCTGGCAAAGCGCATATCAGCATGAGTCCACTCAAGCCCCAAAATAATTACCGTAAATACGAGCCATGGAACAAACAAATATCCCTTTGCAAACTGAAGAAATGTCGTCCTAACATTGCTTTTAATATTCTGATGCACTTATTTATCCAATCACCAAAATCATAGCTTCGAGGATAAGGAGAAATTCTTATCAAAAGCTTAAGACATTTTACCGAAAAAATAACAAAAACCTTACAACTCCACAGGTTGAACGCTGATTAAAAACAGCTAAGGGATAAAATGATTATAGTGAATCAATAACCATGTGCTTAATGGATGAGCCTCCCATGCCCTAAAACTTCGTACTCCAACTGTCTCAAAAAGTCGGTTATTTACAGATACAACAATCGATAGGAGTAAATCAGGGCGTCACCAACATTGCTGGAAAACTGGCAACAAACCTAAGGACAACGAATAGTTAGGTCACGGACTTTACTGCGGGATAGTGATAGAAAAACCGTTAGAGCAAGCTGCATTCAACGTCCAACAGGGCCGTTAAAGATAACGAAATGAGGTTACCAATCTGAGCCCCCATAAGACATAATAGCTGAGCAAAATCGCTAATAAAAAGCCCCCGCAACCTAGATTGTGGGGGCTTTACTATGAGGGGTTAGCTCATATTCAACAATAATTACTTGTAAGTCGCTTCGCGTTTTTTCGCTTCGGCATCCCACTTAGGTAACATGTCTTTTTTGAATGCTTCCTTCTCTGCATTCAGTTTTTCCATGTCCATACCCAGTACCGCCTGAGCTTTCGCTTTAGTCGAAATATCAGGGATAGCGACAGGATCTGTTAAACCTTTTTTCGCTAACAACTGTGCTAACTTAACACGAGCATCGGCGGCTTTATTAACAGATGTACCCAACACTCGTAGCGCTTCTTCAGGAGCGTGAGCCGCAACACCGTGCGAAGCAATGGCTAAATCCCAGCGCCATTGAGCGTGGCGGATGTCAGTCAAAATTGGCTTCATTTCAGCTTCAGTAGCACCTAATTCCCATGCTTTAGCGGCTTCGAAGTGCGCCTTCACTAATTGCTCTTCCGCTTTAAGTTTCATTTCTTTAACTTTAGCTTTGCGCTCATTAGTGACACCCACTAAGAATTCTTTCGTTTGGCTATGGCAAGTTGCACAGGTTTCTTCGAAACGATCGAATGGGTTACCGACTTTATGGTCAGTGAACTTCTTACCTTCAGGGCTAGTCACTTTAGGCATATGGCAGTCAACGCAACTGACATTATTTTTACCATGAATACCCATCTTCCAAGTTTCGTACTCAGGGTGCTGTGCTTTTAACATTGGTGTTTTAGACAGTGCATGAGTCCAATCAGAGAACTCAATACCATCATAGTAAACTTCCATTTGCTCAACGGTTACGCCCATATCCCAAGGGAATTTCACGAAACCTTTACGGTCGTCTTTCTTCTCGAAATAGTATTCAACGTGACACTGACCGCAAACCATTGATTGCTTGTCTTTCTTGGATGCTTTGTCAAATGGAGTGCCAATAGCCTCCATAGCACGGTCAACATAAGGACGAGAAATACGTAATTTTGGAGAGCCTTTTTCATGGCAATCGCCACAGCCAATAGTATTGGTCACTTCTGGACCACCTTTGGCCCATTTACCTTTGAAGTAACCATCTTCACCTTGCTCTTCGATTAAGCGAGGTACGTCTGGGCTCTTACAGCTCCAACAGGCCATTGGCATTGGGCCATCTTCCGCATTGGCTGGAGCGCCTGTACGCAGAGTATTACGCACATCAGTCACGGCATACATATGGCCGCGAGGTGCGCTGTAATCTTTAGCAAAACTATAGCCCGCCCACAGAATAACCATATTCGGATCCTGTGCTAACGCATCAACAAGCTCTTCACTCTTTGCAGTGTCATGCCAGCTATTATATTGATTTTTAAATTTATCTTTATAAACTTCATTGCGAGGCTCAGTTTTATCACTCGCCATCGCACTCGCCGCCATGAAGCTGGCGGCAACCAATGCACTCAGTGCAAAGGACTTACCTGTCATCTTCTTCATCATCTCATCTCCGTGTTGCATTATTTTAGTGAGTCACGACATCTCCAGGGTCAAAGTTAGTAGCTAAATACTGCTAAAAATATACCTCTTAGGGGGTATCTTAAACGAGATTTGCGCTAGATCAAAATGTAATAGTGTTGTTGTTCACACTTTTATGTTTTTGTTAATGTAATACATTATTTTCTAATGTAAAAACACGGCTAAAGTAACATTAGCTCAAGCGTCACAAGGTAGGTATTAGACATATGAAACGAGGAAGCCTTACCTCAAAAATTCTGGGTTTAATGTTAGTACTGATTTTGCTTTCTAGCAGCCTAGCGATCTTCGCAATCATCAATTTGTCTTACAGCCTAGGGGATGCAAAAGCCATCAACGCCTCTGGTTCACTGCGGATGCAAAGCTACCGGCTGATGTTCTACGCCAACTCAGGCAGTGAAGCTGCCCAAGAAAAAATCACTGAATTTGAAAATACGCTGCATTCTGAGGCACTACAACCCTCCACAGGCTGGCTCAGTCAGAAAAGAATAGCCGAGCAATATCAACTTGTTATCGATAAGTGGCTAGTGATGAAATATTACATCGAGCAGGAAAACTCCCGCGACTACGCCGCCTCACTCAAGGACTTTGTAGATACTATTGATTTATTGGTATTGGAGATGGAGCATCATGCCGCTTTTAAGTTGCGCCTTCTCGCGGCGAGCCAAATTTTTGGGCTTGGGCTGATGTTGGTTATCGCCTTTTTAGCGGTGCGCTTTACTAAACGCAAAGTCGTTGTACCCTTGCAACAATTGATGGAGTCCGCCAATACGATTTCTAAGGGTAACTTTGAGATCGAAATGCCCGAAACCGAATATATTGAACTCACGGCTCTGACCGATGCACTGCAAAAAACCGCGCGAGAGCTAGCCACACTCTACGGTAACTTAGAGTCACAAGTGGCCGAAAAAACCTTAGCACTGACACGGGCGAATAATGAACTGGCCTTTTTATACGACACTCTGTTAACACTTAATGCCAATAAGCTGGACTATAAGTCCCTCAAAGCAGCATTAAATCAGCTAAAAGATTATGAGTCGATCGAGTATTTGAGGCTGATTATCCAATACCCTGAGCAGGAGCTCGAAGTCGTAGAAGCCGATGGTGGCTGGCCAGAAGGCGCTCACAACAACATCCGCTTTCCGCTACAATTTGAGCAGGCTGATTTAGGTTATTTAGAGCTTATCTCAACCCAAGATATTAATACTCCGTTGTTTAAAAACTTTGCCATTATGCTTACTCACTCCATCGTTATTCATAACGCTACCGAACAAAGACAACAGTTAGCCCTAATGGAAGAACGTGGTGTTATCGCAAGGGAATTACATGATTCACTCGGGCAAGTGCTTTCTTTCCTAAAAATCCAAATTAGCTTGCTGCGCAAAAATTTAGATCTTAGCTGCCGCAATCCTACCATTGAGGGACAACTCACAGAGATCAACGAAGGGGTTAGTACAGCCTATGTACAACTCCGAGAGTTACTATCCACCTTCAGATTAACCATTAAGGAACCCAATCTGAAGAATGCGATGGAAGCTATGCTTGAGCAGCTCAGAGCAAAAACCGATATCAAGATCCACCTCGATTATAAGCTTTCCCCCCAATGGTTAGAGGCGAAACAACATATCCATATTTTGCAGATCACCCGAGAAGCAACACTCAACGCTATCAAACATGCCCGTGCTAGCCATATCAATATTCGCTGTTATAAAGATGAGCATGGTATGGTTAATATTAGTGTAAGTGATGATGGTGTAGGCATTGGCCATATTAAAGAACGGGATCAGCACTTCGGCATAGGCATCATGCATGAACGTGCCAGCAAATTAGGCGGCACGGTTGTATTTAGCAGCAATGATCCGCAAACTAGTCGCAAAGGAATCACTGGACAGCTAGAGCCAGAAAATCCAGACTCGCCCCTTGAACCCCATAGCACATCCAATTTATCACAGGGCACCAAAGTCACTTTAATCTTCCCTTCTCAACAGGAGCCTACACATGGGTAAACCTTATTCTGTTCTGGTGGTCGATGATCACCCTCTCTTACGTAAAGGTATCTGCCAATTGATCGCCTCAGATCCAGACTTTAACCTCTTCGGTGAAGTGGGTAGTGGTTTAGATGCTTTAAGCGCCGTAGTAACTGATGAACCTGACATCGTCTTGCTCGATCTCAATATGAAGGGAATGACTGGCCTCGATACCCTCAATGCCATGCGCCAAGAAGGCGTGACCTCACGAATCGTGATCTTAACCGTTTCAGATGCAAAACAAGATGTTATTCGCCTATTACGTGCGGGAGCTGACGGTTACTTACTCAAAGATACCGAGCCAGATTTGCTGCTCGATAAACTCAAAAATGCCATGTCAGGCCACAGAGTGATCAGCGAAGAAGTTGAAGAATATCTCTATGAACTCAAAAATGCCGCCGATGAACAAGAATGGATTTCAAGCCTCACCCCAAGGGAACTACAGATCCTGCAACAACTGGCGGAAGGATTAAGTAATCGTATGATTTCAGAGCATTTACACATCAGTGAAGGCACTGTGAAAGTGCATGTCAAAAACCTGTTGCGTAAAGCTAATGCCAAGTCGAGAACCGAAATGGCGGTAAGATATTTGAACAATTGATATTGGATAAGTGATAGACTTACTCCATTAAATAATAAAGGCAATCAATAGATTGCCTTTATTATTTGTTGATATTCACAGCGGGCGGTTATAGCCCTTTTTGCACAAATTCATACCAACTAAGTAGCGCTTCTTCTAAATCTTCTAGCCCACAGTAAGCCTCAGATTCAGCATCATAGAGGGACATCGCCTCTTCGAGTTCATAATCCTGCTCAAATCCTAAAGCATTAGCGTAAATTCGTGCCTGCTCCTCATCCAGATCTAAGGTAATATCTTTGCCGATAAAACGCCAAGAAACTCGCTTACCTGTTTGAATTTCTTTGATAATATCGAGCACTTGCTGAATTTTGGCTAACTCAGGCCCCAACTCTTCTGAAAACCATTGGCCCAGTACCTCATGGTCCATGCTAAAGCTGGCTAAATACGTGCCAGTCAAACTGTTACGCCGAAATTCATATTCCATTTTATCTTCTCAATACATTACAACTAAGGCTAATTTTAATCTATTTCATCATAAGTTGCTTGGCCAGCAATTTACTCATCTAGCGCTGAGGTTATTGTGAGAGGAAACGACGCTAGGCTTCATTTCCACTGTAAAATCAGTTAGCTTTACCCGATGATTTAGCATGAGATGGAATGTGACATGCACGAAGGATTTATCTATAGCATAGTGCTTAGCGGCGCACGAGCTGGCTCAACCTTAAGCCCAGAACAACTTGAAAATTGGGACCCTAAGGACGGGTTGATTTGGGTACACCTACGTTATCGCCACAAAAAGGCTCGCCATTGGGTGTTAAACAGCGGTCTTAATAAAGTCGAAACCGATGCCCTGCTCGCCCAAGATACTCGCCCTCGAGCCGTATTGGCAGGGGAAGGTGTATTACTGGCACTGCGCGGTATTAACTTAAATCCAAACTCAGCACCTGAAGATATGGTCGCCGTGCGAATTTACGCCGATAGACAGCGCATTATCTCCACCTGTGATCGCGAGTTGCAATCGGTTAAAGATGTGGCTGAACTGATCATGGAAGGCACAGGCCCAACCACCACAGGAGATTTTCTCCTCGCCATTTGTGAAAAACTGACTACACGTAAAGTCGATTTTATCGATACGCTAGAGGAGCAACTTTCAGAATTAGAAGAACAAGTTGTTTCTGGCAATGTTAAAGATTTACGTACTGATATTGCCGAACTACGCCGACAAACCGTAGCCTTGCGCCGCTATTTAGGCCCACAGAAAGAAGCCTTCACTAAGATGCTGTCCGATCAATTTGTGCTGTTTAATGAACCCGAAAAACTTAAGATGCGCGAAACCACGGATAAGCTTATTCGCACCATTGAAGACTTAGATGCACTGCGCGACCGAGCCAATGTGACCCAGGAAGAGTTACTCAGCCAGCAATCGGAGCAGCTAAACAAGCGCTTGTATTTCTTATCCTTAGTCTCGGCAATTTTCTTGCCTCTGGGCTTTTTAACCGGTTTGCTTGGGGTCAATATCGGCGGTATTCCCGGTGCGGATAACGCATGGGCTTTTGCGACCTTCTGCGGCATTTTAATATCGCTGGTTGCCCTGCAAATGGCGCTCTTCTATCGCTTTAAGTGGTTGTAGACTGTAATAAAAAAAGCCAATCTCGAGATTGGCGTTTTGTTTTGCTGATTGCCGTTAATATGGCAATTCAAACAGATTGGTCATGACTTTATAGAGCTCTGTGCCTTGATGCACCGACGCCGAAGCAAAATGGAGTATAGGCACACAATCCTGGGGCAAACTGAGTGCCGTCAGCTCCTGCTCACTGCCATATAAGTCGAGTCGCAGCAGATTGACTAAGGTCTCACCCGCCGCAAGCGGCTCTCCCACGGGCGCCACATATTCCACCAAGCCCGCCATAGGCGCATGGTACTTTTTGTAATCCTTAAGATAACAGCCAAAACGCGGCATCTTAACGGGTTCCACTTGCTCGGCAATCACCCCGCGATGACTTAAATAGGCCAAAATGCCTTTAGCATCGACTAAAGCATCCTCAAGGCAAATGCGTTCTTGGCTCGCCAGTTCCAAGGTAAAAGCTGAAACGGCGATATTGAGATCCCGCCCCTGCGCTTTTGCCACTTCACTCAATTGCCACCAAGGACAAAATGCCGCCTCATCCATTGCGCCACCAAAACTATTGGGGATCACCAGTGTGTAAGGAATCGTGAAAAACTGCGCCGCTGCAATATCATATTCAGGGCAATACAAATGTTTACAGGATTTAGGCCCAGTATGCAGATCGAGCACTATATCCGCTGCATGGGCCATAGCCTGTAAGCTAACCGCCAATCTGTGGCCCGTGGTCACGCCCCAATCGTTACGTAACCGCTGCTGGCAAGCTTCAATCAAGGTGCTGCGATATGCTTGAATAAGTTCGCTATCGCTAAGCTCAGCATGTTCACTGTACCAAGCGGGTAAATCTATCGCGTGATTTAAGTACTCACGATTCCAGTTTACGCCAGTGATAGGGTCAAAACGCCCCAGTGTAAACTCACCGCTTTTTTGATTAATTCCCAGCGGATTAGCCAAGGGCACTAAGGTCATTTCCCCTAAGATGTCGCAATTTTCCAACTGTTTCATCAATTGATAAATCACCGCATTGCCTTGCACCTCAGCACCATGGACATTAGCCTGAATATACACTTTAGGGCCAGATACATGACCACTTGGCTTAAAGTGATAAATCGGCAGCGTCAGAGCCTGCCCTGCGGCAAGCTCCCCAATTTGCAGAGACGATGTTGTCGGCAACATACTAAACGCCTTCAAACAAGTTTTCGTGCAACGCTTTAACCACTTGTGCCGCTTCGGATTCGGCTACTAACACACACAAGTTATGCGGGCTGGCACCTTGGCAGATCATCCGCACATTATGGGGTTCGAGCACTTCAAACACGCGGCGACAAATACCCGCAGTCGTAGCGATGCGATTACCGATAATCGCCACCAATGCTAAACCATCCTCCACGCGCACGCGGCAATGTTGCGATAATTCTTGCAGTAACGCTTCACTTAATAAACCTTGTCCGCTTGAATCGGAGCCGGTTTTATCTAGAGTGAGCGATACGTTAACTTCGGAGGTGGTGATCAAATCCACACTGATCTTGTGTCTTGCCAATGTGGCAAAGGTTTCCGCCAAGAAGCCCTGCGCATGCAGCATTTGTAGGCTGTGCAGATTGAGTAGCGTCTGGTCGCGGCGCAGCGCCACCGCGCGGAACACGGGTGCATCTTCAACCTGATGGCGGATCCAAGTGCCACCCTTTTCAGGCTCCTTGCTTGAACCGACAAACACTTGAATTTGTTGGCGCACGGCCGGAAGAATCGTCGCAGGATGTAATACTTTAGCGCCAAAGGTTGCCATTTCAGCGGCTTCGTTAAAACTGATTTCGGCAATCGGATGGGCGTTTGGCGCGAGGCGCGGATCGGTCGTATAAATCCCGGCCACATCGGTCCAAATCTCAACCGCTGAGGCTTTTAAGGCTTCGGCTAACAATGCGGCGGAATAGTCGCTACCGCCACGGCCGAGAGTTGTGGTTTGCCCCGCTTCATCGGAGCCTATAAAACCTTGAGTCACAATCACTTGCTCAGATAACAGCGGCAGTAAATGCTCACTCGATAGCAAAGCAATTTGCTCAACCTGTGGCTCTGCGCGGCCAAAATGGCTGTCGGTGCGCAGCACACGGCGCACATCGAAGGCACTTGAGTTGGCGCCTTTTTCGCGCAACACCGCCGCAAATAATGCCGACGAACACTGCTCACCAAGGGACAATAACTCATCCATGGTGGCCTTACTGCGCTGGGACGCCAGCGCTTCGCTTAATACCGCCATACGGCTTAACAGCTTATCTAATGCGGCAGCAACATCGTTAGGGCGACCGAGTTTATCTAAGATAGCGTATTGAATCTGCGCAATTTGCTTTAATCGTTGTAAGCGACCATCGTCGTTAATTGACTCTTGGGTCAGTTCAACCAACAGGTTAGTCACGCCACTGGAGGCGCTAACCACCACTAAACGGCAATCAGGATTGCCCAGTACGATATCGGCGCAGCGATTCATTGCACCGTAATCGGCAACTGAAGTACCACCAAATTTTGCGACAACAAGAGACATTAGCGCACCTCCGCAGAAGCAGAATACACGGCACAAACAAGGATAAGATATTGATTAACTAACATGATTACGCTCCGAACTAACTTCGTTCGAAGAGCCTGGTGCTCAATGATACGCACCCCAATAGAAGGGAAACAGCAATCGTCACCAGAAGCTCTCCACCAATTACAGGTGACAATCGTTAGGATTCAGCCTAAGCGACCGACATAAACATGCAGCAACCACATCTATGCCTCGGCGTTAATCTCCCTCATCAATCATCGCTGGAGTTTGTGCTCCTCTGACTGACTACCTAGTTAACGCTCCTCTTCTGTTCCTTTCCGCCGGAAAGGGACGAAAAAAGTAGCAATAAACCCCTAATGAAGTCAATGCTAATTTCACACACTATATACAAATTCAATAAACGCATTTAAAAACAATGGGAATTTAAAACGTTTGCGACTCATGCCAAATGAGAATAGGGAAAAATCAATCAGATCTAGCAAAGAAGAAAAACAAACTAGCCTTGCCGTGAGAGCAGCAAAGCTTAGCCAGAGGAGCGATTAAAAGCGTCAATCGCGGTTAGGTGACCAAGTCCGGTAGCTCATAAACCAAACGCACATAGTCGTTAAATCGACCTAAACACACCTCTGTTTGCCCGGCTAATGTACAAGGCACTAAACTCACCTCGCCCTGTTCCACCATGTAGATAGCGTATTGATTAAACTTTTTCCCCAACTGCAAGGCCATGCTGCGATCAATAAACACGGCCCAGCTCTTCTCCATATGGGATAAATCTGGCGATGCCCCAATCAGTGCACGATAGGGACTGCCTAATAATTCAATTTCACGTAAAAGTTGGCGGTCGAGTAATCGGTTTTGGCTGGGAGTGAGGAGGGTTGAAGCGGGATTATGGGCGGTAATTACAGCAAAGGAAAAATCACAGGATAATGCTTGAGTAAGCAAAAACAACGGCGTTTGATAATGCTGCCACAAATCTTGAGTCATGTTGTCCATTGGTAGTCTAGTCGAAAAATGAACCCGCGCTAGTTTAACAGAGAGCCTAAAAAATCCAAAGAGGCGTGAACTGGCTCACAAGAATTAAAAATACATTAGTTATACTAATCAATGACTAAAGTAAATATCATGGTAAATCAGCGTCTCAGCCTGAAATTTGTTAACATTTCATTTGTTAACAAATGCCTAAAACGAGTACAATGTCGTCATTGGCCAGTTAAGCAGATAACATTAAGTTTGCTTAATCTTGACAAGGGTTTGTTAGATTCCTCTGCGAAATCACCTTATGCTGGCCAGACATCTTTTAAAATGTGTTCTACATTTGATTTATCATTTAAACATTTTAAAAAAAACAATAGTTAAGGAACTATTTTTAACTATTGCTTATCGAAGTTGATACTGGTTACGTTTTATCGTATTACACTTTAAACGTTCACTTATATACATCCTGACGTGTAGCCGTGAAGATCTTCCCTTTGAAGCACAGAGCAGTAAGTGGAAGTATCAACATTTTATGAATATAAGAATCCGATGTAAGTGATTCTTATGGTTAGAATATTGGTTAAAATTTAGGTACTTAATATGCAAAATCCGCACATTCTGATCGTTGAAGATGAAGCCGTTACCCGTAACACGCTAAGAAGTATTTTCGAGGCAGAAGGGTATGTGGTAACTGAGGCCAATGATGGCGCAGAAATGCATAAGGCTATGCAGGAAAACAAAATTAACCTCGTGGTTATGGACATTAACCTACCAGGTAAAAACGGTCTGTTGTTGGCACGTGAATTACGTGAAATCAACAACATCGGTCTGATCTTCTTAACAGGCCGTGACAACGAAGTCGACAAAATCCTTGGACTTGAAATTGGCGCGGACGATTATATTACCAAGCCGTTCAACCCTCGTGAATTGACGATTCGTGCTCGCAACCTTCTGACTCGTGTTAATAGCGCAGGCAATGAAGTCGAAGAAAAGAGCTCTGTCGAATACTATCGTTTTAACGATTGGAGCCTAGAGATCAACAGCCGTTCTCTAGTAAGCCCACAGGGTGAATCTTACAAACTGCCACGTAGTGAATTCCGCGCTATGCTGCACTTTGTTGAAAACCCAGGCAAAATCTTAACTCGTGCCGATCTACTGATGAAGATGACTGGCCGTGAGTTAAAGCCACACGACCGTACTGTTGACGTGACCATCCGTCGTATTCGTAAGCACTTCGAAAGCTTGCCAGATACGCCAGAAATCATCGCTACCATTCACGGTGAAGGCTACCGTTTCTGCGGTAACTTAGAAGACTAATCTTCAATTTGCCGTTTGAACGCCATAAAAAACCAGATCCTAGGATCTGGTTTTTTTTTATCTCTGCAAAATAGGTTTTAGCTGTACGAAATAATACCAATCACATTAAATATCTAATCAGTTCAGAGCCTCACAGGCATTTCAATCCAAGGCGCATTGACGCAGAAATGGTCATTCCCTTTTAAGTCAATGCAACACCGGAGTGGGATGTCTGTGTGGCTCCCAAAGGGCGGCTGATGTTCACTGTATGGCAACGAGCTTTATACTGCGTTTAAGGCTTTCGACAGAGCACCACTATGCCTTCAAGCCTTCGCCTTGTCTAAAGCGCGTTGAATTCCCGCTGAATGAACAGATATTTAATACGATTGGTATAAAGCAAACTGGAAATCCAAATTACAACTCAGTGAACTGGAATATTAAGCGCCAGATAAGTATTGAGTGTGTTGTGATTAAACTAAGCATCGTACTGTTAAATAAATAGGCTTAGCTCAGAATCATACAAAATAAAAAAGAGTGGGGATGTTGCCCCACTCTTTTAAAAACGCCACTCTGACATAAATACCAGTCTGATATAAATGCCAACCTAACGCTGAGTTATTTGCCGCTTTTAAGCTGTCTATCGAGGAAATCCGCCAGCGAGCGGTATAAGTGATTACGCACTTTCTCACCGCGCATCGAATGCTTAGAGCCGGGATAATCAATCATCTGGAACAGTTTGCCTTCGTCCTGCAACGCCTTATACACGCGAGTACTGTTTTCAAACAACACGTTATCGTCGGCCATGCCGTGGTACATCAACAGCCCCGACTGGTAGTTTTTCACATAGGGGAACACGCTACTGGCTTCGTAACCCTGCTCATTATTCGCGGGGTGAGCAAGATAACGCTCAGTATAGTGAGTGTCGTACAAGCGCCAATCGGTGACGGGCGCGCCCGAAATCGCCGCCTTAAAGTAATCTGGCGCCTTAAATAAACTCATCAAGGCCATATAACCGCCGTAGCTGTGGCCATAAATCGCCACGTTGTTGCTATCGACAAAGGGCAAGCTGCGCAGGTAATCGACACCAACCTTTTGATCGTTCACTTCCGCTTCGCCCAAGTGACGATAAATAACTTGCTCGAACTTAGTGCCTCTGTGGGCACTGCCACGGTTATCCAGTTGAAATACCACATAACCTTGCTGCACTAAGTATTGGGTAAAGTAATCCTGCTCACTCCAGCTATTCGTCACTAATTGCGCATGTGGGCCGCCATATACGCGCACGACTACGGGGTACTTTTTGTTCGCATCGAAGGGCACGGGTTTAAAGAGACGCGTTTGCAAGATTTGCCCATCTTCTGCCTTAAGTTCTTTAAACTCAGGCAGTTGCCACAGTCCGGCATAGTCATACAGAGGATGACCCACTTTGACTTGGTTTTGCTCCACCCACGCCAAATGTTGGCCCTTATCGCCGTGTAAACTGATCTGCGGCGGCTGAGATAAGCTATTGAAATAATCCAGATACACGCTTTGATTATCGGCAAATACCGGATCGTGCATCCCCGCCTCGCGGCTCACGCGCTCAACCTTGCCACCCGCTAACGGCACACGGTAAAGATGCTTTTCGATGGGGGTATCTTTACGGCCGGTGAAATACACCCAACCTGCGGTTTCATCGATATATTCCAGCTCATCGACTGCCCAATTACCCTTGGTCAGTTGTGTCTTCAGCTTACCTTTTAGGTCAAACAAATACAGATGATTAAAGCCGTCACGCTCCGAGGCCCAAATAAAGGCCGATTGTTGCTTTAAGAAGTGCAGGTCATTGTTAAGATTCACCCAAGCATCGCTGCGCTCTTTGACTAAGGTTTTCGGCTTGGTCAGCGCATCGAGCGCCACCAGTTGCAGATCCAACTTTTGTTGATCGCGGCTCTGCCACTGGAAGGATAAATGCTTGCTATCCGGCAACCAATCGACGCGAGGCAGGTAAATATCCTTATTTTTATCATCGCTTAAGGTGACCCAATTGATGGTTTTATTGCTCAAGGTCACAACGCCCAGTTGGATCTCGACATTGTTTTTGCCCGCCGCCGGATAACGCTGCTCGGTAAGCTTAATGCCATCGGCATAGATTTCATTGCGGGTGACTAACTCAACGCCAGACTCATCGATACGGGTAAAGGCGATGGCCGACTCATCGGGCGCCCACCAGTAACCCGTCATGCGATCCATTTCTTCCTGCGCCACAAATTCTGCCATGGCATTTTTAATCGCGCCGCCACCGTCTGTAGTCATGGCCTCAAGCTTTTTAGTCGCAAGATTAAGCACATACAGATTTTGGTCCCGCACGAAGGACACAAAGTTGCCCTTGGGCGATAGGCGCGCATCGGTGGCAAAGCCCTCGCCTATCGGCAGTTGGCTAACGCTGCTATCCGCTAAGGAGAAGTAATACAAATTACCCGAGGCAGGGATCAACAGCGCCTTGCTATCGTCCGCCCAGAAATATTCCATAATGCCGTCGCCATAAATACGTTGGCGCTCGCGGCGGGCCTTTTCTTCATCGGACAGTTCATTGCTCGCCAACTTATCGGCATTCAGCAACAGGCTAGATTCGCCCGTCTTCACATCCATTTGCCAGAGATCGTAAAAGTTTTGGTTATCTTTACGTCCAGCCAGATAAGTCACCCTTTGGCCATCGGGTGATAATTTTAATCCACGGGGGCTCGTACCCGCCAAGGCAGGAGACGCATTCATGCGCTCGATAGTCAGCGGCGTTGTGCCGCCCTCAAGTGCATAGGCGGGGGTAAATATCGCGCTAGAAACCATGGCCAGTTGACTCGCTATCAGTAGGGATGAGGCGCCCAATGTCACCGAGCGCAGGGAAGAAGCTAACCCATTTTTAGTCATTATTATTCCTTGGAAGCATATTCGCCTTTAGGTGGCGATTAAAAAACTGCCGCCATTGTGCCAAGGCACAGCCTAAATAAAAAGCGCAGGCAATATACAGATACAAATTAGCAGGCAAACTCCTGCGGTTAGCTCAATTTTCAAGATAACTAACATCGCCTTGCGATAACAGATAACGGTAACAACCTAAATTGCGTAAAACCCACAGCAACATCGCTGAAATTGTCGACTAACTGAGTTATTATTCGCGGCAAATAATGAAATTGACCTCAATGTTGAACCCCTAAAGGACCTAACATGCAGACTCTTGCCCAGCACTTAACCTCAAAGGCAGTGAACGAATCCCTCGCGCAACTGATTTTGACCTTAGCCGACACCTCCAAAGCCATCAGCCATGCCGTGCGTCACGGTGCCTTAGCCGGTGTGTTAGGCGCGACCGAACAGGAAAACGTGCAAGGTGAAACCCAGAAAAAACTGGATATCATCACCAACGATATGCTCAAAGATGCATTAAAAGCCGACGGAACAGTTCGCGGCCTAGCCTCAGAGGAAGAAGATCATGTGGTTGAAGTCAGCGCCAATGGTCAATATCTGGTGTGTTTCGACCCTCTAGATGGTTCATCGAATATCGATATCAACTCACTGGTCGGCACCATTTTCTCTGTCCTGCCCGCCCCTGCTGGCGAGTTGACTGAAACAAGCTTTTTACAATCGGGCCGCAATCAGTTAGCCGCAGGTTATGTGCTCTACGGCCCATCAACCATGCTCGCGCTCACCACAGGCCAAGGCGTGCAACTCTTTACCTTGCACCCAGAAACCAACGAATTTTTACTGACCAACGCGGCCATGAGCATCAGCCCAGACACCCAAGAATTCGCCATTAACATGTCGAACCAACGTTTTTGGGAAGCGCCAATGCAGACCTATATCGCCGATTTACTACTAGGCAAAATTGGCCCTCGCGAAAAATCCTTCAACATGCGCTGGATTGCCGCCATGGTGGGTGACGTGCACCGCGTACTTTCTCGCGGCGGTATTTTTACTTACCCAACCGACAATAAAGATCCGAAAAAGCCATACAAGCTGCGTTTAATGTACGAAGCCAACCCAATGGCCTTATTAGTCGAGCAAGCTGGCGGTAAAGCCTCTACCGGTTATGAAACCATTTTGGATATTCAACCAACACAAATTCACCAACGCGTTGCGGTTATCCTCGGTAGCGCCAATGAAGTGGACGCTTGCCTAAGCTACCATGGTATCGATTACAGCGAAGAACCAAGTCTAGACTAAACCGAATCGCTTAAGCTTTGATTTTTTTCCAGATAAAAGCCACTGACCACAGTGGCTTTTTTATTGTCGCTTAATGCGACATTCATTTTAAAATGCGGCCTGACGGCCGGAGTAATTGCGGCCTTACGGCCGAGAAGTTTAACGTCGTGGGGCTTCACCCCACACCCGACCAAGAGGGGATCAACAGCAATTCCCTCTTGGATCTCCCTTGCCGCCCCTAGCGAAGTTACATGCATTGGTTAGTGGCTTCGTGCTTATTCAAAAATAGCTAACGCTTCCGATGGTACATCCTGTACCCCGAAAGCTAGCGAGGCATCCATGCCTCGCTCACGCTATTTTCTTCAACGCCCTTCAGCAACTTCGCAGGGGAAGGTGAACTTCTGTAGCTACTGTATGGGCTTAAAATTCAGAAAGAATTGTACCAGTCCGATCTTTCATACTTGTTATGGGCACTTTTCGCCATGTCTATCATAGGGATAGGACTGGAGGTCAGTGCAAGTACTACCATAACACTTAACAATAAAGTTTATGCATCGGCCACCGCCTTTATACATAAAAGAGAAGTCAGCAATATCTCTATTTTGAGAAATTGAAACTTCTAGATTTTCATTCGGAAGGTTGTGACCATTTAGATATTTAACCACGGTAGCCGTAGCTAGCTCTCGCATTTCAGGCGTCAATTCTTGAGGCTCATTTGAGCACCCAAATATGAGAAATATACTGGAGAGTAAAAGGCCAACTCGATTCATAATGTGCCTATAACGCCGCCAACAGCGGCCGAGCGTAGCGAGGTCCAGCCCCATAGGGGCGATGCTGCTTGGGCCTTGTTATGTGTTGGGGACTACTTAAAAAAGTCACCTTCATCTATATCAGCCAAGCCGATTTCTTTTAGTGGTATATCAAATGATTCTGCTTGCTGCTGCATTAACGTAATGAAACGATGGAACCCCATCATATAGCCGGTTTTATAATCTTCTTCACTAGTTCCTTTTGCAGCCTTATGTTCGCTTATCGATTCACGCGCATACTCTTTTGCAATCGTTCCGAGATCACCTAGATAATTCTTATATTTTTCGTTATCCATAAGACTCATAACAGTGTATTCCCCCCACTTCTAATAAAACCCAACTGTATAGAGTTGGATATTGGAATGATACGAATAAATAATTCAATCATGCCAATAAGTTAGCATCAGCCTCAGTGTGCTATCAACATTTTTCATCCAGAAAAATCGAGACCTTATTAACCTAGAAGCATTTTGGGAAAGATAGGACAGGCACAAATTTTTAGAAAGTCCCTTGTGCCCATTGCCAAATTTGCTATCGCTTCCGAAGATTCCGCTTTACATCCATGTAAAGCACTCCAGTTCGGCAATCCCTACCTCTCGCTCATAAGCTCGAAAATCACCAATTTTCATTCGCCCCTTCCCCGAAAGCTACGCAGACGTCCTGTCTGCGTCACTCGATTTTCTTCAACGCCCTTCAGCATCTTCGCAGGGGAAGGTGAACTTCTGGTGTATTTGTGTTAGCTGCGATTGACTGAAAAAGATATGCATATCCCATTTTTGTAATATCTTCTTAAGTGTCAACCTCACAGATTTATTAATTATTCATATTCAATGGACGATGGTTTTTGAGTTAGTTAAAATTTGAAAAAAATCATATGGCTATTGATATGGAAGACAATCAGCAAAATAAATACTTTTTGGCTATGCAGGCATACCAAGAAGATGACTTTACAAAAGAAATTTTACTCCCTTTGTTTAGATCAATGGGTTATGACCGCGTAGAGTTCCATGGTGGTCCTAATGAACGTGGCAGAGATCTAATTGCTACGACTTCATTACCTCCACCCAAACGAGGAGAATATGTTGTCTATATTCAATCAAAAAAACTAAACAAAAATAAAACTTTAGCTCACAATGATTTATCTCGGTTATGTCGACAGCTAAAACAAGCAAAATCAAAAGGCTTTACGAAAGGAAACGGAGAGCGAGTTACCCCATCACAAGTCTACATTGCTACACCGCATGAAATCACTCAAAGATTCATAGAAGATTTGGAAGATGAATTATTTGATGAAAATAACCGTAATTGGTTAGAGCTATACGATTGCGTGCAAATCTTGAAGGATATTGAAGAGTTTTGCCCTGAGCTATTAGAAAAGCTTGCACCATTTGAGGAAAAAATCTGGAATGCTAAATGTAATATTACTAGTGATAGAAATCGTGAGTTACTAGGTGCACTTTGTTCAGCAAGGGATTCTATTGACATTAGCAAGTTCTATAGTGACTTATCATTCTTCGTCGGCTCAATTGACAGTAGAGTACTAGTCACATACAAAGCTAATATAACAAAAAACAACTTTAAAATTATAAGTAAAGAACGATGGGAAAATCTCAAGTCAGAACGAAAAAAAATAATTAACTTAATTGGCTTAGATATTTTAAAAGAAGACATAAAAGTTATCGAAGATAAGTATAAAAACCACTACAATCAATATCATTCAAAAGAGAACAAAGCAAATCAATCTTCTTACGATGCATCTATAGCACATTTATCTTCAATTGTAGAGGATTTTAACTCTAGATCTTTACTACTTTTATCAAGGTTAGAGTCTGAAGAAAATAAACTATCGCATAAAAATAAAAATGCGCTAAACTCCATTATATTAGAGTTAAAAAAGCTTCGCTCCAGAATCAAGAGTGGAAGTTATGAAATTGAAACTCCCGCTTGTAAAATTGACCACTCTATACTAAATAAAGAATCTACTGAATTAGTAAATAAAACTATTGAATTTATCAATGAGTTTTCAAAAAAAATAAATGAGCAACAGAAATATGTAAACTCAATAAGTGAACAAATAATATCAGAACCATATTATGACATTTTATTGAATTCAAACTTACTTGAAAACGAAATATCTAAACGTGTTAATGATTATCGTTCTTGCATAAAACATCTAAATAGTAACACTCGTCCAAATATTGCAGAAATTCGGAAGTTACTTGATTCCGTAGAAATTAGTTTAAGATTTTTTGAGTGTATTTATACAAGTGAGTCGGTACTTAGCTCCGTTATTGAGCTAAAAAAATTAGATAATTGTTCTGATAGGATTTCAATATCAGCTCATGATGTATTTTATACTGGAAAAGATGTTGCTGTTTATGGTGGCGCTGGTGTAGGAAAAACAACGACTCTAGAAATGTTTGCTAAGTTTTATGAAGAAACGATTAATGGAAAAAAAATAATATTCTGTAGCTTAAACAGGGTTGTTCAAAGCTTATTAGAACTAGGAATAGACAATAAGAAAACAACAAATACCACATCAAATTATTTAAATAAAGTAATTTACTCAATTATTCTTTTATCATATGGATTAGATGTCAATGCTGATAATATCGAGAGGATAAAGCCGTATTTGAATGACGGAGTTGTTCTTGTCTTTGATGGATTAGATGAAATCGTTACAGAATACCCAATTGTTCTAGACTCCATGAATAATTTCAAGAAGAGTTATGTAAAAACCCAATGGATTATTTCTAGTAGAGATTGCGTTAGCTATCTTAAAGAAATTAATTTTTTAGGAATCACTCTACTTCCTTTTACCCCTGAACAGCTTCAAAGCTTCATTTACGGCTGGTTTAATAATGAAAAAAAAGGAATTAAGCTATGGAATGAAATATCAGACACAGAACTACTTAGCAATCTGTTAACCCCATTGGTTGCAACTATTCTTTGTACATTAGTAGAAAAAGGAATCAAAGCTCCTTCTAATGAATCCGAAATATACGGTGAACGTTTGAGCCTTTTACTTGGTAAGTATGATGTAAAGAAAGGAATACGACGTCAGGAGCAAAGTAGTGATGAATTATTTACATGCGCTAAAGCTCTTGCTTGGATAATGCACTCTAAAGGAATACGTACAATACATTATCATGAGGCCATTAAAGAGCTAGATATTAAAATTGGCTCAAAGTATACAAAGAAACTTATTTCAAAGAGTGTGAGTGAGTTAGAAGATCCATGTATGGTATTGGTCCGAGATAAAGTGTCAGGAAAGCTGTCATTTGGACACTTTAGATTCCAAGAGCATCTTGCATCCCTTGAGTTAAAAGGAAATAGATCTATTGACCTTAGCACATTAATAATACGGGATTGGTGGCGAGGAGCTTTTATTTTATTTGCTCAAAGTATAGATGATATTGAGTCTACAATAGAAGAACTTATGAGAGGTGATAAGTTAATTCCTGAAGAAGCGTTCACAACATTATATGCGATGTGCAATGTTTTAAGTCTTAATAAGAAGAGGAATATGAAGTCATTACTTGATCATCTAAAGCAAGATAACACCTCTTTCTATGAAGCAGAATATCAAGATTCCTCTTATGACTATCTTAATAACCACTATCTTTTATCTAGTGATTTAGGATTAAATTGGTAAACATTAATACTCTGAGTCACTCTAACAACGAAAGATGGCGGGAAAGATCATGCATAACCCTTTTAAGATTAACAGCCAACGCAGAACCCACAGAAGTTCACTTTACCCTGCAAAGTTGCTGAAGGGCGTTGAAGAAAATCGCGTGAGCGAGGCATGGATGTCTCGCTAGCTTTCGGACTATCTTTTTAACATCAAGGGGATGTACCATCGGAAGCGTTAGCTATTTTCGAATAAGCACGAAGCCAGTCTCTAATGCATGTAACTTCGCTAGGGGCGTCTTGGAGCATCCAAGGAGGATAGGACGAGCAGTCCTCCTTGGTCGACTCTTGATTAAAAATCAGGGGGCTGAAGCCCCACGACTTTGACTTACCTCGGCCGTAAGGCCACAAAACCGACGCCCAACTAACTGGCAACACAAAGATTTTGCTGAATCTTCCAACGACGTTCCATGAGTGGAATCGAAAAACCATAACATACCACCACAATCAAAGGTTGAAGCTGAAAACTCAACTCAGGCCACAACATAAAGGCAGCCACGCAAGCCACAGTGCGCACAATTGCATGTACAATCGCCACCTTTTGCGCCGCTAACACGCCGAAAACTAACCACATTAACCCTGTTTGTACTGCAAGGGCGAAGGGCAAGGCTAAATAGTTTTCCATAAAAAAGGGAATGCTGATGCTAAAGGTTAAAAAACTCATCCCCATGGCAGCCAAAAACACTGTTTCAAACCAATTACGATCAGTGCTTTTCTTGAAGGAGATATTTTCACCCGTGAGACGCGAGACTCCCATAGCAAGATAGACAATAGAACCTGTGCCGATAAATGTTGCCATCACCATTTGCGATGCTGGCAGAATAAAACTCATGATAAACAATAGCGTCCATACCATCATGCCTGATAAGGGCATAGCTAAAGCACGTTTTTGGCGGTATTCGATAAGTTGTTGATCCAGTGATTGATGTTGCATGATTAAGCCTCCTTGTTGGTATGGCTTAAGTATCCCTGCATCCGCTAAATCACGGCAGTGTGAGTTGTCAGCAATTACGGATGACAAATGTCATTCAAAAAACAGGAGAGGGGAAAGATAGGCAGGCACAAATCTTTAGGACTAACAGCTAACACCAAGGCAACAGAAGTTCACCATCCCCTGCGAAGTTGCTGAAGGGCGTTGATGAAAATCGCGTGAGCGAGGCATGGATGCCTCGCTAGCTTTCGGACTATCTTTTTAACATCAAGGGGATGTACCATCGGAAGCGTTAGTGATTTTCGAATAAGCACGAAGCCACTAATCAATGCATGTAACTTCGCTAGGGACACCGGGCCATGTTTTATAAATAAGCCAAAAGGGGAACAGGCGTTTTTCCCCTTTTGGTCGGGTGTGGGTTGAAGACCCACGACTTTGATTTACCTCGGCCGTAAGGCCGCAACACCAAATCAGCTATGCCATATTTAGGGCTTAGCCGCATATACCTCACGCCTTTGCGATTGGCCGATAGCGCGGCGTTAACCCAGTATGTTATTGTTTTAGCATCATAGATTCTATTTTTGTGCTTTAACCACTAAGGGTTTACTCCAAATGGAAAAAATATTTGAAAGACTCATGTATGCATCACGCTGGATTATGGCGCCGATCTATTTAGGGCTGAGTCTAGTGCTATTGGGCCTAGGCATTAAATTCTTCCAAGAGATCTTCCATATTCTGCCGATCATTTTTGAGATGACTGAAGTGGATTTAGTGCTGGTGACCCTGTCCTTGATTGATATCACCCTTGTCGGCGGCTTGATTGTGATGGTGATGTTTTCTGGCTATGAGAATTTTGTCTCGCAACTGGATGTGGGCGAAGACAGTGAGAAGCTCAGTTGGTTGGGTAAATTAGATTCAGGCTCACTGAAAAACAAAGTGGCGGCGTCGATTGTGGCGATTTCGTCGATCCACTTACTGAAAATCTTTATGGATGTGAAGAATATCGATAACGACAAAATCATGTGGTACCTGTTAATCCACATCACCTTTGTATTATCCGCTTTTGCCATGGGCTATTTGGATAAAATGACCCGCAAATAAGCATGCAACACGGGCGGGAGGTTAGCATCAGTTCCCGCCCCTTTTACTCCAGCCTAGGCTCGGCCTGGTATTGGCTTAGCAGCACCATCAACATTTATAGTTATCAACCCTTTATAACCTAAAACGACTCAGAGATGTTTTCATCTCATTAGCCATTTTCCGCAGTTGATGGCTAGCAGTCGATAATTCTGAAGATTTGATATTGGTGTTTTCTACCGCCTGCGCAATATTTTCCATATTCTGATTAATCGTCCCCGACACAACGGCCAGTTGTTCTGTTGCGCTAGCAAGTTGGTCATTCACATCGGTAATGCTCGACACCGCGGCGTTAATACGCGTTAGTGCCTCATTGGCCCGTTGAGAACAGGCAATTGTTTGTTCTGTTTCGGTTCGGCTTTGCGCCATTGATTGCACAGCGTTGACTGAGTCTTGCTGAATCCCTTGAATACGCCTATTAATGTCCTGAGTTGACGCTTGAGAGCGGCTAGCAAGGGTGCGAACTTCATCTGCCACAACCGCAAAACCCCGCCCCATTTCGCCAGCACGTGCCGCTTCTATCGCAGCATTTAAAGCCAATAGATTCGTCTGCTCCGCAATAGCACCAATCACATCGGTGACCGCGCCGATTTCATCACCACGTTTAGATAACTGCCCGATCACATCAGAGACTTGCTCCAGTTTCAGTTTAAGCGCATCAATCGCTGTTATCGTTTGCCCGACGGACATTACCCCATTTTGAGCTTCATTGTCGGCGTCCCTTGTCGCTTTAGCGGCCATAGTCGCGCTGCGAGCCATGTCCTCACAGGTCGAGGTCATTTCATTTACCGCGGTGGCGACTTGGGCAGTTTGATCCATCACATTTTGTAAAATGTGCTGTGTCTGTTGGCTGGTATGATCTAGCGCTTCAGATTGCTCGACCAATTGCTCTGCCATCGACGACTGTTGACCGATAATATTGCGTAATTGCTTGATAAGACCACTTAATGCCGCTAACAGGCTATCGTGATCTCCCGCTTTCAAGCCAAAGTTCACCGAAAAATCTCCTGTTGCAACCAGCTGTACCAGTGCTTTTGTTGTCGCCAGTTCTCCGCCGAGTGCCTGTAATAACCAGCGACGGATAAATAACGACACACCTATGGTCAGCGCCATAATAACCACGACAACTAATCCAACTCGGATAGCCACCGCCCAAAAGGCCTCCTTAACATCATCAATATAAAGACCAGAGCCCAACACCCAACCCCATTTATCATCCTTAGCCACGTAAGACAACTTAGCGTAGCGCTCCTCGGTTACTCCCCCGCCTTTTATGGGTTTAGGCCATTGGTATTCAACAAAGCCATTGCCATAACGGGTGATCACGTCAACAAAACTGACGAACAAGTTAGCATTATTGAGGGGCTGTTGTTGGCTGCCATCACGGTTACGCATTAAGGTGGCGTGATAAAAGTTTGGCCGATCCAATACGGTACCGTCCAGAGCCGATACCGTTGGATGCATAACCATTTTGGGTATAGGCCGACCGGTATCGTTAATCCAAATATATTCCGCGCCATCATAACGAATGGCCTTAATGGTCGCCATGGCCTGCTGCTGCGCCTGTTCAGTGCTTAACGAACCGCTTTGCTCCAGAGCTTGATAATGTTTAACGACGCTCAGGCCACTATCAATAATCGCCACAACACGATCTTCCCTCCCCTTAATCAAACTCTGGTTAAGGGTATTTAGCTCCATTAGACCCAATACCACAAAGCCCAACAATGCGAGTAACGGAATGCTGAGTAATCGGCCTCCGACTGTCTGCCAAAATCCAGCCATGGTGCCTCCTAATATTCCAAGTGATTCAAGCTTATAAATCAGTATGGTTGAAGTTTCATTTAT
This sequence comes from Shewanella sp. FDAARGOS_354, assembly GCF_002209245.2. NCBI lineage: Bacteria > Pseudomonadati > Pseudomonadota > Gammaproteobacteria > Alteromonadales > Shewanellaceae > Shewanella > Shewanella sp. FDAARGOS_354. The sequence continues at coordinate 4,374,204 of NZ_CP022089.2, read as the reverse complement.
TTAGCCACTTTTAATTTGATAAAAGTACTCTATGGATTTGTAACAACTCACCTTGGGACTAGCTACTTTTTAGCTCAAATAAAGGCCGTATTTAGGCTGAACAAGCTCAGGGGATTGATTGTTGTCGCAACAACAAAAGGCAAGTAAATAGACCAATATCAATCCTGATTTATTTAACAAAAAAGCCACTTTAATCAGTGGCTTTAGTATTTAAAAAGATGCTTGAGGACGTTAATTCTTGGCTAACTCAAGCTCATGCACTTTTTCGGTTTGATCGACTATGGTCAATACCGCGGTATCGCCCACTACGTTGCAAGAGGTCAGCACCATATCGATGATGCGATCCAGCGCGGCCACAATCGCAAAGGCTTCAATCGGCAAGCCCATTTGATGGATTAACACCCCAATCATCACCATGCCACCACCGGGTACACCTCCCGCGCCAACAGATAACAAAAAGATACTAAACAGTAGCGATGGCAGTTGCTCGCTGGTGATTGGCATTCCGAAGGCATTGGCAACGAAGAAAATCGCAATCGTGATATAAATCGCCACACCGCCCATATTCATGGTCGCCCCGAGCGGTACGCCAAAGCCTGCCACAGCGCGGTTAACCCCGAGTTTTTCAGTCAAGGTACGCATAGTCACAGGAATCGTGGCATTGGAGCTGGCGGTAGACAGTGAAAACAGCACTTGCTCCTGCGTCTTCGCCCGAAAGGTCTTAGCCGAAATCGGTGTAAACATACCAACGGCCAACGGATAGACCACAAAAATCCACAACAACAGCAGGGCTAGAATGATCACTAGGTATTCGAGCACACTCATAAATACCTCGGCATCTAAGGTAGCGCCTAACTTAAACATCAGCGCAAACACCCCGAAAGGCGCAAGACTCATCACCACAGAAATCAGCTTCATCATGATTTTATTGGCGGTTTGAAAGCCTTGTACCGCACCAGCCACATGTTCGCCGAGGGACTTCATCACCCCACCTAACATCAGCGCCATAAAGATCACTTGTAGCATATTGCCCGACATAAAAGCCGCTACCGGATTACGCGGCACGATATCAATCAACAGCGCCATTAAGCTGGGGAGTTCGGTCGCGGTAATGGCGACACCATCGGTGCTGCTCATATCGACGCCTTTACCAGGGTCGAGCAGTAGTACCACTAACAGAGCGGTCGAGATGGCGACCACAGTATTAATGATGTAAAAGCCGAAGGTTTTGCCGCCAAGGCGCCCAAAGCTTTTTAAGTCCTGCAACTCGCACACACCGCAAACGATACTGACAAATACCAGAGGCACGACCAACATCATGATCATGTTGACGAACATAGTGCCGACGCCGCTAGCCAATTCGACTAAATTGCCTGAAAAAAAGCCAATATCGTTTAAAAAATACTGCACTAAAGTGCCAAGAATAAGTCCCGCAAATAGACCGATAAAGATCCGTGTCGAAAGTGATTTCATCATGCTGATCGTTTTCCCAGATAGCTCATCTTTTGATATTCATCTTCCCTAATGAGCAACATCGCCATTCCCTTTTAAGCTCAGGCGGGGATAGTGAAACATGCTGGCAGCAAATTCAATGAATAAATTTACTTATTTCATTTTCAATTAAGCCAAACTCATCACAAAAATTTTGTATTATTCTGATTTATAACAAAAATAAAATCATCGATTAATAATCACGCTATTAATACATAAGTTAAAAAATCAAAAATTAAACACTATTTAAACCAAATAAACACAATTAATCGATTGATACCGAATAAGACTAGATTTAAAAACTGAATAAATACTTTAAATAGTATTAAAAACTACAAATATCGAACTTAACAGAGAGATGGGGAAGGATAACGACTAACAATATGCCAGTAGCACTAGCTCAAGCCGATGCGACAGCAGGTGCTGCTGTTTAATGCTAATTCGTTGCTGAGTTAACCAACGGCTTAATTGCTGCCAATTTTTTAAGTCGGCTGACTGTAAATATTTAGCCTGAGGCGCTTGCTTAGCAAAGTCATCAGCGGAATTAATCTGTGGGATAGCGAGTAACTCGCTGGGCGCAAAAAGCGCTAACTGCGGCACGATACAATGGGTCATGCCCGTTAAGGTATGGGCAATTTGCAGCCCTGCGGGGTCGAGATCGGTAAAGGCAATAATCGGCATTTTACCCGCCATCGCCTGTAAAAACTGCCGCACACCAATGGGGGAATGGTGGCCGCTGCCACGGTAAATCACCATAATGCGGCTAAGTTCGGCAGGTAAGCGCGCTTGGGTTATTGCATCGAATATATCCAGGTTTTCAACCACTAAGATGGTGTTAACATCAAGCTCATGGCAAAGCTGTTGTGCTTCATCTAAGGGAGTACGTAACGAGGCTCGTGCAGACATCACCAAGGGCGGCGATTCAAAACCGAGATACTTCAACAAAACATACTCGGCTTCGGGGCGGATGTTCGCCAGCTTCTCATTCTGGCTTTGGGCGGACATGGCGATGCGGTCTAGATTAAAGTCCAGTGCCTGTAAATCCACGCCCTCTTTTGCCAATACACCTTGGCGCAGCAACTCAAAATCCCTTGGCGCAAAACACAAATATTTTTCCGCACCATCCAGCTCGCCTACCTCTAACTCGCGGTAAATCGTTCGCCAATTCGGGCTAAGTTTTACCCTTGGAGCGCGATTAAGATAAACGCTCTCCAAGAGTTGCAACTGCTGTTTACCTAGGCGAGCCATAATTCCACGTCGCGGATAATAAAGTTACCGCTGTAGATGGGGTGAGGTTCGCCTAAGGGCTCTAACTCGAAGTAAGCCTTATGCTCATCGGGCAAGCCTTCGTAGCCGCCAATCACTTGATAAATCCAGCTTTCGGCATCCCACGGCAGGGCTTTTTCGACTAAGTAATCGAGCGCCGATTGACGTAAGCCCGACTCAATCACATCGACAAAGTAAGTATCGACCGCTTGCTTGAGTGGATTATCAGGAATATCAAAGTCTTCGCTTTGGGTAAGCGATACACTGACATCCTGCTCACGCACAGTTTCTATCACGCCCTGACGACTAATCGCCTTGATATGGGCGACAATATTCATCAGCTCAAGCTCCTGGCTGGCGTTATGCACATCCACAGACGCTGGGGCCAACAGCACTTCAGCGCGATTGAAAAGGCTCGGGATTTCCTTATGAGACACATGGTCCGCAGGGCGATAATCCGGATGCAAATCTGTGTATAGCAACCAGCCCTTAAGTAAGCGCGTACGACCGCGAATTTGCCTAAAGCGGCCGAGGAGTTCCAGCAACCTGCCCTGCACCACACTGAGCTCCTGGGCGCAGTCACTCATGGTTTCCTGCAAGGTGGTCACCAGCAACTTACGCAGCTCACGGATATCACCGGCGATTTCGCCTAATTCGCTAAACTGGAACATCTCCAAACCATTTAGCAATTCAGACACTTGGCTCTGGGCGAGTTCGTTTTCGCGGATCTTAGCGTTAATGGTACCGACATAACCGAACTCGTTGTTGATCCGCCCCCACAACACGCGGATCGAATAGCGCAAACTGTCGGCAAAGCTATACACATGCTCACTTAAATCAGACAGATACGCCTCGGCAGCGCTGTAATCTGAGCTATGGCGCGCCTCTTTATAGTGGTCGGCCAAGGTTTTAATGGTGGCGAGCGCCGAGCCGACATTGGAGTCGATTTGGCGATTGCGCTCATCACTTAAGCCTTCTTCGAGCAAGGCGCGCACCGAGCGTTTAAGGCGCAGCTCTTGGTCTGGCTCTGGGCGCCATAAAATCCCTGCCTGTTTGAGTTTTTCAACCACGGCGGGATCATGGGCATCTTCATTGAGCGAGCCCGCTAAATAGGCGTCCATAATGATGTCAGCATGGCGGCCTAACTGCTTGAGTAGCTTAACCCCAGCCTGATGTAAGTTACTGCTCATCACGGCCTCCTTGGTTTACACCGCAGATGATTGTCCAAAGCATCATAGTAAATCCCGCTGGGTCGCCGTTTCCGCCTGCGCCTCTAGGCTTAGGCCTTCAGTTTCGTCAATAAAACGGATCACTTCGTACAGATAATCCAGCTTGCCCGTCGCGATATAAATTTGTTTTTCAACGTTAGGGCGCACCAGATAGCCAAGCTCCACTAAGCGTTTGAACACTAACTTAATTTGCGCATCACTATTGGTACTGGTTGAGCCGAATAAGCGGTATTGGCTGAGTTTGGCCAACTGCTCACGAAACGCAGGGGTATCTTCAATTCGGCTTTGCAGCTCGGTTAACCGTACTGGCGCACCTTCGCTTAAGGGCGCATCTTGGCCGCTGGCTTCCTGCACTAATACCAGCCACTCCACCATAGGAATAAGTGCCTGACAAATATCCTTAAACTGCGATGAAATCACCTTGCGCTCGCTCTCGCCTAACTGCAAATAACCGCAGAAAAACACGTCACCCTCGGCGGCCGAGGCCACGGTGCGGTTGATTTGATTTAGATAGGCTTCAACCCGCTCGCGGGTGCTGTTATTTTTCAATGCGCGCCAGCCATCTTCATTGGTGGTGCGGCAAATAAATTCGCCCTTGAGCAAGAGTTCGATAATGGCGCCCGTGCCGACTAAGACGGTTTGGTTTGACTCATTCATGGCACTCATTAGATAGCCTCCTTGCTCAGGCGTTTACTCAACAAATCGGCAATCGGATTGGCTTTGGGCTTCACCACCTGCAACTTCTTAGTTTGTTTATTAATAATGTAACGGTGCTCAAACAGGTTCAGCACTTCTGACTCTGGGTTCGGGAAGGCGCCTAACACGCTGATATTGTTGTTACCACAGGCATCGAAAATCTTCTTCACGTTGGTGTGGTGCAGCGTGCCCAGCTCGTCAATTGGCCAGTGAATGGTCACATCGGCACGGCCACGTAGCAAGCGCGTAAATGCCAACAGGAACTTACACAGGATCAAATAAGCCATACCGTGGCTGGATGATTCGTTCAGCTGTCTGTCGGTGCGGATAATCAAATCGCTATTACCCTCTTTGAGACGCAGCTCGATTTCCAGCAACTTAGCAATGCCACCGGTTAAGGCCGCGCGGCCAATAATATCCAAGGCGCGGCGCATGCTGTTGGTGTATTCCTCATCGGGCAGACCATTAAAGCCGTCGGCTTTCCAATTTTTGAAGGCTTTAACAAACTGCTCAAGCTCGGGCCAAAACTCTAATTCGCTGATCTTAGAGCGAATACGAACCGCAGATTCCGATACGCCATCGAGGAATAACTCCTCGCCCACTTCGCGGGTAATGCGCGCACTCTGCGAAGCGATGCGACGGTCGATATCGGCAAGCACATCGTAAAAGGCGGTTAAATCAACACCGAAGATCCGCCCCTGTTCGCGCAGCGCCATAATGGATTGCGGCACCATCACATTGAGTAGCTGTTCAAGCTGCGGCACAAGCTTGCGGTAATCCAGCAGACGAATACCTTTGTCGTTGATAAAGCTCGATTCTTCGCGGGCACGCTCCCAGGTTTCGGCTAAGCCTGAACCTGACTTGCTGGCAATCACAGAGTCGAAATGCTCCACATATTGCTTAACAGAGCCCATCAGATAATCGCGTTTTAGCAGTAAATCTTCGCCCTGACGCAAACGCTCGCCGAGGCTACCTTGGGCTTCTTCATTGTTGGCGGGCAGTTTCAGCTCCGCCAACTTACGCATCACGGCGCGCAGTTTAGTTAAGTTTTCAGAGGCTTCAATCTGCGCCGCATCCGAGGCCTTACGCTCGGTCTCGAGTTGTTGGCGACGAGTTTTCACCTCTTGAGTCTTGGCTTTAAGCTGCTGATCGATTTCTGAGGCGGCGCGTTTAACGTCACTTAACTGGGTTTGCAGCTTGGGCTTACGGATAAGCCAAGTGTGTTGATACCAATCGTCGAAGCGCAATACTTCGCTGCGACGCTGCTCGGCGCGGCTGATTTTGGTTTCAAGCTCACGGATTTGTTGCTTGAGTTTAAGGATATTGTCCTCATCCACACCGCGGGATTTAAGCTCGTTTTTGTACCAGGTTTCACAGGCTTTTTGCTCGGCCTTAGCGCTTTCGCGGCGGGCATCGATAGTGGCCTTGATTTGCCCAAGTTGATTGTCGAGCGCGCCAATCACTTCCTGCCAGTAGGCTTGTTTTTCCATCCGCGCTTCGAGCGCCTGCTCTTTTTGCTCTTCGAGCCAGAGCTGATGTTGATGCTTAAGCTGCTTTAACTCGCCATCGAGTTGAGTTAAACGCTGCTGGGCAAAGGCTTTACGCTCGGCCAGCGCCTTGTTGATCTTGTCCTGCTCACTGCGTTTTTCATCGAACAGACGACGTAAATCATCGCGGCTATTCTTGTAAGCCGTGCGGGCAAAGGTCAGTTCACGGCTGAGTTTATCCAGCTCACCGTTAATCGCCACCAGCTGAGATTCGGCCTCGGCCTGTAATTCCTGCGCGCTTTGCAGGGCTTCTTCGGCCTTGCTTAAACGAATACGTAGCTCCTGCTCGGAGGCGGCATATTCAGGCACATCAATGGCTTTAAGATCTAAATGCACCCCAAACACAGTGTCGCTCTCGCCCATCACACTTGGGTGTAAATCGGTGCGATGCAACAACTCGGGCGCAATCACTTTACCCAGACTTTGCTCCCAACCTTGGGCTTCCTTACGCAGGAACTCAAGTAAAGTATGGGACTGCGGGAACAGCATATGGTGCAGTTCATCGAGCGCAGTTTGGCGCTCGTTAACCCGCAGGCTGGCGATACGCAGCGCTTCGTTGGCTTGGTCGCGTTTGGCGCGCAGCTTACGCTCATCGCTAGTTAAGCGCTCCACCTTGGCATTGCAGCTTTCTTGCTCTTCGTCGGCGCGGTGAATCCGCTCGTCGAAAATCGCAAGGCTTAACTTTTCTTCCTCGGTGTAGGTTACACCATCAACACGTAACTTAAGCTCGGCGGCATTGAGTTTGAATTGGTATTCCTGCTCGCTAAAGCTCGCCTTGCCCGCATCCATTTGGCTGCGCCATTGGGCTTCGAGGGCATCTAGGTCGGCTCTAGCCACTTCACGCTGTTTGTCGCGCGCTTCGCGCTGTTTGTCCTGATCCGCGTGTAAGCCTTCGAGCTCGCGGTTTAACTGCTCACCAATTTTGCTGCGGCGGGCATTGTAAGCCGCTTCAATATCTTGGTGTTTTTCAGTTTGTAACTTATGGCGCTCGCTTAAGTTTTCCATGTCAGCGCGCCAGTTTGGCAGCATGTCCAAATCGGCCTTGGCTTGCTCGATATTGGCATCTAAAAAGGCGCCATGCTGATCTTCAATGGCATCTAACTCATACTCGCACTTAGCCACGTCACCCTTGGCGGCGGATAGGTCGAGGTTAAGCTCATCGCGCACTTCTTTCCATTCGTCGTCCAACATCCGAAGCTTTAAATTCAGCTCCTTAGACAGAGTTTGTTGGATCTCTAAACGATCGGCCTCTAGGGTTTCGTCATTGCGATAACCTCGGGACAGGCTCGAGAGGCGCATCTCGGCGCTGAGTAATTGGTTAAATTCCTGCTCGAGCTTTTCAAACTCGGGGCGGATCACTTCAAAGCCTTGGATTAACTGGCTCTCGCGGATCCACGCCTCGACGCGCTGTGGGTTTAAGCGCGAGCTGGGCGGATTTACCCCGTCTTCTTCTAAAATGGCGGCGATCATGGATTTGACCGTTTCCATTTTGCCTTCTTTGGAGTGGACGGCTTTAGCGAGCTTTTCGATATGGCGCAGTGAATGCTCGCCTTCACACAGGGCAAATTGGCGCGCATAGGCTCGCAGTTCGCTGCGGTTGCTACCCGTACTCAACAGGGTGCGGTCGTTTTGAATAATCGCGCGGTATTCGCGGGTGTTGAGCAAGTTGGTGGTAGCTACGCCTTGGCGTTTTAAATCACGGCCAAGTTCCGCCATGTTATGGCATAAAATAGTGTCACCATTTTGCGATTTAATATAATCACTTAACTCAAAACCCTTGGCGATAAAGCGGTAGTTCACGCCTTTACCATCGCCCGCCGAGGCGAGCACGGCTTGATAGAGCAAGCCATCGGCCTTTTGGTATTCGTAAATGATGTAGCTTGAATCGTGTGGCAAGTACCAACGCTCGAAACTGTCACGGGTTGAAGGCACCACGCGGCTAGGATATTCGCCATAAAATACCGGCACTAAACGTTGTAGCGTGGTTTTACCCGAGGCGTTAGTACCACAAATATTGGTATGGCCATTGAGGGCGAGTTCCACAACGCCCGGAAGGTGCGTATCAATCAGCACAATACGAATCAAACTTGGCATTTCATTCCTTATCCAAACGGGAGCACCTTATGTAAAAGCGAACGATAAGGTCATCCAAAAGCGGCATCGAACTTCAAACATGGTGATGTTAAAAATCGTGGCCTTAAAATTAAGCCCCTAAAATAAGGCAATCGTCGAGCCTTGGCAATTAAGCACCTAGGGCTGAATGCGTTAGCTCACATCAAACGGCCAAGGATACGCCAATTCGCCCTAACAAAGAGTAGTTTTATGCGGGGGGAAGGCGATCGGCAATCCGGCCGTAGATTAACATCATCTCGGCGAGCGAGCTGACCTGCATGCCTTTCATTAAGTTCGCACGGTGAATTTCGACCGTACGCATGGCGATGCACAGCGTATCGGCGATCTCCTGATTCTTATAGCCTTTGGCGATCAGGGTAAGGATTTCCCGCTCCCGCGGTGTGAGCGACTGATAAGTCTGAAGATATTGGTTATCTTGATAATGCGACTTGGCATTCGCCAAGGCTTTTACCACAGCGTCCGCGAGCTTAGCGCCATCAGCGGGCTTTTGGAAAAAATCCACCGCCCCGCGTTTTAGCGCCTCCACCGCCATGGGCACATCGCCATGGCCAGTCAAATAAATTACCGCCAGCGGACTATTGTGCTGCACTAATTGCGCATGTAACTGCGGCCCACTTAAGCCCGGCATACGTACATCGACTAAGGCGCAGCCCGGCTGGCTTAAATCGATGGCGGCAAAAAATGCCTCGGCGCTATCAAAATCACGGATATTCAAGCCATAGCTTTCGAGCATAAACCGCAGCGAGCGGCGCACCGACTCATCATCATCGATTAAATACACGGGCAATTCGTGGCTCATGCTGGTGCTCCATCAAACTTACGGGGTAAGGATACCTGCGCTTGGCAGCCGCCACTTAAAGCGGTTTCGAGGCTAAAGCGGCCACCATGACTCTCGGCGATATCACGGCAAATCACCAGCCCTAGCCCTAAGCCCTCGGACTTAGTCGAATAAAAGGCTTGCATCAGCAGATTGGCATCCTCAGTTAAACCTGTGCCATTGTCTGTGACCGTGAGCAGTAGCTTGTGTTCTTGGTAACGCAGGTCGATATCAATCGTGGGCTGATAGGGTTTCGAGGCATCGACCTCGCTCTGTTGGCGTTGCACACAGGCATCGGCGGCATTTTTCAAAAGGTTGAGCAATAGTTGCTGCATGCCCACTTCATCTAAAGGCAATTGATAGGCTTCGCCGCTCACATTGGTTGAAAGCTGGATATGGTGCTGCTCCAGCTCATAGGCAAGCAGCGGCGCAGTATCATTCACTAACTGATGTAAATACAGAGGCTGCTTAGAGACAGGCCGCTTTTTCAATAAATTACGTAAACGGCTGATAATACTGTCGGCGCGGCTGACTTCTTGCTGGATTAAAGTCAGCACGGATTGTAATTCTTCTGGACTGGTCCCACGCTGCAAACGTACCTCGGCGCCATGGCAATAATGGCCGATCGCCGCCAAAGGTTGGTTGAGTTCGTGGGAGAGGCTAGCCCCAAGCTCCCCCGCAATCGCAATGCGCTGAGCGTGCTCCAACAGGGCTCGGTTTTCACTGAGTTGCCTCTGGGTATTGATTAACTCTCGGCCGCGGCGACTAAAGCGGTATTCGAGCCAGAAATGGTAGACATTGAGCAATACCAATATGGTCAACGCAAACCAAGCCCAATGTTGATGCAGTTTTACCCATTGCCATGCCCGCTGCCACCAAGGGGCTTGCAGTGGATGCATATCCAGATCTTTAAGCAGTTGATCTATCGCCAATTGACTCACGGCCGTGGTCCAACCCGCAGATTCGGCGGCTTTAGCGGCGGGGCTGTCTTCGGGTAATGCTAGTAGGGCTTGAGTCACCTGTTTTGCGAGGGATTGGGTCGCACGGTTGGTTTTAGCCATAGACCAGTTGGGATATAACCGACTCGAGACTTGGCAATGAAACCCCGCAGGCGCCTGATTATCGAGCACCCGATAATCTTGCAGCTTGATCAAACCTTCGGCCTGCATTTGCTCAAGCTGACATACGGGCACAATTGCCGCATCTAAACTTGGGGATTTATCGCTTGGCTTATCTGTCGCACCGAGCTGATAAATAAGGTTATCGAGTGGAAAACCTAAGGGGATAATTTCTCCTACAAAATGGGGTAAATCTACCCCCTTAAGCTGCGCCTCATAAACTAAAGTGAGATAACCGCCGAAGGCATTTTTAGAGACAATCCCGAGTCGCTTGTCCTTAAGATCTTTTAAGGTCTGATAGGGCGAATCGGCTCTGACCACCAGCGCAGACCCCACTTGCATCGCAGCGCCATTATTGATTGGGCTTCGTAGGGTGGCGAGCCAAGACAGGGAAAATTGCCGCGCCAACATCACCGACTGCCCAGGGTTAGTGATAACAAAGTCAAGAGCTTCGGTTTCAACGCCTTTGGCTAATTCTTCAAGGCTTAAGGGATGCAATCTAAAGTAACTGTTAGGTATTTGCGACTCTAGCCAGCCCATCAAAGGTTGCCAACGATTGACTGTGCTCTTATAGCCCCGTATTGCCAATACGCCGACATCGACCACTTGATAGTTAGCGCCAGCTTCATCCATCAACTCTCCCGCAGGAGCAACAGTTAATGCGCCTACAGTTTTATCCTGAGTGGCCAAAACTTCTGCCATGGCTGAGATACTCAGTAGGCTAAACAATACGATGGCGAGTTTCACCGCCATTCGCCAGCCATTGGTTGATACGACAAAACCCAACACTGTATCCATTCTCCTAAGCTTTAAGATTCAATCCTAAACAATAACCCCTAAACTCTTAAAGGTCATTCTAACTGATATTTATTGCGCTAGATCAAGTCCCTATCCGATATGTGGAAAACCACTATAGAGATGCCACCTCCCCTTTTACAGAATGCGCTTAACGCTAAACCCGCGGTCTTCGACCCGTTTTATCTGTAAGAGTGAAGGAAATCCTATGGACAAGAGTAAACGTCAGTTTCTCGGAAAAATGGCCAGTGTGAGTGTCGGCGCCGCGCTCATTCCCGTCGTGCAAGTGCAGGCACAACAGACTGAACCTGCACCTACAGGCAAACGCTACGGTATGGTCATCGATTTGCGCCGCTGCGTCGGCTGCCAAGCCTGCACCGTGGCATGCACCTTCGAAAACCTGCCACCTTTGGGGCAATTTCGTACCACGGTACAGCAATACGAAGTGTCACAACAGGATGCTACCACGCCACCCGCATTTTTAATGCTGCCAAGACTGTGTAATCACTGTGAGAACCCGCCTTGCATTCCTATTTGCCCCACGGGAGCCACCTTCCAACGCCCAGATGGCATTGTGGTCGTCAACAACGAATGGTGCGTCGGTTGCGGATACTGTGTGCAGGCTTGCCCCTACGATGCCCGCTTTATCAACCATGAGACCAACAGTGCCGATAAATGCACCTTCTGCGCCCATAGGCTCGAAGCTGGACTACTGCCCGCCTGTGTCGAAACCTGCGTTGGTGAAGCGAGGGTGATTGGCGATCTAAACGATCCTAATAGTCAAATCAGTCAGTTACTCACAGCCAATAAGACAGATATCAAGGTACTCAAGCCCGATGCCAATACGGCCCCCAGAGTATTTTATATCGGCATGAACAGCGCCTTTGAAGATCGTATCAACGGCCAAGCCCCCGTTCGCACCCTACTGACTGACACTGGCGAGGAGATCCACCATGGTCATTAAAGAAATCTTTACCCCCGATATTGCCATCACTTGGCTGCCTTGGGCGGTGCAATACTTTTTTCTGATGGGTTTGGCCTACGCCAGTGTGTGGGTGGCGACCATCCATTTATTTAGCGCGAAACAAACCGATGCCAGACTGCTCAAACTCTGCGCCTGTTTGATGCTTACCGCCGGCATAGTCGCGCCGATTGCGCTACTTGCTGACCTGCACCAACCGCTGCGGGCATGGCATTTCTATGCCCAAATCAGACCGCATTCGTGGATGTGGTACGGCGCTTTTTTACTGCCGATATTTTCCGGTGCGAGTGCCCTTTTTGCTTGGCTCTTACTGCGCCAATACTTGCCAACTAAAGCCTCGACACAAGGGGAATCGTCCCAAGATTGGGTAAGGCGTATTGCTCAACTTATCCGCCTCGGAGACTGGGATAGCGATAAATGGATCAAGCCAATCGCACTGATTGCTAGCCTAAGCGCCTGCAGTATTGCGCTTTATACCGGAATGGAAACCATGGCGATCAAAGCACGGCCGCTCTGGCATACCTATTGGTTGCCGCCATTGATGGCGACCAGTGCCCTACTCGCCGCCTGCGGTACTCTCGCCCTGCTCAATCGTGTTTTGCACGGTTATCAAGCCAGCACCCAAGACAGGTTGCTGCAATGGGTTAGGGCAAGCTTTGGTCTCTTCGCCCTGTGTCTTATCGGTTGGACCTTATTCGACAAAGGCTCGGCGCACGAAGCGGCGCTGTTATTAGACACCAGCCCAAGCTGGCAACTCGCCGCCATCTGGGTATTGGTTACCCTCGCTTTGCTGGCATTGGTATTGGCAGTACGCCGCCTCCCCTCGGTATTGATGTTAGTCGTCAGTTTAACGGCGGTGCATCTGGCATGGGGATTTCGCTGGATTGTACTTATCCAAGCGCAAACTGACCCTAAATACGGCGCGGGCACTTATTTCTATCAATTGCCATGGGGGCCAGAGGGCCTATTAGGTATCGCTGGCACCTTCGGCCTCTGGCTCGCGCTGATGGCATTAGTGTCTGAATTTATTCGCCATCAACCACGCTCAACTCAGTTGGCCTCTTGAGCCACAGCACCGTCCATATTAAGAAAAGTTACCGCATTAAGGAGTCCGTAATGGATAAGAGTAAACGTCGTTTTATCAAAGGCGCAGCTGTGACGGGTGGCGTGGGGTTATTTGCCGCAGGTTACAGCCATACCTTAGCGCAAATGGGCAAAGGGGTCGTGCATGGCAGTTCGGGGAAAACCACCCAAGATCCCATCCATGGCAATTCGCTAGCCCCTGAATATAAAGTAGATCTAACCTCAGGCCAGCTGATTGGCAACGATGAACAACGCATCGCCAATACCATGTGTCTCGGTTGCTGGACCAAGTGTGGCGTGCGCGCCCGTATTGATAATAAGACAGATAAAATTCTCCGCATCAGCGGCAATCCCTATCATCCGCTCTCGGCGCGGGAACATATCGACTTCGATACCCCGATCAAAACCGCCTTAGTCGGCTTAAGCGCCTATCAAGAGCAAGGCTTACAAGGGCGTTCCACCGCCTGCGCCCGTGGCAATGCCATGTTAGAACAATTAGATAGCCCCTACCGTGTCACCCAATGCCTTAAACGAGTAGGGCCGCGCGGCAGTGGGCAATGGCAAAGCATTAGTTTCGAGCAACTGCTGACTGAGGTTGTCGATGGCGGTGACTTATTTGGCGAAGGCCATATCGAAGGCTTAAGAGCGATCCGCGATATCAGCACGCCACTCGATGCCAATAATCCTGAATATGGCCCCAAGGCTAACCAGCTATTGGTATCGAACGCCTCGGATGAAGGCCGAGATGTCATTATTAAACGCTTTACCTTCAATAGCTTCGGCACGCGAAATTTTGCCAACCACGGCGCCTATTGCGGCTTTACCTATCGCGCAGGTGCGGGTGCCCTGCTCGACGATTTAAAAAAGTACGCTCACCTTAAACCCGATTGGGACAATAGCGAGTTTTTGCTGTTTATCGGTACTTCACCGCAGCAGTCGGGCAACCCTTTTAAACGCCAAGCGCGGCAGTTGGCCAACGCTCGGGTCGATGGGCGGGAATTTAGTTATGTGGTGGTATCGCCCATGCTGCCCAACACCTCGAACCAACCCTGCGCAGGTAACAATACTTGGCTGCCAATCCGCCCCGCGACCGACTCCGCCCTCGCCATGGGCATGCTGCGCTGGATTATCGATAACCAGCGCTACGCCAGTGCCTTTTTAACCGCGCCCAATGCCGAGGCGGCGAAAGCAGCAGGCTACCGAGGCTTTAGTAATGCCAGCTTCCTAATCATCAGCACGCCAAATCACCCCAGATATGGCCAATATTTGTATGCCAGCGATCTCGGCCTACCCTTCGAAGGCAAAGTCTATGGCGAGCAGGATTCTCCACTGGTTGTCGATGCCGCTACTGGGCAGATTCTACCAGTCGGACAATGCGCCAAGGCGCAACTTGAGGTTGAGCAAAGCGTGAATACGCCAAAGGGTGAGCTGAGCGTGAAATCCAGTTTTCAGCTACTCAGTGAAGCCGCGCGCAGTGTCGAGATGGCCGACTACGCCAAGGAGTGCGATATCAGCGAGGCGCAAATTGCCGCACTCGCCCACAAGTTTACTAGCCATGGCACTAAGGCAGCGGTGATCTCCCACGGCGGCACTATGAGTGCAAACGGTTTTTACAGCGCATGGGCGATTATGATGCTTAACGCCATGATAGGTAACCTAAATCTTAAGGGTGGCGCGATAGCCAAAGGCGGCACCTTCCCCGCCTTTGGATCTGGCCCAAGGTACAATTTGCAGGAGTTTGACGGCATGGTCGAACCTAAGGGCGTATTCCTTTCCCGCTCTAAGTTCCCCTACGAAAAAACCTCTGAGTATCGTCGTAAAGTCGAGGCGGGTGAGTCGCCCTATCCTTCGAAGGAACCTTGGTTCCCGATATCATCACCCCTACTCGGTGAGCATTTAACCGCAGCGGTGCATGGTTATCCCTATCGACTCAAGGCGTGGATCAACCATATGGGTAACCCGATTTATGGTCAGGCGGGGCTAGGTGAAGCCATTGGTGAACAATTAAAAGATCCCAAAGTATTGCCGCTATTTATCAGCATCGACAGCTTTATCAATGAGACCTCGGCGCTGTCGGACTACATAGTCCCCGACACCTTAACCTATGAATCTTGGGGCTGGAGCGCCGCATGGCATGGCACGCTCACCAAAGAGGCTACCGGGCGCTGGCCGATTGTCGAGCCGAGGGTCGCCAAAACCGCCGATGGCGATGTGATTTGTATGGAATCCTTCCTTAGCCAAGTGGCGATAAAGCTCAATCTGCCCGGCTTTGGCGCCAATGCGGTCAAGGCCGCCGATGGCAGTTTGCATCCCCTGAGCCGCGCGGCCGATTTTTCGCTCTACGGCGCGGCAAACGTGGCCTACCTTGGTAAACCCGTTGCCGATATCAATGCCGAAGATATGTACTTCAGTGGTGTTGGGCGCATTCAAGCGGAACTCAATGCCAGACTCAAACCCGAAGAAGTCAAAAAAGTCAGTTACTTATTTGCCCGTGGCGGCCGCTTTGAGAATATCAGCGCCGGGCGTGACGAGGCGGGCAACCCCAGCAAGGTTTGGCCAAAACCTTTAATGCTGTGGAACCCTGAGGTCGGCAGTCGGCGCAACAGCTTGAGCGGTGAATATATGAGTGGCTGTCCACGGCGTTATCACCCTGCGCTCGCCAACGGTACCCCCTTGGAGCAAGCATTCGATAAGTCACAGTGGCCGCTGCTGATCAGCAGTTATAAGTCGCATACCATGAGTTCGATGAGCATAGGTTCGGACCGTTTGCGCCAGGTGCACCCCAATAATCCGGTGCGCATCAATGAGCAAACTGCCGCACGTTTTGGCATCAAGAGCGGAGATACGGTCAAGATCAGCACGCCAAATGGCAGTGTGGTGGCCTTGGTGGAATGTGTGGCGGGCGTGCATCCCGACTGCATTGCCATCGAACACGGTTATGGCCATAAGGAGTTAGGCGCACGGGATATAGTCATCGATAATAAAAAGATTGCCGCCAATCCGCTGATCCGCGTCGGGGTCAATATGAACGACTTGAATCTGTTCGACCCAAGCCGCCATGGTCGCTACCCTCTGGTGGACTGGGCCAGCGGCGCCTCGGCGCGGCAAGGACTCCCAGCCAAAATAGAAAAAATCGCTTAACCCCTAAGCCAAGGTAACAAGGAGGTTACCTTGGCTATCAATTTATCCTGCCCCGTTTTTATAAAAAACTATCTAACCCAACTCTTTGGGAGTATTCTACTTGTTAATAAATGACTCAGAAATCAAGCAACGACTAAAATCCTAGCTATATTTAACACTATCCATGTGGTTCAGATTTTTGGGCATTATGTCGCATAGCCGTTTTTGAGTTTGCCAAACTCATTAGGAGTACTTCAGTGTTTAATTCTTCATTACGTAAAAGCCTTGAAATCAGTGAAACTAAACGCAAGGAAGCTGAAGCCACTATTGACTCAATAAAGGATTGTATTGCCACTATCGAATTCTCGCCAGAAGGCGTTGTCATTGATGCTAACCATATATTTTTGAATGAAATAGGTTATAGCCTGCATGAGATCGTCGGCAAACACCATAGATTATTCTGCTCCTCAGAATTAGCCAATTCACCTAGCTACCAGCAGTTTTGGACAAGCCTAAAATCAGGCCAACCTAAAGAAGGCAATTTTCAACGGTTCCGTAAAGATGGCGAAGAGGTCTGGTTAAGGGCAACTTATTTTCCGATCAAGATGGACGGTAAAGTCATCAAAATTATGAAAATTGCCTCTGACATCACCCAAGATAAACACAAACTCGATGATCAAATGGCCATTTTTACTGCGCTTAATCGTGCCCAAGCCATTATTGAATTTAAACCCGATGGCACCATTTTGCAGGCTAATGAAAAATTCTTAAAAACCATGGGATATCAAGCTGCGCAAATCGTAGGAAAACACCATCGAATATTATGTTTCGATGCCTTTTATCAGCAGAATCCGCGCTTTTGGGATGAACTCAAACACGGTAGATATCAACAAGGACTCTTCGAGCGTAAAAATGCCTATGGGAATTCTGTATGGCTAGAGGCCGTGTATAACCCTGTGGTGGATGAAAATGGCAAAGTGGTTAAGGTCATTAAATTTGCGAGTGATATCACTAAAAGAATTGAGCAAAGTCATGCTGTACGACAAGCGGCGGATATTGCACTTGAGACATCCCAACTCACAGTAGAGCAAGCTATTGAAGGTGTTAAATTACTGGATGCAACTGTTAATACTTCAAATGCGATCGCGGAACAAACGGTAAAAACCACTAAATCTATTACCCAACTCAATGAGCAATCCCAAAGTATTCAAGCGATTGTCGCTACCATAAGCTCCATTGCTGACCAGACGAACCTACTGGCACTTAATGCAGCAATAGAAGCGGCCCGTGCCGGCGAACAGGGACGAGGCTTTGCTGTGGTGGCCGATGAGGTACGTCAGCTTGCCGCAAGGACCAGTAAATCCACCAATGAAATTGCCGCAGTGGTTGAGAAAAATAGCCAGCTCACCGCCAGTGCCACCAACATGATGAACGAGGTGGAGCGAATCGCTGAACAAGGTAAACAGCAGTTAGTAGAAGTGACAACTGTGATGAGCCATATTCGTACTGGCGCGGAAAATGTCGCCAATACCGTATCCCAACTGTCGATTGATGAGCAACATCGTTAGCATTAAAACGCCTTGGTTTGGGATACAGTCAATCATTATCCCAAACCACTGTTTATACCCAATTATCTCGCCCTAGAGACCTGACCGATAAAGCGGGCCTTAGATCAAATTAAAACTCGGTTTTTCGCCCTTCGTAGGCGGCACACATCTGCTGCATTTGCGCCTCTTCGTAGGGGCGAAGGCCACTCATCACTAAGGTTTTAATTCCGGTACCGACTAAGATATCGCCGCTGTGCAGTTCAAAGTGCAGCGTCACATCGCCACGCTTGCCATCAATCTTAAGCTCTTGTTCTACAAGCGATAGGTTTACTTCAACAAAGTCGAGTGTCGTCAAGTCGAATGACATGCTTTCGTAGATTACTAAGGGACGCTCAGGATTGATCATCACTTGATGTTGTTTCATCAAGGGCATCAGAATGTCGATAAAATTGTGTCCCGAGAAGGCCACATAATTACGAATAAAAGATTCGGTTTGTGCATCACAACGGCTAGCATCACCTTGGCGAGTGACATGTAAATAGGTTTTATCGCGGTTATCGCAAATCGAAAAGCTGTCGTTCACTTGTTCAGGAAATTGCAGCTCAACCCCATCACCGACCATGCCAGCAAAGGTAAACTTCATGCTTTGGCTTAGCCCATATTGGGTTAAGACTAAGGCAAATAACAAATCGCCAGGCACACAAAAACGTTTTGCGCCCACATCGTGGATAGGGTTAAAGTCTTGAGCGATTTTTTTAGCGAAGTCACTGGCTTGTTGTGCAGAAACAGAAATTGATTGATTTTGCTTTGAAAAATAAGGCGATAGAAACATATTCACTCGTTCTTTAATGGCTCAACATTGGGCTAACAACATAATTCTCACGAGTCTACCTCAGTTTTGGCATTTCACTCACCCGATGACTTGAGCAACTAGATACAAGCTAGAGTCATGGCACTCGGCTGCACCATGACCATATTTGTTAGGACTAGACTCGCTTAAATTCACGCTTTAATTGAAAACTCTCATCGGTCACTAGCTGCTCTAATACTTCAACCCGTTCGCGAAGTTTATCAAGTTCAATATGTAACAACTGGTTATCTGCCTGAAGCTTATTATTGGCAGAATTACCGCGCTCGCGGATTTTCATAATCGCGACCGCATATCCTCCCACAATGGCAAAAATCGGGATAAGTAATGCAAGGGTTGCTGGGTTCATAATGCGTCCTTTTACAATCGATCTATTGGGTTCCAGTATGAGCAACACAACCTAAATGCACCAGTGACAAAAGTCATGACATCAGCCCAAACTTATTCCTTATCAAAGCTATCTACTACAATCGCTCCCATAGAAGCGGGCATGCTAATCACGATAATCCGTTTAAAGGAAGTCATGGTGTCGTCAATTAAGGGCAATTTATCGAGACACAAGAGCACTAAACTGACGACACAAGCACTTATCAAATAGGCAATAATAATCCGGAAAATAAATACCGGCAGGCGGTGACGAATATTCTGTTGGAACACACTCTGGTAAGTAAACGCTCCGAGAAACAGCAACGACAAACCAAATAACATCAGCAAATTCAGTAGTGGTAAGGTTTCTCCGAGTTGCCATGCCTCTTCAGAAAAACCAATGGGCACAGCGAGCGCAAAGGCACCTACACACACTTGAATCGCATCTTCGGTATTAAAACGATAGGTATCAAATTGAAAAGCCATAGCTTAATCTCCCTGTCTTGCCTATGGCTTGAATAAGCCTGTTATCGAGTTATCCCTGTTAACTTAGCTACAGGCGCTCTTCAAGGGATTTGAGTCTTTCTTTCGCTTGAGCGGCATAATCATTTGAAAAACGCTCAGCCAATACGAGACTTTGCTGGTACAGGATTTGTGCACGCTTGGGATCGGCATCGCCGCCCTCTCCAGCATCGAGTAAACTGGCCAATTGAAAATAAGCCTTACCAAGCACATCTTGTTGAATACCTTGCTTTTCACCTTGAGAGGCAACCTTATCAAGCCAATAACGAGCTCTTTGTGGGTTACGCTGCGCTGGTTTCAATAAGATATCGGCATATTCTGCGGCAGCATACAAATCCCGCTCGGCGGCAATCTCCCAAAACTCTTGGCTTTGTTCAAAATCCTCTAGCCAATAATAGTAATCACTGGCAGCGCTAAGGGCCAAAGCGGGGTCAGCCTGCACACTCAAGCGATAATTGGCTAATGCCGCCGCTGCATCATGGTAGGGCGACCAAGGCAATACTTGGTAGAGAGCCATCATACTCATAGCCTCTGGCACACCTTGACTAACCAACTGTTTTAACTGCTCCCAAGCCTTAACTTCTGCGCTTTTTGCCTCGGCGGTATTTGACTTGCCTTGCAGTATGGTCTCAAAGGGCTTACGAATAAGTGCCATTTTGGCATCCATATCCCCAAGCCTAGCCGCACGTTGTAACCAATATTGGCTCTGCTCAACCTCCCCCGCATAGGCGGCCTGTGATTGCATCCACTGAATAGCAATTAAGTCATCACCCTCGGCCGCCTCTCGATAGAATTTACGCGCTTTTTCTTTATCCTGCGCCAGTGCATGACCTGCCCAATAGATGTGCGCTAGCAATCGCTTATCTTCGGCCTTGGTGCTTGCGCTTAAGGTATTGAGCATAGATTCAGGCTTACCATCGGCATAGAGATGCACATCTCCACGCGGATAACGATATTCGGTACCATCGGGGTAATGCACCGAAATATCGTCAGCTTGGCGCCACACATTCACTTGATAATCAGGCAAAACCTCTGGATTAAACTGCACCCGCAGCACAGCCTCTTTATCGAAACGCACCATTTGCGTTGCACTGCTCGACCATAAACTGCTGGTCGACTGCAAATTACTCTTAAGCTTTACCTCAAAGGGGCTATCTGTTTTGGGGCTATAGATAACCACTGGGTAATACACAGGATTAAGGGTAAGCGGTAACGCGGCAACCAAATTAGTATCTTCTTCACTGCCAGCAAGTATGGGTTCGATAGTTAGCTCTTGGCTTAAATAAAATCCATCATGGGGCGAGGCTTTGGCCGGTGGCTCGCTCGATGTTAATAATGGTGACGTATGTAAATAGTTGTCTTTTAATGACTTAACCCTTTGCCATATGGGATGACTTGGCATCAAGTTAAGGTCAAGGACTAAGTCCTCCAACTGCCAATCGCAATCTCCGCCCCCTTGCAAGGCTAACGTAAGGGTGAATGGTTTAGCGACAGCGCCACTTTCAAGCGATTGACGCAATACCGAGCTTTTATTCAATGTGGCGCGATAGGGATTGGCAATATCACCATTCGGGAAACGGATTTCTTTGCGGGTACAAAGAGAGGAAGTGTAATAACCCACAAGTTCTAGTTGGGTATGAGCAGGTAAACTCCCCATAAACTCAAAACGCTGTGCATTCTTGGGTGGTGTAGTTTGGTCAACAGGCAACTCTCGCTGCCACAGGCTATCCCAAAATCCCGCCCAAACGGGCGCTGAGAGAAACGAGCTTAAGCATAAGCTTAGCCAAACCAGTTTTGAAATCGAACTCATAATGCCAGCTCTCCATTGCTGATGAGATTTAGTCGCTCTTGATTAAATGTCTCTGCGTTGGTTTTCACCCCATGATCCCTTGCATTTGCTGCATGCCACATACGTAAACTTAGCGCAGTGCAGCTAATGTCTTCACGATATCACTAAAGCGTGGGCGACAAGATAACTCCGGCTGCATACAGTGTGCTTTTAACTGCCGCAGTTGAACTCGCAGCGCGTCGTCTTCATCGTTATCGGCAAAGGGCAATAAGTCATCAAGTAAACACCCTAGGGCGCGCACCTCAATAGCCTGCATGGCATCACGTTCCGATGTAGGCAATTTTGCTAAGTTTGAGGCGGCACCAAAGTCACCGAACAACAGCGCCATTTGCTGATTAACCATCATATTATGGGCATAGACATCACCATGGCTCACTTGTTTCCCGTGCATATGCGCTAGGGTGTCAGCTAATTGCAAAGCGATTTCAGTTATGCCCTTCAGGCTAAATTCGGTCCCCGCTTTAAAGGTATCACGGGTACAACTCGCTAGAGATGGCGGTAAACCTAAGTTACTAAATCCTTGAGGAATCAGTTCCATCACTAAACCAAGTTGATCCTGTTGACTAATATGGGCTAAGACTTTGATGAGATTTGGATGTGCGCCCGTGGTTAAACAACAATCCAGCTCATCGGCAGGATAGCCATCACTGGTCACCTCTCCCTTAAACAACTTAACCGCAATATGTTCGCACCCAGTAGCAGCCACCATAGCAGGATTTAACCAACGACCTTGGTAAATAATGCCAGAAGCCCCCTCACCTAGTTTTTCACCGAGCTCAATGTCCGCTAATGTCACATTTAGCACACTGGCTACATCGGCGTGGGGATCAACCAAGGTATGGCTAAAAGGATTGCCCGCAAACGCCAGCCAAGTGAGTTTGGGTAGCTTAAGCAACCAGTTTGGCAGCGCTTGCAGTTGATTAGCCGACAAACGAACTAATTCTAAGTTATGGCATTGAGCCATAGATGCGGGCAGCGAAGTTAAGCGATTGCCTGCCAAGGCTAATTTTTGCAGACGATGCAACTGCCCCATGCGCTCGGGCAAGGCGGTAATTTGGTTATCCGTTAAAATCAACCAGCGGGTTTGTGGGGGCAACGATGCCTCTGGCACAACACGAATTTGATTAGCCTTAAAGCCAATCATCTCCAATTTGGGGCACTGACATAACACTTCTGGCAGCACTTCAAAGCGGTTATTGGAGGCAAACAAAATCTTTAGATGGGTTAAACGATATAAATCATCGGGCAGTGAACTTAACTGGTTATTGGATAAATCGAGGATCTCCAGCGTATCGGCTAAATCAAAGATTTCCTGCGGAAATTCAGTGAGGTTTTCAACCAACTGTAATCGAGTAACCCCTTGTAATTGTCCTGCTTTTAACTGCGTTAACGTCTGCACTCTCTAACCCACATCAATGAAAAATCGCTGCTATGTTAGCTTATTTAGTGGTAAATCTAAATGTGACCTAGGTGGTCAAATTATCAGCAAAGCTATACAGAAACCGCAAAACAGATTAGCATGTGCAACATTATCTATACCCAAGCAACCTAAAGATATCAGTTTCAGAGCGCCTAGGGTGCTCTCATTCAAGGTGCATCAAGGACAAATGTCGACCACATTTTGAATTGCTGCAATACAGAAATGGCGTACACAAACACTCCGTTTCGGCAGTCTTAAACACAGAAGCCTGCATCGAGTTAGGTTGTTTGGGTATAACGCCAAGTTAGCAAAAATGACAGGATAATCATGCGGAAAACCTTTCGCCAACCGAGTGCATTAGCAGTGCTAATGATCGCCATGTTGACAGCCCAACTCAGTGGCTGTGCGACAACATCGGCGCAAACCTCGCCCATGGAATTTGCCACCACAGCCCCAGAAGCTGAAGGTGATAGCGGAGATACCACACAATCTCATCATGATAAAAAAGAGATTGTCGACGAACGCTATGCCGATGTATGGGAGAAAATTCAACACGCCCGTACTATTGATGTGCATGACGATGCAGAAGTACGCAAACAGCGTAACTTTTTCGATGACAAGCAAAAGTTTATGACTCAGGTGACCCAGCGTGCCGAGCCATTTTTATACTATATTGTGAGTCAACTCGAAGCCCGCAATATGCCGCTCGAACTGGCACTATTACCAATTGTCGAAAGTGGTTATAACCCGCTGGCGCAAGCAAATGGCCCCGCCGGACTTTGGCAAATGATCCCCGCTACGGGCCGAAACTTTGGCCTAACGATCAACTCAGCCTACGATGGTCGCAAAGATGCATTGGCCTCGACCGATGCCGTACTCGACTATTTGCAGCACTTACACGACACCTTAGGTAACGACTGGATTAACGCCGTTGCGGGCTACAACAGTGGCGAATTAGTGATTAAAGCCGCTATCGATAGAAACAAAGCTAAAGGCAAACCTACGGATTTCTGGTCGCTGAATATTCCTGCTCGCCAAGTACAAACCGTGCCTAAGTGGCTGGCGTTTATCCAAATTATCCGCGCCCCAAGCCATTACAATCTCAAAGTAATGCCGATTGCAAACCGCCCATTTTTGGAACGCTTACCCGCTCCCAATGGCGTTGAAATAAGCCAAATCGCCAATGCTGCGGGACTCACTAAAGCGGAGTTCAAAACCTATAACCCTGGATACCGTCAAAACGTGATCCCCAGTAAAGGCAAATACCAAATTGCCCTGCCGATTGAAAACATTGGCCACTATCAAGAAAATCAGCACAAGCTCTATGCTCAAAAACGTTACGACAGCCAAACTTATATCGTGAAATCCGGTGATAGCTTAGGTTCGATCGCAGCTAGATTTGATTTATCAGTCAAAGAGTTAAAACAGGCAAATAATCTGACCTCTGATCGCCTAAAAGTCGGCCAAGAGCTCACGCTATTAACGCCAATGGCGGCTAATGATAATGAGCCAGAGCCCGCAAAAGCTAAGGCTAAAACAGACAAATCATCGACCAAAGCGAATGCGAGTAGCACTAAAGCCGCCACCTCAAAATCGACCGATAAACCAGCGGCTAAAGCCAAAACCTACAAAGTAAAATCAGGGGATTCACTGGATAAAATCGCGCGTAAAAACAAGGTGAAACTCGCCGATTTAATGAAGTGGAACCAGCTCAATGCCAAGAGCATTATTAAACCCGGCCAAGAGCTAAAACTGTCAGAATAGAGACTGTTAATACGAAAAAGCACTACCTAGGTAGTGCTTTTTTATTGTCCAATTTATTTACAGCTCAACCGCTGCGATTAAAGCTTAACTAGGTTATAGCCAAAGCTAGTTGAGGCATCCTTATTCAGCACCATAGTGACGTTGTCTTGATTATTAAAATCGATCATATCAGAGGCGTAAACCACCGTTTTTGAGCCATTTTCGACCGAGATGACCTTGATAGAATACTCACCTTTAGGCACCACTAATGATTGCGGTGCTGTCGGATTAATCGCACTGATCTTATAGGCTGCCGTATCAATAGTGTCGTTCGCCTTTAAGAAGTACAAAGTCAAGTTACTCTTATCGGCAAAACTGACGATATCGAACTTGAAGCTGTAGGGACTTGGCGTTTGAGTTTGTTTCATCTCCATCGCCTTCACTTGGCTGCCCTGCTCGTAAATAAAGATGGTTTTAATATCATCTTGATTAAGGGTGATCAGAACATTATCGAGCAATTTCGCTTGGCTAGTATGGTCAAATACGCTCACGCCAAAGTCATTAAACTCGGCGCCTTTATAGGCCGTTACGCCAAAGGGAGCCACATTGCTAAATAGCGCTTCTTGTTTACTACTCACCACTTTCACATCAACATTATGTGTGGCCAAGCCATTGAACACTCTAAAATCAACACTGCTTTCGAGGGCGACATGGTTACGCACATTGGTGGTAGAGTCGACGCTGTCTAAACTGATTTTAGCCGCTGATGCGCCAAAGCTTTCCCTTAAAATCAACTTATAGGGCACCTTGGTTTTAAAGCTAATGCTCGCAGTGGTGTAGCTGATATTGGTCGTACCCGCCGCGGTCAAATAAATTTTATAGTCGCCCGTATCCAAAATTTGTGGCGTTGAAACCTCACCATAGGAAACGCTGCCAAGCATCACCGCATCGGCAAAGCCTTTATCCGCCTTGGCAATATACGCATCGTACGCTGGTGCATTGGTTGCGGTATGGGCAATCAACAACTGCATTTTGCTCTTGTCTGCCTCGGCATTTTGTTTATCAAGCTCGGTGCGCGAGTAATTGATATTCAAAAGGGCTGGCGAGGAAAAATCCCCATGCAAAACAAAGAAATGATCCGTTGCCGTTTTTAAATCGATATTCTCTTTATAGAGCGAAATATCTTTATTTGCCGCATCCTTACCCATCACCTCGACAGCACTCACGCCGGGGGTTGATGTAAAGCGTGGCATCGCATCGGCGTAACTCACACTTTCATAGGTTTTATCGCCAATCTTCAGCGCGGTATCAGTGCTGCCAACTGTCGCGTTGTAAAATTGCACATAGGTATCGGTTTTGGAGGTATCCTCATCCTTGTTATTATCGGAGCCACCGCAAGCAGTAACCCCTAAACAGGCGAAGGTCATTACTGCGAATCCTTTGAGTTTATTGTTAAGCATTGTATCCCTCATTTGCAGACAAAATTTCAGTTCAGTCTACGCAGTTATACAATGACAACAATGGCAATTTCCACCCAAAACAAAAACAAATATTTTACAAACTCAAACACTTAACAAACATTTCAGCAACCAAGCCAATATTGATACAAATCACATTTTTCGAGCGCTGAATTGATACAAATACCTTTTGCGATACGTTTACTTACAACTCAAATAACTTCTTTTACGCTAAAAATTATTTGGCTTTAAGCACAGGCGTTCGGACTTTAACCTGCTTTGGCTCCATCCCAAGATACGCGACAACCTTGTTCGTCTTATACGATTGGGTTACTCTCGCATCGCCAATTAAGCCTTAGGGATGGATAGGGTTTGCAAGGGATTCTTAACTACTACAAACAGTGTTTTCAACACGATAGTGCTGAAATTAACCTGTGGTCTAGCCACAAACTTGCTGAGCAAGAAAAGCTATTGCTCCAAGGTGAAGACGAGTTAAGCAGTGGCTTTCTGCCTCGCTTACCTGTGCCATTTGCTCCCGCCTCGGCATTAATGGCGCGTAGTGCCTTGTATCTACGTGAAAAAGTATTATTGCACTGTTGTCTGTTTTTCTGTGGCACTGTCGAGCTTAATGGCGAAAAACGTAAAGTTGTCACGCCACTGCTGTACCGTGAATGTCAGTTACAGGCCGATGGCGATAACATTTACCTCGAATCTAATCACAGCTTCTCTGGCGGCGGATCATTCACCATCAATGAAGCCCTGTTAGAAAAATTAGTCGTTGAAGGACACAGCTTAAGTCAAGAGTTACGCGATAATCCAACGGATGTCAGTGGCTGGATAGCTTGGCTGCGGGCAGGCCAAGCCGATGTTGATACCAGTCATTTATTGCATTTTCCCAAGCTGATCGATGAGGCTGAATTCACTCAGCTTAGCCGTAAACGTGGGCAATTTATGGTTAGTCGCAGCCAAATTATTCTTGCAGAGCGTTCGCAGGCCAGTCGCGGCATATTGCACGAACTCGACAATCTCATTACAGCACCCTCACTCTCTGCGCCGCTTCAAGCGCTATTTGAGCAAGCGCCAACTCGAGATTCAGTTAATCACAATGTCGACACCCAAGAAGCTTATCTTCCAGGGCTATTAAGCCGCGCGCAAATTCAAGCCTTAAAGGTGGCGGCCAACCATACTTTGGGGCAGATATCGGGTCCACCGGGAACGGGTAAAAGTTACACCATAGCCACCGTGGCGGCGGAGCAGGTATTAAGGGGTAAATCTGTCCTCATCGTCGCCCACACCGACGTTGCCGTTGATGTGATTGCCGACAAGTTGCAGCAACAATTCCAGCTTGGGAGCAGTCTTATTCGAGCTGGCTCACCGCAGTTTATTAAAGTCCTTAAAAACCAGATAGATGAAATGCTTCATGGTCAGCATCCTGCGACTGATGAAACCATCTCGGATAGGTTGCTATTAAGTGCAAAACAGCAACTTAATACTGTGACTCGCGCGCAAACCAAAATGGAAGCCGGTTTTATACACCATTGCCGCCACGCCATACGTCGCGGCCAAAAACTGGCGACCTTACAACAAGGACAATCGCGCTGGCGCTTAGGATTTTACAACTGGGCTTACCGTGCCGGGATCAAACAGTTTGCTCAGCAATGGGATGTGCTCGATAAATTAACCGCCCTCATCGCCCAAAAAGAAGACTTAAGCCTCAAATACTTACAATTGGCCACTCACTATCGATTACACCAATTGCTCAAACATAAGCGCAGTACGTTGGTGAGTTTTGCCAGTGCACTTCGCGCTCGGCAGTCCGCTAAGCAACTCGACGGTTTCTACAAAACGGATTTTGATGCCTTAAAGCAAACCTTTCCCATTTGGTTATCGAGCCTTGCCAGTTTGCATAAAGTGCTGCCCATGGAGCAGCAAATGTTTGATCTAGTGATTATTGATGAAGCCACTCAAGCCAATATTGCCGCCTGTTTACCGGCCTTGCAGCGGGCAAAAGCGGCACTGGTGGTGGGCGACAGTAAACAGCTGCGCCATTTCTCGTTTTTATCCCGCGCAAAGCAAACCCAAATCCAGACCCAACTTGGACTTGCTGCGGATTGCCGCGGCCTAATGAGCTACCGTGATGCCAGTATGCTCGACTTAGTATCGCAATCCCTTGCGAGCCAATCCCAAGTAGTATTTTTAAATGAGCATTTTCGGAGTAAACCTGAGCTGATCCAATTTAGTAATCAGCAGTTTTATCAAGGTATGCTGAAGATTATGCAGCACAGACCTTGCACAAGTTCAGGGCACTTACACCGAGTCCAGGTGACTGGCAGCCGTGACAGTAAAGGAATTAACGCCATAGAAGCGGAGGCATTAATTGAAAAGTTAGCTCAACTGATTGATGAACAAGAAAATGCATTAGTGCCCGCCAGCATTGGTGTGCTCTCCTGTTTTCGCAATCAGACGGAGTATTTATCCCAGCAAATCCTCACGCGTTTTAGCGCACAGCAAATAGAACGTCACCAATTACGGATTGCCACGCCCTTTGGTTTTCAAGGGGAAGAGCGCGATATTATGCTGCTGTCGTTTAGCATTACGGCCAACGACAGCCGCGCCGCCGTGTATTTAAATCGCGAAGATATGTTCAATGTCGCCATCACCCGCGCTAAACAAATGCAGTGGCTATTTTTATCGGTACAAGCACATGAGCTCCCCAACAATAATTTACTGGCAACTTACTTAGCATCGGCGGGCCAATTTCAAGCGGCACATAATTATGTCGATTCCCTCGATAACTTCGGCCAATCTGTGGCACTCGCGATTGAAGCAAAAGGCATAACAGTCTGGCGCGCCTACCATATGGCGGGGCTAGAACTGGATATTCTGTGCCGCTATGGTAACCAATATTTAGCAATAGATTTAATCGGTTACCCAGGGCCATGGTCGGACTTTTTCGATATTGAACTGTATAAACTGTTACAGCGCGCGGGGATTAAACTTATCCCCGTCAGCTATGGACTATGGTGTCAGCAGCAAGAATTGTGCATCCAACATATTTGCCAGCAATTGGGTATTACTCAAACAAGTTAATGCCGTAAATAACAGCCTTAATCATGCTGTTGATAAATCGCTTTTATCTTGCTTCGCAGCCAAGTGATTTTGGGGTTGTGGCTGTTTCTCTTATGCCAAATCAAGGTAAAAGGAATGGCGAGTTTATCAAGATATTCGCCACTTATCGGGATCGGGCGAGTGACTAAGTCAGGGTGTAATTGGCGGGCATATTGCTCACAATATTGCGGTGCTATTGCCATCATACTGTGGTGAGGCTCTGCCGCGACAAACAGTGACTGCTCAAAACTGGCCAAGGTCAGCACAATATTGCGACTTAACCCAAGCTCGATAAGCACATCATCTAAGGCCCAGGTTTCACTCTTTTCCCACAAGATATTGATATGCGGATATTTTAAGAAAGTGTCTATATTCCACTCTTCCTGCAAGGCGGGATGATCGCGGTGCAAATACACCTGGGGAAGATCGGTAAATAAAACCTCAAAATCGATAAAATAAGGCAATAAATCAAGGGACTCCTTGGAGCGAGGATGACTTTCTCGGCCAGTAAAACCTATGTCAGCCTCACCGCGAATAATGGCCTCTAGTGAATCATAATCCCAATTTCGTACTTTTACTTTTGCATCAGGGTAGTGTTGGTAAATCGCCTGTGTTAATTGATTAAGCATAATGAGCGATAAAGGTGACTCAAGCATTAGCTCAAAACTGAGCCCTTTTGCCATATCGTCCCCGCGCTTGCCCATAAGCTGTTTGCCCATTTGTAACCAATCGGCTAAGTCATGCTCCATGCTTTGGGCCAATGGCGTGAGCTGCAATCCCTGGGGCGTTTTAATAAATAGTGGGTCGTCAAACCAATCACGCAATTTCGCCAAGGATTTACTCACGGTCGATGGCGTCACATTGAGCTTTTTAGCGGCCTTAGACACGCTCCGCTCCTGCGATAGCAGCTGAAAAGTAAACAACAGATTGAGGTCAAGCCGACTCAGGGATTTGCTCATTAACTACCATTTCCGACATTTTAGGCACCGCTAACATTAGCGTGATGCTTACCAGCGCACCAACGCTGAGGATAGCTAATAATATATTAATCGCGCTCACTTCGAGCAGACCCATCACCCAAATATACAAAGCTGAAGTACACACTTGGGCAATCCCCAGTAATGAGCTGGCCACTCCTGCCCGAGCCACAAATGGGCTAAGCGCCTGACTCATGGTCACTCCAAATCCAATTGAAAAACCGGAACAAACAAAAGCAAAACCTAACAGGTTAAATGAATGACTAACCCCGCCCAATTGAGTCAAGATAAACACTAAGGCAGCCGCAACGAATAACCCTTGGGAGAACAAAATTAATGATTTTTCTTTAAACTGGTTAAGCAAAAAGGGCGTCGAAAATGAGGCTAACATACTCACCAATGCCATCATTGCCATGGTATTGGAATATTGGCCACGGTCAAACCCCATCTGCCCCATAATCAGCATAGGAGACACATTCACATAGCTTAAAATCGTGGTCACACCTAAGGTTGTTATGACCACGCGACTGATAAAAAAGCCTTGTTTAAAGGATTCCTTTTGCACACTTGGCAAAGCTTGCGTGTGAAATGCTGCTTTAGAATGGGTTTCACGCAATACCAATAGACAAAGAGCAAATACCAGTAATCCCATCGCCGCCATAGTGTAAAACAGGCTAGGCCATGGAAACTTAAGCATGATTAAATGGCCAATCACAGGCGCGATCACAGGGATTATACAGGTCACGCCATTCACCATTGAGAGCACTTTGGCTCGGCGCTTATCGTCTAAGACATCACGCAAAATCGCGAACGCGACAACATAGCAACAACCCGCACCAATGCCTTGCGCAAAGCGCGCGATTAAAAACAGATCACTGGTTTGCGAGCCCGCTGCAAAATAGGAGGCTAGCGCGAACAGTAAGGCGCCAAAAAGTGTAATGGGTTTACGCCCAATCCTATCGGCTAAACTGCCCGCAAACAGCATAGTCGTCGCCATGCCAGCAAGATACACAGAAAAAGCAATGTGCAGCTGCGCCTCACTCGCCCCAAGTTGACTCGCAATTTGCGGCAACCCGACTAAGTACATATCGATCCCCGTCGGGTACATTAGGACCAAGCCAAAACTACATAACAGATATCGAAACATCACATCACCACTCATATCACCGCATTCCAAGAATATGGCGCTTAGCCTAATGCGGGTTTCGCTTAAGCGTGAGTGGCATTTTCGACAACGGTTATTTCCAATTACGACCGACACAATTAAAGCTAGCCCTAAAAATGCTCCGCAATGACAGATAAAAGCATCAAAACCCCTGCGAAATGCTATCGCAGGGGTTATTGGTTTACTTGTGGGTTGATAGATTACTGAGATGCAACCGGTGCAGGCAGGGTTTGAATGATTAAGCTTTTATCATCCTTTAAGTATTTCTGCGCCAATTGGCTTAACTCGGCTGGCGTGATCTGCTGTACCAGCGCCAAGCGTTGGTTAAAGGACGCAAAACGCTCCGGTTGGCTTTGGGCGGTTGAGGCCAAATCTAACCAAAAGCTATTGTTTTGCGTTGCAGTTTGCATCCACTCCAGCACTGGCTGGCGAGCGCGATTGAGCAAATCCTCACTGATCCCCGAAGGCGTTTTAACCTGCTTAATCGCGGCGGCGTAATACTT
Source organism: Shewanella sp. FDAARGOS_354 (assembly GCF_002209245.2). Taxonomy (NCBI): domain Bacteria; kingdom Pseudomonadati; phylum Pseudomonadota; class Gammaproteobacteria; order Alteromonadales; family Shewanellaceae; genus Shewanella; species Shewanella sp. FDAARGOS_354. Next base: position 4,342,402 of record NZ_CP022089.2, on the reverse strand, counting down.
AGCCACCTCAGGCAACATGGCTGTGGTGGTCACGCTAAATAGGCCGAGATAACCATATCCCGTTGGATTTAAATCATTATATGAGAATGCAGAAGGGGAATAACTTGCCCCAGCTTTTTCGCGCACATTTTCAGTGAGTAGGATGCTTAGTACCTGCTCGAGCAAACCTAAACCCACCAGCTCACGGGGATTGCTCATATCCGCTGTCGGCCACACCTCCGCCAGTGCCGTCATATCGACCTGACCATAATGCATCAGGCTGATTTGTGCTGGCACGTTGGGAAATACGGGCACGATAGTCTGCCCCTTAGGGATCGGCTGACGGGAAATCGCCCCTAAGGTTTGCGCAACCTCTGCAATGGCTTTGTCCTCATCAAAATCACCAACGATGGCCAGCTCTATCGCCCCCTGCTGCACCGCAGAATGGAAGCTGGGCGCGAGTTCAGCAAACTGACGTTTAAGGATTTCCTTTGGGTCACCATAGCCGTAACGTTTGTCGCCACTATGGGCAATTCGAGCAAATTGATTCGAAAACTCCAACTGCGGATTACTATGAATATTCTGCTGTTCTGCAATTACTTGTTCACGGAATAACTGCTCTGCCTGCTTATCCATACCGGGATCGACTAGGTAAGCCGTTAGCACACCTAATTGAGTCCGAAGCTCGGCCGCATTGGTACTAATCTCGCCGCCAAAACTCTGCTCACGCAAACTCAAACTGACTGAGATATCTTGGCCAGCAAAAATCTCCTGCAAGCTGTCCAAATCGTGAAGTCCCAAACCACCCTCGACAAATGCACGGTTAAACAGATAGGACAAGCCATCTAACTCAGGGAAAGCTATCTCACCAAAACCGATATTCAAACTGACGAGCGTAACCCCCTTATTAAAGGTTGTCGGCTTTAGATTAAGGCGCACACCATTAGCAAACTGTACCTTGCGAATCCCTGTTGCAGCATCGCGCTGATCGGCAACAATCTGCCCAAGCTCACCAAATTGGCTATAGGCAAACTCGGCTATGGCTTTGGTTTCGGGCGCTTTTACGGCTTGCTTTTGGCTCGCGTTGTAGGCGGCTAAGAGTTGCTTTTCAATACTTTCAATGGGTTTATTATTGGTTAGATACAGATAAGGCGTCCCTTCCCAAGTCTGTTTAAACAGCTGTTGCAGTTTTTGCGGCGTAACACTTGGCATCAGCTTTTCAAACAATGTGAGTTGCCACTCAGGCTCCACAGGCACGCGCCTGCTTGCCACCGCACTCACTAAACTGTCGGCAATATTCACACTGTGGATAGTACTACTCCCCGCAGCATTAAGCTGATAGCCCTTGTGCATTCTTTTTAGCTGTTGGTCGATTTCCTGTTGGTTAAAACCAAATTCAAACGCCTGACGCAGCGTTTGCTCTAATAGTGCAAATCCTTGCTGCCAGTTATTTTCCTGCGTTCCCAGCGTCATTTGAGTGCCGTAGGCAATATCATATTGCGGCCCAATTTGCAGGCTCACGCCATACAAACCTTGGCTATGTAGCAGTTGTGACTCTAAACGACGATACAAAATACCGTGGGCAATTTCTAATAACATCTCCTGCTCACGTAGTGCGGGCGAATCTGGCTTCGGCGTTTGAGGTGTTAACATGCCTAACGAAACAGAGGGTTGCAGACTTGGGTCGAAAAAAGCAGCCGCCTCAATAGCGGTTTTAGCCTGTACCACGCCAATGGATTGTGCCTTAACCCCAGCAGCCTGCGGCGCGGCTTGCCAATTAGAAAATTGCTGGATGATTTTTTGCTCGATGCTGTCGACATCGATATCGCCCACCACGATTAAGGTGGTGCGGGATGGCGTATAAAAACGCTGATAAAGGGACAATAACGTTTCACGATTCGCATTTTGAATGCTCGCCGCCTCACCTACGGGAAAGCGTTGCGAGAGCTGGGTTTTCGGCATTAAAAAGGCTAACTGGTGGCGATAATTTTCTAAATCGGCACTACTGCGTTCACGCAGTTCAGACAAGACCACCGCCTTTTCGCGCTCGATTAGCGCGGGGTCAAGCAACAGATTACTGGCGATTTCGCGCATAAAAAACAAGGCGGTATCGAGTTTATCTTGGCTATTGCTCGGTAAATTAAACTGATAAACCGTTTGCTGAAATTCAGTCACCGCATTGGTATCAGCACCAAAACTTAAACCTAAGCGTTGTAAGGTAGGGATCATCTCCCCCGCCGCAAGTCCCGTAGATCCATTAAACGCCATATGCTCTAAAAAATGCACCAGACCCTGCTCGGAATCCGTTTCCATCACCGAGCCCACATCCACCCGCATACGGACAATCACGGCTTGCTCTGGGGTTTTGTTGTTCACTAACAGGTAGTGCATCCCATTAGCAAGCGTGCCACTGTGCACTCGTTCGCTTAAGGGCAGGTTGACCGACTCAGGCCACAGAGGCGCTTCAACCGCACTTAATGGTAAAGCCATGCTGATAAGGAACAGCCATAGCCATAGGCGTTTAAACTGGATTTTCTTGAAATTGCTCATAAAAATTCACTTTCTCTCCAACATTCGATTCATTAACCGGAGAAAATGCTTACCTCAATACTGATAAATTGACTTTTTACTATAACCACTAAAACGCTTTAAGTCACAAAATCAATACCTTACAGCGTACTTAAAATATCAAAAAACATGCATTAATAGAGAAAACGACATTAGAAATTGAAAGTATATGAGGGAAAACTCGTTGTTAACTTTATAAAAAGATATTCCTCTATCGCATATTGTTAATTCAGAACAGGCTTAATTAAAGCCTGTTCTATTCTAAATTAAGCTAGTCTGATTAACACAGTTAATGCATAGATAACCATAGCCCAATAAAAACCAAAAAGAACAATCCAAACCCAATTCAACCAAGTTAAACTTGAATTATCCTCGTAGTCTAAAGGTTCAAGCGCAAAGTTAATTGCTTTTTGAGCTTCATACAATGGATACAAAACGGCTAAAGGTATAACAATAGAAATTAAAATCAAAGATGTCGGTAAAGTCTCAATTTGATTGAGAACACTAGAGACTACGACAAGTAAAACGTAAACTGTCGCCAAAGCAGAATGATTCCAACGATAACTTCTATTATCTTCTTTAATATATTCATTAACATAAACAAACAAAGAGTGTGTAAAAAATACCGTAAAAATGCATCGAGCAATTGGCCATGCATCTAAATCATAATACTCTTTTAATGCCTGCCATTGCTTATAAAACCAGTATATTTGATATAGACCAAAGGTAGCAAAAAACATAATAACAAATTTAGCAAGTGAAACATGAAACAGTGGTACTCTATGAATATTGCTATCTACTGTTATTTGTTTTTCATCGCTCTTTAATGGATTATTTTCCTGACTTATTACATCTTCCATGGAAGAATTCCTTTCTTTTAGTAGTCGTCATAACGTTAATTTATTTTCAAAAGTTCAAGCCCTTTAGCGGACTCAAACAATCTACCCTAAACCGCAACAACTGTTAACAATTAAGCAAATAAAATTATTCAAAGAAATATAAGCCACATATAAACAAAAAGCCCTGCAAAATATTGCAGGGCTTTTAAAAAACTATGTTTCCACTGTAAAAGTTGGAAAATTAAAACGGGATATCGTCGTCCCAACCATCATCCAAATCTGGAGTAAAGTTTTGTTGTGGCTGTGGCGCAGGGCGCTGTGCAGGAGCCGCTGGCGCTTGATACGCAGGAGCTGCCGGCTTAGGCGCATAACCGCCCTGCTGTGGCTGAGCGTGAGGCTGCGCCTGTTGCTGACCATAACTTTGCTGAGCTGGCTGCTGATTGTAACTAGATTGAGGTTGTGGCGCTGGTGCTTGGTAAGCCGGAGCCGCTTGCGGAGCTGGCGCGTATTGGTTTTGTGCAGGTACAGCTTGTTGTTGTGGTGCTGATTGGTAGCCTGCATTTTGTGGCATACCGCCCATAGGGGCGCCTTGACCTTGGTTACGGCCGCCTAACATTTGCATGCTACCGCTTTGGTCGATAACCACTTCAGTGCTGTAACGATCTTGACCGCTTTGGTCTTTCCACTTACGCGTTTGCAATTTACCTTCGAGGTAAACCTGTGAACCTTTACGCAGGTACTCACCCGTAATTTCAGCCAATTTGCCAAACAGAACCACACGGTGCCATTCAGTACGCTCTTGCTGTTGACCTTGTTGGTCTTTCCACGATTCGCTGGTCGCAACGGTGATGTTTGCGACTGCGTTACCGTTTGGCATATAACGCACTTCTGGATCTTGTCCCAAATTGCCAACCAAAATTACCTTGTTAACACCACGACTGGCCATTGAAATCTCCTGCGATTCTTTAAATAATCTGTTAATTCAGTATGTTGTTTATAATTGTTGCCGCAAGGGAAAATCCGCATCCCTAAGTATTCGCGGCAATAACACATATTATTGAGCAGAGCCTAACACAGCTCGGGCTTCTCTTAAATCGAAATGCTCGTCAACTTTGAGATAAGCGACTTTCTCGTCTAGCACCACAATCGCTTCGACCACGCCCATTAATTGCGACAATTGCGCCGCCATATCACGGGCTTGGTTTTTATCTTTTACCGCCGCCTCTAGGGTGTAACTCTTAAGCAGTACAGGATTTTTCATCCCTAAGGTGAGCAATAACCAAATGCCCATCAGCACCAGCGCCACAATAAACACCCCAACGGCACCGACTAATTGGAATGCACCGCCACCGAACATGCCGCCACAAAAAGCCCCTAAAAATTGGCTAGTCGAATAAACGCCCATCGCCGAGCCCTTTTCACCCACGGGGCAGAATTTCGCAATCAAACTCGGCAGCGACGCCTCAAGGTAGTTAAAACCGGTAAAAAACAGCAGTACGGCCGCACTCAATACCCACAGGTTACTGGCGAAAATCGCCATCGCCGCAAGGGCAAACATCATGATCACTAAGGCAATTTGGAACATCGCCTTAGTGTTTTTACGCTTCACCCCAATAATGATTAACGGCACCATCAAAAAGAAAGCGCCCACAAAGGCGGGGAAATACAGCATCCAGTGTTTTTCTTTCACCAGACCTGCATCGACTAAATCGAGTGGCAAGGCGACAAACACCGCAGTTAACACTAAGTGCAGAATAAAAATGCCTGCATTAAGCCTAAATAATTGCGGCTCAAAAAACATGCGTTTGAGCTTAGCAGGAGTCGCTAAGGTATCCCCTTTGGGCGCCTGAGTAATGGGATTAGGCACTAAAAACTGGATCAGCAACATTCCCAAAATCGCCAATAACGCAGTTAACCAAAATAACCCCGTCAGCCCAAGATGCTGCGCCACAATCGGGCCAACCAGTAACGACAGTGCAAACGAGCCACCGATACACATACCAATAATCGCCATAACCTTGGTACGTTGCTCATCCCGTGTTAAGTCGGCCGCGAGCGCCAGCACAGCGGCAGCAATCGCGCCCATTCCTTGTACAGCACGGCCAAACACCACGCCATAGATAGTCTCAGCATTGGCGGCAATTAAACTGCCGATGGCAAACACCACTAAGCCTGCAAGAATGACAGGTTTACGGCCATACTTGTCTGATAAAATCCCCATAGGGATCTGTAAAATGGCCTGAGTTAAGCCATAGGCACCGATGGCAATGCCCACCCAGAGGGGTGAAAAACCTTCTAAATGCCGACCATAAAGTGCAAAGACGGGCATGATCATAAACAAGCCCATCATGCGTAAACCAAATACACTGGCTAAAGAAAACGCGACTCTTGTCTCGGTTCCTGAAAGTCCGTTGTTACCCATGATTTTGCCTTGGATTGAAGTCTTTTAGGGGGCGCATGTTAGCACACCACAAAGCATTTGCTCAAAAGGAAAAACCGTCCTAAGCACTCGTAGTTAACGGGTTGTCCAGCCCCATCGCGACGCCGTTTAAAAGGCACGGTTACGGCCTTAGGTCTTTATTTTAAAGGCTTATCTAAAAGTCGATTCGCTACAAATAGTTAACTTGATACTTACAGAGATAAGCTTAGGCTTGCCCTCATACTTGGATTAATCTTAGTTAATTCGCTAGGTTCATCACGATTATATCGCCCACGGCCAAGCATTGGCTTACCGCCAACCCAGAATAGAGATCACAGAATCGACTAAACTCAGCCGCCGAACTGTGCGATACTTAGGCTCATTTTTTTAAGCATAAGACTTGAGCGATAGATGGATAAGATTGAAATACGCGGCGCACGGACCCACAATCTCAAAAATATCAACCTGACTATCCCAAGGGATAAGTTAATCGTTATCACAGGGTTATCGGGATCAGGCAAATCTTCCCTAGCATTTGATACTTTATATGCCGAAGGCCAACGACGTTACGTTGAGTCTCTTTCTGCCTATGCCCGCCAATTCTTAAGCTTGATGGAAAAGCCCGATGTCGACCATATCGAAGGCTTAAGCCCGGCGATTTCCATCGAACAAAAATCAACCTCCCATAACCCACGTTCGACTGTGGGTACAATCACCGAAATTTACGACTATCTACGTCTGCTGTTTGCCCGCGTGGGCGAACCGCGCTGCCCGACTCATGCCCAACCGCTGGCGGCGCAAACCGTGAGCCAGATGGTCGATAAAGTGTTAGAAATGCCCGAGGATAGCCGCTTAATGCTGCTGGCGCCCGTGGTCAACGGCCGTAAGGGTGAACACGTTAAATTACTCGAAGGCTTATCGGCGCAGGGCTATATCCGCGCCCGTATCGACGGTGAAGTCTGCGATTTAACCGATCCACCAACCCTCGACTTACACGTTAAGCACACCATCGAAGTGGTGGTCGATCGTTTTAAAGTCCGCAGCGATATCCAGCAGCGCCTCGCCGAATCCTTTGAAACTGCGCTCGAACTCTCGGGTGGGATTGCCGTGGTCGCCAGCATGGATGAAGGCACCACTGAAGAATTAATCTTCTCGGCCAACTTTGCTTGCCCGCACTGTGGTTACTCGATGGCCGAGCTTGAGCCACGGATTTTCTCCTTTAACAACCCAGCCGGTGCTTGCCCAACCTGCGATGGTTTAGGGGTACAACAGTTTTTCGATCCTGACAGAGTGATCTCCAATCCGGAGTTATCCCTGGCTGGCGGCGCGATTCGCGGCTGGGATAGACGTAACTTCTATTACTTCCAGATGCTAAGTTCGCTGGCCGACCACTATAAGTTCGATGTCGAAGTTCCCTTCGAACACTTGTCGGATAAGGTGAGAAAAATCGTTCTCTACGGTTCAGGTAAAGACAGCATCGCCTTCAAATACATCAACGACCGTGGCGATGTGGTGGTGCGTAATCACCCCTTTGAAGGCATCTTAAATAATATGGACAGGCGTTACCGTGAGACCGAAAGTAACGCGGTGCGCGATGAGTTGGCCAAGTTTATCAACACCCAAGCTTGCCAAAGCTGTGGCGGCTCGCGTTTGCGTGAAGAGGCTCGCCACGTATTTATTGGCGATCTTAACTTGCCGAAACTGACCGTTTGGTCAATTGGTGAAGCCCTAGATTATTTTGACAAACTCGAGTTCAACGGCCAAAAAGCACAAATTGCTGAAAAAATCCTCAAGGAAGTGCGCGACCGTTTAGGTTTCCTCGTCAATGTCGGCCTTAACTATTTAAGCCTATCACGCTCGGCCGAGACCCTCTCGGGCGGTGAAGCGCAGCGTATTCGCTTAGCCAGCCAAATTGGTGCCGGGCTTGTCGGCGTAATGTATGTGCTCGATGAGCCTTCTATCGGCTTGCACCAGCGGGATAACGAGCGTCTGCTGCAAACCCTGATCCACCTGCGGGATTTAGGCAACACAGTGATTGTGGTAGAGCACGATGAAGACGCGATTCGTATGGCGGATCATATTATCGATATCGGCCCAGGCGCTGGCGTCCATGGTGGTGAAGTGATTTGCGACGGTCCGATTGAGAAAATTATCGCCTGCGACGAGTCCGTCACTGGGCAGTACATTTCGGGTAAGCGCAATATTCATATCAGCACTCCACGTACGCCGTTCGACCCGAAACAAGTGATTGAGCTTTACGGCGCCCGCGGCAATAACCTGCGTAATGTAGATTTAACCATCCCTGTGGGATTATTCACCTGTGTGACTGGAGTATCGGGCTCAGGTAAATCGACGCTGATTAACGACACCTTCTTTAGAATTGCCCACAAACAACTCAACGGCGCCACCGTCGATGAGCCCGCGCCTTACGATCGGATTGTCGGCATGGAGCAATGCGATAAAGTGGTCGATATCGACCAAAGCCCGATTGGCCGCACTCCGCGCTCAAACCCCGCCACTTATACTGGCATCTTTACCCCAATTAGGGAGATTTTTGCCGGAACGCAGGAATCCCGAACTCGCGGTTATCAGGTCGGGCGCTTCTCCTTTAACGTCAAAGGTGGTCGCTGCGAGGCCTGCCAAGGCGATGGCTTAATTAAAGTCGAAATGCACTTCCTGCCCGATGTGTATGTGCCCTGCGATGCCTGTAAGGGCAAACGTTATAACCGCGAAACCTTAGAAGTGCGCTATAAAGGCAAGAATATCCACGAAGTACTGCAAATGACGGTGGAAGATGCCCGCGAATTTTTCGATGCCGTGCCTGCTATTGCCCGCAAACTGCAAACCCTAATGGATGTGGGTTTGTCTTACGTACGTTTAGGCCAGAGCGCGACGACGCTATCTGGCGGTGAGGCCCAAAGGGTAAAACTGGCCAAGGAACTCTCCAAACGCGATACCGGTAAGACCTTGTATATATTGGATGAACCAACCACAGGCCTGCACTTTGCCGATATCCAATTGCTGCTGGATGTACTGCATCGACTCAAATCCCACGGCAACACGATTGTGGTGATTGAGCATAATCTGGATGTGATAAAAACCGCAGACTGGATTATCGACTTAGGCCCTGAAGGCGGCGGTGGCGGCGGTACAATCCTCGCCACAGGCACACCAGAAGAAGTAGCCTTGCATCCTACCTCACACACGGCACGCTTCTTAAAGCCGCTGCTGGAGCGGGATGCACAACTAGCAACGCAGTCATAATCAGGTAAGGCTTCAACCTCAACGACGCCTTGGGAGAACACTCCCAAGGCGCACTCCATCGAGGAGGATATTTTGTTAGAACATCGCCCCAACTTAACCAGCTTAAGTCGCGTTAATGTCATGCTCATTACCTGTTTAGGACTAATGCTATTCGCACTTGCTATCGCGGCTATCGATCCGATTATCGGTCAACCCACTCGTTTACAAGTTACTGTCTTAGATAGCACCGCAGAAAATAGCCTGCTGGCATTACCCGATGGCCGAGTCACCACGCTTGCCCAAGGTGGACTCACCAAAAATACTCAGGTCACCCTGTGCTCGCGCACACATTTAGTCTCAGGCTTAGAGCACTTTAATTTAAGCCCTCATCAAGATGCGACACTCTCCCCTGAGATCCAGGTATTAGATTAAATCCACATTAGAGCCCATGCACTCTAGCTAAATCCCTGTTAGGCTTAGGAATGATCGTTCCTATTGCCAACCTTAAGGATAATCATGGGCAATTTGGCACACGCACTCACTGCAATCATCCGCTCATGGTCTCCATGCATGGGCTTATTGCGCTTTTTTACCCTTAGCCTATGTATGGGACTCATGGGCTGCACTAGCCAACCTGCCGAATATACTTGCTCACCAGAGACGATTCGATTGAATTGGGCTGCCCCCGCAGATCTTAAGCAAACAGTAGCGACACTCAGCTCAGCAGAATTAATGGGGCGTAAAACCCAAACAGAAGGCGCAGCCAAGGCGCGCGACTATTTAAACCGCCAGTTTCAACAACTAGGCCTTAAACCTTGGGGAACAACCTTCGAGGTTCCCTTCGAATATTCCACCCTATTTAGCCAAGAGGTGGGAAGCAATCTGGTCGCCTTAGCGCCAGCGCGACAACCTACGGATAAATGGCGTATTGTAGTCGCCCACTATGATCATCTCGGCATGAGTGGCGGCAAGGTTTACCACGGTGCCGATGACAATGCCTCCGGCGTTGCCGCATTACTCGCCATCGCTAACCACTGGCAAGCGCAGCAACGCGCTGCGCCCGACTCACTCCCCAACATTAACTTAATGTTTGTCGCGACCGATGCCGAAGAACCTGGACTGTTTGGCAGCACTGCCTTAGTGGAGCAACTCAAGCAGCGAATGCCTGAAGCGCAATTTGAACTGATGCTCAATCTGGATATGATTGGCCACCCAAGTCGCCCTTACGCGATTTACCTTGAGGGCAGCCGCAACTTTTATCAATTTCCTCAATTTAGGCCAATGTTGAATCAATCTAACGGCCTGTGCATCAAACTCAGTCACCCTAAGCCTGTGGGGAGAAGTATCCAGAGCACCAATTGGCTAAGAGCATCGGATCATTATCCCTTTCATCAGGCTAAAATCCCTTGGCTATATTTTGGTGTGCCCACCCATCCGCAATATCATACGCCGGAGGATACCTACGAGACCTTGGACTATGTTTTTCTCGCCGCTGTAGCGGAATCGGCTTTTGAATTAATTAAACTCGATGGCAACTTTTTGAAAAATTAGCCGAAGTGGCGCGTTTCTTGCTCAGTTTTTGCGAAAAAACCTTCTCAAACGGTGGATTTATCCTTATCCGGATTGGTAAAGCGGCTTATATGCTGCTATAATCCGTCGTTCGCGGGAAATCGACACGGGGTTGATTTTCTGTCTGTGAAACTTAAGCGCCAATCCGCGCGCATCCACAAGGCTACAACTCAATGTCATCCGATGAAAGAACTTTCCGTGAACTCGGCCTATCCGAGAATTTGTTGCGTGCTCTTGACGAGCTAGGTTATGAAAAACCAACGCCAATCCAATCAGCCAGTATTGATCCACTTATGGCTGGCAAAGATATTTTAGGTCAAGCGCAAACAGGTACAGGTAAAACTGGCGCCTTCGCGCTGCCGCTGCTGAATAAAGTCACCAGCCAAACCACACCACAAATTTTAGTATTAGCACCAACGCGTGAACTTGCTGTTCAAGTTGCTGAAGCGTTCAGTAGCTATGCCAAATTTATTAAGAATTTCCATGTACTGCCGATCTACGGTGGTCAAAGCATGCAACAACAGTTGAATGCCCTCAAACGTGGTCCACAAGTTATCGTGGGTACGCCTGGTCGTGTAATGGACCATATGCGTCGTGGCACGTTAAAACTCGATTCATTAAAAGCACTCGTGCTCGATGAAGCCGACGAAATGCTAAAAATGGGCTTCATCGATGATATCGAATGGATCCTTGAGCACACGCCAAGCGAGCGCCAATTAGCACTATTCTCGGCCACAATGCCAGAACAAATTAAACGTGTTGCTAACCAGCATTTACGTAGCCCTGTACATGTGCGTATCGAGTCTAGCCAAACGACAGTAGAGTCAATCGAACAACGTTTCGTACAGGTATCACAGCACAATAAATTAGAAGCGTTAGTACGCGTGTTAGAAGTTGAAAATACTGAAGGTATCATCATCTTCGTTCGTACTCGTAACTCATGTGTTGAATTAGCTGAAAAACTTGAAGCCCGTGGCTATGCATCATCACCTTTACATGGTGATATGAACCAACAAGCCCGTGAGCGTGCAGTTGAACAACTCAAAAACGGCAAGCTAGACATTCTGATCGCGACTGACGTTGCGGCCCGTGGTCTAGACGTTGAGCGTATTGGCCACGTAGTAAACTACGATATTCCATACGATACAGAAGCTTACGTCCACCGTATCGGTCGTACTGGCCGTGCTGGTCGTAATGGTATGGCAATTCTGTTCGTCACTAGCCGTGAAATGCGTATGTTGCGCACTATCGAGCGTGCGACTAACAGCCGTATTTCGCCAATGAAAGTACCAAGCCCAGAAACCGTTGCAGAACGTCGCCTGTCACGCTTGGGTGAGCAGCTCGCTCAAACCATGAACAACGATCTCGAATTTATGCGTGAAGCTGTTGCTCAGTTATGCCAGCAACTTGAAGTAGATACCGATCTGCTCGCAGCGGCCCTACTGCACCAAGTTCAGCAAGAACGTCCACTGCAATTACCTGCGATTCAAGAGCGTGTTCGTGATGAACGCAGTGAGCGCAGCGAACGTGGTTCAGACCGCGGTGCTGACCGTGGCGAACGCCGTAGCCGTGAATCTCGTCCAATGCCAGCAAGCTTAGGTAGCGCTGAAGCGTTAAAAGACAATCCAGACCTGAAAATGTGCCGTTATGTGATCGACGTAGGTCGTGAAAATGGCGTAGGTGTAGGCAATATCGTTGGCGCTATCGCAAACGAAGCCAATATTGACAGCCGTTATATCGGTGCAATCCAACTTTATGATTCAGTGACAACTGTTGACCTGCCAGATGGCATGCCAAAAGATGTACTACAACACCTGAAGAAAGTGCGTGTGTGTGGTAAGCCATTGAATATCCGTGAAGCTGGCGACCAAGTCTTTGTTGACTCTGGCCGTGGTGCCCGTAGCGACCGTCGTCCACGTAGCGACCGCCCAGCCGGTGATCGTAAGCCACGTGCAGCGTCGGGTGACAAGCCGTTTGCTGACCGCAAACCACGTTCAGACAAGCCAGCAGGCGAACGTAGACCACGTAAACCACGCGAAGAGTAATCCGCAAACCTAAACCCTTAGGTCAAGCGCATAAAAAAGGAGCCTAGGCTCCTTTTTTGTTATCTAAAAATCGCTCCTGCTCAAACTTCACTGGCCAGTTGATATTTCGAGCAGGTATAGTCAATACGTGGATGCCTAACTTAAGGACAAAAAAATGGATTTTTTAGCACTGATAACTTACCCATTTATCTCGGCACTGCCCGAGCTCGCTAAGTCATGCCGCGAAGATAAGACTTTATTAATCATGGTGCTCGTCGGTTGTACACTGTTTGCGGGGTTTATTGGATTGTTAGTCGCAATGGCAAATTAACTTGCACTTAAGCCAGCATGTCTATTAGTGTCGGCGTAGTCTTTAGCAATGCAATTAGTGTATTTCGATGAAAAAAGCTCTTAGCGCAGGTCTTTTATCCGCCTTTGTCGCCCCCGGCAGCGGCCATTTTTACCTAAAACATAAACGCACTGTACTGGTGTTTTTTAGCTTAGCGGTCGTGAGCCTTGTGCTGCTACTCATGCAAATCTATCAAGTGGCGCAAGTGATCGCCTTAGATATTCAAAACGGCACCTTACCGCTTGATATCGGCATGATTTCTGCCGAAATCACCCAACAAACCCAGACCACAATTGCTAATGCCAATGAACTGCTCTATGGCTTTTTACTCTGCTGGTTAGTGGCATTAGTCGACAGTATTCGGCTTGGGCTTAAACAAGATAAGCAAGATTCCCTAACCGCAAACACATCGAGTGAGAATTGACATAAAGTGATATAAAACCTTATCAATCTGGCATCGTGTGCACTTAGTCTTTTGGGATTGCCACTGCCCAAGCTTCAATAAAACTCTGATAATTGCCGATGAGTAAATCCGCAGCTTGGGCATAGTCGGGCACCTCTTCAGGGCAGTAGAGGGCGCAGCGGCTACCGGCGTTTTGCGCGGTTTGCAGATCAAATAGATAATCCCCCACATACAAGATATCCGCCGGACTCAACTGCCATTGCTCACAAATCAAGTGGATCCCCTGCGGGTGAGGTTTAGGCTCGGCATCGTAACGGGTCAGCACTAAAGGAATATCAATACCGAGTTTTTCGATGGTGATTTTGGCCGCCTCTGGCATATTGCGGGTCAAAATCGCCAGCGGCAGTTGCCGCATCTTTAAAAACGCAATCAACGCCTGCGCGCCTTCAATCCAGCTCGCTTGGTGCGAGCTGGCAAGCTCATAGTCATGGACAATTTCCAGCGCCTGCATCTTGGCCATAGTGGTGTCGAGACTATGTATATGCTCGAGAATATCGGTACCCGATCCAATACCTAATGCCGCTCTTAAGCCTTTAAAGTCAGGGTTTGAATGGGCAAGCGTACCGTCGAGATCGAAGATAACCCCGCGGATCTGTTCTAATTCAATATCGGTCAGGCGTGTGATCACTAGGATACCTATTCAGCTGCCAGTTAAATGGGTTGTAAACGTCTCGCGCGGCGCTGGCGATACAGGGGCAGCAACTGCACCACCATCACAGAGACAATAATCACACCTATGCCAAAGAGCGATAAAGCATCTAACTCATCGGCCTTAAACACGTCAGGCCACCAACCGATACTCACCACTAACGCCGTGGCACTAAAGCTAAATACTGGCGTTAACGCCAACATGGCGCTCACCTGTGCCGTCGGCCAATACTTCATCGATTGCCCAAAACAACCGTAGGCAATCAAGGTATTGGCGGCGCAAAACAGCGCCACTTGCCAGTCAAAGCTATCCATTTGCGCAAATTGGCTAAAGTCGCTAAAGGGCGCCATCGCAAAAATACCTAAGGCATAGATAACCAAGAGTACGTTGGCGGGAGACAAACGGTTCAACAGTGACTTTTGCAGCAGTGCGTAGGTGGTCCATGACAATGCAGAAAACTGCACTATCATCACCCCAAGCCAGATCTCATGATTATCAGTTGCCGAAAAATCTAAAAAGGGATGGAAAAACATTAACATCCCTAAGGCTAAAGCGGCAAAACAACTGAGCTGCACCGCATTGAGGCGTTCTTTAAAAAATAACACGCCGCCAAAAGCGAGGAAAAATGGCGAGGTTTGAAAATTAAGCTGCGCCGCGCCCGGGGCTAAATAGTCGAGGGAATAGACGAATGACACATAGTTAAGCATTAAAAACAATCCAGCGAGGATAAGCCTGAGCCAAACCTTGGCATCGAGCGCCGCAAACTGTTTCAAACTCCCGGCACTCCACTGCACCAAAATACTGACCAAGAGCGCCACCAAAAACCGAAACCAAGTCAACGTCACCGGGTCGATAAAACTCCCCGATAGCTTAAGTGCTATAGGTAAAATCCCCCAAAACAGCACGGCAACAGAAATAAACAATAACCCCAATTGAGCATGGTTATTTGCCAAGGATCCAGAGTGGCTTTGATTCACGGAAAAGTCCCAGTAGTACAGCAGAAAGGAACGCCATTCTGGCACCGCACCGCGCTAAGATCTAGCCTAAAAAGCGATTAACTTATCAGCCTGATTGGATAGTTAAGCTGACACTCAATCAATCTTGCTCGGCGATAAATGCTCAGCATTTGAAGATAAGTTTTATCAAGCCTTTGCCGACACAAAAAGGTATATTGAGCACAATTTCTTTTTTGGCCCAGATTGGATTTATAGAGTCAATTGATACCTTATGTGCACATTTATTGCGGCATAAACCACTCTGTATAAGTCTTTAAAAATAAGTCAGTTAGGATAAAAAAATGTCACCAATAGACACGAAAGCACAGCTTGAGTCCATTAACACCGCAGCACAAGAACTCGCGCAGCGCCGCGCTAAAGGTGAAGCGGGCGCCCTGTTGCAAGAAGCGTTAAGGCCCAAGGATTTCCCCCACGCCTTTGCCATCCAACAAGCGATTGCCCAGCAATTTAGCGCCCAAGGCAACCCGATTGCGGGTTGGAAGTGTCTACTCCCAACGGCAGAAAAAACCGTAGTGGCGCCCATCTATCAACACGATGTGTATATCGAAACCGCCGATTGCCCGCTTTATCCTTCAAGCAAAGGGCTAGCCCGTGTCGAGCCTGAGCTCGCCTTTGAAATCGGCAGCGATTTACCGCCACGTGCCACGCCCTATTCTGAGGCAGAAATCGACGCCGCCCTAGGTAAAACCCGCCTCGCCTTAGAACTTATCAAAAGTCGCTACCAAAACCCAAGCGAAGCCAATCACTTCGACGCCCTCGCCGATGGCTTAGTCAATCAAGGTCTATGGTTAGGGCCAGAACTACTTGCACCAGCCAAGATAGAAACAGGCCATTTCGCCCTGAGTGTTGAAATTGCTCATAACGAGCAGCAAGCAAGTGAAACACTGCAAAAAGCCGCTGTTCATCCAAATGGTTTCGCTAAGGCCGGACTCTACTGGTTAGTCAACTTTTTATCCGCCCAAGGGATTGGCTTAACCCGAGGACAATATGTGATTACTGGCTCCTATGCGGGGGTATTAGATTTGCCACTCAATCAAACCTGCCAATTCCACTACGGTGAGTTAGGCCAATTTGGTTTGCAGTTTGTGACTAAATAAGTCTCTGCCTAAAGGGTGCCAAGCCCATCGGCAAAGTAAGAAGGTAGGCAAAGGCTTACCTTCTTAGCGTCCCCCTAGCGACCAACTGCCGAAAACAAACTTGTATCAAGAGTGAAACATTTGTACTATCCGAAGACACTAAACATAAGGATATACAAGATGTTAGACGGAAAAATTTTACCCTTAGCCAGTCTATTTGCTTTAGCCTTAAGTACTTCGTTACCTTTAACCGCCTCGGAAAACAGCTTTCCCCAAGCCTACAGTGACTACCAAGCCGCACTCAAACAAGGTGATAACGACCAAATAGAAGCCAGTGCCAAAAGGGCCTTCGAATTGGGCGAAGCTCAATATGCCAAGGACAGTGTCGACTTAGCTAACCTCGCCATGAACTGGGCTGGTGCGATAGAGAAGCAAGTCGCCCTTTACCCATTTGAAGAAAAGAATTTGCCAAAAACAGCTAAGGCGAATGAGTTATATCAACTCGCATTAAGCAATTATAAAAAGCATTACGGCGAGCATGCAGCTGAGCTTATCGACCCACTACTCGGCGCAGCGGAAACCTCACCTAAGCTGACTGTGGCGAAAGGACTTTTTGAAGATGCTATTGAAATTGCTGAAAAAAATGCAAATAAAAAGCTGTTGGCGAATATAAAAATGGCAGCATTTGCTCGCCTCAGCAACACAGAATTGTACACTGCTAAGGTAAGAGACTATGCCTTCGAGGCCTATGAAACTTACAAAGAAATCCTACCCGAAAATGCCCTCGACAGAGTCAAAGCCACCTATGTCGTCGGCGCCGTTGAATATGCCGAAAAGCATGATGACAAGGCGATTCCGTTGCTTTTAGAAGTGGTTAAGCAGTTTGACGCCCTTAACTTTAGCCATCCCTATGCCTTAAGTGCCCACGCTTATTTAGTCGAACTGTATGAGCGCCAAGGAAAGCGTGACGAGTCCACCGCCCACTGTATCGCCATCGGCAAAATGCGCCCTTGGGCCGACACACAGGAACAGCAACCGCTATTTCGCACTACGCCTAAATACCCTGCATCCTACGTCCAAAAACGTAAAAGCGGCTGGGTTCAACTTAAATTTACCGTTGATGAACATGGCTTTGTGAAAAACCCTGAAATCTTAGCCTCTAAGGGATGGCTAATAACATCATTTCGATCAGTCAATAACATCATGCCGATCACGATTTTTCTTCCCGCATTTACAACATCTTTGTTTTACTCTGCTTGATCGGCATGCGTCAAGTTTGTGCCCTGTTTTCGCATCGATTCACCCGTTAACGTCACTCTCACAGCTCGATGGATCAGCCTGTCTAAGATGGCTTCGGCAAAAGTTGCTTCACCTATCATGGCGTACCATTTATCCACTGGCAGCTGGCTCGCTACCAAGGTGGATACCTTGCCATGACGGGTATCGATGATCTCCAGTAGATTACTGCGTTCGCTCGCATCCAGCATTTCCATGCCCCAGTCATCTAAAATCAAGATCGCAACTTGAGTCAGTTGTGTTATCAACTTAGGGTAACTGCCATCGGCTTGGGCGAGTCGCATTTCCTCAAGCAACGTTTTTAAGCGATAGTAGCGCACACCCATGCCTTGGCGGATGAAGTAACGTCCCAGAGCGCAGGCCAGATAGCTTTTGCCACACCCTGCCGCGCCGGTTAGCAGTAGGTTTTGTTGATGCCTCAGCCAGTGACCTTCTAGCAACTGGCGGATCTGTGCGGGGGTAAACCCTCGACTGGCACGATAGTCCAGTTGCTCGATTTGCCCCATCAGCCTAAAACAGGCTTGTTTTTCTAACCGATTGATTTTGCGTTGCTCTCTTTGTAGCAGTTCGTGACTGAGCAGCAGTTGTAGCCGCTCTTCAAAACTCATGTCTTGATAAAGCATGGCTTGCTCTTGTTGTTGTGCGAGCGCTTGCTTCACGCCACCTAAATGCAGTTGGCTAAGTTGTTCTTCGACGCGTAATTGCATCTTTGTCTCCTTGTTATTTATTGACGTTAGTGGAAGTAGCTCTCACCATGCACGTTGTCGTGGCTGATGGCTTGCAGTGGGTCGTGCTTGTTGGTGTAGATTGGCTGCTGCTCTAAGCCATTTTTAAGCATGGCGCGAATGTTGTGCAGGCGGTTAGCCCCTGTCAGCTGGCCCCGTAAACAGGCCGCTTCTAGCCGGTCTTTACCGTAGGTTTTGCTTTGCCCTAACAGTGCCAAGCAGGGCCTTACCGCTTGGGCCGGATGCTCGGCTTGCCGGATAAACTCATGCACCCAATGTGCGGTATAGGGCCCTATCGAGGCAGCCCAGTGGTGCAAGCGTTCGGGCGACCATTCGAGCAGTGCCTGGTGATGTGCGGGCATATGCTCGCTCAGGCTCGTGTGTTGACCTTTACACTGACTGCGTACATGCTCGGCGACTACCTTGCCATGGTGATAAAACACCAGGGTATGCTCCGTGATTTGTACCGTTAATCGCTTACCCTGTAAGGCGTAAGGGACTGAGTAATAGTGTTTTTCTATATCAACATGGTAATCCTTGCCCACGAGTACCTGTTGCACTTTGGTGTACTGATAACGGTAACTGGGTAAGGGCTTTAGCGCAGGCGCATCCAACTCGGTAAACAAAGATGCACGACTACCGGGGAGCTTTTGGAAGGGCTTTTGATTGAGGCGCGTCAACAACTCACCAATGCGCTGGTTGAGCTGTGCTAGGCTATGGAACACTTCATGGCGCAGCACCGCCAAAATCCAGCGGGTGACGATTTGTACGCCGACTTCAGCCTTGGATTTATCTTTGGGCTTACGGGGACGCGCCGGCATGATCGCTGTGCCGAAATGGGCGGCTAACATTTGATAGGTCGGATTCAAGTCTGGATCGGTATTGCGTGCCACACTGACGGCACTTTTGAGGCAATCGGGTACCACTAATTGCGGCACACCGCCGAAGAACTCAAATGCCCGTTTGTGGCTCATTACCCAGTCTTCGAGCTGTTGTGAGCGAGTCGCTTCGGCGAAGGTGTAGTTAGATGCACCCAATACCGCGACAAAGATTTGAGCCTTGTAAAGCAGTTCCCCAGTGTGCGGATCAATGATGGGCACCGTTTGCCCACAATAATCGACAAACAGTTTTTCTCCGGCGATATGGGTCTGACGCATCGACGGTTGCAACACGCTAGCCCACTCTTTATACAAGCGACAAAAGTGGTTATAGCTGTAATGTGTTTGGCCGTTACGCTCAGCATACTCTTGCCATAATCGCTCAAGTGTCATGCCTTTTTGGTCCGGTCGTTTTAACTCCTGATGCAACATGGCCCAGTTAGGCAGGGGTTTGTACTGTTTTTTATGCACAGTTTGAGTGTTGAGAAAGGCACGTTCCAAAGTGACATCGTCCCAGATATCACTGAGTGGCCAGTCATGGATCCCGAGGTGTGCAGCACGGTTAGCATAATAGGATACCGTGCTAGGGGAGACATGAAGGCTAAGCGCAATCTGCCTGTGTGATAGGCGAGCCTGATATTTTAGGCGCAGAATTTCTTTCAGTTTTCTCACAGTAATAGGCCTCGCAGACATGCACTTTCCTCAGATTAAATGAGCAGAAAGTGCGGGTTTAACGAAGCGAGGAGAAAAAGTCACGCAATAACATGCATGTCGATCAGGGTTTACCATAAAGAAGCAAAAGTGATCGGTTTGCGATGTTATTGAGCGATCGACATGAATGTTATTGGATGATCGGCATGAATGTTATTAGGCGATCGCCATGCATGGTAATACGCAAGGGAGGTGCTTTATTTGAAAAAGAAAGCATCGAAGCCTTAAATAAATGGCGTTACGCACCCAAATTTGAAAATGGTAAAGCCGTAGAAGCACAAAGTAGCGTGCAACTGGATTACACCATCAATTAATAGCCCGCTATTTCACCTCATATCCCAGCCCATCGCCTAATCCCGATGGGCTGTTTTTATCTTCTGAAGCAGAAGTAGTTAGCACTCGCTTTATCCGGCTTAAACAAGTCTCACAAATACAAGCCGTCGCAGGCTGCGATAATAGTTGCGCTAACTTATCAGCACTCAGCCCTACTGTAGCGTCTGTTGATAAGCCTGCCGCCAAATCGCCAGATAGCAATTGAGTCAGATTAGGAAACGCCTGCTTAGCACACCAACAGTCACTGATGTCGGCACCAAGAGTCATAGCACACTGATTCGCCCCTTGGCATAAAGGGCAAAGCTGCGCTGCATTGAACTTAGGTTCTGGTAAGTGCTTAGGCACGTTAATCCTTATGGTATTGGAGTGATAACGCAGAAATAATAATGGTTTTTTGCAACTCAAGCTGAGTTGATTTACACCAAGGTTAGACTTTAAAGCTTTTCAAACTACGTTTGAATGCTTTAGTTTACAAGTCGTGGGGCTTCCATATTGGCTCTGTTTAGCACAATGCAATATTGATTGCGGCCTTACGGCCGAGGTGAATCAAAGTCGTGGGGTTTCACCCCCTGATTTTTTAATAAAGAGTCGACCAAGGAGGACTGCTCGTCCTATCCTCCTTGGATTCTCCAAGACGCCCCTAACGGAGTTGAAAGCCCCTTGGGCATTAAGCGTCCTTATGCTATCGCGTCAGACGCTCGTCCCTGATTCGACTGACGCTATCTCGGCATCTGATGGCAGGATGCCTGAATGTCGTGAAGTGCATGGATGCACGTGAACGACCATGCCTCGCTCACGCAAAGAACGCAAATGCCCTGCGGCAACTCCGAGGGGATGGTGAACTCCTATTACTGCGGTGTTGGCAGTAAACCCGGAAAGAGTTATGCCTGTCCGATCTTTCAGCGTGCCAATAAATACCTAGGTATTTATTGCCCTTTAATTGACTGTATTCATCAAATGGTGTCTAACTAAAATCATATTTGGTGTATTCATTTAGCTCAGTAAGCCGCATTCCTGCGTTATGAAAAATGTATTCAAGGATTCATACATAGTGCTTACTGTTTTTCATTTATCATAATGAAGAATAAATGAATATTTTTCATTGGTAGTGAAGGGAAATATCCAGTAAAGGTAAAGCAATGTAATGATTGAGCCACAACAAGCCATTTAATATAGCTAAGCATAAAAAATCGTAAAATTCAGCTAATTAAATCTTGAACTGTTTGCTATGTGTTGCAACCTGTTCTTACACTACACCAAACTTTCTTTTTAAGTGCCTTTTGATGACCAGATATGACTTAGACACAGCAGAAACCCAATACCAACCAGGCTCCAACGATCGGGTTCTCTTAAACAAGCTGAACATTACAGACATTAATGAAATGGATGAAGTCGAAACATTTCTTTTGATGAAACTTTATGAAAAGGTGTTTTCAGATGATGATCTGGCATTTCATCTCAGTTTTCAGACTCTTATTGATTGGCATCGTCAATGGTTAGGCAACGTATACTCTTGGGCTGGAAATATTAGAAATGTTAGAATGTGGAAAGACGATTTTGAGTTCGCTGTACCTCTACATATGAATGGCTTAATTCAAAGTTTCGAAAATGACTACCTATCAAAGGCTTCAAGTATAGCAAACTTCAATAAAGAAGAATTGGTATCTTTTCTTGCTCAAATCCATGTTGAATTCATTTTGATTCACCCATTTCGAGAGGGCAATGGAAGAATTAGTAGGCTCTTAATGGACTATATGAGTCAAGAAGCAGGGTATGGGCTTTTAGATTACTCCTTGTGGGATAAGCACAAGGATTTCTATATACGTTCAATTCATGCAGGATTAAGCGGTGATTATCAACATATGGAGCGTCTTGTTGCTGATATTTTAGACTGCTAGTGTTAACGAATCGAACTTTTGCTTGTTCGCTTTCAATTTGTGTTCTATTGATTTCACTGATTTTCCTGTCTCAATTGCCGTTGAACTTGCAACTGAGCGAAAAATCATAGCTTTGGTTACTTTTCTCTTTTCAGTTCTCATCAAAATCACCGATGCTTTCATAACGTTATTTTCAGATCCTATACCAACACAACGCCATTATCAATGCTAGAGTCTTAATGGTTAGACAATGCAGCTATGAATGGCTTAAATCAGTTAGACCTATGGTAACTTACTTATTTAATTGAATAATATGCTACATTTAGATGATGTTGATACAATTGATATAGTTTCAAAATGTTGTCTTGAGATACTACACGATGATATTTTCAGGACTAAGTCAAATTTTCACGCACCCTCAGCTTGTTTCCATCAATAAATACAGTAAGGTGTAACAAGAGTTTGTTTCCTTTGACCAAAAACCAACGTAAATCAGCTTCTTAGAAAACGTAGAGAGGGTTCAACTCCCTCGATACGTTTCATGTATTCAAGATCGGTTTTGAAATCAACAGACCACGCTGATGCCCGAAAGGCGAGTCATGGTGATTAGCGAGACGACCGTCCGCCCCAAGGACGGGGCGGTCGAGCATCCACGGATGGACTCGCTGCGAGTCGGTGAGCGAATGTCATGACTCACCTATAGGTTAATATCAGCAAACACACGAATTCCCCTACAACGTAAGTCCTAAAGCTAGTCAGTACAATTGACCAATAAAAAAGCCAGCAAAGCTAAATGTTTGCTGGCTTTCTGCCTAACTAATTCACTCGCTTCATTTCACCGCGAGAACCTTCAATCAAAGCGACTCAACTACGACTTTTTCGGAAACACCGGATAAGAGGCGGTGCCAAGCACTTTGCCATCGACGTCGACACCGTAATAGTCGTTGTCGTTATGGTATTTCTCCTGCGCTTGTTTCACATCGCCCTTATTGCGGGGGTCCTGAGGCCTTTCATGGGAGTTAATGTAAGCGGCAACGTCCCAAGCCTGTTGGTTAGTCAACTGCATACTCTTACCGAAAGGCATGTTTTCATAAATGAAAAATGCAGCCGTATTGACCCTGTGCATCCCCGCGCCCCAGTTGTAGCTCATTGGGCCCCACAGTGGTGGCAGAGAGTAAACGCCCGCCATCGCTTGGCCTTGACCATCGGCGCCATGGCATGCTTGGCAGTGGGCGGTATACACGGCTTTACCGCGCTCGGGTGAGAACGCCAGTTCTGGTTTTGGGATCTCAGGATAACCACGGCCGGGCAGATTCGCGCGTTGCTCCACTGTCATGGCTTTGGCTAGGGCGTCTGGCAGCGGAAAATCCTCACGTTTGGCGCCTTTAACCAATTCGGCATCGCTGATTTCTGGCACAGGGCCATCAAGGTTAGCCGCATCCATCAAGCCACTCATCCCTAACCAGTAGGCATAGGCCGATAGCGCAACCAGTTCGGGGCTGCCCGCAGCGGGGGCTTTACCATTCATGGAATAGTTAAAACAGCCTTGTATCCGCTCTTGAAAGGTATTTACTTTATCGTCTTTTTTACGATACGCGGGATAGGCAAAATAGGCGCCCCACACCGGTGATGCATTCGCCTTACGGCCCGCATCCATATGGCAGTTTGCACAGTTAAGTTCGTTACCCACATACTTATCTCTTAACTGCTGGGTATTCACAAATAGCTGATAACCTAAGCGAATTTTATCGCCAAAGGCCCCTTCGGGAATCGCGCTTAAGGGTCTTGGTGTAAGATAGGCTTGTTCCGGATTTTTAGGCACTGAGGGCAATGGCGCTTGCTTGTCGGGTAACTCTTGCGCCGCTTGTACTTGAGCTGTCAGCACGCCCATGGCGACCAGTAATAAGATTGCTGAAGATTTCATGGCCGGCTCCTTATTTTATATTCGCAAAGTAGTTCGCTAAGGCATCCACCTCGGCGGCGGTGAGCTTGTTAGCCACATTGGCCATCATGGCGTCCACATCTCCTTTACGAGTACCAGCTTGCCACGCCAACAGTTGCGTCTTGATATAGCTGGCCTGCTGACCCGCTAAACGCGGGAACAAACCGCCACCTAATCCAGAGGGGCCATGGCAAGTCACACAGGCGGGTAAGCCGCGTGACCAATCGCCTTGGTAAGCTAAGCGCGCGGTATCGTCACTAAAGGTGACATGGGTACCGCGGAGCACTGGCTTAACCTCGGTTTTAGGAGGTTTGGCGGCGAAGTAAGATGCGACTTGCTCGATGCCATCACCCTGCAGAGTCATCGCCATCGGCATCATGGTCGCGTTTTGGCGCACACCTGCCTGAAAATGTTGTAATTGGGTGGTGATATATTCTTTTGAGAGTCCGGCCAAGCGAGGGCCAAGTGGCTCAATGCCCTCACCTTCGACGCCGTGGCAAGTCACGCAGATTTGTCCCGCTGGCGGGATAGTTGCCGTGTTAGCGATGGCGACAGAGGTCAAGGCACAGCCGCTAATGAGCGCGATGCCTTTGGCTAATATTTTAATTTTATTATTCATTTTCTATCCTTGAACAAACCTTGAGTCACACGAAAACGCTTGAAAAACCGCGTTAACGGCTAAAACAAGGTCGTTAAAAAAGAGATAATTGAGTGGTGCGTTCTACGTTTAGCCCACACTAAACGCATCAAAACACCATACTCCTTGCACGGAAGCGGAACAAGCATTAAAAAAATCTAATATTAACACTTTAGTAACCAAATCGGGTCGCTTCAAAGCTATTCAATAACTTATGCAGCAGATAACAGAGGAATAACGTCGCCACTATCGCCACAAAAATACTGCTCACCCGATACAGTGCACTAAAAATTAAGTCGTTACCTGGGGTTAAATATTGCCCAAACAAAATCCCTAACGTCGTCATGGCGCCAAAACCGACACCCGATCCGCTCGCCTCCTTCACATGGGCCTGTGCAAACAACATAAGGCCAAGCCACAGCAGCGGCACAATCAGGATCAACAATCCTGACCAATCGTAGAGAAAGAGTTGCACCATCACCCCAAAAGACACCCCAAGCAAGGTACCAATGGCACGTTTACGGGCATAATCCAACGCCCCGTTCCAATGCATGGGGAATAAAAGTAGCAAGGTGGTTGCCTGCGCCGACATCGAATCACGCAGATCGAAAATCTGAAACACTAAGAAAGAGAGCGTGGCAATGCTGGCACCGAGCAACGCCTCATGGCGCATACGGTGCGGCGCCTTAGGGCCGGGTTGATAGGCGGCGCGGGGTTCAACATCCGGCCAAAGTGCAGTCATTAAATAGGCGATGATGACTGATAGCCCTGTCGCCCAAAAGTTACTAAAAATCAGATCATTCAGATCTGTGCCCGGATAGCTGGCAAAGTGCAGCATAATGCTTAAACTCAGCACGCCATTGGCACCAAACAGAAACAGGCTACCGCGGGACATCGCCGCAAAACGATACAAAAACAGCAGGAAGACAATCGGTGTCATCATGCCTGGGTGGCTACCGAACAAGCCTCCGAGCAGGCCGACTTCAAGCCCCGCAATGGCAGATGATGCCAATAATTGCCTTACCGCATGGCCACTTATCACAGGGACTAAACCCAGTAATAACATTGGGGTTACAGTAAAAAACACCCCATTACTCCAACCAAATAGCTTACACAGGGTAAAACCAATGGTACCGCCAGTGGCAATGCGCAAACACTGGCGTAAATCATTGGCGGTTAATGGATTGTGGCGTAACAACATGCAAATTGCCTTGATATTAGTAGATGTAATGGAGCAGGCTAATGACCTTAATCTGCACCTTGGCTAGCAGGCTAAACAGCGTATTGTCGGGCAGCAATTGCACAGTAGCACGCGCGCCTGCGGGTAGGTTATTCATTGCACTGTTGTCTGACACACTGTCATCTAAGACTAAGTGCAGTCTTAAGCGCTGCGCATCACGCACCCAACGGTCTGACTCCTGCGGCGCGGCTAAACGACCATTGGCATCAAACTGCCCCGCACTCACCCCTGCATCGACACTGCTCACTTGGGCGTGATACAAACGACCAGGCTCACCGTCAAAGGCGATTAATGCGGGATAAGCGGCATTCACGCCCCGTAAGGTTTTTTCACGAAAATCGGCAATAATATCCAATTTATCAGAAACTAAGGCGAGTAATGGCTGACCCACGGCGGCAAAGCTGCCCACTTCAAGTTGCAGGTTGGTCACCACTCCATCTTGGTCGGCACGGATTTGGGTGTAAGACAGATTCAGCTCAGCTTGCTCTAACGCATTCATCGCTTGGCGAACTCTAAGGTTATCTTCGCCATAGAGACCACGGCTCACTTTGAGTTTATCGAGGCGAGCATTAGCGGCTAACACATTCGCCTCGGCGGCGTCCGCATCACTATCGGCTTGATCACGCAACTGCTGCGAAACGCCATGGGTCGCATAAAGTGCATCTAAACGTTTGGCCTCGCGGCGTTTTTGTTGTGCAGTCGTCACACTCGCATTCACTTCTGCTTTAGCGGCTAAGAGTGCAGCATCAAGTTCGGCATTATCCTGACGCACTTGTTCTAGGGCCAATTTGGCATGTGACACAGCCAACTCAAAGGGCGCAGGGTCGACTTGAAACAGTAAATCGCCTTTGGCGACCACTTGGTTATTTTTCACATTAATCGTTTGAATCTTGCCGCTGATCTGTGGAGTCACCTTAGTCACTACACGGGTTGCCATAGCCTGTGGGGTTAATGGCATCATAGTGTCGGCAAACATAAAATAGCCAAACACGGCCACAAAACCGAGCATGGCGATTTTGACAAGACGGGCAAATTGTTGATCCGGTGTCATCTTATTTCTCACTCAAGAATATCTGTGCTCTTGGTCAACTTGGCCAAGGCGTTTTCACTAATTAGGCTAATGATGCGTTCAAACTCGCCAAGCTCAGAGGCGCTAATGCCCGCTAATAATTCACCGCGCACATGGATAATCCGCGCTTCGACTTGCTTTAATACGTCTTTACCGGCGGGTGTTAGCGACACGATTCGGGCGCGCTTATCTTTAGTGCAGCAATGACGCTCGACTAAACCTTGCTCCTCAAGTTGCCCTAAGGTACGCATCAAAGAAGCCAATTCAATTTCCAGCGCATCCGCTAACACCTTTTGGCTCACGTTGTCACCTAGACGCAATAACTTCCACAACGCGGTCCATCGAGGATGGGTTAACCCAAGTGGTGCTAATTCCACATCCGCCACGGTACGCCATAAGCGGTGCAGGCGACCTAAATGTTCCGCGAGGGATAACTCCTTTAAGCGCTCGAGTTCTTTATACATGATGCTTACTCATTTACTTAGCCTGCTAAGCATTATACTTAGTTAGCAGGCTAAGTAAATATTTTCTGCTCAGAAAAGATCTGTGCACGCTGCCACGAAATCCGCAAAAAACCGAAAAACAACTGAAAAAGGTTCACCCGCTCGCAAATATAAAAAGCAGTATCTCTATAATATTCAAAAAGATATTTAGACAGACATACGGATACTGGGAGGTTTACTGTGAAGAATTTAAACATTAGCACTCGGATAGTGTTAGGCATCAGCCTACTGCTATTTGCGGTGATGAGCTTTATCATGCCGCTAGTGCTATCGGAATTCAGTCGCCAAATAAGGGAGTCTGAACAACGGGAATTACATAAGTTATACGAAACCGCGGTAGCAAATATCGTCTCATCGGGACAAAGAGCACAGGCGATGGCAACCTTAATCTCATTAACCCCTGAGATCCAAAGTAACTTTGCCGAGCGCGACCGTGAAGCACTACTTCAACGCACCCAACCGCTATTTACGCGCCTTAAACAAGATTTTGCCGTGCAGCAATTTCAGTTTCACACCCCACCCGCGACCTCGTTTTTACGCCTGCATCGCCCTGAAAAATTTGGTGATGACCTCACCGCAATCCGTAAAACCATTGTCGAAACCAACACCCAAAAGCAGCCCCTCAGCGGTTTAGAATACGGGGTTGAAGGCTTAGGTATCCGCGGCCTAGTGCCGATGAATTACCAAGGACAACATACGGGCTCGGTGGAGTTTGGTATGTCATTTGGCCAGCCCTTCTTCGACAATTTTAAAAATGCCTACCAAGCAGAGATAACTCTTTTGCTGCCTAAGGATGGCAACTTTGTCCCCTTTGGTGGCACTTTTACCACCGACACCAACGCCTCCAGCGAACTCAACAAGGTAATGCAAGGTACTGAAGTGATTCGTACCATCGATTTAGACGGCAAGAGCTACGCCCTGTATCGTCATGGGATGAAAGACTACTCGGGCAAAACCTTTGGTGTGCTGGATATTGCACTGGACAGAAGCCATTCTGAGCAAGCGATGTCCGATATTCGCTTTAAACTCATTTTGATAGGCTTTATCGCCTTCCTAATTGGCACCGCCATTGCCTGGTTTATCGCTAAGAGTATTACCCGCCCGATTGCCGAAACAACCAATGCGCTCAATGACATTGCCGAAGGTGAAGGCGATTTAACCCGCCGGATTGAAGTGAAGAGCAAAGACGAAATCGCGCAGCTTGCACTTGCCTTTAACCGCTTTGCCGAAAAGATCCACGCCACCGTTGCTCAAGTATCAGACTCCACCAGCTTACTGGCGACATCGGCCGAAGAAATGTCTGCCATTACCCATGAAACTCAGCAAATGGCAAAACGGCAACACCTCGAGACCGAACAAGTCGCCACCGCCATGAATGAAATGGCGGCAACAGTACAAGAAGTTGCCCACAATGCGACTGATGCCGCCGACGCAGCAACCCACGCCAGCGAGTCAACTGAACATGGTAAGTTGCTGGTTGAAAAGGTCATTTCGACTATAAGTCTGCTGGCGGATGAAATAGCCCATGCCGCCACGGCCATCAACGAACTTGAGCGTAATACCGCGCAGATTGACTCGGTATTAGTCGTTATCCGTAATATTGCCGATCAAACCAATTTGCTCGCCCTCAATGCCGCCATTGAGGCCGCCCGTGCGGGTGAACAAGGCCGTGGTTTTGCGGTGGTGGCAGATGAAGTACGTACGCTCGCCAGCCGTACTCAAGCTTCAACCAGCGAAATTCAGCAGATGATTGAAGCCTTGCAACAGAGTGCCAAATCCACCGTCAGTACCATGAATACCAGTACCGCCACCACGCAAAACTGTGTTTCGTTGGTGCACGAGGCGGGGGAAGCGCTCGAAGCCATTACCCAGGCCGTATCCACCATTAGTCAAATGAACATTCAAATCGCTAGCGCTGCCAACGAGCAATGTGCTGTGTCGGCAGAAATCAATAAAAACGTCAATAATATTAATGATATTACGACCAATGCCACCGAGAGTGCCGAGCAAACGGCTCGGGCGGGAGACGAGTTAGCACAGTTGTCGATGCGCTTAACCACACTTCTCGCTCAGTTTAGGATTTAGGATTTAGGATTTAGGATTTAGGATTTAGGATTTAGGATTCAAGCAAAACAAAACGCCGCTAAATAGCGGCGTTTTTTTATGCTGTTAACGTTATACCGCCTTTGGGCGAACCCCTAAGGTATGGCAAATCGCATAGGTCAATTCCGCACGGTTTAAGGTGTAGAAGTGGAAATCCTTCACCCCTTCGCGGGACAACACTTTCACCATATCAATCGCCACGTTAGCGCCCACCAGCTGACGGGTTCCGGCATCATTTTCAAGGCCATCGAACTGCTTATGTAACCAGCTTGGTAAGCTCACATTGGTCATGCCCGCAAAACGCTTTAACTGGGTAAAGTTAGTCACGGGTAAAATACCGGGTACGATTTCGACATCAATCCCCGCCGCAACACAGCGGTCGCGAAAACGCAGGTAAGATTCCACATCGAAGAAAAACTGGGTAATAGCACGGCTCGCACCGGCGTCGATTTTACGCTTAAGGTTAATCAAATCCGCCTGAGCGTTAGCCGCATCTGGGTGCACTTCTGGGTAAGCGGCGACCGAAATATCAAAGTCGGCCACTGAACGCAGCAGGCGCACTAGATCCACCGCAAAGCGAGTCGGTTTTGGGCTGCCCGCAGGCAAGTCGCCACGCAGCGCCACTATGTCGCGAATACCCGATTTCCAGTAATGCTTTGCCAGATCTAACAGCTCTTCATCACTCGCATCCACTAAGGTTAAATGCGGCGCAGCAACTAGGTTGGTTTCTTGTTGAATACGTTCAATCACGCCGTGGGTACGGTCACGCACGCCCGAGTTTGCCCCATAGGTCACAGACACAAACTTAGGATTCAGCGGCTCTAAACGACGAATAGAGTTCCACAGGATCTGTTCCATTTCGGGGGTTGATGGCGGGAAAAACTCAAAAGAAACATTAATATCGCCATTAAGTTCAGACAAACTTTGGTTTAGCGAATGTGAATGTTGTGCGTGATGAAAAGCCATGTGTATTTCCTCAACCGCCCGAGTGCGACACTTATCGCGACTGGTACGACTATTAATGCAGTAGTTTAATCCATACGGACGTTTGGACGTCTATATGTCCATATACTAGAGAAACTGGCTGTTAAGTCAAGCCAAAAAATCCCCCTTTTTGGCATTTTCTTATCCCTCGTTGATCACCTTGATTTTAGTCCTTATCTTCGCCAATAAAAAAGGACTCAAATGAGTCCTTTAAGCTTTTGAATTTAAATCTATTCTTGCAGCAGATCGCGGCAGATCTGTGTTAGATCCGATTGTACAGCTGCTGCCGTCACTTCGCGGCCCGCACCCGGTCCTCGGATAATCAAAGGATTACCTTGATAGAAGGCTGAGCGGATCACAAACACATTATCTCCGGGCGTCAGGTTGGCGTAGGGGTGGCTCGCATCAATCCACTGTAATCCCACCTCGGCTTTAAGGACTGCGCCGCTATTATCCAAAGAGGCGACATATCTCAGCACTTTGTTTTGTTCCGCTGCTGCGCCATATTGCTGCAATAATTCATCATCTAGCTCACCGATACGGGCAAGGAATTGCTCCAACGGAATATCCGCTAAATGGGCAGGTACTAGGGAGCGCAGCTCAATATCCTCAAGCTCGATTTCTAGGCCGATTTCACGGGCTAAAATCAGCAACTTGCGCTGCATATCGCGGCCAGAAAGATCGTCCCGAGGATCGGGTTCGGTAATCCCTAAACCACGTGCTTCAATCACTAATTCCGAGAAGGGTTTACTGGTATCGTAATTCTCAAATAACCAACACAGGGTGCCAGAGAAAATCCCGCCCACGGCTTCAACGCTATCACCACTGTTACGCAGATCGTTTAAGGCGTGCTGAATAGGTAAACCCGCGCCGCAGCTGGCGTTATAGCGCCAGAATAAACGGCGATAACCGAGTTGTTCTTTAAGCTCGCGATAAAAAGGCAGCGGGCCAGAACCCGCGAGTTTGTTCGCGCTGACCATATGGATGCCGCGCTCGAAAAATTCTGGATATTGCAGGGTTAAACTGGCACTGGCGCTGATATCTAATGCAATCAGTTCGTCACAGTTAAGTTGTTCTAATTGTTCAAATAGATGCTCGTACTGCCAAGGAGTCGCTTCTGTATCAAATTCCTGCTGCCAGCTTTCCAGATCCACCCCCGTAGACTTAATCAGGGCTTTACTGGAAGTCACCAGACCGACTAACTCGACTTGCGCTTCAAGCTCTTGATTTAACGAGGGAGAAACTGACTTAAACAGCTTCACCCACGCCTCGCCAATATTGCCCACACCCAGCAGCAATACGCCAATACGTTTACGCGGGCCAGCGCAGCGGCGATGCACTTTTTGCGTCAGCAGATTAACCTGCGACTGTGGCACTAAGGTCACCAGGCTTAAGTCACCACTGAACAAGGGCTTAGCATCGCGACTCAGTAAACGGGCAAAGCTGCGGCGATAATGCTCGGCATCGGCACTCACCAACGCCACTAAACCGAGTTCGGTATTAATTTGCAGATCTTTAATGCCGAGGGCTTCGGCCTGCGCATCCAATAATTTTTGTACTTGTTTTTGGTTTTCAGCGGTATAGGCAAGCTCAAGCCGTTGATGCGCCGATACCCAATGGGCCAGTGGCGTTAATCCCGCCGCCACCAATTGCTCGAGCAGACTAGCGACATCACCCGCAATCTTAAAGCCAAATAACACCACAGCATTTAGATTGGTCACCACGGGCGCACTCGCTGAGGAACTGTGCGGCGCAATCAGGGTAAAGTCGGTATGGGAGGCGTAGCTTGAACGCACAGCCAAACTCACCTCTGTGTTAAACAATGGCTGCAAGGTGCGTGAATGCAACACGGGTGAGCCTAAACGTGCCAAGCGGTCCGCTTCAGCAAGGGACATGCTCTTGAGTAATTTCGCATCGTTGATTTTGTTTGGATCAGCGTTAAAGACCCCTTCAACGTCGGTCCAAATGGTCACGCGCTCAATGTCGGCAAGGCTAGCAATTAAGCTGGCGCTAAAGTCAGAGCCATTGCGACCCAATAGCAAGGTATCACCGCGCTCGTTGGCGCAGATAAAACCGGTGATCACTAGGCGCTCGTTAGGGTGTGCGGCCAGTAAGGCTTGTACTTTAGCGCGGGATTCTTGCACACGGATTTGCGGCACGGCGGCCTCATCTGCCACTAAAATCGAGCAGGCATCCACATGGCTTGCGGCCACGCCCGATTCACGCAGCAGCGCTGCCATCAGGCGCGCCGACCAACGCTCACCAAAACTCACCACATGGTTAATTTGGTAATCGTTGCGTACATCTAAAGATAATAGACTGATTAACTGAGCTTTATCCGTGGTTAAACGTTCGCGTAAATCCCGCGCTTGCTCGTTAGATAATAATTGCTCAATCAAGCCTTGCTGATAGCTGATAAGGACTTGTAATTCTTCTTGCCATAATTGGTTGCTATCGCGCAGGGACAATAATTTATATAAAAAGTTAGTGGTTTTACCCGCGGCAGACACCACCACTAGATCATCACTATGGCCATGGGTTAACAGAATATGGGCGACTCGGCGGTAACAATCGGCATCGGCTAAGCTGGAACCACCAAATTTATGTAAGTGACAACGTGCCATCTATTATTCCTCTACTGACAAGCCGCTACGGCGGCCAATCCTGCTTGAATATCTGCAACTAAGTCGTCGGCATCTTCAATACCAACCGACAAACGTAATAGGGTGTCTTTAATGCCAGCTTCAAAACGCGCCTGCGGCTCCATCGCCCTGTGGGTCATGGTCGCGGGCACGGCTACGAGACTCTCAACGCCACCTAAACTCTCAGCCACGCTGAATAAACTTAACGCATCTAAAAAGGCGACCACTTCGGCCTCGCCGCCCTTAAGCTCAAAACTCAGCATAGCGCCAAAACCTTTTTGTTGCTTGGCGGCAATGGCATGGCCGGGATGATCCGCAAGACCTGGGTAATACACTTTACTCACGACGGGGCTGTTACTCAGTAACTCCACAATCCGCTCGGCATTACTTTGGTGCTCACGAATGCGCACAGCTAAAGTACGCAGGCCGCGCAGGGTTTGATAACTGTCAAAGGCAGAACCGGTTAAGCCTAAGGTGTTCGACCACCAATGTAAGGTCTCACCGAGTTGAGGGTCTTTGGCGATCACCGCGCCGCCCACCACATCGCTATGGCCATTAATGTATTTAGTGGTGGAGTGGATAACGATATCGGCGCCGAGCAATAGCGGTTGCTGCAAAATCGGCGAGAGGAAAGTGTTGTCCACTATCACTAACGCACCTACGGCGTGGCTTGCCTTGGCAATAGCTTCGATATCAACCACCCGCAGTAATGGGTTGGATGGGGTTTCAATCCACACCATTTTAGGCTGCTGGGCAATCGCTTGCTCAAGTGCTTGGCTGTCGGTTTGATCGACCACCAGCAGTTTAAATTGGCCTTTTTTCGCGAGGTTGGTGAATAAACGGTAAGAGCCACCGTAGCAATCGTGGGGCACCACCAGTAAATCATCTGGGCCCAGTAAAGTGGTCACTAAGGTAATGGCGGCCATGCCAGTGCAGGTCACCACACCGGTTGCGCCTTTTTCCAGCTTAGCTAAGGCATCGCCTAAGATGCTGCGGGTAGGATTGCCGGAACGGCTGTAATCAAATTCGCGAGGATTTTTATGACCATCGAAGGCGTAATTCGTCGACAGGTAAATTGGCGGCACCACGGCGCCATATTGAGTATCGCTTTCGATACCCTGACGCACTGCCAATGTGGCTAATTGACGCTCGGTCACTAATTTGCCTGCGGTCATCGGGAACTCCTAAGTTCGCAAAGAGATGTCTGGACGTCTAAATGTACCTAAGCCCAGTGGCATCGTCAATAGGCGTTAAGACGCTTAGACGTCTAAACATAAAGAAATCTGTTTGCAATCGC
Source organism: Shewanella sp. FDAARGOS_354 (assembly GCF_002209245.2). Taxonomy (NCBI): domain Bacteria; kingdom Pseudomonadati; phylum Pseudomonadota; class Gammaproteobacteria; order Alteromonadales; family Shewanellaceae; genus Shewanella; species Shewanella sp. FDAARGOS_354. Next base: position 4,307,971 of record NZ_CP022089.2, on the reverse strand, counting down.
TAAGAAATAGTAGCAATAATTTGACTGTAATCTGTAAGGGTTTAAAATCTGCCCCGAATTTAGCGTTATAACAGGTGAGTCAATGACTGAATGGAATGGGGAATACATCAGCCCCTATGCTGAACATGGCAAGAAGAATGAACAAGTAAAGAAAATTACTGTGTCTATTCCGCTCAAAGTGCTAAAAGTCCTCACGGATGAACGTACGCGTCGTCAGGTCAACAACCTGCGCCACGCAACGAATAGCGAACTGTTGTGCGAAGCATTTTTGCATGCCTACACCGGCCAGCCTCTGCCTGATGATGCCGATCTGTCGAAAGAGTGCCCAGACAGCATCCCCGCTGAAGCGAAGCGGTTGATGGACGAAATGGGGATCGAGTGGGAAGACATGGAATAACGCTTAAGCGTCCATAATCCTGCCGTAACTAATTATTAGGGATCGTTAATGCTCATCAGGCGTGGTGGGTTAAAGTAACGATCCCTATTTTGTTTTGATGGAATCCTATGTTCTCCTTGATCGATCCACAAACGCTTGCCATCGCGTCTGTGATTGTGTTTTTAGGTGCCCTCACCCAGAGTCTAATTGGGTTTGGCTTAGCCGTGGTCGCCAGCCCGCTGCTGTATATCGTCGATCCCCAATTAGTGCCTGCCCCCGTGATTGTGATGGGATTTTCCATCGCGCTACTCACCCTATTGCGTGAACGCGGCCATTTAGAATTCAATGGCTTGCAATACGCGCTCATCGGTCGAGTGCCCGGTGGCTTTATCGGTGCTAGCCTATTACTGTTTGCGCCGCAGCCGATTCTTGGTCTGGCGATTGCCGCGATTGTGACGGTTGCCGTGGTGCTCAGTTTGTATAAATTCAGCCTGCCGGTGAACAAAGCGACGCTATTTGGCGCGGGAATCGTCTCGGGGATCTTTGGCAATATCGCCGCCATTGGTGGCCCTCCGATGGCGATTTTATTGGCGGGTAAGGATGCTTCGCAGTTTCGCGCGGCGTTATCGGCCTTCTTTATCTTTAGTTCGACCATTGCCTTGGCGATTCTTGGGGTGACGGGCCTACTCGAAATCAAGCACTTTTGGCTGTCGCTAATGCTATTGCCCTCGGTCTTTTTAGGCTATCTCGTGGCGGGCAAACTGGTGGGAAATGTGGATAAACATAAGACCAAGATGGCGACCTTAGCCCTCTGCGCTATCAGCGCCTTAGTGCTCACGGTCAAATCAGTGATTGAGTTATTACCGCAATAACCTCCTGCCAATTGCAGTCAATCGCAGCCATAAAAAAGCACCGTTTAACGGTGCTTTTTGCTTGCAGGGATGCGTGTTGTAACCCATTTGAGTATCACTTAATCGCATTAAAGTAATACTCATATTTGTTGCGCTAGTTTGAATGCCATGGGTTAGAGCATTCGCTAACATCACTTAGCTCAGGTAACTTTGGCCCGCATACACAATAAAGTGTCTTAGCGCGAGCACGCCGGTTAAACTGGCACAGGCCACCATAATCATTGCGCCCTTAGTGTGGCGAGTCGCTGCGGGAAGCAGCATAAACAGCAATGGCACACCAAAGCCAATCCCCACGACACCAATCCAGAATACGCTTGCCCACACGCCAGAGGTGAGTGATGCCAGCGCCGCAGCCGCCGCACCGCCCTTAAAGTACAAGGCGCAGAACAACATAAACAGGAACATGATTTCGATGGCCATCACTGGCAGCTCTAAGCCATGCATTTTAGCTAAGGTCTTGTCGTGGCTATCGGTTTTGAACATCACCAGCGCCAGCACCGCATTGGCCGCCGCACCCGCTGATAAACCAGATACCAAGAACAGTGCAGGCAATACCGCAGTATTTAGCATCGGATAGGCATTCATCGCCGAGATTAAGAAGCCAGTGTAAGCGCCCACACCAATGGCGAGGACAAACAATAGCACTTCAATCAGCTTTCTAAAGGGCATCAGCAGCTTAGCGATAGGCGCGAGGAAACCTAAGCCCCACTTGGGCAAATCGTCACGCAGTACTAAAATCGCGTAGGCAAATGCCAAGGGTGAGTAAGCCAGCAGCGCTAATACCCCAATCGCCATAACGGACTGGAAGTTGTAGTTAATTAAAATCAACCAGAAGTGGAAAGGCTTAGTTAAATCAAACACTAAACAAGCTAAGCCTAAGCTGATTGCCACAGGGCCAATAATCGCCGCGGCCTTGAGGATATTGCTCTCAACTTGTGTTTGTTCTTGATTGAACCAACGCAAACCAATGCCAATCAGCAAACTTCCGGCGGATAAACCCGCCATAAACAAATACACGGCGATGACCCAGTGCCAAGTGACGGGATCATATTGCGCCATATCGCCCCAAGTATTGTTCATAATCAAATCCCCCCTCTTTTGGTAGGAACGCGATATACCCTAGGTTTAGTGCCTAAATGGGTCTTATCTTGGTAAGTGATCTTAGTGTTGAGCAGTGTGGCCACTTCACTTTGTGGATCGTTAGCATCGCCAAACACCAAGGCATCGGTCGGGCACACAGTCACACAGGCAGGCTCTTCACCCCGGGCCAAACGCGTGTCCTTACAGAAATTACACTTGTCAGCCACTTTGGTTTCGGGATTCATAAAACGCACTTTGTAGGGACACGCCGCCACGCAGTACATACAACCCACACACTTGTCGCCGTGGATGGAGACAATGCCATCTTCGCCCACATAGGCCGCGCCCGTTGGACACACCTTCACACAGGGCGCATCTTCACATTGCTGACACGACACTCTGTGGTACTTAAAGTGCAGATGAGGCATTTCGCCATAAGGCCCTTCGACTCTCACCTGCAAACGGGTCACCCCTTCTGGTACGCCGTTTTCACTGCGGCAAGCCACGTTACAGGCTTGGCAGCCGATGCACTTGTTCTCATCGTGCACCATCACATATCTTTTCGTCATTTGAGCCTCCAATTAGCGTTTTGCCAGCGTGACGCCAGTGGTGTGTACCGTCATGCCACACACAGATGCGGTAACGTGGGGCAGTAAGTTTCCGCAGTGGATACCTTTGCCTGTCGCTCTAACCAACTCTTTGTTTTTAGAGCCAAAGCCCATATAAGCAAACACGGTATCGGGGCGAATGCCCGGGGTGACTAACGCATGACCTTCCTCTGTACCTACGCTGCTGGTTAAGCGGATAGGGTCGCCATTGCTGATACCTAATTTGCTCGCGGTATCTGGGTGAACCCATACAGCGTTATCCGACATCAAATTTGCCAGCATGGGCACATTGTGGGTCGCGCCATTGGTATGCACCGCCACCTTACCTTGGATAAAGTAGAGTTCATTTGGCTTTTTAAGCTGCACTTCGCGGAATTTAATGACGCCGCGTCCTGGCGCCATGGCTTCAACCTTGGCGGAGGTCAATTCAATCTTGCCGCTTGGGGTTTTAAAGCTGAGTAAACTGCCGTAGGTGCCGTCTTCATCCGCAGGTTTGGCATTGGCATAGGCCTTGGTAAATTCGGCGACCATTTTAGGTTCACGCAACATAATCGGCTTACCGAAGCTGACAAAACCTTCGTCTTTGATCCGGCGCAGCAGCTCTGTGTCGCGGTTTACCTGCAATAGTTGCAGGGTCTCCATGTTTTCCCATGGATAGAATTCACTCAACCCTAGCTTATGGCCGATATCTTTAAAGATTTGCCATGAAGGACGAGTATCACCTAAGGTTTCGACTACCCGTTGGCGCACATAGTAGGCAGGGTTTTTACCGGACTTGTCAGCGATTTCCTCATCGCGCTCAAGGTAGGTAGACTCAGGTAGAATCACGTCGGCATAGGCCGCGGTTTCACTGATATACACATCGCACACTGCAACAAAGTCGAGCTTTTTCAAGGCTTCGACCACACGCGCTCTGTCGGTCATGGTTTGCATTGGGTTAGTACGGGACATCACCCAGCCATGTAACTGATAAGGCACCGCGCTTAAGGTCGCATCGAGGACGGTTTGATAAACCCCGCCCGCTGACCACATCATGGCGTACTGTTCTTCCACTTGGTCGATACGTTTTGCCTCAGGCTTTGGCATATCTTTTACGCCGGGCTTACCCAGCACGGGGGCCACATTTTCACCGGCGAGCTTGTTATAATCGCCAGGCTTTTGACCCAGGTAGATCCCGCCCTTACGCTCGATGTTACCAATCAAGATGTTGGCAGCGTAAAGCGCGCGGCGCATTTCAAACTCTTCGGTGGTAAAGGTGGCTCTGTGACCAAAATCCACCACCGCATGGGGCGCTTTAGCCGCATATTCACGGGCAATACGGCGAATATCTTTGGCGGGCACATCGGAGATCGTTTCGGCCCACTCAGGGGTATAGGCTTTTACTTCGGCGGCAAAGGTGTCAAAGCCTTCGACATAACGCTCAACAAAGGCCTTGTCGTAAAGATTTTCTTCAATCAAGACATGACATAACGCTAAAGCGACCGCTACGTCGGTGCCGGGACGGATTGCATACCACTCATCGGCTTTGTCGGCGACGATAGAGAATCTTGGCTCAAACACCACCAACTTAGCGCCTTTATCCATTTGCGCTGCCATCATGCCACGGGTTTCGGACATGTTGATGCCTTCGTACAGGTTATGGCCGAAGTTAATGATGTATTTTGAGTTACTTAAATCGCGTTTCACCTTAGTGCCAAACATGGCCTTGGCGGCAATTTCATAACCACCTGGGCAAGTAGATGCATGGGTAAAGGTATTTGGGCTGCCAAACGCTGTGGCGAGATGGAATAAGTGTTTTTCTTGCGAACCGGATTTAGAGGAAAACGCCACCGCCTCAGGGCCGTGAGCTTGCTTGATTTTAGTAAGATTATCGGCAATCAGTTGATAGGCTTCATCCCAACTGATTTCCGCCCATTTACCCTCGCCACGCTCGCCAACCCGTTTTAGCGGTTTAACAATCCGCTGTGGATCGTACAGCAAACTATGGCCAGCACCACCACGGGCACAGACTTTACCGCCAAAAGCTTTAGCTGCCTTGTTACCGCTAATGAAGACGTTTTTACCTTCAATCACCCGCGCTGAAATCGGGCAGCGGGTTGAACACATCTCACAGATACTGGCAATTTCTTTGCCCATGCCCTTTAGCTGCTTACTCTCTAATGCCGCTAAGCTGCCCGGCAATAAGCTAGCTAATGCACATGTTGCACCGCTGGCCCCTGCGCCCTTTAAAAAGGTTCGCCTATTAAGCTCAATCATGGTTACCTCCATCACACTCATCCACCCTTATGCACCAATTGGCACACGCAAACTTAGGCTTTGGGTCACCACTGCGGTGAAACACTAAATTTGCTCACAGGTTTTTAGTTATTAATGCCAATGCCCTAAGACGCGCTGGCATTTTGCTGTTCCAGAGTGATTGTTATCCCGAAAGAGGTAGGCGGCTATTGTGGTAAACCACATAGGCAAGTTTGGTGTGATCTATGGCAACTAAAAGTTAAAATTGTTCTAAAAATTCGTGAATAAGATCAATAGTGTTGATTGGCCATATCGATGCGTACGCTTGAGGTGTTTTTACAATACGCACCACAATAAAAAGTTATCAAAAAACCTAAAAGCAATTTTAAAAACAATAAGTTAAAAAGTGATACCGCGATATCGCTGTCACAATAAACCCGTTCATTTAAAAGGATAAAATGCCAGCACCTATTAGCGCGAACAGGTGCTGATATGAGGTTGGTATAAGGTCAATCCACCAAGGTAATATCTAAGCCATTTAATAGCCGAATCGCTTCATCGCGGCTAAACTTGGCACCTTTAATTTTGTTGTTAAAAATATCAATGTCGTAATCGGTTGCCTCGGAGAAATCCGCCTCCATTAACTCGGTACGGCCAAATAAGCTGTGGCGAAAATCGCTGTAACTAAAGTTAGCGCGATTAAACTTGCCCTCACGAAAATCTACATCCTGCGCCTTACAGCCCTCAAGTACCATTTCATCGAGCTTAAGGCCCATAAAAGAGCAGTCGTTTAAGATGCAGGTTCTAAAGCTAAAAGGTGCCGCAAAGGATAATCTCGGCCAAGCGGCACGGGTCCAGTCTATGCCGACCAACTTACATTCTTCAAAACTCACACCGTTAAATTGGCTTAAGGGCACCTTGAGCAGGCTTAAATTACAACCCACAAAGCGGCACTCGATAAACTTGCAGTTACGGAATGTGCTGTCGCTAAATTGGCAATCGTGGAACTCGCATTCTTCAAACTCAAGGTCCTGCCACTGGGTTTGGCATTCGGCTAAGGCGATAAATTGCTTCGAGAAAAAATACCGCCCTTCGGAGGCGGCGCGCGCCATCATCGGCGTTTTGGGTTCAGTCATCTACTACCTCGATATGTTTTATTTATGCCTTATGTTAGGGTCTGATGGGCAAACTGTGTTTTTCAATTCACAAAAAATAGGTGTTAACACAAAAAGCCACGCGGTATGGGGGCTTAGGCACTCGCTTTATTCAGGCCATCAATATTACCCCGATTTACTGAGCTAACTGCATGCCTATATTGGGATTAATGTCATTCTAAGGCTTAGTGAGTCACACTTTAAACTCAACTTCCCGGCTCCTCGGCTCAGGGTTTATGGGAAGTATTTTCTGCTGCCACATTGATCCCATCCCAATTTACACCGACACGCCGCACAGATGTGCATAAATAGCCGTGGAAAATTTTGCGAATAAAGGTAAAATGGCGCCACTTTTCGCGGCTGTCTAACAAGGTTCTCTCGGATTAATGGTTAGCCTTTTCGAGCAAAATGGCACGGGGGTTCCCCGCTTGAGCAGACCAGTATTACTCTGGCGCCAACCTTGCTCTGCGTTTCATTTTCACCCCATATCTAGACAAACGTTATTCTCCCCATCGCCCGAAAATCCACTATTCGCTTTACGCTTAACCTTCACCAAGGCTTTACGCAAACTGAGCAATAAGCTATTGGTCAATAATAAAAAGGTGGCTAAGCATCTTATGCTTAAGCACACCGCAACGAATAAAAAACTCGTCCCTACACTCTCTATCCAAAGGAATACTCGTCATGAGTCTTGCTGATTCCGTATTAGCCGTAAACAACGATTTGCCCATCCGCACCGATAGCCCAGTTCATAGCGGCAAGGTACGTAGCGTTTACTGGCTAACCGACGCCGACAGCCGCCGTTTAATCAAAACCAAGGGCTACAATGTGCCCGAAGATACGCCGCTTGCCATTATGGTAATTAGCGATCGCATCTCCGCCTTCGACTGCATCTTCCACGGTGAAGGCGGATTAAAAGGCATCCCAGGTAAAGGCGCGGCATTAAATGCCATTTCTAATCATTGGTTTAAGCTATTTGCCGAAAATGGTTTAGCCGACAGCCATATTTTAGATATTCCGCATCCCTTCGTTTGGATAGTCCAAAAAGCCCGCCCAATTAAAGTTGAAGCCATTTGCCGCCAATACATTACCGGCTCCATGTGGCGCGCCTACTCCAAGGGCGAGCGCGTATTCTGCGGTATCACCCTGCCAGAAGGCTTAGAGAAAGATCAAAAACTGCCAGATTTGCTGATCACCCCTTCGACCAAAGGCATTTTAACTGGGATCCCCGGTGTACCCGCGCAGGATGATGTGAACATCAGCCGCAGCGATATCGAAGCCAACTACCAAGCCTTTGGTTTTGAAAAGGTAGAAGATATCGACCTGTACGAGAAGCTGTTAAAAGATGGCTTTAAGGTGATCTCAAAGGCACTGGCCGACCTTGACCAAGTATTTGTGGATACCAAGTTCGAGTTTGGTTATGTGACCGATAAAAACGGCAACTCAAAACTGATCTATATGGATGAAGTGGGCACCCCCGATTCATCTCGCATTTGGGACGGCGCCGCCTACCGCGATGGTAAAATCCTTGAAAACTCTAAGGAAGGTTTCCGTCAGTTCCTGTTAAATCATTTCCCAGATCCGGATATTCTGCTCAACAAGGACAGAATGCCAGAGCGCGAAGCCCTCGCCCGCGATAATGCCCTGCCATTAGAGGCGATGATGCAAGTGTCACGCACTTACACCGGCATTGCCGAGAAGGTGACCGGCGCAGCAATTCCGCTGCCAGCCAATCCTAAGGCAGATATTATTAAGATCCTACGGGAAGAGTATGATCTGATTGTTTAATCAGATTTCGATGAGGTAGGGAGTTTTCCCTTAACCCCAGAATGTAGAAAAGGCGCTTAGGCGCCTTTTTAGTTTGAGTCATTTAAACACTTAACCAATACAATACGGATAATTAAGCACTGTCATTCCAGTGACACGCCGTGAACTCATCCATGAGGGCTCGACGACGGCATCCATGCCGTCAACGGTCACTTACATGCCAATGCTTAATTCAACCAACTCTTCAGTAATCTGTATGCCTTTTCACAAGCATACACTTTGCAAATTTAACAATGGGTGGCTAGTTAACTTATATCTGAACAAAATAGTACATTGGCCTTGCTAAACTCGAGGGGACCATATATGTCCCATCTTTTCATGCATATTCACCTACACCTGATTGTTCTTGAATGACTTTTAACTGTTTAAGTTGAGTACCATCAAATTTTACGAATTCAAGAGCTTCAACTAAAGCAGTTACTGCGATTCCTATTATTTGGTTTCTATATACAGAAACCATTGATAAGTCTGGTCTATGCCCAAGGGAAATCGCATCACCTACTGTGTGATCTCTTATCAAAGCTTCAAGATTTCCATGTGCACTGCGGCAGAGGTGAACGTAAAATCCCGAATACAAATTATGCTCACCCACTAATTTGAATTTTTCCCAGATCTTCAGGCTATCATCCTTAACGGTTTTACCTGCCATTTTAACTTTGAAGATTTCAAACGATTTGTTCATATTTTCAACGTGGGTGAAGCTAAGCTTTGTACACATTAAGTCGATATATGACTCTAAAGCACTGCGCATTATTATGGGCACTGAAGCAACTCTATCCCTTTTACAAAGCTCGTAAGCATCTGAACATAACTCTGTCACACGAATAGCTAGCAACAACACATATTTCTGTTGCAAGTCATAATGCTCAATCTTAGAAAATGCTTCAAATTGCAGACGACTAATTTCTAACCATTTATCCATGGACTATCTATCCTACATGTCATAAGCGTGATTACTACTTATAGTTTGGTTCCCAAATTAGTGTAACTAAAACAGTAAATCCGACTCGACTAGAAATATCCAAACTTTTGATGACCTAGATTTTTGGGGTTTAGGTGGTTTCAGCGTCTTACATTAGACACTGTTGGTCAATCAGGTCATGCTAGTTTAGGAAGATAGAACATGCATAACTCTTTTGGAGTTTAGCGCCAACGCCGAGTTCACAGAAGTGCACCTCCCCTCGGAGTTGCCGCAGGGCATTTGCGGTCGTTGCGTGAGCGAGGCATGGATGCCGAGATAGCGTCAGTCGAATCAGGGACGAGCGTCTGACGCGATAGCATTAGAACGCTTAATGCCCAAGGGGCTTTCAACTCCGTTAGGGGCGTCTTGGCTGATGTGAAAACAATAGGCAAGGAGGATAGGACGAGCAGTCCTCCTTGGTCGGGTGTGGGGTGAAGCCCCACGACTTTGACTTTGACTTTGACTTTGACTTTGACTTTGATTTAGCTTTCTAACAGAACTGATGAAACTTAAGCAATTTGATGTGCTAGCACGAACGTAAGGACTAACATCCCAAGTTGTCACACCTTCAACCCAAGGTTAAATCTTCACACAGACAAACAGCGCATTACCTGAGCTTAAATCCCATGGGACGATTTTTTCATAATCGTGTTCAAAGATATGCACTTCAAAATATGGCGCGAGTAACGCTTGCAGCTCCGCAAAACTGGTGGCGACCATAGTGTGTTGGTCTTGCCATAATTCAGTTTGATGCAGCGCAATCTCGGCATCGGCGTCTACATCAGTGAGTTGAGTAAAAGGCTGCTGACGCTTTGCAATGCTTAGATTTAACGACTGGTTTTCACCTTGACCACTGTAATGCCAGCCAGATTCAAAGGCAAAATGGTGCCCCTCAAACTCGGCAAAATGCTTAATCGATAAGCGGTTATCAATGCGGTGCTTATCAACCGAGTTAAAACAAAATATCCCACCGTCATTCAGGGCACTGTGCACACTGGCGATACAACTTTTAAGGCGCTCTATGTCCGCACTGTAATGGATGGAATATAAAAAACAGGTAATTAAATCAACTGGCTGCTCAAGATAAAAGGCGGTCATATCTTGCAGATTAAACTGGGCCTCAGGGCAACGACGCATGGCCATATCGAGCATCGGCTGATTAATATCTAGGCCACTACACTGATAACCAAGGTCGATAAAATGCCGTACATGTGGGCCAGTGCCACAGGCTAAATCAAGGTGTTGTTTACCATTATTCCCTAAGAACTGATGCAATCGATGGATGCTCGCACTCTGTTGTTGATAGTTAATATCGGAGCACATTAAATCGTAATAACCGGATAGATCGGTATAAAGCGCGTTAGAAGACATAGCAGCAAAGAGAAGGCATGGGCAATTAAGGGTGGCGCATGATATATCAGTTAGCCCAGAACCGATACACACAATTCCACAACCAATCTGAGTGCAAGGCACTTGGAGCACATTAATTCAATAAAACAATGCTACAGCGCAGCATAACAATCTAAGGCGTCAAAGGTAGTTAAATACTCGAGTTGGGGTTTGGCGAAGTAGTAACCTTGAAAATAATTAATACCACGGCCAACAAGATAGTCTAACTCCGCTTTACTCTCGACCCCTTCGGCCAACACCTGAGTGTTAAGTGTGCTACAAATCCCGATCACCTCATCGATAACAAACTGTTTTTGTTTGTCTAAATGGATATCTCTGATCAACTCCATATCGAGTTTTAATACCTGAGGGCGCAAAAATTCTAACCAACTCAAATCAGCGAAACCACTGCCAAAGTCGTCGATGGCGGTGATAAATCCCCGTTTAGCGTAACTGTCAAAGATACGGCTCAATTTGGCTCTATCGACAATTTGCTCACCCTCAGTGACTTCAAACATGATGTTATGAATATTAAAACCAAAGAGGTCGGCCGCTTCAATCGAGGCGCGGATACAGGTTTCAGGGTTATAAACCGCATTAGGTAAAAAGTTGATACTTAATATTTTATCAAGGCCAAGCTTAGCGGCGGTTTCAATGGCTTTGACCCGACAAGCCTGATCAAAGTAGTACTTATTGCTTTCGTTTATACGCTCAAACACCCAAGCAGCACCTTCGCCATTTGGGCCGCGCACTAGGGCTTCATAACCGTAAATCTGCTGATTTGGCCAATCGATAATGGGCTGAAATGCCATACGAATTTCAAATCCGAGTGACTTACCACTTAAACAGTCCATACAGGTTTGTTGCTTGATTCGAGAGGGAAAATCCATCATAGGTCTCCATAACCTTATCCTCTCTCAGTGTGGGGATAAATCGCTAATTTTGCCAGCGTTTAGTGCCTTTGCTCTGATAAAACATGCAATATTGTAAATATGTTGACTCAGAATTAACCGATTGCGCCCCATAACAGCAATGGATGAGCCAAAGAATCCTCATCCATTGCATCTCGTTATGACTTATTTGAGTTTATAAACCACTTCGACTCTATCTTCGATAGTCACTTGGCCATATTGATAGCTTTCGGCGGCGCCCATGGCATCGGCCTTAGCATTCATACGTAACATCACCGGTTGCACTGGGCGTTGATCGTAATAACGAATTTGCCAAATCTTACCTAGGTTTTCCCCAAATCCCTTGGCTAAGGATTCTGCTTTTTGTTTGGCATCGACAATCGCCGCTTGGCGCGCCTTGGCCACATACTCGGCCTCTTTACTCGATTTAAGGGCGATATTATTAACCCTGTTGATCCCCTCCTCTAAGGCGGAGTCCAAAATCGTATTTAAACGTGCCAAATCGTTAATAGTCACAGTGACTTGGCGACTCGCGGTGTAACCAGTTAGCTCAGGTGCTTTATCCTGCGCATACACATATTGGGGTTGCAGATTTAAGTTGGCGCTTTGGATCTGCTCTTTAGTAATCCCCGCGGCCGTCAAACGGGCGATAAATTTCGCCACCGCCGCATCCGAATTATCCTTAGCCGCCTTAGCGTCTTTCTCGGTGACAGCCACTTCGACATTAAGCTCAGCCATATCCGGCTCGACTTGAATTTGGCTTACGCCCATGGTTTCGATATGGGGAAAGTCCACATCGGCAGCAAGTGCGGTGGCAGTAAATGCGCCAGAGAAAAGACCACCAGCAACTAATACAGCTAAAAGAGAATGCTTCATTGTTAACTCCAACTAAATCATTTAAGGCGAGACTGCCGTGGTTCTGACGCGGCGGCTATCGGTTAAAAGTGCGACTCGCTGTACCAATATGTAACAGCACCAGTATGTAACAGCCCGATTTATCGTCCGTTGCGATAGCCACGCATCATGCAAACTACCCCTATAAACGCGGGCAAAAATAAAAAGGGTTAATTTTTTTAAAACTTTTTAAATTGGCAAAACTTATCAGCCTATCGCTAAAATCCTCTTCCACAAGCACTCAAGCTACAGTTGTGACTTTCCATACGAGCACGCATACGAGCCAGTCAGTCTCTAACTGGTAGAAACGCACTCTTAGCTGTACACTTTTCACCCAAAGACACTGTACCTTTTAATCACTTCAGGTATAATCCGCGCTCTTTTTACGGCGCTCTTTTATCAGCATCAGCGAGACACCATGACAGTTGAAACTTTTCATCCTAAGCAAACTACCACGCTTGAGACCCCTGCCAAAACATTGGAAGCCGCCAGTGCTGACTCTGTTAATACGGGCAATGCTGCCACAGGCAATCGCATCGGTTTTGTGTCTTTAGGTTGTCCAAAAAACCTCGTGGACTCAGAGCGCATTCTGACCCAGTTACGCATCGACGGCTATGAAGTCACCAACAGCTACGACAATGCCGATCTGGTAATCGTTAACACCTGTGGTTTTATCGACGCGGCGGTTGAAGAATCCTTAGATGCGGTGCGCGAAGCCTTAGAAGAAAACGGCAAAGTAATCGTAACGGGCTGTTTAGGCGCTAAAGAAAACCAAATCCGTGAAGTGCACCCAGATGTGCTCGAAATCACTGGCCCACACAGCTACGAAGCCGTGTTAAAGCACGTTCACAAGTACGTGCCAAAACCAGAGCACAACCCATTTACCTCGTTAATCCCACAAACTGGGGTTAAGTTAACGCCTAAGCATTACGCTTACTTAAAAATTTCAGAAGGTTGCGACAACCGTTGTACCTTCTGCATCATCCCAGCACTGCGTGGCGATTTAGATAGCCGTCCAGCGGGTAGCGTATTAGATGAAGCCAAACGTTTAGTTGAAGCTGGCGTACAAGAAATCCTTGTGGTGAGCCAAGACACCTCTGCCTATGGTAAAGACAAGGGCGGCCGCACCGATTTTTGGAACGGTATGCCAGTTAAGCAAGACATCACCAGCCTTGCTCGCCAACTGGGCAAGATGGGCGCATGGGTACGCTTACACTACATCTACCCATACCCATGGGTTGACGATCTGATCCCATTGATGGCCGAAGGTTTAATTCTGCCTTACTTAGACATTCCAATGCAGCACGCCAGCCCACGCATTCTGAAGATGATGAAACGCCCAGGCCGTGTTGACCGTCAATTAGAAGCCATCCAACGCTGGCGCGAAATCTGCCCAGATTTGGTGATCCGCTCAACCTTTATCGTGGGCTTCCCTGGCGAAACCGAAGAAGACTTCGAAATGCTGCTCGACTTCCTGCGTGAAGCGCGCCTCGACCGCGTAGGCTGTTTCAAGTACTCAGAAGTGGAAGGCGCTGTCGCCAACACCATCGCTGAACTTATTAGTGAAGACGTGAAGGAAGACAGATACCACAGATTTATGGAAGTCCAAGCCGAGATCAGCGCTGAGCGTTTAGCCCGTTTCGTTGGCCGTACTATGGATATTCTGATCGATGACGTAGACGAAGAAGGCGCGATTGGCCGTAGCTTCGCAGATGCCCCTGAAATCGACGGCATGGTATTTATCAACGGTGAAACTGAACTCGAACCCGGCATGTTAGTCCGCGCGGTGATCACTCACTCGGACGAGCACGATCTGTGGGCCGAGTTAGTGGATGCCGATGCAGAGGATGAAGTCGAGGCTTAAGCCTTCAAATCATTCAAGCTTTAATAAGACGAGTCACAGTCTCAATTGTGGCTCGTTTTTTTATGGCCAAAATCTGGCTAATTCTCTCAATAAGTGAAGGTTAACTCTCAATAGTTGAAGGCTAGATAGTGCGACAAAAGGGATTGAAAAGGAAATCGCAAGGCAATGTGAGGGAGGAGTCTAGCAGGGATTAAATGAGCAGGATTAACGCGGCAAAAACGTTAAAACATCATCCCCATAAAGTCGAAAGGGGTATCGCCCCTGTGCTGATACCCCTTTCGGTTTGCTGCTTTACGGTTGTAAGACCCTTTGCCCTTTTTCGGCTTTTCGGTACGCATCCGAAATAACGGACTGGTCACCAGCGCCTTAAGTGCATTGTCTGTAATTGTGCCGCGACCATTTTCATGCTCTTGCACACTCTGGGCTGTTACTTTTGCCACATTTATCTTAGTCATAATGACTCCTCAATTAATCCTCAATTCATCCTATATTGGTCAAGGGCCAAGTTAATCATTCTCGACCAGCGCCGACACTATAAACCAATCTAAAAAGATGTACAGAGTTTGTGCAAAACCGCAAAGAATCGCTCTTTTTATTATCAAAAAGTATGATAGATTAATCCAACAAAAATAATACATTAGGCTAACAAGCCTTCATTTTAAGTCGCTATTTAGCGATACGATTACCCTTTGTAATCACAGGATAGGGAGTGATTAATTTTGCCGTTTGCAGTGATTTATCGGCCATTACTGAGCCTACTTTGCCTATTATTCATCCTATCCCCCAGCCTAGCGCAGGCTTTTTCAAGCTCTGAGTGTGTTATTAGCATGGGCTATCGCACCAGTGAACGCCGTCCCTTTATCGAACAGGAACCTAATAACCAAGGGTTTTACTACGATATTTACCAAGTCGCGGCCGAAAGAGTGGGATGTAAATTACGGGTAATTCGAGCACCTAAACTGCGTATTCTGCGGGATCTCAAACTCGGAAATATCGATTTTTATCCTGGGCTGCATTTTAGTGAAGAACGTGCCCAATTTACCTATTTTATTCCTAATGGTCTGTCGGAGCGCATTATTGGAATTAGCCGAGCGGGTGCGGCAAATGTTGGTTCATTAGAGCAGTTATCACAGAGCGGTATGACGCTATTAATTGCCCCGGGCAGCTACGACTTTAATGGTATATCCCAAACCATGTCGGTCCGTAAACCGCCTGAACTCAATGTGCCTAAGGCCTTAGATTACCTTATTAACCTGAGCTTCGGATAAGAATTTAGCTCCCAAAAGGAACTAAATGCTCGTTCCCTGATCCGATCATTCGACCAAGAGTGATTAGAAAAAGGAACGAGCATGAACAAACTAGTTGAAACTTACTGTGATGTCGATGATTTCTGTCAGTTATTTATCCCACATTGGCAACGCTTATTGCTTGATAATGGTGAAATGAAGCGTAATAGACCTTGTCGCCTTTCTCCCGCAGAAGTGATGACCATTATCATTCATTTCCATCAATCACATTACCGAGATTTCAAAAATTATTATCTGCACTATGTTTGTCGCCAGCTAAAACCCTATTTTCCAGAGTTGTTGAGCTACACTCGTTTCCTTGCATTAATGCCTAGCGTCGTTGTCCCTATGTGTAGCTATCTGACTTCAAAGCTTGGAAAGCCAACGGGAATTCAGTTTGTCGACTCCACTAAAATTGAAGTCTGTCATATTATTCGAGCGAAGCGAAATAAGGTTTTTGAAGGCATTGCCGAACATGGAAAGGGAACTATGGGCTGGTCGTTTGGATTTAAACTGCATCTTATTATCAATCACTTGGGTGAAATTGTAGCGTTAAAACTGACGAAAGGTAATGTCGATGACAGGCAACCTGTCAGTGAAATGGCTGAGTCTCTTTTTGGTAAGCTTTATGGTGATAAAGGCTATATTAGCCAAGCCCTAACAGGTGAGCTTTTGGAAAAGGGCGTTGAGTTAATCACCACAGTTCGTAAGAACATGAAGAAAAAGTTTATTTCTCTATGGGATAGAGCAATCTTAAAAAAGCGATTCATCATTGAAACAGTGAATGACCAATTGAAGAACATTTCCTATATTGAACACTCAAGACACCGCAGCGAGCATGGGTTCATGCTCAATCTACTTGGTGGATTGATTGCATATTGTTTAAAAGAAGAAAAGCCATCGTTAAATCTAACAGCTCAGGAGCTTGAACTGTTAGATAGCTCTAATTTAGTGCTGGCTTAACCAGATCTGAGGTTTATTAGTGGCCAAGGGGACTTTTTTATCTACGATCAAGCAACCATCAGTTATTACCTTAAAAATCGAGATACAAGCCAATTTAAGCTACACCCTAATTGCTGCCAGCAACCTCAAGCTATGTATCTGGGATTTTCGAAAAAAAGCCGCCATTTTCGTGGGCAACATAACCCTAACTATCGCGCCGATCTTCCCTTAAGTCCGAATAACAGCCCAAGCGTACTCGCTGAAGATTCAAAGGCCTATGAATTTGCCAAAGCACTCGCCGCCATGGATGCAGAGGGGGAAACCCAGCGTATCTACTTCAATCACTTCAGTTAATCCAAGGGCGTGTTAAACCGCGCCGCTTGATATCCTCACCTTGGCGCTAGCTTATCCTCATCTTGGCGCTAGCGAGAACTTCAGGCCGCTATTTCAGCTTTATCTTTATAAGCTCTGCGACAATATGCCGCACTTGTCACACTTAGATGATCTTTATAATGCAGCGCAATTTATCTAAGTGAATGGAAGACAATAAGATGGCTGCAAACGCTTCAACTATCCCCCACGGCTTTAAATGCTCCGCAATCGCCAGCGCGCTAACCTTAGCATTAGGCGCTTCAGTTGCCTCACAGGCCATGGCTGACGAGACAAATCAGGCTCAAATTGAACGTATTCAAGTCCATGGCGAACAGAGTATTGGCCGTAATGCCTTAGGCTCGGCCGATGCTTTGCTAAAAGACCAAGGCGTGGATTTTTCCGAAGCGGGCGGCGTTTCCGCCTTGCCCGTGCTTAATGGCATGATGGGCGATCGCATTAAAGTGTTAGTCGATGGTGCGGATATCACCGCCTCCTGTGCCAACCAAATGAACCCACCACTTTCCTACGTTTCCGCTAACCAAATCAGCTCGGTAGAAGTGGTCGCGGGCGTGTCCCCTGTCAGTGCGGGCGGTGACAATATCGCCGGAGTGATTAAGGTTAATAGCCTCAATCCAAAGTTTAACGACAGCGAAAACCTCAGCTTTGAAAGCGGTGAAATCTCATCGGGATACCGCAGCACCAGCGATGCATTCCTACTCGGCGCTAAGGCAGGGATTGCCAGTAAGGACTTAAGTTTCAGCTATCAAGGCGCCTATGAAGACGCCAATAGCTACCACGATGGTCACGGCGATAAAGTACTCGATACCCTCTATCGCGCCCAAAACCATGCGTTAACAGCGGCATGGCGCGATGACACACAACAACTGGCGATCAAGCTAACGCACCAGGCAATTCCATTCCAAGGTTTTCCTAACCAATACATGGATATGACGGATAACAAGAGCTACGGTGCCCTAGTCCGCTATCTGCGGGATTTAGACAACGACGGCGAGTTTAGTGCCCAGTTAAACTGGCACAGTGTGAAGCATGAAATGGGCTTCTTCACCCCAGAAAAAACCGGCAAGATGCCAATGAATACAGAGGGTAGCGATTACAGCTACCAACTGCATTGGCGCCTACCCATGGGCGATAACAGCACGCTACTCGTCGGTCAGGAATTTTATAACTATCAACTCGATGATACTTGGCCAGCTGTGCCCGGCACTATGATGGCACCCAATGACTATATCAATATCAATGACGGTGAACGCCGCCGCGCCGCAGTTTATGGCGAGTGGCAGCAAAACCTCACGCCACTCTGGTGGTTGTCTGCTGGGGTGCGTTATGAATATGTCACCACAGATACGGGCGAAGTGCAGGCTTACAGCAATATGCCCATGATGGGCATGCCCAATGTGGATGCCGAGGCGGCAAAAGCCTTTAATGCCATGGATAGAAGCCGTGACGATAACCTTATTGATGCGACATTGCTGGCACGCTATCAATTGTCGGCCAAACAACAATTGGAATTTGGCTTAGCCCGTAAAAACCGCGCACCAAACCTGTACGAGCGTTACAGCTGGGGCCGCGGCGTGATGGCAACCACTATGATTGGCTGGTATGGCGACGGTAACGGCTATGTCGGCAACCCCGATCTTAAGCCCGAAACGGCGCATACTCTGAGCGCGGCCTACAAGTTTAATGGCGATGAATGGCAATTCTCTACCACGGCTTGGTATAGCGCGGTGACAGACTATATTGATGCCGAGGTGATTGGCAGCTTTAACCGTACTGGCCTTGCCAGTGGTAAACGCAATATCCTTAAATTCACCAACGAAGATGCCAATTTATATGGCGCTAAGTTTAGTGCGGTCTACCTATTAGCCAATACCGACAGCGGTAAATGGCAGATGCAGGGTAAGCTCGATATCACCCGCGGCGAGCGTGATGAGGGTAATGAGCCACTTTATCAAATCAAACCGCTACATACCGAGTTAGCCCTTAGCCATCAACTGGGTGATTGGGAAAACCGCCTATCATGGCAATGGGTAGCGACTAAGGATAAAGTCGATGAGCGCCGTTTAGAAAATGAGACCGACAGCTATTCGCTGTTAAATTTAAGCAGTAGTGTTAAATGGCAAGAGCTGAGTTTAACCTTTGCAATCAACAACCTGTTTGATACTTACTACGAACTACCGCTGGGTGGTGTCAACCTTGCCGAGTTTAAGGCTGATAGCACGGGTGGCTTTAGCCAAGTTGCAGGCTCGGGTCGCTCATTTGAATTAAGTGCCAGCTACAAATTCTAATGAGCACCGCCGCTAACAAGTGGCAATGCTATTTAGGGCGGGTCAGTTAAATCAAAAAGGGCAAATGCAGCTGCATTTGCCCTTTTGTGTTTCAATTGACTGAACCGTTATATGCCGATGGCTAGTTACCCGCAACCTTCATCTCGGATAATAAGATCCCGCCGGTGCGGATAGATGAACGTAAATCGAAGTCCTTACTGACCGCCTGAATCCCACGGAACATATCCTTAAGATTGCCAGCAATGGTAATTTCTTCAACGGGGAACTGGATTTCACCATTTTCGACATAAAAACCGGCAGCGCCGCGGGAATAATCCCCCGTTACCATATTCACGCCTTGGCCCATCACTTCTGTGACAATCAAGCCCGTGCCCATGCCTTTGACTAACTCATCAAAACTTTGGCCAGTGTGCGCTAGGGTCCAGTTGTAAATCCCGCCTGCATGACCTGTATTAGGTAGGCTCAATTTGCGCGCCGAATAACTGGTTAGTAAATAGGTTTCTAATATGCCACTGTCGATAATGCGTCTATCTTGGGTCGCCACGCCTTCGCTATCGTAGTTGGCACTGGCGAGTGCGCCTAATAGATGCGGCTGCTCTTCAATGCTGAACCAGTCAGGGAAAATTTGGGTGTGAATGGCATCGAGTAAGAAACTTGATTTACGATACAAACTACCGCCACTGATGGCACCAATCAAATGGCCGATTAAGCCAGTCGCAATCTCTGGCGCCAGTAATATTGGCAAACGGGTGGTGGCAATCTTACGTGCCCCTAAACGGCTCACGGTTTTCTCGGCGGTTTTTAGCCCCACCGATTCAGGTGAAAGCATCTCATTGAATTTACGGGCGATAGTGTAATCGTAATCCCGCTGCATATTGCCGTCACTGTCTTCACCGATCACGCTGCAACTTAAGCTATAGCGCGAGCTGCAATAGCCATTTAAGAAGCCGTGGCTATTACCGTAAACCTTAACCGACGTATGGGCGTTTGCGCTGGCGCCATCAGAGTTATTGATGCGCGGATCGGCATCGAGCGCCGCGGTTTCGGCGCGAATGGCCAATTGGGCTAATTCGTCGGGGGAAATATCTTCAGGATAATAGAGTTTAAGATCGCGGATCTCAGTCGCCATTAAGGCTTTATCGGCTAAACCGCTAAACGGGTCGGCCGAGGTGTAACGGGCGATATCATCTGCCGCTTTAACCGCAAGAGCAATGGCTTCAGGACTGAGATCTGAGGTAGATGAACTGCCCTTGCAACCATCGCGATAAACCGTAATACCGAGGGCGCCATCTTTATTAAACTCTACCGTTTCAACTTCCTTTAAACGGGTTGAAACCGATAATCCCTGTTGTTTACTGATCGCCACTTCAGCGGCATTTGTCCCTAATTTATTCGCATATTCGAGGGCCACAGCAACCGCATCTTTCAGCGCGGTCAATTCACTATCGATTCTGTTCAAAGACACAAAGCAACTCTTTCGTTATAGGCAATGGCGCTAGCATAACAAACACCTATCCCATTCTCATTATTTATTGCGCGCTTTACTGATTGAATCGCGCTTTAACTAGGCGAATTTTGGCGGGAGATGTTATTATTAGCGCGTTATTTAACTGAGGTTTTATCTATATGAAGATTGTTGGTGATTCAGAACATTTTAAACAGCCCTATGACAGTAACGACGATTATGTCAGTAAAACTGAGGATAAGCGTGACTGCGAAGCGGCTCAAAAAGTCGGTATGGAACTGGTCTCACTCAGCAAAACCCAGCTAGATAAAATCGAGCTGGACGAGCACTTGTACGACAGCATTCAGCAAGCTCATAAGATTAAGCCAAAGACCGAAGCCTATCGCCGCCATATGCAGTATATCGGCAAGCTGATGCGTAACGTCGATATTGAACCTATCAAGGCGTCGCTCGCGGTCGTGCTTAACAAAAACAGCAACGAAACCGCCAAGTTGCAAATGTTCGAGAAAATGCGTGAGCGTTTACTCACCCAAGGCGACGGTGAAATCCAAACCTTAGTGGAACATTACCCACAGTTGGACAGACAAAAACTGCGTACCTTAGTGCGCCAAGCAACCAAAGAGCTGGCAAAAGGTCCTGAGTCTAAATCCTCAAAAGAGCTGTTTAAATATTTACGCAGCGAAATCCAAGACTAGCGTGTTGAGTTTTTGAGATTACATTTTACTGTTCAAGCAAGCTCTAGCTCGCGAAGCGAGGGATAACACACCGTTATTCAACTCAAATGACGGGCGGCTCTTATGATTAAAAGTAAGAGTAAGAGCTTGCCAGAACACCCTCTTGGCCAGCATATGGCTGCAAAATAACCCTGAAAGTCAACACGCCCCAATCCCCGCACTTCGGAATATTGCCTTAGGCGCTAGGCGCGATTTAGCAAAAGTTAATGTCTCTAACCTTGCTTTCTATGGGTCAACAAAACTGGGAAAATTTTATCCACGAGTTTTGCAAACGAACAACATGGCGTCTCCAGTCGGCGTAAAAAAATGTCGTTCACTCTTAAGCAAACGACATTAGCATGCCTCAGTGCTGTTACTTTATGAGTCAATACCTTAGTTAACTCTGCAACTCTACCGCTTTGCGCAAACGTAGGCTGCGCAGCGCCAAATACAACATCCCTACAGCTCCCCAAATTAAGCCAAGTTCTAAGGACTGAGGCTCGAGGTTTATCCACAGCACGCCAATGGTCGCCGCACCACACAGGGGCAAGATAAAATACTGCAAATGTTCCTTAAGGGATTGATTACGTTTTTCTTTAATATAAAACTGCACTATCACCGACAGGTTAACGAAGGTAAAAGCCACTAAGGCGCCGAAATTGACCAAAGCCAAGGCCATTTCTAAATCAAATGACACCGCCGAAAGCGCCAGTAACCCCACCAGAATCACGTTAAATGCCGGAGTACGCCATTTAGGGTGAACATAACCAAAACCTTTATTGGGCAGCATATTGTCGCGCCCCATCACATAGAGGATGCGCGCCACCCCCGCATGAGCCGCCATGCCCGATGCTAGCACCGCAATCGTTGTCGCCACCAGCACGATAGACTGGAATAAATTACCACCCACATACAGGGCAATCTCAGGCAGCACAGCGTCTAACTGCTGGAAGCGAGAAATATCAGGGAAATAGAGTTGTAAGAAATAGGACACGCTCACAAAAATCACCCCGCCAATCAGCGCTGTCAGTACAATGGCGCGGGGGATCACTCGCTTAGCGTCCTTGGTTTCTTCACTCAATGAACTTAAGCCATCAAAGCCTAAGAAGGAGAAACACAGAATGGTCGCGCCAGTAAAGAGCGGCGCTAAGGTTATCTGCTCCGAATAGAATGGACGCACGCTGGCAATCACCCCTTCACCTTCGCCAAGGGACAAGCTATGGGCCATTAAACCGATGAAGACTAAGATAATGGCTATCTGAGCAAATACGATAACGCCATTAAAATTCGCAACTAAATCAATGCCTCTCAGGTTGAGTACCGTCATGACGGTGACTAAACCAAAGATGAAAATCCAAGGCTCCACGTTGGGGAACATGGCAGTAAGGTAGATTTTGGCCAATAGCATGTTGATCATCGGCATAAACATGTAATCGAGTAGCGATGACCAACCCACCATAAAACCGACATTTGGACTAAAGGTTTTTTGGGCATAGGTATAAGCCGACCCCGCATAGGGATATTTACGCACTAAATGACCGTAGCTAAAAGCGGTAAACAGGATACCCGCTAATGCGAGCAAGTAAGAGGTGGCCACGTGGCCAGAGGTGATCTCAGAGACAATTCCGAAGGTGTCAAACACGGCCATAGGCGTGAGGTAAGCGAGCCCCATCACAACCACTTGCCATAGATTAAGGCTTTGCTTTAAGCCCGGTTTTTGTTGGCTCATATACCACCTCCGAGTGCCGTCGGTGGAATGACTAACGCAACATCTTGATTGACGGCAATGACCGAAAATCCGGTAAACAACAGCCCCATTGAATTGTCCTCAGTAAAGTAGGTTCAAGCGAACCTCGTATCATTTCCGGATGTTTACCGGCCTCTATTGGTTTAAAACCCATATATTCAAAAAGAAAATAACCGAGGCAATGAATACCTCGGTTATTTTTTCGGCGCGCATTTTCGCCCAAAACAGGGTAGAAGACAACCCAATAAGCACATTAAGTGCCTTTTATGTGTCCTAGATTAGGGCGTGTTGACGTTTCGAGATTAGATTTTGTTCGTTCTGGCAAGCACGTGCTCGCGAAACGAGGAATGATGTGTCGTTATTCTACTCAAATGACGAGCAGCTCTTACGACAGAAAGTAAGAGCAAGGGCTTGCCAGACGAACCCTTCGGGCAGCATTTGGCTGGCTTTTCTGCAGCGTGATCATCCGTTTATGTAGAATAACTACACTGCACGGACGTTGCCTTGCATAAAGCTGCAAAAATAACCCTGAAACGTCAACACGCCCTAACAATGGCAACAATATCTGTAGAAGAATAACTCAACACAGGCAAGAAACGAGCGAATCTAAAGCCTATATCGATGTTTGTAATACATTTGCTCGGCGTTTAATCCCTAAAATGGCAAGGCCAAAAAATGCCGCAAATAATCCCCAAAGCTGTAACCACTTTGGTAACACGCTCGCCCAGCTAGCGCCCATTTGATTGAGTTCTAACATGCCCATAATGGCCGGAACGGCAGGGATCATCTGCGAGCCCAGCACAAGCGGCTCAGGGATTAAGGCAATCGGCCAGACAAAGCCGGAGACAAACAAAATTGGCATTGAAATTAATAGCAATACTTGAGTAGGCAAATCGCGGCGGGTAAACAAGGTGCTCATTGCAACTCCAGCCGCCGCCGTCGCCAGTAAAAACGGTAATAGCCACAGTGCGACCAGGCCAAAGCGCGCTTGAATACTGACGTTATACCAGTGGTAGCAATAGCCCACATAAAAGCTGGTAAACAGGGTATAAATCAGCATAAAGGCTAAAATTCGACCGCAAACCAATTGCAGTGGCGACACCTGCTGCCAATAACCCTGATGACGCCACTGGCCTGCACCTAAAATGCCAGTACCGATCAGCAGTGTTTGATGCAGGATCAGTAAAAATAATCCCGGGACGACATAAGGTGTATAACCTAGGCTTGGGTTAAACGCAGGAACACTATTTAAGTGCAGCGAGTTGAGGTTCTGCTCGGCCTCTTTAGGATTTTTCCCCTGGGCGAGCATGCCAATCCATTGAATTTGTTTACCGGCATCCATCCCCGCACTGACAAGACCTTCGGCCACAGCAGAGTAAATCAAGAAGTAACTGGCATCACCGCCGTAGCTTAAGGTTACGCCCTTACCGAGCAACAAATCGCGGCGAAATCCTTCGGGGATCACCAATAAACCGTGCGCCTTACCGGTTTCGATAAAGCGTTTCGCCTCGGAGATAGAGCCGACTTGGCCTATCACTTGGATTTTTGCACTGGCATCCGCATGGCGAATAAGTTGACGACTCAGGGAGGAATGGTCTAAATCCACCACGATAAGTTGTTGTTCTGTGGGGACTTGGTGCAAATAAGGCAAGGGATAGAGCACCGAATAAAACAGCACACCGCCAAATAGGGTCACAGCGATAGCCTTATCGCTAACAATCGCCTTTAATTCAGTGAGCACTAACTGCCATAAATTCATGTTATTGCCCCTTCACTGATAGAGATGTATCGGTGTCAGCCGCTACCGAATTGGGGGTTACCGTTATCGGCAGTAGTTTGCTCGCCAAGGCATAAATCACGGGGAGCAGGCAAATAAATCCCCAATAACTACTCAATTGCTGCGCCATCGTTGACCAAGTAGCACCGTAACTGACCACACTCACATGGGATTCAATATAATGGCTCGATGGCATAATGAGCCGCCACCACTGGGCAAGTTGTGGCATTTCGTGGGTAGGGAAAGTGATCCCCATAAAGGCAAAGGCTGGTGCGAATAATGCGGTACAAAAACTGATGACCCGCGCGCTATCACGCATCAGCACAAACACCAGTAACACCAAACTCCAAACCGCCAACAGCATGATCAACTGGGCAAACAGCAGCAGCGCTATACTACCCGCAAAAGGCAGGGCCAGATACAAATACAACCAAGTGAGGATAAACCCACCCTGTAACATCAAGATAGGGGTAAACAACAGGATCTTAGCCAACACCTTAGGCCAAAAATGCTCGGTCAATTGATTGGAGATCCCCTCCTCTGACTGCGCGGCATTAAGGTGTAACTCGCGATTTAAGCTGTTAGCCATCACCAGCATAGATAACAACTGCCAAAGGGCTACCAATACCGGCGGCACTAAAAAGCCAATATAGTTATTGTTACGATTAAACAATGCCGTGGTCTGGCTTTTGACCGGGCTTAAATTCACCGCCACTTGTGATTTTGGCGTGCCCGTCATCAGTTGCTTAAGGCCTGCCACCTGTAAAAGCCCATCACCTAAACTCAGTTGAATCTGGCTCGACAGCAGTTTACCCACCAACAAAAACTGGCTGTTGTAGCGCACATCGATAGTGGGTGTATGGCCGGTAAGCAAATCCTTTTTCATATCATAGGGGAAAACTACCACCGCATAGACCTGTGCCTGCTGCATGGCCTCGACGGCCGAGGAGAGATCGGTAAAACTCTGGGGATCGGTCACAGGATTGGCTTTGAGTTGACGGGTCAACATCCGGCTAAGTTGACTATGGTCTTGGTCAACAATCGCCACGGGTAACTGCCGCGGTAAACCCGCACTAAATAACCACCACAGGCACAAAATCCCTAGCAGCGGAATATAACTGATTAAAGCCAGTTGCCAAGGATCGCGCCATAACGCCCTAAGCTCGCGGCGCACTAATGTCACGAGCAGCGCCATAAAGCCTACGGAGGCAGACTCTGTCGCATCAGCTGCAGTGCCATGCTCGCTCAATGGCTTAGGCTCGCTCGGTAACTTGGTCACAGTCGTTACTCTGCACTGAGCAACACAGACATACCGACGCGCAGATCAGCAATTGGCGCCGTTGGGCGTAATTCAACCTCAAAGGTGCGCATATCAAAATCGTGGCCGCTTTCGGTCGAACGCCAAGTCGCAAAATCCCCCATCACACTGATATGGGAGACAGTAAACTCTACCGTTTTATCCAGCGCTGGCAGTGTTAATTGCAGTTTATCGCCCTTTTTAAAACGCTTTAGTTGATCTTCACGTACTTGGAATACCGCCCAAGCGTCCTGCATATCAATCAGACTCACCACAGGGAAACCACTCGGCGCCAGTTCACCTGCTTGCAATAATACTTCGCTAATTTCCCCAGATTTAGGCGCACGCATTTGGCTATCAGCCATAATGGCACTGACTTCTTTCACCGCGCCTTCGGCCATACGCACATTCCCGGCCGCAGCGGCTTTGGTTTCGACCCGCGCGCCTTCTTCAGCCATTTGATACATGGCTAACGCCGCTTGTTCTGTGTATTTTGCCGCTTGCCACTGGGTAAAGGCTTCATCGCGTTTTTGCCTTGCAGCAACACCTTCGGCAAATAAGTTTTCGACGCGGGTATAGGTAGTTTTTGCCAGTGTTGCCGCCGCTTGCGCCTTAAGCCATTGCTCTTTAGCTGCCATCACTTCTTGGCTACGGGCACCATTATTTGCCTCTTGTTGCAAGGCTTTAGCGGCATCACGGCCACCTTCGGCCTGCATCAACTTGGCATCTAGCTCAGGGCTGTGGATAGCAAATAACAAATCACCTTCATTGACACTATCGCCACGGCGCACAAGCACTTGCTCGACCCGCCCTGGCACCTTAGAGGATACGTTATATTCGCGGGCTTCAATCTGCCCCTGCAACACACTCGGCTTTGGGCTATAAGCCAGTTTGAGCCCATAGGCTAAAATAAGGCCTAATGCGACCAACGCCGTGAGAGCAAGAATTCTGTTAGCGCGCATTGATAGTCTCCTGCGATTGAGTGCCTGTGGCACTGCGACCAATAAATTCATCTAATTGACCACTGATGGCCATTAATCTGGCATAGGCTTGCACATAGCGATAACTGGCACCGAGCTGCTGGGTTTTAACGGCGCTCAGTTTTAATTCGGCATCGACCCTATCGATAGACGTTGAAAGCCCTTGATTAAAGGCGATTTCCCTTAAACGCAGGTTCTCAGTGGCTAGTTCGAGTGAGGTATTCAGGGCCTTGAACTCTTCTTCGGCCTGTAATAACTGGCGGTAACTTTGGTCGAGCAGCAAACTTAAGTCTTGGCGGGTCTGCGCCTTAGTGTAACGGGCTTGCAGCAAGGCACTCTTAGCCGCTTCCACTTTACCGCTGCGGCCATCGCGGCTCAGCAAGGGCACTTTTACACCGACACCGACCATCCAGTCCGGTTCTACCTTAGAAAACAAGCTGTCATCTTCGTATAAGGTGTAATTACCAAAGAGAAACACAGTCGGGTGATATTTACCTTTCTCTAAGGAAACCAAACCATTCGCCTGCGCCTCTTTAGCCTCAAGTAGCTTAAGCGCCGGGTGTTGATTTAAGGTCATTTGGGTCAAGTCCCCCAATGACGGCGCCTGTGGCAGCACAAATAGCGGCGAGTTAGTACTGACATCACTTCGTTGCAACATACGCGATAGGGCGATAACGGCCATTTCATGTTGGCGGCGGGCGCTGCCTAAATTGACCTTAGCGTTGTCTAAGGCAACTTGAGCATTGAGGCGCTCGACCTTAGCGATTTGCCCTTCGCGCTCCAGCGCCAGCGCATGGTCAACGTGCTTAGTTAAGGAGGCCACCAGCTCGGTTTGGGTGCTGACGAGGGATTGAGTCACATCGACGGCATAATAACGATCAACCAACTGAGTGAATAAGTCGCGGGTTGCTAACTGTAATTCCTGTTGTTTCTCGGCCACCATGGCGGCATGAATGCCTTGAGCCGCAGTGATCTGGCCGCCGGTATAAATCGGCCACATCGCCTGTAAGCTGGCGCGAAAAATATCTTGCTCGGTAAAGGGCGTGACAAATAATGAACCCGGAATACTCGCCAATATGCCACCTAATTCAGGAGGTAATGGCAATGAACCCGAGGCTAGGGGATTGAGATCCCTTAAATCTAATTCAATTGGTTTTTCGAGGTGGGTATAACTGCCATTCAGACTGAGGGACGGCAGATTTAAACTTTCGCCCGCCTCTTGCTCGCCCTTGGCGCGATTCACCTCTTGGGATTGAGCCTGGAGTTTATCGCTCACCTTAAGCACTTGCTGCCAAGCCTCAGTAAAGCTGCTGGGCTGGGCACTAGCCGCTAACGGCAATAGCGAGGGCAAAGGCAATAAACACAGCCATGCCAAACGTGATAGTTTCATTAACACCTCTAGAGTAGTTACTCTAATTTCCTTTGCAAATGATAACATCCATCATGGAAGGCGGCTAGAACCCACCGCCTTAAGTGCTGCCTAGACAGTAAACAAGCGGGTTATGCCGTACCGCCTACGGTCAGCTTATCGAGCTTAAGGGTCGGTTGACCGACACCCACAGGCACGCTTTGGCCATCTTTACCACACACACCAACGCCCTTATCTAGGGCCATGTCGTTACCCACCATGGAAATCTGGCTCATGGCTTCTGGGCCATTACCAATCAGGGTAGCGCCCTTAATTGCTTGAGTCACTTCACCATTTTCAATCAGATAGGCTTCAGAGGCCGAGAACACAAACTTGCCTGAGGTGATATCGACCTGACCACCACCAAAGTTAGGCGCATAGATGCCCTTCTTCACCGACTTGATGATCTCACTCGGATCAGACTCGCCCGCCGTCATATAAGTGTTGGTCATCCGCGGCATCGGCAGATGCGCATAGGATTCACGGCGACCATTACCCGTTGGTGCTACACCCATAAGGCGCGCATTTAATTTATCTTGTATGTAACCTTTAAGAATACCGTCTTCAATTAACACGGTTCTCTGGGTTTGTACGCCTTCATCGTCGATGCTCAATGAGCCACGACGATTCGCAAGCGTGCCATCGTCCACCACAGTCACGAGTTTCGACGCCACTTGCTGGCCAACCATGCCACTAAAGGCGCTGCTGCCCTTGCGGTTAAAGTCACCTTCCAGACCATGGCCTACAGCCTCATGCAATAACACGCCTGGCCAACCATTACCGAGCACCACGGGCATTTCTCCGGCGGGCGCATCGATGGCATTGAGGTTAACTTGTGCCTGACGCACCGCTTCACGGGCAAAGGCAAAGCACATCGGCAAACTGGTTTCATCATTTACCATAAACACGCTGTAATCGTGACGCCCACCGCCACCGGCACTGCCACGTTCACGCTTGCCATGTTCTTCTAAAATCACGCTGCAATTAAAGCGCACTAAGGGACGAATATCGGCAGCCAAGGTGCCATCGCTAGCAGCGACCAAGATTTCTTCGTGCACACCAGCAAGGCTAATCACCACTTGAATAATGCGGCTATCGAGGCTACGAACATAAGCATCGGCCTCTTTCAGCAGGTTGATTTTTTTCACTTCCTCCATGGCGGCGATAGGGTCGAGACTATCGTACAGTGCCAAAGCTTGCTGGCGCTTAAATGCCTGAACCTTGGCCTGCTCACCCGCCCCTGCAATACCGCGCGCCGCCTCGGCCGCAGCGCTTAAGGCCGCTGGCGTAATATCATCGGCATAGGCAAAACCGGTTTTCTCGCCGCTGATAGCACGCACACCGACACCACGTTCGATATGGAAGCTACCATCTTTAATAATGCCATCTTCGAGCACCCAAGATTCGTGGCGACTGCCTTGGAAATAGAGATCGGAAAAATCGACTTTATGTTGATGTATGGTGTTT
Source organism: Shewanella sp. FDAARGOS_354 (assembly GCF_002209245.2). Classification (NCBI taxonomy): domain Bacteria; kingdom Pseudomonadati; phylum Pseudomonadota; class Gammaproteobacteria; order Alteromonadales; family Shewanellaceae; genus Shewanella; species Shewanella sp. FDAARGOS_354. Next base: position 4,278,001 of record NZ_CP022089.2, on the reverse strand, counting down.
AAATAACTTTGTAACCCATCTAGGGCTAAGCCACCCTTTAATAAACTTTGCTCTACTTGTGCTAAAAAAGGCATCGCGGTTCTCTCTGAAAGCTTGGCTAAAATTGGCAAATCACTCATTTTTAAATAACTTAAATTCGCTGTGAGTCTATTTCATCTAAATCTGTTGAAGGCTTAATCTGTTCAAGGTTTAAGGTTCGGTGCAGTAAAACGATTATGTTGCGTCACGGGCATTTTACTGCGGATGCTGTGCACCTCGGCCACATCGATATCGGCATGCACCCAACCTGTACCGGTTTTCTGCTCGGCAATTACCTCGCCCCAAGGGCCTATCACCATGCTCTGCCCCCAGGTCTCACGACTACCTTCGTTATGGGCGCCCCATTGGGCTGCAGCCAAAATAAAGCATTGAGTTTCAATGGCTCTGGCCTGTAATAACACCTGCCAATGGGCTTCTCCCGTGACCTTAGTAAAGGCCGAAGGCACGGTAATAATCTCGGCTCCCGCAAGGCGCAGCGCCCTAAATAAGTCCGGAAAGCGTAAATCATAACAGATGGTCAAGCCAATTTTGCCAAAAGGGGTGTCGATGACACTGATATGATTGCCGGGGCAGAAGGTTTCACTCTCGCGGTATTGCTTAGTGCCGTCAGCAACATCCACATCAAACAGATGCAGTTTATCGTATTGCCCGAAGGTATCACCTTTATCATCAAACAGATAACAGCGGCTGTAGACGCGCCCATCCTCCGCCAGCGCGGGGATGGTTCCCGCCACCATATACACAGAGTAACGGGCGGCTAAGGCACTTAAGGCGGATTTTAACGGGCTAAGATGGCTATCACCCGCATAGGCGAGTTGTTGACTCTCATGACCACCAAACAGCAAGCTGCATTCTGGCAGCACCACTAAATGCGGGGCATTTTTGTCCCATTGCAGGCGCTCACGGGTTAATTCCTCAAGCTGCGATTCGATAAACAACAGATTCGCGCTGACGTCGCGACTGCTCTGACATTGCAACAGGCTGATGCGCATGACTATCTCCTTGAATTGTGTTTATCGACAATGCCACCTTGGGGCTCAAAGGCTTAGGCTGTTCGGGTTCGACTTGGGATGGCTCTAAAGGCTCTACCTTAGGGAGCATCGGCGCTTGGGGCAACCCTTCTTCCTCGACCGCTTTTGCCGGTTCCTCTTTAGGTTTATCAGCATCTGGCGCAGGCTGCCCATTGTTTTTTTCAGGCTCGACGGGCGGCGTAGCGTCTGTCTTAGTCGGGGCGCTATTCTTGACGGGCGCCGCATCGGTCTTAGGCTCTGCACCCTCAGTTAGCGCTGGCAATTCGCCCCCCACCATAGGCAGAATCGACTCGGGGATTTCAATCTCTTTACTCTTACGTTCCAGTTCCTCTACCACAGGCTCAGACATAGTGCCCGTTACTCGGAAACGGATCTCAGAGATCACCTCAATCACAGGCTCTAACACTTTGGTTAAGGCAAACGCCCCAAGCCCGAGCGTCCACGCACTGGTACTGAGCAGCACCACAGTTGGCACACTTGAGGCCAGTTGCGGCACAAAGCGAATATCATAGTTTAAGCTTTCGCTGGTGAGATCCGTATAGCCGCGCACCTTCATATTACCTGCAATCGCATCCATTTCAGTGTCCGTAGTTTTCACTACACCATTATCGATTTGCAGATTACCGGTAAAGGAATTGAAGTACATGCCTTGACCAAATACATCACTGAAATCTAAGGACAATTTACGTACTAATGAATCGAGGCTAAACAGTGAGAAAATCCGTGCGCCCTTATCGCTCACTTGGGATAAATGGCCTTTGCCCAATTCAAATTTAACTTTACCATTCAAGGTTTCAAGGGAAAACGCATAGGGTGCACCTTGCCAAGCTAGCTCGGCATTCACCTTCAATGGAGCTTCATTTACACCGGGATCGATCCCAAGTTGGTGACTCAAATAGCTAAACTGACTAGCATTCAAACTGACGGATAACTCGGTTTGATTTTGACCATTCTGCTGTTGCCAAATCCCATTCCCCTGCAAAGACACCTCTGGAGTGGTTAAAGATAACGTCTGAATGCGGTAACCCGAGGCTTGCGGACTTGCTTGCACCACTAACTGGCCAAATGGCTTATCGAAAAAACGAAAATCCTCTACATTCACCGCAACGGGCGGCAAATTAGTGAGCACCTGCTCCGCCGCAAAATCCGCTTCACCTTCAGGCTTCACATTGGGTGAAAAATAGAACTTACTGGCAGTCACTTTTAAGCCTTGCGTCAACCAATTAGGGTAAAAATCTACCGTTCCTTCAAACTCGCTAGCTTTGGCATCGAAGCGCCAACCATTTTCATTGGGTTTGGCGCTGAGTCTCAACTCTGTAAGCCCTTGCCCTAATAAATCAAACTTGCCGATATTTGCATCAATCCCAGCCACTGAAGGGAATAAGTTAGCGTTATTTACCTCTTCCACCAAAATACCAGTGCGAGTCGGTTTGTTATCTGAAGCAACAAAGGCATTAATTACGGGTAACCAATTAGCTAACTTGCCACTGGTTACATCAATCTTAATATGTCCAAGCTCGGTATTGGGCACCTCGTTAGCCTCGAAGAGTCGCCCTAATAGCAGATCAAAATAACTGAATTGCGTACCTTTTTCAGCCTCAAAGCCGCCAATAAACTCAGCTTGTTTATCGAGTTTTACCCTCAGGGTTGAAGTCTGCTGATCACCAGAAAACTCGGCCATTAAAGGCCTAGGCTCGTCAGCAGGTTTTGCGAAAATGCCCGGTAATGTTAAGGTGGCACCGACCAGATCTGAACCTAAATTGGCTTGAATTTGATAGCCTTGCTCGTCGAATATCATGCTCAAGTTACCGCCCCAAGCGACTTTACCTTGGTAAAACTTACTTAAGGGATTTTGTAACTCTAAGGGTAAACGACTGAGATCCCAACGACTCTTCATATCCACATTCAGCGCAAAATCTTTACCTTCGGGTTGAGTGGCAAAACTAAACTCCAAGGGCTGCTCAAACAGGCGAGACTTAATCCCTTTGCCTTCGACTATCTCGTTGGCAAATTGCACTGTGCCCGTCACCGCCTTGAGTTGTAAACCTGGCTGCGCAATAAACACCGGCGTGTTATCAAACCTAATTTGACCGCGGATATCCTCAGCCTCCCCCTCATACAAGGGAATACTAATATCTAAGCTGCCCGTTACCGCGCCCTGCACTTGCACAACCTTTAAGGTTTTGCCAACAGTATCGGCAAGGGGAGAAGCCTGTAGCACTTGAGTCGCAGCACTGCCTTGGGTCGCAAGATCGGCCTGAATTTTTAACAGCGAATGCTCGCCTAACTCGGGAATAAACACGTGGGCACCATCGGCAACCACATTCATCAACTTTCCTTGGTTAACCCAGATATCCATGCGGGCATTTTCAAACAAGGCATCGAGGGAAAGATCAGTGACTGCGGGCCAATCTGGTTGGAATTGGTATTCGGCATTGTTTAAGGTAAATGCCGCTTGGAACACACCGCTATTATCCTCAAAGGGAAAACTCGATAATGCCCCCTGCCATAATACTTGGGCGTTTTGACTCTGCCCCGCTTTAATCGCACCATCCAGATACTCAACCAGTGACTCGCCCATGGCTTTGATCGGGAAGTATTTATCCGCATTGGCGGCATTTTTGACTTCAACATTGGCGGCAAGGGACATACTGGTAGCAGCGCTAAAATCCAGCTTTAGAGCAGCAGCAAGACCAATATCGTCGTTTTCGAACTGCACCTGAGGCACAGATAAGGTTGCCCTTTGGGTATCGAAGGCACCGGTTAACGCCGCGCCATGTAGCACTAAAGGTGCTGAAAATTGATCGCCAAAATCGAAGGTATAAGTTTGCTCGGGAAGCGAAAAAATTAACTTTTCATCCTGCCATTGCAACTTCAGATCCAAGGGGTTGATATTGGGTATTCCTTCCACTTTCTGCCAGTGGAATTGCTTAACGCTAGTGCTTGCGAGCAAAGGCTGATCTGCCGCTTGATAGAGACGAATCGGTCCGACGCTACCCTCGGGCGCGAGCTGAAACCATTGCTGCAATACGGCTAAATCGACACCAGGGAAAAGCGGTAGCAATGGAAATAACGTGTCTAAATCCAAACGGCTAACATAGGCATATAAAGCATCGTCTTGCTGCTTGGCCGCAAACTTCAGCTCGGGCCAATGCACCCCATTGGTGACGAAATCCAAATGAGTGCTGCTGATCTCCCAACCTGCCGCGTTTGGCTCCCAATGAATGCTACCGGACTGGATCTCAAACTTTTGCGGTTGACCTTGCATCGACCATTGCAACCAACTTGGCTCAAACTGCACGAGTCCAGAACGTAAACTTCGATGGGCAAAATCAAACCACGCCTTAAGATTGACTATCCCTTCTAAGGGCAGTTTTTTGCTTGGATCATAGGGATTAGGTTGGCGTGATGCCCATTCGCCCAAATCTAAGGACTGAGCCGCCAGATAAACTTGTCCGGTTAAACTCTCGGGCGCTGTAGCATCGCCGTTAATATCGAGTTGCAGGCTGAGCGATTCCTTAACCAAGGTATTGTTATCGAGGTAAATTTCCCCCGCGCCGCGGTGGCGCTCACCACTATTACGCCAATTGAGGTGACGAATATGAATGGGTCGATATTCATGTTGCAAGCTAAGCAGTTGCACCGAAGCATCCGTCAGCGAGAAACGCTCGAGCTGCTTTAAGAGTAATTTATACAACCAATCGGTTTGCGCCGTTTGATTGGACCTCCCCTGCGCCTTATTACCCGATAATTTATCGATATCGAGGGCAATATGAACACCATCGAAATTGACATCTTCAATGCGTGGACTGATGGTCAGTAGCGATTGCCAAAAATCCAATTTGATTTGGACATGCTTCACCAACACGGTAACAGGGAGCTTGTCCTGCGTAGGGATCACTAGATTATCAACCGTTACCGCTGGGCCAAAGGCCTGCCACTGGGCGGATAACTCGCCAACTTGGATATCAATTTGATATTCGCTTTTTACATACTCAACTAACTGCTGGCGTACTTCATCGACCTGAGGCAATAATCCACGGATCAAGCTTACCGTCAAGGCAAACAAGACTAAGATCAGTGCCAGTAATTGCCAGCAAAAACGGCTTAGTTTTTTAGCAGTAAAAAGCGTTGCCACTACATCATCACCACGTCGTATTTATGCTGGGAATACATAGGCTCATTTTGCAGGCGAATACGCTTACCTATATAAACTTCAAGCTCGGCGACCAAATGACTTTCATCTCCACTTAAGCTGTTATAGACAGCGGGCGAGCAGTAAAGCAAAAACTCGTCGGCGTCATAGGCCCGATTCAAGCGAATAATTTCGCGGAAGATTTCATAAGAAACAGTTTCTACCGTCTTCATGCTACCCGTGCCCTGACAGGCTGGACACTCACTGCATAGCACATGCTCTAAGCTCTCGCGGGTGCGCTTACGGGTCATTTCAACTAGACCCAACCCAGAGAAACCACTGACATTAGTCTTAACTCTGTCCTTGGCGAGCGCACTATTTAAGCTATTGAGTACCCGCGTTTTATGCTCGTCGCTCAGCATATCGATAAAGTCGATAATGATGATGCCGCCGAGATTTCGCAGCCGCAGTTGCCGTGCAATCGCTTGGGTGGCTTCAAGGTTAGTGTTAAAGATGGTTTCTTCAAGATTACGGTGGCCCACAAAGGCACCAGTGTTGATATCGACCGTAGTCATAGCTTCAGTCTGATCGATAATCAGATAACCGCCAGATTTAAGCTCCACCTTACGTCCCAGAGCACGCTGGATTTCATTTTCGACATCGTACAAATCGAAAATTGGCGCTGGGCCAGAATAGTGCTCAATCTTGTCGGCGATTTCCGGCATAAACTCTTGGGCGAAGGCTTGCAGCTCGGCAAAGGTGCGGCGCGAATCGACTTGAATTCGGTCTAATTCGGTTCCCACAAAGTCGCGCACAATGCGCACCGGCAGGGCCAGATCTTGATAGAGTAATGCTACGCCACGGCGCTGACGCCGCTCGGAGACCTTAGACCATACTCGGCGCAAAAAAGCCGCATCTTGGGCAAGTTCGTCCTCACCTACGCCCTCGGCAGCAGTGCGGATAATAAAGCCGCCGTCTTCATCGACGAATGGCAGAGTGATTTTTTTAAGACGACTGCGCTCTTCTTCCTGCTCAATCCGCTGGGACACCCCAACATGGCTCGAGCCAGGCATAAACACCAAATAACGGGAAGGCAGTGTGATATCTGTGGTTAGGCGCGCACCTTTAGTGCCCAGAGGGTCTTTCACCACTTGCACCATAATATCTTGCCCTTGGCGAACCAGCTCGGCGATATCACGGACAACAAAATGGCCCTTCTCCACATCGGCCACGCATTCAGTGTGCGGCACAATGTCGGAGGCATGTAAAAACGCGGCTTTATCTAAGCCAATATCCACAAAGGCGGCTTGCATGCCGGGCAACACACGGCTGATTTTGCCCTTGTAAATATTGCCCACCAGACCGCGCTTCATGCGCCGTTCAATATGGACTTCTTGCAGCACGCCGTGCTCGACTAAGGCAACGCGCGCCTCAGAGGGGGTTACATTAATCAGTAATTCTGAACCCATCTTGCGCTGAATTTTATTCGGATTTAAGCGACTGGTATTCACGACTCACCCCATTAGGGAAATTAAATTAATCTCAGTATGTTCTAAGCCTGAAAACCAATACCGCAGACTAGATAATGCCCGCCTCAGATAAGAGTTGGCGAGTTTCGACTAATGGCAAACCGACAACACAGGAGTAACTACCATCAATTGACTCGACAAAACAGCCACCTAATCCTTGGATCCCATAACTGCCCGCTTTATCCATGGGCTCTTGTGAGGCAACATAGACATCGATATCTGCATCAGAAAGCACACAAAAACGCACTAAGGTTTCAACTAAACGCACTGCGGTATGATTGACACTTGCTAAGGCGACGGCAGTCATTACTGTGTGCACCTTGCCAGAAAGCGCACGCAGTACCCGCTTGGCATCGACCTCATCAACTGGCTTACCTAATATTTCATTTTCAAGCACCACGATAGTATCAGAACCTAATACAGCAGGCTGTGACATACCTGAGCATAATGCAAGCCCAGCCTGGGCCTTTTCAGCCGCAAGGCGCTGAACATAATCCCGTGGTAACTCTCCTGTCTTCGGAGTTTCGTCAATATCTGGAGCTACTTGCGCAAACGTAAAATCGGCCCGTCCGAATCCAATATGAGTCAGTAATTCTTTCCGGCGCGGCGATGTCGAGGCTAAAACTAAATTCACAACTAACGAACCTTATAATGACGTCGAATGCGACGTAAAATCCAAAAAATCCAAGGCCAAAAAACGAGGCCCGATAGTGCAGGCAAAAACAGTTCAGAGTGGAATGTTGCACCATCCATCACAAACTCAACCCAATAAACAATGAGGTGATAGATAGCAATTAACAGCATTATGACCAGCGACTGTTGCCATTTCGGGAAGTTACGTAAACGCTGACAATGTAAAATAGCAATATAAATCACCAACGACATTGCCAAAGAGCGAACACCTAAAGTCGCGCCCAAGAGAATATCAAGGGCTAAGCCCATAACCCAAGCCGTCAGAATGTTATATCTGTGGGGCAACGCAATGGACCAATAGATCAAAATCATCAGTAACCAATCAGGACGCCAGGCCTCAACAATTACTGGCAGTGGCATAATTTGGCTTAAGAGCCCAACAAATAGGGTTAGCCAAACCGCGATGCGTCCATTAGCAGCTTGTAAACTCATTAGTGCACCTCTGCTGGCGGTTGGGTAGTAGCAGCGTTAGATGCCCCATTCGCGTTACTGGATGCTGCATTGGGATTACTGGGTACCACATTGACATTTGTGCCCTGAGTACCGCCTTGAGTCGTTGGCGTTCCATTACTGGTATCAGGCTTAACGTCTTGTGCAGGATGATCTGCGGCCGGTACAGGCACTTGATTAGGCAGTGTCACCCCCGAATCTGGCGATGGCCAAATTAACAGGAGATAACGAATACGGTCGAGTGCCGCCAGAGGCTGAGCCGTGACTCGCGCATAACTTTGGCCATCTTCGGTAAAGACTTCCACTACCCGCGCAACCGGATACCCTTCAGGGAAGCGGTTACCTAAGCCAGAAGTGACCAGCAGGTCGCCCACACGAATATCGGTACTCTTGGCAACATGGCGTAACTCAATTTCATCAAGTTCCCCCGTCCCGTTGGCGACAAGGCGCACATCATTACGGGTAATCCGTACGGGTAAACCATGGGAAACATCAGACAGTAGTAACACTCGGCTAGTCATCTCACTGACCTGCACAACTTGCCCTACCACACCTTGCGCATCCACAACAGGCTGGCCAACAAAGACGCCACTGCGGGAACCTCGGTTTAAAACCACATAATGATGGGAAGGATCGCTGGCAACCTCCATGACCTCTGCAACCATCTTGAGAGAATCCTGATAGGCAGGCGAACCTAGCAAGGCGCGTAAACGTTCGTTTTCCTGACGTAAATGCTCGAAACGCTGTAAGCGTTCACTCATTAATAATTGTTGCCTTAACAGCTCTTTATTTTGCAATGCCAACATATTGCGGGTCGCAAAACTCTCAGAAGACCAATCGAGGATCGCACTGGGGACACTCGCGAGGTATTGAATAGGGCTTAAAGCGGATGAAAGGGATTCACGGGCAGGCTCAAGGCGGTGATTTGCCGCAAGCAAAATCACCGACAGGATAATTGCCAGTGTTAAACGGAACTGGTTCGAAATACCACGAACAAAAATTGGCTTCATAGGAAAGCTAAGGCGGTGATTAGCCGCCCTATACCGAAGTTAGATTAGGTTTCTTCGGAGAACAGATCGCCGCCGTGCATATCAATCATTTCAAGGGCTTTACCACCACCGCGCGCTACGCAGGTCAATGGATCATCCGCCACCATGACTGGAATTCCCGTTTCTTGCATCAATAAACGGTCTAAATCACGCAATAAGGCGCCACCACCGGTTAACACCATGCCGCGCTCAGAGATATCAGAAGCTAATTCTGGTGGTGATTGCTCTAGTGCCACCATAACCGCACTCACAATGCCCGATAATGGTTCTTGCAACGCTTCTAAAATTTCGTTGCTGTTGAGCGTAAAGCTACGAGGTACACCTTCGGCCAAATTACGACCACGGACTTCAATCTCTAATACTTCATCACCAGGATAAGCAGTACCGATAGTGTGTTTGATACGCTCAGCGGTCGCTTCACCAATTAAGCTACCGTAATTACGGCGAACATAATTGATGATGGCATCATCAAACTTGTCACCGCCAATACGCACAGAAGAAGAATATACCACACCATTCAAGGAGATAATGGCAACTTCAGTGGTACCACCACCGATATCAACAACCATTGAACCAGTGGCTTCAGACACAGGTAAACCTGCACCGATAGCCGCGGCCATTGGTTCTTCAATCAAATAAACTTCACGGGCACCCGCGCCCATGGCTGACTCGCGGATCGCACGGCGTTCAACTTGCGTTGCGCCAACGGGAACACAGACTAAAACACGTGGGCTTGGGCGAAAAAAGCTGTTGTTATGCACTTGCTTAATAAAGTGCTGCAACATTTTCTCTGTCACATAAAAGTCTGCAATCACACCGTCTTTCATTGGACGGATTGCTTGAATATTGCCAGGAGTACGGCCTAACATCTGTTTAGCTTCTGTACCTACAGCCGCTACAGATTTCTGACCAGAGCTGTTACGCTCGCCACGTATAGCAACAACTGAAGGCTCATTGAGGACGATGCCTTCATCACGAACATAAATTAAGGTGTTAGCTGTACCCAAATCGATCGATAGATCATTAGAAAAAATGCCACGCAGCTTCTTGAACATGTAACTAGCCTGTATTCTGTGGAGTCAGAAGAAAAGAAAAATCAGCTAACTTTATCAATGCCACCCTGATTCCACAAGACCGTTGAGGTTAACAATCGCTAATGGAGTGATTTTTTTTCAAATAGACCACTCAAAAACACTATTTAATCGATAAATGCGCCTTATTGAACAAAAATCAAACAACCAAAAACTCCATTTAATACAAGCTGGCAACATGCGTAAAACCTGTATCTTGCATTTTAGCCTCAGCATGATGCTTTGAGTTCATGCGACAAAACGCATCGCATAACGATAAATCACTACGGACTAATTCCAATTCAGCAAAATCGATCTACCCCACTAATTAACTTCTCGCCAGTAGATGATTCTGTCATGACCTCGGTAACGCCCAAAAAATGCACTCGCACGGGGTTCGGCTAAGCTAGTTGGAGAGACCCCATTCCAGTTCCAATACCATTCTAACCAAGTCGGTACGTCTAAAGGCGCGGTCACTTGACCGCGATATAAGTTGCCACTAGAGGTGAGAGCTCGCCACAGCAAATCAAATTGCCCCGCTTGAAATGCTGAAGATGCGCCAGTGCGAGTAATACTCTGCCCCGTGGCTAAATCCGGGTCAAAATTGTAGCCAAGGCCTGCATTATCCACCTGCGAACCTAAACCATAAGTGGCAATGGTGCAGCTATCATTTCCATTTATTACCCAACTAGTGCCATTCCAATACTCAGCTCTTGTCGGCATTTTAAGGATTTCAGTCTCTGGGCCATAGGTATTGTCCATCACCACCCTGCCGTGGCGCAGGATCTGTGTGGAGATTTTCTTGGCATTACAGTTAGTGCAATTACCCGTGGTTGCTGCATCCATATCCGGTAAAGCCACATAGCTGTATACCCCATTTGGTCTTGGGTCGTTGTCCAGCAATTGCACGCCAATATCAAGCAGTTCGAACGGGCCATCCTGATACAGATTGGCAGCAAGATTTGGCGTTATTCGACTAAAGGTTGCTCGATAAGCGCCATCGACCATCGCCACACCCTGACTCCAACTATCAACCTTTACAGGCAAGGCACTTAAGCGACTCTGTAAATCGACACCATTGTTATTGTTTTCTCCGACCAATTTCGCGGTCGCAAGGGAGAATGGTGGGAAATAGTTTTGTGTCACCGCGCCGCCGATATTCAAGGCTTTGATGCTCATTGACATAGGAAAAGGTTGATCCATATAACTAAAACTGCCACAGGCAGGTAAGACAGAAACATCTCCCACTAAAAATCTATCGGGCACAAAGCGACCAATATTGGTTGAATAGCCAATCGGAATATTCAAACTGCTGGCTGAGCCAAGATAATTAGGACTCGCCTGCGCCGTAATTTGAAATACGCCAACTTCGCTAATACTTTGATTACTGATGGTGTTGAGATTATTAGTTTGCGCGGTATGGCTATAGGAAGTGACGCCTAACACCCCATCATGGCCACCACTGGCGATACTTGGTGCCACAACTTTACTGATAAGCTTCATGGCTTGGTCGCTAAAGTTAGGAGTTGATAAGTTGCCCGAACAAAAATCCGTATCGCCATCTTTTTCCCAAGCCATAGCTTGTATTGTCATACCGAAATTCTGCCCCGCTTTACGGTAAGCATTACAGCTCATATCCGCACTTGGACAGCTAGCACTGGCATCCACGGCTTTGACACATAATCCTGCCGGCACACTGACAAACTGATCGGAGCCTGTCATGACTAGACCTTGTTCATTACCACTACCAACATATTGCGCATCGAGCTGTAATTTACCCGCATCGGGATAATTCACCGAAATATTTGCTTGTCCGTTCGTATCAAATAACAGACTCAGCGCCGTTGGCGAGGCGCTCGAGCTACTAATTGCCGTATTGTTGATCGTGACGGCTTTCGGCGAGATAGGCGCACTTGGGGTCTGATAACTGCTCCAGAAATTCAGCGTCTTAGTCTGACTTTGGAAGCTTGGAACACACTGCTGAGTCACATCAGACTTTTTCACAGCCTTGACTACTACCTGCTCGGGGCGATTCGCACGCTTATCAGGCACATCGAAGACAAAACCACTGTCGGCAAAGGTGAGTGAACAGTTGTTTTCACTCAGGCCACCATTTCCGATACGGCAAAGGGTTTTACTTAAAGGTTTGGTTGTCGGGCTCGAACCTTTTACACCTAAAGTCACAATGCCAGCAGTATTGCGCCGTAATTGTAATTGCGAAGTCCCCCCACTAAAGCTCACTTGATTACCACCAATCCATACGCCTTCGGAGGCGGATTCAGGTAGCAAGGTCGCCGTCAAAGGGTCAGTAAAAAGCTGGCTACAACTGGCGTTTGCACAGGCTCGAATTGTCACAGTTTCGGGATTACAGGTTAACCCCTGACCCGTATGGTCAAACTCAAAATGATCGATTTGTGCGCCAACGGGATTTGACCTCAAGGCACAAATTTGAACGTTATCAATCTCATGATTGTTATTCGAGCCCCCGGTTGACCCAGTGAGCGACAACAAGAAATCACTCGGCGTCGCCGCTTGCCCTGTTTGTGCAATGGCATTAAAAGCAGGGATTAAGGTGACAAATCCCGACCCCGTATTACGCTCAATTTTCACCATCGACTGACCGGATACCTGCGAGTCGATAGTGATTTTATAGCGGTGCGCAGGTGAGACATTGTTGCCATCTACCGTGGGTGATAAACAGTTGCCACTGGTATTGCTGGTACCGTTATTACAGGTGCCCCGCAAATAGCGGTATCCCGAGGTGCCAGCACCAGAGCCACGCACTGCAACTGACTGACGGCGCTGGCCAATATTGTAACTACCGCCTTCGCCGGAGAAGTTACCAAATTCATCGATCCCGATACCCAACCAACCACCAGCAAAACCATTGATACCGGGTTTAAAGCCATAACCTAAAGGCCCACCAAAGGCGCCGGGCTGGGGGGTAATCGAAGCGTCAGATAGCACCAGCGCGATACCGTCGGCGCCATTGCCACCATAGGCATAGTGATCAAATTGGATCTCAACTAAGTTATTGGCAGCAGGGAATAATCTTTGATAGGTCGAGGCTGTGGATTGATTCGATTTTGCCTCGGTTAAGCGCATACGGCCGCTGACAATGGCGGGAGTAAAAGAACCGCTACTACGAGATACTACCCAATCGTTACTTAAGGCACTCTGGGAGAAATTATCGGTAAAACACTGGAGCGGTGGCTGACCATCATTAATTTTGCCATTCGAATTGATTTCTAAATAACGACTCGTCACACGACCATTAATGATAGCGTCATCATTTACAGCAATTTTATTATCACTATAAACCCGCCCATTTAACAAGGTTGTCCCAGTTAAGCTGACATCGCCATAGGCAATAATTAATGCTGATGCGGTATTCGCCTCATTAAACTTCGCACCATTTAATCCAAATGATTGCAGAGTAAATATTCTGACATTCCCCTGCAAAACCACTTTAGCGTTCTGATTTAACGTAAAGTTTCGGATCCAGTAATCCCCTTCGGGCAATACGAGTGTTGCCCCACTTCCAAGTTCGATCGAGTTAAATCGATACTCATTTTGGCTCGCCGATAATGTGAGAGAGCAAGCTGAGTAAAGTGCGATGCTACTAAACTGATTTTGCCCATTCGCCCCTAAGGTGAGTTGTTCTCCAGTATTACAAGAACCCACTCCACCACCGTTACCATTACTAGATAAAAACGCATTATTCCCTGTTAAATTTAAACCGCGAATATCCGAGTAATCGATAGTGCATTTACGAACGCCACCAAAACCATCGTCACAACTACTGTTTGAAAGCCCGCTGCCATCATTACTTGAGCAATAATCCAGTCTGCCGCCACCCGTGCCATTGATAATGCCGCTGTTATTGATCTTAAGCTGTGGAGAGGAGATCTGGTGGCACACATTCGAGTTATCCCCATGGTGCCCCTGCGCAACATTAGGGAAAATGGCACTCTGATCAACATAATCAAACGCATAGGTTGCGCCTGACACACCTAACAGCGTGCCAGTGAGCACAATCCGATATAACCAGTTAATTGCCACGGGCTTCTACCTCTACTTGACGGCTTACACGGGTATCGCCACTCTCGCATATCGCTTTGCTATTAATGCGGAACTGAGTGACTGTGCCGACCGCATAGGATGTACAACTTAAACTCACGCTACAGGCATGAAACCCCACCACATTGGGCGGCATCCAAGCGTTTGCAACACTGGTACAGGTCGCCGTCGCATTAGCGGGGGCGTTTAATGGAAATAATTGCGCCAGCGCCGCATCGGCACCGCTGTTCGCCGCCGCTAAGGCGCGAGTTCCCCACACTTCTTGAGTTAATCCCGTATCAGCATCTTCCACTATATTGATTAAGGCCGCGGCCAATAAAAACATCACGGTAATGACAAAAATACCGATGATTAAGGCGCTGCCACCTTGGCGGTGAGCCGAACACTGACGATATGCTGAGCGCGATAGGCTAAATAAGTTAGGGGACATTAATCACCTGCACTTGATGTCGATATTGAAATGTCTCGCCGTTGACATTAAATCGCGGTTGTAAATGCACCATAGCATTATTGACTAGACTCGATGGCGTTAATATCAGCGGTAAATCGGCACTGTCGTTCAATACATTGGCCACATTCTGCGCCATTAACACCCCAGTGCTCATGCTGCTAGGCGTGGGTTGGCTAATATTCAACCCATAACCAGTATAACGCTTTAAGGTTAACTCATTGCTGGATGACGATTTTTCAAAACAATAACTCACAGGACTCGAACCAAAATAGATCCGCTGCCGCGGTGATGCCTCAGCAAATCTCGCATTGGCAGTAAAGGTTAAGGTTACTTGGTTTGCGGCGCTACTAATGCTGTTAATTTGTGCGCGTTTTAGCTTAGTGCTGTCATACACATCACGGTCGGTTAAGGGATAAAGCCACACATACTGGTTAGCCGCAATCTTGCTGGTCACATCATCTAAAATCACAGTCCCCGTTAGGGCTGCGGCACTCGGCACAATCGGCATAGCTAAATAGGTGGTACTCGCCTCAATGGGGACAAACTCAATGCACTGATAGGTTAAGCCATTACCATTGAGCCGCACACTGTTAGGCACGGCGCTGCGCAGCTCACGGGTCATACGCTCGACCGCAAAACGACTCTGGCTTAGCACTTGATCAACCGAGCTCGACTCCACAAAAATCCGCGTGCCGAAAATAATAAAGCTACTCACGCCCACCACCAGAATGCCTAAGATCAGGATCACAGTGACCATTTCGACTAAGGTAAAACCCCGTTCGGAGCGCGCTATGCGCTTTGCAGATAAAGCGTCCATTAGTAATTGCTCCTCACCAGATTGTAAGTGATCACTTCGTTATCTGGAGTAGTCACATTAATGGTCACTAACTTGGTATTGGGTGCAGAACCATAGGCCACAGAGACACTTAATTGATAGTTCGGGTACGCCTGCGCATAAGTTTGGCTGGAGTTGAGCATAGTGGCGTTTTGAGTTAAGCCGTGATAATCATCCACATCGTTAAAATCGTTACGCCCTTCGCCCGCCTCTGGCCCTAATACGGCCGAGCAACTACTGCCTAATGGACTCCCGCAAGCTGGCACACCACCATTGGCATTGGTATTTTGGTCGTATCTTTTGCCCCAAATCTCATTCATCACCGAGTGGGCAAGCTCGGCACTCTTGACTCGATGTAAGGTCTTGGCGGCGCGGTCCGCTTGCGGAAATAACATGCTACTGAGCATTACGATAGCGATGGCAATGACTAACATGCCGACCACTAATTCGATTAAAGTAAACCCTTGTTGTGGTTTAGCTTTTGAAGATACTTTTACTGAGGTACTGATTGAAAACAGCGGAGGATTAATTCGCATAAATATAGCCCTCGCTGGAGATATTAATCGCCACAGTGTCATTGGCGATCACATTGATACATGGCCCATTACACGCAAGCGATGCTCGGCCATTGATATCAAAATCAAGGTAAAAGCTCTTGGCATTGTTACTGATAAGCACTAACTGCGCACCACCTTGAAAAGCTTGGCTGGATAAAGGGTTGGGAGACAATGGCGTACCCGTACAACCAGAACTATCGCGACTGGCGAACTGGCTGACTTGATAACCCGTCGCCGACACGACTACGCGGTAACATCTATCGGTATTATTTAAGGCTTTTTGCTGAACCTGGCGCAGCTCGGCCATAAACTCATTACGCAGACTAAAGGCACTGTAGGAGGACTGACTAAATAAACGCGGCAATACCGTCACCGATAGAATCCCAATCAGGATAATAGTGGTCACAAGTTCAACTAAGGTAAACCCAAACTGTCTGCCGGTGGAAAATCTACGCATTGTCCGCTTTGCCGTGATGCTAGGTTCTAGGTTCTAGGTTCTAGGTTCTAGGTTCTAGGTTCAGTTTCTGCCAACTTGATTCGTAAGGCAAATATTTCGCCTAAACAAAAGAAATAATTAGCAAATTCATTTTATTACAGCCAACATTTCCATAAATTGCTGACCTAAAAAAAAGGCCTGCTAGGCAGGCCTTTTTCCGTAATTTAAATTAACAGCCATTATCTGTAAGAGTAATCGTTGGCAAAGCACCTGCGCTAGCTGCTGCAGTGTAAACAATCTTACAGCTTGCTTCAGAACCAGCTGTAGTTACATCAGCAGGAGCGCCACGTTGCCAGATAGTAGCAGTGCTACCAGAAACATTAATAACCCAATCATTTGAGCCAGTTGCAGTTGGTGAAGTACCCGCATCAAATTTAACGTCCATTCCAGCTTCTAAAGCCGCTTTAGTCGCATCCATATAACCATAAACAATAGCAACGTCGTCGGTGGCTGATGCTGATGTACCAGCAATATCTAATGTATAAGTTGCTTCTTTCTCTTTACCTGCTAATGCTACTTTTGAATAAACTAGACTATTTGCACCTTGAATAGCCCCCTTCATCCCTTGAATTGCAGATGCACGAGCATCTGACTGCAAATTAATAAACTTAGGTGCCGCTGTGACAGCAAGAATACCTAAGATAATGATCACAACGACTAATTCGATTAAGGTAAAACCTTGTTGTCTTTTCATATAAAACTACCCTTCTTTGAGAACCAAGTAACTTAGTCAGTTAAAAATAAACTACTTAAAAGATAAACCAATTAAAACATTTAATTAAGGCGTAAATGGTGTTTGAGTGAAACTTAATACTTTACCCGTACCAGGGTTATAAACCACCCCTTTTGCACCCGTAGTCGATAAATCAGGCGCAGGCGTCGGTACACCTGTGGTTTGGTTTAGCACCAGAGAAGCCACTTGGTGATAAACACATAAATCGAGACCCGTTACGGCTGTTCCGCTAATCGAATTTGAGCTACCGCCGGCACCATCGATAACGCGCACTGTATAACGTTGATTTCGCGCATCTTGCGAATAGAGCACATTACGCGGCGCACTTTGCAATACCGTATTGAATACCTGTTGACAGCTTGCATCCGTCATCGCCGTTGCATCGGTACCAGAGGTACCCGTTGGATAACCAAAACGTGGGTCTAAAGATACTGAAGTACCATCTAAGATCACACTGCTATTTTGGCGACCATCGACTTCCCATTGTGAACGCACAAAACTCACGGCTGTAGATAAACCACCCGCCACACCGTCCACACTGGCATCTTCAGCATCATCGGTGACATTTAAAAAACGTGGGATTGCCGTTGCCGCTAACAGACCCAAAATGACGATCACTATGACCAGTTCAATCAATGAAAAACCATTTTGTTTAGTCTTCATTAGTTTCCCCCTACTTGATGAAAGTCCATTCTAACAGCTAAATCAGTTTATAAAAGCCCGTTACTTAAAAATATTTTAGGAGTTCGTCAAAAAAATGACCCTGCCAGAGTTTAGTTGATAGCCAATACTATCCCCATTTTGTGAGCGATAACGGCAGCTATTATCCTTGCGAAAATAGCTACCAATGAGGGAGTTATCCGCCGCCTCCTGCCCCATGAGTTGCCACCATAAGGCTTGGCAACCTTGGTCACTAAGTTCGGTCGGTTGCGGCCATCCCTGCGCGCTCATAATCACCAGCGTTTGCTGCTCATTATGAGTGTTTTGCTCATTAAACACTTCCCAATCTAGTCGCATTTGTTGTGGTTTGCCAAGGGATAACCACTGGGAGCGCACCATAGCCAACACATTTAAGAAACGCGTATGCTCTAACTCCACATTGCGGGCGGCAAGTTGTGGCATAGTCGCAAAATATTTAAATCCAATCACCGCGAGAATAATCAGCATCAAGGTCAAGCTAACGAGCCGCTCATACACACGTAATAGATCGCTTTCGGCCTTCTGTTGGCTCTGCATCTATTTGATCCTAATTGAGTTAAACTCTCGACTTGGCATTACTTCCCGCCTTTAACCACATTGAGCATATCCCACATCGGCAGGTAAATACCTAGCGCCAGTACCAACACAATAACGGCCACAATACCGATTAAAATCGGCTCTAACTTAGCGGTAAGATTTTTAAGGTCATAGTCAACCTCACCTTCGTAAAAATCGGCGGCATCATTTAACAGTTGGTCAATTTGGCCGGTTTCTTCACCGACGGCGACCATTTGCAGTACCAGTGGCGTAAACAATTTGCTCTGGTTCGACACCCTCAGCATAGATTCGCCTGACTCTATACCACGGCGCATCCCGACAATTTTGTCGTGCATATAGGCATTATCTACCGAATCGGCGACCAAACTGAGCGCCTGCGTCATCGGCACGCCCGCACTTAACATCATCGAAAAACTGCGGCAATAACGGGAGAGGGTCGAGCGCTCAATAATCGAACCCACGGCGGGAATATGTAATTTCCACTGATCCCATTGTTTTTCACCTTTTTCCGTATGATGCCAATAACGGATCCCAATAATAGTTCCGAGTAGTAGCAGTAACATCAAAGGCCAG
The DNA here is from genome assembly GCF_002209245.2 of Shewanella sp. FDAARGOS_354. Classification (NCBI taxonomy): domain Bacteria; kingdom Pseudomonadati; phylum Pseudomonadota; class Gammaproteobacteria; order Alteromonadales; family Shewanellaceae; genus Shewanella; species Shewanella sp. FDAARGOS_354. The sequence goes on along the minus strand of NZ_CP022089.2, from coordinate 4,259,023 downwards.
TAGTGAACAAATAAGTTAGATGTGCCAATCAACACCTTAGTCGCCCAAGGTAAGTCGGCACCGAAACGGGCAAACATTTCGGCAAATTTGGGGATCACCATGATATTTAAAATCACCATGGCCAACGCAATGGCAATCAATACAAATATGGGATACCGCATCGCGGCCTTAATCCGGCGGCGTGTTTCCTGCTCACGCTCGATATAGCCCGAGAGCTGAATAAAAGCATCCTCTAACTTACCGGTGTTTTCCCCCACATGAACCATAGAAACAAACAAAGAATCAAACACATCTGGATGTTGATTCATCGCAGACGACAGCGGGCGCCCCGCAGTTAACTGCTCTGAAATATCATTCAGTGCATCTTTCATCCGTTGAGAATGCGCAGTTTCGGATAATCCCGCAATGGCTCGCAGAATGGGGATCCCCGAGCGCGTAAGGGAATACATTTGCCGGGTAAAAATTTGCAATTCATCTAAACCGACTTTACTACCAAAGAGCTGTGTCAGTGAAAATGACTTAGTCACCTTTGCCGCTTTAACTTCCAAGGGAATAATGCCGCGCGCTAACAACATATCAGCAGCAGCACTTTCTGAGGCAGCATCGAGCTGACCTGTTACGGCCTGACCTTGTCCACTGCGTCCACGGTATTGATAAACCGGCATAATTACGCCTCAACGCCTTGCTGACTGATAATATCCCGCGAGAGTGGCACCTGCGACTCACTCACATCCTCAACTAGCTTAGCCACCTCTTCAATGGTCGTCATGCCCTCGCTCAAATATTGCAGTGCTGACTCGGCAAGCGGAGTAAAATTTGGGCTTTGCAGGGCTGCACGGGCAAAATCCTGTGGATTACCGGTACGCATCGCATCGATCATCTTCTCATCCAATTCAAGGATCTCAAAAATACCGATACGGCCGCGATAACCACTGCCGTTACAGCTTTGGCAGCCCGTGCCAATGCGGAACTTGGCCGATGAAAAGTCCTGACGACTCACACTATTCAGCCAGGCTTTTTCCTGCGCCGTAGGCTGATATTCCACGCCACAGTTATGGCACACGCGGCGCACTAGACGCTGGGCAATAATCACCCTCAGCGCGCTCGCCACTAAGTAACTGGCGGCGCCCATATCGAGTAAACGTAGCGCGCTGGTCACCGCATCGTTAGTGTGCAATGTGGATAACACAAAGTGACCCGTAAGTGCGCCCCTAAGACCAATCTCCACGGTTTCTTGGTCACGCATCTCACCGACCATGATAATGTCCGGGTCTTGACGCAAGGTGGTACGCAGCACGTTCGAAAAATCGAGTCCAATCTTATGGTTAACTTGAACTTGGTTGATCCTTGGCAATTGGTATTCGACCGGATCTTCTACCGTGATGATTTTGCGATCAGCAGTATTGAGCTCACTTAAGATGCCATACAGGGTGGTGGTTTTACCGCTACCCGTTGGCCCTGTCACCAGCAACATGCCGTGGGGGCGTTTAATCTGCTTACGAATACGCGCCAAAATATGCGGCGGCATCCCAGTCTCGTTTAAAGTCAACAAGCCTGCGGATTGATCGAGTAGACGCATCACCACAGATTCGCCGTGGTAAATCGGCATGGTCGACATACGCACGTCAATCTTGTGGCCCTTAATTTCCATATGGAAACGCCCGTCCTGCGGCAGACGTTTTTCAGAAATATCTAGCCCAGCCATAAGCTTAAGGCGCAAGACTAGAGCCGCAGCGATATTGACTTCATTTAGAATGGTTTCGTGTAACTGGCCATCGATACGTTGGCGGATCCGCAGGGCTTTTTCGCCGGGCTCAATATGAATATCCGAAGCACGCATTTGCACCGCATCTTCAAAAATCGACTGCAGCAGCTTAACGACTGTGGTTTCATTATCGCTATCGCCCGAGGTCAGGCTCGCCAGATCAAACATTTGATCGGCGGCATATTCCTCTTCAAGCTTACCAGCGATTTGCGCGATTTGGTCGGTGCGGCGATACAGGTTATCGAAGGCTTGCAGTAATTGCTGCTCGGGTGCGACTGCGACACTGAGCTTTTTCGGCGCAATTAAGCTTTCTAAATGGTCGAGCGCCTGCAAATCCGCCGGATCGCTCATGGCCACTAATACCGTATCACCCCGATCTTCAACCGCAAGGGCACGAAAACGCCTTGCTTGCACCTCAGGGATCAGATTCACCACCTCGGTGGGAATTGGGCGTTTGCTGATATCCAGCAGCGGTAGATTTAACTGCTGCGACAAAAATTGCAGCAGTTGAGTTTCGGTAATAGAGCGCAGCTCAATCAGGGTTCGGCCAAGTTTATGGCCCGTCTTTCGCTGCTCGCCCAAGGCTTGCTGCAACTGCTCTTCGGTAATAATGGATTCTTGAACTAACAGATCGCCCAAACGCATCTTTAATCTGGGTTTCATTGGCTATCTCCTAGTTGCTGTAAACGTTGTTCAATAAAAGCCGTGGCCTGAGTTGATAAACCGGAATAGCTTAATGCTGTACGATAGGCTTGACTGGCTTGGGTAAATTGCTTTTGAGAGTCAAGAGCATAGGCTAATCCCATCCACCATTTCCCCTGCTGCGGCTCCTGCTGCAATAACTTGCGGTAAGCCTGTTCAACTAACGGATATTGCCCCTGTTTTTGGGCTAAATCCGTCTGCGCTAACCACTTTTGCCGAGCTAAAGGATGACTATCGGGGATTTGCGCAAGGCTGGCAAGTGCTGCGTCAGTATCACCCATCGCATGTTGCACCCTAGCTAATAGCAAAGCAAATTCAAACTCTTGCGGATAAAGTAATCGTCCCTGCGCTAACACTTCGGCCGCTTGGGGCTGCTCACCTTGACCATAGTGCAACGCTGCCAGTTGTTTGCGCGACTCGTGTAAGCTCGGGTCAAGCTTGAGCGCTTTAGCGTAGTAATCCATCGCCTTAACCAACTGACCTTGCTTTTCGGCATCGCTCGCCAATACCAGTTGTTTTTGTGCTAACTGGCTTGGAGAAAGCTTTACTTCCGTCACCGCCATTTGCCCTGTTGGCTGAGCCGCAGCTTGGCTCGAAGCTTGAGTCGAAGCAGACTCGACTGGCTCACTCGCCTTGGCCTCTGTTTGGGTTATTTTTACTTCACTCTGATTTACGTTAACTTCCGCTTGATTTGCTTTAACCGCAACCTGTTGTGGCTCAGTTTGTGCCTGCAGCGACTCTTGGGGTAATGCCACCTTGTTAGCTGTATCGGTTGAGGAGTTTACCGCAACTGATTCGGTTGTCGGTTCACTTGTTGGCTCAACGGGCGCCGCATTAACACGGGGAGATTGAGTCACACTTGGGGCAGATTCTACTGACGCAGACATATCCTTTGCTGGAGCATCTGTCGACGACGGACTCACTTGCACCATCTCCGCAGTCGGCTCTGTTGGTATAGTCGTTTCTGCTCCCGTTTCTGCTCCCATAGAACTCGTATCTGTCTGTGGGTTGGTGTTATCCGACGGAGTTTGCGCACTCACCACAGTGTTAACACTGTTATCAGTGGCATTCCTTGAGTCGTACATGGCCTGAAAGGCATAAACAGACACACCACCTACAAGCAGTGACACTAAGCTGATGACTAACCATTTACGTGATGGATTTGGACGCCCCAGAAACTGGGCCTGATGCACAGCCACATTGCTGAGAGAATGCCCCTGCTGGCGTTTATCGAGATCCTGCAGCATCTTGTTGATCACGCTCATGCGACGCCTCCCCACAACTGTTGCAGGTTAACGCCAGATGCCAGCAATGCCCCAATCGCCGCAGCACATACTATCAGCGCGATCGCCATATAGGTCGGCCAGTTTTGCGAACCGCGACTGGCATCTTCGGTATCCTGTATCGCGCCCTTAATGTGGGCGATGCGCACCTGAGTTGCCCCTTCGCCAAAACTGAGCATCAGGGCTTTATGGGCTAAAATATTGATCAATCTCGGAATGCCTCGTGATGCCTCGGCGATTTTACGCGTCAGTTTAGGGCTGAATAATGCTTGCCCCGCATAGCCTGCCACCGCTAAGCGGTAACGAATGTAGGCATCGGTTTCATCCCAAGTTAACGGCCGAAGACTGTAGCTAAAGGTGATGCGCTGCCGCAGTTGTCTAAAGGCTTGGCGCTTTAATCGCTCATCCAACTCGGGCTGACCAAAGAGCACCACTTGCAACAGCTTACGGCTTTCGGTTTCAAGATTGGTAAACAGTCGCAACGCTTCGAGGCTCTCATCGGGCAAGGCCTGCGCTTCGTCCAGCACTAATACAATGGCGTGACCATGGGCGCTCAGGGCGAGTAATTGTTGCTGGATAAGTCCGGTGAGTTGCTGCTGATCGATTTCGCTGGTGTATTTTAACCCAAGCTCATTGGCCACCGCCCAGCGCAGCTCGGCGGGAGTGAGATAAGGATTGGGAAGATACGCACAATGGAAGCCCTGCGGCAGTTCATTAATCAGCTTACGGCAGATTAAGGTTTTGCCCGTGCCCACTTCGCCAGTGACTTTGATAAAACCCTCCCCGGTTTGTAGGGCGGTCTGCAATACTTGCAGCGCCTCTACGTGCGGGGATAACCCGAAAAAAAATCCGGTATTAGGGGTTAACGAAAATGGCGTTTGGCTAAGTCCAAAGTGCTTCAAATACATGAAAGCTTACTTATTTTCTGGATACCAACGGTCGAGTAAGGTCTTAGAACGCTCTAACTCGTTTTTCCACGTATCCCCGCCCACCACGGTCGGCTTTAACATAATAATCAGCTCGGTTTTCTTCTTCTGCTTACTGCGATTTTTAAACAGTTCACCCACCCAAGGGATATCCCCAAGCAAAGGTACTTGCGATACCACTTCTGAATTTTCACTCTTCATCAAACCACCAATGACGACAACATCGCCAGAGGCCGCGCGGATCACAGTATCTGATTCGCGAATTTCACTTTGCGCCAAGGGTAATTTTAAAGGTTGGTCATTGATTACAATGCCTTTTTCCTGTTCTTTGACATCGATCACCGATGGATGAACATGCAGTAATACGTTGCCGTCTTTATCGATTTGCGGAGTTACATCCAGCGCAATCCCCGAGAAAAAAGGAGTTAATTGAACTTGAGGTGTCGTAATAGGCGTAGTGCCAGCCACAGTAGTTGATGAAACATCGGTAACAAAATACTCATCGGTACCGACTTTAATTACCGCTTTTTGGTTATTCGATGCCGTCACCCTTGGGCTGGATAATACATCCACATCACCTTGGGTATCGAGCAGGTTAATCATTCCCGCAAAATCCGCACCCTTGAAACTAATCGTCGTTACGCCACCCAGCGTTGAGCTAATTTGATCACTCAAACCTGGACCAGCAGACGTACCTACTTCTACCTGAGTATTTCCCCCTGCTAACGCTGAGCCAAGCGCTTGCCATTGAATCCCCTGCTGATAACCATCAGACAGAGTCACCTCGAGGATCTTTGCCTCAAGGATCACTTGGCGTTGTAAATGTGTCTCTGCCGAACTTAAAAAAGCACGCACTTGACGTAATTCATTCGGATAGGCACGAATCGTCACTAATCCCGCCTGTGGAGTGACGACCACTTGGCGACCGCCGCCCGTGTCACCCACAATGGCGGTTAAGGTTTCTTTTAACTCGCCCCAAAAATCGGTCTTAGTGTGCGAACGGATAAAGGTGCCATTGCTGCTATCGCTGCTGTTATTGTTGGCATTATTACCGTTGCTCGAATTGTTATTGCCACTAAGGTTACCGTTATTCGAGTTATTATTGCCGTTATTGTTATTCGAGTTACTGTTATCGGAAATTCGGCCCGAACTCACCGAGGTTAACGACAGGCCATCGCGTACCATGTATAAGTAATTGACCGGAAAAGTCTCAGTACGCATCCCCGCAGGGAATACTCGCAAAATACGTCCTTCACGGCTGACTTCATAGCCATAAATATCTTCAACCACTTGAATGGCTTCGCTCAATGTCACGCCTTTTAGCGACAATGAAATCGTGCCCTGCACATCGGGATGCACCGCCACACTAAAGGGGGTGCCCTGAACGAGGCTAGGGAAAAATACCCTCGCATCGACATCATGGGCAGAAACATCGATACGACGTTCGGTTTCCATGGGCGCAGCTAAACTGCCCATTAAGGTATTAGTATTCAGTTCACGCTGCACCGCGTCTGGCATAACGGCTGGCGGAGGTGGCGTTGACTGCTTCGCGGCCTGCATCGACGCAGAAAGAGCCTCTTTTGATGCCATCGGCTGCGGTCTATCTGTAGTTTGGCAAGCCATAAGGCAAAGTGAGAGTAAAGGTGTGAAGTATTTAATGGCGGTCATCTGAGTCTTATTCCCTATCTCTCTGTTATTGCTTGAAATAATGCTAATTTCCGTCCGTCAGAAAGTGATACTGACGAGGGGGTAATACGCACGACTTTGACCCCTTGGATGCTATCACCTACGGACACAATTTTATTATTAATCACGGCGTAAGCCGTGTTGCCTGAGCTGACAATACTGTTGAGCACTAAGGCTTGATGCTGATTTTGACTCGCAGCGCCTACAGCCGAATAGCCTTTACCGGGCAAAGTAGGGTCCCGTAAGTTTTCAGCCGACACTTGTGCCGAAATCACCAGTAATGCGATGAAAATATAAGGCTTATTGAGCAACACTGATAAAGTCCTTATTAATACTCAAAGTATAAAGCTCGATATCGATTTTCCCTTTGGGGTAATCAGCCACTTTATAGTCGAGGCGTTTCCAGTAAAGTTTGTCGGGCATGGCTTCTACTGCTTCAACAAAACGCAATACCGAGAAATAATCACCTTCTAAGCTCATGCGGATCCCATGGCTATACAAATTCAACTTTTTCTCTTCACCCACCGCAAGCAGTGGTACGGGCGCGATAGAGGTAAACTTCTGTAAGGTAATTCCCTGAACCTGCCCAAGCAGATTACCCAATAGTTCAGGCATATAATCGGCGGGCACCATATCGACCATCTGCTCGTTAAGCTGAGTATCAAGCTGTTGGTTTTGTTGCTGTAGCAAGGTTAAACGCTGGCGATAGTCCTGATTGGGATCTAGCGCTAATCGCTGCTGGTATAAATCAATCTGTTGCACCGAAACCTGATTTTCTTGCTCTATGACCTTTAACTGCTGCGCCGTCGAATACTGTTGTTTCCAAAGCGACTCAATAGGCATATAAGCCAACATAGCGATCAGTGCTAACAGGGCAATGGCGATTAGCCCACGCTCGCGTTGGCTGAGAGCATCAAACTTTTGCGCTAATTGTTCAAATTGGGCTTTCATCGCGCCTGCTCCTCTGGAGTCTCACTCGTCAGCGTGAAAGCCAGCGGTTTATCCTCACCGCGATCCATGGTCATAGACGAAAAAGCCTGCCCTTTTAAGGTCTGGGTCGCTTTTAGCTTACTCACCCAAAGCGGGATACTCTGTGGATGATCAGCAAATCCTTCAAACATAAAGTGCTGCTCGTTAATCACAATATGGTTAAGCCAAACACTCGCATCGGCCACCATAGCCAAATCCTTCAATACAGGTGCAAAACCTCGGCTGGTGAGGGAGGAACGCAGTGCCAGCTCATTCATTAATAATTGCTTTAGCTCGAGCTGCTGTGACTCTAACTCGACGCGCGCGACTAACTCAGGATCGGGTTTACGGGCGGCGATTTGTGCTTCAAACTCCGCCTTTTGCTGGTCAAATTGCTGTTTTTGCGCTGACGCTTGGCTTAGCGCCTGCACAGACTCATTTAATGTCCAATAGCTAAAACCGGCAACTGCACCGCAGACAACTAACAAGCCTACGGTATAACTGATTAATTTAGCGAAGGTTAAGCTCTGCTTTGGCGGCAATAGGGCGGCAGAATATAGGTTGACTCTCGATTTTATCACTCGTCACCTCGTGAAAGCTCACTAAAGGCCAATCCCGCCATTTTCGCGCCAACGGAGGTCTTATTAACCACATTAACGGCTTGATTAAAGTTGGCCGACACCAACTTCGCTAAGGCATCGACCGCACCGTCGGCAAATAACTCAATGGAGTTAACAGGAGGCTGGCGCAGTTGACTCTCAAAATAATCCATAGATCTTTGAATTTCTAGGCTTAAGTTATCTGCCAATCCATAGTTTAGTTCATCCACTTCAGCCTTATCTAATTGGCTAAAACCGCGTACACGGCGCTGCATATATAACAGCCCCTGTTTTACCACCGTCAGTAACAACTCCTGCCCAGAATGATGGCTAACGACCAATCTTGCCTGATTATCATCGATAAACAGGTTGGTCATCGCGAGTTCTTCGATGCTAATCCCTAAAACAGTCAAACCTTGCTCACTGATGGCTTGAACCATATTGATCAACTTATCTTTATCAACCACGACAACATTGAGTTTATTGCTTGGCAAAGGGGACTCAAAATAATCCAAGTGAATTTGCGGCACAGGAATATTGACCATATCTTTGATAGACCAAATCAAAGCTTGAGATAATTCTTCACTATCGACATTCGGTTTATCGGCGACGAGCAATTGATAGCGACCACTACTAAGAGTGATCTGTAAAGCGGCATGGGGGAAAGTGCTGGCAAGTTCAGCAAAGACACTTTGCCATTGATCTTGTTGTAATTCAAAAGAAACCCACTGCTCATGCAGACGTTCGGTGGCAGGTGCATAGACCCACAGCTTATCAGCACAGACATACACCCCCAGTGCAACACCCGTCTGTTTGGCTCGCCAAAAGGCCAACCGAGCAAAAAGTCCTTTATCCATAAAAATGCCTGTCTTCCGATAAAGTTAAGCTTGAGTGATAAGCCAGCGAATTGCGCTATTTCTACACCACCAGACGGAGATAAGCTCACAGCATTTAGAATGCGAAATTCGTCATATCCAGCGTCATAATTTTGGCACAGGCTAGTTTATCCGCTAATCTGTGAATTTTATAGAGAAATTCAACAACCCAGCCCTATTCTTCCACGAGGATCACATCACTCGGGGAAAACAATACGACTTATAACACCTCTGCTGGATCGCTAAAATACATGCCCTGGGCCATCCCCACCCCGAGAATTTGCAAAGTTTGCCATTCTTCAAACACTTCAACCCCCTCCGCACACACTTGCACTTCAGTACGGTACAAACCACCGATTAAACTACGAATAAACAATTGATTTTCAGGGCGTAAATGAATATGACGTACGATAGAACGGTGCAGTTTAATCATGTCGAAATGGCACTCTCGGATATAGTAAGTGCCAACAACCTGTTGTCCAACATGGTCGACACACAGACGAGCTCCCATCTTACGGATCATATCGAGTTTAGGCTGAAGCTTGTCTTGATGCTGGATCACTATATCCTCTGACACCTCAAAAATCAGTTGAGGTGTCAGATGGCGATGCTCAAGTAAGGTCGTTTTAAGCCACTGGGTAAAGGCCCGGCTCATCAAACTATCTAAGCTAAGATTCACACTATAGATTTGATCTTTATGCTGCTCTTGGCCGAGCAACCCCAATACACGCTCAATCATCTGCCGTTCAATTTGTGGCATCAAACCACATTTGTTTGCCATGGGGATAAACAACGTCGCCCGCACTAATGTCCCTTGATTATCCCGCGCCCGGGTAAAGATCTCTTTATGGTGCTCTCTCCCATCTAAATCCATAATGGGCTGACTAAAGGGATAAAAACGCCGCTGAACTAAGGCATTCTCTAAGAAGCTGCGCCAACGCACCGAGCCTTTGGCAAACTCCTCATCAATCGCGCCCTTATCGTACATAAACCAATTACTATTACCTTGTAATTGAGCAGCACGTAACGCCATATCGGCCTCATCAAGCAGCTGATTAACATTATCCCCGGCGGTAAAATAAGCACAGCCCAAGTGGTAAAAGTTATCTCTATTGTCCACATCATCGGGCAAGGTTTGACTCAAGCAGACTTTAAGTAACTTACTGGCGAGCTGATCTGCCTCAATCAAAGAGACGTGGGGCACAACTATCGCAAATTGATTATGGTTACGCCGCGCAAAAATACTGTTCGGCAAGGTTTGCAAGATAGAGTTAATACTATTGACCGTCGCATGGAGTAACTCTTTAACAGCAGCTTCACCCTTTGCCTGCTGTATCAAATCGAGATCATCCATTTCTAACAGATAAATCACCCCATGAGCGACCATACCTTGGTCATGGCTCATGGCATCGAGGCGGTTATTTAAAAACAACCGATTACCAATACGGGTTTGCGCATCTAAAAAGGTATTGGAGCGAATAAACTTATCGAAACGACCTCGTTCCTTATGGGCATCCTGCAATTCCTCAAGCAGTTTGGTTAAGGCTCTATTGATTAGCCTTGGCTTACCATTACCAGGGGTTGCCAGCGCTTGTTCATGTTTACCTTGTAAAATTAATCGACTGCGCTGAGCAAGTTCCTCAATACCATCCAACTGCTGCGAAAACCATATATGTCCGAAACGAACCAAAGCAATCACAGCTAGTAAGCCAATGCCCAAGATAAGCAACTCATACCAACTCACACTGTAATGTTCGAAAGGTTGTGGCAAGCTCAGAGCCATTGTGAGACCCGACTGAGGATCGAGCAAATGGGTATACACCATGGCATTTTGCGTCTGCACATTGCCGTGATAGGCGAAAAGCACTTCGCTCTTCATGGTTAAACGAAATTCAACGGCGTTATACGCCAGCAACATGGGAGGCAGCCAAGACTCCAACTCCCAATCGGGCTGGGAGTGATAATGCTCTATTAGAAGGGATTCAAGTTCAGACACTTTCTGCTGCTGAAACTTATAGGTTAATTGTACAAAACTCATCATTGCGCTGAGTAAAAACACGAAGGCAATAGCGGCTAAAGACATTAACCAGAAGCTGGTTAGTTTTGTTGTTAACATTCGAGTGAATTTCATCGAGCCGCTATCCTGCAGGATTATTATAATTATTGGTGCACTCTTAACATGAGTTAAACAAATGCTACTCAAGATTATTCAGTAGCATAAGCTAAAAGGCAACCTAGGATTTATTTTCAAAGACATTGAAAATCGCGCCAATAGCAGAGATTTCAGCCAACGTTAAAACAAAAAAGAGGCTAATTAGCCTCTTCTTCTATTAATTCTCTTGTCGCTTAATCCGCATATTGGGGCAAAGTTGTTATTGCAGCAACACCCGAATCAATGGCCGCTTGCGCCACGGCGCGGGCCACGCGCGGCAATAAACGTGGATCCATCGGTTTTGGTAGCACATATTCAGGACCAAAACTTAATGAACTTACCTTTGGATAAGCCTTAAGTACACTTGCTGGAACTTCTTCTTTCGCTAATCCGGCAATGGCATGTACAGCCGCAATCTTCATCTCATCGTTAATGCACGATGCACGCACATCTAATGCGCCGCGGAAAATAAACGGAAAACACAGTACGTTGTTCACTTGGTTTGGATAATCGCTGCGACCAGTGCCCATAATTAAATCGCTGCGCGTCGCGTGGGCAAGTTCAGGTTTTATTTCAGGGTCTGGGTTTGAGCAGGCAAAAATCACTGGCTTATCCGCCATCATGGCCACTTCTTCAGCACCAATCACATTTGGGCCGGATAGCCCTAAGAAAACGTCAGCGCCTTTAATCACATCTTGCAAGGTACGCTTGTCAGTCTCATTCGCAAACAAGGCTTTGTATTCATTCAGATCAGTACGACCCGCATGGATCACGCCTTTGGTGTCAAGCATGTAAATGTTGGCGCGGTTAGCACCACACTTCACTAACATGGTCATACAGGCAATGGCAGCCGCACCAGCACCCATACACACAAAAGTGGCATCGCTAATCAGTTTACCTTGAATGTCTAAAGCGTTAATCATGCCAGCTGCGGTAACAATGGCTGTGCCATGCTGGTCATCGTGAAACACAGGCACATTACAACGCTCAATCAATTCGCGCTCGATAACAAAGCATTCAGGCGCTTTGATGTCTTCGAGGTTAATCCCACCAAAGGTGCCAGCAATAGCCGCAACTGTATTAATAAACTCTTCAGCAGTGTTATGCGTTACTTCAATATCGGTCGAGTCGATATTAGCAAAGTGTTTGAATAATAGTGCCTTACCTTCCATCACGGGCTTTGAAGCCAATGGACCTAAGTTGCCTAGGCCCAGAATCGCCGTACCGTTAGAAATAACGGCAACAGTGTTACCTTTGTTGGTATAACGATAGGCATTTTCAGGATTAGCGGCAATTTCACGTACTGGTTCAGCCACACCTGGGCTATAGGCTAGCGCGAGGTCATGGCTCGTTTCAGCAGGTTTGGTGAGGCATACTGCAGTTTTACCGGGAACGGGGAATTCATGATAATCGAGTGCTTGTTGACGAATATCTGACATTTTAACATCCTGAAATGCGACATTTATAAGTATGGAAGTAAGGCCGACCGACTCAAGATCACCTCATTTATGGGTGATTTAAACAGTGTGGCAGGTCGGGGTAAGATACGCCAATTAGGTCACATTTTAAATAAGATCTTGAGAAATTTCGCCTTTACGGCTGAATTGTCGCCCTAAGCTAAGTTTTACAAACTTATCTTAGTCGATAACGGATGATTACCTGTTTAATTTTGTAGAAAACAAACGAAAATATGCAATAAAACAAGGGTAAAACTGTGGTTAAACCTAAAAAATGTTGACTAAATTACAATAAAGACACTAACTAGCATTATATTATCGTTAATTACTATAAATAAGTCGATTTTGCGCAATTTAACAGGAAGAAAGTGATAGTGGTGTTTTTTTAATTGAAATCGTACCAGAAAGGCTAAAAAGTAGCGATTACGTGCCAGCTAACGACAAAAAGCAAAAAGGCGCCAGAGGCGCCTTCGAGAGAAATATTGCTAACGCAATTATTTCTTGCCAAGCATACCAAAACGCTTGTTGAACTTGTCGATACGACCGCCTGTATCAACAATTTTTTGTGTACCTGTGTAGAATGGGTGACATGCACCACAAACGTCTAAATGCAGGTCTTTACCAGCAGTAGAGTTTACTTTGATTACGTTGCCACAAGTACAGTTTGCAGTGATTACTGCATATTCTGGGTGGATACCTGGTTTCATTGGGATTACCTCAAAAGTAAGGCCATGTCGCTCTTCCAACCCGAAGTCGGACACCACATGCAGTTAATAACGGATATGTTAGGGCGCAGGATATTACAGTATCACCTAAGCGGATACAAGTAGATTATCTGAGCATTTTAACGATAATCCACTTGTTTACTGACCATTTGTCTCAGCTTTTATTGGCCAGCTTCCCTATCTTCGAAACTCGCCTTAGCGCCCTGTGCATCGGGATAACGCGCGAGTATCTCAGCCGATGGACAAGTTAAAATGGCATCTTTCTTTAAGGCATTGATACGATTTTTAGCAAATGCTTTAGGATTAGCGTCATGAATCGCCAACATCGCACCATATACACTGACTTGCCACTCAAGGGCATAGCGATTGGCAATCCGCCATAGGGTCTCGTTGTGATAATCCAACATACACTCACCCGAGCTTGTTGCATTGGCATTTGTCGAGCTAGCGATCTTAGTCACTTCGGCTGTCTTAGCTTCAGACACATCAATCCCATTTATACTCTTATCAGCTTTTACCATATCTGCGTTTGCAGATGAGACTTGGGCAGCAGATGATTCGGTCGATGGCTTAGCGATAGAAGGTTCCGTAGACAAACTCGAAGCTGAGGATGCTTTCGCGTCAGGCTTATCCTCTGGGAAGGTAAATCCAGAAGCGCGGGGGGCAACAACGTTTGCCGTCACAGCCGCCACAATAACGGGCGCAACATCTGCTTCAGCGGTGACTAAATTCACCTCTTGCACAACCTTAGTTGATTTAACTGTGGTTTTGTCACTTTTAGCAGAGCTTGCCGCCAACTGACTAGTTTCGGCTTTGGCTGCTTTGCTTGATTTAACAACCGCGGTTTTTGCTTGCGATACTGAAGACGTCGCAGAGGAAGTATTATCAAACAGCGGCAGATTTTTCACTTCATACCAGCGATCGACTCGATATTCACGAACTAACAAGCGTGCCTTAGGATCAGTGACATCCTCAACTCCCGTCAGCAATATCAAGAAACGGTTGAGCTGTTCAGCCATCAGCTTTTCTTCACCACTGGACTGATGCAACACAAACTCAAGCCGCGTCATATCCTGATTATCACTGATCACATTCACGCGCATTTTGGGATAGGCGCCCAATTCAAACATCCGATTGTTGATGCTGACATGGGAAACCTGTGCCTGCACAGCAGCACTGCATACTAAGGCAAAGAGTCCTAATGATTTCGCTATTTTAGTCATTTACTTACTCTCAACTATCCTTGGATAAACTGTCATTAGGACTAGCCCTTGCTAGCCGCGCTGAGTACACTAAACCTCATTTCCCTTTTAGACTCGCCCAGCATATGTCACTGTTTGTTGAAGTTGCGTTACCTGTGCCTATGCGGCAAAACTTTACTTATCGCGTAAAGACAAACGAGCAAAGCGATGATAGCTCCCAAGCCAAGCCACAAATTGGCGTTCGGGTCAAAGTCCCCTTTGGACGCCAACAACTTATTGGGCTCGTTACCGCGATTACCGACAGTTGCGATCTGGCGCCAACGCAACTGAAATCCGTTATAGAGTTTATTGATGACGCGCCCTTATTGCCAGAATCGCTCTATAAATTAACCCTATGGGCGGCCAGATACTACTTTTGCAGCCAAGGCCAAATGCTCACTCAAGCCTTACCTGTAGCACTGCGCAAGGGCCTAGATGCCGCGCCACAAAAAATCCAGTACTGGCACATCACAGAGCTAGGCAGCAATATTGCGCCAGAAACCTTAAAACGCGCGCCCGCTCAAAAAAAATTACTCGAACAGCTAAAACAAACCAGTCTCACCCAGGAAGAAGTCACCAGCCTAGCGCTGAACAAGACCGCGCTCAAAACCTTAGAAGATAAAGGCTGGATTGCCCGCCACGAAAAACTCGCCGAGCTCAATCTCGATTGGCGCAGCCAACTCGAGCTCGATGAAACGCCCCACAGGCTAAATAAAGAGCAAGCAATTGCCGTAACGGTATTAACGCAGCAACAAGGATATCACTGTACTCTGCTCGAGGGCATTACCGGTTCGGGTAAAACAGAAGTCTATTTAGCCTTGCTCGAACATATCCTTAAACAAGGTAAACAAGCACTTATTCTAGTGCCTGAAATTGGCCTCACGCCGCAAACCATCAATCGCTTTAAACGCCGATTTAAGGTGAATGTTGCCGTGCTGCACTCAGGTTTAACCGACAATCAGCGCCTCGAAGCCTGGCGACAAGCTCGCTGTGGCCAAGCGGCCATCATCATTGGTACTCGCTCCGCATTGTTTACGCCGATGGCATTTCCCGGTGTAATCATCCTCGACGAAGAACACGACAGCAGCTTTAAACAGCAAGAAGGCGTTGGTTATCATGCCCGCGACTTAGCGGTAATGCGTGGGCATTTAGAATCAATCCCAGTGATTTTAGGGTCAGCAACGCCTTCCTTAGAAAGCCTGCAAAATGCGCTCAGTGGTCGTTATCATCATCTGCAACTCGGTGAGCGGGCTGGTAATGCTAAAAAAGTACGCCAAGGTATTATCGATATTAAAAACCTGCCCCTCAAGGCGGGCATGTCGGCGCCACTGATCAACGAGATCCGCAGCCATTTAGAGGCCGGCAATCAGGTATTACTATTTTTAAACCGCCGCGGGTTTGCACCAGCACTGCTCTGCCATGAATGTGGCCACTTACACGAATGCGATCGCTGCGATGCATTTTTTACCGTACATCAATCCCTTGGGGAAATTCGCTGCCACCACTGTGGTAATCAATATGCCATCCCAAGGCAATGCCATAATTGCGGCAGTACCATGTTGATGGGCCAAGGTATTGGTACCGAGCAGCTCGCCGAAGCACTGCAATTGGAGTTTCCAAAATATCCAGTGGTGCGTATCGATCGCGATACCACCCGCCTTAAAGGTTCGCTAGAAAACCATTTAAGTGCGATTCATAAGGGCGAATATAAAATCTTGGTTGGCACCCAAATGCTGGCCAAAGGGCACCACTTCCCTGATGTTACCTTAGTGGGCTTACTCGATGTCGATGGTGCGCTATTTAGCGCCGACTTTAGGGCGCCAGAGCGCTTCGGCCAGCTTTATACCCAAGTGGCGGGCCGCGCTGGGCGGGCCAATAAACCCGGTACAGTGCTTCTGCAAACTCACCAGAGTGATAACCCGATCCTTAGGGATTTACTCCACCGCGGTTATGGCGAATTTGCCCGCAGTCAATTAAAAGAACGGCAAATGGCGCTCTTGCCACCCGCTTGGCATATGGTACTGGTGCGCGCCGAGGCGCATTCTGCCTTAGATGCTGACAATTTTCTTAATGCGTTTGCATCCTTGCTGCCCCAAGATAAAGAGTTTGAGATTATCGGCCCAATGCCCGCGCCACTCGATCGAAAGGCCGGTAAGTTCCGCCGCCAGTTGATGTTTCAGGCCAAACACAGACATAGATTACAGCAGGAGTTCGAGCGTATTTATCCGCTGGTGGAACAACTGCCCGAAGCCAAACGCTGCCGCTGGAGCCTAGATAGGGATCCGCAGGATCTGTTGTGATTCAATAATTTGATAAAAAATCATCGGGAAGATAGCAATTAGTCACCACAAACGGCTAAAATACGCGGTTATTCCCTGTATTCACTCTTAAAGTTAGTAGCTAATTAACCCATGAAATCACATATCCAATCATTACTTGACCAAACCATCGAATCCTTTAAACAACAAGGTATTTTACCTGCGGATTTTGAGGCCCGAATTCAAGTAGATCGAACCAAGGATAAGAGCCATGGCGACTTGGCAACCAACGTAGCCATGATGCTAACCAAGGCAACGGGTAAAAATCCGCGTGAATTAGCACAGCTGATCATCGACAACCTTCCCGCCTCCGCCTATGTGGCAAAAGTTGAAATTGCAGGCCCAGGTTTTATCAACTTCTTCATCGATGACAGCGCACTGGCTAACCAATTACAAGCCGCGATTGGCGATGCGCATTTAGGGATCAAATTACCCGCACCACAAACTGTTGTGGTGGATTATTCATCACCCAACCTCGCCAAAGAGATGCACGTAGGTCACCTGCGTTCAACCATCATCGGCGATAGCGTGGTGCGCACCCTCGAGTTTTTAGGCCACAAAGTGATCCGTCAAAACCACGTGGGCGACTGGGGCACCCAATTTGGTATGTTGCTGGCTTACATGGAAGAATTACGTGCAGCCAATGGCGAACAAGCCCAATTAGAGTTATCGGATCTCGAAACCTTCTACCGCGCCGCCAAACTGCGTTTCGACGAATCGGCTGAGTTCGCGACCCGCGCCCGTCAGCTTGTGGTTGCACTGCAATCCGGTGATGAGTACTGCAACAAACTGTGGCGCGAATTTAACGATATTTCGCTAAGCCATTGCCACGAAGTATACGAGCGTTTAGGGGTGAGTTTAACCCGCGCCGACGTGCACGGTGAAAGCGCCTACAACGCCGATTTAGAGCAAGTTGTTAAAGATTTAGATGCCCAAGGTTTATTGACTGAAAGTAACGGCGCCAAAGTGGTCTTCCAAGAGGCCTTCCGCACAAAAGAAGGCGAACCACTGCCGGTTATCATTCAAAAAGCCGATGGTGGTTACCTGTACGCCACAACCGACTTAGCCGCGATGCGTTACCGCTCAAGTGTACTCAAAGCCGACCGCGTGCTGTACTTTGTTGATTTACGCCAAGCACTGCACTTCCAGCAAGTGTTTAGCCTTGCCAAACTGGCCAAGTTTGTCCGCGAGGATATGTCACTCGAGCACTTAGGCTTTGGTACTATGAATGGCGAAGATGGTCGTCCGTTCAAGACCCGTACTGGTGGCGTGGTGAAATTAGTTGATCTGCTCGACGAAGCCAACAGCCGCGCGCTGGAATTAGTTCGCAGTAAGAATCCAGATATGGATGAAGCGATACTTGCAGAGATTGCCCGCGTAGTTGGGATCAGCGCGGTAAAATATGCTGATCTGTCGAAAAACCGTACCAGCGATTACATCTTCAGCTTCGAGCAAATGCTGAGCTTTGAAGGCAATACCGCGCCTTACCTGTTATACGCTTACACCCGTGTCGCTGGCATTTTTAAGCGTGCGACCGATGTTGACTTAAGCCAAGCCAAAATCGTACTCGACCACGAAAAAGAGAAAGATCTAGGCAACAAACTGGCGCAGTTTGGTGAAATCCTAAGCCGTGTTATCGACAAAGGCCAACCACATGTGCTCTGCGGTTACCTCTATGAATTAGCAGGGGCTTTCTCTAGTTTCTATGAGGCCTGCCCAGTGCTTGCAGCCGATAACGACGAGCAAAAACACAGTCGTTTACTGCTGTCACAACTGACGGCGAGCACTCTGCAAAAAGGCCTAAATCTACTAGGTATCGAAACCCTAGAACGGATGTAAGCCATGAGCAATCGTGACTATGCCAACAGAAGACCGCAATCGGGCGCAAAACCGCGCCCGATCCGCGCGACACGCGCAAGGCCTGCGGCTAAAAAGGCCCCGCCTAGCCGTAAGCTTCCTATTCCTTTGATCCTGTTTGCCTTTATTGCTGTAGGCAGTTTTGGCTATTTTCTGTGGAGCATTAAAGACACGGCCAAGCAGGAAGCGCCTGTAGAAGTCAAAACAGAAAAAGAAGTGAAGACAAAAGAACCTGCTGCTCTCCTTACACCAAAGGTGAAAGAGACTGAACGCCAAGAGGTCGCCGTCGCCGCTCCGGTAGAGGAACAGCCGGTAGTTGAAGTGCCGAAGAAAGATCCGAATGCCTTGCCGCCTAAACCCAAGGAAGAATGGACCTATCTGGACGAGCTTGAGAATAAACACGTCGAAGTGGATATTCCTGATGTCGTGGCGACGCGAGCGCCACAGCAATATCAATTGCAGTGCGCCTCATTCCGTCAGGAGTCGCAGGCGAACCAGATGAAGGCCGTGATTGCATTCCAAGGATTAGAAGCGCAGGTCAGGCAAATTGAGGGCACCTCAGGCACTTGGTACAAAGTCATCCTCGGGCCTTATGAGCGCAAACGTGATGCCGAGCGTAAGCGTCACACCTTGCAAAATGCAGGGATCAATGGCTGCCAACTCTTAGCCATTCCTAAGTAATCCTACTCGGAAATGGGTCTCTGAATCGCGGCGCGTGAGCCATCACGCGCCGCGATTTTTTATCTTCTTGCCAACTGAAGTCCGCTCCCAACCACCCTCTTTCGCCTCGTTTTAAACATTGAGCTAATACCAATCGTATTAAATATCTGTTCATTCAGCGGGAGTTAAACGGGCTTTAGACAAGGCGAAGGCTTGAAGGCATAGTGGCGCTCTGTCGAAAGCCTTAAACGCAGTATAAAGCACGTTCAACCCCGCCCTTCGGGAGCCTCACAGGCATCTCACTCCCGTGTTACATTGACTTAAAAGGGAATAACCATTTCTTCGTCAATGCGCCTTGGATTGAGATGCCTGTGAGGCTCTGAACTGATTAGATATTTAATGTGATTGGTATAAGTCACAATTTCATTTTATAGAATTTATAACCACCTATTTTTACACAGTAAATTTGTTTATTAAGAAAGATTAATATGGCGTTTAATTGACCTAGATCAAACTTAGGCGTATCTCTTAATAAACAGCAAAACCTGTTGTCTACTCTCCAAAAACCAACCTCAGGGTGAAGTATTATGAATGCATTAATCGAGATCGAAGCCTCTGAATTTAGCCAACTGTTCAAAAGTGGTGACGCCTTAAGTATCCGGATGTTTATGGAGCATGTTCACATGCCTTTAGATGTGCAGGATAAGATTTACAACGAAATTTCCGCCTTAGCAGTACTTGAACAAGACACTATCGCGCGGCTTATCGAAACCCATTCCCACTCCGAAATCTCTGAACGTTTGGCCTATTAACGCGCTTAGTCTTAATACAATGTAACGCCAACGGATGGCTTCATTGAATTCCCCCTGTACCGCGTCAATTAGATGCATTCGTCCGAAACATTTTCAACCAATCATCCTTGTCAATCCTATGCAAAACCGCAAAAAATAAGGCCAAATATCACTATTTGGCCTTAGGTTTATTGGTGCTTAAGTTATGAATATTTAAGCACCTGCATGGTTTAGTGTCTTAAGCTTTCTCTTTTAAGCCTATGCTATTCATCCAGTAATCGAAATCGACCATATTACCGGGCAACACAATACGGCTAGACTTTTGGCTTAAACCATCAAGCTGCTTAAAGTATTGCTCACCGAGTTGCATACGCAGTGCGTTATGGCCACCAGGAGCGGCAATCACTGTTGCTAAACGTTCAATCGATTCGGCAGTTGCGCGCGACAGCGTTAAAATCTCCTCCGCTTTACCTTCGGCCTCGTTGATACGACGCTGCATTTCCCCCTCAGAACGGTTAATCGTTTCCGCTTTAATCCCTTCGGAACGATTGATCTTACTCTGCTTATCACCCTCACTCTTTGCCAGTAATGCACGGCGCTCACGCTCGGCATTCACTTGCATTTCCATGGCGTTTTTCACCGTCTCGGGCGGCGTGATGTTCTTAATCTCATAACGATGCACGCGGATCCCCCACATGGCGCCTGCTTGGTCGAGCACTTCGACTACCTTGGCCGAAATCACATCCCTCTCTTCAAAGGTGCGGTCGAGATCTAAAGTGCCGATCACAGAGCGCGTGGTGGTCTGTGCCAGCTGGATAGCCGCATAACGATAGTCGGTGATGCCGTAGCTTGCCTTCACAGGATCGGTAACAGAGATATAAATCACCCCATCGACTTCCACATTTACCTCATCGCTCGAGAAGCACTCCTGTGGTGGCACGTCGATAGTTTCCTCTTTTAAGTCATGGATATAAGCCACTTTATCGACAAATGGGATCAGGGTGTGGAAACCCGCATCTAACGTCGAGTGGTACTTACCTAAACGCTCAACGATATAAGCCGATTTAGTCGGGACTAAGCGAATGGATTGGAACAGCTTAATCACAAATATGGCGAAAATCAGTCCCCAAATAACCATTACTGCGACATCAGTATTCAATGGGATTTCCATTAGCGTGCTCCTTTGCTAGTTGCATTATGGCCAGCCACGGTTTGGGTGACTTGTTCCATTCCTTCGAAGAATCCTTCGAGTTTTGCCATTTCAGCCGGGACGACCGACACTTGCGAATCGTTGAGGATCTTACCAACCTGAGCAATAAACTGCTCTTTTAACAACATATTCATCGCATCGGTACCGCCATTAACCGCTAACGCTTGGGAAATCATTGCCATGCCTTCGGACTTTGCCTTAGCAATAATGGCAATCTCTTGGCCTGTGCCCTTAGCTTCGTTGATACGCTTCTGTTTTTGGCCTTCAGAAATGTTAATCGCTTCTTGGCGTTCACCCTCTGACATATTGATCATCGCGGCCTTTTCAGCATTGGCTAGGGTAATTTCAGCGCGTTTACGGCGCTCAGCTTCCATTTGTTTTTCAAGGGTATGGATCACGTGGCGCGATGGCGTGATATTGCGGATCTCATAACGTAACACTTTGATCCCCCAAGGCTCAGACGCCTTATCAATCTCGCGCACTATGGATTCGTTTAAGCGGTCACGCTCGGAAAAGGTTTCACTCAAAGTGAGCTTACCGATTTCAGAACGCATCGTAGTTTGCGCCAGATTGACGGCAGCTTTACGATAGTTTTCAATACCGTAGCTCGCTAGTTTTCCATCCATAACCTTGAGATACACTAAACCATCCACTTCAAGCTGAGTGTTATCCTTGGAGATACAGCTTTGTGGCGGCACGTCGAGCACTTGCTCACGGGTATCGTGGCGATAGGCCACACGGTCGAAAAAGGGAATTAAGAAATGAAATCCCGGTTGTAACACAGTGCGAAATTTCCCTAAACGCTCAATGACATGCACCTCACGCATTGGCACTATTAGCATGAGCTTATAGAGAATAAACAAGACAAATAAAATGATTAAGGTAAACACAAACATAGACTCATCCTTTAGTTTTGAGACGTTGCCTGATGAACAGGCTCAACCACTAGGGCAATGTTTTCACGGCAGATAATCCTGACCTCAGAGCCCGCAGCAATGACACTACCATCCCCCAATGCGGGCCATTCGCTCCCTTGAAACTCGACTCTTCCTGTCGATTGTCCTGGGCCTATGGTTTGTTTCACTCGAGCGATTTGATTGTAGATATCAAGTTCTTCATCGGTGTTGTCCACATGGGAATCCCCACCGACCAATTTTTGTGTGACTTGCCGAAAGGCAAGCAATAGGACAATGGCCGACATAAACCACAGTGTCAGACTTTGAACTAAGCCTTCCACTAGGCCAATACCTAAGGCACCTGCGACCACTAAACAGGCGGCACCAAGAAGCACAACTATACCTCCGGGTATCACCAGTTCCGCTAGCATCAAGATAATCCCGATAATAGACCAGATGACAATCAGATTCGAAAACTCCATATTTCCCCCTGAAATGAGAGCATCCAGTGCAGCACTATAGCAGCAGAACAACAGACGCGCGACATAATATGTCATAAATTTATACGCCGATTTTTAAACGACAGCAAGGGAAATAACTGAAGCTGACTAATAGGCTGAATCGCTTTATAGGGAAAACGCTATGGGTTTCTGTTCTAAAATTAAGCACAATCAATTCAAAAAGTTAGCTTAAAACATCAACAAACAAGAATGAAAACAATAAATAATCATACAAAATCAATAAATTAAGCAAACACAAACCCACAATATGATTATGTGATTTTCACAACAACATTCGATAAAAACTTTGAATAATTGTAAATTTTTGCATATATTGCCCGCACTTTTGACCTAGCTCTCTGTCGGGGGTCGACTCAAGACACAACACCTGAGTCGCTTTGCCATACAGTGCACAGAGCAGGAACTGAGTACAACCTTATTAACCTCTACCCCTACAACAGGAAATAACAATGAAAAAGACATGCCTATGTCTAGCATTAATGCTTTCACCTCAAGCATTTGCTGGTGACTTAGTACAGTGGTGGGATTTCAGTGCAACCGCCCTTTATGGCGAAGACTACGACTTGGCTCCTTCGGACAAGCAAACGACAGTCACACTCGAAACCGCTGGTGCATGGAAATACGGTGATTGGTTTGCCTTCCAAGATTTTATCTATTTCAAAGGCGACCACACGGGCATGGATAGCACCACCTACGGAGAGATTTCACCGCGCTTTAGCGCGAGTAAAATCCTCGGCGAAAAGATTGCCTTCGGCCCAATTACCGATCTTTCATTAGCCCTCACCTACGAAGAAGGTGAAGGCCCTGTGCATAGCTTGCTCTATGGCTTAGGGGTCGATGTTGCCGTGCCTTACTTTACTTACCTTAACTTCAACACCTATCGTCGCGATGCGATGAGCTCAGGCAACATCAGTGATGGTTGGCAGTTCACCCCAGTATTCAGAATCGATATCCCTGTAGGGTCTGCTAACATCATTCTCGATGGCTTTATCGATTGGGTATTTGCAACAGACAACAGTGGTTATGAAGAGAACTTCCACTTTAACCCTCAGCTTAAATACGATTTAGGTAAGAGCCTATTTGGTGACCATAAGGCAAATAAACTGCTGGTAGGTATTGAGTACGATCTGTGGACCAATAAATACGGCGTGAAAGGTATCGACCAAGACACTTACTCTGTGATTGCTCAGTACCACTTCTAACAGTGACTGGCAAAAGTCAAAGTTACTTTTGAAAATTAAAAAGGTGCCCAAGGCACCTTTTTTGTTATTGAGCCACTCGCTTTGCAGGGGAGTGATATTGAACCAAGATTACGCGAGTAACTTCTTAGCCGCTGCAACCACGATAGAAACCGCACTGACTTCGGTTTTCTTCATTGTTGCTTCATCAGGAATTTCTTGTTGAGTACGGTTTACGATCACACCCGCCACACAGGCAGCGCGCCAACCTTGAGTCGCACACATAGTAAATAGGGTGGCTGATTCCATTTCATAGTTCAGCACGCCCATTTCTTGCCACTCTTTCATTGAACCAGCAAAACGGCGGGTCACACGGCCAGTGACAGTGTCGTAACGCTCTTGACCTGGATAGAAGGTATCTGAAGATGCGGTAACACCAATATGTGGCTCTACGCCCGCATCGCGGCACGCAGCAACCATAGCTGTGGTACATTCAAAGTTAGCCACTGCTGGGAACTCCATTGGTGCAAAATGTAAGCTCGCGCCATCTAAACGCACTGACGCTTGAGTCACAATCACATCACCCACATTCACATGGGGTTGAATCGCACCTGTAGTACCAACACGTAAGAAGGTATTCACGCCTAATTGCGCTAACTCTTCTACCGCAATCGATGTTGATGGACCACCGATACCGGTAGAACAAATCACCACTGGCTTACCGTCAGCATACGCTAAGTAGCTGGTGTACTCGCGGTGGCTTGCAAGAAACGTTGGATTATCCATTAACTCAGCAATACGTTTTACACGCTCAGGATCGCCTGGCACAATCGCCAACGTAGCGCCATCGAGCATCGCTTTGGTCAAACCTAAATGAAATACATCAGCCATCGTGAAAACCCCTTTCATTTTTGATAGTAAAATTCTTATATAATCGACTTTAACCTAGTATCGAAGCGGTGAAGGTTAACTTGATCACAGAATTATCGGCAAGAAGAATTGTTCATCCGTAATGTAATTACCAAATCTATTACAGCTTGATCACAAAGATAGCAAATCTGTGATGCTTCTGTGAGCTTGTATCAATTACGTGGAATAAAGTGTGAGTCAGATCTGACTCAATCGCCACATCAAGCAATATAAAAGATATAGATCATTGATTTATAGCTGATTTGCTGAAATCACGCTTTAGTATTAACCTGTAGAAGGACAAATATTGATCCATATCACGTTTATTCATTATGCCTAAGGTTAGGGTTAAGACGAGACCAAAGCACAGTAGAAAGACGACAAGGAGAACGCCAATGTTTCCAGAGTACCGAGATCTGATTACCACCTTAAAGACCCAAGATGCTCATTTTCAACGTAAATTCAACGAGCACAATCAATTAGATGAGGAAATCAAACAACTGGAAAAACGTGTCGGTAGTGATTTCAATCCCGCAGTGAAAGAGCTCAAGAGCAAAAAACTCCACTTAAAAGAAGAGATCTATCAAATTCTCAAATCCCACAGCTAAGCTGCTATCACGGGAAAAACTAAGGGCGCCGCAGCGCCCTTTTTGTTGCTATCTAAGACCGATTACAAATAGTAATCCTTCAGGGGTGGGAAGCCATTAAAACACACCGCTGAATAAGTCGTGGTGTAAGCACCGGCGGTTAACCAGTACATACGGTCTCCAATCGCTAGGTCATTCGGTAAACCATAGCTGTAGTGCTCATACATAATGTCGGCGCTGTCGCAGGTTGGGCCAGCAATCACACACTTATCCAGCTCACCCTGTTTATGGGTGAAGATTGGGAATTTAATTGCCTCATCCATGGTTTCGATTAAACCAGAGAACTTACCCACATCGGTAAATACCCAACGCTCTAATGCGGTGTAGGATTTCTTACTGATCAACACCACCTCAGACACCAGCACCCCAGCGTTAGAGATCAGCGAACGACCCGGCTCCAAAATAATTTGGGGAAGATCATCACCAAAATCTTCCTTCAGGAAGTGAGTGATTTGCTCAGCATAGACACCGAGTTGATTGGTTTTGTCGATATAATTCGCAGGGAAACCGCCCCCCATGTTGATCATCTTCAATACAATATTGTGCTCATCGCGCAAACGATCGAAGATACTTTTCACTTTACCAATCGCCGAATCCCAAGCACCGATATCACGCTGCTGTGATCCCACGTGGAATGAAATACCGTAGGGTTCTAAGCCGAGTTCCTTCGCCAACACTAACAGCTCATAAGCCATCTCATTTTGGCAACCAAACTTACGAGACAGTGGCCAATCGGCGGTGTCTGTGCCTTCGGTCAGGATACGCACATAGATGCGTGAACCTGGTGCTTCTTCGGCGATCATACGTAAGTCAGCTTCAGAATCCGATGCATACATACGCACGCCACGCTCATAAAAAGCACGTACATCTTGGCGCTTTTTAATGGTATTGCCATAGCTAACACGGTCAGCTGTAACGCCGACATTCATAACCATATCTAGCTCATAAATCGAGGCAATATCAAAGTTTGACCCTTTATTTTTTAGTAATGTCAGGATCTCAGCCGCTGGGTTTGCCTTAACTGCATAATAAACATTGGCATAAGGAAAACTATTAACCATGTCATCGTATTGTTTCGCAATGATACTGGTATCAATCACTACGAACGGGGTCGCCTTATCCTTCGCAAACTCTTCAATACGTTTGAAGGTTTGAGCATCATAATAGTCAGCAACATCAATAGATTGAAATTGGCTCATTGGGCCAGAGTCTCCTTTGGGTCAGATGATAAAAAGTCGTTATGTGTCTTAAAAACGTGCGCAGTAAACGCTATTTTTTTAGTTAACGCAACGAATTTTTATGCTTAATAACTAACTTTTTATTCCAACAAATATTAAGCCGAGTTGGACCTAAAAAAACTATTTTTAAAACAAATAATTATGCATAAGAGTTCAGCAAAGAATCTTAAGCTTTATTAACGCTAAAAATGAATTTTTTAAGATGGCAGCCCGCTTTAGCTAAGGGCAGATTATCAGGGAGAAAACGATAGGATGAACCTTAAGTTCCACGGCGTAGTAATACCGAGCGAGAAAACACATCTGTAGTGTTATATAAGGATTAGTCAGATATAAAAGAGGGGAAATCTCTCCCCCTCAGATAGGGCGTAGTCCTACGACTTTACTGCTGTGACTCATTTAATTTGACTAAGGCTTGGCCTAGGGCTTCGCTGGAGTCAAAGTAAGCAATATCTTGAATATTGAGATTATCCAATAAAATCATGGTTGCCATATCTTTGGTATCGGGCAATAGGCGGCTAATCTGCCCTTCCCTGTCTAAACCAATGGCAAAAGGCAGTTCCTGCATTTGTGGTACAGCCACAAATTTGGCTATCAGCGATGGCATACCACTGATATCAGCCACATAAACTAAATGCGCAGGAAACTTATCCCCCGTTAAAGGCGTTAGAGTTTCTTTAATGATATCGCCACCTTTCATGCTACGACTAAAGAGCACTACTTTGGTTTGTTCGGTAACACTGACCGCCTTATCATTTTGATCTTGCAATGAAATAGGACTTATCGCGTCTCCCGCTACATAACTTGTAGCCAACGCCATCATGGGAGTGAAAAGGAAGGACAGGCACAACAACAGCTTTCTCATAAACACTTAGCTCCATTTTAGATACGGGCAATAGCATACCCGAGTCTGGTAACCCGCTCATTTAATCCGAGCTATTACATGATACGCTTCACAATGCATCACGAATACGTCTTTAAAAGACGTCCACTCACATGGGATATATCAGACTTAGCGACCTAACTTCAAACACTACACTTGCAATTTTAGTCTGTTACAAGTTTACTGTGCTGCCAAAATATCGATAGTGACGGAATACTATGTTGTTGATACTTATCATTATAGCCTTTATCGTACTCTTTGTTTTTTTCGCAAAGTACCAAAAAAAGAAGATTCAAGCCGAAGCGCTTACCGCAGGGGAACCCTCAGCGCTACTCAATCATGGACTCACATTAATCAATCAGGGCGAAGTCAACTCAGGCCTAGACTATATTCAGCAAGCCGTTGATAAGGGCTTTGCCGTGGCCGCCATTGCCATGGCCGAGCTGTATTCGGGTCGATTCCAACAAGTCCCCGCCGATCCCAAGGCATCTGAATATTGGTATCGAAAAGCCGCCGAGATCGATCCGCAATATTTACCCATGCTCACCCTAACTAGCTTGGTCGCCACAGAGGCACAAACACCCGAGCAGTTACGCGAACAGGTAGAACAGCTCAAAACCAGTGCAGAAGCGGGGCAAGTCGAGTTTCAATATGAGCTCGCCTATTTGTATCTCAGACAACCCTTTCTCGATCCCGATGCAAGCCAAGCCATTTACTGGTTTGAAAAAGCCATCGCCCAAGGAAACCAAGATGCCTATTACCACTTAGGTACACTCTACTGGCACGATGAACGTGTCACTTCTGACTATGTTAAAGCGCGGGAATACTTTGAGAAAGCCGTCGCCGCCGGTGATGAACTCGCAAAAGATAACCTAGGCCATATGCTTGCCGCAGGCCAAGGCGGCCCTAAGGATCTCGTCCGTGCCGAAGCCCTACTCAGCGAATATGCCGTAGAAAATGATTTTCGTCAGTATTACCTAGGTAAACGTTTCCTCTATGGTGAAGATTTTGCCGTCGACTATGGTAAGGCTCGCTATTGGTTAGAAAAATCCTGCGCCGCTGACAATGTTTTTGCCAAGTTAGCGCTGGCACACCTTAAACTACTCGACCCACAAACGGATAATGACTACCAGCAGGCAAGAACAGAATTCGAGACGCTAGCGCCCCAGTGGCAAGAGGAAGCACTATTCGGCCTAGGTAAAATCTATGAAGAAGGCTTAGGTGTCTCGCGCCAACCGATTAAAGCCTTAATGTATTACCAACTCGCAGCGATGAGCCATATCAGGGACTATCAAGACGCATATGAGAAGCTCAGTAAGCGCTTAGGAACCTTAGAGATCCGCGAAGCCCAAAGCCTGTGTAATAACTTTCTACATCAACATCCTATCCCCAATGAGCAGCAGGCTTATTACTACCTTAACCAAGCAGAAATCTACCGCAAGGGTGAGCATCCGAGCCGCGAAGCGCTGCAAACCGCAGAGACTTGGTACCGTAAAGCTGCCGACTTGGGCAGCCAAGATGGTATGCAAGCCCTCGTTGATATCAACCGCCATGAGTCGATTGATAAACCGGTTCAGACATATATTTGGTCGAGCATATTACTGCGCAACTTTGGCAAATACGGGATGAATAGCGATCAGCTTTTGTATCAACAACAAGTCCTGCCGCGCTTAACAGAGTCCGAGTTGTTGTATGCCCAAGATGAAATCGAGAGGATTGAAACTCAGCTAGCACCTTACTTACAGAGTAATGAATAAGGATTAAATTGCTGATTACTAGGGTTTAGCCGTTTGGCCAAACCCTATTATTAAAAACCACGGCTTAAGCCGTGGTTTTGCTCAAATGCCGCAGCAATGTTGCCAACGTAGGCGCAACGGTTTGATGGGATGGATAACACAAACCAATACGGCGAAACATCCGAGGCCCATCGAATTTAATCTGTTTAAGCCGAGGCTCGTCTTCGATTAATCCATCGGGAAGAAAACTCACCCCAAATCCCGCCAATACCAGCGACATCACTAAAGACTTAGATTCTGCCTTCGCCACCAAATTAAGCGACAAATTACTGCATGCGAGTAAGCCTATGGTTTGCTGATGCGCTTCGCAGGGTGGGCACTCAATAAAATCGTACTGACTTAACTCTTCGGGACGAATACTGCTGAGCTGCGCAAGCGGATGCTCAGTCGGCACGCATAGCACATAATCCTCCTCCCAAAGCGGAAAAAACACTTCATCCTCATGGCGTAAACTGTCTAAAGTTAATCGGCAATCCGCAGGGCTTTGATAATCCAGCAGTTCTAAATCTAAATGACTAATCGCCTGATTGATTTGAGTTAATAATCCTGCAAGACGACGCTGACTCAGATCGGGCATCACGGCTAAGCGCAACTTTTGCCGACTCGCCTTAGCCATAAATAGAGCAGGTAATTTACTGGCCTCCTCCACCAACTTAACCGCCAGTGGATAAAGATAGTGAGCACTGTCTAAGGCCTTTACGCCCTTTTTACTGCGCTCGAATAAGGCACCGCCAAGCTCTTCCTCTAACTGTTTAAGCCCAGCGGAAAGCGAGGGTTGACTGACATAACAACGTGTTGCCGCCGCGGTAATATTGTTTTCTTCATAAATTGCGATAAAAAACCTTAATAGGCGTAAATCAACCATTTGCCTTCACCAGTCTGCCCAGCATATGTCATAGGCAAATCCTATCATATCCAGTGGGAATAAGTATTTTCCAGCCTAAAAATCCCCTTCTATACTGATGAACAAGCTAGATATTGCTCAATTAACCACATTCTTCGCAGATAAAGATAGGAAACTCAAATGACAAAGCCCACTAAATCCCTCGTTGTGATCACAGGCGCTTCATCTGGTATTGGCGCAGCTATCGCTAAAAGTTTTAGTGCTGCCGGACACCCACTCTTACTGTTAGCGCGCCGAGTCGAGGCAATGCAAGCCCTTGCTTTACCAAACAGTTTATCTATCAGTGTTGATGTAACCGATGCAGACGCTATCAAGGCGGCGATTAATCAAGCGGAAGCACAGTTTGGCTCTGTGGGTTGCCTAATCAACAACGCAGGCGTCATGTTGCTTGGGCAAATCGATACCCAAGATCCTAACGAGTGGAGCCGTATGCTCAATATCAATGTAATGGGCGTGCTCAATGGTATCCATGCAGTTTTAGCCGGAATGAAGGCGCGCAAAACGGGCACCATTATCAACATCAGCTCAGTGGCGGGACGTAAGACCTTCCCCAACCATGCGGCTTATTGCGCGACTAAATTTGCCGTGCATGCCTTAACCGAAAACATCCGCGAAGAAGTGGCAATGGACGATGTACGCCTAATCACTATTGCACCGGGAGCGGTCGAGACAGAACTCTTAAGCCACACCACGGATGATGCTATCAAAGCGGGTTACCATGATTGGAAAACACAAATGGGCGGGGTGATTGCCCCCGAAAACGTTGCCGCAGCAGCATTATTTGCTTGGCAACAACCGCAAAATGTGTGTGTGCGTGAGATAGTGTTAGCGCCGACACGCCAGCAACCTTAAGCGACTTACTTGGCGCGACCTCGCCAGAATCATGGGTGAAACGCAGTGTGCGAGTGCCGCTGCGTTAAAAAATTTAAAACTCAGTCAAGCGTTATCAACACCTAGTAGGCAAAATCTCCCCCTCCATAAAGCGAAAATGGAGCTAAATCATTTCGAACAACTACTTTAGATATTGCAAATTTTACAAAGTGTTAACTCGATCACTATCCATTTTCAGACCTTTACAACCTTAAATCCACTCTATTACACAAAACACTAATTTAGCTGTAAAAACAACCTGTTGTTTTTGAAAATGTAAATATCTGTCAAAGTCACTCCCTCATCAGTCAATTAGATTTTTATCAATGAAATTTTTATCAATTAGATTTTTTTAATGGAAGTGATATACCTCAAATAAACATCCCATCACCTTTGATAAATTTATTCACAAGGTGGAAGCAATAGCCACATTCCACCAACAAAGTCATGTGAATGACAATTAAGAAAGGATGAGATGATGAAAACTTCAACTAAGATCGCAATTGCCGTCGCACTAATTAGCAGCTTAGGCCTCCAAGCCTATGCCGCCGAAGGGGGTAATCCTAAAAAAGGGAAACACCTCTATAAAAAAGAATGTAAAGCCTGCCATAGCCAAGGTGGTGAAGGTGGCGAGCTAACCCCAATGAGCAAAACCATGAGCCAATGGGATCGCTTCTTCGACAAAGATAAACACAAACTCAAACCTGAGGTATTCAACGGCCTCACCGAGCAAGATCTCAAAGATATACAGCAATTCCTGTATGACCATGCCGCCGACTCGGAGCAACCGCAAACCTGCGGTTAATTGCTGCTAAGCCTAAATCAAAGGGATAACCGCAGGCCTGCAACTGCAAGTTAACCCATTGAAATAAAATCCAAGCCCAATAAGAGAAAAATGGGGAGCACACCTCAGGGCCTCCTGTTGGGTAAATTTGGCACAGAGCCTTGAGCCAGTGCCAGCGGAACACTCAGGGAGAAACCCTATGCGTACACGTACACTCATTTCGATATTGGTTGCTAATGCGCTGTTTATGTCCGGCCAAACCTTTGCCGCAGCCAACGAAACGCCAGCCGACACCCAAAAAATGGCCGAGCTGAAACAACAGCTTGCCGATATCACCGAACAGCTCGATGAACTCAATAGCCGCGTCGATAAAACCGAACGCCACACCTCGTTAGACCGCCTTGAAATCACCGGAGATTTTAGAACCAAGGCCCACTCACTGCATTACCGCGATGTTGTTTGGAACCCCGCCATTAAGGTGGACTTTAATGACTTTGGCGCCAAGGCCATGTCCGGCGCCTTTGGGATGCCAAACGATCCTAACTCACCACTCGGCCAGATGATGCAAGCCAACCCAGACCTTGCCGCCGCCTTTCAAAATGGCATGTTACAGGGCGTGATGCCCTATGTACTCGCGCAGCAACATATCCAAGATATTGATAACGATATCTTTTACACCACTCGCCTGCGGTTAAATCTTAAGGCCAAGGTATGGGATAACGTCAGCTTTGCCGGTCGTCTGAGCATGTACAAAAACTGGGGCGACTCCACCGGCGTACAAGTGTTCGACTCTTGGCGCTCATTCACAATGGATGGCACCAGCAGCGGCAATACCAGTGGTGACTGGCTGCGGGTCGAGCGCGCCTATTTCGACTGGAAAAACATCAACGGCTCCGAGTTTTACCTCTCCATTGGCCGCCGCCCATCCACCTATGGCCCACCAAGCCACTACCGTGAAAACGAACTGCGTGGCGGCACGCCTTCAGGCCATTTAGTTAACTTTAACTTCGACGGTGCCACCTTAGGCTACAACCTAGGGGAAATCACTGGCGTTGAGGGGCAAGTGGTTCGCTTCTGTTATGGCCAAGGCTTTGAATCCCAATGGGGTAATGGCGAAATGTTTGGCGATATCGTTACCAAAGATACTCACCTCGGCGGCTTTAATATCGATGCCATTAACGATGGCACTAACTTCCTGCAATTTACCCTGTTTGGTGCCAAAGACGTGAACGACGGCTTTAAAGGCACAATGGCCTTCCCGACCCAACTGGCGGGGATTTTTGCCCCCACCATGTACCAGGATATGCAAAAGTTTGACAACTTTAACTTTGTCACCCGAGTACAACCTAGCGGCGTCATTGGTGATATGTACCTTGGCGGCATTGGCTTTGCGCGGGAAGAAGCTAACGATATCAAATGGTTTGCGTCACTGGGTTGGACGCGCGCAGAGCCAAATGGCAATGCCGGCATGTTCGGCGGCATGTTATCCGATGCGGTGTTTGAAGCGGAACTCAACAGCACTGGGACCGAAATCATCATGGTGCCGAAAACCAGCGATGATACCGAGACCAAAGATGGTTATGGCATCTATGTGGGTATTCAAATCCCCGCGCCCTACGGCAAGTTTGGCTTGGAATATAACTATGGTTCCGAATACTGGACGCCCTTCACCCAAGCTCAAGATGACCCTATTGGCAGCAAGTTAGCCACCCGTGGCCACGTTGGCGAAGCCTATTACATCTTTGATATCAATCCCAAGATGTTTATCAAACTGGCCGGACTCTACTACGACTACGAATACACAGGTAGCGGCACGCCTGTGGGCGCACCACAAAAAATCGATGACGTGTTAGCGGGCTCAGCCTACTCAATGCTGCCTGTGGTAGATAAGGCCTTCGATGTGAACGCCTCACTGACTATTAACTTCTAACCTAGACGCCATTCAGCCCTCGGTATCGCCGAGGGCAGGAGTACAGAATGAAAAAACTCATTGTTATTGCCTTGGCGGGTATAGCGTTGCAAGCGCAGGCCGCTAATCCCCATAAAGACGTCCTTAAAGGCCCCTTCGCAACCGGTTCTGAGGTCACGACTAAGTGTTTAACCTGCCACGAAGAACAAGCCACAGATATGATGAAAACCTCCCACTGGACATGGGAATTAGAACAAAAGCTCCCCGATAGAACCGTATTACGCGGTAAGAAAAACAGTATCAATAACTTCTGTGTGTCAATTTCCAGCAACGAGCCTCGCTGCACTAGCTGTCACGCAGGCTATGGCTGGAAGGACAACACTTTTGACTTTAAAGACAAAACTAAAGTGGACTGTCTTGTCTGCCACGACACCACAGGTACCTATGTGAAAGACCCCGCTGGTGCAGGCGAGCCTATGGCTAAACTCGATCTGGTGAAGATCGCGCAAAACGTGGGTGAACCCGTGCGGGATAACTGCGGTAGCTGCCATTTCTATGGTGGCGGTGGTGATGCGGTCAAGCACGGGGATCTCGACTCTTCTATGGCCTATCCCGATAAAGCCACCGATGTGCACATGGACAGCGACGGCAATAACTTCCAATGCCAAAACTGTCATACCACTGAAAAACATAAAATTTCGGGTAATGCTATGGGGGTATCTCCAGGTGGTATCGACCATATAGGTTGTGAGAACTGCCACGATAGCGCGCCGCACAGCAACAAAAAGCTCAATACCCATACCGCAACCGTGGCCTGCCAAACCTGCCATATTCCATTCTTCGCTAAGAATGAGCCAACCAAGATGCACTGGGATTGGTCAACTGCGGGCGATGATAAACCTGAGACCGTAGATCAATACGGCAAACACACCTATCAGAAGAAAAAGGGTGACTTTGTGTGGGAAAAAATGGTCAAGCCACAGTACGCTTGGTACAACGGCACGGCTAACGCTTATATGGCGGGGGACAAGATGGACCCGAAAGTCGTCACCAAGCTGACCTACCCTATGGGCGACATTAACGACGCTAAAGCCAAGATTTATCCCTTTAAGGTACATACAGGTAAGCAGATTTACGACAAAAAACTCAATATCTTTATCACCCCGAAAACCTACGGCAAAGGCGGATATTGGAGCGAGTTTGATTGGAATTTAGCGGCGAAACTGGGCATGGAGGTTAACACCACCATGATTGAAAAAGGCATCAAATACAGTGGTGAATATGACTTTGCTGCCACCGAAATGTGGTGGCGGATCAACCACATGGTCTCACCAAAAGAACAAGCACTTAATTGTAATGACTGCCACAACAAAGGCACTCGCCTCGATTGGCAAGCCTTGGGCTATCAAGGCGACCCGATGAAAAACAAACAAGGCCCTAAACACAAACAACAATAATTGTACTGACTCGCTGAAAGCCTATCCGAGGCTAAAGCGATTATCGCTCCCCTGCAACCTTCGAGAGCTGATGCCGTTGGCTAAGCTCTCTTTTTTATCAGCTATACTCTGCCAACAAAGACAAATCGGCACAGAGAAAAAACAATACTGTCCCAGTTTGTCTCAACCAATTGGCGTGGAAAGGAGTTTGGCTCTGTTTATAAGTCAAATCAACTGATTTTTATGGCATTTATTTTGCCTAAGCAGGCAATGTTCAATTGTGGCAACCTCTATGACCGCGGGCAAAACCCCAACACAGCACCCCACTCAACCGCTCAACCGTTTACTCGGTGAAACCAGCGGTGCATTCGCCGACCTAGGCACATTTTTACCTTTAGTCTTGGGCTTAATTGCCCTAAACCAATTTTCGCCCCAAGGGATATTTTTAGGCTTTGGCCTATTCGCCATCTTAAGCGCCTTATTTTATCGCCGTCCGATCCCCGTCCAGCCCATGAAGGTCATCGCCGCCCTTGTGATCGCCCAAGGCTTAACGCCAGGGATGCTCCAAGCCAGTGCCATGCTGATGGGTATCATACTGTTAATGTTAGCGTTTAGTGGCGCCATCACTTGGCTTGCCAAGCAATTATCCCAAGCAGTGAGTGTGGGGATTCAATTAGCGATTGGTCTGCAATTGATGTGGATGGGCACTAAGATGATGAGTGACTTTTGGTTGCTCGGACTCGGCGCGTTTGCCTTGCTGTTTGTGAGTAAATTCTTACCATTGCGTTACCTTGCCATGCCACTCGTTATCGCAGCTGGGATGTTGTGGCAAGCCAACAGCCAAACCGAAATAACTAGCAGCCTGACGATTCCCGCCTTAAGCGCCTCACTGCATTTAGCTTGGCCTAGCCTTAACGAGTGGAGTTCAGCAGCAATTTTACTGGTACTGCCACAGCTCGCCCTCACCTTAACCAATGCAGTGATAGCCACCTCGGCCATGGCGCAGGAAAAATTCCCCGAAGATGCCGCCAAACTCACGCCTAAAAACTTGGCCATTAGCTCTGGGCTGGCCAATTTGTTACTCGCGCCTTTTGGGGCGGCGGCCATGTGCCATGGCGCGGGAGGCCTTGCGGTGCAGTATCACTTTGGCGCGCGCACTCACCTCGCGCCATTAATCTTCGGTGGTACTTGTGTGGTGATTGCCCTGTTTTGGGATAGCCAAATTGCGTGGTTGCTCGGACTTATTCCTGTGGCGATTCTCGGCAGTTTGCTGTCCATCGGCGGTTTACAACTGGCGTGGTCAAAACGCCTAATCGATGGTAAGCCCTTCTGTATCTTTGTGATCTTATCTACCGCTGTGACCTGCCTAGCCATTAACGCCGCGGCAGGGCTTGCCGTGGGGATTCTTCTCGAGCAAGGTCGCCGCACTTGGGCCATGCTCGCGATGCGTTAAGCGCCAATATCCCCAAGAAAGTAAAAAACACAGCACATCCCTGTGCTGTGTTTTTATCTCTTAAAATGTTCTTGCAGGATTGGTTGGCGTATCCTTTTGCGCCAGCGCCCATTTAGCAATCGCATCCTTACGCATAAAACCCACTTTTGAGTGTTCTCTCGCGTATTGAATAAACTTGTCTAAGGCATTGGCAAGACCTGGCGTGCCCCCGATACGGTCATGCACACTAATCGACATCATCCGCCGCTGCGATGCTCCTTCCTGATAGAGCATATCGAATTCGTCTTTAAGCTCCTGTAAGAAGGCGGCAGCCGTCATCGCAGTGTTACCATCAAAGCGACCTATATCATTGTTGCGCAATGTATAAGGCACCACGGCAAACGGTTTACCCTGCACAGGGATAATTGAAGGTTCATCCCTTGATAAATCATCAATGTGATAGATAAAACCTAAGTCCTGCAGGATATTTAAGGTTTGGGTACTGTGGCGCATCCAAAATGCATTAAACCCGACAGGACGCTGACCAGTGATCTTTTCTAAGGTATTGATACTCTGGATATAAGAATCACGCTCCTGCGCTGGCGACATACTGTATTGCGGCATCCACATCTGCCCATGGCCTGAAATCTCATGGCCTTCATCCACCACTTGTTTAGCAAGTTGTGGATGTAATTCGGCGGCGCGGCCCACCATATGGGATGTCACCTGAATATTGTGCTTACGCCATATACGCAGCAAACGCGGTATCCCTTCATTCATCCCGTAGTCGTACCAACTGGGAGTAATCGTATCTGGGTAGCCTTTCTCCATTGGTGGAAACGGCCCTTCAGCGTTTTTATCCTGCGCGCCAGCCTCAAACTGCATGGATATCGAGATCACTAGTTGCTCGCCATTAGGCCAAAAACGCTTATTCATATTGCCTCCTACCGAAGTTTGAGTTTGATCATCGACCGCCACTAAGCTCGGAACTCCCATTGAAAAGGCTGACTGACTCAGCCCTACCCCTGCAATCAAAGCGCCGCCCGCCTGTAAACTGGTCTTTAAAAATTGTCGACGTTGATTCATGACTTCGCTCCTGTGGTCACAGCGTTAGAGGCAAGCTGGTTAAATAGCGTTTGATAATCCTCTAGATGCCAGTTATCAGTAATAAAACCCTCACGCACGCGGTACATATCTACGGCGCGAAAATCAATTTTTTGCCCTTGACCACGCTGTTCACCAAAGGTACCCGTAAAGTGGCCATTAAAACGGAAGCGCACAACCGCACGGTCACCGACCACCAGCAAGTGCTCAACGGTTACCGAGAGATCTGGCACCGCCGCCCTAAAGGTTTTAGAGGCGTCGAGCGGTCCGCTAATCCCCTGTGCACGACCTTCGGGCAAGGTGCGATCAATAAAACTGGTCGCTAATGCCCAGCGGGCAAATGTCGGGTCACCGGTATCCCAAAAACTAGCGTATAGCAAAGCGGCGTGGGCAATCGATTCAGCCTGTGGTGAACCATCACTGATCAGTTCCATTGCCGTCACCTTAGGGGTAAGGGCAGTTTTGACATCGACACTGGCTTGAGTAGAACCACCTTGAGCGGCAAACACCGTCATGCTAAGGCTGGCGAGCACAAAACCCAAAAGCGCTAAGCCGAGTAATCCTGAGCTCCACAAACCTACTTTTATCCAAGGAGAAACAGGGCAATAAATACGGTTTTGCATTATGCCACCTCATCATCACTAGAGCGGATGACGGCGCGCAGTGCCGCTTGATAGCTAGGATAATCGGTATAGCCCGCCGCACTGCCGCCAAATAATGGCCCCTTATCGAAGGGCGATAAGGGCAATTGATTGGCTAATCGATAAGGCAGATCGGGGTTAGCAATAAAGGCACGACCAAAGGCCACTAAGTCGGCATAACCTTTTTCGATAACCTCATTGGCACGCTCGACATCGTAACGCCCCGCCACAATAATGCTGCCTTTAAACACTTTGCGTAGCTCAATTCTGAAGGACTCAGGCACCTGTGGCGCATCGTCCCAATCGGCTTCAGACAAGTGCAAATACGCTACGCCCAACGCCGATAAGTGTTTGGCGGCCAACAGGATAGTATCGACAATCTCTGGGCAGGCCATATCCTTAAAGGTCACATAGGGTGCAAGGCGAACGCCCACTTTATCGGCACCAATCTGGGCACTTACCGCTTTAACGACTTCCAATAAAAACCGAATACGCTTCTCCGGCGTACCGCCGTAGGCGTCGGCTCTATGGTTAGAATTAGTCCGCAGGAATTGGTCAATGAGATAACCATTGCCGCCATGGATTTCGATGCCATCAAAACCCGCGGCAACGGCATTTGCCCCTGCGTTGGCAAAGTCGGCCACCACGCGGTCGATATCCGCTTGCGTCATTTCCCTCGGCTCGGGGCAATCTACCATTTGTCCCTCGGGATGCTCCTCATCAACGATCCATACCTTAGTACCAACAGGAGCAATCGCTGAAGGTGCAATCGGCGCTGCACCCTGCTGAAAAATCGGATGGGACACTCGGCCTACATGCCAGATTTGATTAAAGATTTTTCCACCCGCTTGATGCACCGCCGCAGTAACCTTTTTCCAGCCATCAATTTGCGCCTCGGTATAAACTCCAGGGGTAAAAGAATAGCCTTGGCTGTCGTCAGAAATTTGGGTCGCTTCGGTGATGATAAGCCCTGCTGACGCACGCTGGGCGTAATATTGCGCCATTAAATCATTAGGGATATTACCCGGTTGCGTGGTACGCGCCCTTGTCATCGGCGCCATAACAATACGATTTTGCAGTGTCAGTGCCGCTGACTCATAGGCTGTAAATAAACTCATATGCACTCCCGAACCATAAATGATGATTGAATATCTAGGTGCAATTGTGCATTAGTTAATCTATATTGATAATTAGCCTATTATTTAAATCATTTTCAAAAATATTTTGATATGTACCATATAAATGATCTGCAACTCGCCCTGCGTATCGCTGCGCTTGAAAGCCTGTCCGCCGCCAGTAAAGAAGTCGGCATGACGCCCGCAGCAGCGAGCGCGGCACTGCAACGGCTTGAAAAAAAGTTAGGATGCCAACTATTTGCGCGTTCAACTCGGCGGTTGCAACTCACGGAAGAAGGGCGAATATTTCTCGATGCAGCTAAACCAGCCCTTGCGTTACTCGAAACCGCTTCCGCTAATTTGGCCGAGCATAGGGGCGAGCTTAAGGGCGAAGTGCGCATTGCTCTGCCCTCGGACATTGGCCGCAGTCGGATCCGCAATTGGCTAGATGAGCTGATGGATAGCGCGCCTGAGCTGTCGATTCAGCTGTACTTTGGCGACCATATGACAGATCTCATCGATCAAAATATCCATTTAGCCCTGCGTTATGGCCAACTGGAAGATTCCAATCTAAAACGGCGCCAACTGTCGATGACGCCAAGGGTGCTCGTCGCCTCCCCCGCTTATCTTGCGCAATATGGTGAACCGCAAACACTGAACGAGTTGAGCCAACACCAAGTGTTGATCTTAAATCGTGGCGGCGAGCCATGGCAGAAATGGAAATTCAGCCATAATGGTGAAACCGTAGAGATTGAAGTAAGAGGAAAACGCTTTTGCAATGATGGCGCCGTTGTGCGCGATTGGGCACTGGCGGGGCGAGGTATAGCCTATAAAAGTTGGCTCGATGTGGCGCAGGATGTCACCGAAGGCAGACTACAGCTTATCCTAGCCGATAAACTCGCGCCTGCGGTGCCACTGCAATTAGTCTATCTACAAACCGACTATCCTAGCCATAAAATCCGCCGCACTATTGAATTTTTAGCCCAAAAACTGCTGCAATTTAGCCAAGAATATCCCGCGCCTTAAACGATAATTGGGCTTGATAAAAAGCAGCTTGCACCCGCAACTGAAGATAGATACTTAAAAACTCTGCGGCGATTCATTCTAGCCCCGAGGTAATATCACCGTCACCACACAGCCTTGCTGCCAAGGCAATGGCGTTTGTGTCGATTGCTTGCAGTTTTCAATCTCAATACTGCCGTGGTGACGGCTAACGACATCCTTACAAATCGCTAAACCTAATCCGAGCCCTGCATCTTTGGTAGAGGCAAAAGAGGCCATCAACTCATTAGCTTGCCCCTGTAAACCTTGGCCATTATCAATTACCAATACTTTGATTTCAGTGGGTTGATAGTGGATCTCAATCCTTAACTTACGTGCACGGTTATCCTCACATGCTTCCAGCGCATCGAGGCTATTTTTCACCAAATTGACCCACATTTGACTTAAGCCAACACTATCCCCCATCAATTCATAGGGACGACCTTGCACCTGTACGTCAACTTGTACCCCCGCTCGGTCTAATTCTCGGCGTAATAAGGCCAGTGCCTCTTTGACGACTAACGTCACATCCAGCGGTTCAGCCTTCGACTGACGGCGTTTAAGCAAGCCACGAATACGGTGCACAACCGCCCCAGCCCGTATCGATTGTGCGTT
Organism: Shewanella sp. FDAARGOS_354; assembly: GCF_002209245.2. NCBI lineage: Bacteria > Pseudomonadati > Pseudomonadota > Gammaproteobacteria > Alteromonadales > Shewanellaceae > Shewanella > Shewanella sp. FDAARGOS_354. Next base: position 4,217,891 of record NZ_CP022089.2, on the reverse strand, counting down.
GATTTTACCCAAAATATCATAGAGCTCTGGGTTGTCCTGTCCCAGCCTTTCTAGCTGTATCATAGCGCCCTCACTGTATTGGGTTATCGCCGCAATCGGTTGATTTAGCTCATGGGCCAACCCGGCACCAATCTCCCCGAGAATCGCCGCACTTTGTAAGCGTTCTAACTGCAATGCCTTGTCTTTTAATTGCCGCTCAGTACTGACTAAAAACTCGCTCTTTTGGCGGAATTTATATTCGAGCCACAGGTGATAAATGGTCGACACAATAAAGATCAGCAGTAATACCCCACCCCACTCTTTATTTTTCTCCATCCATTTATACACGGTTTGATATAAGGGAGGTGATGCACCTTGCAGCTGTAATTCTTTAAATAATTCAATCACCTTTAGCTGGCTTACCGGCGCAGTCCAACCTAAAGTATCGGCGGTAATCGCCGCCACATGGTCTGGGGGCAGGTCAAACAAGGCGCGGGTGATTTGCATGGTGATCCGTGGCGAAACCGTATCCGCCGCCGCAAATGACCAATTAGGATAGAGTTGGGTGCTCACCTCGCAGTCATATCCAGGAGGATGGGTTGGATGAATGACACGATAGTCCGTCTTATTGATAAGCCCTGTTTCAATCATTTCCTCTAGGGTACAAAAAGGCGCAATGGCGGCATCGGCACTCCCATCGCGCACTTGATAGATCAGCGGCGCGAGGGGAAATCCTAAAAATCGCACTTGGCCAAAGAATTGCTCCGGTAAATAACCCATTTTATGCAGTAATCCCATCGCAGCCTGATAGCCGCCAAGTGCCTGCGGATCGCTAGCAACCACATTCTTACCGCGTAAATCCTGCAAGCTACGTATAGGGCTATCGGCACGCACAATAATGGTCGCGCCTATGGTGAAAGTGCTGCCCTGATGTTTACGGCTTTTCATGGTCGCGAGCCAAGAGAGGGGGAAATTATTACTCAAGTGCAGATACTGGCCGGGGTTAGTCACAATAAACTGCAATTCATTGCTCAGTAACTGGCTACGCATACCATTAAAGTCGACGGGCACTACTTCAAAACGGCTATTAGGGACGTTTTCGCTAAGGTAATCCATCATAGGCTGCCAGCGCTGTTTTGCCTGCAACACCCCATGATTCGCCAGCACTCCCACTTTAAATTCATGAACGGGAATGTCTTCATCGGCATAGGACAAATTAAGCATCATTACGCTCAATATGCAGCTCACGAGTATTGCCCTACACCAAGTTCTCATTGCTATCGCCTTGTCTTGTATGCTTTTGTATTCGGAGTACTTTATACACAAGGCCAAAATGATGCTGTGAATAACACCAAACTCTGGCATTCCCCCTAAAGTGATTTGACTAATTTAGTGATAAACCTCCCAAGACCTAGGCTTAAAATTGAGCCTACGACAAGGCAGGCTTAAGCTGATAAAGAGTCCCACCACCAAAAGGAAAACCATGTCCACTATGCTGCCGCTGTATTTAGTCGATGATGATGAAGCGATTCTCGACTCTTTAGGATTTATGCTCAGGCAATTTGGTTATCAAGTACAAACCTTTAGCAGTGGACGGGATTTTTTAGCCCAATGCCCGTTAACTCAAGCGGGATGCGTGATCTTAGATAGCCGAATGCCAGAGATCAGCTGCCAAGAAGTGCAGCAAAAGCTGCTTGAAACCCAAAGTCCATTAGGAGTGATTTTTCTCACTGGGCACGGTGATTTACCCATGGCATTAAGCGCTTTTCGTAAAGGCGCATGCGACTTTTTTCAAAAACCTGTGTCGGGTAAAGCCCTTGTACAAGCGATTGAAAAAGCACATAAAGAAAGCCAATCCAGCTTTGAGCAACAGAGTCTGCAGCAGAAATTTGCCCAACTGACTGAGCGCGAACAACAAGTATTAGCCCATGTGGTTCAAGGCATGACCAACAAACAGATCTCCGAAGCCATGTATTTATCCTTAAGAACCATCGAAGTGCATCGCGCAAAGATTATGAAAAAGCTTGAAGTGAACAATATGGCAGAGTTAGTACAACACTTAGGAAATCTAAATTCTGTTTTATAAATCAGTGACCAGCACGCTAAACAATCGCAATATATTCTCGCCACGCTTGTCACGATTAAACCGCTAATTCCATATAACTCAGACCATTTAGAATGCGCTGATGGCGACGTTTTCATCCAAACTGCGACAAGCTGTCGCAGTTTGCATCTTTGGCTTTGTATCAAACACCATTCACTGCCACACTCAAGTTAGGTTCTGTCATTTATGCTCCGTAGGCATTAACGATCCACTGCTTTTGAACCTTCCCCCGAGTACGGCCAGTGTCCTCGGGGATTTTTTTATCCCTACAAACCTCGCCTCGCCTCCCTAAATCCGAACAATCAATGTAGCATTGTTGTTAATTAAATTAATATCTATCAATAACTTAATGATAATTTTTCAAAATGAAGTTAGAATGCGACTATCTTGGCAACAGGTGAGCAGTATGAGTCGTTTACACACATCTAAGGGATTCACCCTAATCGAACTGGTGGTGGTTATCATCATTTTAGGCATTCTTGCTGTAGTCGCAGCCCCGCGCTTTATGAATCTAAGTCAAGATGCTCACGATACTCGGGCAAAAGCTGCTTTTGCTGCTTTTACCTCTGGCGTCAAGCTGTATCACAGTTGTTGGCTTGCGGGCGGACACTCGGGATATACCCAAAATCTCGCTTGCTATGGTGATGGCACTATCGACTCGACCACCACGGGCTTTCCACTCGGAAAAGACACGGCTCAAAGCAGCAGCCAAGGCACTCAATTACAAGGCGCTTACTGCGGAGAACTGTGGCAATCGTTACTCGATAATCAGGACTTTGTCCTTACCACACACACGGATTGGGAAACGCAACAAGCACCCAATATCGACATCGTCTACTGGTATAGCGGCGGCGCGATAAGTGATCCTAATACTTATTGTTACTTTAACTATGTGTCGGATGATCGCCGCCTTGGCAGCGAGAATTGGGAGCTAAAATACTATCCCCTCGATGGACGAACTGTTGTCGGCCGCTCCTCGTTATCTGCACCTTAACCCACCCAGCATATCCGCTTTCGCCACAGGGCATAAAATCAACAAAGTCCTGTGGCTTTTTTTGCAATAACTTGAATTCTGACTATCCATCCTATAGTGACTTTGTTTTCCTCCGCATCATTTTCATTGCGGGCAGACACTAAGATTCCTTTTACATGTGGTTGTCAAACTCACCAAAGATTGGCCTTAATCCTATAGATTTGTTACCTTTTTGTTTATGGAACACTCAGATGAATAAACGCCAATGAATAATCTCATTGTTACACCAGGCTACGCTTCACAATTCAGTTGTATAGGTGCCGCATGTGAAGACAGTTGCTGCCATGACTGGACCATCATTTTTGACAAAAAAAGCTACAAAAATACCCTTAACCATCCAAAACTCGCTTCGCTTGCCAAAGAGGCATTTATTGAAACCAAAACCGATGCTAATCAGTGGGCAAAAATCAAACTTAACGCCAATGGAATATGCCCGTTTGTAAACGAGCAGAAGTTGTGTGCCATCCATGCGGCTGCGGGTGAAACAGCCTTAAGCCACACCTGTAAAACCTATCCTCGTAGTGACAATGTTATCGCAACCACTAAATACGAAAGTTTAACGATATCTTGCCCTGAAGCTGCCCGTCAGGTGCTATTTGACGCCAATGCATTTCAATTTGAGGCAAAGAGCGGTGGCGCCAAACGTCCAACCGCGGCCAATCCTGCATGGTTAGAAAAAACCTACGATTACAGTTTGGATTTATTAATTAATATGGGTGTGGATTGGCAACAGGCACTCATGGCTATAGGATTATTGGTAAAAGTCAGTGACCAAGTGAGGCAAAATACTCTTCCTATTGCACAAATAGATCAGCGTTTTGAACAATTAATCTTGCTGGCCCAAACCAATCAAATCGATGAGCAATATCAAAAAATACCCTACACACCACAGCCTCAAACCCATGCTTTTGTGTCGATACATGACCAATTATGCAAACTTCACTCAAGAAGCTTAAAGCCTCGTTTTACCTCGCTTAATGATGCAATTGGTTTGTTATGTAATGAGAGTAATCAATATCAAATTGACGATTTAAATAAAGCGTGGGAAGAAAAAGCCTTGCCTGCGTTGAGCAATTATCAGGATTTATTTGACCGTTATATTTTATATTCGCTTTACCATGAGCATTTCCCCATGAGTGATTCACAGCAGCCTTGGATGGCATTTCGCCTGCTCGTGATAGATTGCTTTATGATCCGCTGTTACTTATCTGCCATGGCATTTAAAAATAATGGACTGACAGAAAGTGACATAGTGCTGTGTTTTCAGCTCTATAGCGTTGTGCGCCAACATAAAGCGAAATTTGCCCAGGGCATCAATCAGACCCTACAAGAATGTGGTATTGATAGTATTCCCGCCGCCATCAGTCTATTAAAAACCTCGTGATCGCCCAGGAGAGACTGCCGAAATAGCGCCAACGGCAGTCTTTGCGAATCAGCCGACGCTTCAGTCGTAGCAAGACTGAAGCAGGCCGCCATTTCTCTGTAAGCTGTTATTTTGTTGCAAAAGGCGCGCGAACACGTAAACCCCATTGGCTTTTTCTGCAATAACTTGAATTCTGACTATCCATCCCCATATTTACTCCATCATCCACCGCAGGATTTTCATTGCGGGCAAGAGAAGAGGATTCAAAAGTGACCACTATCGTATCAGTACGCCGTAATAACCAAGTTGTCATCGCCGGCGATGGCCAAGTCTCCCTAGGCAATACCGTGATGAAAGGTAACGCCAAAAAAGTGCGTCGCTTGTATCACAACAAAGTGTTGGCAGGTTTTGCTGGCGGCACCGCCGACGCTTTTACCCTATTTGAGCGTTTCGAGTCCAAACTCGAGATGCACCAAGGTCACCTGTTACGCTCGGCTGTTGAACTTGCCAAAGATTGGCGTACCGACCGTATGCTGCGCAAACTCGAGGCCATGCTTGTGGTCGCCGATGCCGAAGCCTCACTTATCATCACAGGTAATGGTGACGTAGTGCAGCCAGAGCATGATTTAGTCGCCATTGGCTCGGGCGGTAACTATGCCCAAGCGGCGGCGTTAGCACTACTGCAAAATACCGAATTATCGGCGCTGGAAATTGCTGAAAAGTCATTGACTATTGCAGGCGATATCTGCGTATTCACCAATCAATTCAAGACAATTGAAGAACTTAATTACTAACAGGGCGTGAGGAATATTATGTCTGAAATGACCCCCCGTGAGATTGTCCACGAGCTGGATGCCCACATTATCGGCCAGAAAAAGGCCAAACGTTCCGTCGCCGTCGCCCTGCGTAACCGCTGGCGCCGCATGCAGCTAGATGCCGATTTCCGTCAAGAAGTTACCCCAAAAAACATTCTGATGATTGGCCCAACCGGCGTAGGTAAAACTGAAATCGCCCGCCGTTTGGCAAAGCTCGCGAATGCCCCATTTATCAAGGTTGAAGCCACTAAGTTCACCGAAGTGGGTTACGTGGGTAAAGAAGTCGAGCAAATCATCCGTGATTTAACCGACATCGCCATCAAGCTGACCCGCGAGCAGCAAATGGGCAAATGCCGCCAACGCGCCGAAGAACACGCTGAAGAGCGCATTCTCGATGCCCTGCTGCCCAAGCCGAAAAATGACTGGGATAACACGGAAAGCGATACCAGCTCCAATACCCGTCAAATCTTCCGTAAGAAGCTGCGCGAAGGCCAATTAGATGACAAAGAAATCGATATCGACGTGGCCCAGCCACAAATTGGTATTGAAATCATGTCACCGCCCGGCATGGAAGAAATGACCAACCAACTGCAAAGCCTGTTTAAAAACATGGGCCAAGCACCGGCAAAACGTCGCAAGATGAAGATCAAAGAAGCCTTTAAGCTGTTGATCGAAGAAGAAGCGGCCAAGCTGGTAAATCAAGAAGATTTAAAAGAGCAAGCCATTGAATTGGTTGAGCAGCACGGTATCGTGTTCCTCGACGAAATCGACAAAATCTGTAAGCGTGGCGAAACCTCAGGCCCAGACGTTTCCCGCGAAGGGGTACAGCGCGACCTATTACCTTTAGTCGAAGGCTGCACGGTAACCACTAAACACGGCATGGTGAAAACCGACCATATTCTGTTTATTGCGTCGGGCGCATTCCAGATGTCAAAACCATCGGATTTAATCCCTGAGCTACAAGGCCGTTTACCGATCCGCGTTGAGCTAGATGCGCTATCAGCCGATGATTTTAAACGCATTTTAACTGAGCCACATGCCTCACTGACCGAGCAATATATCGCGCTGATGGCGACCGAAGGCGTGACCATTGAGTTTACCGAATCAGGTATTGAGAGCATCGCCAAAGCGGCATGGCAGGTGAACGAGCGCACCGAAAACATTGGTGCCCGTCGTCTGCATACCGTAATGGAAAAGCTGATGGAAGATATCTCCTATGAGGCGTCTGACAAGTCTGGCAGCTCATTTGTGATTGATGCCGATTATGTGAGTGCTCACTTAGATAATCTGGTTCAAGACGAAGACCTAAGCCGCTTTATCCTCTAAGCGATTAGCACACAACATCTGCCATGCATATATGGCGGAGATAAGTTCGAAATTGTGACAGTGGCTAAGGCTTACACTTTGTAACCTTAGCCACAAATTGTTATGTTACAGCTTGTCCATTCTCAGCATTTTCTTGGCACTACCTATGACCACTAGCACACCCAATGTCACCGATCTTAAGCTCAAGCGTAAATCGCGCATTTTAGAAATCAGCTTCGATAACGGCGAGCAGTATCAACTCACCTGTGAGATGTTACGCGTCTATTCTCCCTCCGCCGAAGTGCATGGTCACGGTAACCCTAAGCTGGTCACCCATAAGAAAAACGTCAATATCACCAGCATCGAACCCGTAGGTAACTACGCGGTAAAAATCGTCTTCGACGATGGCCACGATACCGGGCTGTTTTCCTGGCAAGTGCTTTACGATCTCGCCACTCACCAAGTGGAATTATGGGAAAAGTACTTAGCACGCCTGCGAGCCGAAAAGGCTTCTCGCGAACCCCTGATTGCGATGAAAATAAAGTACAACTAATAAATTAGGATAGCTGGCTGTTAATTGTGATATTTAAACAATTACATTACAGCTAACGACAGATGTTTAAGAGTATTCGGCCATAGATTAAGCACAGTTATTCCAGTGACACGCCGTAAATATATCCCTATAGGCTCGACGGCGGCATCCATGCCGCCAACGGTCACTTCCATACCAATGCTTAATTCCACTAATCTCTGCGTATGCTTTAACTCTAAAAACAGGTCATTTTACAATGGGTCGTTTGTGAATCTGTTACTTCTCTTGCTGACCTGAATATCTAAGGAAAGATAATGTCGGAAAAAGTCCCTTGCACAGCCTGCCAAACCTTAATCATGCCCAGCACTGCCGAGCGCAACGCGGGCTTATGTATGCCCTGCAAAACTGGCAATCGTGAAAATATCGAGCAGGCAAAAGCCTATTACCAAAAGGAGCGGGAATTAGATAAAACCTGCCCTTTTAGAGCCCTGTGGCGAGAGATAGTGGTGCAGGTGCATAACGATAAGCAGGGCTTTCACACGCTAAGCGAAGCGGCGCAGCACTATTACGCAGTCAATTGTCTTTCGGGCGAAGTCTACAACGGCGGCTTTATCCAGTATTTCGATAACTCATCGGGTGAGCATTATGCTGTTGCCGAGCGCGGCCTTCAGCAAATTGGCGCTTTGCACTCATTAGCTCTATTACAACAGGCTAAACGGGCGGTATTTGGCGACCTTCCCGTGCCAACTGACAGAGACCAACGCCTCGCCGCAACCGATAATTCAGTCGCCGAAGCCCGACTCAATCAACTCGATGATGAGTTTTATCAAGATTTGGATAATCTTGATATCAAGCTAGAGAGCTATGCAATACAAACTGGATTGGTTAACGCAATCGAATGATTGCGGGTTTATTTTGAATACTTTACGCAAGTAATTAAGCAATACCTTTCAGTAGTCTTTTTAAGTTTAAAGTCGTGGGGCTTCACCCCATACCCGACCAAAAGGAGAAAAGCGCCTGTTCCCCTTTTGGATATCCCCCGGCGTCCCCAACGGAGTTGAAAGCCCCTTGGGCATTAAGCATCCTTATGCTATCGCGTCAGACGCTCGGCCCTGATTCGACTGACGCTATCTCGGCCTCTGATAGGCAGGATGACTGAATGTCGTGAAGTGCATGGTCAATGATGTTCCATACATCATACTGACATTTTCCATTTCCTTATGGATCAGATGCACATGAACGACCATGCCTCGCTCACGCAACGAACGCAAATGCCCTATGGCAACTCCGAGGGTATGTGTATTCTGTAACTTCTGTGTAAGCTTTAATCTAAAAGAGTTTTGCATGTCCTATCTTTCCATATCTTTCAATGAAGCGTCATTGTCAGCCAATGAAACGGCATGAAACCCTTGCCTTCGTAGCACTATTTTAGGTCAGCGAAGGCGCACTACCCATTTCAATGCAAAGCGGCACCAAAGTAACTCCTAGCGACCACTGCTGGCAGCGTTTAAGAACTTAGGTGCTTAATCGCTTAAGCCACACCAACGCTTATTGACAAATTGCTATGATAACGATATTCATATTGGGCATTTTTCGAGCAGTTTCAGATAACACAGTCTCTATCTACTCATCATTAAAGGGAATTATATGAAATCACACAATTTAATTTTGATGCTAGCCACTGTTTTTTGGGGTACATGCTTTTCCATCCAAACAGTGGCCAACGATAAGTTACCGCCCTGCAAAGAAGGGTACTGCCAGAAAATTATTCAAGATATAGGTAATGATAAAGCAACACTGCAGGTATGGACTGAAGACGGCAAAGTGATTTATTCAAATAGCCTTGACTTGGATAAAACAGCAAAGTTAGCACATATCACTCGCGACAACGAATCGGTAGATATCAGTCAAGCTTCCTTCTCCCCAAAACTGTTGCCGATTGATTGTGCTAAAGAGAGCTGCTCAACGACAATTTTGACAACCTACGCCACTGAGACAACGTTGGAGAGCGTCCTCACCTTATTTGTTTACCACAAAGGTGAGCTACTCTCGGTTAGTGCAACGCCGATGAAAGCCCTGATACCTGTTGAATTGACCAAGAATCAAGGTTAAATTTTGCCGCCAACCCTCACCGAATAAAGGGCGAGGGTTTCGCTTAAAACGACTTTGCGCTGATCCCGCTCCCCATTTCACCGTAACCCTTAATTGCAATAGTCATCCACCAGAGTCCACCTAATGCAATCACAGCAGCAATTACAGCACTTCCATACGGTCAGGCTAATTTTAGGCAATCAGCTTAATACCCAGCATACTTGGTATAAGCAAGTCGTCATTAAGGCTGAGTGTCCATATTGCATTATTGTTTTTTGAAAATAAAAAGACGCATATATTATTCCATTGTACAAAGTCGATTACGCCCACTTCTCTTTGCTTGATATAATGCTTTATCGGCACGTGATACTACGCTGATATCAGTGTCAGAATCCTTCAACACAGCCAAGCCAAAACTCGCTGTAACCGCAATGGATAAATCATCAAGCTTCAGCGGCTTTTCATTAAGCGCTTTAATTAATTCTTCAGTCCGTTGTATTGCACTTTGATAGCAATAACCTTCAAATATAAGCAAAAACTCTTCACCACCAAATCGATACACTTGGTCGGTTGAGTGGATTGAATTTTTTAAGAAATGGGCAAAACAAACTAAAACCTGATCGCCAACGTCATGACCATACTCGTCATTGATTTTCTTAAAATAATCAATATCTGCTAATACAAAGTAGACATCACTGTCAGAGCCTCTAAACCTGTTTGCCATTCTCTGATATGTCACAAACGACTCATAGAATGCTCTTCGATTGTTAATCTTAGTAAGTGGATCCTGAAATGCCATGTTTTTCATATCTGCGGCAAAATTTTGTAGACACTCTTTTCTGTAATAAAAACGTCGCTTTAGGGTATGCTCATGAATAGAGATAATCACACCGGTTAAATTTGTAGCAAGATATCCCATGCCAACAATAAATAAAGAATAGGCGTCAATATCTTTCGATACATAAATAATTAAAAAACCGGTCAAGGAATATAAAGAACATAAAAAAATCGACAGTAACACATTAAATAGTGTTGAAAAATAAATTGCAATTACAATGATAATATCAAATAAAGCATGGAGAAAATAATCGTCTTTATAAATCAATACCATGCCTTGTAAATTCGCAAAAATAAATGCTGTCAGTATAAAAGTCACCACCCTAAAGGAAGCGACATTTTTTAAATGACGCAACATAAAAATAGCCGCTATACACTGAAGAATCCCCTGATGATTTACAAATAAATCATCAAATTAGAGTGGAAGCGCATCTTGTTGCATGATCAAATGGTTTCGCTAAAAACTACACTTGGACAACAAGATGCGCGAAGCCAATATCCTACAACATTCTTTACACCAATACTGCCCAGAACTTCACCTAAAACGATTAAACAGCTTGATGCTGGCCTCTAAGGCACTGATTGAATGTAAGACACTGACCTTGACTGAGTTAGGTCGAAATTTACCAACCACGGCCCGAACCAAGCACAACATCAAGCGCATTGATCGTTTGCTCGGCAACACGCATCTGCATCAAGAACGGTTAGCTGTCTACCAATGGCATGCCAGCCTCATCTGTTCTGGTAACCCTATGCCGATTGTGCTCGTCGATTGGTCAGACATCCGAGAGCATAAACGCATCATGGCTCTGCGCGCCTCAATAGCCTTCAATGGCCGCTCTATTACCCTGTATGAGAAGTCCTATCCCCTATCAGAACAATGCTCTAAGGCCTCCCACAACGGTTTTTTAGCGGACTTAGCCAAGATTTTACCTTTGCATGTTACCCCTCTCATCGTGACTGACGCGGGGTTCAAAGTGCCTTGGTACAAAGAGGTTGAGGCGCATGGTTGGTTTTGGCTAAGCCGTATTCGCGGTACAGTTCAATTTGCAGATATTGGCGCTGAAAATTGGCGTGCAGTTCGCAGTACACATGACTTGGCCAACGGTCAAGCGAAGAGCCTGGGTTGTAAGACCTTGACCAAAACTAACCCTATCAATTGCCATCTCACGCTTTATCGTAGCAAACCTAAGGGGCGTACAAATCAGCGTTCAACGAGGACTAATTGCCACCATCCATCGGCAAAAACGTACTCAACATCGGCGAAAGAGCCTTGGGTGTTAGCCAGCAATTTACCACCAGAATCTCGGAGCCCAAAGCAGCTGGTAAACCTGTACGCCAAACGTATGCAAATAGAGGAAACCTTTCGTGACCTCAAAAGCCCGGCATACGGCTTTGGCTTACGCCAAAGTCGTACCAACAGTCCAGAGCGATTCGACATCATCCTACTGATAGCGTTGATGGTTCAATGCCTGTTGTGGCTAGTTGGTTTACACGCACAGCAACAGGGCTGGGATAAGCATTTTCAGGCCAATACCATTGGGCATCGAACGGTACTCTCAACGATTCGCTTGGGATTGGAGGTGCTCAGGCGGCCTGATTATCAAATCACGGAGAAAGAATTGCTGGCGGCCTGGGTATTATTCGCCAATCAGTTGCTCAAATATGGCTATGCTATGGCTGATTTATGAGGGGATCCTTCAGCGCTATACAGCAAATGACTAATCCGCCACGCCAAACTAAGGCTATCGCAGGCCAGTACTGCTGCTTGATAACCATATGGTCAAAACAGAGCAGGATAGATAACACTAATGCAATGACGGCAAGTAGCAGTCTAGCAATGTGCTTGTCTTGATTTATTTTTACGCCAATAAAACGACTTTCTAACTCAGAGTCCTTAAATTGGCGGGTCCTCGTAAGTAATGTCTGTTTTTTCTCATTCGATAATGCCTTCATAGCGTAATAAATTCTCTTTTTAAAATTTTTGGCCTCTAAAGGACTATTGTCATTACAACTGATAATAAAGAGACGGTGATTTGGATCTAATACTTCAATCGATACTTTTAGCCATTTTGGTAGAACGCAATGCAACCAAGTTAAATATTAATATTTTCAATGCATTAAGCTCATAAACCGTAAGCGTAACGCCAACCACACATTCCAATCCTAACTGATCAACTTTACCCTGTCTGCCATTATCAACTGCCAGGGTAATCATCATGCACCGTACCAAAGAACAATGGCTGGCCTTGTTTGCCGAGCAAGCCCAAAGTGGTCTCACCCAAACTGAATTTGCAAAACGTCAGGGCATCATTCCTACATATTTTAGTTATCGCAAGCGTCAGTTGTTGGCGTTTCAGGATGATGACGGTGGCTTTGTTGAGCTGACGCCACAGGGTTTGCAGCTGAATCAATCCATTTTGCTACGCAAGCGCGATATCGAATTGCAGTTTCCAGCCGGCACCGATGCACAGTGGTTAGCAGCCTTGCTAAGAGCGCTCTGACCATGAAAATGTTCCTCGATGTGCCTAAGGTCTATTTGCATAAACAGCCGGTCGACTTTCGTAAATCCATTAATGGCTTATCGTTGCTGGTCGAGCAAGAGATGCAGCTCTCGCCATTTAGCGGCGCACTGTTTGTGTTTTGTAATCAGCAGCGTACCCGGTTAAAAGTACTGTACTGGGATAGCACCGGGTTTTGCCTGTGGTACAAACGGCTTGAAAAAGACAAGTTCCGCTGGCCACGGCAGATGCCTGGCAAAATACTGTCTATTAGCGAGCAGCAATGGCATTGGCTGTTGCAAGGTGTCGATATCCAAAAAATCACCGCCCATCAGCCACTGCATTACCAGAGTGTGGGCTGATATGACGATCGGCTATAAATCCTTATGATCGCATCCAAAACAATCTAAATTTTACCAAGCACTTAGCTAAATTGGCCGTTACAATAGCGGCCATGAAAAAGACACCTCAATCCTTACCTGATGACGTTGCACTGCTCAAGAAAATGCTGCTTGAGCAGACGCAAAAGCTTGAGCGCAAACTGGCGCAAAAAGATAAACGCATCGCCAAATTAGAGCGGGTTAACCAGCAACTGTCGGACAAGTTGCAGCAGTTGCTGGAGCGTTACAACCTGAAGAAGTACCAGAAATTTAGCCCCAGCAGTGAAACCTATGAAGGTGAAGGCGAGGTGTTAAATGAGGCCGAACAGCTTATTGAAGACGAGTCAGTAGCGACAGAGCCAGATACTCAGACGACCGAGAGCGCTAAGAAAGCTGCTAAGCCACGCCGCCCACGGATTGCCCCTGAGCTGCCGCGCGTTGATGTTATCCATGACATTGACGATAAAACCTGTGCTTGCTGTGGCCATGCGCTACATCAAATGGGTGAGGAAGTCAGTGAGCAAATCGAGTTCGTACCGGCACAAATCCGGGTGCTCAGAAACGTGCGGCTGAAATACAGCTGCCGGCAGTGTGAAACCACGGACACCAAGGTCGACATTAAAATTGCCGATGTGCCACCGGCGGTTATCCCTAAGAGCATGACCACACCGAGTCTGCTTGCCCAAATCATCAGCAGCAAAATGCACTATGGCTTACCGCTTTATCGTCAGGAGCAGTTGTTTAATCAGGCCGGTATTGAGCTTAGCCGTCAAACGATGAGCCGCTGGCTGATAAGCTGTGCAGAGAAACTGAAACCGTTACTGGCGTTAATGAAAGCTGAGCTTCTGAAACAGCCCGTGCTGTGGGCAGATGAAACCACGGTTAATGTGCTGGATGTTGAGAAAAGCACCTGTTATATGTGGGTATATGGCTGTGGCTTAGAAAAAAGTACCGGCCCCAAGCTCGTGCTGTTTGATTATCAGGATAGTCGCAGCAGTAAACATCCCACCGACTTCCTGGCGGGGTTTAACGGTTATCTGCAGGTCGACGGTTATGCCGGATATGAGAAAACCCACGCAACCTTAGTCGGCTGCTGGGCGCATGCCAGACGCAAGTTCGTCGAAGCCCAAAAAGCGCAGGGCAAAGGCAAAACGGGTAAGGCCGATGTGGCCCTTAACCATATCCAGAAACTCTATGCGCTGGAGAGTAAATTAAAAACTGCGCCGCCTGATAAGAAATATGAAGCCAGGCAAACGCTAGCCAAGCCGTTGCTCGCGCAATTCAAAAGCTGGTTGGATAAATCAAGCGAGAGTGTCACGAAAGAAAGTTTACTGGGAGCGGCTATTACGTATAGCCTGAATCAGTGGCCCAAGCTTGTCCGCTATCTGGATGATGGCTGTCTGAATATCGACAACAATCGTGCGGAGCGCGCCATCAAACCGTTCGTGATTGGTCGCAAGGCGTGGTTGTTCGCTAATACCAAGACGGGAGCACAAGCCAGTGCGGCACTGTACAGCCTGGTCGAGACCTCAAAAATCAACGGACTGGAGCCGTATGATTACCTATGCCGCTTATTAACCGAGCTACCCAAAGCCAACACCCAAGAGAAACTACAGCAACTCCTGCCTTACTGATCACCAGCCACACCGCAAGGTGTGGTTGGCGTTACGCTTACCATAAACCTTCTTCATACACTAGAGGATTCAACTCACTACATATGTAACATGTGATCGCTATTTTTTATTGTGAGCTATACAACGTAAATTCGTCAAAAATAAAGTGAGAAAGTTCGGGCATACTTTTACGCCAGAACAATGACTTAATAGCCTCAGAGGCTAAAGGATATACCATCCCCTCGAGGTCGCCGCAGGACATTAGCGTTAGTAGCGTGAGCAAGTCGTGGCCTTATCTTGTATCTGCTCCAAAGGGTAATGGAGAATATCAGCATGATATATGGAAGATCTTTGACCATGCACTTCACGACATTCAGTCATCCTGACTATTAGATGCCAGATAATATTAGTCAAATCAGAGACAAACCTCTGACGCGATAGCATTCTCACGCTTAATGCTCAAGGAGCTTTCAACTCCGTGAGGGGCGTCTTGGCTGCGAGTGAAAACATTAGCAAGGAGGATATGCTTAATCGAAGTAAGTTGAAAATCAGGAGGGTGAAGCTCCACAATTTTGACTTTGCGATTAAATAATGTCAGCTAAATTAGGGCGTGTTGACGTTTCGAGATTGGATTTTGTTCGTTCTGGCAAGCACATGCTCGTGAAACGAGGAATGATGTGTCGTTATTCTACTCAAATGACGAGCGGCTCTTATGACAGAAAGTAAGCGCAAGCACTTACCAGACGAGCCCTTCGGGCAGCATTTGGCTGCAAAAATAACCCTGAAACGTCAACACGCCCTAGGCACTCAAAGAAGTAAATCAATCCCAAATCACAGTGATAAAACTACCCTCCTAAAGCAACCTTCAGATTGATCCCAACTACCCATATCATCGTAATCCTCAATTGCAAATACCATCCACCAGAGTCCACTTAATGCAATTACGGCAGCAATCACAGCAGCAATTACAACACTTCCATACGGTTAGGCTGATTTTAGGCGATCAGCTTAATGCCCAGCATACTTGGTATCAGCAAGTCGATCCCAAGGTGCTGTATTTAATTGCAGAGTTGCATCAAGAAAACACCTATCTGACCCACCATGTGCAAAAGATTTGCGCGTTTTTCAGTGCCATGCCGCAGTTTGCCAGCGAGCTTGGCGCGGCGGGGCATCGAGTGCGTTACCTCACCCTCGACGATACCCAAGACTTTGCCGACCTCAACGCATTGCTAGAGTATTTTGTCGCCGAAACGGGGGCGATTAAGTTTGAATATCAACGGCCTGACGAATATCGACTCCTAGTGCAATTAAGCCAGTTGAAGTTGGCCAATGCCGTTGTGAATTGCGTCGATACTGAGCACTTTTTATTACCCTTTGACGAAATTGATAGGGAATTTCCCCAAGGGCAACACAGGCTGATGGAGCATTTTTATCGGCGAATGCGCAAAAGATTCAATATCTTAATGACAGATGGCAAGCCCGTTGGTGGGCAGTGGAACTTTGATGCGAGCAACAGGCAAAAGCTTAAATCCCAAGATATTAAATCATTACCCACACCCTTGATGTTTGGCCACAATGTGCAAGACATTCTCGAGCGTCTTCAACGCCATGGGATTAATACTATGGGCAAGGCGGATACGCATTTACTCTGGCCGATAAACCGCGCACAAAGCCTCGAATTACTTCAGTATTTTTGTGAATACTGCCTGCCCGCCTTTGGCCGGTTTCAAGATGCGATGACCCAGCAACATCCGGCGCAGTGGAGCCTGTACCATAGCCGGCTGTCCTTTAGCCTAAATGCTAAACTTATCAGTACATTAGAAGTAATCAATGCGGTGATTGAGCACTATCATGCCAATCCTTTTATTGAGATAGCTCAGGTCGAGGGCTTTGTTCGACAAATCCTCGGCTGGCGTGAGTATGTGCGCGGTATCTATTGGGCCAATATGCCCAACTACGCCAACATTAATGCCCTCGAGGCCACGCGCAAGCTGCCCGACTACTTTTGGCATGGTAAGACTCGAATGAATTGCCTGCACCACGCCTTATCTCAGTCACTGGATTTTGCCTATGCCCATCATATTCAACGCTTAATGGTGATTGGCAACTTTTGTTTATTGACCGAAATCGCCCCCGATGAAGTGGATAAATGGTACTTAGGCGTGTATGTGGATGCGATTGAATGGGTCGAAATGCCCAACACTCGTGGCATGGCGCTATTCGCCGATGGCGGCATCGTCGGCACTAAACCCTATGCCGCAAGCGGCAGTTATATCAATAAAATGAGTGATTACTGCGGCAGTTGTCATTACAAGATAAAAGAACGTAGCGGCGAATCAGCCTGCCCATTGAACAGCCTGTATTGGCGCTTTATGGATAAACACCGCGCACAGCTCACCCATAATCCACGCATCGCCATGCTTTACCGCACTTGGGATAACACCGAGGAGTCGGTTAAACAGGCGATGTTGGCCACTGCGGAACAGCATCTAGCGCAACTTGAACGGCTATAACACTGAGTATTGAGGAGAAAAGCCATGCATATTCTAGTACTGGGCGGCAGCGGTGGTATAGGTCAAGCGATGGTCAATAAGCTTGGCGAAACCTATCCCGAAGCCACTATTCATGCGACCTATAAACAGCATCGGCCAGATACTGGGCGAGACGATGGCGTTATCTGGCATCAGTTGGATATCACCCTTGAGGAGGAAATTAAGCAACTGAGTCAAAATATCCCCCAGTTAGATTGGCTGATTAACTGTATTGGCATGCTGCACACCGAGGATAAGGGGCCAGAAAAAAGCTTACAGACCCTCGATGGGGACTTTTTCCTGCACAATATCCAGCTAAATACGCTGCCGAGTATGATGCTGGCAAAGCACTTTGAACCAGCGTTAAAACGCAGTGCGTCGGCAAGATTTGCGGTGATTTCGGCGAGAGTCGGCAGCATTAGCGATAACCGCTTGGGTGGCTGGTACAGTTATCGAGCCTCGAAAGCTGCGCTGAATATGTTCCTCAAAACGCTATCGATTGAATGGCAAAGAAGCATCAAACACTGCGTGGTGCTGTCACTGCATCCCGGCACCACGGATACGCCACTATCCAAACCTTTTCAGCAGAGTGTGCCCAAAGATAAATTGTTTACACCAGAGTACGTAGCCCAGTGTTTAGTGGGCATTATTACCAATGCCACCCCAACTCAAACAGGGCAATTTTTGGCCTACGATGGGGTAGAACTGCCTTGGTAGCGAGACAAGCGTTTAGCACTGATACAGATAAACCTTGGCACCTCTTAACCCTGGCAAAAGTAGGCATAATTGATGCGGCCGCCCTGCTCCCATACGGCGGTCCAGCCGTTCACATCGCTCATATAGCTAAAATAAATGGCATGGGATTCAAGGCAAGTTTCTTGGAAGGCAGCTTTATTGTCGTTAATAAACTGCGCCGAAGCCGCCAAAATATCACTGCACTCCTCATCGTCGGCAACTAACCAGATAAAGTCCTCGCGGCAATCATCCCTCGCAACCATCTCTTCGGGGGAATATAAGTCCAGCTTTTGCTTGAGTGTTTGCCACTGCTCGGGCGTGATATTGCAGGAGATCGCCAGTTTATCAAGCACCCCGGCACCGCCCGCCCAAAAGGATAAATCAAAGTCTAACAGCAGCGGATCGGGTGCAAAGTCCAATAGATTTTCAACCACTTGCAAGCTTTTAGCTAAATCGGCATCGGGCCTGCAATAACGCACCTCAACACCATCATACTCACGCATTCCACGCCTCCTTCCTTGAGCGAATGCTCGTTTACTTTAGCGGCCCGTTTCACTCACCGGTTTCTTTAATAACTTACGCTGCAAGGTGCGGCGGTGCATACCCAGTTGCCGAGCGGTAGCCGACACATTGCCCTGATTAGCATTGAGCACCTGCTGAATATGTTCCCACTCCAGCCGTTTAGGATTAAGCGGTGAGTCGTCAACATCATCTTCTTGCAAGGTATTAGGGTAAGCATCAAGCTCAAAGGCAGCTAGCAGGGTTTGGGTATCGACGGGTTTAGCCAAATAGTTATCCGCGCCAAGACGAATCGCCTCCACCGCGGTGGCAATGCTGGCGTAGCCCGTCAGTAGCACCATCACCACTTTGGGTAACAAATTACGCAGCGGCACAATTAAACTCAGGCCGTTGGCCTCGGCCAATTTCATATCCAGCAGGATATGGGTTGGGCAACACTCACGCGCCACCAGCAGGGCACTACTGGCATCGTGACTTAAACGGCATTCAAACCCATGGCGAGTCAAACGCCGCGCTAAAATACCTGCAAGCGCTTGATCATCTTCAATAATCAATAGCCGTTTCATACTGTTTCTCCAGTTGGCACTTTAGGCGCCAAGAGTGTAAAACGAATTTGCGCCACTGTGCCGCCTTGGGGATGATTTGCCAGAATAAGCTCCGCGCCTAAACGCTCCAAGCTAGCATGGCTCAGTAACAAGGCTACGCCTAAGCCTTTAGGGCTTTCGATTAATAAGGTGCCTAATTGTGGCAATAATGAAGGGGCGATACCCGCGCCATAATCACGGATCTGCAAATAAGCCTGCCCCTCGCTTGGCGAACAATCGACGCTAATATCCACCTGCGAAGTACCTATGGTTTCGACACTGGCGCGGGCGGCGTTTTCAATCAAGGCCATAATCGCGGGGGTTAAGCTCATATCGGTTAAGATCTGCTTTTCTTCTAGCAGCTTAGGCTCACAGGTTATCAACCAATTGAGTTCTGTTTGCGGCATCAATAACTGGGTTTTCTGCTTTAATCCAGCCACCAGCTCAGTGAGATTTTGAGGCCGCTGACGACGGTCACGAATCGACTCGGTCGCCAATCGCAGCTCCGCCAAGGTGTGCTCACAACGCCCTAGTGCAGTTTCCATTTCAACTAAGGTTATTGAGGGTTCGGGGGTTTCTTCCCTTAATTCATCGAGCAATAAATGCAGTGTTGAGAGTGGCGTCGCTAATTGATGGGCCATTTGCGCCGATACAGTGCCGAGCGCCACTAACTGTTCCTGCCGCAGTTGTCCTTCGCGCATATAGGCAAGCTGCGCATCCTGACGGCGCATGCGTTTGGCGATCAGCGCCACACTGGTGGTAAGCACTAAAGCTGAAATCACAAAGTTAAACCACATGCCTAAATAGTGGGAACTCATATCCATGCCGTGGTGCTGCATCTGCGACTCTGGCACGGTAAAAATCATCAGGCTATAGGCAAGCGTTGATATCGCGGTCAAGCTCCAAGGCGCCCAAATAGGCAATGTGACCGCGGCCAAGGCGATAGGTAACAATAATAGTGAAATAAACGCATTGGTCGCCCCGCCCGAAAAATACAGCCAAGAAATCCAAAACAACGTATCCAGACTCAGGGCAATAAACAGGCCACGCTCTTTAGCAAACAAAGGTTTACGTAATGCTAATGTGAGCGAAAGATAGAGCACCTCCAGCACAAACACGTGCATGAGCGGCTCCATTTGCAAACTCAGGCCAAAGGTATCGGCGGCAAACAACGTCAAACCAATTTGCAGCAATAAACCTAAGGTGCGCAGCAGCGCCACTTGGTCGGCCGCTTGCAGATTCGCTCCTAAAATTTTAACCATCATTATTCCTTAAGCTTAAGGCCAACAGCCGCAAGTGCTGCACTGGATTGAGCGAGCGCCTGATTAAGCCCTGCGCTAAATTCCAACTCAGAATAAATGCCCAGCGCCGCTAAACGCCCGCAACTTAAGGTGCAGTTCTGCGGCCTTTTAGCGCTATCCATCGGTGTCATTTCTGGAGTTAAATGCGCAGTATCAATTGCCAATAACTCACCTAAGCCCAGTAGCATTTGGTACTTAGTCATGGTTTGCGGCGCACTAAAATGATAAATCCCTGACACATCGGCAGCATGTAATTGCCGCTTGATCAGCTTAGCGATGGCGCCAGCAATATCCGCCGTCGAGGTCGGCGAGCGAATAGCCCAAGCATCGACCCGCTGTGGCCTGCTATCTAACAATTGATTGATTAACACTAATACCGCAGATTCGCTCAGTTGAGTCACTTCGCCGTAGAGGATCGGTAAACGTAACACCGCAAAACCGCTGTCGGTATTCAGCACACAGGTTTCGCCCTGTAATTTAGACTCACCATAAAAGTTAACCGGATTGGGTGCGGCATCTTCGGCATAGGGCGGCGTTGTGCCATCAAACACATAGTCGGTTGAGATATACAGCAGCCAAGCTCTATGCTGTTTAGCGGCCTTAGCATGGGTTTGGCTAGCGCTCAGATTCAGCGCCAAAGCCTGCTCAGGCGAGTGCTCGGACACATCGGGGCGACGCTCTGCGGCGCAGTGCACGATAACCTCTGGCCGTTCGTGGGCAATAAAGGCTTCTACTGTAATAGCTTGGGTTAAATCGAGTTTATGGATATTCGCTTCGGCGCGGCTAAAGCCGGTGGCAATCACCTTATGCCCTGCGGCAGTTAACTGTTTAACGACCGCCCTGCCGAGTAATCCGGTTGCGCCCGTCACCATAATATTTGCCATATTGCCCCAAACTCCTTAGCCACCCATTTGGCGGATAATTCTAAAAGCTTTTCATATTCAACGCACTTGTTTACTCTTATTTGCCCGTACTTAAGCTGATTTGGGTTTATCCCACTCGACCTGATTAACAATAAAAGGCTGAATTTGACTCAAGCACTTCCCCTTATCCTCGCAGGCCCGATGCTGCGCCACTGTGATGCCTCGCACTTTACTCTCTGGTTTGTGAGCCGCGAGCCATTGACTGAGTTACAACTGGCCTTAGGGGAGCAAAGTTATGGGTTAACAGAGGAAGAAGTGCATTGCATCCCACTCGGCAAACACGCCTTTCAGTATTTGATTAGTGTGTCGCGACCTACACTGCTTACGCCTGAAACGGCTATTCCATACCGCGTTTCGGCTAAGGGGATTGGCGATATTTTCAATGGTGTCAATGGATTGCACTATAGCGGTGCCGACTCACCCCAGGTTTACTTTTGCACCGAACTCAAACAGGTATGGCATGGCTCATGCCGCAACCCCCACCACCATAGCGAGGATGCCTTAGTCGCCGCCGATACCAGGCTAGCACAGCTTATCGATAAGGATTCGCAGCAGCGCCCAGCCCTGTTAATGCTCAGTGGCGATCAAGTTTATGTGGATGATGTGGCTGGCCCCATGTTATGCGCCATTGGTCAGGTGATCGAAAAACTCGGCCTGCACCATGAAGCCTTTCACGGCGCCACTATTGCGGGAAGCGAGGCAATCCGTTATCAAGCCGATAGCTTGTACTTACGCCATAAAACGCTGCTGCCACGTACCGAATATCCCGCCAAAACTGCGCTTTGGCGCTGGTATGTCAACCATCCGATATTTACCTCATCCATCGCAGAAAACCATTTAGTTAGCCTGAGTGAAATGATCGCCCTATACCTACTCACTTGGTCGCCCGAACTATGGGAGTTGGTTGATTTACCCAAGGATGTCGACAGTCTCTCTGCCGCCAACAAGCTGCGTTGGCAAAAAGAATGGCAAAACTTACTGGCCTTTAAAGCAGGACTCACTCAGGTTAGGCGCCTTATGGCGCATATTCCCGTGTATATGATGTTTGATGACCATGATATTACCGATGATTGGAATCTCACCGCTAAGTGGGAACAAGCCGCCTACGGTCATGCATTTTCTAAACGAATCATTGGTAATGCCTTGATTGCCTACACCCTATTCCAAGGATTAGGTAATGCACCGGATAAATTTAATGCCGAGGTTCGCCCAAAGTTAGATGCGTTTTTCAATCGCCCCGAGCCTAACACTCAGGATGCTTTGATTGATCTTTTACTGACATTTGAGCAATGGCATTACAGCTTAGACACCTCACCCAAGCTGGTTGTACTCGATACTCGCACCCGCCGTTGGCGCAGCGAATCGAATCTCGCCAAACCCTCGGGCTTAATGGATTGGGAAGCCTTGATGGATTTACAACAGGCGCTACTTGGTCAATCTAAGGTCATTATCGTCTCGCCCGCGCCGATGTTTGGTGTCAAAGTGATTGAGGCAGTGCAACGCATGGCCACTTTTATGGGCGCTTCGCTGCTGGTTGATGCGGAAAACTGGATGGCGCATCCGGGCGCAGCCAATGCTTTGCTAAGCATCTTTATGCACCGCAAGACCCCAGAGCAATTTGTGATCCTCTCGGGGGATGTGCACTATTCCTTTGCCTATGACATCAGCATTCGCTTTCGCCGTAGCAGCCCAAAGATTTACCAAATTACCTGTAGCGGGATTAAAAACCAGTTCCCCGAAAAACTGCTGCCACTTTTCGACAAGCTCAATGGTTGGCTTTACGGCCACTTCTCACCATTGAACCTATTTACCAAGCGAAAGCGAATGTCATTACGGGGCAGACGGCCAAATGGCGAACGGAGCAAGCGTTTAGTCAACCGCAGCGGCATCGGCATTTTGGTATTAGCGGATAATGGCGAGCCCACTAAAATTGCCGTATTACATGGGGATATGAGCGAAACTCGGTTCGAACCACCGAGGCAAGAATAGCTTATTGCAACGGTTCAACACGCTTTTCAACCACGGCCGAATTAGCTGGCGTTACCGCGCTATCTTCTTGCTTGGGTAAGCTCTGATTAAATAGCTGTGACTCGGGACGCTTTAGCGGCGAGGTATTATCTAACATCTGATCCCAAATGACCTTTGGTGAGGATGACGATTCGGCTTTACTCTCATCCTCCTGCATGATCTCTGCACTTGGCTTTTTGGGTTCGATTAGCGCACTCGCTTTACGGATCTCTGTTGTCAACTCATGAACATAAGGATGTTTCGTCCAGTTACCAACATACATGGCGCCTAAAAGCACTGCGAGACAGAGCAAAATTGAAATGATTGCAGATTTGGTCATGCTATTACTTCCCTCAAACAACCAATACAAGACTCCTTACTGCTAGCGAGCGTAATTCCGTCTGTATTCTTATCATCGCTGAGAAAACCACACAATCATATTGCACTAGCCCACTTTTCTCATTGTGGCAATAATGCTTTCCGCTGACTAAAGTGTTAATCCATCACATTGAATATCGTGCGTGCGACCACTGATTGGATCGACAAAACGTAATCGCTGCGCCAAGAGTTGTAGTGGCTTGGTAAAATCATCCGGCCCTTTAGGTAATAATGTCGGATAAAAGCGATCATTTAATAATGGCATACCAAGGCTTTGCATATGCACCCGCAATTGATGAGTTTTACCGGTAATAGGGCTTAAATGAAATAAACCAAACTCGCCTTTAATCGCAACCAAGCTTATCTCCGAGTGAGTATTTGCCATGCCTTCAACTATTTTCATGGTAAAACTGGGTTCGCTGCGTTGCATGCGATTTTTGACCGTCCAATGCTTTGGCAAAGTTAATTCGCCACTGACATATTGTGCCAAAAGTTCAGGAGTGAGTTTGGCAATCGCTTGATAATCTTTACGGATCGCATCATCGATAAATAATTGGTGATAAATATGCCGCGTCTCTGGGCGAGTCGTCATCAGGATTACGCCAGCGGTTTCCCGGTCTAGCCTGTGGGCTGGGGCGATAGTGTCTATCCCAGTGCTTAAGCGTAAACGGTGAACTAGGCACTCATTCACATAATCACCGCTGGGGGTGACGGGTAAAAAATGCGGCTTGTAGGCCAAGATAAGGTTGTCATCTTGAAACAAAATCGGCGACTCGAAGGGGACTTTCGCTTCCACTGTGACTTCACGGTAGTAATATGCCCTCGCCGTCGGGCGATAGGCGGTATCTAATCCAATCAAGCTGCCGTCTTGCCAATGCACTTTGCCATCGAGGATCCGCTGGCGCCAAACCGCTTCGCCAATATGGGTATAATGCTCGATCAAAAAAGAAAATACGGTTGGTTTATCAACCACTTCTAGGGGGAGAACCACAAAAGAAGGTTGGGCGGCACGGGCGGTTTGAGTCATAGAAACAACTAGCGGCGATAATGAGCCGCTATTTTAGCCTTGGTGTGGTTTTTCAGTCCACATGGGACTTGATAAGTTGCAATACAAAATCCATGGTTTTATGGCAGTCGGGCTGATTCACCAACACCAGCTTATCGCGGTTATACATGGGCAGCACTTCTAACCAACGTTGGCTCACCCAGGCCGCATCCTCTAAATGCACTTGGGAATACAACTCCAGTAAGTCAGGGTTTACCTCATAGAATTGTTCAAGGGCAGCACTGATCAGTTCGAACTCCCCTTCTATCGGCTCTTCTTGCCAATTTTGGCAAGGCAAAGTGCGGGACATCCACAGCTTATCTTTTGCTTGCGCCGCGGAGAGAATACTAACCCTTTGGCGCCCCTCTAAAACGATGCTGAGGGTATCATCTTCTAACTGATTAAAATCGATAATCTCGCACTGTGTCGCAGTCGGATAACAGGGCGGATTGCCGCTGGGCTTACTCGCCGCAAACGCTAAATCGTATTTGCCTTTTAACACATCCGCGACCATGCGCAATTGGCCCGGCTCGACTACGCGGACCTCAATCCTTCCCTGTGGCAGCAACAAGGCATCGCGCATAATTAACGCCATTTCTCGTGTTTGCATAGCAACCTCCTGCCCACTGATACAAGAATGTGCTCAAAAATCAGCCACACCTTATTAATTTAGAGTGTAGCAGGAGAAATAATTTCCTTCCTAAAGTCGCTGACGGTAAAAAGCATTTAGGCCGAGTTTACCCCTCTCACCCTACAGCGGCGCTAAGTGTACTGCGACATTGCCCTTTGCATACACTTCGGCAAATTCGTCAGCAAGCCGCTCGCTTAAGGCAACAGAACGGCGCCAATACTGCATCCGCTGCGCCGTATCCAATTGTTTAAAGTCTTCACGGTCGGGCACCTTACCAAAAGGCAGTGACGCCACAAACTCCGCCGAAGGCGCAAGTATTAAGGCATTATGATAATTACCTTGAGCACGGCGCCAGGTTAACGATTTATCGAACCATCCAGGGCTCATATGGGGATAAAAATGCGGGTACAGGGTCAATCCCGTAGTATGGGATAAGGGCAAATCGAAGTGATAGTCGGTGATGCCGCCATCATAGTATTGCCCCGCGGGCGCGCCATCAATCCGTGAGACTGACGCAAGCACTAATGGAATAGATCCCGTTGCCAACATCACAGCATCCATATTGGCCTCGGTGAGCCTCGCCTGCTGGCTGGGTAAATCGTCAAGTTGCTTAAAAGGTGATGCTGCCACTTGCTGACTAAACACCACACGCTCGAAATGCCAGCCCAAGGTTTTGCGGCTAATGAGGTTGGTCGCAGCCGCCATCGCCAGCCCAGCCGCTAATGGCAATTTATGGCTAAGACGATTGATGTGTTTAGCGCGGCAGGCAATTAAGTGACTGTGAATAAAGGGATGATTGACTATCTCGCGACCACCCGTCTCGCCAAGAATTCCTTGGACTATGCCCTTTACCTGCTCGCTCACCGCATGCGGTGTCGGTATCGTTTCATACTGCTGGCCAATGTAGTAATCCTCTAAACGTGCGTAGGCTTGTAGTGGATCCTGCTGCGCCAAACAGGCTAAACGCCAAGCGCCAGAGGATGCCCCTAAGGTGTATAGCGGCGTTTGTCTATCTTTAAAAAATTCAGCAAAAAGATACTTATCAAGACCCGCAATCCCTAACCATTTAGGTCCACCGGATGCCGCCAATAGTTGTGTAAAAGCATCGGGATGCAGACCTTGCTCCCTGATAACGTTAAAGGCCGTAGGACCTGCAAGAAAGCGTAATGCGGGCAAAACTTAACTCCTTAAAGTGCCTCAAACCTGAGGTTTACGGCCATTAAAACACAGCCGCAAAGCGCGATAAACCTTCAGCAAACCTAATGGATCTAGATGATTTTATTCACTTAGCCAATCACATGAGCTGTGGCGACATATTCGACTAGCTTTAAATGATTATCTAGAACAGTAAGCTCTGAGTTAGTTCTTTTCTGTCTAGATGTAACAATTGTTACAGTGATAACCTTCGCCCTATCGAATTGTTACTTTCGTTGGTTCAATGTTTTCGTTCCAGCTTAAGGTTAATCCACATTGAGAGGTTTTATGCGTCCAGCCGTTATCGCATTAGCAGTATCTTCAACTTTGGTTTTTCCTGTCGTACACGCAGAAGAACAGGCCAGCAACGTTGAGAAAATTGAAGTCGTCGGCTCGCGGATCGCTCTGCGCACCGCAACCGACAGCGTTGCCCCCGTCGATATCATTACCGCGGAGCAACTCGAATCCACAGGTATGACCGAAACCGCTAAGGCGCTGCAATTTGCCGCGCCAAGTTACAGTTTCCCCTTCTCATCGGTGACCGATGGCTCAGATGCGGTGCGTCCTGCCAGCTTACGCGGCCTGTCGCCAGACCACACGCTAGTACTCGTAAACGGTAAACGCCGCCATGGTTCGGCGCTGGTGCATTTAAGCGGCACTGTCGGCAAGGGCTCATCTAACGTCGATTTGAACGCAATCCCGATGACATCCATTAAACGCATTGAAATCCTGCGTGACGGCGCCTCGGCACAATACGGCTCAGATGCGATTGCCGGTGTTATCAACGTAGTCTTAAAAGACAACGACCAAGGCGGTAGCGTCTCGGCCCAAGCGGGCCAAACCTATCAGGGTGACGGTGAACAATGGCGCGTTGGCGTAAACCACGGGATGAGTTTTAACAACGACGGTTTTGTGAATATTGGCGTCGAAGCCCACCATAAAGACAGCACCAATCGCGCTGGCTTAGATCCACGTCAACAATATCCTAAGCTGCCAGACGGTTCGGCTGATCCGCGCGAAGCAACTTTCAACCGCAAGAGTCACCAAGTGGGCGACGCCGAATACGATAACTTAGGCTTATTTATCAACGCGGCGCAGCCTTTCTCAAACGACAGCAAACTCTATGCCTTTGGTGGCATTAGCCAGCGTGAAACCAAATCCGGTGCATTTTATCGCCGTGCGCTCGATGCCCGTAACTTGACCGAGCTTTATCCCGACGGCTTTTTACCGCAGATCAATCCTAAGATCATCGACTCATCATTCGTGTTGGGCTACGAGTTCAACCTCGGCGAGTGGAATATTGATACTTCAGCGGGCTATGGCGGAAACTCGTTCAAATACAACATTGTAAACACCCTAAACGCATCACTCGGCCCAGATAGCCCGACGGAATTCGATGCGGGCACCCTGTCCACCAGCGAAGCAAACCTGAACATCGATATCTCGCGCTACTATAACTTTGCCAATGACTCAGAGATCTTAGTGGCAACGGGTGTCTCTTGGCGCCAAAACGGTTATCAGATTGACGCAGGCGAACCGGGTTCTTACATCAATGGCGGTTATGATAACCGTGCAGCGGGCAGCCAAGGTTTTACCGGCTTTACACCTGAGTCAGAAGTCGATGAAACTCGCGACAATACTGGTGTTTATGTCGAGCTTGAAAACCAATTAACCACTGAGTTCTATTGGGCAGCGGCGCTACGTTACGAAAACTATTCTGACTTTGGCGGCAACACCAGCTGGAAGCTCGCGGGCCGTTACGACTTCACTGACCATTTAGCGCTGCGCGGCACAGTGAACACAGGCTTTAGAGCGCCGAGCGTACAACAGCTGTACTTCAGCAATATCTCGACCCTGTTTAATCCTGATCCGACTACGGGCCAGTTAGTGCCTATCGAATCAGGCACCTTCAACACCTTATCGCCAGTCACTAAGGCCCTAGGCATTAACGAACTCGACCCAGAGCTGTCGCAATCCTTCAGCTTAGGTTTGGTGTACACCAATGATACGGGTCTAGCCCTGACCTTGGATGCCTATCAGATTTCAATCGATGACAGGATTATCCTCTCAAGCTCAGTGACGCCAAACGACTCACCAGCTGTTGCAGCGGCGCTGGCCAATACTAATGCAGAATCGGCGCGCTTCTTTATTAACGCCGTCGATACCCGTACTCGCGGCGTTGATCTAGTAGTGAGCCAAGATTTTGATATCGGCTCTTGGGGCGATTTACGCGCCAACTTGGCGTACGCCTATAACAAAACTGAAATCCAAGATATTCATTTCCCTGAAATTTTGGACGGACTCGGCCCTAAACTCTTCGATAATATCGAACAAACCCGCATGACCTCGGCCACGCCGCACAATACGGGTAACCTAGGTCTGACCCATGAATTAGGTGACTTTAAGACTAACATTCGCCTCAGCTATTTCGGCGATTACACTGTGGGTTACTCAACGGGTGATGTGAATTACAGCGACCAATGGGTGATGGATTTATCCGTGCGCTACGCCGCAACCGATGCTTTAAGCTTCACCGCTGGTGTGCAAAACTTGTTTGATGTGTATCCTGAAAAACGCCCAGATGACAATAACTTCAATGGTATTTTCGTCTACCCATTAACCAACACGCCGTTTGGCTTTAATGGGGGATACTACTTCCTCGAGGCTAAGTACACTTACTAAGCCGCAAACCATCAAAACAGGCCATTTATGGCCTGTTTTTTATGTCTATCGCTTATGTTCTAACGGCGGTGAACTGATTATAATCTTTACAATTCACTCATTTACTTACGCCATATCGAGTACCCCATGATTGTCGATACCTTAGCTAATCGCCATATTTATCAATCACTCAGCCCACGCATTGCCACGGCATTAGCGCATCTTGCCAGCACTGACTTTAGCCAACTGCCCGTTGGCAATTATCCCCTCGATGGCGAGGATATTTTCGTAATAGTCAACGACTACCACACTAAGCCACAATCGACCGAACCCTTTGAAGTACATCAAAAATACATCGATGTGCAGTATGTGGTCAGCGGCGAAGAAGAGTTTGGTTATCTGCCATTGGCCGACCAAACACCCTCAAAACCTTATTTTGAAAAGCACGATTACGCCGAGTTCGATTACGAGTCGAATAAAGCCAACGCCTCCTACATTCAATTAAAGGCTGGGATGTTTGCGCTCTTTTTCCCTGGCGACATGCATATGCCCGGCACGAGTGATACACCGACAGCGGTGCGTAAAGTCGTGATAAAAGTGAAAATCTAAAATCTGAGTCAACAATGCCTAAGTTTTGACAAAAATAGCCGCTTAAGGCGCAGCGATATGCGCTTTGGCTATTTCCGAATCCGACGAAATATTGTTAAAATTGCCACAAATTTAAAGGAGAGTCCCTGAAATGCCTATGTACGTTGTCGGTCACAAAATCCCCGATTCTGATTCAATCTGTGGTGCTATCGCGTTAGCTTATCTCAAAAACCAAATCGGTGAAGAAGCCGTTGCCGCACGTTTAGGTGAGTTATCACCCGAAACCGCTTTTATTCTGGAGCGTTTTGGCTTTGAAGCACCAGAATACAAAACCAGCTATGCTGGCGAGCAGGTCTATATTGTTGACCACTCTGAACTAACTCAAGCACCAGACGATATCGCCAAAGCGACTATCGTGGGGATTGTGGATCACCACAAACTAGGCGATCTGACCACTGATACGCCATTAGAGTGTTGGATCCGCCCTGTTGGTTGCAGCAACACGGTCATTAAGATGATGTACGACTTTTACCAAGTCGCCATTCCTAAAAACATCGCTGGCATTATGATGTGCGCCATCCTAAGCGACACTGTGATCTTCAAATCACCGACTTGCACCACAGCTGACATTCGCTGCGTTGAAGCCTTAGCCGAAATCGCAGGCATCGAAGATTTTAAAGCACTGGGCATGGAAATGTTCAAAGTAAAATCGGCAGTTGAAGGCACGCCAGCACGCGACCTCGTGATGCGCGACTTTAAAGACTTCAACATGAACGGTAACTTAGTCGGTATCGGCCAATTAGAAGTAATTGATCTGTCAGTATTTGATGCAATCAAAGCCGAACTAGAAGCCGATATTAAAGCACTGAAGGCTGAAGGTAACCGCCACAGCGTACTGTTACTGCTGACCGACATTATGAAAGAAGGCTCAGAACTGTTAGTGGTTTCTGACGATGCCGATCTGATTAACCGCGCCTACGGTAAAACTCCAGTTGATGGCAAAGTGTGGTTAGACGGTGTATTAAGCCGTAAGAAGCAAGTTGTACCACAACTGCAGGCCGCTTTCGCTTAGGCGACCATTAAGTCGTAATGCCTAAAAAGCCGAACTGAGTTCGGCTTTTTTGTGCCTTCGATATGCTCCATTCCATAAAATCAGTATGAAACTTTGCTCATAAAGCTACCCTAAATTTGGCAGTGCCGAGTAAGATGGGATGATTCATTCACGCTCCCTGTTTTCATCATGCCAGAAGTCTTACAACACCTTATTACCGAAATGACCCCTTGGTTGCAGCAATACGGTTATCTGCTGCTGTTTATCGCTATTGCCGTCGAGGGATTTGGCATTCCAGCCCCAGGACAATCCTTACTCATTGTTGCCAGTTTACTGGCGGCTACGGGGCAAATGTCACTGTCATTAGTTTTGATCGTAGCCAGCGGTGCAGCCCTGTGTGGCAACACATTGGGTTATTTTATTGGTCGACGCTTTGGCGAGGTATTGCTGCGAAAAGGTTGGATAAAACCCAAACTAGAAGACAAAATTCATGATGTGATTGGCCAGTATGGCATTGCGGCCTTAGTGCTCAGCCGTTTTGTCGAAGGGCTTAAGCAATTTATGTTTATAGGCTGTGGGCTGGCCAAGATGCCTTTTAAACAATTTGTGATGGGCAACCTACTCGCCACCAGCATTTGGGTGACTCTTTTTGGTCTAGGGCCAGTGTTAATCCGCGATGAAATCGCACCAATACTCGCGTTTTATCATCAACATAAATACCCTACATGGGCGATCGTTAGTCTGTTGCTAATCTCGTTACTGCTGCTAAGTTGGCGTAAATGGCAAATGAAAAATCAATAAAGTGCGCACTTCCATATGCTCATTTTACCGCCGAGATTGTGGTAACCCAATTGTAGTAATGAGTTACTCATTCTCAACTTTAGGTCGAGGTGGCGTTTCCTCTAGCGGTTGATGCTCATTCGCTGGATTAGCCTGTGGCGATTCTTCCTTTACACCTTCCCGCGGTGGCAATTCCAAGGTTGATTCTGTCTTTATCGGTACTGGAGGCTCTGGTTGCTGTGATGGGTTTTCAGCTTCAGCAACAGGTTCAACAATAACCACAGGCTCGTCTGGAGTACTCGTTTGGCCACTGGTTGTATTTGTGGCTTCAGGCTCTGGCGCAAGGGCGGCTAAATCTTCATTCGCTGGGCTTTCAACCGCATGTTTAGGCAATTGATTTCGATATAAATCAATCATACCCATCACCTCGGACAGCGCCTTAGCGTGATCCGACGTTAAGATCCCATTATGCCCAGAGACAATTTCATCGGACACAGCGAGCACCCAAACCGCCTGCATATTGGCATCGGGACAGGTCTGTACACTGCGCCTTGCCTGTAAGCGGGCTCGAATTTTCCAGCCCGAATGCGGCAACGTCATCATACAACCGGGAAGCTGATCGTGAGCCATTAATGCTGAAGGCATTTTCATCGGCGTAGCACAGTTACCGCCTGAACATTTATCGATATCATGGGTTATTGCCCAAGAGTTACCCAGTGCCCGTTCGCCATCTTTTATGTAATTAAACGCCTCTTTTACCGCAAAATCGCCCTTAGATTGCAACACCACCATACTCGGTTTTTGCCTATCTAAGCTCATCAAAGTATCGAGCGGTTTAAAATCCTGCGCTGGCGCTGCTGGGTTTAACAGTAAGAATAGATTCGGGTTATCTTGCTCAGTATCGATAGCCGCCTTAATTCTATCTTTGCTGGCGTGCAACACGACTAAGCCACCAAGACTATGACCGATAACGGTATAACGCAGTAACTGATGCTCAGCGACCAATCCATCCAATTTATCCAGTAACTGCGATAAACCCGTTTGCCCTATGCGTTTTGCTACGGCTTTACGCTGCAAAATAGTCGGGAAATCCAATGGTTCAATCCAACTAGTAGCATCATCTGAACCATCGAGCCAGAAAGGATCGTACTTATCTCCCCGCCAGCCGATGTATAAGCCGAGCAAGTTTCGTTGAGAATCAGAGGCCGCCATTTGCTGATAAAACTGTTCGAAAGCGACAAAGTTTTCATCCTTGGGATTGGCACTGTGGTGCCAGCCATGGACAAAAATCAGCAACTCAGGCGCAGTGCCATTATTGGGTTGTAAAATCCGCGCCTTAAGCGCTTGCCATTGTCCATCATTGTGGGGCTGGCCTTGATCGTTAAATTCAATCACATGCAGATTTTGCTTGGCAGTATCAGGGCCGGGCATGTGGTAGGCTTGATCGGGAATAAAAGGAAGCAAAATACCGAGGGACAACAACATTAAAAACAGTAACTTGTACTGGGTAAACTTCTTAAGGCTCATTTATGACAACTAAATTGTGGCCAGACTAGGCCAATAAAGACACGCTGCAGGGGCTAACAGCAAATTGGCCAAATTATACGCTAACCCCAGATTCCCAGCTAGAGCGGAAATAGCCTTTTATCACAGTGCTCACATCAATCTTAGCGCCATGTGTCTGGTAATTTCACTTGGCTCCAAAGATCGGCGCACAATGGCGCGGTGTGCTGCCACTGACCACTCCCTATCCATTTCACTAAAGCATCACCGACTTGCGGATAGGCAATGGGATTTGGCGATGCGGCCTTAAGCCAACGCTTAACCGCGCTGATATCTAAGCTCATCATACAGTCACCCGCCCCCAATAATTGTAGCGCTGCCACATTCGATAGCTGCTCGAATTGACCAATCAGCGGTTTGACCAACAACTTTTTACCTAAGGTCAGCGCCTCACTCGCCAGCTCAAATCCCGCATTGCCGATGACACCACCGCAGCTCGCTAAATGCTGTTTAAATCCATCACGGTTAAACCCATGCCATTGAATATGATCGGCAATGCGTTTGGTAGGCTGCTTGGCGTGATACACCAAAAACTGATAATCCGTAAAAGGCTTAAAAAAGTCGGCAATCACATCCGCCTCTTCGAAGGGTAAATACACCAATATTTGATGGGTATGTTCAATAGGGCTGACATCCACTTCGACAAAGGGAGGCAAGATCGGAAAACCAAAATGATGCCAATGGCATCCTAAAGCCACATCCACCGGTGCAAAGTAGTTGAGTAGTAACTCATTCAACCAAGTGCTTCCCAATTTAGGCACAGGATGAGTCAAGGCAGCTTGATGACTTATCCCAATCGAGGGGACTCCCTGGCGCCTCGCCGCCCATGCGGATATGGGTTCAAAATCATTTAGAACGAGATCATAGCAACTCAGATCCAGCGCTTGAATATCCTTAAGCAACGATAGGGAACAATTCTGCTTCACCGTTTGCGTGATATTGACTCGCCCTGAGTGCGTAGCAAAAGTCATCCCTGCTTGGACGCGATACTCCCCAAAACACTCCATATCGAAAAAATCTTCAGGCTTGCGTCCCGAAAACAAAAAGTCGACTTGAATATTGTGCTCAACTAAGGCCTTTGCCATCACTCGAGCACGACTTAAATGACCATTCCCTGTGCCTTGCACTCCGTAGAGTATTCGCATTGCTTATCCTTTAACTGTGAATGAAAGAGTGGTGAATCAAGGAGGTATCCAACGAATGAGTGCCTGATTGTGTTAAATCACGGGATGCACAAGCAAAACAGCCCCCGTACCTAACAGAACACCGGCGACAATATCTGAGGGGTAATGCACTCCAAGCGCAATACGCGAGCCACCAATACAGAGCGCCCATACGTAAGCAAAAGGCGCAGCCACGGGATACACCTGCGCCACACTTGTGGCCATCACAAAGGCGGCCGACGTGTGTCCCGAAGGTAGGCTAAAACGATCTGAGGGTTCAAAGCCGCTTTCAAACCCAACCAAGGCATGACAGGGTCGAGTACGGCGAATGCTATTTTTGAGTAATATGTACAACGGCAATTCAATCAAAAAACTCGCCAACAGCAGATTGAACAGGTTCTGCCCTTGGGAGTGCGTCAGCATCAACCCAACAGAGAGATACAGATACACATGCCCATCTCCAGTTGCCGATATCCGCTTCGCCCAATCATAAAAGCCATGACGCTGGCTCAAATCCACAATGTGGTAAAACATGCGCTTATCTAAGTCTGTAATGTAACTCAACATAAAACAGGCTCCTTGCTGGCATGCCAGCGAGTATCATGACGATGTTAATGAGTGCATTCTCTCGACACCTGTTAGCGTCTGCATGTGTTAACGCCCTGTCAGACGACTATTTCACGATAGAACCCCACGCTAAACCTACGAAAACTTAAACAGAGATGGCTTAAGTGCTCAGTGTTAAGGTGAGACTAAGAACTGCCGATGACGGTAAAGTGACATCAGGCCTAAAGTTTTATGACACCTGTGGCGAAAATGGTGAGGAATGAAGCTATCAATTGGAGCAAGAGGGAAAACGTACGGGGAGAATACAGTGCTGCCCAGTTGCTATGAACGGGCAGCACTGTCAGAAAACCTTCAAGCGACAGCTTGTTCCAGCGCTTTAGCGCGGTAAATTTTCGTCAAATGGTAAATATTGATACAGGCAACAAAGGCGTTCATCCCCGCAACAGGCCAGGCTGAAATAAATACGCCATAGATAACAAACAAGGTACAACCGACAAAGTTTAACCATCTTAACCAGATGATATTCTTCATCATAAGTGAAATTGCCACCATTACTGAGGCAAAATAACCAATAATTTCAATCGTGTTTACAGCTTCCATAGGCACCTCTCGAAGGCCCTCTACCGTCCATAAGCGTAACGGGGGGTCCTTGCCCCTAAAGCAAATTAAGTTAAGTAAGTTAATTTAAACTTGGGATATAATACCAAAACGCGCAACAGAGTTGTAATAAAAAACCGTTATTTAATGACTGATATCAAGTTTTGAGGATAAACACCTGTTAAGTGACGAAAGTTTACAACATAAGTGTTAACGTCCAAGTGCAACAATACCGTGATTGATAACACTTTTCTTTTCAGGAATCCCTTTTATACTGGCGTAAACTCGCTAAACTGTACGCAACGCGGATCAATAGGAGTGTAAATATGGAATACAACACCTCAGAACTATGTGACATGTACTTAGATGTCGTAGATGTAGTCGAGCCCATGTTCAGTAACTACGGTGGTTGTAGCTCTTTTGGCGGTTCTATCAGCACCATTAAGTGCTTTGAAGACAACGGCCTAATCACCGAGGTCTTACAAGAAGATGGCCAAGGTAAAGTCTTGCTGGTTGACGGTGGTGGTTCATTACGCCGCGCCCTGATCGATGCATCTATCGCAGAAATCGCAGTCAACAACAACTGGGAAGGCATTATCGTTTACGGTTCAGTACGCGATGTGGATGCGCTGGAAGAATTAGACATCGGCATTCAAGCCCTTGCTTCAATTCCTGTGGGCGCCGATGGCAATTCAGTGGGTGAAGTCGATATCCCTGTCAACTTTGGCGGCGTGACCTTCCTCCCTGGCGATCATATCTATGCCGATAACACTGGCGTCATTCTATCGCCAGAACCACTCGATATCGAGTAATGCTAAATAACATCGAAAGAAAGCCAGCTAAGCTGGCTTTTTTATTGGCAGATACCATTAAGTACCATTGAATATTCGTCCTTGGGTACGCCACAATATCCCTGTCCCTACCCGATAAGAATACTAATCTATGTCTGAATTTATCCCATTCACCCAAGCCGATATCGCCAGTCTCGTTAGCCCGCGAGCCGGTGAAACCAAAATAGGCCAATGCGTACACTTGGCTAACCATGAACATCCATTAGAAGCGATACTCACCACCGCTAAAGCCCATGGTGCACAATTTGCCATTGTCGGAGTGGGTGAAGATATCGGCCCACGGGCTAACCTAGGCAGAGGCGGTGCCACCGACGCCTTTACCACCAGCATGCGCCAGTGGTTGAATTTACAGTCGAATCGTTTTCTTTCGGGCGCCGAATGCCTGATTTTAGGGCAAGTTCATACGGCGGATCTGCAATTACAGGCACAGGATGGCGAAGGCGCGAGCCTAACCCATCTACGCCAAGCAGTTGAGCGGCTCGATGAACGGGTGATTAAACTAGTCAGCGCCATACAAGCGGCAGGGCTTGAACCCATAGTGATTGGTGGCGGCCACAACAATGCCTATGGCCTGTTAATGGCGACCTCGGCCCATTATCAACGCCAAGTTGCCGCAGTGAATTTAGATCCACACAGTGATTTTCGCCTGCTCGAAGGGCGTCACAGCGGTAATGGCTTTAGTTACGCCGCCAATCGCGGCGCGCTGGGTTATTACCATGTACTCGGTTTGCACGAGCTCAAAAACAGCGAGGCCAATTTACAACAACTCACTGAGTTTGGTGGCACTTGGCATAGTCTGCAACAAATTTGGATTCGCCGAGAGATTAGCCTGACGCAGGCGCTACAGGATATTGCCAACAAACTTAACCAAACAGCGCTCCCAGTAGCGCTAGAATTGGATGTCGATGCCATCGCAAAAATGCCGAGCAGTGCCTCTACAGCTGCGGGAATTCCCCTACTCGATGCCGCCCACTACATTAGCTATATCGCCAGCCGATGTCCCTGTGCTTATTTACATTTAGCCGAAGCCGCCCCAAGCTGTCATGAGGCCGGCATAGAGGCGGGCTTTAGGGACGTGGGTCAAAGTATCAGCGAGTTAATTTATGCCTATGTACAAGCAAGATGCCAATTTTTAGCCCGATAGCCTCGTTTGCTTGTGTCCTTACGGGCGCGAAGCTATTCACCAAATCCTGATATTGTGGTCTAATGCCAGTCCATTTTATCGGGTCGGCACACTAAACACTGGCAAAAGCCAAACTCTTTAAGCTAACGCCTTGAGGAGAGTTTACTAGCTCGATCACAGAGTGATAGATCAAAGATTCAGCAAATGCAGGCGATGGCTTACACTCGCCACTAATACTTTGCAAAACAATAGGAATACATTGATGTCTGAGGGTGAATCTAAAAATACCCACTTTGGTTATAAAACCGTAGAGGCGGATAAAAAGGCCGATCTCGTTGCTGGCGTGTTCCATTCGGTTGCCGCCAAGTACGATATCATGAATGACGTTATGTCCTTCGGTATTCACCGTTTTTGGAAACGCTACACCATTGAAGTATCTGGCGCTCGTCCGGGTATGAAGGTGCTTGACCTTGCCGGTGGTACGGGCGATTTAACCGCTAAATTCTCTCACTTAGTGGGCGATAAAGGCGAAGTGGTTTTAGCTGATATCAACGATTCTATGCTAAAAGTGGGCCGCACTAAGCTACGTGACAAAGGAATTGTCAACAATGTCAGCTACGTGCAAGCCAATGCTGAAGCACTGCCCTTCCCCGATAATCACTTCGATATCATCACCATCGCCTTTGGTCTGCGTAACGTAACAGACAAAGACGCAGCGCTTCGTTCTATGAACCGCGTACTTAAGCCTGGTGGTAAGTTATTGGTATTAGAGTTTTCTAAGCCCCAGCATGAAATCATGCGTAAAGTGTATGATTTATATAGCTTCAAAGTCTTACCAAAGATGGGTGAACTCATTACTAAAGACGCTGACAGCTATGAGTACTTGGCCGAATCCATTCGGATGCATCCAGATCAAGACACTCTTAAGCAAATGATGGTGGATGCGGGCTTTGAACAGGTCGATTACACCAATATGACCGATGGCATTGTCGCCCTGCACCGTGGTTATAAATTCTAATGATGCCGCAAGAAGTGGTGTTACTTGCCTGCGCCGCTATTGAGATGGGTCTGAAACAACTTCAGACCCAAGCGGGCGACGCCTATGCGCGCCAGCGCCAGCTACATGGCAAAGTATTTCGTATTCAATTAACGCAACTCAACTGGCCAATTTACTTGGTCTTTGCCAAAGAAATCCAAGTACTGAGTCGCTATGAAGGTGATGTCGATGTCAGTCTGCACGCTGATGCAACCACACTTTATCGCGTGTCCGAAGGTGCCAACCTGACTGAACTTATCAAGCAAGATAAGCTCAAGCTCGAAGGCGATCTGAACTTATTGCAAAGCTTTAGCCAATATCTACGTAGCATAGAGTTTGATTTTGCCGAGCCCATTTCGCGTTATTTGGGTGACGGCCCCACTCACAAGCTCATCAGTACAAGCCATCAGGCAAAAGGTTTTGCACTTGAAGTATTGCGTAAAACCCGCTCCCATTTGGGGCAACTCGCTATCGAAGAGTATCGGCTTGCGCCCCATCGGATTGAGCTTATTCATTTGTGCGATCAAATAAATGACTTAGTTACCGACACTCGCGCGCTCGAACAACGGATTGCCCAATTAAGAGACTCAATTAAGCCATGACCCTTGCCAGTATCCGCCGCGGTTATCATGTGATTAAGACCCTATTGCAATATGGGTTAGATGATGTTTTACCGCCAAAGATGACCCCTTGGTACTTTAAACTCGCCCGCAATAGTCTGTTTTGGATCCGTAATAAACACAAAGGTAAATCCGGTGGCGAGCGCTTAAAGCTAGCAATGCAAGAGCTTGGCCCTGTGTATATCAAGCTAGGGCAAATGCTCTCCACCCGCCGTGACTTACTGAGTGATGAATGGGCGACAGAGCTTGCCATGTTGCAGGATAAAGTCCCTCCCTTCGATGGCGCACTCGCCCGACTCGCGATAGAAGCTGAGCTTAAAGCACCAATCGAGACCTTCTTTGATGACTTTAATGAAACGCCATTAGCCTCGGCCTCGATTTCCCAAGTGCATACCGCCACGCTTAAATCCAATGGCAAGGCCGTGGTATTAAAAGTGCTGCGCCCGAACGTAGAAACTAAAATCCAGGCCGATCTCCTGCTGATGTCGCAAACGGCGAAGGTCATCGATTATCTTCTTGGCGAAGGTAACCGACTACGCCCAGCCGAGGTGATTGAAGATTACCGCGTCACCATTTTAGGGGAGCTCAACCTTAAGCTTGAGGCCCTCAATGCCATTAAGCTACGTAATAACTTCCTCGACTCAGACGCGCTCTATATTCCTTATGTATATGAAGAGTTTTGTTATCCACGTTTGATGGTGATGGAACGGATTTACGGTATTCCAGTATCGGATATCGCTGCACTTAAGGCACAAGGCACAAACTTTAAACTGCTAGCCGAACGGGGCGTAGAGCTATTTTTCACCCAAGTGTTCCGCGATAACTTTTTCCACGCGGATATGCATCCGGGAAATATTTTTATCTCCCGCGAACATCCCGAAAATCCTTACTACATCGGCCTTGATTGCGGCATTATGGGCACGCTCAGTGAGGTCGATAAGCGCTATCTCGCGGAAAACTTCCTCGCATTTTTCAATCGTGATTATCACCGCATCGCACAGCTGTATATTGAGTCGGGCTGGGTGTCGGAAAAAACCGATCTGCAAGCTTTTGAACAAGCCATCAAGGTCGTGTGTGAACCCATGTTTAACAAGCCCTTAGATGAAATCT
The DNA here is from genome assembly GCF_002209245.2 of Shewanella sp. FDAARGOS_354. NCBI lineage: Bacteria > Pseudomonadati > Pseudomonadota > Gammaproteobacteria > Alteromonadales > Shewanellaceae > Shewanella > Shewanella sp. FDAARGOS_354. The sequence goes on along the minus strand of NZ_CP022089.2, from coordinate 4,177,780 downwards.
CCTTTGGGCATGTGTTGTTAGAGCTGTTCCGTACCGCACGGCATTTTGATATCGTCGTGCAGCCTCAGCTCGTGCTGCTCGAAAAGACTTTGCTGTATATTGAAGGTTTAGGCCGTCAGCTCTATCCGCAGCTGGATCTCTGGCAGACCGCTAAACCCTTTTTAGAGCAGTGGATGGCCGAGCAAGTGGGACCTAAAGCCATGTTTAAAAAGGTATCCACAAAACTGCCATATTGGTCTGATAAACTTCCGGAATTCCCTGAACTAATTTATGACAACCTTAAATTAGGCAGGAAATTGCTGAGTTCTCAGCAACAAATGCTAGATAAGTATCTGAAATACCAGCAGCAAGCACATAAGAGTAATTACTTACTCATCACTTCTGCAATTTTATTGATCTGTGGCACGTTATTGTTCAACCAAGACGCTACACTGTTGAGCCCTTACGTGTGCCTGATTTCAGGTACGGTACTGTGGATTATCGGATGGCGATCTAGGCCAAAGAATCGTAAATTTTAGCTAGCACTAATTAATCAGAGGTTCATAATAGAACCGATATCAATTAAGAGGATACCTTCATGGGTGGCATTAGTATTTGGCAACTTCTTATCATCGCGTTAATCGTTGTCTTATTGTTTGGAACTAAGAAATTACGCTCTTTGGGTGGTGACTTAGGTGGTGCTGTTAAGGGCTTCAAAAACGCCATGTCTTCAGAAGAAGATAAAAAGGCGCTAGAAGACACTGAAGCGGCAAAACCAGTGCAAACTGCACAAACCGCACAACCAACTCAACAGGCGACTGAAAAGAAACCTGAGTCTCACAAAGAACAGGCGTAACTCTTTATGTTTGACGGTATCGGCTTTATGGAGCTGCTGCTGATCGGTGTTCTGGGGCTGGTCGTTCTTGGCCCCGAACGTCTACCAGTTGCAGTACGTTCAGTAACCAGTTGGATCCGCGCGATGAAACGCATGGCCAACTCAGTCAAAGAAGAACTTGAGCAAGAGCTAAAGATCGAGCAGTTGCACGCCGACCTCAAAAAAGCGGAGAGCAAAGGTTTATCTAACCTCTCTCCCGAGCTGCAAGAGTCAATCGATCAATTGAAGCAAGCCGCGCAGTCAGTGAATCGTCCTTACCAAGTGCAAGATATTCCCAGTGCACAGGAAAACCAGATCCACAATCCTGCAAGCCAAACGGTTTCTACCGAGGCGAGTCCAACTTCGGCTTCCTCCGCCCCACATAGTGAGTCCATTCAGGGCGAGGATACCCGTTCTAACCCGAAAGCTAACGGATAATTCATGTCGCAACAGCAGCCACTTATCAGCCATTTGCTTGAACTTAGGTCCAAGCTGCTTAAATCCATTGCCAGTGTATTGATTGTATTTATTTGTAGTGTGTATTGGGCAAATGATATTTACCATTACATGGCAATCCCTTTAATGCAGTCTTTGCCCTTAGGTGGCAGTATGATTGCGACCGATGTGGCCGCACCTTTCTTCGCCCCTTTTAAACTGACATTAGTTCTGTCATTTTTTGTGGCCGTACCCTATGTGCTCTTTCAAATTTGGTCCTTCGTAGCACCGGGTTTGTATAAGCATGAAAAACGCTTAGTTATGCCGCTACTTTTTAGCAGCACAGTGCTATTTTATTTAGGTATAGCCTTCGCTTATTACGTTGTATTCCCAGTTGTATTTGGCTTTTTTGCCAACACGGCTCCAGAGGGAGTACAAGTTGCAACCGATATCAGCAGCTATCTTGATTTTGTACTGAAATTATTTTTTGCATTCGGCTTATCCTTTGAGATCCCGATTGCCGTTGTTTTACTCTGCTGGGCCGGTGTGACAACACCTGAAGATCTCAAGCAAAAACGCCCCTATATTATTGTCGGCGCATTCGTGGTGGGTATGCTGCTCACACCACCTGATGTTATTTCCCAAACTATGCTTGCCGTGCCAATGCTGTTATTGTTCGAAGGCGGATTATTTGCGGCTCGTTTTTACAGTAAACCTGATGACGAGACCGATGAAGAACAACCAACGAATGACTAATGCCTCAATCGGCATTAGAGGAAAATAATAATAAGGAAACTGGGATGCGTTTAACTCTACTGACTGGTGCAGTGTTACTGGTATCTGCACAGGCTAATGCCGGTATTGAGCAGCAATTAACTCAATGTGCAGGGATAACGGACAAGCTCGAGCGCTTGGTATGCTATGACAACCTCGCAGCAAGCATTCAAGTCACCACAGTGACCAATAACACCACGGCACCGATAGCTGTCGCCCCCGTTGTCACTCCCGCAGCGGCCCCTGCAGCTGTGGCGACTGCAGCTCCTGTTGCTGCCGCCGCGACCAATGTCGAAGATAATTTCGGTATGGAAGTTAAACGCGTCCAAGAGAATACGACTGACAAAATTTATCTCGATGTGGAGTCAATAGCAGAAGATGCCTACGGTGCCTTAAAGATTACCTTTACCAATGGCCAAGTTTGGAAACAAACCGAAAACCGTAAGTTCAACCTCAAAGTCGGTGAAAAAGTATTTATCGAAAAAGCAGCGCTTGGCTCTTTCTTAATGGGCACAGAAAGTCGTAATGCTAAGGTGAGGGTAAAACGCCTAAAATAATGTCATCTTATATAGATATCGCTGTCAACTTGCTTGGCAGCGCACTCGAACCAGACATAACGCAAATCATACAAGCAGCGGCGGACCAAGGGGTTTCGCCGTTAATTGTTATTGGCAGTGATTTAAGCGAAAGCGCGGCAGCCATTCAATTATGCCAACAGTATCCCAAACAGCTTTATTGCACTGCAGGTGTACACCCGCATCATGCTAGCGAATGGCAAACGAATTCCAAACAAACTCTCATAGATTTATGCCAAGCATCGCAGGTCGTTGCCGTTGGTGAATGCGGGCTAGACTATAATAGGGACTTTTCCCCCCGTCCGGCCCAGCGCAAAGCATTTATCGCCCAATTAGAACTGGCTATTGACCTTCAAAAACCCGTTCTGATGCATGAACGAGATGCCCATAGTGATTTTTTAAGCATTGTTAGTGAGTACCGCCCCCATCTTCGCGGCGCATTGTTACACTGCTTTACTGGCAGCCAAGCGCAAATGGAAGCTTATATCGATCTCGATTTACACCTAGGAATTACAGGTTGGGTTTGTGATGAAAGACGCGGCCAAGAATTAGCAGCGCTAGTGCCATTTATTCCAAAAGATCGCTTATTGATCGAAACAGATAGTCCTTATCTGCTACCGCGTAGCATGCGTCCTAAGCCTAAATCCAGTAAAAATAAACCCGAATATTTGCCTTATATTGCTCAGTATATTGCCAATCTACGCGGTGAAGATCCGGCTGAATTTGCAAAACAATGCTATCAAAATAGCCTAGCGTTTTTTAATTTGAGTCAACAGAATGGCTAAATTAAGTTGCTTATTGGTTTTGCTTATCAGCATGCTCATATCATCTGGTAGCTTCGCAAGCATAATCAACATCAATGAACACACTCCGACGCCGCTCAGTCTAACACCTTGGCTAATGGTGACTCATCCCCATTCTGAAAGTCAGTTAGCGGACATTGAAGCACTTCCCAAGGCACAATGGCATAAGTTTACCAGTAACGATATTCAACGTCTTAGCCTGCATAATTTTTGGCTGTCAGTTAATCTTAGTAGTAATAACGAAAGCCTTTCACGCATTCTTGCCTTAGATAATCCCTTATTAGATAAAGTAACTATTTACCATCTTGTAGATAACCAACTCGTCAACACAACGTATATGGGAGATACACTTCCCTATAAACAGCGTCCACTGCTGAGTAATATTTTTCTATACCCTTTTAAAATTAACACCAATGAACAACATACCTTTTATATACATATTGAAACCGAAGGCAATGCGGCCGTTCCTTTAAATTTATGGTCAGCCAACGATTTGGCACAAATAGCGGAATCAACAGCTGTCGAACATGGATTTCAGCTTGGGGTACTCGCCGCCATCGGTATATTCAGTCTATTTATCGCGTTAGCTTCTGGTTCATTCAGTTACAGCTATTACTCCGGCTACGTCCTTAGCATGACTCTCTTAGTTGCCACGATTAATGGTTTCGCATTCCGCTTCCTCTGGCCTAATTGGCCAACATTGCAGCAACTGATGGTTCCAGTGCTACTTCCTTTGGTTATGGCTTTCGCCTTAATGTTTACCGAAAAAATTTTACAATTAAAATACTATAATCGCCGCATGCTATTGATGTGCCGTTATAGTGCCGTTTATATCCTTTTAATCTGTTTATTAGTCCCCTTTTTGCGTTATGGCACTGTACTTTATATTGAGATTATCTCGGTTGTCGTGCTCAGTATCATTATGATGATACTCGCAATTATTCAAGCCGCTAGAGGGCAAAAATTAGCCAAACTTTATACTGTTGGCTGGGTGAGTATGCTGACGGGTGCGTGCCTGAGTAGCTTACTGTATTTAGGCGTTATCGAGCTGAATATCAAACCTCAGACACCTGTAATGCTGGGGTTAACCTTTGAAATCATCTTTATGTCACTCGTGCTTGCTATCCGCTATAACGACGAACGTAAAGCCAAACAACGCATTCAACAAGAAGCACTAAAACAAGCACAAAAAATTCGTAGCGCACGTGAAGATGCATTAAAAGTAGAAGCAGAAACTAACGAAAGACTGGAACAAATGGTGCAAGAGCGCACTTTGGAACTTGAAATTACCCTGCGCGAATTGCATGAAGTTAATCAAAAGCTCACAGAACAAAGCACTATAGACAGCTTAACGGGGGCTAAAAACCGCAGTGCCTTCGATAAACGCCTATTAGCAGAAAGCCGTATAAGTCGTCGTCAAGAAACGCCAATAGCACTATTAATGATCGATATCGATCGATTTAAATCTATCAACGATCAATTTGGCCATTTAGCGGGTGATCAGGCCCTAAAACTTATCACAAAGACATTGCAGCAGCATTTAAAACGACCAACAGATCTAGTATCACGTTTTGGTGGAGAAGAGTTTGCTATTATTCTTCCCAATACCAACGCGGATGGTGCGCTTCAAGTCGCTGAAAATATAAGAGATGCAGTGGCTAGTATCGGCCTTGAATGGGAAGGAAAACCCATACCACTCACCGTCAGTATCGGCGTGAGTGCCGACGTAATCTTGAATGAACAACACAGTACCGAATTATTAGAGCAGGCAGATAAAGCCCTCTATCAAGCAAAAAATAGCGGACGCAATCAAGTGAAATTGTATGCGCCAGCGCAAACAGAACCTAATTAGGAGTCTAATGTGAATATCATTACCAGTGCCTTCCCACAGCGCAGAATGCGCCGCATGCGCAAACATGATTTTAGCCGTCGCCTGATGGCAGAGAATCACCTAACAGTGAATGACCTAATCTATCCTATGTTTGTGCTCGAAGGCAGTAATCGCAGCGAAAAAGTCGCTTCAATGCCAGGTGTGGAGCGTTATTCAATCGACTTACTGCTCAAAGAAGCAGAAGAACTTGTTGAATTAGGCATCCCCTTAATTGCCCTCTTTCCTGTCACGCCTGCAGAGAAAAAGTCTCTCATGGCAGAAGAAGCTTACAATGCTGACGCACTAGTGCAACGTGCTGTACGTGAACTCAAAAAAGCCTTCCCACAACTTGGCATTATGACGGACGTGGCTCTCGATCCTTTCACGACCCATGGTCAAGACGGCATTATTGATGAAACAGGCTATATCCTGAATGACATCACTACAGAAATTTTAGTTAAACAAGCCTTGTCCCATGCCGAAGCAGGCGCTGATATTGTTGCGCCATCGGATATGATGGATGGCCGCATCGGCGCGATCCGTCAAGCACTGGAAGCAGCTGGCCATGTTAATACCCAGATCATGGCCTATTCAGCCAAATACTCTTCGAGCTACTATGGCCCATTCCGTGATGCAGTTGGCTCAGCAGGCAACCTAAAAGGTGGCAATAAGCATAGCTATCAAATGGACCCAGCTAACAGTGATGAAGCACTACACGAAGTGGCGCTCGATATCCAAGAAGGTGCTGATATGGTGATGGTAAAACCAGGTATGCCATATCTCGACATCGTTCATCGTGTTAAAACTGAGTTAGCTGTTCCTACTTTTGCTTACCAAGTGAGTGGTGAATATGCCATGCACATGGCCGCGATCCAAAATGGCTGGTTAGCTGAAAAGGCTATCGTCATGGAATCGCTACTATGCTTCAAACGCGCTGGCGCCGATGGCATCCTAACCTACTTCGCCAAACGTGCAGCACAGTGGCTAAAAGAAGCTAAATAATTGGGTTTAAAAACCAATGCTAAGCATAAAGGGCAGCCAAGTGCTAATGCCGATCAGTTAAGACAGATCGCTTGACGATCTCGCTGAAAAGATCAAAATCCGATGACCTCATGTCATCGGATTTTTTATGCAACTCTCGGAAGCACTCGCCCGTACCCATATTACCCGCCTAACCGAATTCACCTGCTTAGCTGATGTGTTAGAACCTGAGTTAATTCAATCTTGCCTAGACTCCCAGGGCGTTGCGACGTTAAGACGGCGTAAATTGCCGATGGACGCGATGATTTGGGCCGTTATCGGAATGGCTTTGTTCCGAGGGGAGTCTGTTCGGTCACTCATCAACAAACTCGACATTGTTTTGCCGCAAGAGATTGATTATGTTGCACGCAGCGCCGTGACTCAGGCGCGTAAACGATTGGGCAGTGAGGTTATTAGAGAAGTATTTAGCCGCAGCGCCAATACCTGGCACGCGAGAGCTGAACATCCTCATTGGTGCGGTCTTAACTTGTATGGTGTTGACGGTGTCGTGTGGCGGACACCCGATAGTGTTCAAAATCAAGCCGCCTTTGGACGAACCGCCAACGCTTTAGGCGAAGCGGCTTATCCGCAAATTCGCATGGTTTGCTTGATGGAGTTAAGCAGCCATTTATTGGTCAACAGCGCCTTTGATTCGGTTGCCGAAAATGAAATGAACTTAGCGTCCCAGCTCATTCCTAGCATTCCTAATCACAGCCTAACCCTATTTGACCGAGGATTTTACTCGCTCGGCCTGCTGCACGCTTGGCAGCAAGCGCAACCTGATAGCCACTGGTTGTTGCCATTGAAGAAAGGCACACAATATGAGGTGGTGCGAACGCTAGGAAAGCATGACCAGAGGGTGAAACTCACCACGACACCTCAAGCCAGAAAGAAATGGCCGCAGCTCCCTGAAACTCTTGAAGCGCGTTTATTGACTAAGACAGTGAAAGGTAAGTCAGTCGCCATTTTGACCTCGTTGACAGACCCGATGCGTTACCCCAGCGAAGACATCGTCGACTTATATGCCCATCGATGGGAAATCGAACTGGGCTATAGAGAGATGAAACAACATCTACTGGAGAGCCGTTTTACGCTCCGCAGTCAACTACCGGAGCTGGTGACTCAAGAGTTATGGGGCGTGCTACTGGCCTATAATCTCATTAGATATAAGATGTTGCTGATGGCTAAAAGCTTGCCATCGGTCCATCCCAATCAACTGAGTTTTCGGGATGCGGCGAGTTATATCATCTTCAAGTTGACACAACTGTCATCACAAACACCGGGGAATGTCCCGAGAGACGTATTGGATATAGAACGAAATGCACGGCAATTTAAGCTGGATGGTAAACGGGAAAGGGCATATCCACGAGTCCTTAAAATGAGCAAAAACAAGTTTCCGGTTAGACCAAAGAAAAATGCCGTTCACTCTTAAGTGAACGGCATTAGCCAAACGCTGCCCTTTTTATTAGCTCGAAGAAAGCCTTTGAAACTATTGCTCTGTCGGTCAAATCGATATGCAGGTCATAACTATCGTCATCGCAGAAGCGAATAAAAGGAAGTATGAATAGGAAGTAGTAATAGAGAGAATGAAATTACAAATGCCTAAAACAAAAAAGCCAGCTTATTCAGCTGGCTTCATTGCTCTCTTATCGAGAATATTAGGCGCTTGGCGATGACCTACTCTCACATGGGGAGACCCCACACTACCATCGGCGCGATTGCGTTTCACTTCTGAGTTCGGGATGGGATCAGGTGGGACCACAATGCTATTGTCACCAAGCAAATTCTTACTGGTTAATTCTACGTCTGACGGCATTGTTTCCTCACTACTGCGACCTCCATGGATGGAGGAAGTGTCATTAGATGTAAGGAACGTCTTTGACCTCATGTACTACCGTACACTCCGCCCTTTGCTCGTCACGGCTTTGTCTGCCGTACAATTACCTGCGCAATTAACCTTTATTTGTTAATTTAGAAAGCTGGATTGAGTACCACTTCTTAAGTGTTTCTATTCGTCTAAGTGCTACTTAGCAAAACCCATCTGGGTTGTATGGTTAAGCCTCTCGAGTCATTAGTATCAGTTAGCTCAACGCCTCACAACGCTTACACACCTGACCTATCAACGTCCTAGTCTCGAACGGCTCTTTAGTGGACTTATAGTCCAAGGGATGACTCATCTTGGGGCTCGCTTCCCGCTTAGATGCTTTCAGCGGTTATCGATTCCGAACATAGCTACCGGGCAATGCCATTGGCATGACAACCCGAACACCAGCGGTTCGTTCACTCCGGTCCTCTCGTACTAGGAGCAACTCCCCTCAATCATCCAACGCCCACGGCAGATAGGGACCGAACTGTCTCACGACGTTCTGAACCCAGCTCGCGTACCACTTTAAATGGCGAACAGCCATACCCTTGGGACCGACTTCAGCCCCAGGATGTGATGAGCCGACATCGAGGTGCCAAACACCGCCGTCGATATGAACTCTTGGGCGGTATCAGCCTGTTATCCCCGGAGTACCTTTTATCCGTTGAGCGATGGCCCTTCCATTCAGAACCACCGGATCACTATGACCTACTTTCGTACCTGCTCGACGTGTCTGTCTCGCAGTTAAGCTGGCTTATGCCATTGCACTAACCGTACGATGTCCGACCGTACTTAGCCAACCTTCGTGCTCCTCCGTTACTCTTTGGGAGGAGACCGCCCCAGTCAAACTACCCACCAGGCACTGTCCTTACCCCAGATAATGGGGCCAAGTTAGAACATCAACACTACAAGGGTGGTATTTCAAGGACGACTCCATCAGAACTAGCGTTCCAACTTCATAGTCTCCCACCTATCCTACACATGTAGGGTCAATGTTCAGTGCCAAGCTATAGTAAAGGTTCACGGGGTCTTTCCGTCTAGCCGCGGGTATACGGCATCTTCACCGCAATTTCAACTTCACTGAGTCTCGGCTGGAGACAGCGTGGCCATCATTACGCCATTCGTGCAGGTCGGAACTTACCCGACAAGGAATTTCGCTACCTTAGGACCGTTATAGTTACGGCCGCCGTTTACCGGGGCTTCGATCATGAGCTTCTCTTGCGATAACCCAATCAATTAACCTTCCGGCACCGGGCAGGCGTCACACCGTATACTTCCTCTTGCGAGTTTGCACAGTGCTGTGTTTTTGATAAACAGTTGCAGCCACCTGGTATCTGCGACTCCCGTCAGCTTAGAGAGCAAGTCTCATCACCAACAAGAGCGTACCTTCTCCCGAAGTTACGGTACCATTTTGCCTAGTTCCTTCAGCCGAGTTCTCTCAAGCGCCTTGGTATTCTCTACCCGACCACCTGTGTCGGTTTGGGGTACGATTCCCGCTAACCTGAAGCTTAGAAGATTTTCCTGGAAGCATGGCATCAACTACTTCATCCCCTTGGGGACTCGTCATCAGCTCTCAGTGTATAGTGACCCGGATTTGCCTAAGTCACCCACCTACCACCTTAAACGCGGACTACCAACGCCGCGCTAGCCTAGCCTTCTCCGTCTCTCCATCGCAGTTAGCGGAAGTACAGAAATATTAATCTGTTTCCCATCGATTACGCCTTTCGGCCTCACCTTAGGGGTCGACTCACCCTGCCCCGATTAACGTTGGACAGGAACCCTTGGTCTTTCGGCGAGGGGGTTTTTCACCCCCTTTATCGTTACTCATGTCAGCATTCGCACTTCTGATACCTCCAGTGTGGGTTACCCCTTCACCTTCAACGGCTTACAGAACGCTCCTCTACCGCGCAACTCTAATGAATTGCACCCGTAGCTTCGGTGGTATGTTTAGCCCCGTTACATCTTCCGCGCAGGCCGACTCGACTAGTGAGCTATTACGCTTTCTTTAAATGATGGCTGCTTCTAAGCCAACATCCTAGCTGTCTAAGCCTTCCCACATCGTTTCCCACTTAACATACACTTTGGGACCTTAGCTGACGGTCTGGGTTGTTTCCCTTTTGACGACGGACGTTAGCACCCGCCGTCTGTCTCCCGAGTAGTACTCATTGGTATTCGGAGTTTGCAAAGGGTTGGTAAGTCGGGATGACCCCCTAGCCTTAACAGTGCTCTACCCCCAATGGTATTCGCTCGAGGCGCTACCTAAATAGCTTTCGAGGAGAACCAGATATCTCCCGGTTTGATTGGCCTTTCACCCCCAGCCACAAGTCATCCGCTAATTTTTCAACATTAGTCGGTTCGGTCCTCCAGTTGATGTTACTCAACCTTCAACCTGCCCATGGCTAGATCACCGGGTTTCGGGTCTACGCCTTGCAACTAAACGCGCAGTTAACACTCGGTTTCCCTACGGCTCCGCTATTCGCTTAACCTCGCTACAAAACGTAAGTCGCTGACCCATTATACAAAAGGTACGCAGTCACGGTCTCAAGAACCGCTCCCACTGCTTGTACGTATACGGTTTCAGGTTCTATTTCACTCCCCTCACAGGGGTTCTTTTCGCCTTTCCCTCACGGTACTGGTTCACTATCGGTCAGTCAGGAGTATTTAGCCTTGGAGGATGGTCCCCCCATATTCAAACAGGATATCACGTGTCCCGCCTTACTCGTTTTCATCAAAGGTTAGTTTTCGTGTACGGGGCTATCACCCTGTGCCGCTGGACTTTCCAGACCATTCCACTAACACCCCTCTGACTTAAGGGCTAATCCCCGTTCGCTCGCCGCTACTAGGGGAATCTCGGTTGATTTCTTTTCCTAAGGGTACTTAGATGTTTCAGTTCCCCTCGTTTGCCTCATGTAGCTATGTATTCACCACATGATGACCGCTTATGCGGCCGGGTTCCCCCATTCGGACATCGTTAGCTCAAATGCTTGTTACTAGCTCGCCAACGCTTTTCGCAAGTTACTACGTCCTTCATCGCCTCTGACTGCCAAGGCATCCACCGTATACGCTTAGTCGCTTAACCATACAACCCAAATAGGTTTCACTTACGTGAGCCACTTGAATTGTTGCGACCAGCTGGTTTTACTTGTCTCATCTTCGACCAAGAAGATGGACTCGCCTTAGACTTGAATATTCAAGACACTTAACAAGTGTTTTAAGAACTCAATTTTTTTCGTATTAACACAACGACAGACATCATTGCGTTAATTACTATCAGCTTTCCAAATTGTTAAAGAACAATGCATACCGGCTCGCGGTGCATGTCGCTCTCCCTTCCCTTACAGGAAGTTCAACAAGCCATCTGTGTGAACACTCAGGCACATGGATGTGCCGTGTGTAAGAAACGCATGGAGCAGTTTCTTACCAACCAAACATCGAGTTAGTCGTATAGGTAAGGAGGTGATCCAGCCCCAGGTTCCCCTAGGGCTACCTTGTTACGACTTCACCCCAGTCATGAACCACAAAGTGGTGAGCGCCCCCCCGAAGGTTAAGCTACCCACTTCTTTTGCAGCCCACTCCCATGGTGTGACGGGCGGTGTGTACAAGGCCCGGGAACGTATTCACCGTGGCATTCTGATCCACGATTACTAGCGATTCCGACTTCATGGAGTCGAGTTGCAGACTCCAATCCGGACTACGACGAGCTTTGTGAGATTAGCTCCACCTCGCGGCTTTGCAACCCTCTGTACTCGCCATTGTAGCACGTGTGTAGCCCTACTCGTAAGGGCCATGATGACTTGACGTCGTCCCCACCTTCCTCCGGTTTATCACCGGCAGTCTCCCTAGAGTTCCCACCATTACGTGCTGGCAAATAAGGATAGGGGTTGCGCTCGTTGCGGGACTTAACCCAACATTTCACAACACGAGCTGACGACAGCCATGCAGCACCTGTCTCACGGTTCCCGAAGGCACAAGTCCATCTCTGGTCTCTTCCGTGGATGTCAAGAGTAGGTAAGGTTCTTCGCGTTGCATCGAATTAAACCACATGCTCCACCGCTTGTGCGGGCCCCCGTCAATTCATTTGAGTTTTAACCTTGCGGCCGTACTCCCCAGGCGGTCTACTTAATGCGTTAGCTTGAGAGCCCAGTGTTCAAGACACCAAACTCCGAGTAGACATCGTTTACGGCGTGGACTACCAGGGTATCTAATCCTGTTTGCTCCCCACGCTTTCGTGCATGAGCGTCAGTCTTTGTCCAGGGGGCCGCCTTCGCCACCGGTATTCCTCCAGATCTCTACGCATTTCACCGCTACACCTGGAATTCTACCCCCCTCTACAAGACTCTAGTTCGCCAGTTCGAAATGCTATTCCTAGGTTGAGCCCAGGGCTTTCACATCTCGCTTAACAAACCGCCTGCGCACGCTTTACGCCCAGTAATTCCGATTAACGCTCGGACCCTCCGTATTACCGCGGCTGCTGGCACGGAGTTAGCCGGTCCTTCTTCTGTAGGTAACGTCACAGATGAGCCGTATTAAGACTCACCCTTTCCTCCCTACTGAAAGTGCTTTACAACCCGAAGGCCTTCTTCACACACGCGGCATGGCTGCATCAGGGTTTCCCCCATTGTGCAATATTCCCCACTGCTGCCTCCCGTAGGAGTCTGGGCCGTGTCTCAGTCCCAGTGTGGCTGATCATCCTCTCAGAACAGCTAGGGATCGTCGCCTTGGTGAGCCATTACCTCACCAACTAGCTAATCCCACCTAGGTTCATCCAATCGCGAGAGGCCCGAAGGTCCCCCTCTTTCCCCCGTAGGGCGTATGCGGTATTAGCAGTCGTTTCCAACTGTTATCCCCCTCGACTGGGCAGATCCCTAGGCATTACTCACCCGTCCGCCGCTCGCCACCTCATAAGTAAACTTACTTGTGCTGCCGCTCGACTTGCATGTGTTAGGCCTGCCGCCAGCGTTCAATCTGAGCCATGATCAAACTCTTCAATTAAAGTTTTTTGTTTAACTCGCGTTAAACGACTCAATGAATTCTACTGTTTTGATCCGCTTTGCTCACTAAGAAGCATTGCGTTTCAATTCATACATTACTGTATGAACATATTGCTATGAACACTCATTCATTGATTTAATTCTTTGATTACTCGCCAAACGGCAGAGTAATTTCGATTAACTCAACACCTGTGAGTGCCCACACAGATTTCTTGTTTAGATTGTTAAAGAGCATTTGACCTCATCGCTTGCGTTACCGCTCACTGGGTCAGGGCTGCGTATTCTACGCATTTCCCTCATCGCGTCAAGGCGTTTTTACAAACTTCTTGAGGCTTTCGAATCAACTGCACATTTTGTATTCGATTCGCACTGAAACCGCGCTCGCTTTCGCTGTCTGCCGTGTCAGTGGATGCGCATTATAGGCAGCGAAACTTTTTGTGCAAGCGCTTTTTCAGGTTTTTATGATTAATTTTCAAATAGATTGTTACACCCAAGCTAGGCACAACCTACACACTTGTTATACCCAGAGTTATCCACACTGAGAAGGTTTAAAGACTAGATTAAATAATTAATTACTCAACTTTAAGTTAAAAGAACTCACAGCTGTGCGTATTCAAAGTTAATTGTGAGGCTGATTTTTTTAGTCTCAATTGATATTTGGTTTCAGGACGAAGCCAGATTCGGCCTGCAAAATACAACGACACGCCTTTGGGCCCCCAAAGGCAGTAGACCAAGAGCGCTAAAACAGCAGCAGTTTGAATATGTGCACCTCTTCGGCGCAGTCTGTCCTGCAACAGGAGAAACTGAAGCCATCATCACGCCATTCGCCAATAAGGACATCATGCACCAGCACCTGGAGCTCATTGCAAAACGCACCAAACCTGGCCGCCATGCAGTCGTGGTAATGGACGGTGCGGGTTGGCATACCAATGACATTGCTGCTGATATCCCTAACCTGTCGATCCTCAAACTGCCGCCATATTCCCCAGAACTAAACCCCATCAAACAGGTATGGAGTTGGCTGCGCCAACATTATCTCGCCAATCGCTGTTTTAAAGGATATGAGGACATAGTGGATGCCTGCAGCCAGGCATGGAACAGCTTTATCAGTTGTACAAAACGCGTGATAAAGATGTACTCTCGGGAATAGGCGAAGGTGGCTGAGCTTTAATGCGGAATGGTATTAGGCGTTTGGCGATGACCTACTCTCACATGGGGATGAAATCATAGCGCGATAAATACGGAGTATTTAGCCATGATTGAACGCGAAGAAGCTTGTCTTCGTAGCGGGGGCGACCGCAATGGATGGTGGAAGTGTCAATATTGGAGATTGGAGGAACATTTATTGACCGACATCGAGGTAGCTTTTCGCGAAACGTATAAACACAAAAGCCCTAGCGGTTTAGGCTAGGGCTTTTGTGTTTATTTGGATGCTTGGCGATGACCTACTCTCACATGGGGAGACCCCACACTACCATCGGCGCGATTGCGTTTCACTTCTGAGTTCGGGATGGGATCAGGTGGGACCACAATGCTATTGTCACCAAGCAAATTTTTCTCTAGGACATGACACTAGACTATAATGGTGCTGATACCCAGAATCGAACTGGGGACCTCATCCTTACCAAGGATGCGCTCTACCGACTGAGCCATATCAGCAATTTCTTATCATCAATAGATGAAATTAGGCGCTTGGCGATGACCTACTCTCACATGGGGAGACCCCACACTACCATCGGCGCGACTGCGTTTCACTTCTGAGTTCGGGATGGGATCAGGTGGGACCACAATGCTATTGTCACCAAGCAAATTTGGTATCTACTCCCCATCTTATGTGGGCAGTAAATGAATTCGGAAAGCTGTATTGAGTACCACTTCTTAAGTGTTTCTATTCGTCTAAGTGCTACTTAGCAAAACCCATCTGGGTTGTATGGTTAAGCCTCTCGAGTCATTAGTATCAGTTAGCTCAACGCCTCACAACGCTTACACACCTGACCTATCAACGTCCTAGTCTCGAACGGCTCTTTAGTGGACTTATAGTCCAAGGGATGACTCATCTTGGGGCTCGCTTCCCGCTTAGATGCTTTCAGCGGTTATCGATTCCGAACATAGCTACCGGGCAATGCCATTGGCATGACAACCCGAACACCAGCGGTTCGTTCACTCCGGTCCTCTCGTACTAGGAGCAACTCCCCTCAATCATCCAACGCCCACGGCAGATAGGGACCGAACTGTCTCACGACGTTCTGAACCCAGCTCGCGTACCACTTTAAATGGCGAACAGCCATACCCTTGGGACCGACTTCAGCCCCAGGATGTGATGAGCCGACATCGAGGTGCCAAACACCGCCGTCGATATGAACTCTTGGGCGGTATCAGCCTGTTATCCCCGGAGTACCTTTTATCCGTTGAGCGATGGCCCTTCCATTCAGAACCACCGGATCACTATGACCTACTTTCGTACCTGCTCGACGTGTCTGTCTCGCAGTTAAGCTGGCTTATGCCATTGCACTAACCGTACGATGTCCGACCGTACTTAGCCAACCTTCGTGCTCCTCCGTTACTCTTTGGGAGGAGACCGCCCCAGTCAAACTACCCACCAGGCACTGTCCTTACCCCAGATAATGGGGCCAAGTTAGAACATCAACACTACAAGGGTGGTATTTCAAGGACGACTCCATCAGAACTAGCGTTCCAACTTCATAGTCTCCCACCTATCCTACACATGTAGGGTCAATGTTCAGTGCCAAGCTATAGTAAAGGTTCACGGGGTCTTTCCGTCTAGCCGCGGGTATACGGCATCTTCACCGCAATTTCAACTTCACTGAGTCTCGGCTGGAGACAGCGTGGCCATCATTACGCCATTCGTGCAGGTCGGAACTTACCCGACAAGGAATTTCGCTACCTTAGGACCGTTATAGTTACGGCCGCCGTTTACCGGGGCTTCGATCATGAGCTTCTCTTGCGATAACCCAATCAATTAACCTTCCGGCACCGGGCAGGCGTCACACCGTATACTTCCTCTTGCGAGTTTGCACAGTGCTGTGTTTTTGATAAACAGTTGCAGCCACCTGGTATCTGCGACTCCCGTCAGCTTAGAGAGCAAGTCTCATCACCAACAAGAGCGTACCTTCTCCCGAAGTTACGGTACCATTTTGCCTAGTTCCTTCAGCCGAGTTCTCTCAAGCGCCTTGGTATTCTCTACCCGACCACCTGTGTCGGTTTGGGGTACGATTCCCGCTAACCTGAAGCTTAGAAGATTTTCCTGGAAGCATGGCATCAACTACTTCATCCCCTTGGGGACTCGTCATCAGCTCTCAGTGTATAGTGACCCGGATTTGCCTAAGTCACCCACCTACCACCTTAAACGCGGACTACCAACGCCGCGCTAGCCTAGCCTTCTCCGTCTCTCCATCGCAGTTAGCGGAAGTACAGAAATATTAATCTGTTTCCCATCGATTACGCCTTTCGGCCTCACCTTAGGGGTCGACTCACCCTGCCCCGATTAACGTTGGACAGGAACCCTTGGTCTTTCGGCGAGGGGGTTTTTCACCCCCTTTATCGTTACTCATGTCAGCATTCGCACTTCTGATACCTCCAGTGTGGGTTACCCCTTCACCTTCAACGGCTTACAGAACGCTCCTCTACCGCGCAACTCTAATGAATTGCACCCGTAGCTTCGGTGGTATGTTTAGCCCCGTTACATCTTCCGCGCAGGCCGACTCGACTAGTGAGCTATTACGCTTTCTTTAAATGATGGCTGCTTCTAAGCCAACATCCTAGCTGTCTAAGCCTTCCCACATCGTTTCCCACTTAACATACACTTTGGGACCTTAGCTGACGGTCTGGGTTGTTTCCCTTTTGACGACGGACGTTAGCACCCGCCGTCTGTCTCCCGAGTAGTACTCATTGGTATTCGGAGTTTGCAAAGGGTTGGTAAGTCGGGATGACCCCTAGCCTTAACAGTGCTCTACCCCCAATGGTATTCGCTCGAGGCGCTACCTAAATAGCTTTCGAGGAGAACCAGATATCTCCCGGTTTGATTGGCCTTTCACCCCCAGCCACAAGTCATCCGCTAATTTTTCAACATTAGTCGGTTCGGTCCTCCAGTTGATGTTACTCAACCTTCAACCTGCCCATGGCTAGATCACCGGGTTTCGGGTCTACGCCTTGCAACTAAACGCGCAGTTAACACTCGGTTTCCCTACGGCTCCGCTATTCGCTTAACCTCGCTACAAAACGTAAGTCGCTGACCCATTATACAAAAGGTACGCAGTCACGGTCTCAAGAACCGCTCCCACTGCTTGTACGTATACGGTTTCAGGTTCTATTTCACTCCCCTCACAGGGGTTCTTTTCGCCTTTCCCTCACGGTACTGGTTCACTATCGGTCAGTCAGGAGTATTTAGCCTTGGAGGATGGTCCCCCCATATTCAAACAGGATATCACGTGTCCCGCCTTACTCGTTTTCATCAAAGGTTAGTTTTCGTGTACGGGGCTATCACCCTGTGCCGCTGGACTTTCCAGACCATTCCACTAACACCCCTCTGACTTAAGGGCTAATCCCCGTTCGCTCGCCGCTACTAGGGGAATCTCGGTTGATTTCTTTTCCTAAGGGTACTTAGATGTTTCAGTTCCCCTCGTTTGCCTCATGTAGCTATGTATTCACCACATGATGACCGCTTATGCGGCCGGGTTCCCCCATTCGGACATCGTTAGCTCAAATGCTTGTTACTAGCTCGCCAACGCTTTTCGCAAGTTACTACGTCCTTCATCGCCTCTGACTGCCAAGGCATCCACCGTATACGCTTAGTCGCTTAACCATACAACCCAAATAGGTTTCACTTACGTGAGCCACTTGAATTGTTGCGACCAGCTGGTTTTACTTGTCTCATCTTCGACCAAGAAGATGGACTCGCCTTAGACTTGAATATTCAAGACACTTAACAAGTGTTTTAAGAACTCAATTTTTTCGTATTAACACAACGACAGACATCATTGTGTTAATTACTATCAGCTTTCCAAATTGTTAAAGAGCGGGCTTAAAAAAGCCAAAGATAATGTTTAAGTTTATCTTTGGCATCTCTAACCATAATGCAGTAAATGGTGGAGCTATGCGGGATCGAACCGCAGACCTCCTGCGTGCAAGGCAGGCGCTCTCCCAGCTGAGCTATAGCCCCATTTACATGCAGTGCGAGTAAATAAGATGTTCCAAACCTCTTAAAGGATTGGTTTGCCAAATCACGTTATCCGCGGCAAATTAACGCGACGTTTAGTTCACTAAACGAGTGTTAATTTAACAAAGGAGAACGAAGATTTGGTGGGTCAGAGTGGACTTGAACCACCGACCTCACCCTTATCAGGGGTGCGCTCTAACCAGCTGAGCTACAGACCCATCTTTTACTCTATCTTCTATCAAGCAAATCTGTGTGAACACTCAGGCACATGGATGTGCCGTGTGTAAGAAACGCATGGAGCAGTTTCTTACCAACCAAACATCGAGTTAGTCGTATAGGTAAGGAGGTGATCCAGCCCCAGGTTCCCCTAGGGCTACCTTGTTACGACTTCACCCCAGTCATGAACCACAAAGTGGTGAGCGCCCCCCGAAGGTTAAGCTACCCACTTCTTTTGCAGCCCACTCCCATGGTGTGACGGGCGGTGTGTACAAGGCCCGGGAACGTATTCACCGTGGCATTCTGATCCACGATTACTAGCGATTCCGACTTCATGGAGTCGAGTTGCAGACTCCAATCCGGACTACGACGAGCTTTGTGAGATTAGCTCCACCTCGCGGCTTTGCAACCCTCTGTACTCGCCATTGTAGCACGTGTGTAGCCCTACTCGTAAGGGCCATGATGACTTGACGTCGTCCCCACCTTCCTCCGGTTTATCACCGGCAGTCTCCCTAGAGTTCCCACCATTACGTGCTGGCAAATAAGGATAGGGGTTGCGCTCGTTGCGGGACTTAACCCAACATTTCACAACACGAGCTGACGACAGCCATGCAGCACCTGTCTCACGGTTCCCGAAGGCACAAGTCCATCTCTGGTCTCTTCCGTGGATGTCAAGAGTAGGTAAGGTTCTTCGCGTTGCATCGAATTAAACCACATGCTCCACCGCTTGTGCGGGCCCCCGTCAATTCATTTGAGTTTTAACCTTGCGGCCGTACTCCCCAGGCGGTCTACTTAATGCGTTAGCTTGAGAGCCCAGTGTTCAAGACACCAAACTCCGAGTAGACATCGTTTACGGCGTGGACTACCAGGGTATCTAATCCTGTTTGCTCCCCACGCTTTCGTGCATGAGCGTCAGTCTTTGTCCAGGGGGCCGCCTTCGCCACCGGTATTCCTCCAGATCTCTACGCATTTCACCGCTACACCTGGAATTCTACCCCCCTCTACAAGACTCTAGTTCGCCAGTTCGAAATGCTATTCCTAGGTTGAGCCCAGGGCTTTCACATCTCGCTTAACAAACCGCCTGCGCACGCTTTACGCCCAGTAATTCCGATTAACGCTCGGACCCTCCGTATTACCGCGGCTGCTGGCACGGAGTTAGCCGGTCCTTCTTCTGTAGGTAACGTCACAGATGAGCCGTATTAAGACTCACCCTTTCCTCCCTACTGAAAGTGCTTTACAACCCGAAGGCCTTCTTCACACACGCGGCATGGCTGCATCAGGGTTTCCCCCATTGTGCAATATTCCCCACTGCTGCCTCCCGTAGGAGTCTGGGCCGTGTCTCAGTCCCAGTGTGGCTGATCATCCTCTCAGAACAGCTAGGGATCGTCGCCTTGGTGAGCCATTACCTCACCAACTAGCTAATCCCACCTAGGTTCATCCAATCGCGAGAGGCCCGAAGGTCCCCCTCTTTCCCCCGTAGGGCGTATGCGGTATTAGCAGTCGTTTCCAACTGTTATCCCCCTCGACTGGGCAGATCCCTAGGCATTACTCACCCGTCCGCCGCTCGCCACCTCATAAGTAAACTTACTTGTGCTGCCGCTCGACTTGCATGTGTTAGGCCTGCCGCCAGCGTTCAATCTGAGCCATGATCAAACTCTTCAATTAAAAGTTTTTTGTTTCCGAAGAAACGACTCAATGAATTCTACTGTTTTGATTCGCTTTGCTCACTAAGAAGCATCGCGTTTCAATTCATACATTACTGTATGTACATATTGCTATGAACACTCATTCATTGATTTAATTCTTTGATTACTCGCCAAACGGCAGAATAATTTCGATTAACTCAACACCTGTGAGTGTCCACACAGATTTGCTTGATAAATTGTTAAAGAGCGTTGACCATCGCATTATCACAAGTGATTTCAGCGGGTCAGGGCTGCGTATTTTACGCATTCCCGTTTTTGCGTCAAGTAGTTTTTTAAACTTTCTTTTCGCTCATCAAGGACTGAATCACTTGATGAACTGGCACTTGCAACTGCGTATCGCTGTCTGCCGTGTCAGTGGATGCGCATTATAGGCAGCGGAACTTTTTGTGCAAGCGCTTTTTTGTATTTTTTCGATCTTTTTTCAATAGTTTCAGTTAGTCACAAAGTACCCACTAGTTACCCCCAACGTTATCCACAAAAGGCAATTTTACTGCTTTATTTGTGAACAAAGCATGACTTGCCATAACTGGAAGGCTGGAGATTCAAATAAGCTTTATATAGATGCAGACAGATTCAATGATTTGTATCTGGCTTTGAGTAGGCATGAAAAAGGCGACTATTACAGTCGCCTTTTAGAATTAGGTGCACGTGTTGAATTAGCTTAGCTTACCGTGACACTGCTTATATTTACGGCCAGAGCCACAAGGACAAGGATCGTTACGGCCAACTTTATCGCCATCTCGGATCATTGGTGTGTGCGCCATCATCTCGTCGCTACCATCATCCCCACCAACTAAGGCTTCGGCTGCTGCGTGCTGATAGTCGCGTTGGATTTTGGCATCTTCTTCACGACGACGAGCTTCCATTTCTTCAACATCAGATTGAGCTTGCACTTGAACTTTAGACAACACGCTAATCACGTCATGTTTCAGCGTATTCAGCAATTGTTGGAACAGTTCGAATGACTCACGCTTATACTCTTGCTTTGGATTCTTCTGCGCGTAACCACGTAAGTGGATGCCTTGGCGTAAATGATCCATTGCGGCTAAATGCTCTTTCCACAAGCCATCAAGGGTTTGTAGCATCACTGCTTTTTCGAATTGGCGCAGTACTGAGGCACCGACCATTTCTTCTTTAGCTTTATAAGCATCTGACCAAGAAGTGATAATACGCTCACGTAGGCTTTCTTCGTGTAAGTCGTCTTCTTTATCGAGCCATTCTTGGATTGGCAGTTTAAGCATAAACTCTTGGTTTAGGCGCTGCTCTAACCCAGGAACATCCCATAACTCTTCTACTGATTGTGGTGGAATGTACTGATCGATTACCGCACCAATTACATCGTCTTGGATGTTTTTAATCGTGTCTTCAATACTTTCCGCATCCATCAACTCATTACGCTGGGCGTAAACCACTTGGCGTTGATCGTTTGCCACGTCATCGAATTCAAGTAATTGCTTACGAATATCGAAGTTACGTGCTTCTACTTTACGTTGAGCATTTTCGATTGCACGGGAAACCCATGGATGTTCGATCGCTTCGCCTTCTTCCATGCCCAGCTTTTTCATCATGCCGGAGACGCGATCAGAAGCGAAGATACGCATTAAACTATCTTCCATCGACAGGTAGAAACGTGAAGAGCCCGCATCACCTTGACGGCCCGCACGACCACGTAGCTGGTTGTCGATACGACGTGATTCGTGGCGCTCGGTACCGAGAATGTGTAAACCACCCGCAGCAACGACTTCGTCATGACGCACTTGCCAATCAGCTTTGATCTTGGCTTTTTGCTCTGGGGTAGGATTTTCCAGCGCCTCGATTTCCATATTCCAGTTGCCACCAAGCACGATGTCGGTACCACGACCAGCCATGTTAGTGGCAATGGTTACGGCGCCAGTACGGCCAGCTTGGGCAACAATCTCGGCTTCTTTTTCATGGAACTTAGCGTTAAGCACTTGGTGCGGGATCTTTTCCTTCACCATTAAGCGCGCTAACAGTTCTGACTGTTCGATAGAAACGGTACCGACCAATACAGGTTGGCCACGCTCGCGGCAGTCTTTGATGTCTTTAATAATCGCTTGATACTTTTCATTAGCGGTTAAGTAAACTAAATCCGCCATATCCTTACGGACCATTGGACGGTTAGTTGGCACCACCACGGTATCTAAACCATAGATGTGTTGAAACTCAAACGCCTCGGTATCGGCAGTACCTGTCATGCCCGCTAACTTCTCATATAAACGGAAGTAGTTTTGGAAGGTAATCGATGCTAGAGTTTGGTTTTCGTTTTGAATACGAACACCTTCTTTGGCTTCAACAGCTTGATGTAAACCTTCTGACCAACGACGACCTGGCATAGTACGACCGGTGTGTTCATCAACGATGATCACTTCGCCATCTTGAACGATATAGTCCACATCACGCTCAAATAAGGTATGAGCACGTAGTGCTGCGTTCACATGGTGCAGTAGCGAAATATTAGCTGCTGAGTAAAGTGAGTCGCCTTCGGCTAACATGCCACGTTCAATCAGCAGGTTTTCAACCTTCTCTTGACCGCGTTCAGTAAAGTGCACTTGTTTGGCTTTTTCATCAATGGTGTAGTCGCCTTCGCCCACATACTCTTCAGAGTCTTCTTTATCTTGACGGATAAGATTAGGGATAAGCGTGTTGATCTTGATGTATAGCTCAGAGCTGTCTTCCGCTGCACCAGAGATAATCAATGGCGTGCGGGCTTCGTCGATAAGGATTGAGTCGACTTCGTCGATCAGTGCATAGTGTAATGGACGTTGAACACGCTCTTGTGGTGAAAACGCCATGTTGTCGCGCAGATAATCGAAACCAAATTCATTGTTGGTACCGTAGGTAATATCGGCGTTATAGGCATCTTTCTTCGCCTGTTGGCTAAGGCCAGCAACGTTAATCCCAACAGTTAAACCTAAGAATTCGAACAGTGGACGGTTATTCTCAGCATCACGGCGTGCTAAGTAATCGTTGACGGTAATAACGTGAACGCCTTTGCCCGTTAAGGCATTTAAGTAAGCAGGCAGTGTTGCGGTTAAAGTTTTACCTTCACCCGTACGCATTTCAGCGATACGGTTACTATCAAGTACCATACCACCGAGTAACTGCACGTCGAAGTGACGCATTTCGAACACACGCTTAGATGCTTCACGCACGGTGGCAAACGCTTCCGCCATAATGCTATCTAATGAAGCGCCCGCAGCTAAACGCTCACGAAACTCTGCGGTTTTCGCTTTAAGCTGCTCATCGGTTAATTTTTCATAATCGGCTTCAAGCGCATTAATCTTATTAACTACTTTTTGTAACCCTTTAAGGGTACGGTCGTTGCGACTACCAAATACTTTTGTCAGTAATTTACCAAACATCTGAATCACTTATTTTCTGTAGGCCAAGTCCATGATGGAAACTAGAAGCCAATGTTTCAATTAACTTGCTTTGCGGTAGACAAACTTTTGTGGATCTATCTGCTGTCCGCCACGCAACACTTCATAATGCACATGAGCCCCTGTTGAGCGCCCAGTGCTTCCCATACTGGCGATGGTTTCGCCTTTAGCGACCACATCACCTACAGCTACTGACAAAGCTTTATTATGGCCATAGCGTGTACGTAAACCGTTACCATGGTCGATTTCGACCAATTCGCCATAACCAAACATATTCCCAGCCCAAGTCACCACGCCTGCTGCAGTCGCGACAACTTTAGCCCCTTCCCGACCGGTAAAATCGATCCCTTTGTGCATGGTTCGACGACCGTTAAAAGGGTCATTACGTAATCCGTAGGGCGACGATAACCAACCTTTATCGAGTGGGAGCCCTGATACATAACGTTCAGCATCTATATGGTGGTTAGATGACACTGTTTCAAGTAGTGATAGTTGAACATTATTGTTGTCAATTCGTGACGCCAGTTTATCCATATCTTCGATAAGCTGACTAATTTCGATATTTGAGCCTAATTCGCTTAAACCACCAACCCCAACTTCAGATGAGAAATCAAAGTCTTCATCCAATTTGTTTTGTTTTGCGACTTGTTGACCTAAGGCCTCGAGACGGGTGATTTTAGCTTGCATGCGCGCGACATGGGTCGCCAGCATGGCTAGCTGTGACTCTGTGGCACTTTTAAGCTCTAAGACTTGCTTCTTTTGTTGTTCGCGTTGGATTCGATCGTTATCGACACTGGCTTGCTGATTTTCAAACTTAGCAGAGTTGTGTTGATAAATACCGGCACCAGTAGCTAACAATAGCATGGGAAGGATCAACCAGCGTTTACTGGGTTGCCAGCGCGTAACGCCATTCCGACCTTGAATAAATACTGTTACACTCATAGCCTAATTCAGCCATCTTATTATCATATGAAAAAGCCCCCTCAGGATCTCAGCCAATTACTACACCAATCAGGCACATTACCCGACATAGCTGAGAAAGCGGAACTACTTTTATATCTGGATCAGCACGTGAAGCAGATTGTCGCAGGTCCTGTTGCGGAGCAGCTGAAAGTCGCTAATTTCCGCCAGGGTGTTCTTGTGGTTGAAACCACTTCGGCAGCATGGGCCGCACGAATTAATTTCCAAAAGCCGAAACTACTCGCGCAGCTTCAAGCAGAAACGCTCCCAATCCTTACCGCAATTGAAGTTAAAGTCAACCCGAGATTAGCATTGTATGACGCAAAGCCGAAACAGGCGCATAAGGCACTGAGTCCAGCCGCTGCAGAACATATTGCCGCACTTGCAGAAAATGTGAGCGGGACACTAGGCGAAAAACTAAAACGGCTGGCCACATTGGCCAGCCGTAATAAGTAAACATCAGACGCAATTAAGCGAAGACCGCGCCACCAGGTACAGCAAAGCTAACGGGCACATCGGCTTCTTTCTCAAAGCTCACTAACTCCCACGCATCTTGCTGCGCCAATAAGGCACGTACTAACTGGTTATTCAGAGCATGACCCGTTTTATAGGCAGTAAACTCACCAAGAATGGCGTGTCCTGCCACATAGAGATCACCAAACGCATCTAAAATTTTGTGCTTAACGAACTCATCCTCATAACGCAGGCCGTCGGGGTTGAGGACGCGATATTCATCAAGTACAACTGCGTTTTCCATGCTGCCACCTAATGCTAGGTTATTCGCACGCAGATACTCAATATCACGCATAAAACCAAAAGTACGAGCGCGGCTAATGTCTTTAACAAAAGCTGAAGTAGAGAAGTCCATCACCACATGCTGTTGGCTGCGAGCAATTTCGGGGTGAGCAAAGTCAATTTTAAAGTTGACTCTAAAACCTTTGAAAGGCTTGAGCTCGGCCCACTTATCACCGTCTTCAACACGCACAGGGCGTTTAATCTTTAAGTACTTCTTAGGTGCAGACTGCTCTTTAATACCCGCAGACTGAAGTAAGAAGACAAATGGGCTCGCACTGCCATCCATAATTGGGATTTCAGGGGCGTCCACTTCGATTACGGCGTTATCAATGCCTAAACCCGCTAAGGCTGCAAATAAATGCTCAATAGTCGAAATACGAATACCTTCGTCATTGACAAGTGCCGTGCACATCGTGGTTTCGCGAACTTGTTCCGCCTTTGCTGGAATAGCAACGGCAGGACTCATATCGGTACGCACAAGTACGATCCCTGTATTGACTGGTGCGGGCATAATGCTCAAGGTGACCTTATTCCCAGAGTGCAAACCGACTCCGGTAGCTTTCACCATTTTTTGAACAGTTCTTTGAAATATCATTCAGTTACCCGTTTAGATTTCAATAATTAAGCCTAATATTTGCGCACACAGCGGCAGCAAAACGACCACATAGGTTCAACATAGTAACATAAGTTAGCTATGTCATACAAATGTCGTCATTGGGTGGTATTGCCGATAGAGCAATACATCACCCGATACGCTGGACTCAAATACCTGTTTTAATCAGCTTGCTTACGCAAAAACGCTGGGATATCTAAGTAATCCAATTCATGCTTTGTTGAAGGCGCTGGCGCAGGAGCAGGTGCTGGCGATGCAGGTAATACGTTACCCTTTGGCGCCGCATAGCTCACATGAGTTGCTTCTTCGACATAAGCTTCAACTTTTGGTTCCACAACCACTGGTTCTGGACGTGGTGCTGGCTTAGAAACTAATTGGATATCAGGACGCTTTTCAGCACCAATACCCGTTGCAACTACGGTTACGCGCAGTTCGTCGCTCATTTCTGGGTCGATAACCGCACCCACAACCACGGTAGCATTGTCAGAAGCATAAGCTTTAACATGGTTACCAACAGTTTCAAATTCTTCGATGCTCATGTCCATACCTGCGGTAATGTTAACTAACACACCACGGGCACCGGCTAAGTCGATGTCTTCTAATAATGGGCTGGCTACAGCAGCTTCAGCCGCTTCTTCTGCACGGTCTTCACCACGTGCAACACCAGTGCCCATCATGGCATTACCCATTTCAGACATAACGGTTTTCACGTCCGCAAAGTCGACGTTAATCAGACCTGGGCGAGTAATCAGCTCAGCAATACCTTGTACTGCGCCGAGTAACACGTTATTCGCTGCGGCAAACGCATCGAGTAATGACGTACCACGACCCAATACTTTTAATAATTTTTCGTTAGGGATAGTGATTAGCGAATCCACGTGCTTAGCAAGCTCAGCGATACCTTGCTCGGCATAAGCCATGCGCTTTTTGCCTTCGAAAGGGAAAGGCTTAGTCACGACCGCAACCGTTAAGATGCCTTCTTCACGAGCGATTTGAGCAACAACTGGCGCAGCACCTGTACCAGTACCACCGCCCATACCGGCGGCGATAAAGATCATGTCTGAGCCTTTGATCGCTGCACGAATGTTTTCGCGGTCTTCTTCCGCTGCGGCACGACCCACTTCGGGGTTGGCGCCAGCGCCAAGCCCTTTAGTGACATCGCGACCTAATTGAATCGTTGAGCCAGCGCCAGATTTACGTAGCGCCTGTGCGTCTGTATTGGTAACGACAAACTCAACACCTTCAATGTTGTGTTTGACCATATGTTCGACAGCGTTACCGCCGCCGCCGCCAACGCCGATGACTTTAATCACCGCGTCGTCTGAGTGAGTGTCCATGATCTCAAACATTGTCTGATCTCCGTGTTGCCTGCGTTATTAAAATTCACCCTTAAACCAGCTTTGGACCCGATTCCAAGCACTGGTAACCCCTTGACGCTCAGGACGCTCGAATTGACGCTCAAGCACCCGTCTTGCACCGTAGTGAAGCAATCCAACCCCAGTGGAGTAAATAGACTGATCCACGTATTCGTATAACCCTTTAACTGGCAATGGTGAGGCGACGCGAACAGGCATACCAAAGGTTGCCTCCGCAATGTCCACCACGCCTTGAATCGACGCCGTACCACCTGTTAGCACGATACCTGCGGCGATTTGGTCTTCTAAACCACTGTCTTTCAGCTCCTTGAGCACTAACTCAAATAGCTCTTGATATCTCGGCTCAACCACTTCGGCCAAAGTATGGCGCGACATGCTACGCGATGGGCGACCACCCACCGAAGGCACTTCGATACTGTCTTCGCGGCTCACCATGGAGCTGCGTGCACAGGCGAACTGCACTTTAATTTGTTCGGCATGTGACGACGGCGTGCGGAAAATCTTCGCGATATCGTTGGTCACTTGGTTACCCGCAACGGGCACAACCGCGCAATGACGTAGCGCACCATTGGTATACACAGCGATGTCCGTCGTGCCACCCCCGATATCGACGATACACACACCTAAGTCTTTTTCATCGAAGGTTAATACCGCATCCGCCGACGCAATGCCGGAGAACACTAAGTCATCGACCTTCAAACCACAACGCTCAACACTCTTAGTGATGTTCTTCGCCATATCATTGGCGCAGGTCACTATGTGTACCTTGGCTTCCATCCGCATGCCTGACATGCCGATAGGGCTGCGAATGCCGTCTTGTACGTCAATCGCGTATTCCTGCGGTAACACATGCAGAATACGACGTTCGGTCGGGATCTTCACCGAGCGCGCGGTGTGAATCACGTTGTCGACGTCTTCCTGTGTCACTTCTTCATCGTTAATCGACACCATGCCATTTTCGTTTTGGCAGGCGATATGTTTACCGGAAATGCTCAGGTAAACCGATGATACTTGGCAGTCTGCCATTAATTCCGCTTGATCGAGCGCGCGTTGCACACTGCGCACGATGGAGTCTAAATCGTTAACGCCACCTTTATCCATGCCCCTTGAAGGGTGGTTACCAAGGCCGACTATGCTGATTTCGCCATCGGGCAGAACTTCGCCTATGATCACTGCGACTTTAGAGGTTCCTATGTCCAATCCGACGATCAGATTTCTATCTTGGTTTTTGGTCATTAATTATCGGCTCTCTTGTTTGTGCATCGCCCCAGCCTACGGCCAACCCTGTGTCGTAGCGCAAATCCACTCTGGCAATCGGTTTATCTTGTTTCGCCAATAATGGGTAAACAGTGATAAACCTTTGTATCCT
The DNA here is from genome assembly GCF_002209245.2 of Shewanella sp. FDAARGOS_354. Lineage (NCBI taxonomy): Bacteria > Pseudomonadati > Pseudomonadota > Gammaproteobacteria > Alteromonadales > Shewanellaceae > Shewanella > Shewanella sp. FDAARGOS_354. The sequence continues at coordinate 4,148,983 of NZ_CP022089.2, read as the reverse complement.
TGCCATTTTATCTTCTCGACCTAGGTCTAAAACAATACCGTTACCTAGTGTCGCGTGCCACGCATGACGTGGTGTTAAACTCAAATTGGCTAAGGTAAAGCCATTAATCTTCAGTAGCGAGTTAACCTGCGCGTAGGCGGTTAACACTTCGGTCCCCATATCATCTGGCCCAGATAAATAAGGCAGATGCTCTAACTCAGGGTGCGATGGCGCTTCAAACACTTCACCATGCACATTGAGCCAAGCGGTACCATTCCAATGGGCGACCGGTTGTTGCTCCTGTAAATACACCCTGAGTTTCGCAGGCCATTCACGTCTCACTGACGCACGATACACCCAAGGTAAAGCTTCTAATGCCTGTTGCACTAAGGTGATGTCAGCACTAAAAAAACTCCGCTGCATTAAATCCTGTAGTGCAATTTGTATATCCCTATCTGTGGTGTAAGTCCGCTCACCTTTAATGGCGACCGCTTCAATGGGCAAAGTGCTGGCATCATTTAAAAACTTATGTAGCAGGTAGCCGCCAAAAACAAAACTACCAATGACTAACCATAAAAAACCAATCCCACTCCACAAGTACCAATTAACCCGTGACATCCTCGCCCGCCAGTGTCGCCTCTTATCACTCCAAGACACGTTTGTTTCCACCCTTCAACGACACTACTAAAAACCACAGAAAACCGGCCATTATATAGCGCTAAAACCTCGGATCAACATTTCCTTTAAATCCAAGTTGTCACGCAATTCATCAAGGTTTTACCTCGGTTGTCACAGCCGTGCTAAAGCCTAATTCAGTGGCGGCTAACTGACGCGACAAGGCACCTATATTACCTGCACCTTGGGTCAACAATAAATCCCCTTCCTGCAACACATCGGGTAGCACTTCAGCTAACTGATCTGGGCTAGCAATAAATATGGGGTCTAACTGCCCACGCAAACGAATCGAACGGCATAGAGCCCGACCATCGGCACCGGGGATCGGTGCTTCACCGGCACTATACACATCGAGCAATAGCAAGCAATCTACCTGAGATAACACTTCAATAAAGTCTTCGTACAGATCGCGAGTACGAGTGTATCTGTGTGGCTGATAAGCCATCACTAAACGTTTGTCAGGCCAGCCTGCACGCGCCGCTTTAATGGTCGCCGCCACTTCGCTGGGGTGATGACCATAATCATCCACTAACATCACTTCGCCCTTTGGCGTCGCGAACTTGCCTAAGTGTTGGAAACGACGACCAATACCCTGGAATTCAGCCAAGGCTTGAATGATGGCGCTATCATCAATTTCATCTTCTGTCGCCACGGCAATCGCTGCCAGTGCATTTAATACATTGTGCTGACCCGGCAGATTAAGCAGCAGGTCTAAATCTTCTTTGCCTTTACGTCTGACGGTAAAGCGGCATTGGTGACCCTGCTGATGAAAATTCAGCGCCTGCACGTCGGCATCGTCACTGAAGCCATAGGTGATCATATGACGACCTATACGCGGCATAATCTCACGTACGACTGGATCATCGATACAAACGACAGCCACGCCATAGAATGGCAGGTTATGTAAAAAATCCACGAAGGTCGATTTGAGCTTTTCAAAATCACCACCGTAGGTATCCATATGATCGGCTTCGATATTCGTCACTACGCTGACCATAGGTTGCAGATGCAGGAAGCTCGCATCACTTTCGTCTGCTTCGGCGATCAGGTAACGACTCGTGCCTAAGCGGGCATTGGTGCCAGCGCTGTTAAGTAAACCACCGATAACAAAAGTTGGATCGCGCCCCGCTTGACCATACAAACTGGCAATCAAACTGGTGGTCGTGGTTTTACCGTGAGTTCCTGCAATCGCTACACCATGGCGATAACGCATCAACTCAGCCAACATCTCAGCGCGGCGCACGATAGGAATACGCAATTCCTTCGCCGCAATAATCTCTGGATTCTCAGGATTAATCGCGGTCGAGACCACCACCACATCGGCTTGCTGCACGTTATCGGCGCCATGGCCGATATGAATTTTCGCGCCCAGCAGGCAGAGTCTGTCAGTCACGGCGTTTTGTGCGATATCAGAACCACTAACGACATAACCTTCGTTTACTAATACTTCAGCGATCCCGCCCATGCCCGCGCCGCCAATACCGACGAAATGAATACGCTTAATCCGGCGCATTTCTGGGATCATACTTCTTAGCTGTAAGTATCTTTCTGTCTTAGTCATACCTATCCTTTCTCGGCGAGAGCGATACACACTTGGGCCACCTGTTCGGTTGCATCCAGTACGGCAACATCTCTCGCTCTTTGGCCCATTTGGGCTAATTCTGCTCTGTCATTGGCGAGTAACTGTAATTTACTCACCAGCTTATTCACGTCCAAGATGGCCTGCGGCAATAGGAAAGCGGCGCCAGCCTCAACCAATACTTGAGCGTTACGGGTTTGGTGATCATCCACTGCATGGGGATAAGGCACCAGAATACTCGGAAGTCCCACCGCCGCTAACTCGGATACCGTCAGCGCGCCAGCGCGGCACAATACCACATCTGCCCAGCGATAGGCGGCTTCCATATCATCAATAAATTCGGCAACGTTAACGCCGCCCTCTTGTCCTTGCTGTTGATAAGCCGACTTCACTCCTGCCAGATTATCCTTACCCACTTGATGCCAAACCGTAATCGACTGCTGTTTACTGAGCGCAGCCACGACTTCAGGCATTAAGTCGTTAAAGACTTTGGCGCCTAAGCTGCCGCCTACCACCAAGACTTTTAAGGCATCATCCGCGGCTTGCTTAGGCTCGGCACCTAAGGCAATTAACTCGCGACGGATGGGGTTACCCACCACCTTTGCCTTAACCTGAGTGAAGGTATTTTTAAAGGCGCACAGTACTTGATTCGCAATTCGCGAGAGCAACTTGTTGGTCATTCCCGGAATGGCATTTTGCTCATGCAGCACTAAGGGCACGCCCGCTAATTTGGCCGCCACACCGCCCGGACCACTGGCGAATCCGCCCATGCCCAGCACCACATCGGGCTTGAACTCGGCAATCAAGGCCTTGGCTTGCAGAATCGATCGCACCACTTTAAAAGGCGCCGCCAATTTACGTACTAAACCATTGCCACGCACGCCCTTGATGTCGATAAAATCGATATCGAAGCCATACTGAGGCACTAAGCGCGCCTCCATACGGTCGGCTGTACCTAACCAACGCACTTGCCAACCTTGCTGCGCTAAATATTTTGCCACCGCGAGTGCCGGGAACACATGTCCGCCCGTGCCGCCTGCCATGACTAAAATACGTTTACCCGCGTCGGTCATTACTTCAATCTCCCTTGCACGGCCTGAACTAAACTCATGCGCCGCTCATAATCGATGCGTAGCAATGTCATTGCCGCCGCAGTCATGACCCATAAACTACTACCGCCGTAACTCACAAAGGGCAGTGTTAACCCTTTAGTAGGTAACATACCAATGCTTGCGCCCACATTAACGACGGTCTGAAAACAGATCCAAATCCCAATGGCATAGGCCAGATAACCCTCGAAGGCTTTGTCCATCACCAGACATAAATTGCCGAGGCGAATGGCCCTTAATGCCACAAACAGCAACACGGATAAGACCGCGATAATGCCGATAAACCCTAACTCTTCACCAATCACGGCAAAGATAAAGTCGGTATGCGCCTCGGGGAGGTACTCCAACTTTTGAATACTGTTGCCAAGGCCCTGGCCGAACCAATCACCTCGGCCGTAGGCCATCAGCGATTGAGTTAACTGGTAGCCACTACCAAACGGATCTTGCCAAGGGTCTAAAAACGATGTCACCCGGCGCATACGATAAGGCTCGAGCAGTACCAGCGCGACGAAAGCTAAAATGCCAGCAAAGATCAGCGCGAAAAAGTCCAGCAACCGAGCACCCGCGAGAAACAACAGTCCAACAGTGCCGACAAACAACACCACCACAGTGCCTAAGTCGGGCTGCATCAAAATCAAAATCGCGTAAATCGCAAATACCGCAATCGGCTTATAGAAGCCCTTAGCATTTTCACGCACTTCCTGATGACGGCGCACCAGATAGCCCGCCATGTACACAGAAAACGCAAACTTAGCGACCTCGGCCACTTGAATACGGATTGGACCGATTGATAACCAACGGGTCGCGCCGTTTACGGTAGTTCCCACGACCAGTACTGCCAGTAACATCAAAAATACAACCAGCAGCATGATAGGGCTCATCCGCTGCCAAGTTTGCATTTCAACCCTCAGCACAAATGCGGCAATCACTAAACATCCCAACAGATAACCCACATGGCGAGTCATAAAATGGAATGGGTTACCCGTCAGTGTTTGTGCCTCGGGCATAGAGGCCGACATCACCATTACAAAACCAAAGCCAATCAAAGACAAAACAGCAGTGAGCAAAGCCCGATCGTACAATTGCGCGCCCGGGACTTCGGTATCTCGTTGCCAGTTGGGCAGTGCATGCAGCACTCGCCCAAACAGGCTGAGCTGTCTTGCATCACTCGCCATCGAGTTGCTCCACTTGGCTTCTAAAATCATCACCACGGGCCATAAAGTTGCTGTACATATCCAGACTTGCACAGGCGGGCGACAACAACACAATATCACCCGAAGTCGCTAATTGAGCGGCCTTAGCAACAGCGGCAGCCATTGAATCAACCTTAATAGCGCCTTCTTTCAGCGCGGCAATCTTATTGCCATCTCTACCTAAGGTAATGAGGTGAGTCACTTTTGTTAACGGCTCGGCCAGTGGACTGAAATCCGCACCTTTACCATCGCCGCCAGCAATCAAAATAATGTCGCCGAGGTGATCGCTTAAACCATCAAGGGCCGCAACAGTAGCCCCCACATTGGTTGCTTTAGAGTCATTCACATAGGTCACACCACCTTTGACCCCTACCACTTCGCAACGGTGAGAAAGGCCAGTAAAGGTGCGAGCCACTTTGGCCATCACTTGCTTATCCACACCCACCGCGTAGACCAAAGCCATTGCAGCAAGTAGGTTGGCATGGTTATGACTGCCAATCAGCGACACTTCGGTGATTGGCATGATTTCACTGTGGCCGTGATAAATCTTGCTGTCGCAAATGCCCCACTCGTCGCCTTCAGGCGGCGCTAAACCAAAGCTGTTTTGGTTCATGGGTTCAGTTGGGATAGTCAGCGCATCATCACGGTTAAAAATGATGGAACGACTTTGATGATACAAACGTAGTTTGGCCTTCCGATAGGCATCCATATCGCTGTACCTGTCCATATGATCTTCCGTCACGTTTAAACAGGTTGAGGCCACACAATTCAAGCTATGGGTGGTTTCCAGCTGGAAACTCGATAACTCAAGCACAAAAATATCCGCATTCTCTTGCAGCAAATCCAGCGCCGGAGTACCAATATTGCCTCCCACAGCAACAGCAATGCCTGCTTCTCGCAGCATTTCGCCCACTAAGGTGGTGACTGTCGTTTTGCCATTTGAGCCCGTAATCCCAATCACGCATGGTTTACGGTCAGCAATTTCACGGGCAAATAACTCAATATCACCAATGACTTCAATCCCCATATCCAGTGCCGCGCGCACTTCGGGAGTATCAATCGCAATCCCAGGACTGATAATGATTTGCGTCGCCTGCACTAGATAACGGCAATCAAATCCGCCAGCAATTAATTGCACCTCAGGGAATGAACTTGCCAGTGTTTCGGCACCTGGAGGCTGGCGACGGCTATCCATCACCAACGGCGTAATGCCTTTTCCACACAAATAGCGCACTACCGAGAGCCCTGTGGCACCCAAACCTAATACTATGTGTGAATAATGACTTTGCATGAGTGATTACCTTAACTTCAACGTGGCTAAGCCGAGCAACACTAAGAAAATAGAGATAATCCAAAAGCGGACAATCACGCGTGGTTCAGGCCAACCTTTTAACTCGTAGTGGTGATGGATAGGCGCCATGCGGAATATCCGTTGACCGCGTAATTTGTAAGAACCGACCTGCAATATCACTGACACGGTTTCCATGACAAACACCCCGCCCATGATCACTAATAGAATTTCTTGGCGAACTAATACCGCAATCGCACCTAATGCAGCCCCTAAAGAAAGAGAACCCACATCGCCCATAAAGACCTGTGCTGGATAAGTGTTAAACCATAAAAAGCCTAAACCTGCGCCCACAATCGCGGTGCAAACGATCACCAGCTCACCAGAGCCAGGTAAATGCGGAATATGCAGGTAATTGGCAAACTGAGCATGACCAGACAGATAAGCAATCAAGGCAAATGCTGCTGCTACCATTACCGTTGGCATAATCGCCAAACCATCGAGACCGTCGGTTAAGTTCACTGCGTTGCTTGAACCCACGATAGTAAAGTAGGCCAATACGATAAACACAGCGCCAAGCTGTGGCATCACGTCCTTAAAGAAAGGCACGACTAACTGGGTTTCACCCGGGTTAGACGCTGTGGTGTAGAGGAAGAAAGCAATAATCAACGCCGCTAAAGATTGCAGAATATACTTCCAGCGCGCAATTAATCCCTTAGTATCTTTACGTACCACTTTGCGGTAATCATCAATAAAGCCAATCATGCCGAAGCTGCCTAAAACAAACAGCATCACCCAAACATAACGGCTACCAAGATCGCCCCATAACAGCACACTGATAAAGATGGCCGCAAGGATCAGTAAACCACCCATAGTCGGCGTTCCGCGCTTACTGAAATGCGACTCAGGCCCATCATTACGCACCACTTGACCAATTTGCATTAACTGCAAACGCTCAATAAGTTTAGGACCCCACCATAAACTAAATACTAATGCGGTTAACAAGCCCAAAATGGCTCGAAACGTCACATAGGAAAATACGTTAAACCCAGTGTGAAAACGGGTTAAATACTCGGCCAGATACACCAGCATCTACACTAACTCCCCACGCCCGAAGGCTACTGTTAGGCCATCCACGACCCGCTCCATTGCGGCACTTCGTGAACCTTTAACTAAAACCGTCACCTGTCCCGGCAACTGGTTGATGTGTTTTATGAGTTTTTCTACTAACGTCGCCACGCTGTCATGGTGCTCCGCCCCGAAAGCTTGGCTAGTATGCTGAGTCAAGGTGCCAGTACAGAACAGGGCATCAATCCCCTGTTGCTTTGCCAGTTGTCCCAGATCAGCGTGTAAAAGGGGCGCATTGTCGCCTAATTCGCCCAAATCTCCCAGTACCAAACAACGATTTTCAGAAATTTCCTTTAACCAAGCGATAGCCGCCCCCACGGATACAGGGTTAGCGTTATAGCTATCATCGATTAAACGGACTCGGCCTAATTGAGTCGGCTGCATACGTCCCTTCACAGGGATAAGTTTGCTTAAGCCTTCGGCGATCTCTTTTAGACTTAATCCTAATGCGATACAAACACTTGCAGCAGCTAAGGCATTGCTGACTTGATGACGTCCCGCTAAAGGTAAGGTCACTTCGCAGGACTCACCCGCATAATTAAGGATAAAGCGGTAACAACCATCGCTATTGGCTTTATGGCCAGTCGCAATCACATCGATTTGGCGTTTCGCCGCGCCTTCCTGCTGGGAGAAGCTCAATTGCTTATAATGCTTGGCTTTAACACGCATCACATCAGCAAAGGCGTCGTCAGCATTAATAATCGCAGTGCCGCCTTGTTGTAGATGGTTATAGATTTCCGATTTCGCTTGGGCAACGCCGGCCTGTGAACCAAATCCTTCTAAGTGGGCACTGCCGACGTTATTGACTAACGCTACATGCGGACGGACCAAAGCAGAGGTGTAATCAATCTCGCCTTTATGGTTAGCCCCTAACTCAAATACCCCATACTTATCTTCGGGGGTTAAGCGCAGTAGGGTTAAAGGTACGCCGATTTCATTATTAAAATTACCCGCGGTGTAAAGTACTTGATGCTTAGCCGACAAAATAGTGGCAATCATCTCTTTCACGCTGGTTTTGCCGTTAGAGCCAGTTAATGCCACACAAATAGGATTCACTTGGTCGCGGACATAGGCGCCAATCGCGCCCATGGCCTTTTGGCAATCGGCAACAATTAGCTGCGGAATATCAAAGGCCAATTCACGTTCAACCAGTAATGCAATGGCGCCATTTTCAATTGCCGTGGCCGCAAAATCATGGCCATCAAACCGCTCACCCTTTAAGGCGACGAAAAGGGTCGCGGGGCCGATTTTACGGCTATCGCTGCTTAATGCTTGGATGGTGACATCGTCACCGACTCGATGCGCACCTAAGTATTGGCTCAGTGCCCCGAGGGAAATTGGGATCATTAGCGTTGCTCCGATAACTGACGTGCCAGGGCGCGTTCATCATAGTCATGACGCACACCTGCCGCCTCTTGGTAAGTTTCATGGCCTTTGCCCGCAAGCAAAATCACATCCCCAGATTTAGCCTGTGCGACGACTTGTTTAATCGCAGCCACACGGTCAACCTCGGTCAGCGCTCGCTCTGGGTGAGTCAGCCCTTGGATAATATCGGTAATAATTTGGTTAGGATCTTCGCTGCGGGCATTATCGCTAGTCACCATAATGCGATCGGCAAATTGCTCCGCCGCACGCCCCATTAAAGGCCGCTTACCCTTGTCACGGTCGCCACCGCAGCCAAACACGCACCAAAGCTCCCCTGCACAGTGACGACGCAGGGCATTAAGTGCCTGTTCAATCGCATCGGGGGTGTGGGCATAATCGACGACTAAGGTGATGTTGTCCGCGGTGGTAAAACGTTCCATACGGCCAGACACGGGCACTAAGTAAGGTACCTTGGCAGCTAATGCACGCATATCCATTCCCTGTAAATACAGGGCTGATAGTGCAGCGAGTAAATTCGAGAGGTTAAAGGCGCCTAATAACGGGGAACGAATATCGATTTCGCCCTCGGGCCAGACTAAGGTTGCCTGCACGCCTTGGTCATTGAATTGGGCATTCTTAGTGTAAAACGTCGCATCGGTATGCGCTTCAATGCTAAAGCCCCACATCTTCGCAGGAACGTTTGCCAGCTCGGATAACCAAGCGATGCCCACGGGATCATCGAGATTCAGTAGGCCGTGGCGCAGAGAGTCGAAGCGAAACAGCATTTGCTTGGCCGCGGCATAGTTTTCCATATCACCGTGGTAGTCCAAGTGATCACGGGTCAGGTTAGTAAATACCGCCACATCGAAGGGCACTGCATCGACTCGCCCTTGAACTAAACCATGGCTCGAGACTTCCATCGCACAGGTATTTACACCTTTATCTGCAAATTCACGCAGTTGGCGCATTAAGGTAATGGCATCGGCGGTCGTATTACCGCTATCGACTAACTCGCCCCACAGGCCATTGCCGAGCGTGCCCATCACCGCCGCTTTACCCTCAAGCAGGGTCACTAATTGCGCGCACAATTGGCTTGTCGAAGTTTTGCCATTAGTCCCTGTAATACCCACAATGGCCATAGATTGACCTTGAACAACGGGATAACGCACCGCAGCCACCGCTGAAACGTGCTTAGCTAAGTCGTAGAAGTAAATCTGCACGCCTTGCTCAGCCGCAATAACTTTGCCTTGCTCTTGGGGATTATCCGTATGCACTAACACCGCCGCCGCACCTTGGGCTAAGGCCTTATCGATAAACTGACGACCATCGACCTTGTGTCCTGGCAGCGCTAAAAACACATCGCCGCGACGTATTGCGCGGCTATCTAGAGTCAAATCTTGGAAGGTTTGTTCACCCGCGTAGGAGAACCAAGGGGCGAGTAGATCCCTTAATAACATTATTCAGTTCTCCCGGCGAGACCCGCCAATTGCACCTGTTCTTTATCGGAAATGGGTTCAACATTTAACATTTGCAGTGCGCCTGACATCACCTTAGCGAAAGCAGGCCCTGCCACTGAACCACCATAATAGAGATCGCCCTTAGGTTCATTGACCACAACGACGATAGCGAGTTTGGGATTATTCACCGGCGCAACACCTGCAAATAACGCAACATAATCATCACCATAACCACCGGCTACTGCCTTACGGCTGGTGCCCGACTTACCTGCGACGGGATAACCATCGATATGCGCAAGCGTACCTGTACCACCTTTTTCGGTGACACCCACCATCATTTGCAGCACGTCTCTGGCTACTTCTTCTGAAATCACCCGTTCACCTTCGGGCGGCTTTTTAAGTTTTAAAATCGATACTGGATATAAAGTGCCGCCATTGCCTAAAGTCGCGTACATCCGCGCTAACTGCAGCGTCGTCGCGGTTAAGCCGTAACCAAAGGATAAAGTGGCACGCTCAAAGTCAGACCAACGGTGGCGATCTTGGATAAGGCCTGCGCTTTCTCCCGTTAAGTTAATCCCTGAAAAACTACCTAATCCCATGGATTGATAAGTGCCGAGTAACTGCTGTACAGGTATCGACAGGGCTAATTTACTAATGCCCACGTTACTGGATTTGGCTAAAATACGCGCTAGCGTCATATCACCGTAGTTAGATGCATCACGCACTTGGCGTCCACCTAAACGCATCCAACCTGGAGAGGTTGGGATCACATCGGTGGATTTAACGGTGCCCGCTTCTAACGCCGCCGCAACCACAAAGGGTTTAATGGTCGAGCCGGGCTCGAAGGTGTCCGTCATCGCGCGGTTACGCATTCTGAAGGTTTGAAAATTATCACGGGAATTAGGGTTGAAGGAGGGCGTATTCGCCATCGCTAACACTTCACCCGTGTGGATATCGAGTACCACAATCGACCCTGATGTCGCTTGGTTCATCTCTGTGGTGCGCTTTAACTCGCGATAGGCAAGCTGCTGGATCCTATGGTCGATACTCAGGACAAGATCATTTGGGCTTTCGCCTTCTTGGACGATATCGAGGCGCTCAACCACATGACCATCACGTGACTTACGTACTTTCTGTTTGGATGGCGTACCAGTAAGCCAACTGTTATAGGCATTTTCAACGCCTTCAATACCAACATCATCGATATTAGTGATACCGATAAGCTGGGCAGTTATCTCACCACCGGGATAGTAACGGCGAGACTCAGACTTTAAAAATACCCCAGGCAATTTAAGCTGAGTGATGTAGTCCGCCACTGCAGGAGTCACTTGACGCTTAAGGTAGGTAAAACGTTTGGTTGGATTGCTACGGACTTTATCGAGTACGTCTTCAACGGGTTCGTGTAATACGTCAGCCAGTGCTTGCCAACGACGCATATCTGTAAAGCCATTGCTATCGTTAACTTGCTTTGGATCTGCCCACACTGCACGCACTGGCACACTCACCGCCAGCATATCCCCATTGCGATCAGTAATTAAGCCACGCTGTACCTCACGACTGGTAGTACGTAACGTACGCATATCGCTCTCATGGCGAAGCTTATCAGGCTCAATAATTTGGATATAAGCAGCACGACCCACCAGGCTTGAAAACATCGCAAATACAAAACCAACCACGACGTATAACCGCCAATGGATCAGTTGTGGCTTTTGCTTTTTGCTTGCCTGTTTGGTTTTTGCTTGCCTAATCATATCTTCCCTATGTTCACGGCACCTTTACCACAACTTCTTCGCTGGGTAATGGGCGACTCATGTTGAGATCCTTCGATGCAATCCGCGTAATTCGGCTATGCTCCGTTTGGGATTGCTCTTCCAATAATAAATTGCGCCACTCGATATCTAACCTGTCACGCTCCTGCAATAGCAGATCCCATTCAGTAGTGAGTTTGCGACTCACATGGCTGGTATACACCACAGCCACTGCATTACTGAGCACGAGCAGGGCAAGTAACAAAATCCATTTGTGTTGCCAAAGGTCGTGTAATACAACCTGTGGTAGACTCAATGAGGGCTTACTCATTTGTTTGCCCTCTAGTAATCTAGTCGCTCGGCAATGCGCAATACCGAACTACGGGCTCTTGCATTGCGTTCAATTTCCTCATCGGATGGCATAATCGCCTTGCCAATGGCACGTAGTTTACGCGACTTATTAATCTGATCTTCAGTGATGGGTAAACCATGGGGCACACTCTCACCTTGACTGTGGCGGCGGATAAATCGCTTCACTATGCGGTCTTCTAAAGAGTGAAAGCTGATAATCGATAAACGACCCTGCGGAGCAAGCACGGTTAATGCACCTTCAAGTGCTTGATCAATTTGATCTAACTCACTATTGATATAGATACGTATTGCCTGAAACACGCGGGTGGCAGGATGTTTATTACGCTCTTTGTTTTTGGTGATCCGCGCAATTAAATCGGCTAAATCTTTGGTACGTAAAAACGGGGTTTTATCGCGGTCGGCAGCAATGCAACGGGCAATATGACGAGCATTTTTCTCTTCGCCATAGGTTTTGAATACCCATGCCATATCTTCAATTTCAGCACGGGCTAACCACTGGGCAGCGGTTTCACCTTGACTATTGTCCATGCGCATGTCGAGTGGACCATCACGCAAAAAGCTAAAACCACGTTCCGCATCATCGAGCTGCGGTGAGGACACGCCTAGGTCGAGTAACACACCATCAATCTTGCCAACCAGACCAAGCTCTTCGACGTAATCGGCTAACTGACCAAAGCCACCGTGTACGATTTGAAAACGGGGATCATCGGCAAATTGTTTAGCAGCTTCAATAGCCTGAGGATCGCGGTCGATCGCAATCAAGCGTCCGTTTTCACCCAGTCTTTGCAATACTTGTCTTGAATGACCACCGCGGCCAAACGTGCCATCAATATAGATGCCATCGTCTTTAATGTTTAAACCGCCAACCGTTTCTTCGAGCAAAACGGATAAATGGGCAAATTCTTGACTCATTAATTTCTTCTTATTTAATTATGCGACTCGTTAGAGTGAAAAATCCGCCAGACGCTCGTTGTTAGCAAGCTCCTCGCTTCGAATCGTTTCCTGACACTCATCAATTTGCTGCAGCCAAGCTTGCTCATCCCACAGCTCAAATTTGTTTAACTGTCCCACCAGCATGATGCGCTTATCTAAATTGGCATATTGCCTTAGCGGTGGTGGCAGTAATATGCGTCCGTTGCTATCGAGCTCCACCTCATGGGCATAGCCTAGCAACATGCGCTTAAGGGATCGTTGGGTTTTATCTGTATCCGAAAGCTTGAGCAACTTAGCCTCAATCAACTCCCATTCGTGGAGGGGATAAAGGAGCAAACACGCAGATTGAATATCGACTGTGATGACGATGCGGCCCTGGTGCTCTAGTTGCAAAGGTTCGCGGTATCGCACTGGAATAGCGATCCGTCCCTTTGTATCTAAGTTGATAGCACTGGCTCCACGAAACACGCTAATTCATCCTATCCTTTGCTTTTTGATCCACAAATATCCACTATTTCCCACAAATGCTAAGTTTAGGGATAGTCGACAAGCATTGTCAAGGGATGGGATCCTTTTATAAAGCCAGTCGGCAAGCGGGTTAGCAGCATGTTGACCCCATAACTTAGCGACAATGTTTTGACAAAATGAGCAGCTTAAAATCAGCTAAACGATGGAAACCATAGAAATAAAAAGCGGACAAAAAAACAGCAGCCTTTTGCTTTCAGGCAGTTGCAATGAAATTTCTGCCACAAAATTTCGGTAAATGTGGGATTTTCCTCATAGGTAAATCACGCTAGACTCACAACGCGTAACAAAACAAACCTAAAATTAACCTTTTTGTGATCCCGTAAAGTGTAAAATTTCAGCATAAATAGCTGAAATTTTATTTTTGGTTGTAGATTTATTCTGCAATTAGGTGAGTATTTTTATTTCACGATTGCGAGGAAGATCAAAACTCCCATGGGATTAACTCACAATAAATCGCCTATGACCGCAACTCAGATCCGCACCTACCACAAATGGTTTGCACTCCTCGCCGCCTTTCAATTGTTGATATGGGTTGCAACAGGTGCTTATATGGTATGGATGGATATCGAGTTTATCCGTGGCAAACCTTTGGCAAACAAGAACAATGCCGCAATTTTCCATGTAGAAGCTCCCGCTTATAGCTTGACGGATTTCATCAAAACTCACACAGATGCAACAGAAATCAATTTATATGCTCACCAAAGCACACTCTTTTATAGCGCCAAAATAGCGGGGAAATTACAGCGTTTTAGCACTGTGACGGGAGAATTATTACCCCTCTTAAATCAACAACAAGCACTCGACACCGCTCAGCAACTATATACGGGCAAGGCTAAGATCATCCATTCAACACTCCACCAGCAAACAGCACCGAATGAAATCTCCCTCCGCGCATTACCTGTATGGCAGTTGGAGTTGGACGATGCAATGAACTCGACACTCTATATCTCCGCGGTCACAGGACAATTGGTCAGCGCTCGACATAATTACTGGCGGCTGTTCGATATAATGTGGATGCTGCACATTATGGACTACAAGACTCGGGAGAATGTGCAGAATCCGTTACTCACGGTAATGAGTACACTCGCCCTATTGACCGCACTCTTTGGTATGGCGTTGAGCTATATCAGTTTTCGCAATACTAACTCCCAAGAGGAGCCAAAATGAGCTTCTCAAACAAACGGAATGCTGAGAGTAAACGCCATATCAGTTTAGTGATGCAAACTCTACACAAATGGCTATCACTTATTGTTGGCCTACAACTGTTGATTTGGATCGTAACAGGGCTGGCCTTTAACCTGATTGACGAGCGTTTTTTCGATGCGAACCCATATCGCACCACGCATCAAACAGCGAGTCCCACTACTGCACTCGCCCCCACGGCTAATCTACTGCAACAATACCAAGCAGAAGGCATTATCGAGCTTAAGTTGACTTCAGTACTTAGCCGCGCAGTGTATGCCCTCACAACAACTCAGCAAAACCGCTGGTTTTGGGCGGACTCACTCCAACCGCTATCCTTGAACGATGCCGATATACTCGCTATTGCCAAACAGAGTTACTCAGGCCCTGGTGAACTCAGCGCACCGCAAATCCTCACCCATGAAACGCCATTCGACGCCAGTGGCCCAATTGCAGTACTGACAGCCTCGGACGAAGTCGGCACTCGGATTTATATCGACACAGCCTCGGGCCTGATTCTTGCCCACCAAAATCGCCAATCGGATCTTAAAGATCTGCTCTTTATGCTGCATTTTATGGATTATGCTCCCGATAATGGCATTGGTTTTAACCACTTATTGGTACAACTCGTCAGCATTGCCGCGCTGTTATTAGGTCTTACGGGTATCTACATTCTTGGGCATAAATTCCATCAAAGTCAGTTATCACTCCCTTTCTTTAGACGTAAGGCCGCAACAGGAAAACTGGCGCTTTATACTCAGGACAATCAGCCTCTTGCCAAATTTACCGAGCTCAATGGCACTTATTTAGAAAGCATTAATCGAGGGAGTGAAAGGCTAAGAACCCAATGTGGTGGTGGCGGACGCTGCGGCCTGTGTAAACTAAGGTTTGTCGAGCAGGCGCCCAGTCCCAATGATTATGATCTGGATAAACTCACCATAGCAGAGCTTGAGCAAGGCATTCGCCTAAGCTGCCAACACAAGGCCAGCCCTAGCAAACTTGCACTCGTCACTAAGGCGCAACACAGATATTGGCCAAAGTCAGAGTGCCAGTAGAGTGTCGCGCATAGGCTTCAATCGGCGTATAGTCTAAATATTGAGCAGCCCCTGCCGATAAAGGGTTAAGTGGTCATAAACCAAGGAGGCGCTATGAGTGGATTGGACAGTCTTTACGCTATGCTGGCTCAGCCAGTAAAACCCGTACTAACCCCAAAGCGGATCGTTGATCAGGTGAGCAGTGCCACCGCCAATGCGCCCGATAGCCATGAAACGCCGCAGTCGCAATTGCCACCCACCCTAGATGCAAAAGTCAGGGAAAGACGTAAACAGGATAATGCCAGTCGCAATAAAAAACGCCGCGCAGCGGACAAACAAGATTTAAAAGAAGGAAAAGTACTTGAAGTCACTGACGATACCGCTGACACAGCGCAGCCAGCTAACAAACATATTATCGATATCGAAGTTTAACGTGCTGGCCGTTAAATAAATAAGGCGCAACCTCAGGGTGCGCCTTATGTGTTTCAAGCCTAAACGAAACTAAGAACGCGTTCTTGCCACCGCATCTTGCCAGCCAGCGTATAACCGCTCCCTTTTACTCGCATCAATATTCGGTTTGAAGTGTTTATCGATACAGGCCTTATGCTCCAGCTCAGTTACCGAGTGCCAAAATCCAACGGCCAGCCCAGCTAAGAATGCCGCACCCAAAGCGGTCGTTTCGCAAACACTCGGCCGTAACACTTCAACATCGGTAATATCTGCTTGAAATTGCATTAAAAAGTCATTCGCGACCGCGCCACCATCCACTTTCAAACGCTTTAGACTGACGCCACTGTCTTTGATCATGGCATCGAGCAAATCCTTGCTCTGGTAGGCAATCGACTCTAATGCCGCGCGGATAATATGATTACGGTTAGCACCGCGCGTTAATCCAAATAATGCACCACGGGCATTGGGGTCCCAATAGGGTGCGCCGAGCCCCACAAAAGCGGGGACTAAATACACCCCATTAGTATCCGCCACTTTAGAGGCAAAATATTCGGTATCGCTGGCGTCGCGAATAAGTCCCAGCTCATCCCGCAACCATTGAATAGTCGCACCGCCCATAAATACTGAGCCTTCGAGGGCGTAGTTCACTTCACCTTGCGCACCTACCGCCACTGTGGTTAATAAACCATGGGATGAACGCACGGCTTTGTTACCTGTGTTCATCAGCAAAAAGCAGCCTGTACCATAAGTGTTTTTGGCCATTCCCGGCTCAACACAGAGCTGGCCAAAGAGCGCCGCCTGTTGATCGCCCGCAATCCCCGCCAGTGGAATTTCACTGCCCTCACCGGCAATACGGGTTGTGCCATAGACACTGCAGGAAGGTTTTACTTCGGGCAACATGGCAGCAGGAATATCGAGCGCCTCAAGCAGCTTACTATCCCAACTCAAGCTATGGATATTAAACAGCAACGTGCGAGCGGCGTTGGTGGGATCGGTCACATGCACTTTGCCTTCCGTGAGTTTCCACAGTAACCAAGTGTCAACCGTACCAAATAACAGTTCACCTCGTTTGGCCTTCGCACGTGCATCCGGCACATTATCTAAGATCCATTTGATCTTAGTGCCTGAAAAATAAGGATCGAGTAAAAGGCCGGTATTCTCACGCACATAATCTTCTAAGCCGTGCGCTTTCAGTTGCTCACAGATCTCAGCGCTGCGGCGACACTGCCACACAATGGCATTGTAAACCGGTTTGCCTGTGGCCTTTTCCCAAACAACGGTGGTTTCCCGCTGATTGGTAATACCAATCGCCGCCACTTCATCGCTGTGAATCCCCGCTCGAGCCAACGACTCAATAAGCACTGAACTTTGGCTTGCCCAAATCTCCATTGGATCGTGTTCAACCCAGCCGGGATTAGGATAAAGCTGAGTAAACTCCCGCTGTGAAACACTGACAATATTGGCATCGTGGTCAAACACAATCGCTCTTGAGCTGGTTGTGCCTTGATCTAACGCCACTACATATTTTTTCTGCACACTCTTTCCTTTCTTCAAGCCAAATCAACGCCATTGAGATTTTATGGTCAACATTATCGCCACAAAATTCCCTTGGGGTGAATATATTCTTAATGGCTGTCTTTGACCAGCATCGGCCGAAACAGTGAATAAAATCAAATAAATCATTAAGAAGATACTCAGGTGTGTAGCGTGTCCGATGACATACTGTTTGCTAGGGCAGCACTATTATCCGTTTATCTAGAATAAGGACAGCACAAGTGCATACGCCCGCTTAATTGCAGCCAAAATGCCCCTAAAGCATCAATGCGCCCAACTCGCTTTGCAAATAAACAAATACCTTCTACGCTTTATATAATTAGAAAAATCTAATTGATAAAATTTAGATTATACAAAGACCAAGGCAGGTTCTTTGTTAACAATATCCATTCGGAGGAGTAGATAATGAAAAGAGTCATTGTAATTGGGGCGGGACTAGGTGGCGTATCGGCAGCATTTGAACTCAAACAGCGACTGCCTTCCGATTGTGAAATAGGTGTGATCAGTGAAGGGGCTGACTTCCAATTTGTTCCCTCAAATCCTTGGGTAGCACTCGGTGAACGTAAGCGCGAAGACATCAGTCTTCCAATTGGAACCTACTTAGCTAAACGTAAGATTAGTTATTCCGGTGAAGGGGTGACTCATATAGATCCCATGAATAGGCAACTCACCTTAGGGGATGGTACAACAGATAATTACGATTACTTAGTCATCTGTACTGGCCCAAAACTCGCCTTTGAAAACGTACCAGGTGCCGGTCCAGATGGTTTTACTCAATCTATTTGTACCATTGATCACGCCGAAAAAGCCTACGAATGCTTCCAACAACTGCTCGCTAAACCCGGCCCAGTGGTTGTCGGCGCACTACAAGGTGCAAGTTGCTTTGGGCCAGCCTATGAGTATGTGTTATCCCTAGAGAGCTTATTGCGTAAACACAAAATTCGTCAGCATGTACCTATCACTTTTGTCACCAGCGAGCCCTATGTGGGTCATATGGGCCTCGGCGGCGTGGGAGACTCTAAGTCACTTATGGAACACGAATTTAGAGAACGTAGCATCAAATGGATTTGCAATGCTAAAACGACCCACTTTGAATCAGGTATGGCTTATGTTGATGAATTAGATAGAAAAGGAGAAGTCGAATTTCAACATACCTTACCCTTCTCCCTTGCGATGTTTTTACCCCCTTTTAAAGGCAGTCCTGCGATAGCAGCAGTACCAGAACTGTGTAACGAGAAGGGCTTTGTACTCACCGACACGTTCCAGCGCTCACCACGTTATCCAGAAATCTATGCCGCTGGCGTGTGCGTAGCACTCCCACCATTGGAAAAAACTCCCGTACCCATTGGCGTACCTAAAACGGGTTTTATGATTGAATCTATGACCACTGCTATTGTGGATAATATTCTTTCCAGTTTAAAAGGCGAGCCTCCCAAGACCCATCCAACACTTAATGCTATTTGTTTGGCCGACATGGGAGATAAGGGTGCCGCCTTTGTGGCTCTTCCCCAAAATCCTCCCCGCAATGCTAACTGGACATCTATGGGTAAATGGGTACATGTGGCCAAAATTGCCTTTGAGAAATACTTTCTCTACAAAGTCCGCAATGGCACTAGCGAACCTATTTAACCTCAGATCTGGTTAAGCCAGCACTAAATTAGAGCTATCTAACAGTTCAAGCTCCTGAGCTGTTAGATTTAACGATGGCTTTTCTTCTTTTAAACAATATGCAATCAATCCACCAAGTAGATTGAGCATGAACCCATGCTCGCTGCGGTGTCTTGAGTGTTCAATATAGGAAATGTTCTTCAATTGGTCATTCACTGTTTCAATGATGAATCGCTTTTTTAAGATTGCTCTATCCCATAGAGAAATAAACTTTTTCTTCATGTTCTTACGAACTGTGGTGATTAACTCAACGCCCTTTTCCAAAAGCTCACCTGTTAGGGCTTGGCTAATATAGCCTTTATCACCATAAAGCTTACCAAAAAGAGACTCAGCCATTTCACTGACAGGTTGCCTGTCATCGACATTACCTTTCGTCAGTTTTAACGCTACAATTTCACCCAAGTGATTGATAATAAGATGCAGTTTAAATCCAAACGACCAGCCCATAGTTCCCTTTCCATGTTCGGCAATGCCTTCAAAAACCTTATTTCGCTTCGCTCGAATAATATGACAGACTTCAATTTTAGTGGAGTCGACAAACTGAATTCCCGTTGGCTTTCCAAGCTTTGAAGTCAGATAGCTACACATAGGGACAACGACGCTAGGCATTAATGCAAGGAAACGAGTGTAGCTCAACAACTCTGGAAAATAGGGTTTTAGCTGGCGACAAACATAGTGCAGATAATAATTTTTGAAATCTCGGTAATGTGATTGATGGAAATGAATGATAATGGTCATCACTTCTGCGGGAGAAAGGCGACAAGGTCTATTACGCTTCATTTCACCATTATCAAGCAATAAGCGTTGCCAATGTGGGATAAATAACTGACAGAAATCATCGACATCACAGTAAGTTTCAACTAGTTTGTTCATGCTCGTTCCTTTTTCTAATCACTCTTGGTCGAATGATCGGATCAGGGAACGAGCATTTAGTTCCTTTTGGGAGCTAAATTCTTATCCGAAGCTCAGGTTATTTATGAAAAATATGTACTCGGCAGTTTAGGCATTCACCGCACCCACGAGCCTAAGGAACCGGAATAACAGATCAGCGTCAGACAAAAAAGCCCTGAAAATTCAGGGCTTTTTTAATCAAACTTGATATTACATCTTGTAGCTCATTTGGATACCCGCTAACCAAACATTACCGCTCGCTTCACCGTTAAAGTTAACAGTCGCTAGGTTTAACAGATTTTGCTGCTCGTTAATTGGCGCATCACCCGTGGCACGGATATAGGTCAGTGCAAAATCAACATTCAGGTTTTTAGTCGCCTGATAGCCCGCACCAACAGAGAACCACAGACGGTCTGAGTCAGGGATAGTTGTTGTACGCCATTCATTAGTTGCCGCCGTTTTATCTAAGGCCACACCCGCACGCACTAACCACTCATTGTTCACTTGATAAGTCGTACCTAACGCAAAGCGCCAGTTATCTTCAAAGTGCTCTTCTTTCACTAAGTCAGATTCTAAGTCGCCCTTTGGCTTAACTTCACCAGGGAAGTACGCCACTAACTGATCGAATACACTCCAATCAGTCCAGTTAACACTGGCGTGCATCGCCCAGTTGTCTGTCAATTGATGATAAGACGACAACTCGGCAAACGCAGGCAACTCAAGTGGTAAATAACCTTCGATTGACAGATTTTGACCACCATCATAAATCACCCCTGAAGCATGACCATCTAAGTCAAGCTGCACACCACTATGGTAAGCCAAACCTAAACGATGAGCAGGGTTAATTTGCCAGCTAGCACCGAGTTGCCAACCATAGCCAATGTCATCACCCTTCATGCTTTTCAGCTCAGTGCCACCCGACGGTAACATGCCTGCCACTTGTGGAGGTAAACCAGGTTTAATTTTATCCACCCAGCCCGGTAACGAAGCACCGATTTCACCTTCGCCATAAACGATACGCACACCACCACCAATACTAACAGCATCATTGATGCGATAGGCAATGTTTGGATTAAACTCAACAGTAGTGACCGAGGTCTTGTTACCAAAAATAGCCGCAGCATGGGTCGCAGGCAATTCAGTGGCGAGACCATAATTCGAGTTAACTGCCAGACCCCAAGTCCATTGGTCATTCAACTGATTGGAATAATAAAAGTTAGGTACCAAAGCGTCATCGGCTACGTCGATAGCATCACCGTTCATCACGATTGGATTTGGACCAAGCAGAGGCGAGCTTAGGCTCACGTCACCTTTCACATCTACATTGGGCATCACATAGATACCACCAGCAGATAACTGACGACCTTCTAAATAGGTCAGCATCGCAGGGTTGCGCGCTTGTGCCGAAGCATTATCAGCAATTGCGGCTTCACCGGCGAAGGCGCGGCCTAAGCCAGTTGCCGAGTATTCGGCAAGTTGAAAACCTGCGGCATACACTTGAGTCGTTGTGCTTAATAAGGCTGCAGTCACAGCCAAGGTCAGAAGACGTTTTTGCATTGTTATTCTCGAAAAATATTATTGTTATCTGTGCCAGTAACTTGGTCACAATGGCGTTCACACAAAATAGAGCAAACACTCCAGATTGAATGCACGGCAGTTTACCGATGCAGAAGATGTTTGCAACAAGCCGGAATAAAACAGATAAAAAAACTAGAAAAAACAACCTAATCAATATTTTTAGTGAGATAAATCACTTTTAAAACAAGAATAATCAGTATTTTTTCAACAAGATATTTGCTGAAAGCATTTTAAAAGCAACACCAAAAATACTTAAACCAATTTAAAAACAATACACTAAACCACAAAAAACCTATAAACACCTGTAAGCCATTTTACCTATTAAAATTCAGCATAAATCACTGGCATTCATTTTGTTTGCGAAACAGAAAAGCCGCCATCCATTTTAAATCAATAAATACAACACATTAGACATAAACACTTAAGCGTAGATAATAAAAACGCCTAGTTTTCGAACTAGGCGTTTAAGATTAACTTCTATTAAGGTACAAGTGTTCGCTGAATGCTTAACATCGCCAACTTGGGATTTGTGATTCGTATTCGCTGATCTGCATTCCGTGGGACAAGGTCAATCCAATGGCATCTAATCCATTCAGCAATTTATGTCGCGCCGACTCGGCCAGTGTAAAGCTAAACTCAGCCCCCGAAGGCGATGTCACCTTACAAGTGGTTAAGTCGACGGTGATTTGTGCGCCTTCTTCGCTCGCCACCTCATCCATTAACTGACGCACTTCATTCGCGCTCAGCTTCACCGGCAACAAACCGTTATTGATGGAGTTTCCATAAAAAATATCGGCAAAACTGGGGGCGATAATGGCGCGCAGGCCAAAATCCGCTAATGCCCACGGGGCGTGTTCACGACTAGAACCACAGCCAAAGTTTTCCTGTGCCAGCAGAATCGACGCACCGCTATAGCGAGGCTTGTTTAGAGTGAAATCAGGGTTAGGCACATCCCCGGCATCATCGAGATAACGCCAGTCGTGGAATAAGTGCACACCGAATCCATCCCGCGTCACCTTAGATAAAAATTGCTTCGGGATAATTTGATCGGTATCGATATTGGCGCTGTCGATCATGACCGCAAGCCCGGTATGGCAAGTAAAAGGTTGCATTAACTTCTCCTCTTGGGATGACGGTTAGTAAGGTTTACGGATATCGACAAAATGCCCAGCAATCGCCGCTGCAGCAGCCATCGCCGGACTCACCAAGTGCGTGCGACTACCACGGCCTTGGCGACCTTCGAAGTTACGGTTACTGGTCGAAGCGCAGCGATCGCCCGCCTCTAATCTGTCATCGTTCATCGCCAAACACATAGAGCAGCCCGGTAAACGCCATTCGAATCCGGCCTCGATAAAGATTTTATCTAAGCCTTCGGCCTCGGCCTGTGCCTTCACTTGGCCAGAACCCGGTACTACGATTGCCGTAACGCCCGCAGCCACTTTGCGCCCTTTGGCATGCTTCGCCGCGCTGCGTAAATCTTCAATCCGCGAGTTAGTGCAAGATCCGATAAAGACCTTATTGATCGCCACATCTGTCATTGGCGTGCCTGCAGTTAAGCCGATATAGTCCAGTGCTTTTTCCATGCTAGCGCGAATCGTTGGATTCACCTCATCGGCAGGATTAGGCACTGGCGCATCGATGGCAACGACTTGTCCAGGGTTAGTACCCCACGTGAGCTGCGGCGCGATATCGGCAGCATCCAACACCACGGTGGCATCAAACTCAGCGCCAACATCGGTTTTCAGCGCCTTCCAGGCGACGACGGCTTGTGCCCAATCTTCGCCCTTTGGCGCAAACTCACGACCTTCTAGGTAATCGAAAGTGGTTTGGTCCGGCGCGACCATGCCAGCCTTAGCGCCCATTTCAATCGCCATATTGCAGACTGTCATGCGCCCTTCCATCGACAATGCTTCAATGGCCTCACCACAAAACTCAACCACATAGCCAGTGCCGCCATCCATCCCAATCTTACCGATAATCGCCAGTACGATATCTTTAGCCGTTACGCCATCGGTGACCTGACCGCGGACTTCGATTTTCATGGTCTTGGCTTTTAATTGGCGCAGAGTCTGGGTCGCCAACACATGCTCCACCTCGGAAGTGCCGATACCGAAGGCCAAGGCGCCAAAGGCGCCGTGGGTCGCGGTGTGAGAATCACCACAGACGATCACAGTGCCGGGTAAGGTAATCCCAAGCTCAGGCCCCATAACATGCACAATTCCTTGATTAGGATGGTGAATATCATATAAGCGTACGCCGAAGTCTTTACAGTTTTGCGCCAAGGTCTCGACCTGAGTGCGCGCCATCGGGCTTAAGGCATCAAGACTAGCGCTGCGAGTCGAGGTGTTGTGATCCATGGTCGCGAAAGTTTTCTCCGGGGCACGTAATTTACGCCCAGCCACTTTTAAGCCACTAAAAGCTTGGGGAGAAGTCACTTCATGAACTAAGTGTCTGTCGACATAAATGATCGGTGCTTCACCCTCGGGAGTTGCTACAACGTGAGCATCCCACACCTTTTGATACAGGGTTTTCGGAGCACTTGATATTGAAGGATTAGTCATTACACACCTGCCTTAACTGCATCGGCGATAAAGTTGCCCATTTCGACCGTCGATTTAGCCTTATGGCGTTGGTCGCTACTTAATAGCTCACCGGTTAAATAGCCAGAATTCAGCGCCTTAGTCACAGCACGTTCAATCGCACTTGCCGCCTCTTCTTGCTTTAAGCTGTGGCGCAGCATCAGTGCCGCCGACAGAATTTGTGCAATCGGATTAGCAATACCTTTACCTGCGATATCCGGCGCACTGCCACCTGCGGGTTCAAACAAACCAAAGCCAGTGCTATTCATGCTCGCCGAAGACAACAAGCCCATAGAACCCGTCAGCATGGCGATTTCATCCGATAAAATGTCGCCAAACAAGTTAGAACACAGCATAACGTCAAACTCATCGGGGCGGCGCAGCAACTGCATGGTCGCGTTGTCGATATAGATATGTTCCAGCTCAACGTCGGGAAAATCGACCGCCACTTCTTCAACCACTTGGCGCCACAATACCGAGCAAGCCAATACGTTTGCCTTATCGACCGAAGTGACTTTTTTACGGCGTCCGCGAGCGGCTTCAAAGGCAATGCGCGCAATACGGCTAATTTCACGGCGGCTGTAACGCATGGTATCGAAGGCTTCTTCGCTCTCACCTTCACCTTGGCGCCCCTTAGGCTTGCCGAAGTAGATCCCACCCGTTAACTCACGCACGCAGAGAACATCGAAACCTCTTGCAGAAATATCACTGCGCAGCGGTGACATATGTTCTAAACCATCATGCAATTTAGCGGGGCGTAGGTTACAAAACAGTTCGAAGTGACCCCGTAGCGGCAACAGAGCACCACGCTCGGGCTGTTCATTGGGCGGCAGTTTCTCCCATTTAGGGCCACCGACAGAGCCGAACAGAATGGCATCGGCCGCCTCACAGCCCTTCAGTGTTGCCTCTGGCAATGGACAACCATGGTTGTCGATAGCGATACCGCCGACATCATATTCAGTGTATTCAATGTTAAGGCCAAAACGTGCCTCAACCGCCTTTAACACCTTACGCGCCTCGGCCATCACTTCTGGCCCAATACCATCCCCGGCTAATACTGCAATTTGATAACTCATACGCCCGCTCACTCCTTCAATGTGAAAACTTTATGCTCGATATTACCTTGGCTATACGCCGCCCAGCTCTTTGTTTTTATGCATATTCTGTTTGTAATCTGCAACCTTATCGGCGCGGCATGTCAGGTTCATCACGTGCACTAATGCACGGGCTGATGCCTCAACCACGTCGGTCGCTAACCCGACACCGTGGAAATTTTGCTCATGGTAAACCGCGGTAATATCAACTTGGCCGAGCGCATTTTGTCCTACGCCCTTAGCCCCCAATTTGTAGCTGATGATATCGATACGGCGGTCAGTCGCGCGGGCGATAGCATTATAGGCAGCATCAACAGGGCCATTTCCTGTAGCGGCCTCAGTTTTAATCTCACCGCCGACATCAATACGCACCGTCGCCGTGGCCACGCCTTCGGTTGAGTCAGATTGCACCACTAACTGCTGTAATTGATAAAAGTTATCTTCTGCGGCTTGTGTCTCCATGAAGGCTAAGGCTTCTAAGTCATAATCGAAGACTTGGCCCTTTTTATCCGCCAATTTTAAAAACTGTTCATACAGGGCATCCAAGTTGTAATCCTGCTCGCTGTAGCCCATTTCCTCCATGCGATGCTTAATCACATGACGGCCGGAGCGCGAGGTCATATTCAGATTGTTACGATTCAGGCCGATGCTCTCTGGCGTCATAATTTCATAAGTGTTTTGCGCTTTTAACATGCCATCTTGGTGAATCCCCGACGAATGGGTAAAGGCATTAGCGCCAACAATCGCCTTATTCGACTGGATTGGCATATTGCACAACTGGCTGACTAAATTTGAGGTTCGGTGAATTTCCTTCGCATTGATCCCCGTTTCAAACCCTAGCAGGTTCTTACGGGTCGCTAAGATCATGGCGATCTCTTCTAAAGAGCAGTTACCCGCACGCTCACCAATCCCATTCATGGTACATTCGATTTGGCGCGCGCCATGCTGCACAGCAGTAATCGAATTGGCGACCGACAGACCTAAGTCATCGTGGCAGTGAACCGAAATAATGGCTTGGTCGATATTCGGTACGCGATTAAACAAAGTTTGAATAATGCTGCCAAACTCGCTTGGCACTGTGTAGCCCACAGTATCTGGGATATTGATGGTGCGAGCCCCCGCGTGAATCGCCGCTTCCACCATACGGCACAAATTATCAATCGGCGTACGCCCCGCATCTTCGCATGAAAATTCAACATCATCGGTAAAACGACGGGCATATTTCACTGCACCGACCGCCATTTCCAACACTTGCTCGAATGAACGTTTTAATTTGCTCTCAACATGGATGGTCGAGGTGGAGATAAACGTATGAATGCGGAACTGATCAGCCACCGATAATGCTTGAGCGGCAGCATCAATATCTTTTTCCAAGGCGCGGGATAATGCGCACACTCGGCTATTTTTAATGGTGCGAGCAATGGTTTGCACCGACTCAAAATCACCGGGGGAAGATACGGGAAAACCGACTTCCATCACATCGACACCGAGACGTTCCAACGCCATGGCGATCTGTAACTTTTCTTTGACCGACAAGCTTGCCGCTAACGCCTGCTCGCCATCACGTAAGGTGGTATCAAATATAATGACTCTGTTAGACATCGGGTTTCTCCATGGAACGTCACCGTTCATTATTTAACTTTTGCCGTATTCAGATACAAAAAACCCCGCAACATTGGTGCGGGGTTTTTGAGTGTTTTGCCTATCTATCGAGCGAGCAACACTAAGACCTCCGCGTTTGTGGCGCGAGAGAGAGAAGGAGGAGGTCGAGTTTGCTGCTAATTCTATTCATTTAAATTAAATATTTATTCTGTTGATTGAATATTGCTTTGGTTAATATTTAACTTGCTTGACTAAATGTGTCAACCCCAATTTTTTTCATGTTACTTAATATATCTGCTGCAAAATGGCAGAAACAGATATGTTTGTCTCAAGGTTGTATTGTTAATCCCTTGCAATACAAGATAAATAAATTAAATGCTGCACCTCAAACTTTTAACAAAAAAATCATTTTTTATGCAAAAATAACCTGATACACGTTATAATCCTCGCCCGAAGTTACGGATACTAGAATAAATGCACGGTATGGAGCAAAAAATGGATTTTCGCGTCTTAGCGCTGAGCCTATTATTGTGGCTTGTGCCATTATGGGCTTGCGCTAATGAGCAGTTAGATAAATTGACATCGGAAGTTTATCAGTATCCAACCAAGGCTTTGGCACAAATTACCGCATTAGAAAAGCAGCAACAAACTGATAATACCAGCAATATTGATAAGCTTCGCCTCAGTATATTGAAGTGTCAAAACCTGTTACAACTCGGTGAAAATGAAGCGGCGATTAATCTTGCGCAAATGGGTGAAGCCCATGCTAAACAGCTTAAGTTAGATCAAGCGCGCCCCTATTTTTTGAATTGTCAGGCCGATGCCTATCTAAATTACGACAATATTAAAGATGCATTACCCATACTGGACTCCGCAATTACTCTTGCTAGACGCTACCAGCAGCCACAAGCCCTTATCGATGCACTCCGCTTAAGAGGGCAACTGGATACCAATACGGAGAATTTTTCCTCCGCAATTGAAGATTTACGCATCGCTATTGATATCTATCCCGATATCCATACTCAAACGCAAAATTGGGTCTGGCCGCCAGAGGGTTATGTCTATGCTGCGATGGGGAGTTTACTCTATGCCACCGAAGATTTACCCCAAGCCATGTATTACACTAGATTGGCATTAAAAAGTGCTGATGCCCAAGGAAAAGTCCGGCATGTACTGCTGAGCAATGCCGCGCGGATTGCACTAGATAATGGTGAGCGTGAATATAGTGATCAACTAGAAAAACAAGCCAAAACTTTACTACCAGAAATAGGCTCCCCACTTGAACTCGCCTACAGCTATGCCATTCTGGCTTCAATTTCTCTTGATAAAGGCAAAATTGATACGGCCGAAGAGTATATCTCCATTGCAATGAACACTTTTAAGCAGCAAAAGCAACAGGTTGCCATGATGCGTTCGACTCGTTTACTCGCTCAAGTACGATTTGCACAACATAGGGATGAAGCAGCGCTAACACTCATGCACTCTGCCATTGAACAAGGCGAAACGCTTAAGCAATACACTGATCTTAAATGGTTTTATGGTATATTGAGTGATTATTACCACACTCAAGATAACTACAAACTCGCCTACGAATTTTTACAAAAGCGCTTCGATGCCGCAGAACTGGCTAACGAATCAATAAACAACATGCGAATTTTGCAGTTTAAAGCCAGATTAAATCAGCAGGGATTACAGCAACTCAGCGCAGATGATCCACAGAGCAATCCCACCTTACTGGATGAGCTGAATGTAGATTGGGCCTTTAGCACCTTGTTTTTAGTGAGCATGACACTCTTAGGTGGCGCCATTTGGTACTTTATTGATAAGCAAAATAAACACGCCCCATCACCTGACACCAAATCCAAGCGCCTTGCACCTATTCAGCAGCTTGAGCTCACCCTGCATAGTGCCAAACAGGGCGCTTATCCACTGACATTATTACTTTTTAATGCTAGCCAAATTCGCCAAGTCGATCTGCCAACCTTGATCGATAAATTACAAGATAAACTCCGTGAGCAAGACATACTATTACGGTATTCGATGGATGAAATTGTGATAGTGCTACCTTACACCTCCGCCCGCGGCGCACAACGAGTCGTCAACCAATTAACGCCCACAATTCAAACATCACAAGGATCAAGCAAGGTCAATATCGGGATTGCAGTGATGCAACAGTTTGATACGTTGGATTCTTTAGTGAAACGTGCCAACATCAATCAACTCAGCAAACTCAAGGTGACCGATACACAAAACGACTACTCCCCCGCTAAATAAGCGGCTATTTCGTCGAGGAACTCACCGCCAAATCGACTGAGTTTACGTTCCCCCACGCCATTAACTGCCAGCATTTCCCCAGGGCTTGTCGGCATCATAGCCGCCATTTCCGCTAAAGTAGCATCGTTAAACACCAGATAAGGCGGCACATCCTGCTCTTCGGCAATGGTGCGGCGCAGTGTTTTAAGGCGGGCAAATAACTTGCGATCATAGTTAAGCGGCACTCTCGACTGTGTCGTTTTACGCTTTATGCTGGTGAGTTGGATACGCGGCTCTGCCAACATCAGCGCCACCTCGCCCTTAAGGATCGGTCTTGCCGAAGGATTTAAAGTAATGGACGAGCCTCGAGTAATATCTTGACTCGCTAAGCCCAAATGGATCAGTTGGCGAATAACACTCAGCCAATATTCATGGCTCTTATCTTTACCAATCCCCCAAGTGCTGAGCTTATCGTGGCCACGATCAACAATCGCGGCGCCCTTGGAGCCACGCAATACTTCAATCAAATGATTAATACCAAAGCGTTGTCCGAGTCGATAAATACAAGAAAGCACCTTCTGCGCATCCTCGGTGCCGTTATAACGCTTAGGCGGGTCAAGACAAATATCGCAGTTCCCGCAGGGCTCTAACGCGCTCTCATCGAAGTAATGCAACAGCACTTGGCGCCGACAGGTTTGTGCCTCGGCAAAGGCGGCCATGGTATTGAGTTTATGGAAATCCACCTGCTGCTGCGGTCCTGGCTCAGACTGCTCGATAAGATGGCGCACTCGCCCAATATCGGCAGGATCGAACAGCATAAAGGCTTCGGCCTCGAGTCCATCACGGCCCGCTCGGCCAGTTTCTTGATAATAGGCTTCGATACTCTTAGGGATATCGTAATGCACCACAAAGCGCACGTTCGATTTATTAATCCCCATACCAAAGGCAACGGTCGCAACAACAATATCTATTTGATCTTTAAGGAAGCTATCCTGCACTTCGCCGCGCTCTTCTGCCGTCATGCCCGCATGGTAAGCCTTAGCATGAAACCCTTGCAGGGTGAGCCTTTCTGCCACCTCATCCACACGGCGACGACTGCTGCAGTAGACAATGCCGCTACTGCCATTTTGTTGCAGTAAAAACTGTCGTAATTGATTCGCGGCATTGAGCTTTTCGGCAACCGTATAGCGAATATTGGGCCGATCGAAACTCGATAGTAATCTAAAGGGATTAATCCCTAGGCGCTCACAAATATTTTGTCGCGTCGCCTGATCCGCGGTGGCGGTGAGCGCCATCATTGGCACATGGGGAAAGAGCTGCTTTAACTGCCCAAGGGCGGCATATTCGGGTCGAAAATCATGTCCCCACTGGCTGATGCAGTGCGCCTCGTCAATAGCAAACATCGACAGCGGCAGTGACTGCATGCGCTCGATAAAATCAGCCGTCAGCAACCGCTCAGGGGACACATACAGCAGTTTTAGCTCGCCTCGATGCAACTGCCTAAGCACCTCTACACTCTGCTCCCGCGGCTGCGATGAGTTTAAATAGGCGGCATTGACCCCCGTCTGCAACAGGCTGTCGACCTGATCTTTCATCAATGAAATCAGCGGTGATACCACGATAGTGATGCCAGGCATCAGCAGTGCTGGCAACTGGTAACACAGACTCTTACCGCCGCCGGTGGGCATGATCACCAGGCAGTCCTCACCACTGCATACACGTTCGATAACCTCGCGCTGACCGTCCCTAAAGTCACGGTAACCAAACACCTGCGCCAGGCGTTGAGACAGCGGATCATCATGTATGTCGAGTAACTGAGTTTCCATGGATCTTCTAGCTAAAAAGTAAGGGCGCCTATTCTAAAGGACAGAATCGCTCCTGTCTTGCGCCATCTTGCCCAAACTGGCCCACGCCAACAATCAGATAATAGGTTTAGCCTACATCCACAGCTCATCACAACACCTAAGACGATTTGCCTGCACAGCGGCTTAAGTTGCATTAGACATAGGCTTAGCGGTAGATTAATTGCTCTAAGTCGAATGCCATTGCGCCCGCTTCGACCCTATTCTAAGAAGCCCTACAGCCTACAAGGACGAACTGCATGACAAACCCAATTCAAGCCGAAGTACTCAAACGTGTTGCCGAAGTGTTTGACCAGCACGTACCGTTTCATAATTTATTGGGTCTGGATATCAAGCGATACGACATAGATGGCGTTGAAGTGGTGATCAATATGAAGCCAGAGCTCATTGGCAATATTCATCAACAAATTCTCCACGGTGGTGTCACCGCCACAGTGCTTGATGTCGTAGGAGGGCTCACCGCCTTTGCAGGACTGGTCGCTAGCCGTGATGATTGGACGGTTGAAGAGTTACAGCAACGGCTGCAAACCTTAGGCACTATTGATATGCGTGTCGATTATCTGCGCCCCGGGCGTGGACAGATTTTCACAGGCACCGGCAGTGTGATCCGAGCCGGCAATCGCGTCTCGGTCTGCCGAATGGAGTTACACAATGAGCAAGGAACCCATATCGCCTTCGGCACTGGCACTTATATGGTGGGCTAGTCCGTTGTCACCCATCGTTTTTTCAAGATTGATTTACCGCATTCAACATCAATAAACAAAAGGGAAACACCTTGATTCTTCAGCTGTTTCCCCTCTTCTTTTTGTTGAGCACTCGCCATTAGAGACATCCTGTAACGAAAAAGGCGGCTGTACACACCTTGAGTCAATTCCCATAGCCTCCTACAATCGCCGTCCTGTTATCCTTCGAAGATGTCTCATGCCTGATACCGAATACCGCAAAGGGATCCTACTTGCCGTCAGTGCTTACTGTATGTGGGGATTTGCGCCCTTATATTTCAAACTACTCCACCATGTTTCGGCGACCGAAATTTTACTGCATCGGGTGATCTGGTCATTTGTATTTATGGTGATCATCATGCTGTTTATTGGCGGTTTTGAAAAACTGCGCCAGCTGTTTAAACAGCCAAAACAACTGCTTGTACTGACAATCACCTCTCTGTTAATTGCAGGTAACTGGTTGATTTTTATCTGGGCAGTGAATAATGATCATATGCTCGATGCTAGCCTAGGCTATTTTATTAACCCATTACTCAATGTACTGCTCGGCATGCTGTTTTTAGGGGAAAGATTACGCAAGTTGCAATGGTTTGCCGTCGCGCTGGCGAGTACTGGCGTGCTGATCCAATTAGTCTCATTCGGCTCGATCCCTATTGTCTCCCTCGCCTTAGCGGGCACCTTCGGGGTATATGCGCTGCTGCGTAAAAAGGTCAACGTGGATGCTAAATCGGGTCTGCTAGTCGAAACCGCCATCCTACTACCGGTCGCATTGGTTTATCTGGTCGCAACCTTAGATAGCGCCACGGCGAAT
The DNA here is from genome assembly GCF_002209245.2 of Shewanella sp. FDAARGOS_354. Taxonomy (NCBI): domain Bacteria; kingdom Pseudomonadati; phylum Pseudomonadota; class Gammaproteobacteria; order Alteromonadales; family Shewanellaceae; genus Shewanella; species Shewanella sp. FDAARGOS_354. Next base: position 4,116,349 of record NZ_CP022089.2, on the reverse strand, counting down.
ATGCTCACCAACGATTGGCACCTTAATTTATTGTTGATAGCAGCCGGGATTGTTACCACGATTCCACTATTGTGTTTTGCCGGTGCAGCGGTACGTATTCCATTGTCTATGCTCGGCTTTTTCCAATATATCGGCCCGAGTATTATGTTTATCCTCGCGGTAACCTTATTCAATGAACCCTTCGATGCCGAGAAGAGCATCACCTTTGGTTTTATCTGGAGCGCCCTGCTGGTGTTCACCTTCGATATGGTCTATAAACGCAAAACGGCGCGATAATATCGCGCTGTAGCCAATGGTTACAAAAGTAGTGGTAAGTATACTGAATCTGCTACTTTTGTAGTTGGGCTAAAAATTTCTCGCCCTCGGGCACAGACAAGAGCAGATTGTAGCCTCGTGTCGTTGGCACTAACACTAGCTCGGATTTATCCGTCACTGCCACAAATGCCTTGCCCTTCCCCTTCAAATTAAACCAGCCAAGTTGATACCCAGGCATACCGATACCATTGGTTTTAAAGCTGGGCGCTAAATCCGCCTCCTGCTTCAAGTCGATAAGACGCGCCTGCTCGACTAACAGTTCGGAACGCGCTAATTGCACTTTATAGAAGGGAATATCGAGTTTTAGTTCGGTGTCGGTTAACGCGATTTCAGCATTATGGGATTGATAAAACACCCAAGAAAATCCGCCAATCATTACTAACAAGATGCCTAAGCTCGCCGATTTAGCCACTTTCGGCATAGGTTTAACCCACAACATCCACAGTACGCCTGCTAAACCTAACAACAAGATAATAAAGCTTAAAATTGAAGTTTGAGTCAGAGGCGCGAGGGAGAAAAACTGAGTCACCATGGTGGGCAGTCCTTAAGGAAGAAAAGCTTAATCTGCCAACAAAGACATATTATGTCAACAAAAATGCCAGCGTTAGGCTGGCATCTTATCAAGCGTAAAAAGCTTACAGATCAAGGGCGAGAATTTTAGAGCGGCGCTGATAGTTATACAACTGCTTTTTCTTCTGCGGCAATGCATCCACATCTTCAATCACAAAGCCATGTTCTAAGAACCAGTGAATGCTGCGGGTAGTCAAGGCAAACAAACGGGAATAACCCCGATGACGCGCCTGACCTATGATGTTTTTCAGCAGCAGACTGCCCCTATCCGCATCGCGATAATCTGGATGCACCACTAAACAGGCAAACTCACCGGCGTTATCCTCCTCGAACGGATACAGGGCCGCGCAGCCAATCACTAAGCCGTCTCGCTCAATCAACATAAACTGCTCGATCTCAATCTCAAGCTGCTCACGGCTTCGGCGCACCAAAATCCCTTGCTCTTCCAGAGGACGGATTAAATTCAATATGCCGCCAATATCGCTAATCGATGCGCGGCGCAGGCGCTCAGCGCTTTCTGTCACGATTTGCGTGCCTATGCCTTCGCGGGAGAACAACTCCTGCAGCAAGGCACCATCATCAAGATAGCTAACCAAATGACAACGGGGTACCCCATTACGGCACGCATCAATACTCGCCTTGAGGAAAGCCATCGTGCCCACACAGGCAGAACCTTGCTCAGCAAGCTTAGTCAGAATATTTTGCGCATCATTTGGCATTAATTCGGCAATCACATCGCCATTGCGATCGAGGATGCCATTTTGCGAACTAAAGCCAATCATCTTGTCGGCCTTAAGCTTGATAGCAACCTGAGTGGCAATCTCTTCGGCCGTGAGGTTAAAGCTTTCGCCAGTGACGGATGCAGCAATCGGCCCCATCAACACGATACAGTGGTTATCGAGCTGACGCTTAAGCCCTTGAGTATCGATACGGCGCACTTTGCCGCTTAGACAAAAATCCACACCATTATCGACGCCCAGTGGCTGAGCAATCACAAAGTTACCGCTGACTAAGTTAATTTGCGCACCTTGCATCGGCGTATTGCTTAAACTCATCGATAAACGCGCGGTAATATCAAACTGTAATGCACCCGCGACTTGCTTAATGACTTTGAGTGAGTCTTCATCCGTGATACGTACACCTTCGTGGTAGGCGGGTTCAATCCCATTGGCGGCTAACGCTGCATCGATTTGCGGCCTCGCGCCATACACCAACACCACTTTAATACCCAAACTGTGTAACAACGCCACGTCATTCAAAATGCCGCGAAATTGATTTTGTGCTAAAGCCTCGCCACCCAACATCACCACAAAGGTTTTCCCTCTATGGGCATTAACGTAAGGGGCAGAATGACGAAATCCATCAACCAGTTCAGTGGTACGCACGCGTTGTTTACACCTCATATTTAAGCTGGTACCCCCAAAATGGCTTACCAGGAGTGAATAACGAAAACCCGCGTATAGTATTGCATTTTAATTCACCAATAAAGAATTTATTCTCATTAAAATGCAGTTTTAATACAACAAAGTGCTTATATTTTCAAAAAATTGCACTTTTGATAAATGATTACATTTTTTTAACCAAATATGATTTAGTCGCAATCGCCAAATATGGGACAGATTTATCTCATCTTGATGACGAAAAGCCAAAAAAAAGCCCCTTAGATAAGGGGCTTTTCTCGAAACACTAAACAAGGATTACTTGATTTTTGCTTCTTTGTAGATAACGTGCTGACGAATAACTGGATCAAATTTTTTGATTTCCATTTTTTCTGGCATGTTACGCTTGTTTTTTTCAGTTGTGTAGAAGTGACCAGTTTTAGCTGTAGAAACTAATTTGATCTTCTCACGATTACCTTTAGCTTTAGCCATGATCTATTACACCTTCTCGCCACGGGCACGAAGTTCAGCAACAACAACTTCAATACCTTTCTTATCGATCAGACGGATACCTTTAGTAGATACACGTAACTGTACGAAACGTTTTTCTTCTTCTAACCAAAAACGGTGGTTTTGTAGGTTAGGTAAAAAACGACGACGGGTCGCGTTTTTTGCGTGCGAACGGTTGTTACCAACCATCGGCTTCTTGCCAGTAACTTGGCATACTCTTGACATGTCAATCTTCTCCAAAAACAATTTTAACGCTCGAGCATTAATGTGCCTCGTATGGCCGTCGCCCGAGGCACAAAGAGGGCGCATTTTATACACGATCACAGAGTGAAGATCAAGTGTTAGATTAATTAATCCAGCCTCGTTCCGCGAAGGAAACTATCTCTCGATCACCAACAACCATATGATCCAACAGGGATACATCTATGGTTGCCAACGCATTTTTTAATCGCTCAGTTATTCGTCTGTCAGCCTGACTGGGCTCGGCAATACCAGACGGATGATTGTGACACACTATGACGGCAGCAGCCTTTTTCTCCAGCACTAAGCTCACCACTTCACGTGGGTACACTGAGGCTGAATCTATTGTTCCGCGGAATAATTCGACGAACTGAATCACTCTATGCTGGCTATCCAGCAGCAAAATTGCGAACACTTCATAGGAGCGGTCAGCTAATTGTCTCATTAAATAATCCCGAGTTAAATCGGGATTTGTCAAAACCTGACCTCTCTGCAGGTTTTCTTGTGCCACACGCCTCGCTAATTCAGCCGCGGCTTGAAGCTGGGCGTATTTTACAGGTCCCACGCCAGGAAGTCGACACACCTGATGCTTTGGTGCGCAAAGTAAGCTTCTTAAACCACCAAATTCTTGAATAAGTGAGCGGGCAAGGTCTACGGCATTCAGCCCAGACAGGCCATTACGCAACAACACCGCCAGTAATTCGGCATCCGAGAGATGACTAGCGCCTTTTAGCAATAACTTATCCCGCGGCCCTTCTCCCTCTAGCCAATCCTTAATCGCCATGTGACCTCCTGTCGTCGCATATTTTTACTTTAGCAAGTATGGACGAGATTTTTTGAACTGGGACAGTCACGCCAATTCATCGCTTTGTGGTATGGTTGGCGACATTATTTCAATCTCGGATGATGTCTGTGAGCCTGATAACAAAAAACGTCCTACTGGGTATTGGTGGCGGCATTGCGGCCTACAAAAGTGCGGATTTAGTGCGCCGCTTAAAAGAACGCGGCTTTGATGTACGTGTGGTAATGAGCCAAAGTGCGATGGAATTTATTACCCCACTCACACTGCAAGCCTTATCAGGGCATCCTGTATCATCGAGCTTACTCGATCCCGCCGCCGAAGCGGCGATGGGGCATATTGAACTGGCGCGATGGGCCGATTTAGTGATTATCGCCCCTTCTACAGCAAATCTTATCGCCCGAATCAATGCAGGCATGGCTGATGAATTAATCACAACCACTTGTCTTGCCACTGAAGCGCCAATTGCGCTCTGCCCTGCGATGAATCAGCAGATGTATCGTAATCTCGCCACTCAAGCCAATTTAGCCAGTTTACAAAGCCGTGGTTACACCCTGTGGGGACCGGCAAGTGGCAGTCAAGCTTGCGGTGAAGTGGGCCCTGGCCGCATGCTCGAACCGCTCGAAATTGCCGAACTTGCGAGTCGCTTTTTTGCAACAAAAGATGTCTATGCTGAACAGGAGTCACAACCGCTAGCAGGCCAATCGGTACTGATCACCGCAGGCCCAACCCGCGAAGCCATCGATCCTGTACGCTATATCTCTAATCACAGCTCAGGCAAGATGGGCTTTGCCTTAGCGAAGGCCGCGGCCGATATGGGCGCCGATGTGACCTTGGTCGCAGGACCCGTAAATTTAGCCACCCCAGAAGGGGTGACACGAATCAATGTTGAATCGGCACAGAATATGCTCGATGCTGTGATGGAGAATGTTGATAATAAAGATATTTTTATCGGCTGTGCGGCGGTTGCTGACTATCGCGTCAGCGATATTGCCACCAGTAAAATCAAAAAGTCAGCGGAAGAAATGCAACTTGCGCTGGTGAGGAATCCTGATATCTTAGCGACGGTCGCAAGCTTGGCAAACCGTCCTTTTATGGTGGGATTTGCCGCAGAAACCCATGATGTAGAAGCCTACGCCCGCGATAAACTCAAACGTAAAAATTTGAATATGATCGCGGCAAACGATGTATCCGTTGCTGGTCTAGGCTTTAACGCCGATGCCAATGCCCTGCGCGTATTCTGGCCACAGGGTAGTCAAGATTTGCCTGCTACCGATAAACTCACGTTGGCTCGGCAATTACTTTCGTTGATAGTGAAAGAAAAACAACACAAATGAAAACACCGATTGAATTAAAGATCCTCGATTCCCGTATTGGCTCTGAATTCCCGCTGCCTGCCTATGCCACACCAGGCAGCGCAGGCATGGATCTTCGCGCCATGATAGATACCACCATGACGATAGCCCCGGGAGAAACTCAGTTAATCCCAACGGGTATCGCCATCCATGTAGCAGATCCAGGCCTTGCAGCAGTGATTTTACCGCGTTCAGGCCTTGGGCATAAGCACGGTATCGTCCTTGGAAATCTGGTTGGGCTTATCGATTCGGATTATCAGGGGCCCTTAATGGTCTCTTGTTGGAACCGCAGCGATACCCCATTTACCTTAGAAATCGGTGATCGTCTCGCACAACTGGTGTTTGTCCCTGTGGTACAAGCACAATTCAAACTCGTTGATGAGTTCGATAGCTCAGACCGTGGTGAAGGTGGATTTGGCCATTCTGGCACTAAATAACCTGAATCGTTATTGAGCGAAGGATACTGCAATGGCTGTAAGCCCAAAAATTAATCGTCGTGAACACATACTGCAATGCCTAGCACAAATGCTAGAAACCAGCCCAGGACAACGTATTACCACCGCTAAACTCGCCTCAGAAGTCGGCGTATCGGAAGCGGCACTCTATCGCCACTTCCCGAGTAAGGCACGGATGTTCGAAGGGTTAATTGAGTTTATTGAAGAGTCATTACTCTCTCGTATCAACATCATCATGGATGATGAAAAAGACACCATGAAACGCTGTCAACTGGTGCTGCAACTACTGCTGATTTTTGCCGAGCGTAATCCAGGGATCTCGCGCGTCCTCAATGGTGATGCGCTTTTAGGTGAAAATGAGCGTCTGCGTAGCCGCATTAGTACGCTATTTGCAAAAATAGAAACTCAACTTAAGCAAATTTTGCGGGAAAAGACCCTGCGAGAAGGCAAAGGCTTTAATTTAGATGAGGCTATTTTAGCTAATTTGCTGTTAGCCTTCGCAGAGGGGCGAATTGCTCAATTTGTCCGCAGTGAGTTTAAACTAAAACCCACACAACACTTCGATGAACAGTGGCGCTTTATTCAGCATCAGCTGTTGCAAAGCTAATGATTTATCAACATAAAGGACGGTAATCACCGTCCTTTCTTTTATCCCCTACTCCTTGTATCGGTATTTCTTTTGTTTTAATCTCGAGTAAACATTTACAAAACAAAAACCACAATAATATTACAAGGATGTCAGATGAAATCTTTGCCATTTGCTGCATTGGCCGTAATTTGCTTGCCTATTATGCCTTTCAGCACATTAGCGGCCGAAACCTCGGCCACAAATGCCCTGTCACAATCCCAATTATTCAGTCGCGGTAACGAGTACTCTAACGTCAAAATCTCGCCTACCGGCAAATACTTAAGTGCAATCACCAGTGTCGAAGGCAAGAATGTCCTCTTAGTACTCGATGCACAAACCAAAAAATTGCTTAACGCAATTCGCTTCCCGAGCAACGCGCAGGTAGGCACCTATGAATGGGCCAATAGCGAGCGCATAGTACTGGCAAAAGAATACCTTAAGGGCTGGAGCGATGTGCCCCAATACTACGGCGAATTAATGGCGGTTAATGCCGATGGTTCTCGCCCAAAATATTTATTTGGTTATAAAAGTAGCGAGCAACAAACAGGATCGAATCTCAAGAAAAATACTCCTATAAGTGCTACCGCCTTTATTCTCGATCCCCTGCCTGATGACGAGCGTTATATGTTAGTCAATGCGATCCCATGGGGTGGTGCCCCCAACTTTACTGAAACACTTCAGGATGTTTACCGCGTTGACTTATTTAGCGGGGTTCGTAAACGTATAACAGGCTCCCCCATTGGCCGAGCACGCTTTATGACAGACCATGAGGGTGAAGTCCGCTTTGTGGCAGGGGAAGATGGCAAAAACATCACTAAAGTCTTTTACCGCAAAGATGGCGAATGGATAAACACCGACAAACTTAACCTTGGCTTAAGTGATTTTACGCCTATCTCTTTCGCTGATAATAAAAATACCATCTATGCTGCGGGTCGCGTGGGCACTGAAACCTTAGGCGTCTATCGCATCAACCTCGAAACAGGCGAGAAGGCCGAGATCATTCAAGATGAGGTTGTAGATCCGAGCAACTTCTGGATCAATGGCACAAACAAACAGCTCTATGCCGTTGAATTTGAAAATGGCTATCCCAGTTATGCATTTGTCGATAACAACGATAGCCACGCCAAACTACTCAAGGATTTAATTGCAGCTCTACCCGGGCATCAAGTACGGATTGTCAGCGAAACCCGTAATGGCGAGCAACTGGTGGTGATTGCATTTAACGACCGCAATCCCGGTGATTACTATTTGTTTGATACTAAAAAGCTCAAGCTAGAGTATCTAGCCACCGCTCGCAAATGGCTCGACCCAGAGCAAATGGCGGAGGTTAAACCCATTAGCTTCACCAACCGCGATGGCCAGAAAATCCATGGCTACTTAACCTTACCCTTCGGCAAAGAAGCCAAAAATCTCCCTTTGGTCGTCAATCCCCATGGTGGCCCCCATGGTATTCGTGACTGGTGGGGCTTTGACCCTCAAAATCAATTACTCGCCCAAAATGGTATCGCGGTATTACAGGTTAACTTCCGTGGCTCAGGTGGTTATGGCAAGCGTTTCGAGCGAGCTGGCTATCAAAAATGGGGCTCGGATATTCAGCACGATATTATCGATGCGACTCAATATGTGATTGACCAAGGCTTTGCCGATAAAGAACGAGTTTGTATCGCAGGCGGTAGCTTTGGCGGCTATAGCGCCCTACAAAGCGCAGTATTAGCCCCCGATATGTTTAAATGCGCGGTTGGGTTTGCTGGTGTGTATGATCTGGAGTTGATGTTTGATGAAGGTGACGTCGCCAGAACACGTTCAGGCACAAGCTATCTTAAGGACGTACTCGGCCAAGACAAAGCCACCCTAAAAGCCATGTCTCCCTCAGAGAACGTTGCTAAATTAAAAGCGAACCTCTTACTGGTTCACGGTGGTGACGATGAGCGAGCGCCGATTGAACAATTAGAATCACTAGAAAAAGCCCTCAAAGCCCATAATTATCCTTACCAAAAACTGGTGATGGATAACGAAGGCCATGGTTTTTATAACGATGAGCATAGAGCCAAATATTACGATCAGATGCTGAGCTTCTTAAAAACCAACTTAAAACTTTAGTACTCACTAAAATAACTAGGGCGTGTTGACGTTTCGAGATTAAATTTTGTTCGTTCTGGCAAGCACGTGCTCGTGAAACGAGGAATGATGTGTAGTTATTCTACTCAAATGACGAGCGGCTCTTATGACAGAAAGTAAGAGCAAGGGCTTGCCAGACGACCCCTTCGGGCAGCATTTGGCTGGCTTTTCTGCCGCGTTATCGTCCGTTTATGTAGAATAACTACACAGCACGGACTTTGCCTTGCATAAAAGCCAGCCACATTGCTGCAAAAATAATCCTGAAACGTCAACACGCCCTATTATCTTCATCAAGATAATAATGTTTTAACGCCCCGAGGAGCCGATAATCGATAAGGACTATCGGCTTTTTCATCTTCAGCGTGAGCGTTTTTTGGTATGAATTATCCGCAATTCGCGCTATTCTCCCCCACCTTGTTCTTACCCAGATAAGAACCAGTCGATTTGTACCTGAGTTCACCCATTGTACAAACTCAGTTTAGGGTGCTAGGTTTTCAGTGATAGCCGCTACTGAAGTAGTGGAGGATAAAAATGTCATTAAGTGAAGCAGCAGTAAAAGTACAAGCCGCCCTGCAAGAGCGCGGACTTGAAACCCCCATGCTCCCCAGTGTGTTTACTCCTGAAGAGCGTAAGGACAAGATTGAACACCATATGAAGGAAATTCTGACGCTTATGTCACTGGATCTTTCTGATGACAGTCTTGCCGATACCCCACGCCGCATCGCCAAAATGTATGTCGACGAAATCTTCTCCGGTCTAGATTATGCTAACTTCCCGAAGATCACTGTGATTGATAACAAAATGGGCTTTGATGAAATGGTGCGCGTACAGGATATTAGCCTGACCAGTACCTGTGAACATCACCTTGTCACTATTGATGGCACAGCAACCATTGCGTATCTTCCACGTAAAAAAATTATTGGTTTATCAAAGATTAACCGCATTGTACGTTTCTTTGCCCAACGTCCTCAGGTACAAGAGCGTTTGACTCAGCAAGTGTTAGTCGCGCTGCAGACCTTGCTCGAAACTAAAGATGTTGCGGTTAAAATGGATGCGGTGCATTACTGCGTAAAATCCCGCGGCGTAATGGACTCCACTAGCTCCACCACCACTACGGCCTTAGGTGGCATTTTTAAATCCAACCCCGCGACCCGCGCCGAGTTTTTACACCAGTCGAAGTAAGACCTTACTTTGTGTGAGATATAAAAAAACGCTGCCATTCTTATTGAATTGCAGCGTTTCTGTTTTAGCGGTTTATAACACGCTTAAGCCTTATTAGGCCTCGATGCCATACTGCTCACGGTATTGGCTTACCGCTGCTAGTTGCGCTTCCATACCTGGTTTTTCAGATAAATAGCGGATCAGATCCGCAAGCTTGATGATCGCCACAATACCACAGCCAAAATCACGCTCGACCTCTTGGATGGCTGACAATTCGCCCTTGCCCTTTTCTTGCCTATCCAGCGCAATTAATACGCCTGCCAGCTGCGCTTGATGAGCTTCGATGATTTCCATCGACTCACGGATCGCCGTTCCCGCAGTGATCACATCGTCCACCAGCATCACCCGACCTTTAAGCTCGCTACCGACTAAGCTACCGCCCTCACCGTGATCTTTTTTCTCTTTACGGTTAAAGCAGTAGGGAATATCGATATCGTGATGTTCGCACAAAGCCACCGCTGTCGTGGTCGCAATCGGAATACCTTTGTAAGCTGGGCCAAACAACAGATCGTACTCTATGCCAGAATCCACTAACGCCGCCGCATAAAAACGCCCTAAACGGGCTAAATCACGGCCAGTATTGAATAAACCCGCATTAAAGAAATAAGGACTGATACGGCCCGATTTAAGGGTAAACTCGCCGAATCGCAACACCTGACGCTCTAGGGCAAATTCAATAAACTCACGTTGATAGGCTTTCACAATCTCTCCTTACGACTTTAACGTTCTATTTTTATTGGGTTATAGCAAAATTGATTTAATAAAAAGCCCCATAACGGGGCTTTTTATCAATAACAATTAATTTAATGCGGCTTTCTGCACATCGACGATTTCGCGAATACTGTTCTTCGCTAAACCAAGTAGCTCAATCAACTCTTCGTGAGTAAACGGTTCACCTTCGGCAGTACCTTGAATTTCGATAATCTTACCGGTTTCTGTCATTACCACGTTCATATCGGTTTCGGCTGCGCTGTCTTCAACATACTCTAGGTCGCTTATCGCTTCACCGTTGTAGATACCCACGCTGACCGCAGCGATTAAGAACTTAAGCGGGTTAGATTTAATAATGCCTTTACCACGAGCCCAGTTAAGCGCATCCACTAAGGCGACACAAGCACCAGTGATTGACGCGGTGCGAGTACCGCCATCAGCTTGGATCACATCACAATCGATGACAATGGTGTTTTCACCCAGCGCTTTCATATCCACACAGGCACGCAACGCACGGCCGATAAGACGTTGAATTTCTTGCGTGCGGCCAGATTGTTTACCACGAGCGGCTTCACGATCCATACGGCTATGGGTTGAGCGTGGCAACATGCCGTATTCCGCCGTTACCCAGCCTTGGCCCTGACCTTTAAGGAAACGCGGTACACCCTCAGTAAAACTGGCGGTACAAAGCACTTTAGTTTCGCCAAATTCGACTAACACAGAACCTTCGGCATGGGCCGTAAATTGGCGAGTGATAGTAATGGGGCGTGTTTGTGCTGGCGTTCTGTTACTTGGACGCATGCGAAATTCCTGTATTCTGAGTCATTGACCGATTTTGGCTGCATATTATAGGGTTTTGTGCCTATAGATGCCATGCTTAGGGTGATTCTCTAGCAAACTCGTCACACAAACACCTAATCCTCCTCGCGAGTAGTGGTATGCCTTTAATCCTAAAGCCATTGACTCTATAATCGCCTCTCATTATGACGATTAAACCACTAGGACAACCCATGATCCAAAGCATGACAGCCTACGCTCGCATTGAGCACAAAGCACAATGGGGCACTGCCTCTTGGGAAATTCGCTCAGTCAACCAGCGTTATCTCGAAACTTACCTACGTCTGCCAGAACAATTCCGCAGCTTCGAGCCCGTTTTACGCGACCGCCTGCGTAAACGCTTAAGCCGCGGTAAAGTCGAGGTCAATTTACGCTACGAATTAGCCGATAACAGCAATAACGAACTTAAATTAAACCAAGGGTTAGCCAAACAGCTACTCGACGCCGCTAGTTGGCTCAAACAAGAAGCCGGACAAGGCGAAGTCAACCTCACCGATATTTTGCGCTGGCCAGGAGTACTTTCTAGTGCTGAGCAGGATATGGACGCGGTTGGTGCCGATTTAATGACCGCCTTCGACTTAGCTATCGACCAATTCATTGAAGCCCGAGGCCGTGAAGGCGCAGCCATCAAAGACATGCTCTTAAGCCGTTTAGACGGCGTCAGCGAGCAAATCGCCGTTGTACGCGAGCATATGCCTAAAGTCATGGAATATCAGCGCGATAAACTCACCAATCGTCTCGCCGAAATCAAAGGTGAACTCGATCCCGCCCGCATCGAGCAGGAGATGATCTTGTTAGCGCAAAAACAAGATGTGGCAGAGGAAATGGACAGGCTCGAAGCCCATGTTAACGAAGCCCGCCGCATCCTCAAAAAAGGCGGCAGCGAAGGTCGCCGTTTAGATTTTATGATGCAAGAATTTAACCGCGAATCGAACACCCTCGCCTCTAAATCCATCAGCACCGAAATCACCGCCGCCGCCGTCGAGCTCAAAGTGCTCATCGAACAAATGCGCGAGCAGATCCAAAACGTGGAATAACCTCCTCATTTCTTCAGCAATTTGCTTTTAATGCCCTACTCTTAGGGCGTTGAAAGCATCTTTGTAGTTTCATTTATCATCAGATACTTAATATTCGATGAGCCTTAGATGATACGCAAAGAATGGTAAATTCAATACGCCACACAGTTCCAAAAACATACTAATTAGATAAAACATCGACTCATCTTTATCAGCCTCTACACCCTACTCCTTTGGGAATAATTCAGACAATTTAATGTGACAGCCGCAGCAAATCCTGACTAAATTAGTCAGGATTTATTGCATCACAATAAAGCTGCAAATAATATGCATGTAAATTATTTGTGCTTTGGAGTGTTGCAATGTCATCAACTAGCTTTTCGTCAGCGTCTCACGTTGAACAACCATCAGCCCCTTTATCGCCATGGCTTGAGCGTAAAGTTGGCGAGTTGGTCGCGGAGGATTTTCGCCGCGCCCATGTGTTTAGCCAATTTGGTATCGATTTCTGCTGTGGCGGTGGTCGAGCACTGATCAGTGCCTGTGAGCGAGCACAAGCCGACCCAAATAAAGTCGTCGCCGCATTAGAGTACATGACACATTCAGGAGCTAAAGAAGATGAACTTAATCAACTGCCACTTGAGCAACTAATTGATTATATTGAGCGTACTCACCACCAATATGTCCGTGCTAAAGCACCGTTATTGCTGGAATACTCAGAAAAGATGGTACGCGCCCATGGCGAGCATTATGCCGAAATTGTTCCATTTGCAGGTTGGGTTCGTGCGTTGATAGAAGATTTAATGCCGCATTTGATAAAGGAAGAAAATATCCTCTTTCCTGCGATTCGGGCGATGAGTCAAGGCGAGCAAGTGCAGGGTTGTTTTGGTCATATAGGTAACCCGATCAATGCAATGCAACACGAGCACGAAGAAGCAGGATTGATTTTACAAAAGCTACATGAGTTAACCAACGACTTTACGCCTCCCGAATATGCCTGTACTACTTGGCGGGTTTGTTATGCAACGCTCGCAGAATTTGAGGCGGACCTGCATAGGCACATTCATTTAGAAAACAACATTCTCTTCCCTAAGGCGCTGCAACTCGCCTAATAAACAAGATTGATTAACCACCAAGGTCAGCATAACTGCTGGCCTTTGTGATTTTGGCGTGTTACAAAAAGTGGTGTGCTACGCAAGGAGCCGCCGCCATGACATACCCAACATTCGCACTCGATGATATTGCTTCTCTACACGAATCAGCCCAAGTAGAATTTAAACTCGCAAGAGGCCGTGATGGTCAAGGTCAATTACCTGAAGATATTTGGGCAACCTATAGCTCCTTCGCCAACACCTTAGGCGGAGAGATTATTCTTGGGGTACGCGAAGATCGTGGCCATTTCACCATTGAAGGCATCCCTAATCCGCTACCCGTATTACAAGAATTTTGGGAGATCCTCGATGACCCTAGCCGGATAAGCTGTAATATTTTAGCGATTTCTGATGTGCAGCTGATTGAAATTATGAATAAAAAGCTGATAAGGATTCGTGTCCCGCTCGCACCAGAGCACCTAAAGCCAGTATTTATAGGCACCGATGCTTATACGGGGACTTATTTTCGGGTTGGAGATGCCGACATGCATGCCAGCCGGAGACAGGTTACACAGATGCTACGCCGCGCCCATCACTGCAATAAGCTGATAAAGGCGCGGTAGTGCTTTTTCTAAAAACCAGCGAGTAAATAGCCACCCATGGCGGCAATTGCCACGCCAGATACGCGCATTAAGCTGCGTTGCCCAGTGACGCGCTGCATGCCTAGCCCTAGCATAACGCCACCTAAATGGATAACCGCAGTACCAAATAAGAAACCAAAGGCGTAAAGAACTGGGCTGGCAAGTTCAGGCATTTCCATGCCGTGGGCATGACCGTGGAAAATCGCAAACACGCCGACAAATGCCATCGCAAACAACAGCGGTAATTGGCGGTCAAAGGCAATCGCTAACCCAAGCAACAGTACTGACAAAGCAATGCCAATTTCAACAAAGGGCACCGGAATGGCATAAAGCCCCAGTATTCCACCAACCAACATAAAACACACAAAGGCTAAGGGCACAGTCCAAATCGCGCGACCACCGAGCTGCGTACTGAGCATGCCCACACTTAACATGGCAAGGAGATGGTCAAAACCTAAAACGGGATGATTAAAGCCCGCCATAAAACCCCCACCGGAGTGGATTTCGTGCGCCGACGCAGGGGCTATAAACGATAGACTCAAGAGGAGCAACAGACTTAAACGCACCATAGCAGTTCCTTGTTAGTGAAGACGTAACAACTGAGTTAAACAAATGCTAATACTCTACGGCAAAACGATATGCCAATCCTTGATCCCTATCACTTTAAATAGGCTGCTATTCTTTTTAAGGCAATAACATTTCCTGTAATGAATCGAGAGTGGCAATTTCCATATGGGGTAAGAGTGCAGCAATCGGTAACGATGCCACACGGCCAAAACTGGGATTTAACCAGACAGACTGACATCCCGCTAAACGCGCACCGCGAACATCGGCATTCATACTATCGCCAACGTGCAGCAGTTGATCTAAGCCGATATCTAACCTTTCACAGGCCTGTGAAAACATATCTTTAGCAGGCTTCATCCTTACACCACTACCAGGATGCAGCACAAATTCAAACACATTACTTAAGCCGATACGCTGTGCGTCCACATTACCATTAGTGATGCCAATCAGCCTAAAATGGACCGATAAACGCGTGAGCAGCGCCAAGACGTCGTCTGAAACCTGAAAATGGCTTCGATGAAAATAAAAACAAGCTAAACCTTCCTGCGCGCCCCGTTTTGCCTCAGGCTCACTATAACCGAGCAGTAAAAGGCCTTTATGCAGAGTTGCAATTCGCGCCGCCGAGGTGTCATGAGCAAGGGCCGGATTTTGCTGTAGTAGTTGCAACTTGAGCATTCGCCATTGCTGCGGTTGCCAAGCTTGAGTCAGCGGATAAGCCTGATGCAAAAACTGCATTAACTCAGCTTCGGCATTGAGAATGTGGGGTTCGTTATCGTATAGGGTATCGTCGAGATCGAAGCTAATCGCACGAATATTCTGGGGTCTAAGATAACAACGCATTATTTATCCTGTTGTTTTTTCGCTCTAGGATGGGCGTTATCATACACCTTAGCTAAGTGTTGGAAATCTAAACTGGTATAAATTTGCGTGGTAGACAGGTTTTCGTGGCCTAATAATTCCTGCACCGCCCGTAAATCGGCACTGGATTCCAGCATATGTGTGGCGAAAGAATGGCGCAGCTTATGAGGATGCACCCGCATAGAAAGCGCCTGTTCCTGCCCCCATTTGCTCATGCGCGCCTGAATGCTGCGATGGGATAAACGCTTGCCCTTTTCGGTGACAAATAATGCGTTATCTTCACAGGGGATTTGCCTGCGGCACTCAAGCCAAGCGCCTAAGGCATCAATAGCATAACGACCAACGGGGACGATACGCTCCTTGTTGCCCTTACCTAATACCCGCACTTCACGCTGATCATATTGCACACTGGATAAATCGAGCGCTGCGAGTTCTGCTAAACGTAACCCGCTGGAATAGCATAGCTCCATAATGGCTTTATCACGCAGTGTTAGCGGATCATTGCCTTCAATCTCAAGCAAATGAGTGAGGGAATCGACATCGATATTTTTCGGTAAAGGCTTAGCTTGCTTGGGCGCACTCAGCCCCTTGGCAGGATTGAGTTCTATCACGCCTGCGCGCAGTAAAAACCCTCCCCACTGTTTTACTGCCGATAACCATAATGACAGCGAGCGCGGACTCAGTCCCTTGCGGTGTAACTTAGCAAGCACTTGTTGCCAATGCTCACGCCCGACATTGAGCAGGTCAACACCTTCGGGCAGTAACTCGCTTCCCCGCTGCAACTCGTACATATAATTGCGAACCGTATGCGCCGATAACTGACGTTCAGACTGCATATAGGTTTCAAATTGCTGTAAATAGGAGTGACAACGCGCGGGCATATCATTAGCTGGCGAGTTCATATTGGACTCCTCATCAGGGCTTAGAGTTTGGCGAGCATATGTGCCAGCAATCGCCGAAGTTGCTCGAGCAGCATATTGTCCATATCGGGATGAAAATGGGTGGCATCGTGGCTGGCAACTGCAAAAATGACAGGAATATCATCAGCTAGTTTAACTAATGCCACCGAGCCGACCTCACTGCCAAATAAGCGTTTCGCCTCTTGTTGTGTCAGACGACCAAAATAGTAATTCTTGCGTAAACGCTGCGCCCAAATCGCCTTCATCTCAATATCGGCCTCTAACACACTGATAAGACGCACATGGGTAAAATTAAACTGCGCCTTTAAATTATCAGCCAGCACTTCTTTAAGGGATTCTAAGTTAACGCAATTGAGTAGCTTAAAAGACAGTTCAGTATTAAATCGGAATATCTTTTCATTACGTGCAGCCATGGCCAGTAAACTGGTGATTTCTTCTTCGAGTTGCCCAACCCGCAGGCGCAACAACTCTTGACGTCGTTCGACTAAGGAAATCGCACCGCGCTCCAAATGGGGCAAACGCATCGCCAATAACAGCTCGGGATACCGATTAAAAAAGTCAGGATTATCGAGTAGATATTCGCGAATAATCAACTCATCAAAGGGAAGATTGGTCTGCGGCATCAAAGGCTCGGTCATAACTGAATTTGTCCATCATAAACGTGCTGCGCAGGGCCTGTCATCCACAGCGGTTTGCCTTCACCTTCCCAATTGATGGTTAAGCTGCCGCCCGGTAAATCCACTTGTACTTGTTGATCGAGTTTACCTTGAATTTGTCCGACTACTACGGCAGCACAAGCACCTGTGCCGCAGGCTAAAGTCTCAGCCGCACCACGTTCGTAAACTCTAAGCTTGATATGACCCGAGTTCACCACCTGCATAAAACCAACGTTTACTCCGCGCGGGAATCGCTCATGCTTGGTGAGTAACGCACCGATTTCGGCGACATTCGCGCTGGTAACATCTTCCACATCGAGCACGCAATGGGGATTGCCCATGGAGGCCGCACCACACAAAAAGGTTTGTTGCGGCGTTTGCAGCAGATAGGTTTTTTCGGCCTTTTTGGCTTTAAAGGGGATTTGGCTAGGTTCGAGCACGGGCACGCCCATATTCACAGTGACAGTACCATCGCGCTCAAGGCGCAGTGTCATCTTACCCGCAGAGGTACTTACACGAATTTTATTCTTATTCGTCAGCCCCTTATTACGGACAAACCGCGCAAAGCAACGGGCGCCATTGCCGCAGTTTTCGACCTCACCACCGTCGGCATTAAAGATGCGATAGTGAAAGTCGAGGTCGGGATCATAGGGTGGCTCAACCAGCAAGAGTTGGTCGAAACCGATGCCAAAGTTACGGTCAGCTAAACGGCGGATCTGCTCAGGCGAAAAGAACACGTTCTGCGTGACACCATCGACCACCATAAAATCGTTGCCAAGTCCGTGCATCTTAGTGAATTGGATCAAGATACTTATCCTTTAAGCCTAGGCGCCGCGATAACTAGCCAAGCGCCTGAATCAATATAATTTTCTAGTTTACGGCAGGAGCTGCTCACCTTGCCAGAGCTGCGCTAATTTTTCTCGCTCTCGCACCAGATAAGCCTTATCGCCATCCACCATGACCTCGGCCGCACGCGGACGAGTATTATAGTTCGACGCCATGGCAAAACCGTAAGCACCACTGGAGCGCACAACCAGTAAATCCCCCGCCGCAATCGCGAGTTGTCTGTCCTTACCTAAAAAGTCACCGGTTTCGCACACAGGTCCTACAATATCAAATACTTGCGTATCTTCATCCCGTGGATTCACCGGAATGATATTTTGCCATGCACTATAGAGTGCAGGCCGAATTAAGTCGTTCATGGCACCATCAACAATCGCAAAACGTTTGTCACTGTTTTCTTTGAGGTACAGCACCTCAGTCACAAAAATCCCCGCATTGGCAGCAATCGCACGGCCCGGTTCGAAAATCAGTTTGAGCTTGCGATGACCTAAACGCTTTAGCAGTGCAGCGGCGTACACATCAGGATGCGGTGGCGTTTCATCATCATAGGTCACCCCTAAACCGCCACCGACATCAAAGTGCTCAATCACTATCCTTTGCTCGGCTAGGCGGTCAATGAGCGATAGCATTCTGTCCATTGCATCGAGAAACGGCTGAATTTCAGTGAGCTGTGAGCCGATATGGCAATCAACCCCTTTTACCTGCAAATGCGGCAGCGCATGGGCGCGAGCAAATACAACTTCGGCCTCATCCATGGCGATACCGAATTTATTTTCTTTAAGACCCGTCGAAATATAAGGATGCGTACCGGCATCGACATCGGGATTCACCCGCAGTGACACTGGAGCAACTTTACCTAAGCGGCCGGCAACATCGTTAAGTTGTTCAAGCTCAGCACTCGATTCAACGTTAAAGCAGTAGATACCAAGATTTAATGCCTGCTCCATTTCGGCAACGGTTTTACCCACGCCCGAAAACACCACTTTGGCAGGGTCACCACCGGCTTCAATCACCCGCGCTAACTCGCCGCCCGAGACAATATCAAAACCACTACCTAAACGAGCCAATACGTTCAGTACGGCTAAGTTCGAGTTGGCTTTCACCGCGTAACACACTATATGTGGATGGTCGGCAACTGCATTATTAAAGGCATGCCAGTGACGTTCGAGCGTCGCACGGGAATAGATATACAGTGGCGTGCCATACTGCTGGGCTAAATCATTGACCCGACAGCCTTCTGCGTACAGGGTATTATCTTGGTAGAGAAAGTGATCCAATGTCCGATTCCTTACTGCGCTTTGTAGTAATTATGCTGATTATTATTGTGTTTTTTCAGTTTCAGCTTGAGGCTCCGCGGCTTGTACAGGCGTAGCATCACGCTTAGCTGGCTTATTTTTTTTAGACTGAGTCGCCTCTACTGGAGAGGATTTATACAGGGGGCCCTTTTGACCACAGGCTGTAATGAATAGGCTACCAATCAATAACAATAAAAACAGTCTCATTTTTCTCAACATCTGTGCATCTAGTGACTAATCATCTTATAATCGCACCCATCTTGACGAAAGCAAAGGACAGAAATGCATGGCCATGACAGATACAGAATTTCACCAGCTCGCCGATGACATGTTCCAAGCGATAGAGACCGCTATCGAAACCGCAATTGATGAACAAGATGCCGATGTGGATATTGATACCAGTGGTAACGTGTTACAGCTAGAATTTGTCGATGGTTCGAAAATCGTAATCAACAAACAGGAACCTTTGCATGAAATTTGGGTAGCAACGCGTTTTGGTGGCTATCACTTTGGCTATGTAGAGGGGAAATGGCTTGATGGTCGTAATGGCGGCGAGTTTATGCCCTTTGTGCAGGACTCGATTCTACGCCAAAGCGGTATCGAACTCAGCCTCTCCTAAGCCGCGGCTTTATTCCTAAGCGGGAGGTCGCTCCCGCTAAAACTCCACATTGGCGTTATTGATATCCACCCCAAAGGGCATCACGGTTAGCTCACCCGCCACCCGTACTAAATGGAAAAACTGCGGAATATTAAACCGTGCTTTTGATGCATAAAATTCATCAAAAACATAGTGATGACTCACTTTGTTGACCAGTTCGCTCATATCTGAACCAGACTGCACATAATGACTCAGCTGATTTTCCTCATCGAGAATAAACACATCTAAGCTATCGGTGCGTTGCCGCAGAAAGTACTGGATCGCTCCCTTGGCGGCAAAGTTCTGAATGATTTTCGGCATGCTCGAAAAAGGGTCATCCCCCAACTCTGGCCGAGGCAATTGTACTAAATGACTACGAGCAAGTTGCTGATAAAAAGATTTGGCATCACTCAAGTCCTGATAGGCCATCCCCAAAGGATTAAAAAAGATCCCGTAACGGGTATGACTAATCTGCAGCGGCTGCACTAAGGTGCTCGATTGTTGCACCTGTTGACAGAGTCGCACCGTTTGTTTAAGCAAGTTTTTCACCGCTAACTTAAGTTGTGGCCTGAGCTTTTGCGAACAGCTAATCACATCCATATCCACGGGATGAGTCGCTCGCCTTAGCCCTGGTGTGACAAACGCGAGTGCCTGCAATACTGCGGTTTCGCCCTCAAAACGATGACACTGCCACTCCCCCCAACTATTAAGGCAAATAGCATCGAGGGCGCCGAGCATATTTTCCTGCTTACGACCCAATGAAAACACGTTGGCATTCATGACATCGACCATCATCTCTTGCCCTTGCCAATGGATAGTAGGATCACAGTCGAGGTTTAAGATAAAAATGAGTTTTCTAAAATGCCAAGGCTGACATAGGTCAAGCTTTGAGACCCGCCAATCATGATCGATAAAATTAAGTAATCGTTTTGAAGCGTCGGTCAACCTTCGGGATTTAATCTTACTCTGGCCAAACTCATACCATTTGGTTTCTGGCGTCGAAACCCCATTTAAGCAAGCCCAAATCATCAGCGCTGACGGGCTTTTCCCTTTGCAAATAGCAGATTCACCTAACAGATTCTGCGGCTTTGGCCCCTGGCGGTAGAGGTAATATTGATTTTCCTTGTTACTGGACACCATGGTTACTTCAGATTCAGCGACCGAGTGGCTCCAGAGCAAATTCAGCTTGGCGATTTGGTCTTCATCTTGGCTAAAGTAAGTATGTAGTTTGCGAGTGAGCATCCCCAACTCTTCAATCCTGAGTCCTTCGTTTAACTCATGGGTGGAGGCGAAACGCAGCAAGGTTTGATAACTCGCCAGCAGCAATTCATTAAGTTGCTCATTAAACCAATTGAGCTGGCCACTATGCCAATGCTCACAATCATCTAAGGTAGTAATTAAACTGTTGGGCCACTGCCACTCTTGCACCAACTTTTGCATTTTGGCATAGCGCCAATCTTTACCTTGGTCAGACACACTTAAGAACACGCCACATTTTAGATAAAAACAGCGGCGCACAATTTCCAGCCGACGACTATCATTCTGCTTTAATAAATAGGCTTCAATCGCCTCATAAATTGCGTAATAAGCATCGTTAGCAGTAGAAAAATCCCCTGCTAAGGTCTTTTGCCAAAGCCGGTCACACAGTAACTGAGAATGGGGATACTCACTGGCATAAGCCTCAAGCAAAAGTACTTTAATCAACGCTTTATGCGGCTTATTTAAGCCTTTATAAAGCTGCCAAAGCGAGGCACCAAAATACTCGCTTGCCGGTAACTCGTGCACATTACCAAGATATAGCAATTCAGGATTGAGCTTAGCATCAGGCCACCATGCAATAGTTTTACCCGCCAAGCGAATTTGGCTGCGATAAAACTCCTCAAGCAACAGCCAATGCTGCGTACTGCCACTGTGCTCATGAGCCATAGAAGACTGGCAACCGGTACGCTGTGAGATATCACCACAAAATTGCAGTGGATGAACCAAGTAAAAATTCACCTCAAACTGATACTCTGCAAACCAAGCGGTTAGTCGTTCCGTTTTTAATTTAACCAAGGCTAAGTCGTCATCACACAAATCCTCATGATGGACTAGCCACACATCCACATCACTTTTTGCATTCTGACCAAAGCTAGCTGTACTGCCCATGGCATATATCCCTTCGAAGGCATAACAATCCATGTCATTAGGTATAAAAGGCAGCTTAAACACATCACAAGCCTGGGCTTCTATTAAGCCCGCCTTGTAACCATAAATACCGCAAGGCGTATTAGGATCAACGTATCCCGGATACTGAACGCTATTCTGTTGAAGTAAAAAGGGGATCAAACGGAACAAATGCTTTTGCAACGGAGACAACAAGGCTAAGGCCCGTGCAATACGAACCTGATTAAGTCTTTCTGCAATATCAGGAAACTGGCCTTGCTGATCCATCCTAGAACACGACACTTAAGCACAATTGAGAAGTGTGCTCATGTTAACACTTTTGCAAAGCTGAGCAACTAAATGAGATATCCATCACACTTTTATACGATTTAGAACACCGCCGACTTCAAAGAATCGATACGGCTTCCTTACATTCGCGAATAGCCAATGTTAGCATTGGCGCAACTAAGATCTCGGATGGAAACTAGGCATGTCTGAAAACCGCATACGTATCGCTACCCGCAAGAGTCCGCTAGCCATGTGGCAAGCTGAATTTGTTAAAGCAGAATTAGAACGCGTTCACCCAGGTATTGTGGTGGAGCTATTGCCAATGAGCACTAAGGGCGATGTTATCTTAGACACGCCATTAGCGAAAGTTGGTGGTAAAGGCTTGTTCGTCAAAGAACTCGAAGTCGCCATGCTCGAAGACCAAGCCGATATCGCCGTACACTCCATGAAAGACGTGCCAGTAGATTTCCCCGAAGGCTTAGGGCTGGAAGTGATTTGTGA
Source organism: Shewanella sp. FDAARGOS_354 (assembly GCF_002209245.2). NCBI lineage: Bacteria > Pseudomonadati > Pseudomonadota > Gammaproteobacteria > Alteromonadales > Shewanellaceae > Shewanella > Shewanella sp. FDAARGOS_354. The sequence goes on along the minus strand of NZ_CP022089.2, from coordinate 4,093,756 downwards.
ACGCGAAGATCCACGCGATGCCTTTGTGTCTAACCTTTATAAGTCAATCAGTGAGCTGCCACTCGGTGCCACGGTAGGCACCTCAAGCCTACGCCGTCAGTGCCAACTGCGCGCCTCACGCCCAGACCTGATTATCAAAGATCTGCGTGGCAACGTCGGTACTCGCCTCGCGAAACTCGATAACGGCGAATACGATGCGATTATCCTGGCTGCAGCGGGTTTAATTCGCCTGAAATTATCTGAGCGTATTGCCAGCTTTATTTCTGCCGAAGAATCCTTACCCGCAAACGGTCAAGGTGCTGTCGGTATCGAATGTCGTACCAATGATGAGCGCGTTAAAGCATTATTGGCACCATTAGAACACTTAGAAACGCGCTACCGAGTCATCGCCGAGCGCGCCATGAATACTCGCCTCGAAGGTGGTTGCCAAGTTCCTATTGGCGCCTTTGCCGAAATAGATGGTGATGAGATGACACTGCGCGGCCTCGTTGGTAATCCAGATGGTAGCGAAATCATCGAAGGCGTGATCACAGGTCCAAAGACCGAAGCGACGCAACTCGGTGTTGCCCTTGCTGAAGAACTACTAAGCAAAGGCGCCAAAAGCATCCTCGACGCTGTTTACGCCAAAGCCTAAGACGATGAAAGTCTTACTGACGCGCCCCGAGGGGCGCAATCAGTCGATGGTCGATGCCTTGAATGAAAGAGGCATCGACCACTGCGTGACGCCACTGCTCTGCGTTGAGGCCACGCCCCCTCTGCCGCCAGACTCTTCGCATCCACTCGCTAATGTCGATATGGTTATCTGTATCAGCGCCAATGCCGTCAGCTTTGCTGATGCTGCGTTTAAAGTCGATACTGCCCAAGTTAAAGACTGGCCAAGCGTACCTTATTTCGCCGTAGGTCATGCGACTTGGGAAGCGCTGCAAGAGAAGGGAATTGAAGCTCTGGAAGCACCGGATGATTGTCAGCAAACAGAAGGCTTGCTGACATTGCCTGCACTGCAACATATCCAAGGCAAACATATCACTATCATTCGTGGTGTCGGTGGTCGTGAAGCCCTCGCTGAGCAACTGAGTGCCAGAGGCGCGAAGCTGCGCTATTGGGAAGTCTATCAACGCGCTTGCCCACCACTCGATGGCGCCGCGGTTAGCCAACACTGGCGAGACTTAGGGATAGATACTATTGTCGTGACGAGTGGTGAAGTACTAGATAATCTGATTAATCTAGTGCCAAAAGAGTTATTTGCATGGCTGCGCTCATGTCATATCATAGTCCCCAGTAACCGAGTAGAAGCTCAAGCTCATGCCTTTGGTATAACCCAAGTCACCAATGCCAATGCCGCCAACAGCAAAGCCGTGCTAAACGCCCTTAAACTCTAAGTGCTATTTAGCCCGATTTTACTCGAATTTCGGCAGTAGCATGATTTTAAGGACTGTTAAATGGATAACAACAAGCACGACGCCCAAAGCCCAGAGTCACAGGCTATCCCAGTTCTCGCCACATCGGTCAATACCGATGACGCTGCACCACACAACCAAGCTTCTGAGTCACAGGCGAGCAAGCCTGAAGAACAAGAAGTCAAACCTACCGGCACTAAGTCGCAAGCCAGCAAACCCGAATCGACCCAAGCTGCTCGCCAAGTGGTGCAAGTGAATCGTAGCTCATGGGCTATTCGTTTTGGTGTACTACTGGCCTTAGGCTTGACCGTTTGCACCATAGGTGGTGGCTATTTGCTGTATCAACAAATGCAGCAACAACTTCAACTGCAAGAGACGAAAAATCTAGCCCTGCAAGATCAGTTGCAGCAGGCTTTACTCGTCCCAAATCAGCGTCTTGCACAACTTGAGCAACAACAACTCGCAGATGCAAAAACCTTCCAAGAGTTATCTAAGCTTGCCACAGATCAAAACCAGTTACAGGACAGACTAGAGAAACTGGCCCAGCGTAGCCCAACCCACTGGATGGCCTCAGAAGCCGAATATCTAGTAAACATGGCTGGACGTAAGCTTTGGCTCGAAAAAGATCCACGCACGGCAACCGATTTATTAAAATCCGCGGATGAAACTATTGCCGCGATGAACAACCCCGCATTACTGCCAATCCGTAAGGCATTGGCAAAGGATATTGCGGCGACCACCAATATTAAGAGTGTGGATATTGAAGGTGGTGTATTAGCACTCGATGCCTTAATCGACCAACTTGACAAATTGCCGCTAAATCGTGCCGATGCTGAAGCAAGCACGGCTGAAGATACGACCATTTCCGGCGATCTTAACGATTGGCAAAGTAATCTGAGTAAAACCTGGAAGGCGTTGACTCAAGATTTTATTACTATTCGTCATCGCACCGCCGATGCGCCAGCCCTACTTGCTCCAGAGCAACAATGGTATTTGGTTGAGAATATCCGCCATAAACTGCTGCAATCACAACTGGCACTCTATCGCTATGATAGAGCCGCTTATCATCAATCACTGATGATGGCGCGCCAGTGGATCCAAACCTATTTTGATGTTCAAGCGCATCAAACTAGCGAGGCCATTGCCGAAATCGACAAGTTGGCAACACTCGATCTTGACCCTATTACGCTGAAATCCTTTGCCGCTAAACCGCTGTTATTACAATTAACCAGCTATGGTGAACTCACCTCTGCAGAGGAACCGCAGCTATGATTAAGGCATTAATATTTCTTGGTATTATACTTTTAGGCCTGTGTATCAGTCCCTGGATTGTTGGCAATACTGGCTATGTGTATATTGCCGCGGGTGATTACCAGCTTGAGACCAGTTTAGTTTTTGGCATCGTCATGTTAATCGTGTTTTATGCCCTATTCCAAGTGCTGGAATGGTTAGTGATCACTGTGATTAATCTGCTGCTACGTAGCCGTTTTATCCCGCAGCATTGGCGTCGCCGCTCCGCCAAAAAACACACCCTCATCGGCGCACTTGCCATTGCCGAAGAAGATTGGCCTGCGGCAGAGCGCGCCATGATTAAAGGGGCCGACAACGGTGAACTGCCAGCATTAAATTTGTTAGCCGCTGCACGTGCTGCTCAACATCAAAATAAAATTGCCGAACGAGATCAATATCTTGCCCGCGCTGAAGCCCAGCCTATGACGGCCAATGCGGTAGCTACCACTCGTACCCGTTATTTACTCAAACAAGGTGAATTAGCCTTAGCCAGAGCCGAGCTCGATAAGTTAGCCCCAACTAGCAAGAGTAAAGCCCCTGTGCTGAAACTCGCCCTCGAGTTATATCGCGCCCAGGAAGATTGGGAAGCGCTTAAGCTATTGCTCCCAATACTGAAGAAACGTCAGATCTTAGAGGATGCAAAGTTAAATACGCTGAATGTTGAAACCCATTGCGCCCTATTAAAAGCGGCGAGTCTAAAAGGGGAAGAAGCTCTAGAACAATGCTGGCAATGGCTTTCACGCGATGAACGTAACCAGTCTGAGTTTTTAGCGATTTATGCCATGGGCTTGTGCCGCTTCAATCGTAAAGACCAAGCGCTTAAATTACTCTCGAAAAAGCTACGTAGCTCGCCAGAGTCTGCACTGTTAGAAGTTATCCCACAGCTCGTCACCGCCCATGACGAAGAGATCCGCAAACAATTGCTCAAGCATGAAATCACCCATGAGAACAATGCTGATTACCAACGGTGTTTAGCGCTACTCTACCAACAAACCCGGGATATGAAAGAAGCCAAAATCCGCTGGCAGAATGTTTGTCGTCTTGCTCCGAGTAAAGACTCTTGGCTGGCGTTAGCACGTATTCAAGAGCAACTTGGCGAACAAGGTCATGCTAACCAAAGCTATCGTCAGGCAGTAAACCTATAATTTCTATCAACCGCAATCCATTAGGCGGATTGCGGTCCCTCCTCATTCAACCTTGAACATACTTGCCGCACATCATTTATAAAATATTAAACCCGATCTTAAGAATAGTTTGTTATTAATATGTTTATTTTGATAGTTAAGAGACACTAAATGCAGTTTCTTTTGCGTTTTAAGATACTACATCTAGTTCTGTCACTTTTAAGTGCCATTTTTTCGCACTCCACCCCTTAAAATCCAGTTATAGCAAGCCATTCCGGCGCGTCAAAAAATTGACTTACACACGCGACCAAGCTAAAATTTAGCCACTTGTATCACAATTCAGCGTATTTGTTGAATTTGTGCATCTTCGGATTAACACACTTTGGCTGTTGGGAGCTAATTATGGGATCGATCATTACAACCGACATTCCGCAGCTAATTTAGGAATAAACTACCTCATAGAATCTACCGAGTAATTTGAGTAGTTGTGTTTGGTGATCTTGAAGTCCAGTGATGAACCTTTGGCCGTTAATCTCTAGCGTATCTATGCCTTCGAATTGCAAGAAGACCCAACGTGCCGTCGGTCTGGAGGTCGTCTTGTTCTTTACCATACTTGGGAAGAACGCTTCGGTTTGTGCGAGTTGTTCTCTGATTTTGTGTTCTAAACTAGCGTAAACAAGCAAGCTCAACGTCATTATCATTAGCAACGCTTCAATGCGCTCAGGCTTTTTCAAGAAGATGGAAGAGGTTAAAAACTCAGGGCTTTTTAGAAAACGGAAGCCGCGCTCGACTTTTTGTTGCGATTTGTAATGTGCTAGAAGAGCCGCCATGGTGAGTGCTTCATTGTCGGTGTCATTCGTCGCGAGGATAAACATGCCTACTTTGAGCTTAGCCAGTTTTACTTTTTCTAGGTCGGTGAAGGGGGCGGCTTCGATAAAGTATTGGTATCCTGTCGGTGCTTCATCTGTCTTTGGGCGGCCCGAATGAGAGTAAGTCGGCTGTTTGATGAGAGTGCCTTGTTCAAACCCAAGTAAGTCACATTGTTTCTTGAAATCGTTAAACGCTAATTCTGCGTCAACTTCACAAGCGAATGGTTTTTTACTTAGCTTTTCCAACGCTTTGATTTCTTTTGCTATGTTTTTCTCTAAGTTCTTGAAGAAAGTGATTTCTTCCCGCTTGGTGGCCTGTTCACTGTGAACGAGCAACCAACGTTGATTGACCTTTCCGTAATCCGAGTCTATCCAACATCCTGAGTAGCCATGACCGATAGTGCTTAATTGCTCTGGCTCTAGCGCAAGTAGTGCTTGTTTTGCGAGCTTGATGGTCATGGGGACACGGGTAATGAATTTTTGATTTTGCTCATCTAGCGAGGAGATGCTTTCTTCGGTGTACAAAGCGGCATCAGCGATAAAGTAACGACTATTTTGCGCGGCTTTTAGGCAATGTATGTGTCTTTTAGTGACTTCAGCGAATGCCTTGGCATCATTGGTGTTACCACTCAGTGCTTGCATGTAAACAGGAATACCTGCTTGGTTTTCACAGATGAGTTCAAGCACGACTTGGTTAAGCTCTGGCCTATGATCCCGACTATAACCTCTTACAAGCTTAATCACGTTGGTGTTTTCATCTTGTGCATACTCACCATCAACGTGGAAGCTAGTGATATCAAGATGAACAGAATCGGTCGTCAAGCCCAGTTTATCAACAACACGCTCAGCAATAACCTGATAGAGCGCTGAGACATCGGCTTCGTATAGAGCATCTAATGTGCGGCCTAGTACATCATCAGTCAGGTGGTGTGCTTCAATGTCTTTGGCGAGTAGCTTAGATACAGGCTTGGTCTTAAAAAAGTCCGAGAACATGTGCAGTGTTCTGCTATGAAAGCCAAGTCCATTTAGGAGCATGGCCAATACCGCGTCACCATGAGAAACATTGTGGTCAGAATATTTTGGGATAACGGCATCTATCATCCGTGGCAGGCCAATTTCGTGACAAAAGGCGGCAATGAGACCAAGGTGATCTAAGCGTTTAATAACAGGATGGGTAGACATATTTTGAGACCGTCAAATAGCAGTAATAGATCAAAACTGTCGATCGCGGTCAAGATGGTGTCGTAGTTTTTATGAAAAGCTGATCGCCAGATCACACTATTTAAATTCTGGAATTAGCTGCGGAATGACGGTTGCAATTATCGGTCGTAATGGCTCAGGTAAAAGTACCTTGGCCAAACTTCTCGTTGGACTGTTCCAACCCACAACCGGTAGCCTACGCTACGATGGGGTCGATTCGGCGCAAATTCATCCTAGCGATCTGCGCCGTAACTTTGGTTACTTACCGCAGGACGTCACCCTCTTCCACGGTACCATAAGAGATAACATTCTCTTTGGTACTCGCCAAGTGACAGAGCATCAACTTATCCGTGCAGTACAGCTTTCAGGTGTCAGTCAGTTCACCCATTTGGAGGCTGAAGGCCTAGATCAACAAGTTGGCGAAGGCGGTATGTCTCTTAGTCGTGGACAAAGACAAACCGTTGCCCTCGCACGGGCGACTCTTAATGACCCGCCAGTATTGTTAATGGATGAGCCTACAGCGAGTTTAGATGCGAGAGCAGAACAACAGTTTATTCGCTCAATGCAAAATGTCAGCAAGGATCGAACCTTGCTATTAATTACTCATAAAATGCATTTATTACAATTAGTTGACCGTATTATTGTGCTTGAAAGGGGACATGTTGTTGCCGATGGTCCTAAAGCTGAAGTGTTAGAAAAACTCAATTTTGGCCTTGTAAATGGAGGCTCCAGACAATGAGTAAAAATCTAACGGCAAATGATTTAGACATGGTTGATGATGTTTACGGTGCCATGATGACCGATGCCCCAAGTGGACATAGGCTCATCATATGGGCATTAGCTGCCATGGTTGTGTGTTTTCTACTTTGGGCAGGTTTTGCCAAACTGGATAAGGTGACTACCGGGACAGGTAAAGTGATCCCTTCTTCTCAAGTTCAAGTCATTCAAAGTCTTGACGGCGGTATCATGCAAGAACTCTTTGTGAGAGAGGGTGATATTGTCACTAAAGGTCAGCCACTGGTACGGATTGATGATACCCGCTTTCGCTCCGATTTTGCCCAGCAAGAGCAAGAGGTCTTTGGCTTAAAAACCAATGCCATCCGTATGCGCGCAGAATTAGATAGCATTCTTATCTCTGATATGACTTCTGACTGGCGTGAACAAGTTAAAATTACCAAAAAAGCTTTAGTATTTCCCGATAGTATTCATGAGGCAGAACCTGCCCTAGTGAAAAGACAACAGGAAGAATATAACGGTCGCTTAGATAATCTGAGCAACCAATTAGAAATTCTGGTTCGTCAGATACAACAAAGGCAACAAGAAATCGATGACCTTGCCTCAAAAACGACGACCTTAACAACCAATATGCAGTTGATTTCTAGGGAGTTAGAGCTTACGAGGCCTCTGGCTAAAAAAGGGATTGTGCCCGAAGTTGAATTACTTAAACTCGAACGCGCAGTGAACGATGCTCAGGGGGAATTAAACTCATTGAGACTGCTTAGACCGAAACTGAAAGCTGCATTAGATGAAGCAATATTAAAGCGCCGTGAAGCGGTATTTGTTTACGCTGCAGATCTTCGTGCGCAGCTTAACGAAACACAAACCCGTTTATCCAGAATGAACGAAGCACAGGTGGGAGCCCAAGATAAGGTTAGCAAAGCGATTATTACCTCCCCTGTAAACGGCACCATTAAGACAGTGCATATCAACACCTTAGGAGGCGTGGTTCAACCCGGAGTTGATATAGTCGAAATCGTGCCATCTGAAGACCAGTTACTTATAGAAACCAAGATCTTACCTAAGGATATTGCGTTTTTACATACCGGCTTACCTGCAGTAGTTAAGGTGACTGCCTATGACTTTACCCGTTACGGTGGTCTTAAAGGTACAGTAGAGCATATTAGTGCCGATACATCACAGGACGAAGAAGGAAATAGCTTCTACCTTATAAAGGTAAGAACCGAAGAATCGAGTTTAATAAAAGACGATGGCACAGAGATGCCAATTATACCGGGGATGTTAACTAGCGTTGACGTTATCACCGGACAAAGATCCATCCTTGAGTACATTTTAAATCCAATTTTAAGGGCTAAGGACACAGCGCTCAGAGAGCGTTAAGCCTGTTATAAACCGGGAGGTTTGCAATGAAGACTTTAGTAAGACGACAATTTCAATGTTCAAAAATAGCGGTTCTGCTGGCTTTGTTTCCTAAATCAGTTGAACTAAAACCATAGCTGGTGATCTGATCGACATAGCCCATCAACTCGCCCATCAATCGTGTCAAAACCTCAATATAAAACAATCAACTGGAAGCAATACAATCAAGCCCTGATCAATCGTGGCTCACTTACCTTCTGGATTGATGAGGACGCTATCGCCCAGTGGAAAGCTAAGGCCGAGCAACCAAGGAAAGGTCGACCACGCGTATTTAGCGACTTAGCCATTACCACCGCGCTGATGGTTAAACGTGTTTTCTCGATGCCACTACGAGCGTTACAAGGCTTTATCAACTCGGTGTTTAAACTGGCTGATATTCCGCTTTCGTGCCCACATTACACTTGCATCAGCAAACGCGCTAAAACCGTCAAGATTGCTTTTAAAACCAAGACGCGTGGCACCATTGAGCACTTGGCTATCGACTCGACAGGCTTGAAGGTTTATGGCGAAGGTGAGTGGAAAGTGAAGAAACATGGCACAGATGGCAAGCGCCGCGTGTGGCGTAAGCTGCATATCGCTGTCGATACCCATAGCCATGAAATTATTGCAGCGGAACTGAGTTTATCCGGTGTCACTGACGCTGAAGTTATGCCGAATTTGCTCAAGCAAACCCATCGCAAAATCCGCAATATCTCAGGTGATGGTGCTTACGACACAAGAGCCTGTCACGATGCCGTTCGTAGAAAACGGGCTTTAGTACTCATTCCACCGAGGGAAGGTGCCGCGCTCTGGGAACAAGGTCATCCGCGTAACTTAGCGGTCAGTTGGCAACAGCTTCATGGTTCAAATAAACAGTGGAAAAAACGGTATGGTTATCATCGGCGGTCAATCTCAGAAACAGCAATGTACAGAGTGAAGCAACTACTTGGTGGCAGATTGAGCCTGCGAAATTATAACGGTCAGGTAGGAGAAACTTACGCGATGATAAAGGCGTTGAACAAACTCACTGGGCTAGGCATGCCTGAAACTTACCGTGTAGTTTAATATTCAAACGATTATGAGGAGCTTTGCTCGCTGAATCGATTTAGGAAACAAAGCCGGTTCTGCTGTCAGCTATCTTGCTTCCACTATCGGCTCAAAGCCAAACGCTTGAGCAAGCGGTTGCGCACACGCTCGATACCAACCCAGATCTACGAGTGGCGTTTAACCGATTCAAAGCGAGAGAAGAGCAAGTAAATCAGGCAATTGCTGGTTATATGCCAACAGTCGATCTCACTGGTGGCTATGGCTACGAGCAGACGGATAGCGTATCAACGCGTCGACGCAAAAATGTCGGTGATGTTGATAGCAATGGCGTCGCGGAACTCAACCGTGGTGAGTTTGGTATTAGCCTAAAACAAATGCTTTTTGATGGTTTTTATACCAGCAGTGAAGTTGACCGTTATAGCTTTGAAGCCAGTGCAGACCAGTGGGCCTTACTTGCTGCGGCTGAAGATATGGCATTGGATGTCAGCAAAGTCTATCTCAACTACCTTCGTACTGATGAAGTGTTGAAGCTGGCTGAAAAAAATCTTAACAGCCATAAAGAAATTTATGATCAAATCAAGCAACGTACTGATTCAGGTCTAGGCTCAACAGCCGATCTATCACAAATATCAGGACGTCTTGCAAGGGCAAATGCGAATGTGATTTCTGCCCGAAATAATTTGCTCGATGCTAAAGCGCAATTTATCCGAGTCGTGTCTGCCGACCCAGTTGACTTAATTCAACCCGTTCCAGATGCCGATATGTTACCAAAGGATTTAAACAGTAGCTTAGCAGACGCAGATAAAAATCATCCTATCCTTAAATCTGCAGCAAACGATATTCGTGCTGCTGAAAATGAGCGTTCATCCGCCCAAGCCAACTATTATCCGCAAGTTTCGTTAGAGCTAAACGGTAGCTGGAACAATGATGTGGGTGGCGAAGATGGCGTAAGTGAATTAGCGAGCCAAAATGTAGGTGGTTATAGCAATGACATCGTCGCTATGGTGCGAGTCAGATACAACCTATTCGCTGGCGGTAAAGATCTTGCTCGCGAAAAGGAATCTGCTTACAAACTGGGTGAAGCGAAAGAAATCCGTCAACGTGCACAAAGGGAAGTCATTGAAGGGGTAAACCTTGCATGGAACGCCTACGAAATGTTAGCGCCTCAAAAGCAATACATTCGCGACCATGTCATCGCAGCCAAAGACACTCAGTCCGCCTATGCGCAACAATTCAATCTCGGCCAACGCAGCTTGCTCGACTTACTGGATACTGAGAATGAGTTATTCGAAGCTCGCAAGGACTACTTACAGGCTGAATATGATGAAATCATTGCGAAATACCGTGTACTAAATGCGACAGGCCGCTTACTCGACTCACTGAAAGTGACTCGTCCAGAAGCATGGCGTGGCGAACGTAACTACGAAGGAGGAGCTAACCAATGAAAACCACAATCCTTTTCCTTAGCGTGGCGCTTTTAGCAGGTTGTTCCATGCGTGATACTGTCAATATTGATGATATGACAACAACTCAAGCATACGATCTTTCCGATAAGGATGGTGATGGCGTTATCGAAGCCCGTGAGCGCTGTAATGATACAGCCAAAGGAGCGGGCACAGATAACTACGGTTGTGGTCAGATCAAATCAATCAATGAGCGTAAGGAAATTAATGTATTATTTCCTAATAACTCAGCATATATAGCACCAGAGTATTACCCGCAAATCGAAGAAGTTGCTATTTTCTTACGTCAATATCCAACGACTAAAGTGACTATTGAAGGTCACACTAGTCGTACAGGTACTGACGAACGCAATGCGGTATTATCACAAGAGCGGGCAGATGCCGTTACCGCGGTACTGGCCGAACGTTTTGGTATCGACAGAAGTCGATTGACTGCAATAGGATATGGCTCAAGTCGGCCAGTCGTTCTAGAACGAACACCCGAAGCAGAAATTCGTAATCGTCGAGTCGTTGCAGAAGTGACGGGAGACGATACGGCGACAGATATGAAATGGACGATTTATTCCGTCGATAACGCAAAATAAGGTCTAACAGAGTAGGTTATGAACGGCAGGCCAAAGGGTACAAGTGCATTTATTCGAGCCTGCCGCTCTAGCCTTGTTGCATCTGCATTAGGGATTAGCTTTCTATATGCGTCTCCAACCCAAAAACTTGATGAAGCGAAAATCACCTCAACGTTAGAAAAACGCTATGGTGAACGTGCAGGGATGCGAGCACGGGCTTGGTTTAAAGTATTGGCAGAGGCAAGCACGGTTGACGAAAAGGAAAAGCTATTGAAAGTGAACAACTTCTTTAACTTATTCCGTTTTGTTGATGACATAAAATTATGGGGAGAATCAAACTATTGGGCCACTCCGATGGAGTTCATTGGGGTCAATGGTGGAGATTGTGAAGATTTTTCAATCGCCAAGTATTTCACACTGCTTCAGTTAGGTGTTCCCGAAGATAAGATGCGGATCACTATGGTTAAAGCCACAAGCGTGAATCAGTATCATATGGTATTGGCTTACTATGATACGCCTTCATCCATCCCTCTAGTACTCGATAATCTCGACCATGTCATCAAACCCGCAACACAACGTAAAGATCTCATACCCGTTTACAGTTTTAACGGTAAACAGTTATGGCTAAATAAAGAACAGGGACGAGGCGTTTTAGCTGGCTCGTCAACACGACTCGAAAAATGGAATGACCTTAACCATAGGTTAGGGGTTGATCGCCTAAGACAACCCAAATTAAAACTGGAGTAGCACCCAAGATGACACTGTTTAGACAGATTTATTCGCTGCTTTTTAGCCTGTTTTTGTTAGTAGTAGCAAGCCTTGGCTATGTGCAATTCACTGAGACTCAAAGCTTTTTAACCAAGCAAATGGAATCGGATCTAAACAACGCCAGTACTTCGCTTGGATTAATGCTTACTCCTGCACTTGAAGCTGGCGATACTGCGGCTGCCGAAACCTTAGTTAACGTTATTTTTGAAGGCGGCTATTATCAAAATATCAAGTTGACTTGGATGGTTGATGGCAAACAACAGGAATGGAATAACCCGCTAAAAATTGAAGATGTGCCCCAATGGTTCATCAATTTAAAACTATTTAAGACAATCAAAAAAGAAAGCACTATTACCTCTGGATGGTTACAACTGGCTCAACTAGAAATCACTGCGCACCCAGGTTTTGGTTACCATGAATTATGGCGAATTATGTCAAATACCATTATCGCCTTTTCATTGCTGTTTTTAGTCGCAATTTTTACTGCAAGATTAGGATTAACTTGGATCCTAAAACCACTCCACGCTTTATCTGATCATGCTAAAAAGATTGCTGCGCGCCAGTTTGGCCCCGATATGCCCTTGCCTAAGACCACAGAACTCAAAGATCTCGTTACCGCATTCAACAGTATGTCAGCTCAACTTAAACAACTCTTCCAATCGCTCGATGAAGAAGTTGGTACTTTACGTAAAAAGAATCTCACAGACCCCGCCTCTGGACTGCCTAACCGCCAATATGTGGTGAGCCGTCTCAATGGCTGGCTAAGCGAACCAAGTAGCGGTGCCCTATTTTTAGCTAAGCTAGACTGGCTCGAAGAAGTTCACAGTAAATATGGCTATCAGGTTCGCGATGAAACCATTCGCCTATTGGCCGAAAAACTAGTTCAGCAATTAAATGAGATCACACCTTCTGTGATTGCACGAATTGCCGCATTTGAGTTTTCCTTCCTAGTTACCGATGTCGAGCACGATCAAATTAGCAAATACCTGCAAACGCTGATCCGCACCATTAACCAAGAAATTTCTAAAGCGGGCTGTAAACCCAATGAAAACTTCGCCATTGGTGTCGCTGAACGTATTGGCCAAATGAAGGTATCCGATATTCTTGCCCAAGCAGACAACGCCCTGCAAAAAGCACTCAAAGAAAATAAGACCTTCCATTGGTTCGAGACAACCGAACAACAGCTTTTCACCCGAGAACAATGGCGCGATAACCTTAGCCACGCCATTAGCAACAAAAAATTCAAGTTTCGTTGGCAACCGATCCAATTTTGTAATGGCGATGGCGTGAGCCAAAGAGAACTTTATTGCCAACTCGAGTTGGGTGATAAGCTTGCTCATGCAGGCCAGTTTATGCCGTATATCGAGCTACTCTCACTCGGCTCATTACTCGATAAATGCCTCATTGAGACAGTCTACGAGCAAAAACTGCTTGAGCGTAACTATGAGCCACTCGCAATCAACCTAACGCATCAAAGTATTAGTGATCCCCAGTTCCACGACTGGCTTAATCACTTCCTGCGCAGTGCTCCACAGGTTGAACGGATTTGCTTTGAGATCCCTGAAGCGGGAGTTTATAGCGATTTAGAATCCTGTACTCGCCTTTGCAATATCATTAGAGACAATGGTGCAAAATTTGGTATAGACCACTTCGGCCGTCAATTTGGCTCCATGTCTTACCTCCAAGAGCTAAGACCAAGTTACGTTAAACTTGACCAATCTTTCTCTTACTATGACGAAGCATCACATAATAGCGAGCTCTGCCGTGCGATTATCAATGTAGCTAGAGGATTAGATATTCAGGTGATAGTGACAGGAATTCAAGAAAAGGCTCAGCTAGAGCGCTTCAATGAGCTAAAAACGGATGCCTATCAGGGCTTCATTGTCCCGCCAGAAAATATCGACTAAATCGAATACCATTGCATTAAGGCTCCTTCGGGAGCCTTAATTATTTGAGATGTTGCTAACGGCCTTGAATCCTCGCAGCACCATGTCATGCAATCACAACGCGCCAGCAAGATACGAATGGCAAAACAGTACCAAGAGACAAATACAAAAAAGCCTCAGTACTTCTTTCGAAATTCTGAGGCTTCAGTGTAATTGGTCGGTGATAGAGGATTCGAACCTCTGACCCTCTGGTCCCAAACCAGATGCGCTACCGGACTGCGCTAATCACCGTAACTGTTAACTATTTGCTTGAAAACTCAAACGCGCTAGTTATGCGAAGAATGTGGTCGGTGATAGAGGATTCGAACCTCTGACCCTCTGGTCCCAAACCAGATGCGCTACCGGACTGCGCTAATCACCGAAATTTACTTTAGCTAAAGAGAGTAAAACCCTCTGGTCCGCTCTTATCCAAAAATCTGGATGCGCTATCGGACTGCGCTAATCACCGAGATGTTAAATGAAATGGGGTGACTGATGGGGCTCGAACCCACGACAACCGGAATCACAATCCGGGACTCTACCAACTGAGCTACAATCACCACTGAATTTCACTTTACTGCTAACCTCAAGCTCACAACTCATTCGGAGAGATGGTGCGCCCAAAAGGATTCGAACCTTCGGCCTCACCCTCCGGAGGGGTGCGCTCTATCCAGCTGAGCTATGGGCGCTCGCCTTGGTTAGCGCCGCATATAGTATGGACAAATAGCCTTTGAGTCTATAGCTGTTTTGCACTTTTTTTACTGACTGCTCAAGTTTTGATACATTAGCATGCTTTTTCAGCGAAAACACAGTTAAAATATGACTTGGATGTTACGGTATTTCGTGCTAATTATAACGTTTGGCAACAATTAACGCAGAACTGATTAGTGAGTATCATGTTTAGGGATGAAGATGAAACTACCCAACCTCGAGCTCCTGAGCTTGAACGCTTAAAAAAAAGACTTAATCGCCTTAAATATTTGGCGCATAAGTACAAGCGGGCGGAGATCGTTCAAAATGCGTTACTCGAATTATCCCATATTGCCACTCAGGTTCCTTCCCTCGAAGAATTCTATTTAGGGGTTCACCACCACCTAAAAAAGCTTATTTCTGCTGATAATTTTTTTATCGCTACTCTCGATATCAATACCAACACTATTTCGGTTCCCTTCTTTGCCGATGAAAAAGATGCCCATCCTGCCCAGCTTTATCCCGAGCAATCCCTATCAACGCTGTTGCAACAAGGATTAACTGGTTACGTTTTTCGCACAGGAAAAACCCTACTATGCGATGAATCCAAGGTTGAAGAGCTGGTCGAAGCAGAGGAAATCGTCAATTTAGGTTCTCCTTGCCACCTTTGGCTTGGAGTGCCCATCAAGCATGAAGGCATAGTCACTGCCGTACTGGTAGTACAAACCTATGATACTAATGTCAGTTATGGCGATATCGAGGTCGAGTTAATGACCTTTATTTGTCACCATATTGCTGGCGTGATGGAAAGACTTAAGCACCAAGAACAGCTAGAGCAAGCAATACAACAACGAACTAAAGAGCTTAGCCAAGCCTATGACAAGCTCAAGCAAGAAGTGTATGAAAGACGCAGAGCCGAGCGGCTGCAAAAATCCTTATTTGAAATAGCAGAACTAGCAAGCTCTAGTTCAGATAATCCTGAATTTTATGCACAGCTACATAATGTGATTCGGCACCTTATTCCTGCCAATAACTGTTACATCGCACTGCTAAATGAACAAGGTACCCACTTAACCTTCCCGTTTTACGTTTCCCAATTAGGTAACCAACACCCTGGGACTCGGCCATTACAGGATGGGCTTACGGAGTATGTGCTCAAACACAAACGTCCACTACTGCTAGACCAGAATGATATTCATGGTTTGATTGCCTCAAAAGAAATTTACGCTAAGGCACCCGCACTTAATCACACTCAAACAATGCATCAATGGATAGGTATCCCACTGTTTATCCATGATGTAGTACGAGGTGCGCTAACCATTTATAGCTTTAGCATGACCCAAAACTACCAAACGAAAGACTTGGAGTTACTCACCTTTGTGTCACAACATATCGGTGCTGCTATCGAGAAAAAACTCGCTGCAGAGTCATTACGCCGCAGCTATGAAGAACTAGAGGAAAAGGTTGCAGCTCGTACAACTGCACTCGCTGAGCTCAATAAGGACCTAGAGAAAGAGATCCGTCAGCGCCGTAATATGGAAGCTAAACTCGTCCATGATGCCAAACACGATGCGCTCACAGGATTGCCCAATCGTGCGATGTTTATGGAGCGTCTCAATCAGGCTATCAAACATGTTCGCCGCCATAGCCTAGAACAGTTTGCCCTGCTGTTTATCGACCTCGACCGCTTTAAGCAGATTAACGATACTATGGGACATTTGGAGGGCGATAGATTCTTAATTGAAACCGCCACTCGCTTACGCGGCTGCATCCGTAGCAACGATACCTTGGCAAGACTCGGTGGTGATGAGTTTGTTATCCTGCTCGATACCATCAACGGCATCAACGATGCCCGTGATGTGGCCGAACGAGTCATTCAAAAAGTCTCACAATCCTACAAATTAGGGACAATCGAGTTTCACTCAGGTGCCAGTATCGGCATAACCATTAGTGGTAATAAGTTAGATACCAGTGAATCGATGCTACGTAATGCCGACACCGCAATGTACCAAGCCAAGGCGAATGGCAAAGGTTGTTATGTTATTTTTGACGATAGCGCGTCACAGCAAAAAATCCAGGATATTGCCTTCGAGAATGATTTTAAACAGGCGCTGCAAGCAGAGGAGTTACAACTCAATCTTCTCCCAATTGTTGATTTACAGACTCTACAACCCCATGCTTTTGAGTGTCGATTAATTTGGGAGCATCCCGTATGGGGAAGTATTCCGCACGAAGTTTTAAGCCAATTAGCTGAGCAAGCTAACCTCATGGTTGAGTTGGATAAGTATGCAATTAACTTACTGAATAAGCATTATCACCAGCTCGTTGTGAGCCATGGAGATAACCTTGATTTACACCTTATGCTTTCCAGTCAACATCTTAAACACAAGCATGTACTTCGTGGTCTTAAAAATGCGCTCAAACAAACTCAGCTTCCTCTCCCGCAGCTATGGTTATTTTTTAATGAAAAAGCCTTAGTTCAAGAAACAGAGAACCACATAAGCGGCTTTGAATTATTAAATAAGCAGGGGGTTAACTTAGGGATTAGCCACTACGGAAGCGGCCACAGTGCGTTAAACAGTTTGTTATTCCTCCCTGTAAAAGGCTTAAAGCTTGATGCGAATATCACGAAACAACTGCAAGATGAACAACACATAAAGCTGATGTCTGCCTATCAAAAGGCAGCCTCAACCTTAAACTTACAAACCTTTGTTGACGGACTTCATCACCCTGAGCAAATCAATATATTCAATGCACTAGGTTATCGCTTCGGCCAGGGTAGTGCCATAGCCCACCCTTTTACCTTAGTGGAAACCCTGCATCAGGTTTGCGCCTAAAACTGCAATTACATGATTAATTAAGACTTCTTAAACATATCTCTTAAATTCGAGATATGGCTGCGCCCGGTCTGCATTCGCTCTTGCTCTGTTTGCTGTGGCTTACGGTTTTCCCAAATAAGGTCATCCTGCGGTAACTCATGCAGAAAGCGGCTCGGCTCGCAGCGCATAGTTTCACCAAACTGGCGACGCTCACGACAGAGGGTGAACCATAGCTCACGTTGTGCCCGCGTTATCCCCACATAGGCAAGACGACGTTCTTCATCAACATTATCTTCATCTATGCTGGTTTGATGCGGCAGAATGCGCTCCTCAACCCCCACCATAAACACGAAGGGGAATTCCAGCCCTTTAGAGGCATGCAGCGTCATTAATTGCACCTGATCGCCGCCTTCATCTTCGCTGTTACGCTCCATCATATCTCTAAGCGTTAGGCGGTTAACCACTTCGGGCAAGGTCATAGGTTCATCTAATTCATCCCCAGAGAGCATTTCCGTCACCCAGCGATACAACTCGGAGATGTTTTTCATCCGCATTTCGGCGGCCTTCGCACTGGTACTGGTCTCGTATAAATAGTCTTCGTAATTAATCTTACGGATCAATTGTTTTACGGCTTCAACCGGTTCTCCCCGCTCGGCATGCTCGCCCGTATCGACAATAAAGCGGCCAAATTGATACAAGGCTGACATGGCATTAGGTGGTAAATGATGATTCAGCTCAGGATCAAAAATCGCCTCGAACATGGAGATATGTTTCTCGTTGGCAAAGTTACCCAAACGCTCCAAGGTGGATGGACCAATACCCCGTTTAGGTAAGTTAACCACACGTAAAAAGGCGTTATCATCGTCAGGATTTACCACCAGTTTAAGGTAGCCCATGATGTCTTTAATCTCGGCACGGGCGAAAAACGAAGTGCCGCCGCTTAGCTTGTAAGGGATACGGTTCGTCATCAACGCCCGCTCAAGTAGGCGAGACTGGTGGTTACCGCGATACAGAATTGCGTAATCACCAAATTGGGTACGGCCGACAAATTTGTGGCGAATGATTTCGGCGACCACGCGCTCGGCTTCTTGTTCCTCATTGGCAGCAAACAGCACCCGCATCGGCTCGCCGTAGGCTAATTCACTAAATAGTGACTTATCATACACATGGGGATTGTTGGCGATAAGGATGTTAGCCGCCCGCAAAATGCGTTGGCTAGAACGATAATTTTGCTCAAGTTTAATCAACTTAAGCTTTGGGAAGTCTTTGCCCAACAGCACTAAGTTCTGCGGCTTAGCACCACGCCACGAATAGATGGACTGGTCATCGTCCCCCACCACAGTAAAGCGCGCGCGCTCGCCCACCAGTAGCTTGACCATTTCATATTGGGAAGTGTTGGTATCCTGATACTCGTCCACCAGCAGGTATTGGATCTTGGTTTGCCAGCGCGTACGCACTTCTTCATGATGGCGTAACAATAGGGTTGGCAGCAGAATTAAGTCATCAAAATCCAAAGCGTTGTAGGCTTTCATATGCTGGGCATAACGCTGATACAACAGGGCGAACAACTGCTGCTGTTCATCCTTTGCCAGCTTGCGCGCTTGGTCGGGAATAATCAGCCCGCCCTTCCAATTGGAGATGCTGCTTGCCAAGGCTTTGAGTAAATCTTTATCTTCCTGTAATTCTTTTTGAGTCAGCTCTTTAAGGAGCGCAAGCGTATCTTGGTCATCGAATAACGAGAACCCAGGCTTTAAACCCAGCACTTTATGCTCACGTTTTACAATCTCAAGACCTAAGGTATGGAAGGTCGAAATCCATAAACCTCTAGCCTCTTTACGCCCCATAGACTGTGCGACCCGCTCCTTCATCTCGCGCGCCGCTTTGTTGGTAAACGTCACGGCGGCGATATTGCGGGCATTGTAGCCACACTTTTGCACTAGATAGGCAATCTTGTTGATAATTACCCGCGTTTTGCCACTGCCCGCGCCCGCTAATACTAAGCAAGGCCCAGAAACATAATGAACGGCATCATTTTGGGCAGGATTGAGTTTCATCGTCGCGCAATATCCAAACAAGTCTTCAGAAGGGGGATGGGATCATAGCAGAAGCGAAGGTTTTAAGGCCAACAAATCCCCAGATATCAATTGAGCAAACAATAGAAATGACTCGTCTCTTCAAATGAATAAGCATTTGAATATGACATCCTAAAAACCAGTCAAATATGCTGCAATCAGTGTGCAGGCAAGCTTATTACAAAATAACTTTCTTAAATCACACTTTTGCCATTTTTTGAGCTAATTTGTTGCTAAGGTTGATAATGCGCAGTAGAATTCCGCATGGATGAACGTTCATTCATAGATGTCGATATCGGAAAGCAGAATGGATAACAAACGTGACTTAATACTTCGCTCCGCCGAAAAAATCATTGCGACAGCAGGCTTACATAACCTTTCAATGCAAAAACTAGCAGTAGATGCAGGCGTTGCCGCAGGTACGATCTACCGCTACTTCAAAGATAAAGAAGATTTGATCATTGAACTGCGTAAAGACGTATTACAACAAATTGCCAGCAAGTTGCTTGAAAACATTAATGAAGGCAGCTTTGACGAAAAATTTCGCCGCCTATGGTTCAAGATTGTTGAACTGGGTCGTGAACAATCCCATGCAAATTTGAGTTTTGCTCAGTATTCCCACCTCCCAGGGGTAGATGCACCTGAGCACCAAGCATTTGAAAGAGAAATATTTCAACCGCTACACCAATTATTTGAGCAGGCAAAAAACCAAGGAATGATTCAAAAGCTTGATAATACCTTGTTGTTTTCTATCGCCTTTGAGCCGGCTATCGCCATAGGCAAACGCCTACGGCGAGGCCATTTGGAATGTACAGAAAATGAAATCCGGCGGGCATGTGAATTATGCCTAAAGGCCATTTCAATCAATCTTCAACTTTAACTCTAGGAATCTTTAGCACCATGAAAAAATGGACTCTAAGTATGCTAGCGATCGCTGTACTTGCCTTTGGCTCAGTGATCGGCTTTAACCTGATGGTAAAAAATAAAATCGCCGAGGCGATCGCCAATATGCCAGAGGCTGAGTTTCCTGTAACAGCCATGACATTAGATATGCAAAAGTGGCAACCCACAATTGATGCGATTGGCTTTGTTGAGCCGCATCAAGGGGTGACCATCTCCAACGAATTAGCAGGACGCGTCACCAGTATTAATTTTGAAAACGGTAGCCGAGTGGAAAAAGGCCAACTGCTGGCCGAACTCGATGCCAAAGTGGAAAGAGCCAACCTTAAAAGCAAAATGGTACAACTGCCCGCCGCTGAGGCCGACTTCAAACGCCTTTCAAAACTCTATGCGCAAAAGTCAGTCTCTAAACAGGATTTAGATAATAGTGAATCTAAATATCTGGCCTTACAGGCGGATATTGAAAGCTTAAAAGCCACTATCGAGCGCCGTGAAATCAGTGCGCCTTTCAGTGGTTTAGTGGGTATTCGTAACATTAACTTAGGTGAATATCTTCAGCCTGGTACCGATATTGTGCGTCTCGAAGATATCAGCACAATGAAAATCCGCTTCACTATTCCGCAAACCCAATTACCTCGTATTGCCGTAGGCCAAAAAATCCATGTGTTTGTGGACTCTTATCCTGAGCAACCCTTCGAAGGTGAAATTGCCGCGATTGAACCCGCCGTGTTTTACCAAAGCGGTTTGATCCAAGTGCAAGCACGCATTTCTAACGATAACGCCAAACTGCGTAGCGGGATGTTTGCCCGAGTATCCATCCTATTGCCAGAACTGAACGATCAGTTTGTACTGCCACAAACCGCCATCAACTTTACCCTTTATGGTAACTCTATTTACCTCATCAAAGAGGTCGAAGAAAACGGTAAAAAGCTGGCTAGAGTCGAGCAAATCAACCTGACGGTATTAGAGCGTAACGGCAATAACGCGCTGGTGAGTGGAGCGTTAAAAGCGGGAGATCGTATTGTCACCTCAGGGCAAATTCGCCTCAGTAACAACAGTAAAGTGACAGTGGTTGAAGACCAAGCCCTGACCCACTCCGACACTATGCCAAAGCTGTAATAGGAGCAAGATAATGCGCTTTACAGATATCTTTATTAGGCGACCCGTACTCGCCGCCTCAATCAGCTTTCTCTTGCTGCTGTTAGGCTTTAATGCCCTCAATAGCATGCAAGTGCGTGAATATCCGAAGATGACGAATACCGTAGTCACGGTATCGACCAGTTATTACGGCGCGGATGCAAATCTAATCCAAGGTTTTATTACACAACCGTTAGAGCAAGCGCTAGCGCAGGCCGATAACGTTGACTTTATGACCTCAGAGAGCTTTCTCGGCACCTCGAAAATTTCGGTGTATATGAAGCTCAATACCGATCCGAATGGCGCCTTGGCCGATATTCTCGCCAAAGTAAACTCGGTGAGATCGCAATTGCCCAAAGAGGCTGAAGATCCCAGTGTTGAAATGTCCACTGGCTCGCAAACCTCTGTACTGTATATTTCATTTTTTAGTGACCAGATTAACTCAAGCCAGCTAACGGATTACCTTGAGCGTGTCGTCAAACCCCAGCTCTTTACCATTGACGGCGTTGCTAAGGTGAATTTATACGGTGGTATTAAATACGCCATGCGTATTTGGCTCGATCCGGCCAGAATGGGGGCGTTTACCCTCTCCTCCAGCGATGTAATGCAAGTATTGCAGGCGAACAACTACCAGTCAGCGGTGGGTCAAACCAACAGTGTTTACACCCTTTTTAACGGCACCGCAGACACCCAAGTTGCTACCATCGAAGAGTTAAAACGCTTAGTGATCGGCAGTAAGGACGGTTTAGTCGTCCGTCTCGGTGATATTGCCGATGTTAGCCTCGAAAAGAGCCACGATATCTACCGCGCCTTAGCCAATGGCAAAGAAGCCGTGGTCATCGGCCTTGATGTCACGCCAACGGCGAACCCGCTTACCGTCGCGGCAGATACCCGCGCCCTATTACCTGAAATCGAGCGTAACTTACCGCCATCCATTGGTTCGAGCATTCTCTACGACTCCTCACTCGCAATTGATGAATCGATTAAAGAAGTGGTTAAAACCATTGGTGAAGCCGCGATTATTGTTATCGTGGTGATCACCCTCTTCTTAGGTTCGCTTCGCGCCGTGGTGATCCCCATTGTAACCATTCCGCTCTCGCTGATTGGGGTTGCCATCATCATGCAGATGTTTGGTTTTACGCTCAATCTCATGACCCTGCTTGCCATGGTGCTCGCCATTGGTTTGGTGGTTGACGATGCGATTGTGGTGGTCGAAAACGTCGACAGGCATATTAAGCTGGGTGAGTCGCCCTTTAGAGCCGCGATTATCGGTACCCGCGAAATCGCTGTGCCAGTGATCTCCATGACCATAACCCTCGCCGCAGTTTATGCGCCGATTGCCTTAATGGGTGGGATCACCGGCTCATTATTTAAGGAGTTTGCCCTTACACTCGCAGGTTCTGTGTTTATCTCGGGCATAGTGGCACTGACACTGTCACCCATGATGTGTGCCAAAATTCTCAAACCCCATACCGCACCTAATCGGTTCGAAATGGGAGTCGAAAACTTCCTCACGGGCCTGACTCGCCGTTACAGCAACATGCTAGATGCGGTGATGTTACATCGCCCAGTGATCGTCGCCTTTGCGATTATCGTGTTCGCTTCACTGCCTGTGTTGTTTAAGTTTATCCCGTCAGAACTGGCGCCCAACGAAGATAAAGGCGTGGTAATGATGATGGGCACGGCACCTTCGACCGCTAACTTGGACTACATCCAAGCCAATATGGGTTTAGTCACGGATATGATTAAGGCACAGCCTGAATCGGCCGCGTCACTCGCCTTCGTGGGCGTACCAAGTTCCAGCCAAGCCTTCGGGATCGCGCCATTAGTGCCTTGGAGTGAGCGGGATAAGAGCCAAAAACAAATGCAGGAGTTTTTTGCTAAAGAAGTGAAGCACATTCCTGGAATGGCGATTACAACGTTCCAAATGCCTGAGCTGCCTGGGGCGTCGAGTGGTTTACCGATTCAGTTTGTGATTACTACATCAAACTCCTTCGCCAGCCTCTTCCAAATCGGTACCAGCGTACTGGAAAAGGTGCAAAAGAGTCCCTTGTTTGTGTACTCAGAAATCAACCTGAAATTTGATTCAGGCACAATGAAACTGCATATCAAGCGTGACTTAGCCGGGACCTACGGCGTGACCATGCAAGATATCGGGATCACACTCGCCACCATGATGAGTGATGGCTATGTGAATCGCATTAACTTGGATGGTCGCTCCTACGAAGTGATCCCACAGGTGGAGCGTAAACTGCGGGCGAACCCAGAATCGCTGGCTAATTACTATGTCAAAGCCGCCGATGGTAAATCCATTCCGCTATCCAGCTTGGTTGATATTGAAATGGTGGCCGAGCCTCGCTCACTGCCGCACTTTAACCAAATGAATGCCTTGACTGTGGGTGGTGTAGCCGCGCCAGGCGTAGCCATTGGTGATGCCATCAGCTTTTTGCAAAATATTGGCGATAACGAGTTACCTAAGGGTTATAGCTACGACTTCCTCGGTGAAGCGCGCCAGTTTGTCACTGAAGGTTCAGCACTTTATGCCACTTTCTTACTGGCAATTGCGATTATTTTCTTAGTACTCGCCAGCCAATTTGAAAGCCTTAAAGATCCCTTAGTCATCTTGGTATCTGTGCCGCTGGCGATTAGCGGCGCCTTGATTGTACTCGGGTGGACCCATGTGTTTGGCTTAGCCAAAATTAATATCTACACCCAAGTAGGATTAATTACCTTAGTGGGTCTTATCACTAAACACGGGATCTTGATGTGCGAAGTGGCCAAAGAGGAACAACTCCACCGTGGGCTATCTAAACTTGAGGCGATTAAACTGGCGGCAACCATCCGCTTACGCCCGATTTTAATGACCACAGCAGCGATGATTGCGGGTCTGTTACCGCTATTGTTTGCTTCCGGCGCAGGTGCGGTAGCACGCTTTAATATCGGTATTGTGATTGTCGCAGGTTTATCAATTGGGACCATTTTCACCCTGTTTGTATTACCGGTGATTTATACCTATCTTGCTGAAAAACATGAGCCTTTGCCCGTGTTTGACGAAGATACCGACGGGCTAGCCCACAACAGCTAACCGCATCCAAGTAAAACCTACGTCCCTTAAGACGTAGGTTTTGCAAGGCGGTTTTCTTTTGAAAGCCAACGTACTAGGTTACAATCCCCACATTCAGTAAAGAGGCGGACAAGAAGATGATCAATCCAAAGAAAATCGAAGAAATGGCGAAGCAACTGAGCGATAGCCTGCCCAGCGGTCTTAAGCAATTTGCCGGCGAATTTGAAGAGCGCAGCAAGCAAGTGCTGCAAAATCAATTGCTCAAGTTGGATATGGTGTCCCGTGAGGAGTTTGAAGTACAGCAGCATGTATTA
Organism: Shewanella sp. FDAARGOS_354; assembly: GCF_002209245.2. Taxonomy (NCBI): domain Bacteria; kingdom Pseudomonadati; phylum Pseudomonadota; class Gammaproteobacteria; order Alteromonadales; family Shewanellaceae; genus Shewanella; species Shewanella sp. FDAARGOS_354. Next base: position 4,068,978 of record NZ_CP022089.2, on the reverse strand, counting down.
CTGAAAACCCGCGAGAAATTAGAAGCCCTGCAAGCACAAGTGAATGAGCTTGAGAAAAAGCTAAACGCCGCGGACTAACTTATAATGCGTGTTTGAAAGAGCACAGTTAGCGATGGCGCAGCTGTGCTTTTTTGTTTTAACACTTCAAGCATTAAGTCACTTAGGGAAATAATGCAACAACTCGCCAGCTACATCCTTGCTATTCAAGGCTATCCTAGCCCAGTTTCAGTGGTGAGCCACACCCAAGAGCAGCAAAGTTATCGAGACGATAATGCTGAAATGTGTGAATCTTTGACCTTATATCACTTCGACAACGGGGTTGTGGTCAGTCTGTTAAGCGAGCAAGATAAACAGGCTGATGAGCCAAACGCGATTTGTGAGGATTATTGGTTGAGTTATCGAGTCGTCACCGCCAATATCGCGATTTCGCCGCAGCAAAAGTCCTTTAGCAATCTCTGCCAACAAGGCTTTTGGCTTAAGATGCAGCAAGGGCTTAACGAGTAAGAATAGCCGTCGGCGCCTAGACCTAGCGCCAGAGCTCGAATCGTCAGGGAAGAAGACAATGGATATCGCAAGCACCACTTTTAATCAGGACTATCTGCTTTGGGGATTGTTGCTCCTTGGCGGCCTGCCACTACTCAGTTATCCCTTTGTAGCCCTCGCCAGCCTGATGGGACTTGCCAGCCGAACCACGATTAACGTGCACTGGTTTTACCGGCTGATGAATAAGAGTTTTCTGTGGGGAACCCTTGCCTATCCCTTAGTGTATATTCCCTGCTACTGGCTCGCGCGGGGAACCAAGGATTCATCATCCTTAGCCTATGCCGCACTGCCACTGATCTTTTTGGCCTTGCTGTACCCGTGCTTTCGCTGGATGGATGTACCATCTAAAAACAAATGCCCAGATAACGACAAAGATCCCGATTAGATCTTCTGCTGCCGTGCGTATAGTTGTTTAAATGCCTTATGGTTAGCCTTCACCAGCTTCCAGCGGCTGCAACCATTAAAGCGCGCATACTCAGCAACTGCCGCCTCAAATACCGCACAAAAGCCATCATCGATACCATCGAATCCTTCTTCTAAGGTCAGTTGTTGCAGTAACAATAAACCGCTTTGCCTATCAGCTTTAACATCCACGCGGCCAACGAAGCGATCCCGCCACAAAATAGCGAGGGAATAATAGCCATATTGGCGTTTTTCGGCAGGCACATAGACTTCAATTTGGTAATCAAAATCAAACCATTGCTTTAATCGTTGCCGCTGAATTAATAGATTATCGAAGGGATTGAGTAACCAGACTCGGTTGGGCATTGCAGCGGTTAACTGCAACTCAGGGCGGTAAAAATACCATTGCCCTTCGGCCTTAAAGCTTGTCAACTCACCTTGAGACTGCATAGCGGCTAATTGCTCATTCACATTAGCTTTTATGCCTTTGCGCAGATAAGTGATTTGCGCTGCCGAGCCAAAGGCATGGGCATCGAGATAACGCTCAATCAAGTGGCAAGCAAATTCGCTCTCGCTTGGCGCTTGGGTATTGATATGCTCTGGCAGCACGCGCTCAGTCAAATCATAGCATTTTTGAAATTTATCCCTGCGCACCACCATTAACTCGCCGCGCATAAACAACTGCTCTAGCGCCTTTTTGGCGGGCTTCCAATCCCACCAGGCACCGTTTTTGCCTTCGGCATGTTCAAAGTCACTAGCTTTAAGTGGTCCTTCGGCGCGAATGCGGGCACGCACTTCCTGCATCGCGTTATCGTCTGGCTCAAACCAATGTTTGCCGCCATTTTGCAGCTGTTGTTTACGTTGCAAACTAAAACGGTAGTCGGCAATCGGCAAATAGGCCGCCGCATGGGACCAATATTCAAAAATCTCGCCCTGAGCTAACGCTGTATCTAACATCTGCGGTTGATACTGTGGTATCCGGCTATGCAACACATGGTGGTGCGCCCGCTCGACCACATTAATCGAATCGATTTGCACATACCCGAGACGGCTAATCAGCTCACAGACCGAAGTCTGCGGTTGTAATAAGCCCTGCTGTTGCATATTCAATTGCAACCACTCACGGGGTGAAAAAGGACTCGACATAAATTCTCCCAAAATGCTCAAAAACAATTGCGCCCTAAGGTTGATGCCATGACTGACCGATGATCAAAAGGATAAGCCTCTTACTTTTGTCGGATATTTCGTAAACTTAGCGTGAATTTGTCAGCTCGCGTACAACTTGAGTTAACATATGGCATTTCCTCGCTTAGGGCTATCGCTTACCTCGAGTCAAACAACTCCCTCTTACAAAGGTTAGCCCCTCATTAAGGATTGATGAATGAATATCTATTACCGCGAAGCCAAACTCTGCGGCCGTAAAACCGGCAATGGTACTAAACTGCCATTTTTAATGAATATGCTGTACTCACTCGGTGAAAAGAATGGCGAGTTACAACCTTTCAGCATCGACGATATTAAGGCAGTCCTGTTTAACCAACATCAATCGATTGGCTGCTCCATCAAAGCGCCTTTACCCATAGTCTCTTGGCGCAGTGAAGCCATTTGGTACGAGCTATTCAAAGGTGAAGCGCCCGTGTATCTGCCCCAATGCATCAGCTTTAGCAATGGCGCAATCGACTATGCGATTGTCGTGATTGGCGATGAGTATGAGCTACGTATTTGGCCGGACTGCAATAATCGTGAGCGTGAAAAACACCAATGGTTTTCACACCATGCCGCCGTATACTCCGAAGAAATCGATGTCTTTAAGGAATGTCTTGAGGTGCTACTCAAACATATCCGCAAGGAAGATGACTTTGAGGCTAAACACCCGAAATTTGGCAAACAACGCACCAGTTCAAAATAGGTTTTAGCGCACTTAAAGGCGATTGCCATAATTTTGCCACTATTGATCAGCAACTTGCCCGCAACTTCCGTGGGCAAATCTGCTTTAATACCCGCCGTAATATCGAGTTAGCCCAATAGTATGCAATGGCGACTCGCGCGTATTTCATAGGGAATGAAATCCATGTTTAACATTATTTTCTGGGTGCTCACGTTACTGAGTTTGGCGCTGTTTGGCGGCGCTATCTATTTAGTGGCGCGCGCACTCCTTAAAAAACTCAATCGTGATCAAGGAACCGATATGTCAACACAAGAGCCGTGGGCAGCAACCACTGCAAAGGGAACGGCATTAAAAAACACCACCTTATTAAAAGCCATCACCATTGGCATACTGTCGATTGTGGCCTTGCTACCGCTCGGGATCATTATGGATATGACGTCCGATCGCGAAATGCTTTACAACAGTGTGGTCGATGAAATCGGCCGCTCATGGGGCGAGCAGCAAACCCTCTCGGGCCCAGCGTTGGTAATCCCCTACAGTTATTTTGTGATGCAGGAAGAAGTCAGTAACGACGGCAAAACCCGCCACGAAGTGAAGCGCACCTATCAAGATGAGCTGGTGATTCTGCCGAAAAAGCTCACTCTCGATTTAGACCTAAAACATGATTTCCGTACCCGTGGCATTTATCAATCGCTGGTGTATAACGCGGCGCTTACGGGGCAGGCTGACTTTCGCTTAAATCGTTATGACATTCCTAACCTTATCGCCTTTGATAACAAAAATGCCCGTTTAGTCTTTGGTGTGTCATCAAACCAAGCAATTGATAAAGTGGAAAAGATTGAGGTGACAGGCGATTCAGTCTTACTCTCTGGCTCGCTGATGTCGGGCACTGGCTTGACGACTGGTGGTCTAGAGAAAGGCTTTAACCAAGGGATCCAAGTCGGCGAAGCAAGTGATTTTAGCGTGAACTTTGCCATGACACTGCGCGGCTCTCAGTCGATTAGTGCCCTGCCATTAGGTGAGCAAACCTTGTTGAATATCCATGCCGACTGGCCGCACCCGAGTTTTAAAGGCTTACTCCCAGCAGAGCGCGAAATCACTACCAACGGATTTACCGCCAACTGGAATATCAGTCACTTAACTCGCAACTATCCGCAGGAGTTTATTAAGAGTAATCAGTCGACGCTTACCGAAGTCGTCCCCAATGCCATGCTGTTTGAGCCTGTAACCCATTACGGCAAGATTGAGCGCTCAGTCAAATACGGCCTGCTGTTTATCGTACTGACTTTTATCATGTTATTTATCTTCGAGCTGGGTCAAAAGACCAGCCTAAGCACAGTGCAATATATGCTGGTTGGCAGTGCGATGGCCCTGTTCTACCTGCTGTTACTGTCACTCTCGGAGCATCTTGCCTTCCTGCAAGCCTATCTGATCGCCGCCTGTATTCCTGTGCTGTCGGTATCCGCTTATGTGGGCAGTGCCACCGCTAGCGTTAAACGTGGCGCGATAGTAGGCACTATGCTGGTGAGCTTGTATGCGGTGTTGTACTCAATACTGCAATTAGAAGATTACGCCCTACTGATGGGTACTGGCTTGTTATTAGTGGTTTTACTGATTTTGATGTTCGTAACCCGTCATCAACCCAAGGACACAGTGCAATAGCACCTACCGGTCCACCCTTGAAGACCCCCGACAGCGCACTTTTTGCTGTCGGGATTTTTTTATTGGCAAGACCACATGTGACATGTAGCCTATTGCGTTTACTCGGAGGCGAATATTTTGACTCATCCAGCCTATCTTCTACGTCGTTTGGCGCTTGTATGGTTACTGCTAGCAGCGATTCCAAGCCTACTGTTACTTACGCAAAATCAATTATTTCCGCTGCTCGATCTACAATCGCCCTTAGCCAGAGCCTTGTACTGGCTAACCACAACCGGCACAGCGCCCTATGGTGTTGCGACCGTTTTAGTCGTGTTGGCGCTTGCCTATTGTTATATGCCTAAAGCATTATTTATTAACTTGTTTTTAGCCATCAGCCTAAGCCAAGTATTAAGCCTAAGCACTAGCCATGCCCTTAAAAGCTTTTTTAAAGAGCCAAGGCCCAATCTGGTGTATCTATCTGAGCAAGCACTCCCAGATGATGCACAGTTAACTCCGCAAACCTTCTATCAACTCGCAAAACCAGAACGCTCACAGGCCATTGCTGAGGCGCTGACCGAGCTGCAAACGAGAACCTCAGCGGTAAAACTGTCCCCAAAAATCCACCAACATTGGGAAGATGAAATCGGCTATTCCTTCCCGTCTGGACACACCATTTTTGCCGTAACCTTAGTGCTAACCGCCAGCTACTATCTGCTTTTAGCGGGTTTACCTCTATTCACCAGTGCGTTATTGGTTTGGGGATTATTGATGGGCCTAAGCCGTATGCTACTCGGCATGCACTGGCCGCAGGATGTGCTCTTTTCCACCCTACTGGCCGCTATCATCAGCAGCTTAAGCATATTTTTGGTCAGTAAAATGCGTCTATTCACGCAAAGGTTTGTAAAAGCCACTTCGCAATAACGCCCTAGTTACATTGACTTAAAAGGGAATAACCATTTGTTCGTCAATGCACCTTGGATTGAAATGCCTGTGAGGCTCTGAACTGATTAGATATTTAATGTGATTGCTATTACACAAGATTTTTGGCAAACAGCGCTAACACTGGCAAACTAGGGGTAGAGTCCGCTACCCCTAAACTTTCCATGACTGAAACTCACCCATATAAACTCGACCAACTCGATTTAACCATTTTGCGTTTACTACAAACCCACGGCAGGTTATCGAATCTTGAACTGGCAACGAAAGTCGGCCTGTCGCCGTCCCCTTGCTCACGCCGCGTTAAAGCCCTAGAAGAAGCGGGTTATATTGCCGATTATGTCACGCGTCTGTCAGCGGATAAATTCAACCTACATTTGACTGCGTATATCCATGTAAGGATGGAAAAACACACGCCTGCAATCCTCAACCAATTTGAAGCCAATATACTGGGCTACGAAGAAGTCCAAGAATGCGCGCTGATCACCGGTTCTGAAGCCGACTATCAACTCAAAGTGTTAGTCCAAGATATGGCGCACTTTCGTACTTTTCTGTTAGATAAACTCACCACCAATGTGCATATCGCAGGTGTGCATTCCAGCTTCGTGTTGAAAAAGGTCAAAGAGCACACGGCCATCCCCTTAAGCCATATCACCATTGAACCCTAAGCGCAGTAAAAGTGACGGCCGCTGCGATAGCGTGAGACCAATGCAGCTATGGTTGCAGCGTCGCTACCCCAAGCAGCTCATCCTGCGAAAGGTATTTTTGGCGATAAGATCACAATTTATTAGGTTTTTACCATCGCAATTAATCGCTAAAGCGAGGCTGCCAGCCACCGCCACGAGCAACATAATCTCGAACCTCACCACAAATCAAAATTTAACACCAAAATCAAAGCAAAATACGAACAATAATTGCCGATTAACATCAATTTAACGCACAAAAATTGCGTTGAACTTCTTATTTATCCGCCTAAGATACGCCTTCTTTTTACGGGAGGCACAATGCAATCGGCCAATACAAATTCGACTAACCATTTCAGCTCACGCTTAGGTTTTATTATGGCGGCAGCCGGCAGTGCCGTTGGTGTCGGCAACATTTGGGGATTCCCCACCCAAGCGGCAACCCATGGCGGCGGGGCCTTTTTGCTGGTGTACCTAGTACTGATTTTTATCCTAGGCATTCCCATGCTGATGGCCGAACTGATGATTGGTCGCCACGGACAAACCAACCCCGCCGATGCCATGGGTAAACTCGGTTGCAACTCGCTCACCCGTAATTTAGGCAAGACAATAGGGTTGATTTCTATCGTAACAGCAGGGTTGATCTACACCTTCTACAGCATTCTTTCTGGCTGGTTTGTGAGCTACGCTATCGCCCCAATTGCCACGGCTATGGGCTCGCACGATACCGCTGCTTGGCTAATGGATTTCTCGCTGTCGCGCAATCTGGTATTCACGCTAATTTTTAGCGCGCTGGTATTTTTGGTATTGCTGCAGGGCGTACAAGAAGGTATCGAAAAATGGTCTAAACGCTTAATGCCGCTATTGTTGATCATGCTGATCGCGGGAGTGGCCTATATCTTCACCCTCAATGGCGCAAGTGAAGGTATTACCGCACTATTAACGCCTAACGTTGCCAAGGCTATCGCGCCAGATACCTTGATCAACGCACTCGGACAGACCTTTTTCTCACTCACCATAGGCACTGGTGCCATGATGGTTTATGGCAGCTATTTGAGCCAAAAAGAGAATATTGCCAAATTAACCATCTGGGTTGCCTTTACCGATAGCGGCATCGCCTTTCTCGCCGCCTTTTTAATCATCCCAGCCATGTATGTAGCCCAGCATAATGGCGTGCAGATTTTTAGCGCTGAAGGCAAGTTAATCGATTCGGATGCATTGGTCTTTACTGTTTTACCCGCCTTATTCTCAACCCTAGGCGACACGGCCAACCTCATTATTAGCGTGGTGTTCTTTATGCTGCTGATCATCGCCGGCCTGACATCAGCCATTTCCATCGCCGAGGTGCCAACGAGTTATGTGATGCAAAAATGTGGATTCAGCCGCCAACGTGCTACCTTGATCATCGGCCTATTGTTGACCTCATTATCCTTATTACTGGCGGTATTTTTTGAGACGCTATTTAGTTTCACTATCATGCTAACCACGCAAATGGCCCAACCGCTGGTCGCCCTCGGTATCGCGATTTACTTAGGTTGGATTTGGCGCCAAAGCCAGTTACTCAAGGCGATAAGTGGACAAGAGGGTGTCGATGCCACGGGGCTTTTCTGGCGCATTTGGCCAAGGTACGTGAAGTATGTTTGCCCAGTACTAATCATCGCGATCGCGATCAGGCAATTTGTGTAACTCTTTAAAAAAACAAAATCCCCGCTTAATGCGGGGATTTTTTATTGAACAATTAACAGATATAGGCTGCTTTTGAAGGTGGAAAGATTACTGCTCGATACCCACGATTAACCAAGGCGCGTTGGCTTGTGTAAGGTTACGCTCTAAATGCCAGATTTCCTTAATGTCTTCTTCGACACCTTCAACCGTATCACGGTAGCGGCCGCTAAACTTAACACTCACTTCCGCCAGATTAGCATTGTGTGTCGCGCGGACCAGTTCAGCATCTAAGAACATCACTTCTGTATGCTGTTCGCCAACGAGCTCACGGCGTTGGTTGCTGAGCTCATTAAAAAGCTCAATCGAAACATACTCTTGAATTTTGCTTAAATCGTTTTCGTTCCATGCTACTTGCAGGGTTTTGTAATGACTACGCGCGCCTTCTAAAAAGCTAGGTAAATCAAACCCCACAGGCAAATGGAAAGGCACTGTGCTCGCCGCTTGAGCAAAACCATTGCTGCCACTGTTTGCACTGCTGGCAAAACCGGTTTGTTCCGCTTGCTGGCGTTGCAGATTCGGATTAGGTTGACCCGCACCTGCGTAGGCAGGTCTTGGCTGGGTACTGGCTTTTGAAGCCATCAGAGTACGGACAATTTTAAACAGCACGAATGCCAACAGAGCGATAATCAAAATATCCATAAATTGAATATTTTCAAAACCTTCGCCCATAAATAGCGCAGCCAATAAGCCACCCGCTAATAAACCGCCTAACATGCCGCCCATCATACCTTTCTTGCCCGCAGCAGGTGCTGGCGCAGCGGTAGGCGGGGTTGTGGGAGTATTAGTTGCCGCAGGCTGAGCCGGCGCCGTTTGATGACTTTTGCCAATAGACTTATTACTGCCGAATTTTTTTGCTTCTGCGACGGGACTAGCAGCCAAGCTAACCGCAAAAATCATCGCCAGCATAATAAATAACTTTTTCATTTATAAGATCTTTGTATGTATAACCAGAGGTGCAGGCATCATAGCGGGATGACATTATATGTCAACTATCAAAAGAGGGGCCTAAATAGCTGTTCCAAATAGTAGATCAAAGGAAGGGAACTCAGTCCTGTTTGAGCGATCTGATCTATCGCCAAACAAACCCACCACTCGCCGAGGACTGAGAATGGCCATCTTACCACCACTTTGTCGCGCAGAGCGCAAACAACTACAGAAATTGATCCATAAAACCAAGGATAAACACTTCGCTCGACGTCTTATCGCTATGCTGATGCTGCATCAAGGGCTGTCGATTACTGACGTTCATCATGCTACTGGTGCAGCACGCTCCAGTATTGGTCGTTGGTTAGGCTGGTATACCGAAAGCGGCGTTGATGGGCTTAAATCTCTGCAGCTGGGACGGCCGGCAAGCTTGCCCATAGACCCCATATTGCTCTGTCTATCTTTGCTTATTCAGCTATGCCCACAGGACTTTGGTTACCAACGTAGCCGCTGGAGCAGTGAACTGCTTGCCATGGTGATTAATGCACAGCTTAAGCTCAGCATCGCTGCATCCACCGTCCGCCGATTACTACCCAAAGCAGGAATGGTCTGGCGCCGCTCGGCTCCGACATTGCGTATCAAAGACCCACACAAAGAGGAGAAAATGGCCGCGATAAATCAGGCACTTGAGCAGTGTTGCGTCGAGCATCCGGTTTTCTATGAAGATGAAGTAGACATCGACTTGAACCCAAAAATCGGGGCAGATTGGATGCCAAAAGGACAACAAAAACGCGTTGTCACCCCAGGCAACAACCGTAAGCATTACATAGCTGGAGCCCTGCATGCCAGCACCGGGAAAGTGCTTTATGTAAGCCACGATAGCAAAGCGTCAGAGCTGTTTATTGCCATGTTGGAGAAGCTTAAGCGTCATTACCGCAAAGCCAAAACCATCACGCTCATCCTGGACAATTACATTATTCATAAGAGCCGTAAGACCGTAGCTTGGCTCAAGCATAATCCCAAATTCAGATTACTATTTCAGCCGGTATACTCGCCGTGGGTCAACAAGATAGAACGCTTATGGCTCGCACTGCATGAAACGGTAACCCGCAATCACGCTTGCAGGAACATACGGGAACTGCTTGGCATGGTATGGCATTTTATGGGAACCGTTTCCCCATTTCCTGGCAGTGGGCATGGCACGGCGAAAATGTAGCAGTATTCGGATCAGCTATTTAGGCTTACAAACTTCGTTTGTTCTTCTAAATCAAAATCAAAGTCGTGTGGACTTCCTCACTGCTTGTTCAACTTGACTCAACTAAGAATGCTTCTAACGATATGATTATTCGGCTATGAATGACGTGAGAATCGATTAAGCACTGTCATTCCAGTGACACGCAGCAAGCACATCCCTGTGTGCTCGACCGTGACATCCCTGTCACGAACGGTCACTTACATGCCAGTGCTTAATCCTGAAGGATCCCCTCATAAATCAGCCATAGCATAGCCATATTTGAGCAACTGATTGGCGAATAATACCCAGGCCGCCAGCAATTCTTTCTCCGTGATTTGATAATCAGGCCGCCTGAGTACCTCCAATCCCAAGCGAATCGTTGAGAGTACCGTTCGATGCCCAATGGTATTGGCCTGAAAATGCTTATCCCAGCCCTGTTGCTGTGCGTGTAAACCAACTAGCCACAACAGGCATTGAACCATCAACGCTATCAGTAGGATGATGTCGAATCGCTCTGGACTGTTGGTACGACTTTGGCGTAAGCCAAAGCCGTATGCCGGGCTTTTGAGGTCACGAAAGGTTTCCTCTATTTGCATACGTTTGGCGTACAGGTTTACCAGCTGCTTTGGGCTCCGAGATTCTGGTGGTAAATTGCTGGCTAACACCCAAGGCTCTTTCGCCGATGTTGAGTACGTTTTTGCCGATGGATGGTGGCAATTAGTCCTCGTTGAACGCTGATTTGTACGCCCCTTAGGTTTGCTACGATAAAGCGTGAGATGGCAATTGATAGGGTTAGTTTTGGTCAAGGTCTTACAACCCAGGCTCTTCGCTTGACCGTTGGCCAAGTCATGTGTACTGCGAACTGCACGCCAATTTTCAGCGCCAATATCTGCAAATTGAACTGTACCGCGAATACGGCTTAGCCAAAACCAACCATGCGCCTCAACCTCTTTGTACCAAGGCACTTTGAACCCCGCGTCAGTCACGATGAGAGGGGTAACATGCAAAGGTAAAATCTTGGCTAAGTCCGCTAAAAAACCGTTGTGGGAGGCCTTAGAGCATTGTTCTGATAGGGGATAGGACTTCTCATACAGGGTAATAGAGCGGCCATTGAAGGCTATTGAGGCGCGCAGAGCCATGATGCGTTTATGCTCTCGGATGTCTGACCAATCGACGAGCACAATCGGCATAGGGTTACCAGAACAGATGAGGCTGGCATGCCATTGGTAGACAGCTAACCGTTCTTGATGCAGATGCGTGTTGCCGAGCAAACGATCAATGCGCTTGATGTTGTGCTTGGTTCGGGCCGTGGTTGGTAAATTTCGACCTAACTCAGTCAAGGTCAGTGTCTTACATTCAATCAGTGCCTTAGAGGCCAGCATCAAGCTGTTTAATCGTTTTAGGTGAAGTTCTGGGCAGTATTGGTGTAAAGAATGTTGTAGGATATTGGCTTCGCGCATCTTGTTGTCCAAGTGTAGTTTTTAGCGAAACCATTTGATCATGCAACAAGATGCGCTTCCACTCTAATTTGATGATTTATTTGTAAATCATCAGGGGATTCTTCAGTGCTTAATCCCGTTAACTTCCGTGTATCCTGATAGCCAGAACTCCGAAACCCGAAGCCAAGATCTAAGTACCATCTAAGCAGATATAGCTTTGGAAGAGCCATTAACACAGTCGCCATAGTGAAAAAAATGCATGTCCTATCTTTTAGGTCATTCCAGTAACTCACAGGCTTTAGTTATAAAAAGATTCGACGAAGAGTACCTAAAAAGATGTGTATGTTCTGACTCTGCGACGTAAGAAGTGATTAAGCACTGTCATTCCCAACAGTAATCTGTCCCCCCTCTTACAAATATACACTCTGTAAATTTAACAATGGTTAGCTCGTTAATTAAATTGTTAACTAACGGCCAGCGAATAAATAAAACAAGTGAAAATTACAAAAGTTGATAACGAGCAGGTTAATTTAAAGTTGTTCGATAACGTCTTCCAGTTATAACCAAGAATCAGAATGTATGGTATCCACACGACAGCTGAGTATAGCCACATTAATCCAATTACTAGATTTCCTTCATGGCTTCTTGTATTTGCTGTATTAAGAGTAACCCAAATACCTTGCAAGCAATAATATGTAGGGAAAAGCAGAATAAAGCTTAAAATTATCATCCATACTTTAGCACTAATCATCAGTATCAATCTCCATTTGCAACCTAATGCCCACTTAATATCCTTACTACTTACTAACAGTCAACCCACTTTATAGAAGCTTAACAAGGCACATATTGTAAATTTTTCACATATCAAAACTTAAAATATCCCAAAGCTAGATTTCCACTTAAACACATTGCGGGAATGAAGAAAAAATATCTTTCACCATAAAAACCTTATAAACCAAACCTTATCATAGAGGCAAAGCGTTTGCGGTATGGTGTTCGTTCATATCTGATCCTCTAGCCTAAAAAATACCGCACATAGGAATATAGGGAGTGTCACTTTGATAGCAGAAGCATTATTGGCCATGCACTACATGATACAAATAAAAATTGCTATTGGTGTTATGCAACCAAGTACGTAAGTGATAATACTTACTCTAATACCCTCTAGGTCTTCATCATTTGGACCGTATAACGGGTATTTACCAATAGTTACAACTCTCAGTACAAACCACCCAATCCAATACCAAGGCCGTGTAATTATGCCCTGCTCAAGCAATAATACTAACAATCTAAATATCCATATGAAAGGCTTAACAATTAATTCAAAAATATCCATTTATTATTGGTAACCTTAGATTATAAGCAGTATTAAGCCACCCCAAATGAGCACATCATTAGACACGATACCAATCACTGCTTTTGTACTTTTCAGGAATATCTTGTTCAAACGGTTCGCTATAGCCAAGTTTACCTAGCTCATCAAACCATTGTTCACGTCTTGATGTAGGTAACCTAGAGCCACACCATGGGCAAAAATTTATCGTGATTGATGATGTGCCGCCGTCATGAATAATCAATCCGTACTCATCGAATTTATCAGAATAATTAATAAGATGAACGGCGCATTCCTCCACGTGGTGGTCGCATTTGTTGTTTATAAAACTTTTCATTTGTTCACAGCAGTGATTCATAAGGTACCTGCATAATAGTAAAAAATTTAACGAGCCGCCCATTGTTAAACTCTTGAAATGCCCTAGTTGTAAATAACAGACTATCAGGTATAGCAAAGCCTTAACCGGATTAAGCACTGTCATGAAAGTGACCGTTGGCGGCATGGATGCCGCCATCGAGCCTATAGGGACATATTCACGGCGTGTCACTGAAATGGCAGTGCTTAATCAATATACCCCCGCACTAAAGAACGGTACTGTCTCTATAAAAAATCCCCGCATTACGGGGATTTATAAACTATCAAAGACAGCTAAAACTAACTAAGTTACAAACACTTATTATCCGATTTATCATCGGAAGAAAGTGCTCGGCTAATACTGCCGAAGATTGCAGTTAAAATCCCGATGCCCACATCCATCTGCCGGGCATTGCTATCATCACCGCTAGCCTCACGTTGACTCTGATTGCCAGCAGTGCCTCGCACAAAATCACAACTGGCATTGCTCGTATTGGTGGAGGCACAACCACTTAAGAACAGAATCAAACCGCCAATCACTATACGTGAGCTAACTAAACGCAAACTCACTCTGCGTAACATCCCTATACGCGAAACAGACTTATTAATTCAGCACCTCTTCTAGGGCGCGCAAACAGAGCGCGACATTCTCACGACGGGCACCAAAGCCCATTAAACCGATGCGCCACGCTTTACCTGCAAGTGCACCAAGACCAGCACCTATTTCAAGGTTGTAATCTTTAAGGAGACGCGCACGCACAGAGGCATCGTCAACACCTTCGGGGATATAAATGGCATTAAGCTGTGGCAAGCGCGAATCTTCGGCAACCACAAATTTCAGGCCGAGTTTTTCAAGGCCGGCACGCAGCACTAAATGCATGTCTTGATGACGTTTCCATTCATTTTCTAAACCTTCGGCCGCCAATAAACGCAGCGATTCGTGCAGGGCATAAAGCGCATTAACGGGCGCGGTATGGTGATAGCTGCGCTTACCACCCGCGCTGGTCCAATAGGCCATTACTAGGCTTTGATCAAGGAACCAACTCTGCACCGGCGTTTTACGGTTTTTTAGCTTTTCTACCGCAGCAGGCGAGAAAGACACAGGCGATAAGCCCGGTACGCAGGAGAGACATTTCTGGCTGCCAGAATAAATGGCATCGATGCCCCATTCATCGACTCTTAATTCCACGCCGCCGAGGGATGTGACCGCATCGACAATCGATAAACAGCCGTATTGTTTAGCTAATGCGCATAGGGTTTTGGCGTCACTTAACGCGCCTGTTGAGGTTTCGGCGTGCACAAAAGCAAGGAATTTAGCATCGGGGTTGGCCTTAAGCGCCGCTTCAACGGCAGCAGGGTCGACCGGCGTACCCCATTCGTTATCCACCAGCACCGCAATCGCACCAACGCGCTCGACGTTTTGGCGCATACGCTCACCAAACACACCATTGCGGCACACAATCACCTTTTCGCCGGGTTCGACTAGGTTCACAAAGCAGGTTTCCATGCCCGCACTGCCGGGGGCCGACACTGCCATCGTCATTTCATTTTTGGTCTGAAACGCATATTGGATCAGGCTTTTAAGCTCATCCATCATAGCGACAAACAATGGGTCGAGGTGACCGACGGTCGGTCTTGCCTGTGCGGCTAACACTTCAGGATAAACATCCGATGGACCTGGGCCCATCAAAATGCGGCGAGGGGGATTAAAGGCAGAAAAATGCGGTGCAGGTAACATCATGTCTCCTTAATGCGTAGGGTCGAGGTCTGACTATTATTAGAGCATTCACTCTTGATTTGTTAAACCAAATTACCACAAAAAGGGGCGCCTGTGCGCCCTTCCTTTAGCCTAAGTTGTAACCTAACGCTAAGTGACTACACAGGCAGGTTGTTTTTCCCTTTTCCGGCATTCAAAAACAGCTGATAAGCAGGGCTTTGCGTCTCTTCTTGATAGACAAATCCCAGCTCAGTTAAAAACTGCTGAAACGGCAAGGCATCGCCCTCGGGCACTTCAAACCCCGCCAGCACTCGGCCAAAGGCTGCGCCGTGATTACGGTAATGGAATAAACTGATATTCCACTTGCTCTGCAAGGTGGTTAAAAACTTCAGCAGCGCACCGGGATGCTCGGGAAACTCGAAGCTAAATAGGCGCTCCTCTAATGGCTCTGGCGGATGACCACCGACCATATAACGCACATGCAATTTCGCGGTTTCGTCACCGGATAAGTCCTGCACTTCAAAGCCATGGTCTTCTAAGGTATTGATAATTTGCTCTAGCTCCCCCTGACCTTTGGTTAGGCGAATACCCGCAAACACCACCGCCATATCGCGGCTGCTAAAGCGATAATTAAATTCAGTCATCACCCGCTTTTCGAGCAGCTCACAAAAACGCAGGAAGCTACCCGGACGCTCGGGCACTTTAACCGCCAGCACAGCTTCTTTTTGCTCACCCAGCTCGCAGCGCTCCGACACATACCGCAGGCTGTGGAAGTTCACATTCGCGCCACTTAAAATCGCCGCGACCTTCTCACCGCGACCACTCTCACCTGTAACATTGGTGCTGACATATTTTTTAAGCCCAGCTAAAGATAAGGCGCCCGCAGGTTCAGCAATGGCGCGGGTATCTTCAAAAATATCTTTCACTGCTGCGCAGATTTCGTCAGAGGTGACCGTCACCACGGCATCTACACACAGCTTGGCGACACGAAATGGCTCTGTGCCGATACGCTTAACCGCCACACCATCGGCAAACAGGCCCACTTGCGCCAGCGTCACCGGCTCGCCCGCTTCCATCGCCGCCTTTAAGCAGGCCGCATCTTCAGGCTCAACGCCAACGATTTTAACCTGTGGCATCACAGCCTTGTAATAAGCAGCAATCCCAGCAATTAAACCGCCACCGCCCACGGGCACAAAAACCACTTCAAGGTCGCGCTGCTGTTGCAGCATTTCTTGGGCAATGGTGCCTTGACCAGCGATAACGGCTTCGTCATCGAAGGGGGCGATATAGACTCGGCCCTCTTCTTTGGCCAGCGCCATCGCAAAACCATTGGCTTGATCGAAAGCTTGGCCGTGCAATACCACGTTGCCACCTAAGCGGCGCACCGCATCGACTTTAATATCCGGCGTGGTTTCGGGCATCACAATCACCGCATCCACACCACGACTGGCAGCTGACATTGCCACGCCTTGAGCATGATTGCCCGCCGAGGCACACACCACGCCGCGTTGGCATTCAGCTTGGCTCAACTGAGCAATGCGGTTATAGGCGCCGCGCAGCTTAAAGGAATGCACAGGCTGCATATCTTCGCGCTTTAAAAACACTTGGCAGCCTAAACGCGCCGAGAGTTTATTGAGGCTCGAGAGTGGTGTCACTTTCGCAACATCATAAACCGACGACAGCAGGATTTTTTGCAGGTAGCTTTGCGCAAGCTGACTCTTTTCTAAGGCAGAAGTGACCGATTGCGCCTTATCGGACTGAACTTGAGAAGCCTGGGCTTCAGCCTGCTCCGTTTGCGACGATGCGAGAGATAACATATCAGTCCTCCAACTTACTGCGATCGCGCACCGCGCCCTTATCGGCACTGGTGGCAAGCATGGCGTAGGCTTTAAGTGCCATCGACACATAACGCTGACGCGAAAGCGGTTTCCACTCCATTGGACCACGGCCGAGCATGGTTTCACGGCGCGCAGCCAATTCGGCATCACTTACAGCGAGCTTGATACTGCGCTTAGGAATATCGATTTCAATGCGATCGCCGTTTTCAATCAAGGCAATCGTGCCGCCCGCCGCCGCCTCAGGCGACACATGGCCGATGGATAAGCCGGATGTCCCACCAGAGAAGCGGCCGTCGGTAATTAGCGCGCAAGCCTTGCCTAAGCCGCGGGATTTTAAGTAACTGGTGGGGTACAACATTTCTTGCATACCCGGACCGCCTTTTGGCCCTTCGTAACGAATCACCACCACATCGCCCGCCACCACTTCGCCACCTAAGATGCCAGCGACTGCGTCGTCTTGACTTTCGTACACCCGAGCGCTGCCGATAAAGGTCAGATTCGATTCATCCACACCCGCCGTTTTAACGATACAGCCGTTGTCCGCCAGATTGCCCGATAACACGGCCAAACCGCCCTCTTGGCTAAAGGCAAATTCGCGGCTACGGATACAACCTTCACGCCTGTCATCATCCAGCGATGGCCAGCGGCAGTCTTGGCTAAAGGCTTTAGTGGTGGGAATGCCCGCAGGTCCCGCCATAAAGAATTGTTTTACTTTGTCATCTTGGGTTTGCATCACATCGTACTTGGCGAGCACCGACTTGAGATTGCCGCCCGCATCGGCAGCAACATGTGGCACATCGGTATGAAGCAATCCGGCGCGGTCTAACTCGCCTAAGATGCCCATCACGCCACCGGCGCGGTGCACATCTTCCATATGGTATTTAGCGGTCGACGGCGCCACCTTGCACAGATGCGGCACTTGGCGCGACATACGGTCGATATCGTCCATAGTGAATGCCACGTCTGCCTCCTGCGCCGCAGCCAATAAGTGCAACACAGTATTGGACGAACCGCCCATGGCAATATCCAGCGCCATGGCGTTTTCAAAGGCTTTAAAGCTGGCGATGTTGCGCGGCAGTGCCGAGGCATCATCTTGTTCGTAGTAACGTTTGGTCAGTGCCATCACGCGGCGACCCGCTTCTAAAAACAGTTCGCGGCGGTCGCTATGGGTCGCGAGCATGGAGCCGTTGCCCGGCAACGACAGGCCTAGGGCCTCGGTTAAACAGTTCATCGAGTTGGCGGTAAACATCCCAGAACAGGAACCACATGTAGGGCAAGCGCTGCGTTCGATTTTAGCGCTATCTTCATCGCTCACACTCGAGTCGGCTGCCGCCACCATGGCATCGACTAAATCGAGCTTGATAAGCTTGTCCGACAGTTTAGTTTTACCCGCTTCCATCGGCCCGCCCGAAACAAATACTACGGGGATATTGAGGCGCAGCGCCGCCATCAACATGCCGGGGGTGATTTTGTCGCAGTTAGAGATACAAACCAGCGCATCGGCGCAGTGGGCATTGACCATATACTCGACGCTATCGGCGATAAGCTCCCGCGAAGGCAGACTGTAGAGCATGCCACCGTGGCCCATGGCGATACCATCATCGACGGCGATGGTGTTGAATTCCTTGGCGATACCGCCCGCCTCTTCGATGGCGCCCGCCACCAGAGAGCCCATATCTTTTAAGTGCACATGGCCGGGAACAAACTGAGTAAAGGAGTTGGCAATCGCAATAATCGGCTTACCAAAATCATTGTCTTTCACCCCTGTGGCGCGCCATAGCGCACGGGCACCCGCCATATTGCGGCCTTCGGTACTGGTTGCTGAACGTAACTTTGGCATTGACTCTATCCCTTATCTCAAATCGAAAATCGTGCCCTTAGGGCCTTACTACGGAGCCGATGCGCCGCAGCCACCGGATGCTTATGCGTGTACTTTTTGTTGCTGCAAGTTTAGCGGTAACAAGACCTTGCATTGAGTGACATCAATCAATTTATTTAATTGATTGCTGAGCAGCTCAATGGCGCGCTCGCTATCTACTTCCATATCCAGTGACAGACTCGCATCGTCGTTCATCCGCATTTGCATTTGGGTGACCGTAAAACCACGATGGCGAGTCACGCGCAAAACACGCTCAAGCACTTCGGGGCGTTGTTGAACCGTTAATTCTAGGGAGTGGATCATGTTTGTTTCTCCATTTCGTCCATCATATCGCTGTTTGATGCGCCAGGGGGCACCAGTGGCCAAACGTTAAAAGCATCGTCAATTGCAACGTGTAACAAATACGGGCCCTTAGCCGCTAACATTTCGGTTAAGGCCTCTTCCACCTCATCGGAAGAGAAAATCGTGCGGCCGGGAATATCGAAGGCCGAAGCGAGTTGCACAAAATCGGGGTTGTCTGACAGATCGGTTTCGCTGTAGCGCTCTTCAAAAAATAGCTGTTGCCACTGTTTCACCATCCCCAGTTTTTGGTTGTCGATCAGCAGGATCTTCACCGGTAATTTGCGGCGCTTGATGGTGGTAAGCTCCTGCACGTTCATCATAAAAGAGCCATCGCCAGACACTGTGACCACAGTTGCATCAGGGCGAGCCACTTGAGCACCGATAGCTGCGGGCAACCCAAATCCCATAGTGCCTAAACCTGCGCTAGATAAATGATCTTCAGGGCGACGGAACCACATATGCTGGGCGACCCACATTTGATGCTGGCCCACATCGCAGCAAACCACGCTGTCTTCGGGCAGTTTATTGGCTAAACGGCGCAGCATAGCGGGGGCGTAGATTAAGCTGCCGGGATGTTGATAATCCCATTGATGTTTACGGGCAAGATGTTCAACCTCTGCTTGCCAAGGCGTGATATCCAGCGACATAGCAAGGGCGGGGAAAATCTGGCGTAAATCCCCGGCGATAGCCACATCCGGCTGGCGTAATTTACCCAGCTCGGCGGCGTCGATATCTAAATGAATGACTTTGGCCTTGTTGGCAAAAGTCGCTAAACGACCTGTTACTCGGTCATCAAAGCGCGCACCGGCAACCACTAATAAATCACAATCCTGCACCGCTAGGTTGGCCGCCTTACCGCCGTGCATACCTAACATGCCTAAATAACCCGGGGTGCCATGGGCAATACTGCCCAAGCCCTTTAACGTGGCGACCGATGGCATACCCGTGGCTTTGATAAAATCCCGCAACTGATCGACCGCCCCCGCCATCCCCACACCGCCGCCCACGTACAGCATAGGTTGCTTTGCTTGCGCCAACAGCGCACGGGCAGCGTCGATATCACTCATCTCAGCTTGGGGTTCATTGGTCACAGCCAGTAACGGTGTACGGTATTCAAGGTGAGCGATTTGGATATCCTTAGGGATATCCACCAGCACTGGGCCAGGGCGACCCGATGCGGCGATTTCAAAAGCTTGGTACAAGGTTGGGATAAGATCGTTGACATCCGTCACCATAAAACTGTGCTTGGTACAGCTTAGCGACATCCCCAACACATCAATCTCTTGAAACGCATCTGTGCCAATCACGGCGGTTGAAACCTGACCTGTGATAGCGACAACAGGCACAGAATCCAATAACGCATCGGCAAGCGAAGTGATTAAGTTGGTCGCACCTGGGCCAGAGGTGGCAAAGCACACGCCGGTTTTACCACTGGCTCTGGCGTAACCTACGGCGGCAAAGGCGGCGCCTTGTTCGTGGCGGCTTAAGAGATGTTCGACAGGGCTTCCATAGAGGGCATCGTAGATTGGCATAATGGCACCACCTGGGTAACCAAATACTGTGGTAACACCATGTGCTGCCAACACTTTTATAACCGCGTCTGCGCCTCTTATCATCTGCCCTGGTTCCATATTTTCTCTCGCTACCTTAATTCTGAATTGTCGAAAATCGACTCGTAATCTGTGCTGGTTCGAAATGTAAGTCCCAAAACCTGGGGCCTGAAAACGAAGAACCCCCCGGTCCTTTCGGAGCGGGGGGTTCTTTCGAAACTTTTAACCTTTAGGTCTACCAGTTTGCCATGCGCCGCCCCCGCTGTGATTTAATAATCACGACGGTAATAATCACGAGAATGAGCTTGGCAGCTTGGTTAAACATCAATATGGATTCCTAATCGGTATTCTATATGAGTATCGCGTTAATTCTTGCGTCCCTGACTGAGACGGCTTACGGCAGGAGGCTTACCCCGCCGCGAGCTATTAGCTTTACCATAAAGCGACAGCCAAACACAATAAAAAATTTTCTAATGTCAAAAAAATTCAGCTTCCCTGCCGAGACAATGCAAAACAACAAAGTAAAACGTTAACAAAATCGCGTTAGTGGCGAAAAACGCCGACTAACCCATGTCAGTTTTGCCCGCTCGACAACCAACGAAGCAGGAATCAATTTGTCACGCCAAGCCCCACATCCTTAGGGGCTCGGCTTTTATCCATTAAGCTCCAACAATACTTTTCATATCAGTCATATAGCCACGAAGTTCGGCACCAATATATTCCACAGGTGTGTGGCGAATCGCATCGTTAATCGCGATTAATTGCAGATTATCAACACTATTAGAACTGTCCTTCAGACCCGCACCTAAATACTCTGGCGACATGGCATTCACATAGTCACGCAGCAGTGGTACTGCGGCATGGTTGAACAGATAACAACCGTATTCTGCGGTATCGGAGATCACCACGTTCATCTCATACAGACGTTTGCGGGCAATGGTGTTAGCGATCAGCGGTGTTTCATGCAGTGACTCATAGTAAGCCGACTCTTCAACAATCCCCGCAGACACCATAGTGTCGAACGCCAGTTCCACACCCGCTTTGATCATCGCAACCAGGAAAATACCCTTATCGAAATAAGTTTGTTCGTCGATATGTTCGCTCGAAACAGGCGCATTTTCGAAGCCCGTTTCGGCGGTTTCGGCGCGCCAACGCAGTAGGTTCGCATCATCGTTAGCCCAGTCTTGCATCATAGTGCGAGAGAACTCACCGCTGATGATGTCATCCATGTGCTTTTCAAATAATGGTTGCAGGATTTCTTTTAAATCTTCTGCAATTTCAAACGCTTTAATCTTGGCAGGGTTAGACAGTCTGTCCATCATGTTGGTGATACCGCCGTGCTTAAGCGCCTCGGTCACGGTTTCCCAACCTTGTTGGATTAACTTAGCGGCATAGCCAGGCTCAACACCATCGGCCACCATTTTTTCATAACCTAGGATGGCACCCGTCTGCAACATACCGCAGAGGATCGTTTGCTCACCCATCAGATCCGATTTTACTTCAGCGATAAAAGAGGATTGCAACACGCCAGCACGGTCGCCGCCTGTGGCGCTCGCATAGGCTTTCGCGATGTCTAAACCATCGCCATTCGGGTCGTTTTCGGGGTGCACTGCAATCAAGGTCGGCACACCAAAACCGCGTTTGTATTCTTCACGCACTTCGGTGCCTGGGCACTTAGGCGCAACCATGATCACTGTAATATCGGGGCGGATCTGCATGCCTTCTTCAACGATATTGAAACCATGGGAGTAAGACAGAGTCGCGCCTTGCTTCATCAGCGGCATCACTGCACTCACTACATTGGAATGCTGCTTATCGGGTGTTAGGTTCAGCACTAAATCGGCGGTCGGGATTAGCTCTTCAAAGGTGCCGACTTTAAAGCCGTTGTCTGTGGCTTTTTGCCATGAGGCACGTTTTTGGGCAATGGCTTCAGGGCGCAGTGCGTAAGCGATATTCAGCCCAGAGTCACGCATGTTCAGACCTTGGTTAAGGCCCTGAGCACCACAGCCTAAAATCACAATATTCCAATCTTTGATGTAATTGCAGCCATCACTAAACTCAGAGCGGTCCATAAAACGGCACTGGCCAAGTTGTGCTAATTGTTGACGCAAATTCAGAGAGTTAAAATAGTTAGCCATCTGAGATACCACCTTTCAGTCGGGAATTGGGGACTCAACCAATATCAACCTATTGTTAACGATTGGTTGTGATTGAAATCACTATAACCTATGGCTATCGTTGCTTAAAATGATATATTCGAAACCTCATATTGCGTTTTTTGCAATGTCATTTTCAGTTTCAATACCCCAGATAAGCGGCCAATAGGACGAGGTTATGGACATACGCACCCTCAAATTGTACCTACACTTATGTGACAGTTTGCACTTTGCCAAGACGGCGGAGCAGATGCATGTCAGTCCCTCGACCTTAAGCCGCGCATTGCAGCGGCTCGAAGATGAAGTGAACGCAAAGCTGTTTGAGCGGGATAACCGCAGCGTGACCTTAACCCATGCGGGACGTGAGTTTAAATTGTTCGCCGAGCAGACGCTGCACCATTGGCGCGACCTGCGGCATAGTATTGATCTTAAGCAGGACGTACTGCGCGGCACCTTAAATCTCTATTGCTCAGTCACCGCAGCCTATAGCCATTTGCCGCAATTATTGGAACGTTTTCGCCAAGAGCATCCCTTTGTCGAAATTGCGCTTACCACGGGAGATGCGGCTAATGCACTGGCCGAGGTACAACAAAATCGTGCCGATATTGCCATTGCCGCGCTGCCGGATCCTTTTCCTGCCACACTGCATTTTGCCAAGATTGATGATGTGCCGCTTTCATTAATCGCTCCCACTATGCGCTGTGCGGTGCAGCAACAGATTAACCAAGCTCAGATAGACTGGTCACGAGTACCTTTTATCATTCCTGACCATGGACCGGGGCGGCGACGAGCCGATAATTGGTTCAAACAGATGGGGATTAGTCCGAATATTTATGCCCAAGTGTCGGGACAGGAAGCCATAGCATCTATGGTGGCACTCGGCTGCGGCGTGAGCATTAGCCCTGAGGTGGTGATCAATAACAGTCCAGTACGGGATCGTATTCAGTTGTTACCTTCGCCAGTCAGTATTGCTCCCTTCGAACTAGGCTGTTGCTGTAAGGTCAAACGCTTGGACGATCCGATTGTCAATGCGTTTTTAGAGGCGATTTAAGCTTACAGGAGATAAAACGGGACTGAGTCCCGTTTTCCCTACTTTATTACGCTAGATTAGGTATCTGGCGACTGTAATTTATCATTCGCCTCAATACGCGTCACCAGCAATTGGTCGACCTTGTAGGCGTCAATATCCACCACTTCAAACTTATAACCGCCGTAATTTACAAAGTCAGTTCGCTTAGGGATCTTACGCAGCATATACATCATAAACCCGGCAATGGTTTCGTAGTTTTGGCTGTGAGGAAACTCTTCAATACCAAAGGCGCGCATGACGTCGGTAATCGGTGTCACCCCATCCACTAACCAAGAATTACCATCGCGGGCAATAATTTGCTCTTCACTTTCGTGTAGCGACCAAGCGCCCATCACCGCACGTTGTAAATCGTTGGTGGTCACAATCCCAACCACAAGGGCGTATTCATTCATCACCACGGCGAAATCGGCGCGGCTATTTTTGAAGTATTCCATCGCCTCAGAAAGACTTAAAGTGTCGGGAATAATCAACGAAGTATGAACAAGGCTGGTGTCTTTTAAGGTAATTTTTTCGCCGTTAATCACACGGATCAACAGCTCCTTTGCGTCAACAAAACCTTTGACCATATCCAATTGGCCATCGCAGACCAAAAACTTAGTATGGGGATCTTCAGCAATTTTACGCTTGATATCCTCCTCGCTATCTTGCAGCAAGAAATACACTAAGCTCTCTCGAGCTGTCATGGCTGAAGTGACTGAAACGGTCTGCATTTCAAACACATTTTCCATCATTTGTTGCTCGCCCTTGTCGAGCACCCCCGCTTCAGCACCAGCGTTCATTACCGCATAAATATCATCGGAGGTGATTTCATCATTTCGAGCCGTTGGAATTTGTAGCAGCTTAAAAATCGCGCTGGCCATACCATTAAAAAACCAAACTAATGGTCTTAACACGGTAATACAAAAACTCATCGGGCCAACAACGGCCAAAGCAACCTGCTCTGGCATCGCCATCGCGATACGCTTAGGCATTAAATCCGCGACCAAAATAAAAGCACTGGTAACAAGTACAAATGACATCACAAAGCTCACCTGACTCAGCCAAGGATCTGCCAACCAAGGTGAAAGGAATTGATAAAAATAGGGGCGAAATGCTGACTCACCCACAATACCACCCATGATTGCAACAGCATTCAAGCCTATTTGAACCACAGTAAAAAAGCTGCCGGGATACGACTGTAAATGCAGCACTTTTTCAGCTCTGGCATCGCCTTCATCGGCTAACTGACGTAAACGGATTTTCCGTGATGCGGCCAAAGCAATTTCCGACATGGAAAAGAAACAACTTGCACCAATTAAACACAATATAATCATCACGTTATCTAAGAGACTCATGTAACACCTTTTATTTCACACTTGACTTACTTGCACCAACCCGCGCAGTGATTTTCGCGTGCCAGTTAAATATTACCCAGATACAGGGTTGGAATATCGCGATAAAGAGCCAGTACAGCAAATAACCCTTTGCTACACTTTAATAATCGCCATTGAGCTTAAAGAGTATGATGCGTTCATTATATCCGCTAATCGCTTTACTATGCGTGATTCTGCTCTCGCCTGTTACCTATGGCGCCGATGAGCTTTCCCCATTTAGGTTACGCTTTTGTGTCGAAGAGACTGAATATCCACCATTTAATTACTTTGTTCGACAAGATGGTATTAAGACTTCCACGCTTAGCGGCTACGACATTGACCTGCTAGAGCGCACCTTTAAACCGATTGGAATTGATTATGAAGTACTGGCTTTGCCTTGGCTCCGCTGTTTAAAAGACGTCCAAAATGGCAGCATAGATGCTGCGATGAGCGCATCGCTCAACCGACAAAGAGCGACTGATTATATCCCATCTATCGCTTATTATTACCTCACTCCAAGTTATTTTTATTTAAAAGCTGAATTGGACCCGCAGTTTCATATCCATGATATCAATCAATTAGCTCACTTTGGCAAGGTTTGCGGCATTAAAGGATTTAACTACGATAATTTTGGCTGGCGTAAAGAGACTCCGCTTAGCGAAATACATTCCCTAGGACATTTACCGGAAATGCTACTAAAACAAAGATGTAAGTTCTTTCTCGCCCGCAAAGAAATACTGGCGGGCACGCTAGCTTTGGCGCATGCAGCACAACTCCCTCAAGCACTAGCATCAAAGATTTCTCCTAATGCTCAGCAAGAAGCGTTTTACATGCTGATTTCTAAACATTCAGCACATAAGGAGCTCATTGCTCATGAGTTTAATCGGCAGGTGAAAACGATGCAGGAGAGTCATCAACTCGAAACCCTCTATCAGTTTCATATTCAAAAACTTACTCACGGGGACGATAAGGGCAGTAATTCGCTTTAGGGCCGATTTGTGGGTGGTTACGACAGGTTTCAGGGCGTTGGTGATATATAGTACAGCGGCGAGTTTTACCATCTAGATACAGGCAATCATCATTCGCCATACGGGCAAGGGTAAAAATCGCCGTTTTATGGTTATAGTTGTCAATAATACGCGCTTTTTGCAGGCGCTTGGCAATCGCCTTAAGATCGCCTTCAGCTTCAAAGTCATCCACCAAACCCATGCGCACTAAGTCACTTACGGTCACTTCAACGGGCAAAGTACAACAGGTTGCATGGCAGGTATCACACAGGCCTTTGCGATATTTTTGCCAAGTTGATAAATCATCAATATTAAAAATCGATACCGAATTTACCGTATTTTTGCTCCGTTTTGACACACCAAAACCTTCAGATAAACAATAAAGGGCGGCAATTATAACAGGCCCCAAATAGAAATAAATCTGTGGTCACAGACGGAACCAAGGCTTGACTAATACAAGCTCAAGAATGAGCTAGCGCTGTTTGAGGCGACTCCATCACCACTGTATTGCGACCACGCTCTTTAGCGCGATACAGGCAGATATCGGCACGGCGTAATACATTCGAAATGGTGAGTTCATTTAATGCATCCGGCGGTAAATACACTCCACCAATACTAAGAGTAATCTTACCGGTAGGTGCACCCAAGTGTGGAATATTCAATGCAGCGACTTGATTGCACAGTTGGGTAGCAATGGCTTCCAATTGGATTGGTGTGATTTTCGCTAAAACAACTGCAAACTCTTCGCCACCAATGCGCGCCAGCAGCGCATTGGGTGGTAAAATTTCACAGCCTTTTAAATCCTGAGCCACTCGCCTAAGTACAGCATCGCCTTCAATATGCCCGTAGTTGTCGTTGTAACTCTTAAAATAATCAATATCCAACATCAACACACCGACTGCTGTGTTGCCATGGAGTAATGTGTCGAGTGTTTGTGTAAAGGGGCGTCGATTGCTCAGCCCAGTTAATTCATCGGTTTCAGCCATGACTCTGAGTTGCGTATTCACCGTTACCAGTGCTTGCTGTAAGTTAAGCATCTGTCGCTCTTTTTCTTCACGCAGCAATAACTCGTTCAGCGCTGCGGAAAACTGAGTCAACATCACTTTTTTTTGTTTAGTCCAATTTAGTGGTCGAGAAACCATTGAGAGCGATAATAGCCCGACAATTTCATCGGCATTTTTCATGGCAAATGCGGCAATAGAGCAAATACCAATACCTCGAAGTAACCCGTATTCTTCAGGCGATGTTTGCTTCAATGAGTCGACATTCTCGATAACTAATGTCGATTCCTGCTCAAATTTTTGTG
Organism: Shewanella sp. FDAARGOS_354; assembly: GCF_002209245.2. Lineage (NCBI taxonomy): Bacteria > Pseudomonadati > Pseudomonadota > Gammaproteobacteria > Alteromonadales > Shewanellaceae > Shewanella > Shewanella sp. FDAARGOS_354. The sequence continues at coordinate 4,041,639 of NZ_CP022089.2, read as the reverse complement.
CCAGCAAAGTAACAATATCCGCAGAAATGCTAATAATTTCAGATACATTAGGTTCACTAGACCAAACGCAACGGTAGTTTACCTGTCGTTGGTTAAACTCTATTAGGCTTACCCTTTCGACATCAAATAATCGCCCGATTTTACGGCAAACCTCAGTAAGGTTGTTGTCTAAGTTAAGGGTCTCCACTGTTAAAAATTGCAATGATATTTCAGCTAACAGTTGGCTAGCTTGGGACTGCCAATTGAGCGCTTGAGTCCGCTCATCAACTAAACGTGCTAACTGACTTTGCTGTTGCTGCAATGCACGCTTTTGGCGTTTATTAACCGCGAGATCGTTGCGAATTCTTTGATACATAGCCTGAAGCGATTGAGCAACATGACCAATTTCATCAGGATTTCTCACCACACTATCGGGTACGGTTAACTTAGGTAATGCATTCAAATTTATCTGGTTAGCAAACCGCTCCAATTCCGATAAACGATTGGTCACCAATAAACGCACCAGCGTAAGGATAAGATAAATCATCAGTAAGGTTTTAAGCCCATTGCCTAAGACAATAATGATCAATTGTTGCCATAATTCGTAATAGAGTTTGTCCGTATCCAGCCCGACGGTCAGCATACCAATCTGTTGTTCCTGATACATAATCGGGTAACGAAACAGGGTTTGTCGGTAATCCTTAGCGTGAATCGCCTTGCCCAACTGCATGGCTACGCCATCGATACTCTCTAAATTGACACTCGACACCATCGGCATCATGCCCAAGCCTGAAAGCAAATCAGATAACAGACCATGGTCCACATCCCAAAGTGACTTAGCAATAGTGGGTAAGATCGATTCGGAATATTCACGAATATCGGCAGTTGTATTATCAATGCTTTCTTGATAATTCCAGACTAACTGCACCAGCATGGTCAGGACAGCAAAAAACGAGCTCACCCCAATAATAGTGAGCGTCATTCTATGACTGATGGAATGATTACGATGCTTCATGAATACCTATTAATTACTGTTGTGATAACTTATCCACTATTTGTGTCTTAAAAATCCCAGCCCAATCCCTTGCAACTAACTTCTGATAAAAAGCTGAATCGGGATTAAGTACCCTAAAGAGTTCTATATCCGTCATTCCGCACCTAATTTTCGATTTAAAAAACTTGACGGCGATCGGTCATTCTGATCTATTACTCTCTTTTGCAGGTAATTCATCATGGCCGCTCCCGCTATCTCTATCCGTAACCTCGACCACCTTGGTTTGGTCGCTGCACTTTGCCAAGAACTCGGCATTGCTCGCATGATTGATGCGGTGCTACCCAAAACGCCGCCCTACAAAGTCTCACATGGTGAAGCGTTGGTGGCGATGATACTGAACGGTCTTGGCTTTCATAGTTCGACCTTGCACATGTTCCCGCAATTCTTTGCCAACAAGCCTGTAGAACGCCTGATTGGCCCGGGGATCTGTGCCGATGACCTCAATGATGATGTGCTCGGCCGCTGCCTTGATGCCCTCTTTGAGGCCGATGTCAGCACGCTTTATCAGGTGATGGCGGAGCAGGTCGTTGAACGATTGGGGCTCAAAAGTACTGCAGTACACCTCGATATCACCAGCTTCCACGTCGATGGCGCCTATGACCAAGCCGATGGCGAGCAGCTCGGTAAGTTGCAATTGGTACGGGGCTATAGCCGCGACCATCGGCCAGAGCTAAACCAGGTTATCCTGGAGCTTATCTGTGAAAATCAGGCCGGCCTGCCCATCTACATGCAAGCCTTGAGTGGTAATATTAATGATACCAAGGCCTTTGCCCAGACGGTACGGCGCCACTTGAGCAGTCTCAAGGCCGCGCAGGAGAGTCGTTATCTGGTCGGCGATGCGGCGCTGTATTGCGCCGACACCTTGCAACTACTGGCACAACAGCAACAGTTGTTCGTGACTCGTGTGCCTGTCACCCTCAATGAAGCCAAGCGAGCCGTGGCAACCATTGGCACCCAGTCGCTGGTTGCGCTGGGCAATGGCTATCATGGCTGTTGGCAAAGCGCCAATTATGCCGACGTCGCGCAGCGTTGGTTGCTGGTGCGCAGCGAACAGGCCAGCCACCGTGAGCAGCAAACATTAGCCAAAAACCTACTGAAAGACAGCACGCGTGAACTGAAAGCCTTCAACAAATTATGTGCCCAGCGTTTTGCCTGCGAGACCGATGCGCAGGCTGAATTAGCCCGTTTTGCTGTCAGCTTAAATCTGCTGCAACTAGAAGCAGAAGTCGTGAGTGAACCTATCTATGCAGGGCGCGGAAGGCCCCAAAAGGGTGAAATGCCGGTGAACTACCAATTTCACATCAAGGGGTTAGCCGCAAGTAGCTTGGCGCGGGTGGCTGAGGCGCGCAACCAGACAGGGGTGTTCATCCTCGCGACCAATGATCACAGTGAAACGCTCACCATGGCTGAGCTGTTGGCTACCTATAAAGCCCAGCAGAATGTCGAGCGTGGTTTTAGGTTTCTGAAAAGTCCCGAATTTTTAACCTCCTCGTTATATCTTAAAAAACCGGAACGTATCGAAGCGTTGCTGATGGTGATGACCTGTAGCCTGATGATTTATGCGGCGCTGGAGCACCGGATCCGGCAGGGCTTAGTAGAGCAGAACCGGAGTGTGGCGGACATGAAAAAGAAACCCACGCAAAAACCGACTGCGCGGTGGATTTTTTTACGCTTTGGCGGGGTGCACGAGTACCAGTTGGGAGAGGCGCCACCTCAAGTCACAGGACTCACAGTGGACCAGCAGATCATTCTCGACGTGTTAGGCGAACGGTATCGGCAAATTTATTCCTAAATCAGGTGCGGAAAGTCGGCTATATCCTCATAGGAGGAATAACGTTGGGTCTCTTGGTATTGTTTGAGCTGAATTAACCCTAAAGCACCCGCTAAAAAATGCCCACCTCCCAGAGCACTCACTTTACGTTCTTGGCAGAGCGACAAAATCTCAGGGGAAGTATTAATCGAACTGACCAGTACATCACGTCCAGGTTCAAGGCCCTTTTCGCGGAGTGCTTTTACCACTCCGATAGCCATTTTATCGTTCGCCGTCCAGATTAAGGTTAAATCCGGATAACGGCTGAGCAAGGTTAATGTTTGATCATAAGCAATATCTTCACGCCATTGACCATATACCGTTTGAGTAACAATAACATTGGGTTGCATAAAGAAATAATCATTAGCGCCTTGAGTTCTTAACACTGATGCGGGCGTAGATTTATCGCCCGAGATTAATAAAACCTTAGCCTTTTTATTTTCTAAACGACTTAGCAAATTTTTAGCGGTATCAGCACCAATAGCATAGTTATCTGGGATAAGCGCTGGTAATAAATAAGTTTGCCAATGTGGATCTGCCAATAAGTGTTCTCGCTCGGCGACAGAAATATCATTTAAAATCAATTGAACATATATGGGATATTGATAAAGCATCTGCAACATTTTTATCGCAGACTGCTTCTCATTCACTAAAATAATATGAGTAGGAAGTGATGGCTGAGATTTTAGTAACGTTTCTAATTGAGCAATCATTTTAAAGTGATTGCGATCTGAATGTATGATTTGCAAATTAATATCAAGCTTTGATGAAGCCACCTGCATTAATTTATCGACATCACCCCAAAAGCTATCCGTAACCGCGCCTGGATTAAAAAAAACCACATCCAATTTAGCCCACGCAGGCAAAGCAAAACACAGTATGCCTATCCATAAACAACGTAAACATAATAGATGCAAAGGCGAGTACTCCTCGACCGTGTTTCCCCGCATGTGATCCATCACAGAGGTCACTTTATTATTATCGATTCACAACCTTGTTACCGCATAATTACCAAAACAACCCAATGGCAACCAACACTTCGATTAAACCACAAAATAACAAAAAGTGTACTTTATAATAAAGAATATTAATTTTTGCTCCTGTTTTAGGCTCGAAATTGTAGAATATTCATTTAATATTAATAAGATAACTCGACGTATAAGATAAGAGGCTATTTTTAATTCCAATATTGCTCATTCAGCCTCTTTACATAGCGCACTTAACCGCAGTCGATCCCCCAAGATTGCCTTACGTTTATTCTCTGTTAGTATATGTATAAATTCACAGTGATTGAGTGCTAACGACTTGCAGCAATTGGATCTTGTTCCGATCACCGAACTCAAGGGCGTCGCCAAAAGAGTCGCGGAAAAACTCGCCAAACTCGGCATCACAACAGTACAAGATCTGCTGTTTCACTTGCCCCTGCGCTACGAAGACCGCACTCAAATCTATCCCATCGCCGCACTCATGCCCGGAAATTACGGCACCATTGAGGCCGAAATCCAGTCGACTCAAATCCTTCAGGGCCGTAAACGCATGCTCGTCTGCAATGTGCGTGACAATACTGGCAGCATGAGCCTGCGCTTTTTTAACTTTTCAATGGCGCAGCGCAATGCGATGCAAAATGGATTAATGATCCGTGCCTATGGCGAAATTCGTCGCGGAAGCCATCAAGCGGAAATCGTGCATCCCGAATATAAAATCGTCTATCCGGGTGAGGATATTCACCTAAGCGATACACTTACGCCGATTTATCCCACCACCGAGGGCTTAAAACAGGCGAGTTGGATTAAGCTCACCGAACAGGCACTTGAATTATTAGAAGATGGCGGCTTGACCGAGTTATTACCCGCCCATTTGCAGCCAAACAACATGAGCCTAAAACAGGCGCTGCAAACCCTGCATCGCCCCCATGCGGGGATTTCACAATTTGATTTAGAGCTTGGTCAACACCCCGCGCAGCAGCGACTGGTGCAGGAAGAATTACTCGCCCACAACCTGAGTATGCTACGCCTTAGACAACGCAGTAACCTCGACGCCGCCGTAACCATGCATGCCACGGGGCAATTACTAAACCCTTTTCTCGCCTCACTGCCCTTTAAACCCACAGGCGCGCAGCAACGTGTCGTTGCCGAGATAGGTAAAGATTTAGCACAACCGCACCCCATGATGCGCTTAGTGCAAGGGGATGTCGGCTCAGGCAAAACCTTAGTCGCCGCCCTCGCCGCCCTTCAAGCGATTGAAAACGGCTATCAAGTGGCCATGATGGCGCCCACCGAATTACTCGCCGAGCAGCATGCAGCTAACTTTGCCGCGTGGTTTGAACCACTAGGATTAAAAGTCGGTTGGCTTGCGGGTAAGCTTAAAGGCAAGGCGCGGGCGCAATCTTTAGCCGATATTGAATCTGGCGCATCGCAAATGGTGATCGGTACCCACGCCATTTTTCAGCAACAGGTTATCTTCCATAGGCTCGCTTTAATTATCATCGACGAGCAGCACCGATTTGGTGTCCACCAGCGGATGGGACTCAGGGAAAAAGGTATCAATCAAGGGTTTCATCCCCATCAGTTGATTATGACGGCAACCCCGATCCCACGGACGTTAGCCATGACAGCCTACGCCGATCTCGACACCTCGATTATCGATGAGTTACCCCCAGGGCGCACACCCGTCACCACAGTCGCCATACCCGATTCGCGCCGTAATGAAGTACTCGAGCGCGTCCGCAACAGCGTGATCACGGACAAACGCCAAGCCTATTGGGTCTGTACCTTGATTGAAGAGTCCGAAGTCCTCGAGTGCCAGGCCGCCGAAGATACCGCTGAAGAATTGCGCCAAGCACTGCCGGAGCTGACCATAGGTTTAGTACACGGCAGGATGAAAAGTGCTGAAAAGCAACAAATTATGACGGACTTTAAAGCGGGAACCATCAACTTATTGGTGGCAACCACAGTAATTGAGGTCGGCGTCGATGTCCCTAACTCTAGCCTGATGATAATCGAAAACCCCGAACGATTGGGACTTGCACAGTTGCATCAACTGCGAGGACGAGTAGGGCGCGGTGCCGTAGCCAGTCATTGTGTGTTACTCTACAAGGCGCCACTGAGTCAAACCGCAAGTCAGCGGTTGAATGTCCTACGGCAGAGTAATGATGGTTTTGTTATCGCACAGAAAGACCTAGAGATACGTGGTCCCGGTGAAGTGTTAGGCACTAAACAGACAGGGCTAGCCGAACTTAAGATAGCTGATTTAGTTAGAGATCAAGCGCTTATACCACATATCCAAAAGCTTGCGAATCATGTGATGTCGCAAGCACCCGATGCGGTTGATGCCATTATTCATCGTTGGCTTGGGCATAGGCAACAATATGTCCAAGCGTAAACCTTAAGCTAACCCCTTCAAGGTAAAATAAATTCAACCTGTTCAGCTAACCGCTATGGACAAGCGCGTGTAAACTTGCAAAATGAACTTGCAACCTAAAAGGCGGCACTTGCACTTTAATGTTAGCTGCATGATATTCACCACATTACCTTGACACTGAAGCGAAGGATGTAAAATGCAAGTTAATCAAGATGATAGAATTACACCTCAAGAGACCTCGTCTAGCAGCAATCGCTTTGCATTGATTGCGATTGTGCTCGTCATCCTGCTCTCTGCGGCAGGTTATTACTACTATAGTAAAGATGACTCACCCAAACTCATTCCTAATGCACCGATAGTACTACCAGAGCCACCATCGTCAGAACCGCTTACTCTGGAAACAAACCCGGAGCCTGAAACCACTCCAGTGGAAAACGTAACACCACAAACGACCACGACGGAAACTGACTCAACCACTACCGTTGAGCCTCAAGCGCCCGTAGAAACGGTGCCAAACTTGCCTGAGAGTGATGCTTTTGTGCATCAAAAAGCACTGGCACTTATCAGCAATAATGTCGTAGGTTCATCCTTAGTCAGACAAGATTTGATCCGTCAGTTTGTAGTCTTCGTGGATAACTTGGCGCAGGGCGAATTGACCCGCAAAGTCAGCCCAATTAAGGGCCCTGAAAAACTCTTTACCGTGGCGGAAATCACTAACAAAGTGTATTTAAATCCAGAGAGTTACCACAGATATGATGCCTACGCGACCGTCATTGCCAATATGGATGAGCAAAGCTTAATGCACACCTACAAGCAACTCACGCCGCTATTTGATGAAGCCTTCGCTGAACTGGGTTATAGCAACGCCAAATTCAATGACAGAATGCTACAAGCAATTAAGGTAATGCTCGCAGCGCCAATTATTGAAGAGCCCATTGAGCTGAGTTCAATTAGCGTCAACTATCGCTTCGTTGATCCCAATTTGGAAGCCTTACCCAGTGCCCAAAAACTGCTTGTTCGTATGGGACCAGAGAACACTCGTAAAGTGAAAACTGCACTGCGTAAAATGGAAAGCCAACTCGCACAATAGATTGATATTCAATCAATAGTGGCATTATTAATAATAAACAGGCGCCTCGAGCGTCTGTTTACTATTGATATCAGAGCCTGTTCAACTGAGGTTAAGCCACTTAGTCTACACTCCCTGTCTTTATCCCGTTCTGAAAACTATGTTAGCCAACAGTGACAAAGCAAAATCTCATTGCATTTTATTAACCTTGCATATGCAAATGACTTCATTAAAACTAAGGACTTAGTGTAGAATGTGCCGTTCAATAAATGGGGGAATTGTGTTCGTTCATCCAACGAGCAAATAGCGATAAGCCAGTCAATTCATTAATGTTTTCGCTTAGTTAGGGATAACTAAGACAGCTTTAAATAGTGTCGAGGCAAAGTAGTGCAACTCAGATTCAGCATCCTCTCTTGGGGGGCGTGGGCTCCAAACTATCAGCAGCATGATGACTGGCAAACTTGGTGCAAGCACTCGGCTGAAACGACCAAAGAGGCTTCACCCACTGACAGCATATCTCCGGCACTTCCCCAAGTGCCAGCCATGCAGCGTAGACGCTTTAGCCGTTTAACAAAAATGATGCTGGATGTCAGTTTTCAATGTGATACGCCACCAAACTGCCGTTCGATATTTGCTTCCCGCCACGGCGAACTGCATCGCACAATTGGCTTACTCGAAGATATTATCGCTAAGCAACCGCTTTCTCCCTTAGGTTTTAGTCAATCCGTGCATAACACCGGCAGTGGTATTTTGGGCATTTTACACAATAACACCGCCCCTTCTACCTCAATTGCCGCAGGCACTGAAACCCTTTCCCAAGCCATGGTGGAAGCTTTCGCCCAGCTACATCAATCAGCAGAGCCGTTATTACTGATCTTTGGCGATGATCCTGTGCCACCGGTATACGATGAGTTTACCCAAGAGTATGAACTCCCCTTAGCCTTAGGTTTTACCCTCGCGCCTGCTTGTCATCGCTCGTCCGTAAAGCTCACGCTAAGCCAACTGACTCAAGCACAGCAACAAGTCACTCCTGCGCTGTCCTACGGCATGTTGATCCATGCTCTAGCGACCTCACAAAACATTGCTGGCTGTTTATCCCATTGGCACTGGAGCGTAGAACATGGCTAATCCCGCTCCACAGGGGGCACAGTTCAATGTCGCTTATACGCTGCCCGAAAAACGCCGCACGGGAATCAACTATATTCCCCGTTGGCTCGGTGGCGTCAGTTGCTATATTGCCTTTGGTTTAGGTGGACTGTTAAGTTCGCTCACTATATTGCCGTTACTGCGTTTTTGGCCCGGCACACCTGAGGCGAGGATTATCCGCGTGCAAAAAGCCGTGCACACTATGTTTAAAGGCTTTGTCGCTATGTTGACGTGGGCTGGGGTGATCAACGTTAGCACCCATAATGCCGAGCAGTTACATAGCGCCAAAGGGGTGATCGTCATCGCCAATCACCCGAGTCTCGTCGATGTGGTGGTGTTGATCAGCCTCATGCCCAATGCGGGTTGTATCGTTAAACAAGGCCTTTGGCGTAATCCGTTTTTACGTGGTGTGGTTTCCTGCGCAGGTTATATCCCGAATCGCGGCGCAGAGTTGATGCTCGAAGATTGCCGCGAAGTGCTCGCCAGAGGCACTAATTTAATTATCTTCCCTGAAGGTACGCGCACAGTATTTGGCTCAATAATTAATGAATTTGCCCGGGGCGCCGCCAATATTGCCATTCGTACCCAAGCCGATATTTTACCTGTGGTTTTGCGCACTAATGTGCGAGGTTTGACAAAGGAACAGCCTTGGTATGAGATCCCAAGGCAGACCATGGGGATGGCCGTCGAAATCGGCAATCCAATTCCTCACCAAGCCTATCAAGCCCCTTTGGGTGAGCATGCGAAAATGGCCCGACAATTAACTCGGGACCTTGAACAATATTATCAACAACAACTCGAAAATAATTATGACTTTACACAACGAAATTAAACAGTTAATTATCGACTGCCTCGACCTAGAAGATGTCAGTATTGATGATATTGAAACCGATGCGCCCCTATTTGGTGACGGACTCGGACTCGATTCTATCGACGCCCTCGAGTTAGGTTTAGCCATCAAGAAAAAGTTTGATGTCAAAATCGAAGCCAACTCGGATAGCACTAAGGCGCATTTTTACAGTGTGGCCAGCCTCGCTAAATTTATCGAATCACAGCGCCCATAGGAGAGGAAAATGCAAAACCGTGAACAAATCCTCGCTATGCTGACCACGATTTTAGTGGATGAGTTTGAAATCGATGCCGATGCGATTACCCCCGACGCCAATCTTTACGAAGAGTTAGATCTGGACAGTATTGATGCCGTCGATCTGGTGATTAAGCTGCAACAACTGACAGGCAAAAAAATTCAACCCGATGAATTTAAATCAGTTCGTACCGTCAATGATGTGGTCAACGCCATTGAAGGCCTAGTAAAAGACTAATGCGCGTCCTGCTACAGGTGCTCACCGCACTCGCGCTGATCGCCTACCCAGTTGCCGTGTATTTGGGGCTAAACTATCTACCCGCAGGCACAATCGCCCTAGTGCTTTGCCTGTTGTTAGTAGTGCGTTTAATGCTGCAAAAGCAAAAGGTTAAAACCTTAGTCTTGCCTTTGATTGTGGGGATTGCCCTCACTGCTGGCAGTTTTGTGGCAAAACGCAGCGACTGGCTGTTGTATTACCCCGTGGTGATTAATCTCACCATGTTAGCCCTGTTTAGCTACTCGCTATACCAAGCCCCAAGCATGATAGAGCGGCTCGCGCGGTTAAAAGAACCCGACTTGCCGGATGAAGCCATAGGCTACCTTAAAAAAGTCACCCTACTTTGGTGCGGCTTATTTATCCTTAATGGCTCAATGGCGGCCTATACCGCCGCATTTACCAGCCTAGCAACTTGGACCTTGTACAACGGTTTGATTGCATACGTACTCATGGGACTGCTCCTCGGTGGGGAATGGTTATATCGCAGCTTTTGGTTGAAGAAGACATGACACAACTACTCAAAAACTGGTTAACCCAAGGGCCATTCGCCCAACAACTGATCAGCTTTAATCACCATGACATAGTCACAGGTGCCCTGTTTACCAATCAGGTGGCCCATTTTTACGAGCAGCTGCGCCAAGCGCCTGAGCAAAAATGGCTACTGGCGAGTGATACCAGCGATCTGTTTGCCGTTGGCCTGTGTGCCGCACTCTTGGCGGGTAAAGAAATTATTTTGCCGCCCAACACCCAAACCGGCACCTTGAGCGAATTAACACACCAATTTGAAGGCATATTGTCTGACAAACCATTGTGCGAGAGTCATGCCTTTATCCTTTTGAATAAAGAGTTGAGCCTGCCCAGCAAACCTTGGCCCAAGAGCGACAGCTTTGGTGAACTGGTGCTGTTTACCTCGGGCAGCAGTGGCGAGCCTAAGGCCATTCGCAAGAGCTTAAGGCAGCTCGATGCCGAAGTGACTGTGCTCGAGCATACCTTCGCCGAACATTTACCCCATTGCAGTGTGGTCTCAACCGTTTCCCATCAGCATATCTATGGCTTGCTGTTTAAAATCCTCTGGCCCTTAGCCGCCAGTCGCCCCTTTTTAAGCGAGCAAATTGAATACCCAGAGACCTTAAGCTACTACACCGCACTGTTGCCGAATTTGTGCCTCATCAGTAGCCCAGCGCAATTATCCCGTTTGCCTAAGGCGCTAGAGCACGAACGCCAACTGCGCTCACCCAGCTTAGTCTTCAGCTCCGGTGGCCCCTTAAGTTTCACCGCCGCCCAAGGGGTTGCCCAGTGCTATGGCCATTTACCCATAGAGATATTCGGCAGCACCGAAACCGGCGGTATCGCCTATCGTCGCCAACAAGAGGCCGACGAACCATGGCAAGTGTTTGAACAAATTACCATAGACCAAGACGCTGACGATGGTGCCCTGCTGCTGAAGTCACCCTACTTGGCCGACGATCAATGGTTACGTTGCGAAGATAAAATAGAACCGACAGCCAATGGCCAATTTAGACTCAAAGGCAGGCTCGATCGCATCGTTAAGATTGAAGAAAAACGCCTGTCGCTGGCGCAAATGGAGACCTTGCTCTGTAGCCACGCCTATGTCGAACAGGCCGCCTTGGTCGTATTGCCCCAGTTTAAATCCCAGTTAGGAGCCGTCATTACCCTGTCACCATTGGGCCGTAGCGCTGAAGGATCCCCTCATAAATCAGCCATAGCATAGCCATATTTGAGCAACTGATTGGCGAATAATACCCAGGCCGCCAGCAATTCTTTCTCCGTGATTTGATAATCAGGCCGCCTGAGCACCTCCAATCCCAAGCGAATCGTTGAGAGTACCGTTCGATGCCCAATGGTATTGGCCTGAAAATGCTTATCCCAGCCCTGTTGCTGTGCGTGTAAACCAACTAGCCACAACAGGCATTGAACCATCAACGCTATCAGTAGGATGATGTCGAATCGCTCTGGACTGTTGGTACGACTTTGGCGTAAGCCAAAGCCGTATGCCGGGCTTTTGAGGTCACGAAAGGTTTCCTCTATTTGCATACGTTTGGCGTACAGGTTTACCAGCTGCTTTGGGCTCCGAGATTCTGGTGGTAAATTGCTGGCTAACACCCAAGGCTCTTTCGCCGATGTTGAGTACGTTTTTGCCGATGGATGGTGGCAATTAGTCCTCGTTGAACGCTGATTTGTACGCCCCTTAGGTTTGCTACGATAAAGCGTGAGATGGCAATTGATAGGGTTAGTTTTGGTCAAGGTCTTACAACCCAGGCTCTTCGCTTGACCGTTGGCCAAGTCATGTGTACTGCGAACTGCACGCCAATTTTCAGCGCCAATATCTGCAAATTGAACTGTACCGCGAATACGGCTTAGCCAAAACCAACCATGCGCCTCAACCTCTTTGTACCAAGGCACTTTGAACCCCGCGTCAGTCACGATGAGAGGGGTAACATGCAAAGGTAAAATCTTGGCTAAGTCCGCTAAAAAACCGTTGTGGGAGGCCTTAGAGCATTGTTCTGATAGGGGATAGGACTTCTCATACAGGGTAATAGAGCGGCCATTGAAGGCTATTGAGGCGCGCAGAGCCATGATGCGTTTATGCTCTCGGATGTCTGACCAATCGACGAGCACAATCGGCATAGGGTTACCAGAACAGATGAGGCTGGCATGCCATTGGTAGACAGCTAACCGTTCTTGATGCAGATGCGTGTTGCCGAGCAAACGATCAATGCGCTTGATGTTGTGCTTGGTTCGGGCCGTGGTTGGTAAATTTCGACCTAACTCAGTCAAGGTCAGTGTCTTACATTCAATCAGTGCCTTAGAGGCCAGCATCAAGCTGTTTAATCGTTTTAGGTGAAGTTCTGGGCAGTATTGGTGTAAAGAATGTTGTAGGATATTGGCTTCGCGCATCTTGTTGTCCAAGTGTAGTTTTTAGCGAAACCATTTGATCATGCAACAAGATGCGCTTCCACTCTAATTTGATGATTTATTTGTAAATCATCAGGGGATTCTTCAGGCCGTAGCGTGCATCAAGAGCAGGGAAAACTCAGTATCAACAATGCCTTAAAAGCGCATCTGCTGACCCAGTTTGAACGAGTAACCCTACCGCGCCGCTGGCGTTACCCCGACACCCTACCGTTAAACACTCAGGGTAAGCGTGTCGCCGCCCAGCTAGTTGAGTTATTTGACCATGATTAAGTCGAGTTTACCGCCGATACTCACGTCGCAGATCGGCCCTGATAGCATCGAATTGCGCCTGCTGGTCGCCGCCGATCTCGAATATTTTAACGGCCACTTCCCTGAGCAAGCCGTACTCCCCGGCGTGACCCAACTCGATTGGGCCGTGCGCTTAGGTTGCGAGCATTTTGGTTACAACGCTGCGGTCGCTAATTTAGAAGTACTAAAGTTTCAACAGCTTATTCTGCCAGGGCAAGAAGTGACCTTAGTTATTAGTCACAATGCCGCCAAGGAAAAACTCACCTTTGCCTACAGCGACGGCGACCACCGCTATGCCTCAGGCCGTATCAGCTTTGCCAGCAAGCAAGGTGATGGAGCGGCGCAGTGAGCGACGGTATGAACGACATAATGTTAGCCCCGCCAAGTGATTTAATGGGCCCAATCCCAATCAAGCTGGCACTGGTGATCCCCAATTACAATCACAGCGCCGCGATCGCCCAGACCTTGGACGAGCTCGCCACTCTTAATCTGCCCTGCTATTTGATTGACGATGGCAGTAATGATGAGACCCGCTATCTGCTGCAATCCTTGGCGGAGCAACACGATTGGGTGACCTTGCTGCAACACCCCTACAACCGAGGTAAAGGTGCGGCAGTGATGACAGGGCTTCGCCGCGCCTATCGCGATGGCTTTACCCATGCGCTACAGGTCGATGCCGACGGCCAGCATAATTTAAGTGATATCCCCGCGATGCTCGCCAAAGCCCAGGCTAAGCCGGATACGCTGATCTCGGGTAAGCCCGAGTACGACGAGTCCGTCCCAAAGGGGCGACTCTATGGCCGTTACCTCACCCACTTTTGGGTATGGGTCGAAACCTTAAGCTTTGATATTCAAGATTCTATGTGCGGATTTAGGGTGTATCCATTAGCCGCCACTGAGCGCCTCTTCAGCCAACAAGCACTAACAGAGCGGATGGATTTCGATATCGAAATCCTAGTAAAACTCTACTGGCAAGGGGTAGAAATTCTGTTTCACCCCACCAAGGTCATTTATCCCGAAAACGGCGTCAGCCACTTTCAAGGTGTGGCCGACAATGTGCGTATCACTAAACTGCACACGCGGCTATTTTTTGGCATGTTAAAACGTCTGCCGCAGTTGCTGCGCCGTAAACAAGCGGCGAAATCGACGTCGTCTGCTCATACTGCGACCCATTGGTCAGCCATGAAGGAGCGCGGCAGTTATTGGGGCATCAAACTGTTAGTCGAAAGCTACCGCTTTGGTGGCCATTGGCTGTGCCGCGCCATTATGTATCCCGTGATTTGCTACTTCTTCCTGACTGGCAAAGTCAGCCGCGAAGCCTCATTAGATTTTCTGCGCCGCGTACAGCACCTCGAGCCACGGCATCCCCAGTTAAATCAGCCCGTTGGCTGGCGCGACAGCTTAAGCCACTTTATCGCCTTTGGTAATGCGGCGCTCGATAGAATCGATGCTTGGTGCGATCGCATTCAATTAAGCCAAGTGGATTTTCCCGACCGCCAAGTGCTCGCCGATCAGCTAGAAAGCGGCCAAGGTGCCGTGCTGCTGGTGTCCCACTTAGGCAATCTCGAGCTGTGCCGCGCGATTTCAATCCACCAGCGTAAGGTCAAAGTCAATGTCATGGTGTTAACCAGCCATGCCGAAAACTTTAATAATGTACTCAAACAGTTAAATCCCGATAGCACGCTGAATTTGATCCAAGTGACCGAGCTAAATCCCGCCACATCCATGCTATTACAACAAAAAATTGAAGACGGCGAGTTAGTGGTGATTGCAGGAGATAGAACCTCATCCCACGCCCAAGGGCGAGTCGTGTACGCGCCATTTATGGGCCAAGAAGCCGCCTTCCCACAGGGGCCATTTATTTTGGCCGGACTCTTAGATTGCCCTGTGTATCTGATGTTTTGCCTGCGCGAGCAAGGGCGTTATCGAGTGCATTTAGAACGCTTCGCCGAGACACTTAAAGGCCCACGAGCGGGCAGAATGGAACGACTCCAACAGGCCGTTTCTCGCTACAGCGAACGCCTCGAACACTACGCAAGGCGTGAGCCCTTGCAATGGTTTAACTTCTTTGATTTTTGGCGGGACGATAGCAAGGTTAACCGCGCGACATCCGCCCACAAAACGACAGCAGCACTCCCGGAGCAGGAGCGCACTACAGACAGGACAGAGCATTTATGATCCACGCAGTTACTCACACGACAACCGTTGAGTCGCCAATCAAATTTGGCCGTCAGTTACTCACATTAGAGCAAGTCGTTGCCGTGGCAAAGGGCGCCAAGGTCAAACTCTGTGATGATGGCGATTATCAGGAATATATCCAAAAAGGCGCCCGCTTTATCGATAGTTTGCTGCACGAAGAAGGCGTGGTCTATGGCGTCACCACCGGCTATGGCGACTCTTGCACAGTCAACGTGAGTCTCGATTTAGTCCACGAACTGCCGCTGCACTTATCCCGTTTTCATGGTTGTGGCCTTGGCGAAGTCTTAAGCGTAATGCAGGCGCGCGCCGTGATGGCTTGCCGTTTAAACTCCCTCGCCATTGGCAAATCCGGCGTGACATATGAGCTATTAAAGCGCATCGAAACTTTGCTTAATCTCAATATCGTGCCAGTGATCCCAGAGGAAGGTTCAGTCGGTGCCAGTGGCGATTTAACGCCACTGTCTTACCTTGCCGCTGTACTGGTTGGTGAGCGTGAGGTGATTTACCAAGGCGAGCGCAGAGCCACCCAAGAGGTTTACCGCGAGCTGAACATCACGCCCCATGTGCTGCGCCCCAAAGAAGGCTTAGCCCTGATGAATGGCACGGCAGTGATGACAGCGTTAGCCTGTTTGGCCTTTGATCGCGCACAATATTTAGCGCGTTTAGCCAGCCGCATTACCGCCATGGCGTCGTTAACCCTCAAAGGCAACTCGAACCATTTCGACGATATTTTGTTTGCTGCCAAACCCCATCCAGGGCAAAACCAAATCGCCACTTGGATACGGGAAGATTTGAACCACCATGTTCACCCGCGCAATTCCGACAGATTGCAGGACAGATATTCCATCCGCTGCGCGCCGCACATTATTGGCGTGTTGCAGGATGCGCTGCCCTTTATGCGCCAATTTATCGAGACCGAAGTCAACAGCGCCAACGACAACCCGATTGTCGATGCTGAAGGCGAGCATATTCTCCATGGCGGCCATTTTTACGGCGGGCATATCGCCTTTGCGATGGACTCCTTAAAAAATACTGTGGCCAATATCGCCGATCTGATCGATCGCCAAATGGCATTAGTGATGGACCCTAAATTTAACAACGGTTTACCCGCTAACCTTTCGGGTTCGACTGGTGCACGTCGCGCCATCAACCATGGCTTTAAGGCGGTGCAAATCGGCGTTTCCGCTTGGACGGCGGAAGCACTGAAACACACTATGCCCGCGAGCGTTTTCTCACGCTCAACCGAATGCCATAACCAAGATAAAGTCAGCATGGGCACTATCGCCGCCCGTGACTGTATGCGCGTATTACAGCTGACAGAACAAGTCGCCGCCGCAGCCCTGCTCGCCATGACCCAAGGCATTGGTCTGCGTATCAACCAAAACGAGTTAGACGAAGCCTCACTGACGCCATCGCTTGCGACCACGCTCGCCCAAGTGCGCGCTGACTTTGAGCCATTAGTCGAAGACCGACCACTGGAAGCCGTGCTGCGCCAAACCGTTGCAAAAATCCAAGCGGGCGAATGGGAAGTGTGCCGATGAAAGCCTTGCTCTGCATAGAAATGGACATGCAGGTCCCCTTCCACGATGTGGATTCGATGGGGATCACTTGGCATGGTAATTACCTGCGTTATTTCGAAATTGCCCGTTGCAAATTGCTCGACGAATTAGGCTACAACTATCGCCAAATGCAGGCCTCGAACTACGCTTGGCCGATTATTGATGTGCAGATCAAATACGTTAAGGCCAGCACCTTCGAGCAACACATTACCGTGCACGCCGAGTTGGTCGAGTGGGAAAATCGCCTAAAAATCAATTATCAAATCCGTGATACAGCAACGGGTGAGCGCATTACCAAGGGTTATACCATTCAGGCTGCGGTGGATATGACGAGCCAAGAAATGTGCTTTGTGACACCAGAGATATTTCGCAGCAAAATCGCCCCGCTGCTTGTAAAGGCGGATAGCGAATGAATGTCCTCCTCAAAACCTGGTCGCGAGCTAAGTGGGTGCAATGGTTCTGCCAAGGCGCACTGTTAAGCTGGATGCTGCTTGGCTCTGTGCAGGCGCAAGACCTTGCTACTCCTAACCTTACAGAAGCGAGCCAATATCAGCCCCTATTTAACCAAGGAGCCGATAACGCCGCATTACTCGCCCTCAGCCAAAAGCTTAACCTTGGCGAGACAGTACGCGGCCACTTTGTGCAATCCCGCCAACTTAAAGTGTTAAAAAAGCCCCTCATTAGCCAAGGTCAGTTTGTATTCGACAAAGACCAAGGGCTGATTTGGCAGCAGCTTACGCCCTTTGAGTCCTTGCTCATTTTAAAAGATAAGCAACTTATTCAGCGAGATAGCCAAGGACGAGTGCAAGTCAGCAGCGCCGATGCTTCGGCAAATGCAGCAGCCATGGGGGATTTATTACCAAGTCTGGTGAGTGCCATGCTGGGCGGTGATATTTCAGGATTAAGCAATCATTTTGAACTGCACGTCTTAGCTCAAAAAACCTTAACGAACGAATTAGCTAAGGAAAACTGGCAGCTCGGATTAACCCCTAAAGATCCACTGATGAAAAAAGCCATCGCTAACATGGTGCTCGAAGGCAGCGATACTCTTCATGCCTTAGTGTTGCTCAGCGCCGCACCCAGCGTGAGTCCGCAGGATATCACCCGTATCGATTTTCGCGAGCTGCGCCAAGGTAAACTGAGCGACGCCGAATTAGCCCAGTTCTCTATCGCGCTAACTCAAAAAGTTTCTCCACGGGAGACTGACCCTCAAGAGAGCAAGGCAAAATAATGGCGACCAAGATTGCCACGCGCATAGGTCACAGGCTGATGCACACCTCAAGCAAATTACGCCTTGCGATTTGGCTGTGTCTGATGCTGGCGGCGAGCCTATGGACGCTGCAACTGTGGCAAAATGGGGCAAAGGTTCAAAGCGATATTCTCGCCATGTTGCCACATCTGCAGCAGGATGCGCTCACAGCCCGCGCCCTCGAGCAAGTGGAGTCAACACTCGCCGATCAAGTGTATCTTGCCCTGATTGCCAAGGATGAAACGCAAGCAATTGCGGCGGCGACGCTCCTGATGGAGCAGCTTAAGACTCAAAATACCGCCTTTACCGATATTCGCAGTGCCGACATGCAAATGGGTGAAGCCCTAGGCCAATATTATTTTCCCCATCGATTTAAGCTATTAACCTCAGAGCAAGCCGATGCGTTAACCCATAATGGCCTCGATAGCTTAGTTGCCTCGGCCACACAACAGCTCTACAACGCCTTTAGTTACGCCAATAGCCAACTGCTCACTCAAGATCCTTTGCTGTTATTTCCCGCCAATTTGCTCGCCCTCGCACCCAGCTCGAAACTGAGCGCCAAGCAAGGGATTTTACTTGCTCACCCCAACCAAGGTGTTGATAACAGTGAAGGCGTGGCCGCTATTGTGATGGCAAAGGGTAAAGACAGCGCCTTTAATCCTAATGCCCAACTCATTCAGCAAGCAGCGTTAACACAAGCACTTACCACAGTGACTGGGCAATATGCCAGCATACAAGTATTACAGGCGGGCGCACTGTTTCATGCTTTAGAGGCAACTAATACCGCTAAGAGCGAAATCTCTATCCTTGGCCTCGCCTCTCTGCTTGGGGTGGTGTTATTAGTCTGGCTGGCGTTTCGCTCCGTGATGCCGCTATTGCTGGCGATAATGACAATATCCAGTGGCTTACTGCTGGCGGTGACCTTTACCCTAAGCGTGTTCGGGGAGCTGCATTTGCTCACCCTCGTCTTTGGCACCAGCCTAATTGGGATAGCCATCGACTACAGTTTCCACTTTTACTGCGAGCGGTTAAGCAATCATCAGCGTAGCGCGCAGGCGACCGTGGCCTATATCTTCCCCACTGTGTCTCTCGCCTTTATCACCAGCGCCTTGGCCTATGTCGGCATTGGCCTCGCGCCGTTTCCCGGCATGCAGCAGGTGGCGATTTTCTGCGCCTCTGGCTTACTCGGCGCCTACCTGACGTTAGTGCTGGCTTACCCACTCTTAGCGGGCAGCAAGTTACCTTCGGGAGAGCGTCCGCTGAATCTTGCACAAGCTTATCTTGCGAAACTCACCGGATTCTCAAACAAACTGGTGTCGCCATGGGGATTGAGTCTATTCACCTTACTGCTCGTAGGCGTTTGTCTGCTGGGTATCAGCCAACTTAAGGTGGATGATGATATTCGCCATTTACAACAAAGCCCTGCGAGCGTGACAGAGCCTGAAGATAAGCTCAGAAAACTCCTCAGTGGCGGTACCGATAACCAGTTTTTATTGGTGCGCGCATCGAGTGAAGAAACCTTATTGCAACGGCTCGAAGCCCTAGGCCCACAACTCGATACAGCCATAAAACAGCAAGAGCTGGGCAATTATGTCAGCCTCAGCCGTTACCTACCGAGCAAGCAAAAGCAAGATGCGGCGTATCAATTACAGGGCGAGATTTATCAATCGCAACTCTCCGCAGTGCTCAGTAGCATAGGGCTAGATGACAGCCTAGCGCCAAGCCTTTCTGCCGCCTATCTTGGCGCCAAGGATAGCTATATCACCCCGGCGGATTTTTTCGAACTGGGCTTTGGTAAACAGCTAGCGACACTTTGGCTTGCACCACTGGGATTAGCGC
The DNA here is from genome assembly GCF_002209245.2 of Shewanella sp. FDAARGOS_354. Taxonomy (NCBI): domain Bacteria; kingdom Pseudomonadati; phylum Pseudomonadota; class Gammaproteobacteria; order Alteromonadales; family Shewanellaceae; genus Shewanella; species Shewanella sp. FDAARGOS_354. The sequence continues at coordinate 4,021,789 of NZ_CP022089.2, read as the reverse complement.
CGCTTGAACACTCAACGGAGCCAACGGCCAATCCAGATAATACACAGCGAGGAAGCGACAGCCATGGCGCCATAGTGTTGCTCGGTGGTATTGAAGATATTGCGGCTCTCAAAGCGCGCTTTGCCAAAGATCCGCAAGTGCAACTTATCGATAAAGTCGCGGATATCTCCACCGTGATGGGGCATTATCGCCTGCTCACCCTTAAATTATTGGGGCTAGCACTGGTTATCGCACTCTTGCTATTTAGCCTAAGTTTTGGACTCAAAAAGGCCACTGTGGTTGTCGCCGTGCCGGCATTGGCCGCGGTACTTACCTTAGCCATTTTAGGCTTAGTCGGCTCCCCCTTAAGCTTATTCCATGCGCTGGCGCTGATTTTAGTCTTCGGGATTGGGATAGATTACAGCTTGTTTTTTGCCTCCGCAGAGCAACATGGCAAGGCGGTGATGATGGCGGTGTTTATGTCTGCCTGCTCGACTCTATTGGCCTTTGGCTTACTCGCCTTTAGCCAAACCCAAGCCATTCATTACTTTGGATTAACCCTATCCCTCGGCATAGGCTTTACCTTTGTACTTTCGCCATTGATTTTGACCACAAGTCAGGTTTTAACCACCAACAAGGTCTCGATACCTACAAGGAATGTTATTTAAATGTCTACCTCTACTGCGGCTAGCGCCACACAGTCTCACACCCTTTGCGTCGATGTCGCCATTATTGGTGCGGGCCCATCCGGCTCGATTGCCGCCAGCTTGTTACATAAGCAAGGTAAACGTGTCGTCGTGCTTGAAAGACAACACTTTCCGCGCTTTTCGATCGGTGAGAGCTTGCTGCCCTGCTGTATGCAATTTATTGAAGAAGCGGGCATGTTAGAGGCGCTGAATGCCGCGGGATTCCAATATAAAAATGGCGCGGCCTTCCGCCGTAACGGGGTGTATACCACCTTCGACTTTACCGACAAATTTACCCCAGGGCCGGGGACAACCTTCCAAGTGCAACGGGGAAACTTCGATAAATTACTCGCCGATACTGCGGCAAGCTTTGGGGTGGAGATCCGTTACGGTGAAACCGTTGAGGCGATAGATTTAACTGCCGCACCTCGTTTAACTGTGCGTAACGAGCAGGGTGAACTTTATCAAGTCGAGGCCAAATATGTGCTCGATGCCAGCGGTTTTGGCCGCGTATTACCACGACTGCTCGACCTCGAAACGCCGTCCTCACTGCCGACCCGCAGCGCCATCTTCACCCATGTGGAAGATAACATCAGCGATCCCAACTTCGACCGGAATAAGATTTTAATTAGCGTGCACCCGCAGCATCAGGATATTTGGTACTGGTTAATTCCCTTCAGCAATGGCCGTTGCTCGCTCGGCGTCGTGGCAGAGCCGCAATTGCTCGCGCGCCTCAAAGGCGATTTAGAGCAGCAGTTAATGACCATAGTCAAGGAAGAGCCCGGCCTTAACGCACTGCTTGCCAATGCCAAAGTCGCCCAGCCCTGTGCGACACTCAAGGGCTATTCCGCCAACGTGTCGCGCCTCGCCACCGATAAGTTTGCGTTGCTGGGCAATGCCGGCGAGTTCCTCGACCCGGTGTTTTCATCAGGCGTAACTATCGCCATGCAGTCGGCATCTATGGCAGCAAAATGCGTGACCAAACAACTTAATGGTGACACAGTGGATTGGCCTACCGAGTACTCAGCGCCGTTAATGCAAGGGGTGAACTCCTTCCGCACCTACGTGCAAGCTTGGTACGATGGCCGCTTCCAAGATGTGATTTTTTATGAAGATCCGAATCCTAAAATCAAGCAAATGATTTGCTCGATTTTGGCGGGCTATGCTTGGGATGTGCAAAATCCCTTTGTTAAAGAATCCGAGCGACGTCTAAACATGGTGGTCGAGCTATGTCGGCAGGATGCTGAACTCATAACAGGCAAACCCGCAATCAGCGAACTCACAATCAACGAATTAGCCGAGGTGTAATTCGATGCGCCTAAGCCCTAACGCCAAAGGTCGCACAAAAGCGATAGTGACAGTAACCCTAATGCTCTCAAGCCTCGGCTTGATGGGCTGCAGTGAGCTGCTCTATCGGCAAACCTGCGTCGGATTCACAAAAGATATGCGTTATTGCTTAGCGCCACTGCCACAGCATTTTGGCCCTGCAACGGCTAAACCGCCCGCTAAACCAAGCAGCAATCAGCCAGCCGCAACCCCAGCTGGCACAGACTCTTCTAACCAGAGTCAAAGTCAGCAAAACGACAGCAAAACTAGGGTATCTTCGCCCCAGTCCTTTAGTCAGAAGGTGAGCATAAAAGTGGGCGATAACACCCATGAGCTGCTCACCCAGCTTGAACTTGAAGGGGAACGCATGACGCTGGTTGGGCTCGCTCCGCTAGGGCAAGCGTTGTTTACCTTGGTTTACGATGGGAATACACTCAGCAGTGAGCAGAGTCAGCTACTCGGGAATGAGTTTAAAGCCGAATATCTGATGGCGATGATGCAACTTATCTATTGGCCAGAACAGAGTATTCGTAGTCATTTAGAAGGTGGAAGTTTAGTGACAGGGCTATGTGACGCCATCCCCTGCCGCCAGTTTTATAGCCAAGACACGCTTATCAGTTACAACGATAACCAAACCCAAGTGATACAAATTCGTTATCAGCACCAAACCGACGATACCCTTTGGCAGGCACATATTAATTTAACCATGCCGCAGGCAAAGTTTGAGTTAGAGATACAACCCATTTAAGCGTCACGTTATAGGCAGCCAATCAAAGATAAAACTTTAAAACTAATCATATTAGCCACTTATATTTACCACCCAGATTCGGTAATAGGTATAGCAAGCAACAATGAATAACAGAGTCGCCATTACACAGATTGGATTGTGTACCCCGTTAGGGCAAACGCCCGAGCAGGTGTTAGCCCGCTTGATTGCAGGCGATACCAGTGCCATGCAAACCAATGACACCCTATTATTTGGGGAGTCGACACTGGTTGCGCCCGTCACTGAGCCATTACCGACGATACCTGCCGCACTGGCGCAATTCGATTGTCGCAATAATCAGTTACTCCTTGCTGCCGCACAGCACATTACCGACACGGTCGAACAGGCGAAACAGACATATGGCGCCGACCGCATCGGCGTGGTCTTAGGCACCAGCACCTCGGGGATTTCGAAGGGCGAAGCTGCCTTGGCCTATCGCAATCAACACGGCCACTTCCCCGCCGATTACCATTACTTTCAACAGGAATTAGGCAGTACCAGCGATTTTTTACGCCAGTTATTTGCGCTCCAAGGTCCCTGCTACACCATTTCGACCGCCTGCTCCTCTAGCGCTAAAGTGTTTGCCAGCGCCAAACGCCTACTTGAGGCCAAGCTGTGCGATATGGTGATTGTCGGCGGTATCGACAGCCTGTGCCAACTCACAGTTAACGGGTTTCACGCCTTAGAGTCGGTTTCCAAAGGACATTGCAATCCCTTCAGCGCCAATCGTGATGGCATCAATATCGGTGAAGGCGCCGCGCTATTTACCCTGACCTTAGCGACAGACAACACAGCAAATGAAGCCTGCGTATTGCTCGCAGGTATCGGCGAGTCGAGCGATGCGCACCATATGTCAGCACCGCATCCTGAAGGCGCAGGGGCGATTGCCGCCATGCAGGCCGCGCTTGATGATGCACAAATATCTGCGCAAGATATTGATTATATAAACTTACATGGCACAGCAACGCCTAAAAATGATGCAATGGAAAGCCGCGCCGTACTCTCGGTATTTGGCGACACGCCGCCCCCTGCAAGCTCAACCAAACCGCTGGTCGGCCATACCTTAGGCGCTGCGGGCGCGATTGAAGCCGCATTTTGTTACCTGTTGCTGTCACCGCATAATCACAGCTTTGCCCTGCCGCCCCATAGGTTTGATGGGCAGCAAGATCCGCAGGACCCTAGCATTGCGCTAGTCGCGGCCATGCAATGCGCCGAGCATGGCAAGCTTAACTATGTGATGAGCAACTCCTTCGCCTTTGGCGGCAGCAATGCCAGCCTGATTTTTTGCCGTAAAGGGGCTTAAGATTGATGTCCAGTTCTATCAATACCGCAATGTCAGCCGCCGAGCCGATTTGGCTGCAACACTTAGCCGAGCAGAATATTGCCGATTTTATTCCGCATCGTGCGCCAATGATCTTGATTGATAAGATTATTAGCCATCAGCAGGATGCGCTCGAAACCGAAGTGCTGATCACTCCGCAGAGCGCTTATTTTGACGAGCAACGTCAGGCCGTCCCCAATTATGTGGGTATCGAATATATGGCGCAGAGCATTGCCGCTTTAGCGGGCGTTGAGGCTAAACTGCGTCACGATAAAATCCGCGTGGGATTTTTATTGGGATCGCGTAAATTAGCCTTACACACGGCGCAATACGAACTCAATCGCTGCTACCGCACTCAGGTTAAACGCCTCTATCAGGAAGAGTCGGGACTGGCGGTATTTGATTGCCAGATTTATCTATTGCCCGAAGCGGGAGCGCAGCAAACACCACTGTTAGTGGCCGAGGCCAATGTGAATGTGTTCCAACCCCAGGACACCCAAGCGTATATCGCCTCAAGCCAGCAGGCTTAATGCCAAGAGTCATGCTTGGCAGCAACAAGTCTTATCACAAAAGGATTTAGCCCTTTGATGCACAAACAACTCATCGAGCATCAAGGGTGGAGAAATAAAGATGAATAACAGAGTATTAGTCACAGGTTCGAGCCGCGGTATTGGCAAAGCAATCGCCCTTAAACTGGCTGCGGCAGGTTATGATATCGCGCTGCATTATCACAGCAATCAGGCCGCAGCCGATACCAGCGCCGCAGAGCTTCGCGCCCTTGGGGTTAACGTCAGCCTACTAAAGTTTGATGTTGCCGACCGCGTTGCCGTCAAAGCCGCCCTTGAGGCCGATATCGAGGCAAATGGCGCTTATTATGGCGTGATACTCAATGCGGGCATCAACCGTGACAATGCTTTTCCGGCAATGAGTGAAGCTGAATGGGATAGCGTAATCCACACTAATCTCGATGGTTTTTACAATGTCATTCACCCCTGCGTTATGCCTATGGTACAAGCGCGCAAGGGCGGACGAATTATCACCTTGGCTTCCGTTTCCGGTATCGCGGGTAACCGTGGTCAGGTCAATTACAGCGCTTCTAAGGCCGGATTGATTGGCGCGACTAAGGCGCTGTCCTTAGAGCTGGCCAAACGTAAGATCACCGTAAACTGTATCGCCCCAGGTTTAATCGAAACCGATATGGTGGCGGATATTCCTAAGGATATGGTCGAGCAGTTAGTGCCGATGCGCCGCATGGGCAAACCCAATGAAATCGCCGCCTTAGCAGCCTTTTTAATGTCGGACGATGCTGCTTATATCACGCGCCAAGTGATTTCGGTGAATGGAGGCATGATCTAAATGACTGAGCCGACAAACCCGCCCCGCTTGGGTAGACGAGTTGTTGTCACCGGCATTGGTGGCATTACCGCCTTAGGTCACGACTGGCCGAGTATCTCAAACCGCCTTAAGGCACAAAAAAACTGTGTAGTGACGATGGCGGAATGGGACAAATATGACGGGCTAAACACTCGCCTTGCCGCCCCCGTGACCGACTTTGAAGTGCCAAGCCATTATTCGCGTAAAAAAATCCGCTCCATGGGACGAGTCTCGATTATGGCGACTCGTGCCAGCGAACTTGCACTTATCGATGCGGGACTCTTGGACGACCCTATCGTCACTTCGGGAGAGATGGGCATTGCCTATGGATCTTCCACGGGCAGTACCGATCCCATTACCGCCTTTGGCGATATGCTGAAAACTGGCGATATGTCAGGCGTTACCGCCACCAGTTATATCCGCATGATGGCCCACACCACAGCGGTAAACGTGGGGGTTTTCTTTGGCCTTAAAGGGCGCATTCACACCACCAGCAGCGCCTGCACCTCAGGTAGCCAAGGCATAGGTTACGCCTATGAAGCGATTAAATATGGTCAGCAAACCTTAATGCTCGCGGGTGGTGGCGAAGAACTCTGCCCCACGGAGGCCGTAGTCTTTGATACGCTGTTTGCGACCAGCACGAAAAACACCACGCCAGAATTATCGCCACGCCCTTTTGATGCCCAGCGGGATGGCTTAGTGATTGGCGAAGGCGCTTGTACGCTAGTACTTGAAGAGTTAGAACACGCCAAAGCGCGCGGCGCGAAGATTTACGCCGAGATCGTCGGCTTTGGCACTAACTCCGATGGCCAGCATGTGACTCAGCCCAATAGCGATACCATGGAAATCGCCATTCGTTTAGCCCTTAAGGATGCGGCGCTCACGCCCGACGCCATTGGTTATGTCAATGCCCACGGCACCGCCACCGACCGCGGTGATATTGCCGAAAGCCATGCGACCCACGCGGTATTCGGTGCGGATATGCCGATTTCATCCCTTAAAAGCTACACCGGCCATACCTTAGGCGCCTGCGGTGCGCTAGAGGCTTGGGTCAGCATTGAGATGATGAATGCGGGCTGGTTTGCCCCCACACTCAATCTCGACAATATCGACCCAGAATGTGCCGCACTCGATTACATTCGTGGCGAGCCACGTGCGCTCGACACCGACTATGTGATGAGCAATAACTTCGCCTTTGGCGGTATCAACACCTCACTGATTTTTAAACGCTGGAAAACGACATAAGGACATATCAATGAAACCATTAGTTGCAAGCATTTTACTCGGTATCAGTTTACTGGCCTCGCCGGTGTGGGCGCAGGATTATACGGTTGAAACCTATCAAGAAATTTTTAAAGGCGACAACCAATTTAAGCAAAAACAAGCCATCGAAGCCCTGACGTTTGCCGGATTATCCGATCCCGCCATTTACGATGTGTTAGAGGCCAAACTTATCGCATCGCTGCCACAAGCCACCGAGAAAAATGCTATCGACTACAGTGCATGGTTAGTCAAAGGTTTAGCTTATTCAGGGAACGATAAATACAGCGGCACCATCAACAATATTATCAATGGCGACTACCATAAGAAGCTGAAGAAGTACGCTACCCAAGCCCTTGAAAATCTTGACCAGTATAAAAAATGGAATGCTATTTTAGGCGATAAAAGCCAATATGTGGCCGAGCAAAGTACTAAAAATAATGCCTATGCCAACGCCTTTAAAAGCAATGATTTAGAGCTGATGCGCCTCGCAGCCAAACGCATGATGGACGATCAAAACTACGATGATTTTCTATTAGAACGCCTGAGCGTTGAGCTGAAAAATCCACGTTTGATGAGTAACGACAAGTTAGCCATCGACACCTACGCCAATATGGCGAAAGCGCTTGCGGCATCGGGTAATACCCAATACCGCGAAGTGATTGAAAATATTGCCAACAACAACCCAAACAAAAAGCTGAAAAGCTACGCCGAGAGCTATTTGAAGAAGTACTACTAAATCGCTTTTGAGCTAGCAAAAGCGTTAACAACAAGCCGATAATCATCTCGGCTTGTTGATCTCATTTGTAGGCAAGTCCTCATCAAGCGAATCAAGATAACCCATCATTAGCACAAATCGCACGATTTAATCATTTTGACCATTTCGCTCAATAAACTATACTGCCACTGTATTTCCAAAACGGGGCTTAACTCATGCAAACATTAACCGCCAATGACGCCAAACGAAATTTCGGTGAGTTGCTGCTAAACGCTCAACGTGAACCCATCAAGATCAGCAAAAACAGTAAAGATGCGGTTGTGGTTATGTCTATCCACGATTACGAACAGCTTGAGGCGATGAAAGCCGACTATCTGAAGCACTGTTTCAACGCAGCCAAAGAAGATTTAGCGAAGGGCAATGTGGTAGATGGCGAAGATTTTCTTAACGCCCTGTAGCTACTCACATGAATAATAAACGCTATAAACTGAGTAGGTTAGCTCAGGCTCACCTACTAAAGATTAAAGACTACACCCTTCAACACTTTTCTGAGTCGCAGTGGCACAAATACAAACAAAGCCTAATATCCGGCTTGCAAATGTTAGCCAATCACCCCGGATTAGGCAGAAGCTGCAACGATATTTACCCCAACGGTTTCTACTTTCCTATCGGTAAACACACAGCCTACTTCACCAAAGAAGACGACTTTATCCTTATCGTTGCCCTGTTAGGTCAACCACAACTACCCCAACATCATCTGAAATAGCCCCACCTCTTTCATAGATCTGAAGTATTTGCAGTAGGCGTGAGGCCAACTACTGTACTGGCTCGACGACACGCTGAATAGAAACCTAGGTTTTCTAAGCTTATGAACGAGAGCCATGGACGGCGAACTGGCCGTTAGACACGGATGTTGTTCAAGTCCATCCTTAGATACAGGGTCGCCACATCTGATGTGAAAGGATTCACAAATGCCACGATGGCATGAATGCCAAAAAGCGGCCATGGGGCGGACGTTCGTCTCGCCAATCACCATGCATCGGTAACTTCTTCGACTTAAAAGAGTCCTCTACATAAATACCAATACAAGGTGTAAGGAAGCAACACATGCTAGCACCTCAACTCACCCAAATTAGATTTTCAACTCACGATTCATAATTTCATTAAACAGTTATAGTACTGGGTACTGAATCTGAACCATCTATTAATGCTAGAACATGGTCAAGGTACCTTTGCGCCTCCGACGAATCAGTTGACTGTCTTAAATATTGTGGAATCCGCTCGACAAATTCAGAACGAGATAAAGGCTGATGTTCCAAAAGCGCTTCAATCATTGCAGGTCGCAGCAATCGGCAATCATCCTCTGTATGAGGACTGCCCAACTCGATAACATGCTGCGCAAAATGTCTTAGTTTTTCCTTTAAACTCAACTCTGCTGCAGGTTGATTCAAGACTACTGATGCAACTGCAGGTTGAACTACGGTTTCTTCTGTTTCATCAACATCCAAATTCGGCACAGTCACTTTTATTGCTGACTTCAGTTCATGAAGTTCTCGAATAATTGGTGCTAACACCTCTTCTGGGTTGCCAAACCAATCAGTTGACCAAATACGGTTGATCTTCCAGCCTAAACGCTCCAATACTTCCTGTCTTAATCTGTCGCGATCCCGAGCAGACTTCGCCGAATGATAAGCGGCTCCATCACATTCAATCCCCATTAAATAGCGTCCAGGACTACCAGGGTCCTTAACAGCTATATCAATAAAAAATCCTGCAACCCCCACCTGAGGCTCACATTCAAATCCTTCTTTTGTTAAAGCTTCAATTACCGCAATTTCAAAATCACTATCCGGCCCTTTCCCTGTAGAAGTCGAAATTGAATCCAACATGCCTTTTTCAGCAAATTGCAGGAAACCTTTAAGCGCGATAACACCTCGCTTACTAGTCTCACTCGTTAGCACATCTTCAGCACGCATAGAGCTAAACACATGCATCCGCTTTTTGGAGCGAGTAAACAGTACGTTTAATCGTCTCCAGCCCACATCCGAGTTTATCGGTCCAAAGCGTTGATAAACTTTACCTCCGACCTCGGCAGGGCCATATGTGAAAGAGATATAAATGACATCACGTTCATCCCCCTGCACGTTTTCTAAGTTTTTGATAAACAGAGGCTCATCATGGACACGAAGCTTACTAATTGCCGCTTCTGCTGAAGCATCTGAGCGGCAAAGCTCATCCAAAGCACGTTCAATTTGGTCCCGCTGTTTAGAACTCATCGCTACGATGCCAATTGATTCTTCAGGACGAGTTTGTGCGTGCTTTACTACTGCCCGCGCAACAACATTTGCCTCTTCGATATTGTGTTGATTCGTAAACCGTCCACCAGCCACATAGCTAAATTTGATACCGTAGTCGGGGGAATCCGCATTTGGAGAGGGGAAAATAACCAAATCGCTGTTGTAGAAATGACGGTTAGAATAAGCGATTAACTTTTCATGTTGAGAGCGATAATGCCAACGTAAACGACGCATCGGAAATAGGGGCAGTGAAGCATCTAGAATACTGTCGGTATCCCCTAATGCTGCAACTTCCTCGTCATCATCACTTTCAATTGAACGATCGAAAAAGCTCGTGGGCGGTAACTGTTTGGGGTCACCCACTACAACAATTTGCTTGCCTCTAGCAATCACACCAAGCGCATCTTCGGGTTTGACCTGCGAAGCTTCATCCATCACTACTAAGTCAAACTCTAATCTGCCAGGTGCAAGGTAATGAGCAGCAGACATTGGCCCCATCATAAAACAAGGTTTCAACGCTAACAGTGCTTCTCCTGCACGGTTAACCAATTGCCGAATTGGGATATGCTTAGTCTTCTTACCCAACTCATTTCTTATCAGAGCAAAGTCGGTATATTCACTTTTACGGCCACCGGAGTTACCTTCAGGCACTGAGCGAGATGCAATTTTGGCTGCAATACGTTCTCGTTGTAGCTTGAATAGCTTTTTATCGTAGATTTTAAATTTGGTTTGGATCGCGTTACGTTGCGTACCTGAAACTCTAGCCAAATCTGGATGTTGATTGATAATCTCCCTCGACAACTGGTCATTCAACGCCAAATCCAAGGCCAAATCAGCTTGCTCGATATCCAAAGCACCATTAAATACCGCTTCCCAGATCCGCTCTAATCCAAGCTCATGCATCTGCATTCGATTACGAGTGAAATTAACCCAACCATTCAACCATCGAGGCTGCGAAATTGCGCGCTGATTACGAATGATCAATCCTTTAAGTGAATCATCAACAGGTCTAAACCACATCTCGACATCTAGCTCGGTTTCAGACTCAAACACCGACAATTTGTCAGCCTGATTGTTTCTTAGTTCCTTAAGTCTTGCTCCTTCTCCAAGCAATTCTTCATAATTTTGTGCATTCTCAAGCTGCCTTACACAAGCAGCAAAAGAAGTACTGCTCACTTGCTTTAAAAGATGCTCAGCTAAATCTAAGGTGGAGCTGATAACACCAATAGACGAACTATTATCTTTATGCACCCCAAAAGACAATGGCATAGTCTTATCTGCAAATGGTTCTAATAGGGGCCGCTTGTCAGCTAACTCTTGATGCCATTGCTGCATTTGCTTAATAGCATTAACTAATTTTCCTGCTTCACTGAGCAAAGTGTCATCACTCAAGTACCAGCTTTGCAGTTGTTCTAAAGCTTGCCTCACTTCCAGACTGAGACTATCCAGCAAAGAACCTTCACCAACCCATACAAGTTGTTGCTGCTGATTTAGATTTACAGATTTTTTGGGTAGACGCTGTAATAAACTATCGATCATAGATATTGTTTCAAGCAATACCGATGAAAGCTTTTGCTTTTCTAGCTGGTGGACACCCTTAATTAATGTTGAATCCAACCCTAAAACGCTCGTACCAATAGCGACTTTGGGACCAAAACCTACACCGTAGGTTTCTCTTACTCTGATATACCACTGACGTAAGGCGGTTAGCTGTTCATAGTCAGTCTCAATACCTCTAAAAGCATTGCCTAACGAACGAGCATGATCGCATGCATCAAATTGTTTCAGCTCGGAGCGATATTTAACTAACTCGTCAAATTGATTCTTGGCTTTAGCGAATTTAATGGCTGGATTAATGACTGACTTGAGTAATGTGCGTGCTTGTCGCCAATTGCTGTTAAACCAAGACAGTATTCCACCCTGTTGTAACACCAAAACGGCCTGACTGAGCTCTTCGGCTGTGGGTAATTGTTCCAGTAAAAAGGTTTTAGAAAGGCTTTCTTTTAAAGGCCTAAGTACGGCACATTGTTTAGATAGCGTTTTTAACGTGGTATCAACAACATCGTCATCAAATACCGAATCACGAAGAGGTATTAATTCTGTCGGTAAACCAGCAATAACCTGAAGTAACTGAGCCGTAAATTGCAAGCCATTACGACTATCATCCATTGCATTAGAAATCGCCGAAGGGAGAGCTTGCTTAAAGTCACTTAACTCATTAGTCAGCATACCAAGTGTAAGTGAGGCCTTATTTAACGACTCGTACCACTTCACTAGGTCGCGAATCGTTATCCCATTTGGAATAACGAAAGTATCTAATCCCGTTTTAGGCATATCCTGCGGTTGGATGTGTTCAATTGAATTGAGTTTGTCAGGATGAATCTTCTCGCTTAATTGCTGATAATGTTTTTGTAAGTCCTCAAAAACCGAAAGATAACTTCTTACACTCTCGATAGCACCTTCAGCTTCAAAAGAACGTAGAGCTTCAAATACCTCTCCACCAGCGAGAGGCTTTAAAGAATTAAGGTCCTGTAATACCGTATTTATCAGTTTAAGAGAGTCCATACCATCAACATCAATATTCCAATCACTAATAAATAGCTGGTACTCTTGAGCAAAAATCTCAAGTGACTGTTGCCACTGAACTAAACATTCGACAATACGATCACTATCAAATATCTGAATCTCAGTATTTCTGACACCACTCCAAGGGTGTTGGTAGATTTCAACTTCATGCCCAAGTTGCTCCCGAATTTCACGGTATATCTGCTGGAATGTCGCAACCTGATCTTGTAAACGTAACTGCTTCACTTTATTCAGAGATTGACCACTAACATCTTTGAGATGAAGTGAAGTTGCATCTATCTCAAGTTTGCTTCGATAACGGGTCGCAGCACTCAAAATTTGGTGGATACTTTTGCCCGTCTGCTCCCACTCTTTATTGATTAAAGCGGCATACTCGTTCAGTTGCTGCTTGAGCTCTTCGTAACGCAAAATTTGCGCATTGATTTCCATCTGACTCGGCATCGTTGCATTTAAAGTCACACGCGCCTGAATATCGTCCAGCACTTTACGCTTATGTGTTTTATGGCTATGCAGCTCTAAACAAAACTCACCAAGGCCAGCCCTATCGAGACGGCTTTTAACCACTTCTAGCGCCGCCATCTTTTCAGCAACAAACAGTACCTTTTGACCATTCATTAAAGCTGCTGCGATTAGGTTAGTAATCGTCTGAGACTTACCACTGCCTGGGGGACCTTCAATCACTAAATCACGGCCCTGAATAGCGTCAATTAAAGCACTGTGCTGGGAACTATCGGCATCATCAATAAGCGGCACTTTATTATGAATATCAGTGTAAGCATCAATATCATGTTCACCAGAACTATCCCCACCAGCTGGGACTGACTCCCCTTTTTGGCTAACAAAGAAACGACGAATTACGTTATGGGAAGTGATGTTTCTATCTCCCTGTGGCCATCGCTCAGGGTCTAGATCCAGATACATCATCATTTTGCCAAAGTTCAACAATCCCAAGCATCCAAAACGCTGTAGGGACCAGTTAGGCTTATTCTTTTTGATAAGCTTGTTAACTGCTGAAAAGTAACCATCGGGAGTTTGATCGTCTTCGAAATCAGGCAGAGCCAACGCAAAGTCAGTTTGTAGCTTTGCCTTCAAAGAAAGGTTAGGCAGAATATCTTCGCCGGTATAAACCAGCTGATATTTATATAGGCCATCTTTGGGATCTAACTTACCGCGCTCAAGACGGACGGGAATGCTAAACAAGGGCGCAAGGCGAGCTTTATCTGAAATATCGGCTTCATACCACTCTAGGAAGCCTAGAGCGAGATACAAGATATTCGCGCCACTTTCTTCTAACGCAGTCTGGGCTTTATTATAAATGGCTCTTAGTCTGGCCTCTAATTCACCAGGGAATAGCAATACTTGGATCTTATTATCAGTATGCTTCGAATGTACTTGGGCAATTTGAACACCATTACCCGATTTGATTTGGCGTTCAAAATCCCCAAGGTCTTTGTATCCAGCTTGGTGACAAGCGGCGGTTAATAGTGCTAGATCAACTCCATATTCAGCATAATGAGAGCGGATACCCGTTAGTTTATCGTTATGCGCTAATGCATACTCAGTGATAAATTCACTGGCTTTTTCTAATAGTTGCTTATTAACTGCTGGAGATTCATCTCCCAGATCACCGCCAGGTAAAGTATAAGAAGTATTAATCCCTAGTACTTTGGCCCACTCCATTGCAGTGGGAAAAGGCTTTAACTGCACATCTTTTTTATCTTTTCCGACTTGTATATATCCATGCTCAATTAACTGTTCACGGGTCGGTTCGTCGACGGGTCCAAACTCCATAGTAAAATCAGAACATAAAGCATTGGAAAGCTGGTCGGGTAACTCGTCGACGATTCGCAGGGCAGAGGTTTTGTTCGTAATTGGGAAATTTAGAAGGCGATTTCTAGCGGATAAGTCAAGAAGCTTCTTGCGCATCATTTCAAGTGATGAACTAATAAAAAGGTCTGCTTTTATATCAGATGTGTTTTTCGCGATTACCATTGCGCCTCCTTTGCATTAAGCAAATTCCATTCAAACAATAATTTTATAGTATTTATTGTTCTCTTAGAGTCAAACATACACTATAGAATCAATAACCTAGCCGTGTTCAACCGCTTAAATAACACTAACTTGATTGTTATCAAGCGTACTATTTAAGTTATTTAATTATCAGCTCTCAATGATGCTGAATATTAACAGATTTCCATTCAAAAAAGAGAAGTGTCTTTTCAATTTGGTAGTATATACAGCTCCAAATTTATAGCTCCGTCCATTTAGCCAGATGAAAATCGAGGATTTAGGAAGCTGTAGCAAATTTTGCAATGAGCACAAGGGGCTTTCAACTCCGTTGGGGGAGTCTTGGCTGATGTGAAATCAATAGGACGAGCTGTCCTCCTTGGTCGACTCTTGATTAAAAATCAGTGGGTGAAGCCCCACGACTTTGATTCTGCGTTTAGCTTTAACTAAAAACTCTTGGCCTACCCTTTGCTTAGTCACCGCAGCGTTTTAACCCTAAAAACAACGAAACGCGATAACGTTATGATGGATAAGCGACAACACAGGGAATTTTAATCTTGAGAGCAACAATGAAAATAATACTAGATGATCTAAAAGGGCCTGAAATTGCAGCACTTTTAACTGAGCACCTTGAAGATATGCGGGCAACCTCGCCACCAGAAAGCGTGCACGCATTAGACCTTGATGGCCTGCGCCAACCCAATATTCGCTTTTGGACACTGTGGGATGGCCGCAATCTGGCAGGCTGCGGTGCACTAAAATGGTTAGATGCCGAGCATGCGGAGATCAAATCGATGCGCACCGCCGCCACCTACAAACAACAAGGGATCGCTTCTAAGGTATTGCAGCATTTGATCAATGACGCCAAAGCCGCAGGCGTGCAGCGCCTCAGTTTAGAAACGGGCTCAATGGCCTTTTTCCTGCCCGCACGTTCTCTCTACGCTAAGTTTGGCTTCGAGCTGTGTGGCCCCTTTGCCGATTACACGCTCGACCCCAATAGCCTATTTATGACCCAAAAGCTCTAGGCCTCAACACACATCAATCCACTTACATGGCGAACCGCAATCTAGACCTAATCACAGCTAAGCTTTTGCCTGCTTAGCTGTGGTTAAGGCGCGATGCTTGTGCCAGTAATGCATTAAAAATCCGAGTAATAATCCCCAGAAGGCGCTGCCGATCCCCAATATACTCACGCCTGAGGCGGTGACGAGAAACGTAATCACTGCCACTTCTCGCTCGTCGTTATCCGCAAGCGCGGCGGTTAGACTGTTACCTATGGTGCCAAGCAGGGCTAATCCTGCAATCGCGAGCACTAACTCCTTCGGAAACGCGGCGAAGAGACCAACTACAGTGGCGCCGAGTAAGCCAGTGATAAAGTAAAACACACCGCCCCACACAGCCGCCCAATAACGGGTCGCGGGATTTGGGTCAGCTTCTTTACCCATACAAATGGCCGCCGTAATAGCCGAGAGATTAAAAGCAAAGCCGCCAAAGGGGGCAAACAATACGCCCATCAGACCCGTCACGGTAATTAATGGCGAGATAGGCGGGCGATAACCATGGCTGTGGAGCGCTGCTACCCCAGGCATATTTTGTGAGGCCATAGTCACCACAAATAAGGGCAGCGCCACGCCCACTACGCTGGTGACAGAAAACGCAGGCGCTATCCATACAGGGGCGGCGAATTGCAGCTCAAGCTTATCGAGTTGCAGTAGATCCAATTGATAACTCATCCCTATTCCCGCTACGAGGGTGAGCAACATAATGTAACGCGCCGCAAAGGGCTTAAGCACAACAAACACTAATAACATCAATAGGATTAAGCTCAGTTGAGTCTGCATGGCTTGAAACAGCCCTAAACCAAACTGCAGTAAAATCCCCGCTAACATGGCCGAAGCGACTGACTGCGGCATGATACGAATAAGCTTATCCATCCAGCCCGCCAAGCCGCATAGGGTGATCAACAAAGAGCTGATCAGGAAGGCACCAACGGCTTCGTGGATACTTAATCCCGCAAGGCTGCTAACCATCAATGCGGCCCCGGGGGTCGACCATGCCGTAAGCACCGGATTTTTATAGTAGAGAGACAGGCCAATACTGGTGAGCCCCATGCCAACACCTAAGGCCCACAGCCATGAACTCATTTGTGCCGATGTCGCGCCCACAGCGTCCGCCGCCTGCAGGATAATCACCGCCGAACTGCTGTAGCCCACCAGCACGGCAATAAAGCCCGCCGATATTTTTGATAGTCCTAAAGCCTCGCGCCACATCATCCCTACTCCTACCTTTGCCTTGATAATCGCACCATTTCTTGTGCGCTATAACGCACAAGATGGACAAGATAGCACCTGTGCGTTATAACGTACAAATAATTTTTTAAGCGTCAAAACCTAATGCAGACCATCAACAGTTATCTTGCCGCGACCCTAAAACAACTGCGCAGCCAAAAGGGTTGGAGCCTAGATAAAGCGGCACTCGAGACAGGCGTAAGCAAGGCCATGATAGGCCAGATTGAGCGCGGCGAATCTAGCCCCACTATTGCTACCTTGTGGAAAATCGCTAGCGGTTTTAATACCTCACTCTCAACCTTTCTGGAGCCGACACCCGAGAGCCAAGGCGCGGTCTTTCGTAACGCCGATGCATTACGCCAAAAGCCTGCAACCGACGGCATGTTAGTGGCATCGCTATTTCCCTTTGAGCCACGCTTTGGTTTTGAGATGTTTGAACTCACCCTATTACCGCACTATGAGCGCCTTTCCGAGCCCCATGAGGCGGGCGTGACCGAGCATGTGATCGTACTGAGCGGCACCATGGAAGTGTTAGTCGATGGCCAGTGGCAGCCATTACAGCAGGGCGAAGCCGTGCGCTTTGCCGCCGATAAACCCCACGGTTACCGCAACTTAAGCGATCAACCCGTGGTGTTTCATGATCTTATCCATTACCACAGGGAAGCGCCTGCCACCGAGTAATGCCGACAAGCCAAGCACCCAACAGATTGCCGCTTGCGCTCACTAATCCATTAGAATAAACTTATTGAAAATCTTCTAATCATAGAGGCAAAGCTATGTTTCAATCTTTACTGGCTAAATTATCTGGTAGCAGCAACGGTGAAAAATGTTGGCAATTGATTGATCAAGGTGCGCGCGTTATCGATGTGCGCTCACCGGAGGAGTTTGCCTCGGGTCATTTGCCTCAGGCCATCAATGTGCCACTGCCAACGCTCGACCAATGGTTACATCAGGTTGAAAATAAACAGCATCCCTTTGTACTTTACTGCGGCGCGGGTATCCGTGCCCAAAAGGGCTGCGATATTCTCAAAGCCAACGGTTTTGAATGTGTGATCAACGGTGGTTCGCTAAAAGATTTAGTCTGCTGCCAGCCAAGCTAAAACCTAAGCAAAGCAACCATGCGTGAGGAGGTGCAGATGACAACAAAGTGCCCGCGCCCAACTAGCGGCGAACAACCGCCGCAGCCCAAAGTGGTTCGCGAAACCCGCTACAGCGTGAGCCGTAACCGTGGCCAAGCAAGCACTAAGGTTCGCTATATCGAAACCAACACCATATCCCTTGGCTGCAAGCTTTGCGAATAATTGTGTTCTGCGCAAACAAAAATGCCAGCATTTACGCTGGCATTTTTTATTATCTTTACGATTAAACCGCTAACTTATCGATACTGGCTTTAGCTTCGCTGATACCTTTTTGGTTGGCTTCTGGGCCCATGTTCAGCGCTTCAGCATATACCACTTCCACATCAGTGATACCGATAAAGCCGAGGAAGGTTTTTAAGAAAGGCACAATGTGATCGGTTGGGCCATCTTTATGGGCGCCACCACGAGTGGTGATCAACACAGCACGTTTACCTTCTACTAAACCTTTAGGACCGTTTTCGGTATAAGTGAAAGTCACACCGGCACGGGCCACAAAATCAATCCAGTTTTTCAGCTGGGTTGGAATGTTGAAGTTGTACATCGGCGCGGTGATCACGATAGTGTCGTTCGCTTTTAACTCTTCAACTAAGGCGTTCGACAGGTCGAGCATCTCTTGCTGACGCGCAGTTAACTCAGCGCCGCCACGTAGGCCAGAGGCGATTTCGCCATCAACCATTGGCAACACATCTTTACCCGCTAAATCGCGAACGGTGATGGTCGCGCCTTGGTCTTCCCATTTACCGATCAGGTGGTCAACTAACAAGGCAGATTGTGAATAACCGCCAAGAATACTGGATTTTAACACTAGGACTTTAGACATAATCTGCTCCGAAAATTGAAATTATTGAGAGTCTTTCAGCTTGCTCTCGACTCTATGGGCTTAGTTTATTAGCCCATAAAAAAGAAAAAAAGCGGATAAAATTTGAGATTACTTTCTAAAAAATAGAATGGTTGAATTAAGGGCTAGCAAAGCTAGCCCTTAATTTATGGAGATGCATCACTCGAACTATTGAGCAAAATAATAGTTGTATTCACTGATTAGCTGGGAAAGCTCAGGCGAGTTTTGAATATCAACCATAAACTTATCAGTCGTGGTCATCGCCCATGCCAAACTCTCTTTATCTAGGCTATACATTCCCTCATTAGAGTACATGTTGTGAGCCTTGGTAAAATTTTCACGGTAACTGACGCTGGCAATCACCTCATTGTGAACCCTAAACTCATAGGTCAGCACCAAATCATTATTGGTCACCATAGGTAACAGCCCTAGGGAGCCACCCGCTAAAATCGCCGAGGTTAGCCCAGCGGCTTCTCCCCCTGCTGTAGGTTCCATTTTATAGGTCACAATCAGTTTCAATGGATTACCGATATTCTCTTTATCCATTTTTTCAAATAATGGGATGCCCTTGAGTTTGTTATAAAAGTCAGTTGAATCAATGGTACTAATAAAAAATACTGGTGGAAGTGCCGTGGTTTGCGCTTTAACAAACGGGCTAATGAGCAACAAAGCCAGTATCAAAATACGAAGCATAAATAGCATTGGAAACATCCTTATTGATAGCAATTTAGTTGAACAACAGCACCAAGTGCCGCCGCATTTGCCGTTCGAATATCGCCCTTCATATTGGGTTCAACCGACTGATAACTAATGCGGTGCTTATCTAAAAAACGGGCAGCATATTTTGCATCAAGGGCAAAGTTAACATTCTGCGGTAATGCACCCGATTCACGCAGACTCGTCACATTTAAGGTACTAACGGTAATACCTAATAACTCCCCACCATCAGAGACCACTGGGCCACCACTTGAGCCGGGCTGGATCGGTGCCGAAAACTGGAATTGCCCCACCGCCCCCTTTAATGCCTCGCGTGAGCTGATATTTCCGCGCGTTAAA
Source organism: Shewanella sp. FDAARGOS_354 (assembly GCF_002209245.2). Taxonomy (NCBI): domain Bacteria; kingdom Pseudomonadati; phylum Pseudomonadota; class Gammaproteobacteria; order Alteromonadales; family Shewanellaceae; genus Shewanella; species Shewanella sp. FDAARGOS_354. The sequence goes on along the minus strand of NZ_CP022089.2, from coordinate 4,002,148 downwards.
TTGGGGGAGGCCGCCAATAATCCCTGCAAGGGATAGCCAACATTGGTAATCGCCTCGCCCAGGAAAATCTCTGTACCTTTACGCAATGGTAAGTATTGCTCCACTGGCGTACCCGTACTCACGACCGCTAAATCCAATAAGGTCGAGCTAGCCTCTACGGCCGCATCAAAGGATTTACCGCCAACATTCACCTGTGTCACCATGCAATTTTTGAGTACATGGGCCGCAGTGACAATTTGCCCCTGAGGATTAATATAAAAACCTGTTCCTGTACTGACTGGCTTTTGCATATTTGCCAGCAAATTCGCCGAGACATCCTTCATTGCATACTGTGCAGGATAGGAGCTAGCCGACGGCGTCAACGTGTTTAGCACATCGACAATCACTAATTGAGTCGCACGCAATGCGGCGTTATAAAGACCTAAACCATCCCCTAAATAACCAATATCTGCCTTAAAGGATTTTTGCCCTTCGCGAATGGGCTTATCGGAGCCATTAAATACCCGATAGCTCATGATCATTTCTGCTTTACCCGACTCAAATTTCCACTCAGGATCGATATCGATCAGCAGTCCATACTGACTCGCTTGCGTGCGGTCTAATAACTTAGCATTTGAAAAATAAGCACCAAAACCATCCTTCACGCCATCACTGAGTGATTTTCCTGGATCGACCCAAATATTCCATTTCTCTAAATAAAAACGGTTATTTAACTGCGAATGGGGCAAATAATAAGCAACACTCACATCCACAGGGAGTGTAATAGCTTTATTTAGCACCACACCCTTTGGTAATTTATTGGCATTTAACTTGGTATTGGCGCAACCACTGAGATGAAAACAAAATAGAGCAATAAGCACACAGGAGAGAAATCGCATCGGTTATCCTTAATATCAATGCAAATAGCGCCATACAGCATAAACGTGATAACCGTACGGACCATGGCGTATGCAACTTAAGTTGCATTAAGCCAAAGATTCTATTGCAAGTTAAAGGCAACATCAACGATGAAAATTTACAAAAATCAAACAGTCGCAACTATTTCTTAATGCCTGGAAGGCTAATATACAGGCCTGAAAACTCAGCGCAGAGCAGATCTTCACAGTAAAGCTTAACCACAAGTCGAACTTTGGCTTTTCGCCCCACAGATAAGCCCGCTAAACTGGCATCCTGCCATACCACGCGTGCAATAGGTTGATTGCGAATGGGCGCCAAGTAACGGATATGGGCATCGGCTAACACTATGTCGCCATCCACATTGAGGAGTTGCTGTTGCAGCCATACCATGCCCCAACCAGTGAGCGTCATAAGGGTATAAATGCTGCCCGCAAACATGGTGTGATGCAGATTGATATTCGGCGCGAGTGGCGCACTCACGCTCAATTCACCATCAGAAAATGACAGCGGCGCGATCTGCATAAACTCACTCACAGGTATAGTGCGGTGCCAGGTCTGGCGCAATTGGTTTAATAATTCGTCCATGGGCATTTTCCTTTACTAGTGCAAGCGTATTGAGATTAAACCTGTAAATGGAAGGTCACTGGGCCATCGTTGACGAGTTCAACCTTCATATCAGCAGCAAATTGCCCTGTTTCGGTGGTCACGCCCTTGGCGCGGCAAAAGGCGACAAACTCTTCATACAGGCCAAGCGCTTGTTCTGGTGTGCCCGCACCCGAAAAGCTCGGCCTTAGCCCACGCTCCGTATCGGCGGCCAAGGTAAATTGTGATACCACTAAAAGCGAGCCTCCCGCTTGAGTCAAATTGAGATTCATTTTGCCATTTTCGTCAGAAAACACTCGATAACTCATTACTTTAGTAGCTAGCTTTTCCATCTTCTCGCGATTATCTTCCCGCTCAACCCCAAGTAAAACTAACAAGCCTTTATCGATTGCACCTATGGTTTGATTATCTACAACCACACTGGCGCGGCTGACTCTTTGAATTAAAGCGATCACAACTTTTCCTTTAAATTAAGACTTTACAACGGGCATCAAAGGAATTGGGCGCAGATACTGCTCAATTCCCTCCGGCAAGGACTTAGCGATTTCTGCCAAGCCGCCATCGGTCCACAGCATAAAACGGCGAAGCTCCTCGATTTCGACCTTATCGGCAAAGGTCACAGTGCCTTGGATTTGGATCACTGCGCCCTGCTCACGCAGCACGAATTTAGCAAAATTGAGCTTGGCATTCAGCTCACCAATCACCGCAGGCAGTTCGGGGCTGGCCTGCAACTGTGGATGCACCGCATAAAAACGGTTCATCAGAATACGGTCAATCCCCGCAGCATTTATACTGGGTTCGAGCATAAAATCATTATTGCCAAATTGCACCGCAACCTTATCCGCCCCGACTTTAGTGGCTAAATAGTTGGCATTGATGAAAGCCTGATACAAAGCATCAGCAGCGGCCTCATTGGTCATTCCAGCCAATTGCACCACTTTAGGCGCCACAGGTGCGCGAGCCTCGGTAGATTCGACCGCAGAAGATGAGGATTGAGATTCTGGGGTTGAGGATGAGGTGGCCGCGCAGGCCGTTAATCCTAAAATGGCGGCAATAATCATAGCTAATTTCATGCAAACTCCTGTCGCTTTATCCAAGACCACATGGCTTGAATTTCGAGTGTGACGGCAAGTGAGAGTATTTCACTATTCAGCGAATGCCCGCCATCAACAATAGTGTGGATTTGTATCCTGGGGTTATCGATTTTTGCCCCAAATGCGGCTAATAAACGTGCCGGACAGACAGCATCCTGCGTGCCTTGTAATAGCAGGGTACGCGCAGAGACTTGAGATGTCACCCGTTGTAATACACTGAACATATTGAAGTAATCATTTTGCGCATAGTGCAGCTCGATTTGAGCTAAGGCGAATAGCGGCGGCGCAAGCCGCTTAGGCAGGCCAGTTGGTACACCCGCTAGGGTTAATTCCCATTGGATCCAACGGCGGGCAAATTCGTGGCGAGTTGCTTCATCTTGGGCGTTAAATCCTAGCTGATAGTGCGTAAATAAATCCGCCAATCCAATAGAAGGCGCGGCAAATTCACGGTAAGCCTGCGGATATAACTGCGCGGCGCCCGAGGGTGCATAGAGCCATTCAATCCCTTCTTTTGATGGAATAAACAGCGCCCATAATACTTGAGCTATTACCCGCTGCGGAAATAACCCACTGTAAATTAAGGCTAAGGTGGCGCCAAATGAGCCACCCGCTAAGCACCAACGCGCTATGCCTAAGTGAATGCGAATCGCCTCAATATCGCTGATGAGTCCATTTAAATGATTGTGTTCTAACTCGCCAGCGGGCAGTGATTGCCCCGCACCACGTTGATCTAACAGTAAAATCCAATAGTGCTCGGGGTTAAATAAACTCAGTTCACTGATCGAAGCCCCCGCGCCAGGGCCACCATGCAAATACAGCAGCGGGATACCCTGCGGATTACCATATTGAGCGAGATGCAACTGCTGCCCATTGCCTATCATCAGCCAATCACGGCGGATAAAAGCGGCAAGCGGATGGGCATCAGTGATCATAGGTGGGATAAGGCTCGCTGAATGTCTTGGTGAATGATAACTTAGCTACGGCTTATCCAGTGTAGTCGATGAAGGCGCGTTTGCCGCAAGTTCACCTGTCGTCTCAAGCACTTGGCTTGACTGGGCAGATGTGGTTTCTGGCTGCGCGGCGGGTGTATCCTGCGCCGCTAAAGGCTGATCATCGAGGTTAATTTCGTTGATATCGCTACTGGACTCATAGTCCAAATACTCGGGCATGGCGGCGGTAATTTCGGCGCCCAGCAGCACGATCATCCAAGATAAATATACCCAAACAAATAGAATAGGAATGGTCGCCAGCGCACCATAAATGGCTTCATAACTTGGAAATTTCGTCACATACAGGGCAAAACCTTTTTTCCCCAACTCGAATAGCAAGGCCGCCACCACTGCACCGAGTAGTGCGTGCCAAAACTTCACCTTTTGATTCGGCACCACCATATACAGCAGTAAAAACGCGGCCACCGAAAATAACAGCGGCAAACGTTCGATAAACAGCGGCATAACGCCAGATAAGGTGTCGCCCTCAAACAGCTTTAACGACACCACATAGGAGGTCGCCACTAGGCTCGCCCCCACCAGCACAGGGCCTAAGGTAATCACCATCCAATACATTGAAAAGGCCACGACCACAGAACGTTTTTCCTTAGTGCGCCAAATATTATTCAGTGACTTATCAATGGCGGAGATCAGCATAATCGCCACCACCACTAAGGCCGCAATCCCCACCGCGGTGCCTTTAGAGGCATTACCCACAAATTCATTGATATAGACTTGTACCGTATCGCCCGCTGCGGGTAAAAAATTCTCGTAAACGAAGGCTTCAATTTGGCCGCGGATCCCCTTAAACACAGGAAAGGCCGACAGCATAGACATAGTCACCGCCACCATAGGGACAAGCGATAACAGGGTGACATAGGCCAAGTGGCCCGCACGAATATTGATTTGATCTTCTACTAGGCGCTGGCGTAAATGCAGCAGGAAGTGCCAAATCCCAAGGAGTAAGGCTCGAATTTGTGCCAGATCTATCTTCTTAGTCACGGGTTTCTCTTGATTCTGTTGGTATAGACTCGTTATCTTCGTACAATAAACACTTAATTTACAAGTCTAAGGAGTGAATTGATGTCACAACAAGGATCCACTGGCAATGTTATCGCCGCAATCGCTAGTCTGTTTTTCCCCGGCCTAGGCCAACTGCTACAAGGGCGAATTTTGGCAGCATTGCTATTCTTCGTGGTCACTGTAGTCGGCTACGCCCTTTGGTGGTTAATTGTGCCCGCGGTAATTGGTGCTATCTTTCACCTCTGGAGCATTATCGATGCGGCACGTTTTAAGGCCGACTAACTTCATCTGACTCAGTGACGGAATACCCAATGAAAAGATTGATCACCTCTAGTCTGATAGCGGCAACGCTATTGCTGACGGGCTGCCAGAGTGCCTATTACGGTGCCATGGAAAAAGTGGGCTACCACAAGCGCGACATTATGGTCGACAGAGTGAAAGCCGCGAAAGAATCCCAAGAGGATGCGCAAAAAGAGTTCAGCTCAGCACTCGAGGAGATGCAAGCCCTACTCAACCACAATGGTGGCAACCTCGAAAAAGCCTATAACAAGGCTAAAGATGAATACGAGTCAGCCCAAAGTGCCGCCGATGACGTAAGTAATCGCATCAACAAGGTCGAAGATGTTGCCGAGGCGCTATTCGATGAGTGGCAAACGGAAATTGGTGAGATCAGCAAAGCGAGCCTACGCCGCAACAGCGAAACTAAGCTCAAGGAAACCCGTCGCTCCTACGAGCAGTTGATTAAAACCATGCGCCGCGCCGAATCAAAAATGCCGCCCATTCTCACCGCTATGAAAGACAATATGCTGTATTTAAAGCATAACTTAAATGCCCAGGCGATAGGCGCGATTAAAGGTGAATTTGCCAACTTACAAACGGATATCTCAGGCTTAATCAAAGAAATGAATAAATCTATCAATGAGTCTACTCGATTTATCGAGGCCCTTGAGAACTCAAAAGGGTAAGGCCATTTAGCTTGCTCAAACTGGCTGTTAATTCCGTCAAACCAATCTGAATTAACAGCTTAGCACTGATGCTCTAACCCTCTAAACACTTCGGCAAGCTGCGATGGCGGTTTGCTGTTGATTTTATCCTCCCTGCATTCCCAGTTTCGTTTGTGCAAGGCTAAGATTTTTAGCTTTGTGAGCGATGGCGCGCTTTAGTGTGATGATTCAATCAATATTGGATCTAACGCACAAATTCACTTTAGGCTCATAAACTTATCTACAAAAGATTGCTCAGATTGAATACGTGTATTCTATTTGCAGTATTAACATGACCTTTATTGAATCCCTTACCCTAATGTTGGCCCTGATGTATATCGCCTCCCTAAGCTATTGGAGCGGTAAAAAATGGGGAGCAGTGACCACCTTACTCCTGAGTGTGGGCGCCGTGGCGATTAGCCTCTACTGGCCCTTGGCGCTCGCCCTAATCATTGCCTTGCCCCTTACACTTATTGCCCATAAGTTTGCTCCGGTGGAGTATAAGGCCGAGATAAAAATCAACGCCCTGCGTGAAGGCTGCCAACACCTGCTCGCACTCTCGTTGTTTTTAGTCGCCATCCAATACTGCATTAATGCTATCCAACTCAAACAAGGGGTCACGCCTTGGTTAATGCGCCCTGATGTTGTCGATGCCTTTTTGCCCATCGCCGGCGGGATTGAATTAAAAGCCATATTGACGCTCAACCTGTGGGACCAAACCCATCCCGCCGCCGCTGTGATGCTCGCCGCCGTGCTACTCACAGGCCTACTCTGTAAACGCGCCTTTTGTGGCTGGGCCTGCCCCTTAGGACTCGCCGGCGAATACCTCTACGCCTTGCGCAAACGCTTTATCAAAGCAGAACTTGCGCCACCCGCATGGCTAGACTGGCCACTACGGATGCTTAAATACTTATTACTGCTGGGACTGTTTTATGTAGTGATCGGTATGCCAAGCGAGTCAATTCCCTATTATCTGCAGGGTAACTACCACAAAATTGCCGACCTTAAGATGGCACTGTTTTTTATCACACCAGGGCTTATTACCTTAGCCTGCTTTGCTCTTATCCTCGTCCTCGCCGCATGGCGTCGCCAAGGTTTTTGCCGCTACTTGTGTCCCTATGGTGCCATGCTCGGACTGTTAAGTTTTGCCAGCCCACTGAAAATCCGCCGCGATACTCAGCATTGCCTGATCGAAGCCAAGGGCATGAAGTGCGATAAATGTACCCGCGCCTGCCCAGCCAACATCATAGTGCATACCAAAACCACGGTTCGCAGCGACGAATGCCAAGCCTGTATGCGCTGTGTGGCGGCCTGCCCTAAATCAGCGGCGCTCGGTTTTGGCCTTAAATCGGGTCACAGAGTTAGCCATAAAGGATTGTTAGTCTTGTTATTATTGGCGCTCTTCCTCCTGCCACTCGGCGCTTATTTAGCGGGATTCTGGCATAGCCAAACACCGGACGCTATCCGCATGGAACTTATCCAAGTGATTGACCGAGTGGGTCATTAACTCTCTGATTTGTTGATAAGAGATATAAAAAAGGTGCAGTCTAAACTGCACCTTTTATGGTCACAACGAGCTTAAGTACTAGTGATTAGGCAAGGTCAAACCTATCGGCATTCATCACCTTAGTCCAAGCCGCCACAAAGTCATGCACAAACTTCTCTTTGGCATCATCCTGCGCATAAACCTCAGCATAGGAGCGCAAAATCGAGTTAGAGCCAAACACCAGATCGACACGGGTAGCGGTCCACTTCACTGCGCCAGTTTTACGCTCGACTATCTCATACAAATTAGTACCCGCAGGCTTCCAGTTGTTGGCCATGTCGGTAAGATTCACAAAGAAATCATTAGTTAACACACCCACTTTGTCGGTAAACACGCCGTGGCGTGTACCGCCATAGTTAGTGCCCAACACCCGCATTCCCCCAACCAACACTGTCATCTCATGGGCGGTTAACCCCATAAGTTGAGTGCGATCGAGCATCATCTCCTCGGGCTGAACTATATAATCCTTTTTCTGCCAGTTACGATACGCATCGTGCAAAGGCTCAAGTACGGCAAAGGATTCCACATCGGTCATTTCCTGCGTGGCATCACCACGGCCAGGCATGAAAGGTACTGTGATATTGACTCCCGCAGCGTGGGCGGCCTTTTCAATCGCCGCAGCGCCACCGAGGACAATCAAGTCGGCAATACTGACCTTTTTGCTTAAGCTTGCCTGCAACGCGCTCAACACCTGCAATACTTTTTGCAACCGCTCGGGTTCGTTGGCCTGCCAATCTTTTTGTGGTGCTAAACGGATCCGTGCGCCATTGGCGCCACCGCGGAAATCCGAGCCTCGGAAGGTGCGCGCGCTGTCCCACGCGGTTGCGACCAATTCGGAAACACTGAGTCCCGAGGCTAATAATTTCGCCTTCAGGTCGACAATCTCACTGGCATCCAAACGATAATCAACGGTTGGGATGGGGTCTTGCCAAATCAGCTCTTCACTCGGCACTTCTGGCCCTAAATAACGGCTCTTAGGCCCCAGATCGCGGTGAGTTAACTTAAACCAAGCACGGGCAAATACCTCGGAGAAATAGGCGGGATCTTGATAAAACTTCTCGGAGATCTTGCGATACTCGGGGTCCATTTTCATCGCCATATCCGCATCGGTCATGATGGGGTTAAACTTGCGATTCGGGTCGCCCACTGAGACGACTTTATCTTCCTCTTTAATATTAATAGGTTCCCACTGAGAGGCGCCCGCGGGGCTTTTTTTCAATTCCCAATCGTAATTTAACAGTAGGTGAAAATAACCGTTATCCCATTGAGTGGGATGAGTCGTCCAAGCGCCTTCGAGACCACTAGTCACGGCATTTGCACCCGTGCCTGGGCCTTTTTTGTTGAGCCAGCCCAAACCTTGGGCCTCAAGTTCTTCGCCCTCGGGTTCAGGGCCAAGATCCTGTGCCTTACCATTGCCATGGCATTTGCCCACCGTATGGCCACCGGCGGTTAAGGCCACGGTTTCTTCATCATTCATCGCCATCCGTGCAAAAGTGACACGCACATCTTGAGCGGTGCGCAGTGGATCGGGTTTACCATCAACCCCTTCAGGATTCACATAAATCAGCCCCATCATTACGGCGGCTAAGGGATTTTCAAGGTCACGCGCGCCCGAATAACGGCTGTTAGGATTATCACTTGGCGCGAGCCATTGTTTTTCAGAGCCCCAATAAATGTCCTTCTCTGGGTGCCAAATATCCTCTCGACCGCCGGCAAATCCAAAGGTTTTTAAGCCCATAGACTCGTAGGCCACATTACCCGCGAGGATCATCAAATCTGCCCATGAGAGTTTATTGCCGTATTTTTTCTTAATCGGCCAGAGTAAACGGCGGGCTTTATCAAGGTTGGCGTTATCGGGCCAGCTATTGAGTGGGGCAAAGCGTTGATTACCCGTTCCCGCGCCGCCACGGCCATCGGCAATGCGATAGGTACCCGCAGAGTGCCATGCCATGCGGATCATCAAGCCACCATAATGCCCCCAATCGGCTGGCCACCAATCTTGGCTATCGGTCATAAGGGAGTGCAAGTCCTGCTTCACGGCAGCGAGATCAAGGGTCTTAAAGGCTTCACGGTAATTAAAGTTGGGATCCATGGGATCCGTCTTCTTATCATGCTGATGCAAAATATCGAGATTAAGTGCCTTAGGCCACCAATCCATATTGTTGCTGGCAACGGCTGAATTTGCCCCATGCATCACGGGGCATTTACCTTGAGAGTGTTGAGTCTTGTCCATGGAATATTCCTTTACTTATGGCTAACGAAGGGAATGACCCTATAAGGCGTCATTAGGCTTATCTGGTTTGGACGTCTTCTAAAACGTTTATCGTTTGCATTAATCCCTTCTGCACTGTTCCAAAGTAACGATTAATGCACCATTCGGTCTGTATACTAAACAAGCAAAATGACAACATTTCAAACTTTTGCCACTAAAGCTAGGTAACTGTAACAAGAACAGCAAACCCTAGCTCAAAAAGCGGGCACAGATCACACTATTGGTGGTTTTTACATCACTATCTTGATTTTAATCAGAACGGAAGATGGTTTTATCACTAATACTCATCTCAAATAAGAACAATAAAACGCTTATATTCTTACTTGAGGTGAATCTATGCGACAGAGACGCTTGCAACTTATGCAGTCACTTTTTGATGAATATATTGAGATGTACGCTGCACGGGATGACAAACTCACAGCCCGCTTTAGCGATACTTTTAGTGGTTATGCAGGTAGCAGCGATATTCTTGTCACCAGTAAAGATGAATGGGTAAAAATAACCCGTCAGGACTTCGCCCAAGTCCCCGAACGGATCCATATTGAAGTATTAGATCTTTCACTACAGGATCTTGCCGAAGATATTATTGTTATTACAGCGTTTTTCCATATACACCTCCCTATTCCAGACTCGATACTTAGCCAAGAAACCGCAAGGTTAGTGCTGATTTTTCGCCAAGAAAGCAACGATTGGAAAATCGTCCATAGTGGAATATCCATTCCCTATGGTTTAGCAAAACAAGGCGAAATTTACCCGATGACGAGTTTAGAAGAGCGCAATCGAGAGCTAGAGTCCATTATACAAGCGCGAACCTATGAACTTGCAGAAGCGAACAACAGACTCGAAAAACTCAGCAATACCGATGGGTTAACCAATATTGGCAACCGTAGATTGTTTGATCAAATGCTGCAAAAGGAATGGAGTCGTGGGCAACGCAACAACACGCCACTCTCGCTTATCATGCTCGATATTGACCACTTTAAATTATTTAATGATTTTTATGGCCATCTCGCAGGAGATGACTGTCTCAAGATGCTGGCGAACAGCTTATCTCAATCAGGTCGTCGGGCAGGTGAATTGGTTGCACGCTATGGCGGCGAAGAATTTGTTATTTTACTCCCCAATACGGATCACCAAAGCGCACTCGACACCGCCAAGCACGTACATCAACTTATTCAATCGCTTGCTATACCCCATATTAAAACAGACATAGGAATTGTCACGGTCAGCGTGGGGGTCGCGTGTTTACTCCCCTCAGATAAACATAATGCCTTAGAATTAGTCCACCAAGCAGATACCGCCCTTTACTTGGCGAAGTCCGCAGGTCGTAACTGCATACGCTCAGTACATGAACCTGAAATATAGCCATTAAAAAGCCCCGCTAAGTTGCCTTAGCAGGGCTTTATTCACTGTATGGCAGTCACTTTACGTGCCCACCACAACCACCATTAACCGCGGCTAGCGCGCTTACGGTCGTTTTCAGTTAAGTGTTTCTTACGAACACGGATGCTCTTAGGTGTTACTTCAACTAATTCGTCATCATCAATAAACTCAAGCGCTTGCTCAAGAGTTAAGGTGATTGGCGTAGTCAGTACTTGAGCTTCGTCAGTACCAGAAGCACGCATGTTAGTCAGCTGCTTACCTTTCAAACAGTTAACTGTCAGGTCGTTAGAACGTGAGTGAATACCCACAACTTGACCTTCGTAAACTTCGGCTGCGTGGCCAATAAACAGACGACCGCGGTCCTGCAGACCGAACAGTGCGAATGTCAGCGCCTTACCCGTAGCGTTAGAGATCAATACGCCGTTAGCACGTTGACCGATATCGCCACCTTTGTGCGGACCGTAGTGATCGAATGAGTGGTAAATCAGACCAGTACCAGAAGTTGCAGTTAAGAACTCAGTTTGGAAACCAATTAAGCCACGGCTTGGGATGATAAAGTCAACGCGCACGCGGCCTTTACCGTCAAGCTGCATGTCTTTCATCTCAGCCTTACGGATACCCAGCTTCTCGATGACTGTACCTTGATGCTCTTCTTCAACGTCAACGGTCAGGGTTTCGTATGGTTCACACAGTTCGCCATCGATGGTTTTTAAGATAACTTCTGGGCGAGAAACCGCTAATTCGTAACCTTCACGACGCATGTTTTCGATCAGGATAGATAAGTGTAATTCACCACGGCCAGATACCGCGAAACGGTCTGGGCTATCGGTTTCTTCAACACGCAGTGCCACGTTGTGCACTAATTCCTGTTGCAGACGCTCAAGAATGTTACGTGATGTCACGTATTTACCTTCTTTACCTGCGAAAGGTGAAGTGTTGACTTGGAACGTCATGGTCAGCGTTGGTTCGTCAACTGATAGTGGTGGTAGTGCTTCAACATTACCAGCGGCACACACAGTGTCAGAAATCTTCAGCTCGCCTAAACCAGTAATCGCAACGATGTCGCCCGCGTTTGCAACGTCAACTTCGGTACGCTCTAAGCCCATGTAACCTAATACTTGGCCCATTTTACCGTTGCGTACTTTACCGTCAGCACCAATTACGCTCACTTGTTGGTTAGCTTTGATGCTACCACGCTTGATGCGACCAACACCGATTACACCTACGTAAGAGTTGTAATCAAGCTGAGAAATTTGCATCTGGAACGGACCTTCAGCATCTGCTGCAGGTGGAGATACTTTTTCAATGATCGTCTGGAACAGTGGCGTCATATCTTCACTGACGACATCCGGATCTAAAGTTGCAAAACCGTTTAATGCAGAAGCATAAACGATTGGGAAATCTAATTGCTCGTCGGTCGCACCTAAGTTGTCGAACAGGTCGAATACTTGGTCGATAACCCAATCAGGGCGAGCACCAGGACGGTCAATTTTGTTGATAACAACGATTGGCTTTAAGCCTTGGGCGAACGCTTTCTTGGTTACGAAGCGAGTCTGTGGCATTGGACCGTCAACGGCGTCAACCAGCAGTAATACTGAGTCAACCATAGACAGAACGCGCTCAACCTCACCACCGAAGTCGGCGTGGCCTGGGGTGTCTACGATGTTGATGCGGTAGTCGTTCCACTTGATGGCAGTGTTCTTTGCCAGAATCGTGATTCCACGCTCCTTTTCAAGATCGTTGGAGTCCATCACCCGCTCAGTAGCTTCTCCCCGGGTCTCAAGGGTTCCTGATTGCGACAGCAGCTTGTCAACCAGGGTCGTTTTGCCATGGTCAACGTGCGCAATAATGGCGATGTTACGTAAATTCTCTAGCACAGATAAACCTCTTACCATCAAACAAAATTAGGGATATTACAATATTCGTTACAGCAATCTACGTTGAGTCGCCATAAAAAAGCGTGACATTCTACTCCAGAGCGGCCATATCGCACAGGATTATTTTTGAACACTTATAAAACTATTTTTTGGGGCCTATGCTAACGAATCCGTTATGGCGATAAGGCAAATAACCCAAATGCACCGTTAACGCGCAGACAATTGCCACGTTATCTCGAACTCAATACGACTAACCAGCTGAAATTACTATTTTTCACTGGAATGTCATTGCAGACTATGCGCTCAAGGCCGCCATAAGTATAGCGAATAACCCCAATTCGGCAGCCCCGTTTTTTCGTCCAAACACATCAGTATGCCAAACCGCTACCTAAGTATTTTCCCTATAGCCTAAATAAATGGCTTTAGACGCAGTTTCAATAAACTCTATTCCCACCTAAGAACAACAAGACTAATCAATTGATTTTTAATGATAAGCAATGAAAACAAGCCAAAATCATTATCAGAAAAACAGCTTAGCATCTCACTGTTTTGTGACATTATGGCGAGCACTGAAAACAGTGAGCTTACGCGGTTATCTAGACTTATTTATATGCTAAATTCATTCTGTTTTGCTGAGCCTAATGGATAGTAACAGGCTAACAGCGAGTATGCTGCTCAGCTTGAATATGGATATGAATTAACCAAGCAAGCCGATGCTCATCGTCACTGCACTAAAATGGGGGCGAATGGCGCGCACCAAAATGGATGAATGCACCAAAATACCACATCAAAACGCACCAATAAGGTGCAACACAGAGTTAAAGATAGTGCGATAAAACACATATTCATTAATTATCAACAAGTTAAATTGTTGGCATAGATATCGCTTTATAGCTAGTAAGTTTTGCTCAAGCACAACTTGAGTTAAAAGATTATAGAAGGGACATCCCTTTACCCTACCGGAGACTTGAGAATGTCAGTTGAATCAGTTTTAAAGCAACTTGAAGAATTAGAAGTTAAGTTTGTTGATTTACGTTTTACCGACACCAAAGGTAAAGAGCAGCACGTATCTATCCCAGCTCATCAGGTAGACGCTGACTTCTTCGAAGACGGTAAAATGTTTGACGGCTCGTCAATCGCTGGCTGGAAAGGCATTAACGAATCAGACATGGTACTGATGCCAGACCCAACTACGTTCGTACTGGATCCATTCACCGAAGAAACCACTGCACTGATCCGCTGTGACATTCTCGAGCCAGGCACAATGACTGGTTATGACCGCGACCCACGTTCTATCGCGAAAAAAGCGGAAGAATACTTACGCTCTACCGGTATCGCTGACACTGTATTAGTTGGACCAGAACCAGAATTCTTCCTGTTCGACGACGTCCGTTTCGGTACTGACATGTCTGGTTGTTTCGTGAAAATCGACGCTAAAGAAGCGGCTTGGAACTCTGGCACTAGCTACGAAGGTGGCAACACTGGTCACCGTCCATTCGTGAAAGGCGGTTACTTCCCAGTAGCACCAGTTGACTCATCACAAGACTTACGTAGCGCGATGTGTTTAGTGCTCGAAGAAATGGGTCAAGTGGTTGAAGCTCACCACCACGAAGTGGCGACTGCGGGTCAAAACGAAATCGCAACTCGCTTCAACACCCTGACTAAGAAAGCGGACGAAATCCAAATTCTGAAGTACGTAGTACACAACATGGCTCACGCCTACGGTAAGACTGCGACTTTCATGCCTAAGCCAATCGTTGGCGACAACGGTAGCGGTATGCACGTTCACCAATCTCTGGCGAAAGATGGCGTAAACCTGTTCGCAGGCGACAAATATGCTGGTTTAAGTGAAACTGCACTGTACTACATCGGTGGTATCATCAAGCACGCTCGCGCACTGAACGCTTTCACTAACCCAAGCACTAACTCTTACAAGCGTTTAGTACCACACTTCGAAGCGCCAGTGATGTTAGCCTACTCTGCCCGTAACCGCTCTGCTTCAATCCGTATTCCAGTGGTACCAAGCCCTAAAGGTCGTCGTATCGAAACTCGCTTCCCAGATCCACATGCAAACCCATACTTAGGTTTCGCAGCACTGCTGATGGCGGGTATCGACGGTATCCAAAACAAGATCCATCCAGGCGAAGCGATGGATAAAGACTTGTACGATCTGCCAGCGGAAGAAGCGGCTGAAATCCCACAAGTAGCGACTTCATTAGAAAACGCCCTTGAAAACCTGCAAGCTGACCACGAGTTCTTAACTCGCGGCGGTGTATTTAGCGAAGATTTCATCCAGTCTTACATTGCACTGAAATCTGCAGAAGCTGAGCGTGTAAGCCGTACAACTCACCCATTAGAGTTTGAAATGTACTACAGCCTGTAATGGCTAGATGCATGCAATTACTCACTGTATAAATGCATGCATAAAGTATCAAAGCCCCAACAGTTTTGCTGATGGGGCTTTTTGTTTCTTGAAGGTATACGCTTCTTTCATGCTGGTGCAATGACCAACACTTTTCTCTAAATGGCGACATAGCCAACCACTTATTTATCATCAAAAGAAAGCATACCAGCAGACACCACTGCAATAACAACAATAGGGACAGATGTCGTTTAAGACTGAGCTAAACGCGATATAAAACTAACTTATAGGCAGAGGCGTTAACTACTGCGACACTAAAGTTGGGAGTCTCTTTACTGTTGTCTCATTACTGCTGCTGAATAATTGACACATATATTCATGTGGTTAGAATGCCGACTTGCTAAAACTGAATATATCGGTGTCGAACAAAACCAGTTCGGGTTCCATAAGACTAACGCCCAAAGTTAATCAAGCGAGTCGCTCATACCGAAACAATGCGGTTTTTCACATATAAACAATGGAGTGGTTATGCGTTGGTTGACTTGCTTGGTCGTGTGCTGTTCTCTCACGGGATGTGCAACAATAACATCGAGGATGGGAGAAAATTCAACTTGGGGGCATTCTTTCTCCAGTGTTCAAACTGCTGTTGATAATGGCGAGGAGTGTGCGATAGTTTCTGCGTTATCCGCCCCGCCACTGCTACTGTTTACTATCCCTCTGACACTGGTCGATATGGGTAGCTCGCTGATCGTCGATACCGTGATGCTGCCCGTCGATTTGGCTATCACGCCCAGTAATCCCAAGCTCCGAACCCCGCGTTCTATGTTCTGCCACTATAACTACAGCATTTGAGCATATTCGCCCCAATAAATGACCTCAGCCTCAGGGCATGGGTTAATGACATCGGCATTAGGGGGCGCCTTGATGCCCCAGAGCCATGCTCCCTGTTCGAGGCTATTACGCCATGTCGGCTGAGTAAGCTATGCTCAATCCGTTAACGATGGGCTTTTATTACCTCCAGTAACCTTAGGATATCGGCCTCATCGTTATAAATATGTGGCGATACGCGTATCCCTAAACTGCGGGCATCGACACTGATATTCGCCTCAGCCAATGCCGCCATGATCGGCGCTTGCCGCTCGCCAAATTGCAAAATCAGCGTACCGCTACGCTTATCGATTGCCCTCGGCGAGACGAGCTCATTGTCCAATGCCTGTACCACTGGAGCCATCAGTTGCAAGTTATGCTCACGCATTGCCTGTGAGCCAATATTGGCAAAATATTGAATACTATGGGCGGCAATAGCGTAGGGGGCGATAGAAGGCGTGCCGCCCCAAAACCGCAACGCTGTTGGATGATAGCGAAAATCATGAATATCAAACTCAAAGGGATTTTCATGGCTAAACCAACCCACATCCTGTGGCTGACATTCGGGCAAAATAGCCGGATTGACCCACAGATACGCAGCGCCGGGGCCGGAGCATAACCATTTCACACTCGAACCAATCATAAAATCTGGCTGTAGCTTGGCTAAATCCAGCGGCAAAATCCCAGCCGATTGCGCCACATCCACTAGGCTCAAGCAGCCACGCTCACGGGCAAGGGGGATAATCTGCGCGAGGGGGGCCTGTTGTCCCGTGTTAGAATAGGCATGGCTGACAAAGACTAAATCAACATCGTCGCTGATATGTGCGTCCCACACATTGGGGTCGGTAACATCTAAGCCCTTGGGAATAAAGCGCAGTTCACAACTTGCGGGCAATGCCTTTTTAAGGGCGAATCCCATGCTAGGAAAATCAATCTCGCTCATCAGCACCACGGCGCCATCGCGATTTAATCTATCCAGTGACATCACCAACTTGGTCAATGCGCTCGATAGATTCACCTGCGGGCAAAATTCCTGCGGCTGACCATTAAAAAGGCTTGCCAGCGCCGCGGTAAAGTTATCGATGACACCTAACCATTGACCCCAAGGCTCGCGGCCAGACTCCTGCCAAGGTGCAAAAAACGCCTGCTTAAACGCCTGCTCGGTCGATTTGAGTGGCCGCCCCACGGAATGGTTAAGCAGATATCCAGGGCCTGCGAGGCAAAAGTCCTGTTTTACATTTAGCAGCATGGCCTTACCTCAAACTGTCTTTGAGTTTTTTCAAATCATAATAACGGGTGCGAATATCGTCACGTAATACGGCCGCGCGTCTATCCCTTAAACGCTCAAGGGAGGCGAGTAACACAGGCAATGGTGGACCACTGGCGGTCACTTTGGCTAAATGTTGTTGTTCCATGCTGACCGAAGGCTCAGCAATATACTTAGTCACTAATTCATTGTGATGTTGAATCGCAGTTTGCCCATGTAATTCACAGACTTCGATAAACAGCTTGAGATTTTCTTGATACCAGTCCTGATGCACACAGCCCTTGGCCTGCAAAAAGTCATCCATCAAATTAGGGCGGCGCATGCATTCCCGCAAGATTTGCTGATCCTCCGGCATCATGTATAAAAACTTATCCACCAGCATTTGCGAATAAGATGCTTCGTTGGCAAAACATAAACCTAGGGTTAAATCGATAACGTTAATCCCAGCAAAGTCGCCCGCATTGGCGCCACGATACACCACAGAACCAACCCGATAGGGTTTGTAATATGGGCGGACACAGTAGAAGAAACGGTCCGTATCTAAACGATTGAATAACTGCGTATTCGAATCAATCACATCCTGCAATGCCTGCTTAGCGACGCGCAGTAAATCGTGACTAATTGGATGAGAAATCCCCAAAGGCTGGATTTTTAATAGCGCATCAGCTGCACGTTTATAGGCCAAAATGCCTTTAGTGTTGTAATCCACAAACAGTTTTTCATCGGGCAGATCGGTAAAGCGTTTGTAGATACCATTATGGGCGCGGTTATGGGTGGTTAAATGGGCGGTAGCAAAGCGCGGCGTGACTCCAATTGAGGCGCCGATATGCATCGCCAGCGCTGACGCTTCAAGAAGTGGCGAGGTGGTCTCCCGTGTTGGCTCAGTAATTTCATGGCGGCGGCAGGCGGCCATATACAGGCCAACATTGCCTAGCAAATCAAAAGCACTATCAAAGCCTTCGTCGGTATTGCCCTCATCGAGCAAAGCCTTAATCAGCCCTCGCCCTTCGCTTTCTAGAGTTTGCTTAAGCTCGGTACCGATATCTTGCACATTAGCACGGTCGATCTGCTGGTAATAAAGCTGTTCAAGCTGCGAGTTGAGTTCTACAAAGCGGCTGCGGATCCACTCATCGAAGGCTTCGGTATTATAGGTGGCAGGTTTCACTTGGACATCCTTGGCGATTGTTATGGTTATTTTTACCGGAGCAAGTACTAGGGCATGTTTCACTTGGCTACAGGCGCCATTAGCGCTTCCGAGTTAACAAGGATGCAACTTCTGGCGACACGTTTCTAGCGCTAGCTCAAATTTATGAAAAATCTAATGCCACTTTTTATTTACACCTTGCGCCAGCGCAAGTTATCAAAGTCAATCGCCTCGCAAAATAACGCCAAATACAGCTAGTCCTAATACAAATAGCGCGGCAGGTTCCGCAGGGGTAAATCAAAATGATTTTAATGGAATTTATTGTCGTACTCGGCTGCTTGCTACTGGGCACCCGCTATGGTGGTATGGGGCTCGGGTTGATAAGTGGTATAGGTTTATTTTTACTGACGTTTGTCTTTGGTCTCGCCCCCGGACAGCCACCAGTGCAAGTGATGTTAACCATTCTTGCGGTTATCGGTTGTGCCGCCGTGTTGCAAACCGCAGGCGGCTTAGATGTGATGATGCAGTTTGCCGAACGTTTACTGCGCCGCCATCCACAGTACATCACCATTCTGGCACCGTTAACTACATGGACGCTCACCTTTTTGTGCGGTACAGGCCATGTGGTTTACACCATGTTCCCGATTATCTCTGACATTGCCCTGAAGAAGAACATTCGCCCAGAACGCCCCATGGCGGTGGCCTCGGTCGCCTCACAAATGGCGATTTGCGCCTCCCCTGTATCAGTCGCCGTCGTTTCTATGGTATCGATTTTGGCGGCACAGTACGGTGTTGGCCATGCCTACAGCATGCTGGACATTTTAATGGTGTCGGTGCCAGCCTCCCTTTGCGGTGTGTTAGTGGCGGCACTGTGGAGCCTACGTCGCGGCAAAGATTTAGATAAAGACGAAGAGTTTCAAGAGCGAATTCAAGATCCTGTGCAAAGAGCCTTTATCTACGACAAGGGCGAAACGCTACTGAATCAAACCTTCCCCAAAGAAGCGTATTGGGCAACAGGGATCTTCTTTGCCGCTATCGCCGCAGTGGTGTTACTTGGCTCCTTTAGCGAGCTGCGTCCAGTGTTTGAAGAGAAAGGCAAGCTCGCGCCACTGTCGATGAACTTAGTGATCCAAATGATGATGTTGATTGCAGGCGCCTTTATTTTGATGAGCTGCAAAGTCAAGCCGGCTGAAATTGCCAATGGTCCGGTTTTTAAAGCGGGTATGGTGGCGATATTCTCGGTATTTGGCGTGGCGTGGATGAGCGATACTTACTTTATCAGCCATATGGATGTACTGAAGGAAAACCTCTCCCACGTAGTGCAAAACCAGCCTTGGACCTATGCCCTAGTGCTGTTTTTAATCTCCAAACTGGTCAATAGCCAAGCGGCCGCGCTCACGGCGATTGCACCGATGGGATTAGCTTTAGGTGTCGATCCTAAGCTATTAATTGCTTTTTTACCCGCCAGTTATGGCTACTTTGTGCTGCCCACTTATCCAAGCGATTTGGCCTGCATCGGTTTCGATCGCTCAGGTACCACTAAAATTGGTAAGTTCATCATTAATCACAGCTTTATTATCCCAGGACTGATTGGTGTTAGTACCGCATCAACCGTGGGTTATCTGTTGGCAACTGCGCTACTGTAAAGTTAGTTTGCGTTAATAAGCACATATAATCAGGCCGATAGCACATTAACGCTATCGGCCTGACGAATTAAAGATGTGCAAGCGCTCAGTACGAAAGTATTAAGCTCCCGCCACACTCCCTTATCAGCTAGACGTCTTTAGCAACAGCAGCATACAATCCCGCCTTATATCATGCTGAATCAATTTATCTTTTGAGAATGTCGTACTAAAGATGATTAAAGGTTTTCGCTTATGGATGCTGATTGTGGGCCTAGGGCTTAGCGTAAGTTTTCTCGGCTATCAGTTGCTTACACGCTATCACTTCAACACTGATCACCAAGTGGGTGACATTATCGACTCCCTCAATGGAATCGAGATTTACTATAACGGTGGCGTTAACACTAATGAGGGACGCAACCTCTCCCTCGACGGCTATAACCTCGGCATAAAATATCAATGCGTAGAATTTGTTAAGCGCTACTTTTACCAACGATATCAACACAAAATGCCTGACAGTTTTGGGCACGCCCGGGACTTCTTCGATAATCTGCTCACTGATGGCAGTTGGAACGAAAAACGTGCACTGCGCCAATTTACCAATGGCAGCCAAAGCAAACCTATGGCTGATGATTTGCTGGTCTTTGCCCCATGGATGTTTAATCCCTATGGCCATGTCGCCATTATCGCGGCCGTCACGGACAATAGTATCGAAATTGCCCAGCAAAACCCCGGTCCATTTGCCCCATCAAGGGAATATTTTCCCTTAGAACAACGGGCTGGACTCTGGTATATAAACGCACCACGCGCCAAAGGATGGTTACGTTGGGAGGCAATAAGCCCTAAGGTGATAACAGAAACGGGCGGCTTTATCGACCCTGCGATGGCCATTAAGGAATAAGCTATGGGGATTTTTAACTGGGTAAAACAGCTATTTGCCATAAAAGCGACAACTCGCTCGCAGGCAACGGATCTTCAAGCACTCTTTGGTGGCGAGGCAACTGCGAGTCTCACTTTACCTCGCCACCAAGCTTATCCCTTAGTCACGCCAACAACTGAGACTGAATTATCCGCCTATCAACTCCATTGCTTGCTGAATGATCAAGATAAACAGCGACTCGACACTTTACTTTGCCAGGCGGGATTCGAGCAAATTGTAGGTTCTGATGCGCCATTTAATGGCGTACTGCATCACACACCAACCTACAGACAACAGTATTTTTACAGCAATATGCAGATTTTGCGGGGTTCTGCGTACTGCTCATCACCAATGATATCAATCTATTGCAACAGCTTATTACCTTTAAGGCCACGCCGCCTGCTCCTTGGGAAAGTTTTCCCGATGTTGATCCTGATACACTTGGGAGTTTGCAAGGGAACCTTGAGTTTTGGTGCGATGCGTTTTGGCGCCCCTATTGGTTATCACTTGGTGAAACCGAGCGCCTGCAATATCCGACAAACTGGTGTGAATTCAGTGAGTTTCACTAAAAGATTTATGTAAGAGATAACAATGAAACTGAAATATATCGCATTCATTCTCGCACTCTTTTTCCTTGCCGGATGCTTGGTGCCAGAACAACCTATCATCCCCGTAAAAGGTGCCACGAATAAGGATTGGAATAGCCAAACCTTTTGGTATGAGCCTTGGGGAAGTTCGGGCACACACAAGGGTATCGATATATTTGCGGCCACGAGTACCCCGGTTATCGCACCAACGCCCATGCTACTGCTGTACAAAGGTGACTTTTTTAAAGGCGGAAAAGTCGTTGTTGGACTCGGCCCTAAATGGCAAATGCATTATTTTGCGCACCTAGGCAGCATTGAAGCATCGACAGGCTTATTCGCGACAGGTGGAGAAACGCTAGGCACAGTCGGTACGACTGGCAATGCTCAAGGTAAACCACCCCATTTGCACTATTCCATCTTAAGCCTGTTCCCAAGACCTTGGCGAATAGACACTTCAACCCAATGATATAAAAAGGCTTTTTATCTCAATCCCATTGAGTATTTAGAGGCTAAGTAAGCTTTATTGAGGATTTAACTGTTAGAGATTAACGGCTCACTCAACGGGCACTTCTAGCTCATTTTCTGCCGCGAGAGCCTGTGCAACTCGTTCTGCTTTCGCGATATATTTAGGTTTATTACTGGTGTGAAGCTTGGCATTAGCTTTTTTCGCCTTCTGCTTAAGCGTTTGATTAATCTTCTTTTTGCGGTTCATAAGCGCTGTATCTGAGCAATATTCAAGCCGACATTATAGCCATCCTTAGCCACAGCAACAAATCAGTAGGATGAAGATAAACCCTCAATCTTAATACACCTATAATTGCTATCCGAGTCACAAGTTGCAAAAAACGCCACATTTTAGCTCGTTTGATTTACAGATCGACTAGACAACCTTGAATGACTTCCTTATCATCCGAAGTTAATAAAAATCACTATCATTTGCAATGTTGTTTAACGGAAGAGTCTGATGCCAAGGAATTCGGTGTAGCAAATTCACACGCCCTTAGCAGGAAGTTATATGACGTTCAAAACCTCGTTTGTTGCTCTCGCTGTCTTTGCAGCACTCACCCAATCCGCTATTGCACAAGAAAAATCCGACACGGAAATAAATAAAAACAAAGAAATAGAAAGAATTACCGTGACCGCGAGCCGTATGGATAAATCCCCAAGCTCGATTCCTAATACAGTGACCATTATCGACCGCGTGCAACTCGAAGAACAGTTCCGCACCACCAAAGATCTGTCGACCATTATTGGCAACTTAGCGCCAAGCTTTTCACCAAGCCGCCAAAAGATGAGTAATACGGGTGAAACCCTGCGTGGTCGTGCACCATTAATTATGATCGATGGCGTGCCGCAATCGAACCCGCTGCGCAGCGGTGGCCGCTCAGGACAAACTATCGATCCTGCAATGATTGAACGCATTGAAATTATTCACGGCGCCAATGCGATGCACGGCCTAGGCGCACAGGGCGGTATTATCAACTACATCACCAAAAAGCCCACGGGCGATAACCAGCACGTCGCTAGCTTTGATGTCACAGTCCCTGACTCACTCAAGTCTAACGGTGTCAGTTTTGGTGCCAGCTATGCGTTTTCAGGCGAGTCAGAATTGATCGATATGCTAGGCTCGGTCAGCTATCGCAATAACGGGGTTTACTACGATGCCAATCACGATGTGATTGGGGTAGATACCACGCAAGGCGAGTCCATGGATAGCCAGAGTAAGGACTTCTTCATCAAATTAGGCCACAACTTTACCGAGTCGCGCCTAGAGTTGATGGTTAACCATTACAACATGGATAACAATGGCGACTGGATGGCCGTAGCAGGTAATAAACCCAATGGTATTCCAACCGGTGCCGTGGAACAAAAACAGCCCTGGGAAGCGGCTAATAACCAAGTCACCACCACCAGTTTGACCTATAGCCACGAAAACATTGCAGGCCAACAGCTCAACATGCAGTTGTTTAATCAAGACTTTAAAGCAGTGTACGGCGGTGGTTGCTTCGATAGCTTCTACGATCCTTCCTTTGAAGGCAGCGATCAAGTGGTTCAATGCGGTGTAAATAGCAAAGGCGAACACTTATACTACGAGCAATCACGCAACTCTTCGGTTAAATGGGGCCTAAAAACTTCGTTAATCGCGAAAAACATTGCCGATACTGGCATCGATGCGGCCTATGGTATCGACTTGTTCCGCGATACGACTGAACAGGACTTAGTGAAAACTGGGTTCTCTTGGGTACCTGAAAGCACCTATGATAACTTCGCGCCGTATCTACAGTTAGACTATGATTTAATTAAAGATTTAACCGTATCAACCGGTGTGCGTTACGAACACGCTACCCTCAATGTTGATGACTACAAAACCCTCTATGGTGCTGGCAATAAGCAAATCGCGGGGGGCGAAGCCACCTTTGATGAAACCTTATTCAATGTCGGTTTATCCTATAAAATCACGCCGGATATCCGCGTCTACACTAGCTACAACCAAGGGTTTGGCATGCCAGACATTGGCCGTATTCTGCGTGACGGAAACAGTTTCCCCGGCGCCAATCCAAGCATTAGTGACTCTTTAGCCTTAACTCCAATCGTGACGGATAACGTTGAATTGGGTGCCGATTATCAAGGTAGTTTCTTAAGTGCTAAGATTGCTTACTACCGTTCTGCTACCGATTTTGGTGCCCGTTTAGCCTTAAACAGCGACGGTTTCTATGATGTAAAACGTGAAAAAAGCGTCATTGATGGGATCGAAGCGAATGTCACCGCTTATCTGACAAGCAATGATGATTTGGGCATGAACATCGCACTGCAACGGGGCGAATACGATGTAAACGGCGATAATAAGGTCGATACCGATCTCGATGGCGCCAATATTTCCCCGAATCGTATCAACTTATTCTGGACCCACAACTTCGATAATGAAATGTCGACACGTGTTCAAGCAAATTACTTTATGGACCGTGATTTTGAAAATGCCAAAGGTGCTAAATATGCCGAGTTTGATGGTTACACCACTGTCGACGCGTCATTTTCAATGCCGCTCTACACGGGTACCTTAAGCATTGGTGTACAAAACCTGTTTAATAAGGATTATTTCAACTACTACTCACAAACCATGGGTACAAATGATCGTTATTTCAAAGGTATGGGTCGTACTGCCACTATAGGTTATACCGTGGCGTTTTAATTAACGAACAGGTGAAATCGATAATCAGCGCAACTTAGGTTGCGCTTTTTATTGGCTCATTGAAACACGCTACACCTTAGTGACAACGGTAGGGCGGGAACCCGAAAAATAAACACAGCACTATGATAATTAACAGATCTTTGCCTACGCCCGCGTTTAAAAATACCACAACGGGAGGCAATAGAATCGCAATAATGACTCATAGTCATTTGTTTATATCGACAGCAGGCCATCCTTAAACCGTAATAAATGACGAGTAAGCAGTTTTTAACTTCGTCGTTAGCCCACCGGTTTGCAACCATTGCATTATCAACCTGTGGCTTGGGCGTTGTGGCACAGGTCTTCACTTAACATTCAGTCCATTTCAACAAAAATGCCAAAAGCCATCTATAGTTAAAGGAAAATTGAACGCCGCCATGGAATTTGATCCCCAAGCCCTTCTACTGATTAAATTTATCTGTCTACTGACAGGTACAGCCGCTATTGCATGGGGATTAATCGCCAAACCATTGAACATTGCCAAATTAGCCAGCATACGCTTTTCCCTTGCGAATATCTGTGTATTTATCGGCATCATTCTCAACACTCTAAGAACCGAATCAAATAGTTACCTCTACTGGTTTTGCGCAGATATTGTTATCTTACTCGGATTTATCATGCTGCGTTGGGGTACACAATATCTGTTCCGCTTACAGCACAGCACTAAGCTCGATCTCACTATGCTCGCAATCACCGCTGCACTCATGTTGATGGTTCCCCCAAATGTCCAATCTCAGCCGATACTCGCCATGCTTTTTTCAGCAAATGCAGCACTATCTTTTGTGATGCTCAGCCGAGATAACTATTACGCTATCCGCAGAGAGACTGGCAATAAGATTGCGATTGCCATGATCACCCCCTTAATCGCGATGGCTATCATCTTCATGATTCGGTTTTTCATCGCCCTGTTATCGCCGAGTGAAACGCCAATATTTATTGCCATGCACACAATTGAAGCCATTCCTGTGCTGTGGTTTTATGTATTCTTAGCCTTACTTATCAATATCCTGATGATAGGTAATGCGATGACTCGTCTGGTGAGTAAAATCAGAATGTTGGCTGAAAAAGACCAGCTCACAGGGCTGTGGAATCGACGCGCAATGCAAAAAAGACTCACCACAACCCACCAACGCTGGCAGAAAAATGCAGAGCCTTATAGCGTGATCTTGCTCGATCTCGACCATTTCAAACACATAAATGATCACTATGGTCATGATGTTGGTGACCTCGCCCTGCTGACGGCGGCAAGATTATTTAACTCGGTATTACGGGAACACGATGTCCTGTGCCGTCATGGTGGGGAAGAGTTTTTGGTTTTACTGCCAGCCACAAGCGCACCATCCGCAAGAGCCGTTGCGGATAAATTACATCGGGTACTGAGGGAAAATCCGATTAACTGGCAGGATAAAAAAGTCCAACTTTGCGCAAGCGTGGGTTACGCCACGATTTATCAAGGATGTCAGCCAGACAAACTATTGATTGAAGCCGATCATGCCATGTATCAAGCAAAGTCTGAGGGGCGCGACCGGATCTGCCAAGCATTCCCCTCCCAATAAACACCTATCGTTCAGGCCAATCTAAAGTCTCTGGTGCTTGCCAAAATGTCAGCGCCTCACTGACAGCCTCAGTTAAAAAGAGCTCACCCTGCTCAGGCATATCAAGATACGCATAATTCTGCCAACTGCCATCCTCATGTTGATAACGAAAATGCAGGCAATAGGCGTGCAAATAACAGCGGTCGGCGACATCGGAGCCATAGAGGGCATCGCCTAAAATCGGTACCCCAAGGCTAGCAAGCGCTACCCGTAACTGATGGGTTTTACCCGAATGGGGTTTGAGCAAATACAGCCTTAGCCCATCGCCAACACTGACGGAAAAGAATTGGGTAATCGCTGGATTTTCTTTGGTACGCAGTAACTTAAACATACTGCGGCGGGATTTAGCCATATCGCCAATCACCCAGCCTTGCTTCTTTTTAGGCTTACCTTTAGCGAGGGCGAGATAGTATTTCTGTACTCGATGGGCGCTAAACAGCTCAGTCAACTGCCGCGCAGCCGCCGGATGTTTGGCTAACAGTAACAGCCCTGAGGTCGGGGTATCGAGCCGATGCACGGCAAAGAGCTTAATCCCCAAATCATGCTCCAGCTGCGCAACGACACCCGCGGTGCCATCTTGGCTGTGAAAGTGCACATTCGGCGATTTAGAAATAACAAGAAAATCAGCCTCATTGGCTATGATTCGGTACATGGGGTTCCTAACACTGTCACGCGGATATTGGCCTAAAACTGGATAGTAACCACAAGGCCAGGATGATTATCCGAAAGAGTAATTTGCGCATTGTGCCGCGACAGAATCGCTTTGACCATAGATAATCCTAAACCTGTACCCTGCAAATGGCGGCTGGGGTCGAGCCGCACTAGACGCTCAAATACTCTTTCCTTGCTGTCATCGGGGATCCCTGGACCGTTATCGCAAATCTTAATTTGGGCACTGGATTGAATAATATCGATACGTGCGCCTTGGCCTGAATATTTCATCGCATTGTCGACCAAGTTATATAAGGCTTGGAACAACAGATACTTGTCACCATAAATTTTATGGTCAGATAGCAGCGACAGGCTCAAGGTTTGCTCATTCGACTCCGCAACTGCATCGGCCATTTCCAGCAAATCGGTACATAGCTGCGCCAAACTCAGCTCCTGCAAATCTAAGGTTTGCTGCCCTTCCTCAATGCGTGTCAGCGAGAGCATGGCATCGAAGGTCGCAAGGCAGTGGTCAAGCTCTTCGGTCAAAATCGCACAGCCCTCACTGATTTCATCGGGAGATTTGGCCGCCAACTCCTCAAGACCAATGCGAATATGGGATAAAGGCGTGCGCAAATCGTGGGCGATATTGTCAGTCACACCACGCACCGCCATCAGGTTATTCTCAAGAATATCCAGCACGTTGTTAAATTGCAGCGCCAACATATCAAACTCGTCCTGACGCCAACTGAGCGGCAGACGCGTATCATAATGCCCACGCTCAATTTGCTCACTTAAACGGTTGTACTGCACTAAACGGCGTAAAATTGCTTTAGAAAACAGATAGCCCAGCGCTAAGGTTAACACTATGGTCAACATCACGGCCGTGGCCGCTGCGCTGATAAATTTATCGATGAGTGTGGCTAAGTTGTCGGTACGGGTGGCGATAAGTACGGGGCCATAGCGGGTCATCACTAGACCGCCAGTAAGGATATGCAACTTATCAGGGCCGCCAGTCAAAATCGGGAAATCCCGGGTTTGCGGCAGCATGGGCATACCTTCGGGCATAAAGCTTAAGGCGCCAACCATATCATAGCTATTGCGCCAAGCGATAAGCGCCGTCTGCGGATCGGCAGCACGAATTTGCGCCGCAAAACTGCGACGGTCGACAGTAAGAGCAAGCTGCTGATAGCGTTGGGTTTCTGACTCGAGATACTGAGTCACTTGGTACTGCTGTTCGATAATAAGTTGCCGATAAAGGGCAAACAGCAAAGCGCCTATGATCACAGTCACTAAGGTCGAGAAGATAATAGTGATGCGCCAGGCGCTGCTTTGGTAAGGCTTAATGCCTTTGGCGTAAGCGATAACCCGCTCCCCTTACGGTTTCAATCAATTCACCGTGGCCTAACTCTTCAAACTTGCGACGTAACTTGGCGATATGCACGTCGATCACATTGGTACGGGGATCAAAGTGATAATCCCACACGGCTTCAAATAATAGCGTCCGACTAATAACCTGATTAGCGTGCTCCATCAGATACTTAAGCAATTGGAATTCTTTGGGTTGCAGCATCAAATCGTGGCCATCTAAGGTCACGTTGCGTGTTAGCAGCTCCATTTTTAAGCCGCCGACCACCAGATCTGTGGTAATAGGTACAGATTGGCCCCGTTGCATCAACTTTTCGGCACGTACAAGCAGCTCCGAAAAGGCAAAGGGCTTAGTCATGTAATCATCGCCGCCCGCACGCAGGCCTTTTACCCTTTCATCCACATGGGCCAGCGCCGACAGGATAAGCACTGGAGTT
Organism: Shewanella sp. FDAARGOS_354; assembly: GCF_002209245.2. Lineage (NCBI taxonomy): Bacteria > Pseudomonadati > Pseudomonadota > Gammaproteobacteria > Alteromonadales > Shewanellaceae > Shewanella > Shewanella sp. FDAARGOS_354. The sequence goes on along the minus strand of NZ_CP022089.2, from coordinate 3,973,436 downwards.
TGGTTGCCAGTTGCTCTAAGGGCGGCCAGCAGTTTCAACCCATCGAGTTGGGGCAACATGCGGTCGAGAATCAAGAGGTCGTACTGACCACTCGTGGCTTGCAGTAGACCTTGATGACCATCGCTGGCGGTCTCAATATTATGTCCCTGCTCAAGAAATCCTTTAACGATGTAGTCGATCGTTGTCGCATCATCTTCAACTAAAAGTATTTTCATCTGTATGCTGCGCTCCCCTGTCTTCACTTAGCGGTAATACTCAGCGTGCTAATCCCACTTAAGTAAAGGTAACTGTCGTAAATTTTCAATATCGAATGCCAATTTATACTTGCCTGTATCGTCCAGCAACTTTAACTCTAAGTAACTGATACCTAAGTCATGGTCTAATTTAGCATCGGTTAGAAAGGCCTTATGATCCTGAGTCGCCATTGCAATAATGCCGGAGAAGGTTTGATGCTTAGTGCTGATAAGGCGTGCGGCTTCCACCTCGCCGACATCATCGGCTGTGACTTTACCCGCTTTTTGTTTCAATAACTTACCATCTCGCGCCCGATATTCGAAACGGGTAATTGCATTCGCCAGCGGATTAATCAACTCAAACTGGTAGACCAATTCGCCTTCCTGCATTTCCATTTCAAACTCGGCAATCACGCCAGGAAACTCCTTCTCAATTTGCTGCATCACGCTTAACGGCGGCTGATACTCACCGCTCGAAAGCATCGAATACATGCTCTGGGCTGCGGTGGCAATCCCAGATACCAACATGAATCCTAGCAACCATAGTCTCATGGTTCCTCCATAAAAATCGGCTAAGTTTGTATCTTATGAGACAATCAGTTAGATGTCGATGGCGTACTAAAGTCCCATCGCTTTTATCCCTGTTTGCCCATGATGGCGCCTAGTTCATCACTCATGTGAATTGCTCAATCCACTTGATTCAAACTCAGCAAACACTGACGAATGCATTCAGTTTACCTAATAGCGACTGAAACACCGATGGAAACAAGATTAAGCTTTGATCATCTGGGGATTTTGAAGCATGACATTTACCGTAAAAACCCATCATTTAGCCATTTAAAATCACACTAATTGAATTTCAGCGGGTATTTTAGCGCATCTGTGTCATCAAAAAGCACGATTGGCAATGCAATCCCGTTGTTCTAGAGTCAACTAAACGGCCATTTAAATCGGAGTGCATATGAAACCAATTACACGCTGGATTAGCTTAAGTTTGCTACTGCTTGCAGCATTAAGCGCCTACGCCTATGGCAGCGCCACAAGCGCCGTGACGTTTATCATCTTAGGTATGCTGTTGGAAGGAACATTTTGGATGGGATTACTAGGTAAAAAACGTCATTAACCTACTCTAAAATATGAATTTGCTCAGATTTGAGCGCAACCGTGGTTTGCATCCCCTTAGTTAGGCCAAGCTTCTGTGCGAGATGAAGTGACACTTCCGTATTAAGCTGTAGTTTAGTCCCGGTAGCATAACAGACGACCCGCACCGACTCGCCCATCACAAGTAAAGAGTCGATAGTCACATCTAACTTATTAAAACTACGGCATAAACGTCCATTTGAAATGGCGTTAAATCGAATACCCTGATTGGGGATGACCCAGCGAACTTTACTGCCAACACTGCGGTCTTTGCCAAAATCACTGGCGATCAGCTGCTCACCAAATTTGAGCCAGGTGATGTCTTTAGTGCGATCTTGAAACACCACTTCGCCATCGAAAATATTCCTTAAGCCCATCTGCCGCGCAACGGCCTCGTTACGTGGCCGCGATAACACCTCAAACGGCGCACCCTGCTGTAACATCTGGCCTTGGCTAATCAAGATCATCGAATCGGCCAGCAGCAGTGCTTCGTTTAAATCGTGGGTCACCATAATCACTGGGCAAAGCAGTTGCTCTTTGAGTCGAGCAAGTTCGAGATACAAACGCTCACGAGTTTCTCTGTCCACCGCTGAAAATGGCTCATCGAGCAGTAGCACTGAAGGTTCACGGGCAAGGGCGCGAGCAAGCGCAACCCGCTGGCGTTGACCACCGGAGAGGTGCATAGGCAGTCTATCGGGCAAACCATGTAAATTAACCCGTTCTAACCAATCCTTCGCCCTAGCAACTCGCTCCGACTTGGGAATATGGTCAAGCCCTGCAACCACGTTCTCGAGCGCGGTAAGATTGGGAAATAAGCCAAAATGCTGTGGCATATAGCCAATATGGCGCTGCTGCGGCGTTAGCGCGGTGCGGCTTTTATTGTCGAACCATGGCGTTTCACCAAACACAATACTGCCCGTGTCGGGATGATTCAGCCCAGCGATCATCCGCAGTAACGTCGTCTTACCGCCACCTGAAGGCCCAACGACCGCTAACACCTCACCCGCCTTACAGCTAAATTCGGCACTCAGTTTTATATGCTTATGGTTTTGGATCTGGCAATGCAGATCAGCGATGATTTGCGTCACCCTGACCTCCTAAACGCCGTGACAAACTGGTAGTTAGAGCCAATGCGGTAATCGCAAATAACAGCAATACCAGAGACATAGTACCTGCTGCGCCAAAATCGAAGGCCTGCACGCTGTCATAAATGGAGATCGATATCGTCTTGGTTTCGCCAGCGATATTCCCGCCCATCATCAACACGACCCCAAACTCACCGAGTACATGGGAGAAACACAGCACTATGGCGGTCAACACCCCCGGCCAGACCATAGGCAATTCAATTTTAAGTAGAATTTTAAGTTTGCTCATGCCGCAACAAGCCGCAGCATCGCGCACATCATGGGGAACTGCTTCAAAGGCGCGCTGTATCGGTTGCAACGCAAACGGAATATTCACCAGCACGGATGCCAGCACTAACCCCGAGAAATGAAACACTAACTGCTGCCCGGTTAGGCGCTCTAACCATTGCCCTAACCAGCTTTGGCTGCCAAGCCCAACCAACAAGTAATAACCAATCACAGTTGGCGGTAAGACTAGGGGCACCATGATGAGCGCCTCAACCCAGGACTTACCCACAAACTGACGATAGGCCAAGGCGCGCCCCGCCAGAATCGCCAGCGGGATCAACACCAATACCGTGATGCTACTGAGTTTGACCGATAACCAAAGCGCCTGCCAATCCATTTCTGGCCTTACCGAGCGGGTAGACCAAATCCGTATTGCACAAATACGGCTCTGGCGGCATCAGATTGAAGATATTGATAAAAACGCTCCGCAGTTACCCCCGCTTTAGGCGTTAGCACCATACGCTGATAAAGTGGGCCGTGAAGATCTTCGGGTAAAGCAATTGCTTGGCCTAATGCTTTAAACTGGGGCGCTAAGGCAAGCGATAACGGAATAATACCGCCTTGAGTGGAGCCACTCACGGCAAATTGCGCCGCTTGGGAGGCATTTTCACCTAGGATTAGCTTGGTTTGTAGACCATCCCACAAGCCTAGTTTTTGCAACAGTTCACGGGCGCGTTCGCCATAGGGCGCATGCTCAGGATTAGCAATCGCAAAGCGCTCCAACTTACCCGCGGCGAGTAGGGCTTTTACGCCGTTAAGTTCAGTATCCAAGGTTAAAGGGGACTTGTTTGGGGCGACTAAGGCTAGGCGACCCACCGCGTATTGCACGCCTTCATCGCGGGTAAAGCCCGCTTTTTGCAGCTCATGGATATAACGCTCATCGGCACTAAGCAACATTTCAAATGGCGCACCATGTTGAATTTGCGCGACAAAATTACCCGATGAGCCGTAGGAGACTCGCACCTTGAGCCCAGTTTCGGCGCTAAAGTTTTTAACAATATCATCGAGGGCAAACTTGATATTGGCGGCGGCCGCAATCGCAGGCACTGTCTCGGCGCGGCTAACGGTAGGCATCAAAGCAACACAGAACGACAATACTAGAGAAAATACTAGACCCCAGATTTTGCCTAACCCTGTCACACCGTGCATAAACTCACCTCTCAGTCTCGCCTGCTGCTAGCTCAGTCTTACGTTAGTCTTTGTGTTGCCACACTTGCGCCGCTTGCTCGTCGGCATCCTTGGCCTCGACCCAATTCTTGCCCTTGTCCCCTGCTTCTAATTTCCAGAAAGGGGCTTTGGTCTTCAAAAAGTCGATTAAGAATTCGCAGGCCGCAAAGGCCGCTTTGCGATGGGCACTGGTGACACCAATAAACACAATTTGCTCACCCAGCGCCATCGTGCCGACACGGTGGATAACCGTAACGTTATTGAGCGGCCAACGCTCACGCGCCTCGGCAACGATTTGCTCAAGAACACGCTCCGTCATACCGGGATAGTGCTCTAAAGTCAGGTCAGTCACCACTGAACCATCGTTAAAGTCGCGCACTTTGCCAACAAAAGTCACAACCGCGCCATCACTATTATCTTGGGCTAATTGGTGGTATTCATCGGCCACATTAAAATCAACAGTTTGCACCCGTACATTCGGCAGTAAACGCATATCAACCTCCGGTCACAGGTGGGAAGAAGGCGACTTCATCACCATCACTCACTTGGGTATCCCACTGACTGATGGTTTGATTTACCGCCACCAGTAATTTGTCCGAGGCTAACACTTTGGCCCATTTATCATCTTTAGCCGCTAAAGTTGCCCGCAATCCTTCTGCGGTTTGTGTCTGCTCGCTCGCTTCAACACTCAGTTGTGCCGTCCCTAAAAGCTCACGAACTTGGGCAAAAAACAACACGTTAATCATATTCTTATCTCGCTTTACGTTATTCAGCTTTAAAGTGTCCCGACTTGCCGCCGCGTTTTTCGAGCAGGCGCACCTGTGAAATCACCATGTCTTTCTGCACGGCTTTGCACATATCGTAAATCGTCAGCGCTGCAACAGAGGCTGCCGTGAGCGCCTCCATTTCGACACCGGTTTTGCCGGACAATTTACACAGACTAGTAATGCGAACACGATTGTGCTCAGGCTGAGCCTCGAGCTCGACTTCGACCTTGGTTAGCATTAATGGATGGCATAACGGAATTAAATCTGAAGTCTTTTTCGCCGCCTGGATCCCCGCTATACGGGCGGTGGCAAACACATCGCCCTTATGGTGGCTGCCGCTCATGATCATCTCGAGGGTCGTGCTCGCCATCTCGATAAAGGCTTCGGCACGGGCCTCACGCTCGGTCACGGCTTTCTCGGTCACATCGACCATATGGGCATTGCCGTCGGCGTTAATATGGGTAAATACATTGCTCATTGAAGCGATCCTTTAAACTGCTGCTAAATTCAAGCATGTGGGAAATTGAGCGCAATCGCAAAACCTAACTAAATGAAAGATAACGCGATAAGCAGACTAAAACCTAAGTTAGATTAACCGCCAATCGAGGCCAAATGCTGAGTTACGCCAGTAATGCCCTGATGCAGATAATGGGTTTCTTTCTTCTGTGCCAGTTGACCATGTAACCGCTCGATTAATTCCGCTTGCTGACTTGGGTGCTGCAGTAGATCACGCAAATCGATGCCGGATTCGGTAAACAGGCACAAATGTAACTTACCTTTAGCCGATACTCGCAAGCGATTACAGCTCGCGCAGAAATTAGTGGCGTAGGGCATGATCAAGCCGATACGGCCCTTAAAGTCACTGTGGCTGAAGTTTTGCGCAGGGCCATCGTCGGCACGGGGCGTATCCAATTGCCAGCCGTTGGCAAGCAACTGAGCTTTAATATCGGCACCCGCTAAGTGGTGGGCTTGGAAATACTCGCGACCAAGGCCGGTTTCCATTAACTCAATAAAACGCAGATCGATGGGCGTGTGCTTAATCCAATTTAAAAAGCGCGGTAAATCTTTATCGTTCATGCCTTTGAGCAATACTGCATTGACTTTTACGCGCTCAAAGCCCGCGGATAATGCAGCATCGATACCACGCATCACCTCGTCGAACTTATTCTCGCCGGTGATCTGGTAAAACATCTTAGGATCTAAGCTGTCTACCGACACATTGATGCGGCGCAGACCAGCATCGAACCACTCTTGGGCATGCTTCTCGAGCCTATATCCATTAGTGGTAGTGGCTACGGTATGAATACGCGGATTATCGGCAACGACTCGAATAATATCGGTAAAATCTTTACGCAACGTAGGTTCACCGCCAGTAATACGGATTTTTTGAGTGCCAACGAGGCTAAATGCGGATACTAGGTTTTCTATCTCACTGAGAGATAAAAACTGTTGCTTGCCATTCGGATGATAACCATCGGGGAGGCAATAGCTGCATTTGAAGTTACAAACGTCAGTGACTGACATCCGTAAGTAATGAAATTTACGACCAAAATTGTCTTGTAATTGAGACATGATCACCTTTCCAAGTGTGGGAGGCGAGTGCATTTCTTTACTCACCCCAGTGGCCTTATTGCCACGGCTAACCCCCATATCTGTTGACTTAGGTAGGCAAGCTCGGAGAACCGTCAGCCGTGATTATAAGCCGAAAGTATTGGCTAGCTATACCCCTAAACAGGTATTTCTTGATCCGCTTCAACTGAGCGTGAACAATCTGTGACAGTGCTCACCCAAAGATTTGTCATTCTTTAGGCTAAACAGCCTGCTTAGCCCCTGTGCCCTGCGGTGATTTTGAGGTAAGGTGGACATTAGTAATAAAACGCCCGTTTACAAACAAACTACAACACCCGATATAAATTGGGGATAAGCGAAGGAAAAGGTGAACTGATGGAACGCGAATCAATGGAATTCGATGTTGTTATCGTCGGCGCTGGCCCAGCTGGCTTGGCGACTGCGTGTCGATTAATGCAGATATCAAAGGATTCAGGTAAAGAAATTACCGTTTGCGTGGTAGAAAAAGGCTCCGAAGTGGGCGCGCATATTCTATCAGGCGCCGTATTCGAACCAAGGGTATTAGACGAGCTATTCAGCGACTGGCGTGATAAAGGTGCCCCCGTCACCACAGCCGTGACCCACGATGAAATCTATCTACTCAACTCCGCTACCGACAGCAAACTCATGCCCAATGCATTTGTGCCGAAAACCATGCACAACGAAGGCAACTATATTGTCAGCGTAGGTAATCTCTGCCGTTGGCTCGCGACCCGTGCCGAAGAACTCGGCGTAGAAATTTTCCCCGGCTTTGCCGCCAGCGAATTACTCTTCAATGAAGATAACAGCGTGAAGGGTATCCTGATTGGCGATATGGGCGTCGGCACCGATGGCCAACCCAAAGACAGCTTTATGCCCGGCATGGAGCTTCACGCCAAATATACCGTGTTCTCAGAAGGCTGCCGTGGTCACCTAGGCAAACAGCTGATCGCGAAATACCACTTAGATAATGGTAAAACACCACAACATTACGGCCTAGGCTTTAAAGAAATCTGGAAAGTGCCCGCCGAGCAACACGAACAAGGTAAAGTGGTGCACACAGGTGGTTGGCCATTAACCGATGGCGCCTCGGGTGGTGGCTTCCTCTATCATATGGAAGACAACCAAATAGCAGTGGGGTTAATTATCGACCTCAACTACAAAAACCCCCATTTAAGTCCATTCGATGAGTTTCAGCGTTATAAGACTCACCCAGTCATCGCCAAATACTTAACTGGCGGCGAGCGTTTGAGCTATGGTGCACGTGCTATCACTAAAGGTGGCCTGAACTCACTGCCGAAGATGAGTTTCCCCGGCGGTTTGCTGATTGGTTGCGATGCGGGCACTTTAAACTTTGCCAAGATCAAAGGCACGCATACCGCCATGAAGAGCGGCATTGTCGCGGCTGAAACCTTAGCTAAGGCAATGATGGCCGAGGTCGAAGGCGGTAAAGATCTGGATTGTTTCCAAACCCATCTGGAAGAAAGCTGGTTACACGAAGAGCTATATAAGTCGCGCAACTTTGGCCCGGCAATGCATAAGTTTGGCACTTTCCTTGGCGGTGCATTTAACTACATAGATCAAAACTGGTTCGGTGGTAAGTTCCCGATCACCCTGCGTGATGAACACCCAGACTATGCACAAATGGCCCCAGTAAGCGCCTACAACAAGATTGATTACCCCAAACCCGATGGCAAACTCAGCTTCGATAAGCTCTCTTCAGTCTACCTGTCGAGCACCTATCATGAGGAAGACCAGCCTTGCCATCTACGCCTAAAAGACAACAGCATCCCGCTCGGGATAAACCTGACGCAATTTAACGAGCCCGCCCAGCGTTACTGCCCTGCTGGCGTCTACGAAATTGTTGAAGAAGCGGGTCAACCGAAGTTTGTTATCAATGCGCAAAACTGCATCCATTGCAAAACCTGTGACATTAAAGATCCTAGCCAAAATATTACTTGGGTGACGCCCGAGGGCGGCGGCGGTCCAAACTACCCGAATATGTAATCTCTACCGAAGAAGGCGCTCATTGAGCGCCTTCTTTTTACTTGCCTTACCCCTACATTTTGGCCACAATTGCACCATAAAAATCACATGCTTCAAATCAGCAACTCATTTCCATCTATACTCTACATAACAAGATCTACCGCAAGAGCAACAGGTTAGGCCAAATAAATGTCTTGTACGCTGTTTTATTCGGCATTAGACCAAAACTAAGGTTAACTTTTAACATTTCTGTCCGATACTAAGTCATTGGTAGAAAACGTCGACCGATATTTCTAAACGTATAACACAGGCATATTGATATTTATGATATTTAATAACCTTACTATTAAGCAGAAAATTCTGCTGACAGTGGCATTTGCAGTGCTGCTATCAACCATTCTGGTGGGCGTGCTCAGCCAACGCAGTGCTAAAAATGTGGTTCAGCAACGTATGCTCGGGTCGGAAATGCCTAGCCTAATGATGCAAATCCGCAACAAGATTGAGCTGGATATTTCGAGCTTAATGAATGCAGCTGAACAACTCGCCAGCAGCCGTATGTTACTGCAATGGCTTGAAAATGGCCGCCCAACGGAGCAAGAGCCCCACGTCGTTGCCCAATTAAAGGACATCACCCGCCAATATCATTTGGCCCAAGCCTCCTACGCCGATAGACAAACCGCAGCCTATTATACTCAGGACGGTTTTTTACGCGTACTCACGCCCGCCCAAGATGGGTGGTTTTTTGGTTATCGTGATAGCGGCCAAGAGCGGATGTTAAACGTATTTACCGAAGCCAATGGTGAGGTAAAACTCTTTATAAACTATCAACAACCTAACGGTCGCGGACTTGTTGGTCTCGCCAAATCCCTCGATGATATGGTGCGGCTCCTCGACTCTTTTAAGATTGAAAAAACCGGGTTTGTCTACTTAGTCGATGCCAAAGGCGAGGTAAAACTACATCCAGACGCCAGCCAAATTGGCAAGAGCAGCCTCAAGAGTTTGTACTCGGGCGCCAACATGAGTTCATTACTCAATCGTAGTGATTTCAATCTTATTAATACCGATATCCAAGGTGAAAACACCTTTGTTGCCAGCAGTTATATTCCGTCGATGGATTGGTATTTGGTTGCCCAAGTACCTGAAGCCGAAGTCTTCGCCCTGCTGACAGATGCCGCCTACCAGATCCTAATTTGGACCGTAATCATTGCCGCGGGCTTTATCATGCTCGCCATTGTGGTAGCAGGTTCAGTGAGCCGTCCTATCGCCCAAGTCGCAGCAATGTTCCATGATATCGGTGAAGGTGAGGGTGATTTACGCCAACGCTTACCTGTAAATGGTGAAGATGAAATTGCCCAACTTGCCCAAGGGTTTAATAGCTTTATCAGCAAAATCCAAGATTCCGTGATTGAGGTAGCACAGACCAGTGAACAACTCGGCCTCTCGGCGAAAGATGTATCTAATCAAGCGCAGCAAACCCTTGAAGATAGTCATGAACAAAAAGACCGCACTATGATGGTGGTAACGGCCATCAATGAGATGGGGGCAACCGTAAATGAAATCGCCAGTAATGCAGCCCAAGCCGCTGTCGCCGCGAAAGATGCCGATACAGAATCCAATAGCGGCCAAGTGGTGGTAACGCGTGCCCGTGACACTATCAATCAGCTCTCCCATGATGTGGAACAAGTAGGTGAAGTGATTGAATCCCTCGCGACTCATACCAAATCTATCGGTGGCATCCTCGATGTGATCCGTGCTATTTCGGAGCAAACCAATCTATTAGCCCTCAACGCCGCGATTGAAGCTGCACGCGCAGGTGAAGCGGGACGTGGCTTTGCCGTAGTTGCCGATGAAGTCCGTAATCTGGCATCACGTACCGCAGCCTCTACTAACGAAGTCCAAGGTATGATCGACAAGTTGCAATCTGAAGCAAGCCGCGCAGTTAATGCCATGGCACAGAGCCGCGCTCGCTCACACGAAGGTGTAACAGCGGTTGATGAGGCTAGCCAGTCTTTGGTTGGCATTAGCGATCGTATTGGTCTTATCAGTGATATGAACATTCAAGTCGCTGCGGCAACAGAAGAGCAATCAACAGTGGTCGAAGATATTAACCGTAACGTGACCGAAATTAACGACATTACCCAACGCACCGCGAGCACAGCCCAAGCTGCGGCGCAGGCCAGTTTAGCGTTAAATCAACTCGCCCACCGCTTGGATACCTTGGTAGCTAAGTTTAAAGTGTAATTGTCAAACACAAAGATATTGATATAGAAACGCCTTAGTGGGTCTCCCTAAGGCGTTTTTATTACATAACTTAAAAGGCGATTAGTTATCGGAGAGAAACTTGATTGTCAGTGGATAGCGATAAACCTGCCCTTCACTGGCCTTAACTATGCCTAGGATAGTACAGACTAAGTCCAAAATGCCGAGGATGATAAGCAAGATAAATCCAATGCCTACAAACGCTAATATCCCACTGATGATCACGTAGATTAGTAGGCTTAGCTTAAAGTTCAGACAGCTGCGCCCACATTGATCGACAAAAGCCGACTCTTCACGCTTCATCAGCCACAAAATGAGCGGACCAAGGATGGAGCCTAATGGTACTAAATACCCGATTAAACTAGAGGCATACACCAGTAAACCAAAATCTTTCTCGCTCTTCGTCACTGACTCTATCATGACACTTTCCCTGTATTATTGTTTGAAATATAAAAGTTATTAGCTCTTTGGGCCATACAAACGCATTTGCCAATCTTCGACTTGCTGCGTTGCTAAGCGGCGCTGTAGGCTATTCACCCAGCTTTGTGCCAGCCCTTCACAGGAGGCGAGTCTATCATAGGCTTTAGCGTTATATTGAGGAGAAAAATACAGCGCCATCGCCTCGGCAACGCTGATATCAGTTTTACGCTCGACTAATTCTATCTTGTCGCTTAACTGAATCACACCTGGGATTAATACTCTGTAAAACCAACCGCATAACTGACTCTGCTGCATGGCAAGGGCAAAGTCTCTATGGCCAAATTGCAGGTTCAATTTAAAGCAAGGTGAGCGCGGCTGAGTCACTTGCACTGTGACGGCACCGATTTGCAGCACATCCCCTATATTGACCTCGGTTTCATTTAAGCCAACCGTGCTGATATTTTCACCCATGCTCGGTGCATCTTCGAGTTGGGTGATTAAATCCCAACGACGGTATTGACCATAATGCTCACGGGGAAAATGATGCAATACTCGGTCAAGTCCGCCATGATGTTTAGGATCAGCCTGTGCATCGCCCTCCACATGGTCGACATTTACCACTAATTGCTGCGCCGATTTTTTACCGTCAATGCCAGTTGAAATGCCGCTAATTTCTTGCAGGCTCGCCCCTAAATACAAACCCGATAATCTGTTTACCAATAAGGTCGACATTGGTTACTCCCATCATTGTCGCCACACGGGGCCAAATAAAAACGCTAAGTATTACATACTCTAAACAAATAGAGCGTGCTCTAAGATCTGGATATCACTGATTTAACACTACTTGATTACGGCCAGCTTCTTTCGCTTGATATAAAGCTAAATCGGCTCGTTTTATTAAATCCTCTGCCGGTTCAAGCTTTTGATATTCTGCAACACCAATACTGACTGTGATAGCAATATGTACTCCATTGACCTTCAACTCGCGCTGAGAAATCGAATCACGGAAACGTTCCGCCAACTCTGCCGCATGGCTTAAATCCATCTCTGGCAATAACACCAAAAACTCTTCCCCACCCCAACGGCAAAGTATATCTTGCTGTTTTAGCTGGCTACGTAGCAGGTTAGTGACCGTTTTTAGCACTAAATCACCAATACTATGACCATAGCTATCATTCACTTTTTTAAAGTGGTCGATATCGACAAGGAGAACTGAAATAGGAGTTTGCGACAAATTAGCTTTGTCTAATGCCTGATGGAAATACTCTTCAAAGACTTGTCGATTAGCTGCACCAGTGAGTTTGTCAGTTGATGCCATAACCTCAAGTTTGCGCTGATAGCGCCCTAAGGTCATGTTTGAAATAAACAAAATACCTATGGTCACGACCAAACTTAGGGCTAAGTTCCCCCAAAAGGTATTAAGCAGTTCTTGTTCTTGCGGAGCATCTTCTTGCTCAACAATTAAATACCACTTGAACTCAGGCACTAATCGACTGTTTAAGTAGACCGTTTTACCGTTGCGCTGATAGCTAAATGCGGCGCTTGGGCTAGTTAAAATGCGCGTTGATAGTTGCTCCAAGCCAGTGCTGGCTTGCAGTGAATTAGCGCCATCATATTCATCACCATGGAGAGTGACATTCCCCTGTCTATCGGTGAAAAAAACCCGACGGTTATAACGCTTTTGATAGAGTTCAATCAGCGCCTTGACCTTTTCAACTGCAAGGCCAACGCCAGTAACCCCCATAAACTTACCTTCAAAATCAAAAACTTTATAGTTAACAAATACGGTTGTTTTAGTGCGATCAGCGGTATCAGCATCGATATTAATTTCATAATGTTCTGATTCTGGTAACGAACGGACACGAAAATACCAAGCATCATTAGGCTCAATATCTTGGATTTTCTTTAACACCCCCGATGAGTGGTAGTAGTTGCGACTCTGTTCTGAAACAAAAAAACTGGTGACAGTATCGTACTTATCCTGGATTTCTTTCAGATAACGGATCAGCTTTTCAGGCTCTTGCTCATGGTTTAATGTCCAATCACGCACAAAGGTATCCTGTGCCATAAGGGAGGAAATAAAGATCGGACGTAGTAGATCTTGTTGAATTTCTGAATAAATATTATCGCTTGTTAAAGGTAAAGTATTACTTTCAATTTGCTGACTCAAAGAGTCATGGGCCACTTTATAGCTAATACCACTGGTCACTAAAAAGGCAACTAGCAACAACACAGAAAGTAGCCAAATAAACTTCTTTTTATCATTCCAAACGTGATTGCCCATTTCCAACTCCAACAGCAGTAGGCTTATTATTTTGTAGTAGCGTGGTGAGTTACCTAAATGTTAACGCAATCCCTCAATGACCGCACAATATTTCCGCTATATGAATGTTCTTCGACGAAATAACATTATTCGAGGTAAAAAAATGCCCCGTTGGGGAAACGAGGCAAACAAGCGAACCAACAAAATGGGAGAAAAGCGCAAGCAAACGTTAAAGGACAAGAGCTCTCCGTCACTGTGCACACTTTATCAATCCAAGATGACAGAAAAATGACCTCCAAATTGTTTAACACTTGCAGCCCATTTCCAGCATTATGCTTCTAAATACTGTTTTAAAGCTTCACCAGGAATAGAACTGTCTGTTGCGACTGCAAAAGCCGCCCAAACAGCACCTTCAGCCATTGCTTGAGTGATAGATTTGCCAGCACAGAGTCCATGAATAAGCCCAGCAGCATAGGCATCCCCTGCACCCGTGGTGTCGACAACCTCAGCAGGCACCGCAGGCACATGCTGCACATCATCTTGGGTATAAACCTTCGCGCCACGGACACCATCAGTCACCACAAAATAACGTAATGATTCCCCACCAATGCTTACACCGTAATCCCAAGAGGCGACATCACATCGTCCATGCATATCACTCATAGAAGCAAGTAGTACATGGCAAGGGCGTGGTCTATCATCCTTGGCAAGTTGCGCGATCACAAGGCAATGATCGAGTGCCGTTTTAGCCCAACTTACAGTCCCTTCCGCTGATGTATTAAAATACAACGCATCCCAATGCTGCCATTTTGGTGGAACCGATAACTCAAAAACTGGCCGCTGCGGGCGGATAATGGTGCGCTCACCGTCAGGAGTCATCACCAGCAGCATCTCACAGGTATTCCCTGCGCGGCGCTGCACTAAACGACAATCAAGCCCTTGGGTACTAGCCTCGGCGATAGCCCAATCCCCCATTTCATCCCGACCCACTTGGCTGACTAATGCAACTCGATGACCAGCCCAAACAAGTCCAAGCCCCGTATTCGCCCCACCGCCGCCTAGCCGTTGACCGCCATCTTGATAATGAAAGCGACCACCGGTTTTTAAAGGTTTATCAAGGATTAACACGCGGTCACAGTTAAGGTTGGCCACCAGCAAAATATTTGCCATGACAAGGCTCCATTGAAAGAGAATACCACGCCCAACCGGGACACGTTTGGGGCTAAAAGAGCCCCCAATCTAGACCAAAATGCGAGGTGGCACAATCTGAGTATCTAATACCTATTATTCATCAAATGTCAGCTTAAACGGGCTTTTGTTGTAAGACCTTGACCATAATCAAATTCAGCAACACCACACATTCAGGCTAAACAGTTAAAGACGATGTTCGATTAAGAACATGATAAATAATATGAATAATCTTGAAAAAGGTAAGCCTTACTCATGAAAACATAAAAATATCACCAAGATTCAAGCGAGCCTTAAATTAGAAAAAGGTTAAACTTGGTGCCAAGGATAAAAACGAAAGGAATTCGTATGTTAATGGGCTGGCTACATCAGGATATGGATGGCGAAGAACAATTACGCCGTTATCGACAATGCGTAGAGGAATTTAATCTGCTGGACTTTCATGATGATTATGTAGCTAAAATCCAATACGAATATCGATTACTACAAATCTTGTTTGAAGAGCAGTCGATTCAACAAAGTGAGCCTGACTGCTCTGAAAAATAACACGAGAATTAATCAACCGCCTTAAATGGCGAAAGTGATGCAAACTTGACCTCAAGTTGCCAATCCTGAATAACCATCTCCGACGGTTGCCAACTGTCATCAACCCATTCGTAAAGTAGGCCAGGATCTTCCTCAGCATTCACCAATAAACGACGGCCATCTTTTAAAACAATCGTATAATCAAGCCCCTGCGCATCCACACTTTCAATATCCCCCAAGACTTTGTGGTGAATGCTTGCAATTGCCCCAGTAGCCTTAACTGCTTCAGTTTTATTCGCTCCGCTGTAAAGTCTTAATACCTCATTGGTAGCGGGTTTATGAAATAAAAACTCTTCAGTCACGCCCACAACGATCGACGGATCAAGCTCATACCAAGCGGGTATCCATAATGCGTTCATTGCCATCCCGTTATATCCTGCATAATAATTTTACGGACGTGAACATTCTGCCCTAACCTTAGCCGATAAAATACTGCCCAAAGATAAAATAATTTTATCCTTGCGCAATCCAGTAAACCACAATTCCCTTATCAAATGCTGATAAAACTAGCTGAACAAGCCCGCTCTTAACCAAAACGGCTTATCTCTAAACCACTGGGTACAAACCCATTTTTGCCCCGCTGTTACCTCACAGCCACGGTGCAATGAGGAAGGAATGGGTTTGCCTGTTTGATCCGTATTGTCAAAAACCAAAATAGCGGCAGTCTCAGGTTTGACTTGTATATAAGGTGCCTTGAACTCCGTTTCGCCTCCGTCAAAATCATCATTAAGATACAAAATAGCCGTTTTTGACCTTTGGCCAAAACGTGCCAATTCGGCTTCAATTTCAGCCGTATATGCATGTATTGCATCATAATGCCATTGATAGAACTGGCCAGGCTCGTACCGAAGTACAACGATGGGTTCCGCAAACGCCAACTTAACCCCTGCAAACTTGGCAATGACTCTTTCAACACAAGCCATTGCAAGATTGTCATTAGGAATCGGTGTGGGGTAATGCATGTTGTTGCGGATACCACTTTCGACACTCCCCTTTCCCTGATGTCCATACACAGTAATAGGCCGCAAATGGGGCAATGAACATCTCTTAATATCGTCTAATAAATTCACTGGGAGTTGTGAGTGGGACAGCGTTGCCGATTGCAGTTGCTTCCCGGCTGAAGTCGGCCTGCGCTCAAAAGCCAATAGCGCAGCAAACACACTGATCGCATCAGCGTGGCGGGGCGTAATCGTTTTTAGCCAAGGTACGAAATAACAAAATTGTGCTTTAACCTCTTGCGCTTGCAGAGGATCTTCCATCAAAACATAGGCCCCCCAGAACGATTTTAAACTCGCTAGTTCCTCTAGCTCCCACTCAGCACTAAAAAACAAAGCAATGGCCAGCTCTCTTTCAGAAACCATACTACGCATGCAGTGAACCAACCAAAAACGCACAAAATCAGCCGACTCAGTTGCCAACTTAAGTACTAACGCCTCAGGCAAACGATTGAAATAACGCTCTTCTAATAATTGAACAAATAACTGCTGCATATAAAGACCTATTCACAACTCAACCCTACTATGCTCATTAAAACTGAATCGAACCTGCTAAGAAACATTTTATTTACAATCGATCGTTTTATCGTCTTTTTTCTCTATCAATCTTGAGTACAAAAATACAATCCTAGTTTCATCTCAGGCTTGGTTTCTGTTAGCTTGAAAACTCAGATAAATAACTGCCACATTTTGTTGGTAAAGTGATCCGATAACCAACCGTGACGTATTGAGCCTGACAACCCATGGCAACAACAATGGCACCCGCTTGCCCTATGGAGAAATCGAACATGCCTGTTTTGCAAACACTCAAACTTACGGGTGATAATGAAACGCTAAAACGTCAAGCACTTAAGCACTACTTCAACCAAACTTGGACGCTCTATGAGTCGCTCTTCGAGTTGATAAAACACGACCATGCCTATTATTTAAAAGCCGAGCCTTTACGCCATCCGCTGATTTTTTACTTTGGCCACACCGCGACCTTCTACATCAATAAGCTCAAACTGGGCAAATATCTTGAGGAGAGGGTCAACGATCATTTTGAGTCGATGTTTGCTATTGGTGTTGACGAGATGTCTTGGGACGATCTCAATGAAACCCACTACCAATGGCCAACGGTCACCGAGGTAAAAGACTATCGAGACAAGGTAAATCGCGTTGTTAACCAATTAATTGATACTATGCCAATCACCTTGCCTATCACTCAGGACAGCCCTGCTTGGGTCATTTTGATGGGGATTGAACATGAACGTATCCATTTAGAAACCTCATCAGTCATTATCCGTCAGTTGCCTTTAGAAGAAGTATCCCCAAGCGCTCACTGGCCTGAGTGCCAAGACTATGGAACGATAGACGCTAACCAGCTGATTGCTGTGGCGGGCAAAAAAATCACTTTAGGTAAAAAAGAGCAAGATGAAACCTACGGCTGGGACAACGAATACGGCAATAAGAGCTTTAAAGTGGCAGACTTTAAAGCTTCAAAGTATTTAGTGAGTAATCAAGAATATTTGGGCTTTGTTGAAGCCGGTGGCTATCAATCGCCCGAGTTTTGGAATGAAGAAGGTCGTGCATGGCTGGCTTACACTCAAGCCCAGATGCCACGTTTTTGGCGCCGATATGAGGGCAAATGGTGGCAACGAAATCTTACCAGCGAAATTCCACTTCCCCTTAATTGGCCAGTTGAAGTCAATCAACTCGAAGCTAAAGCGTTTTGTTATTGGAAAGCGCGCCAGACTCAAAGCAACATCCGCCTTCTGACTGAGGCGGAATGGTATATTTTACGAGAAAATATTCCAACCGATGCCCCCGACTGGCAAGAAGTACCAGGGAATATCTCGCTGGCCTACTACGCTTCCTCTTGTCCGGTAAATCGCTTTAAACATAATGAATTTTACGACATTGTCGGTAATGTCTGGCAATGGACCGAAACTGCTATCGATGGTTTTAATGGCTTTGCAGTGCATCCACTCTACGATGATTTTTCAACGCCAACTTTCGATGGTAAACATAACCTGATTAAAGGGGGCTCTTGGATCTCGACGGGCAATGAAGCCATTGCAGCCTCTCGCTACGCGTTTCGCCGTCACTTCTACCAACATGCCGGATTTCGATATGTGGAGTCCCTGCAAAACCCAGAGCAAATGGCCGAGGTTAATGTGTACGAAACCGATGAACTGATTTCTCAATACTTAGAATTCCATTATGGCGCTCAATATTTTGGCGTCCCGAATTTCTGCGTTAATGGCGTTCAACAGGCGTTAAACGAAATCCAACTTGAGCATACCGCGAAGGCATTAGACATCGGCTGTTCGGTGGGCCGAGCCAGCTTTGAGTTAGCTAAAGTGTTCGACCATGTTGACGGTATCGATTTTTCGGCTCGTTTTATTCAACAAGCCTACGCGCTGACTGAACAAGGCGAAAAACGCTATACCATCCGCACCGAGGGCGATTTACAAGAGTTTAAGAGTGTCAGCCTTGCTAAACTGGGCTACCAAGAAGAAGCCAAAAAAGTCAACTTCATGCAAGGTGATGCCTGTAATCTTAAGCCGATCTACACAGGTTACGACTTAGTTTATGCCTCAAACCTTATCGACAGGTTGAACGATCCCAAACATTTCCTCACCAGTATTGGCCAACGCATTAACCAAGGTGGCTACCTAGTGATTGCATCACCTTATACTTGGCTTGAGGATTACACACCAAAAGAGAAATGGCTCGGAGGCATCAAAGTAAAAGGGGAAAACTTCACCACTTTAGATGGGTTGACCGAAACCTTGATCGGCCAATTTGAGCTAGTCGCGGTTAAGGAAATCCCCTTTGTTATCCGTGAAACTAAACGCAAGTTCCAACATTCCCTCTCAGAAATGACGATCTGGCGTAAACGATAACCGAAAACATTTAGGAAAAAATCCGCCAGAGAATCACTTCTGGCGGATGCATAACAGACAGCTCTGTGACATTCGCGGCCCCAATGGCAAGGATCTGCTTTTGATATTGCTTACCATAACCAAGTTGATTTGCTAAGCCAATAAACTCTCTCTTCAGGAAGCGGCTAGGCTTATCACAGCACTGTATTCCTCTACTATGGCGTGTTGATATTTCAGTAGAATAACTAGACATCATTCCTCGTTTCGCGAGCACGTGCTTGCTAGAACGAACAAAATCTAATCTCGAAACGTCAACACGCCCTAATACCAATGGCATTAAACATCTGTTCATTCAGCGCAAGTTCAAAGTGCTTTAGGCAAGTCGAAGCATAATAGAGCTCTATCAGAAGTCTTTAACCTAATATAAAGTACCTCCTCCAGCCATCACCTGCACTATGGTTGCTAAGCCAGATTATTTTATTGGGTATGCCAACACCAACGAGTAATAACATAGAATAACTTAGAAAGTTTATGCACTTACACCCAAAACAAATCCTGTGTGCACAACATCCTATTTATTAAACAGCTACAGAGTAAAAATCATATTGACGACCGAATTAAAATAACTTTGAATTGCATACATATTCACAAAACATACAGTAATTGGAGCACGGGATGGAACGAATTGAGCAAGTAGCAGTAGCCAAAAAAGCCAATATCTATTTTGAGGGTAAGGTCGCTAGCCGCAGTGTATTTTTCAGTGACGGTAGTAAACAAACCCTAGGCGTAGTGCTTCCAGGAGAATACGAGTTTTCCACCTCGCAGGGTGAAATCATGCAAGTTACTAGCGGCAGTTTTGAGGTATTACTGCCAAATAGCTCAACTTGGCAAATATTTAGCGAAGGCAGCCAGTTTGAGCTTGCGGCCAATGTCAGCTTTAAAATTCGCAATAGCGACATAGCAGAATATTGCTGCTGCTATCTATAGCGTTCAAGTCGATGGAATGCTTAGCCAACTGAGCATTCCGCTGTTTACACAATACGTCTGTATAAAAACCACACACTAGACGACTGGTCTAATTTGCTATAGACTCCTGCGCCATGAAAACAGAAACCCAATCAACCCGTCAGCATATTCTCGACGTCGGTTACTCGCTGATCGTTAAGCAAGGCTTTTCGTGTCTAGGATTAGCCCAATTACTCAAGACCGCCCAAGTACCAAAAGGCTCGTTTTACCATTACTTTGAATCCAAAGAGCAATTCGGTGAGGCACTGTTAACCAGTTATTTTGAGCAATACCAAACAGAGCTTGATAGCTTATTTGCCAACCCACAGCTCTCAGGCTTTGATCGCCAAATGCAATACTGGCAAAGATGGTTGCACGTGCAGCAGGACGGTTGTATCGATCAAAAATGCCTAGTCGTTAAGTTAAGTGCTGAGGTGGCCGATCTCTCTGAGGCTATGCGCCTTGTGCTTTTAATGGGGTCGGCTGGCATCATTGAGCGCTTAACCCAGTGCATTCAAGTGGGGATTGCCGATAAATCCATCTGTGAACAGGATGCTCAGGCAACAGCAGAGTTGTTGTATCACATGTGGCTCGGCGCCAGTTTGATGAATAAACTCGGCCACAGCCGCGCAGCTTTAGAGCGCGCCCTTGCAATGACCGAATCTATTTTAAAGACCAAAACCATGGGTTAATGCCAGCAACACTGGCACACCAATTAATCAGCAACCCGTTAATGAACAATGAAATATCGCCTCGTCGGCTTGATTTATCATTTAGTAGCCAAACAAATATAGACGACTGGTCTACTAAATTCATTTTCCAACCATAGGACAAATAGCAGTATGTTTAATTTCACCTACTACAATCCAACTCGTATTCATTTTGGTAAAAATACCATAGCTGAAATCGACACCTTAGTGCCTAGCAATGCCAGAGTGATGGTGCTATTTGGCGGCAGCAGCGCCAAACGAACAGGTACCTTAGCTGAAGTAAAACAAGCGCTTGGAAATCGTTTTGTGGTCGAATTTGAGGGGATCGAACCCAATCCAACCTACGAAACTCTGATGCAAGCGGTCGCGCAAGTACGTGAATTACATATCGACTTCTTACTCGCCGTTGGTGGCGGTTCGGTCATCGATGGCACTAAGTTTGTTGCCGCTGCTGCGGTATTTGAAGGCGAGCCTTGGGATATTCTCACGAGCTGGGGCACCAAGGTGACCAAAGCCATGCCATTTGGCTCGGTATTAACCCTACCGGCCACAGGTTCAGAGATGAACAACGCCAGTGTGGTGACCCGTAAATCTTTGAAAGCAAAGCTGCCATTCCGTAACGATTTAGTGTATCCACAATTCTCCATCCTCGATCCCACCAAAACCTTTACCCTACCGGAAAGACAAGTGGCGAACGGTGTTGTCGATGCGTTTGTGCATATCACCGAGCAATATCTCACTTACCCAGTCAATGCCGCGGTGCAGGACAGATTTGCCGAAGGTTTACTGCAAATTTTGATTGAATTAGGCCCACAAGCACTCACAAAGCCTGAAGATTACGATATCCGCGCTAACTTGATGTGGGTCGCGACTATGGCACTCAATGGCACGATTGCCACAGGCGTTCCGCATGATTGGGCAACTCACATGATTGGCCATGAGCTCACCGCACTCTATGATATTGACCATGCCCGTACCTTAGCCATTGTATTGCCAGCACTATTACGCTGCACTAAAACGGCTAAGCGTGAAAAATTACTGCAATTTGCAGACAGAGTATGGCATATCACCACAGGCTCCGAAGACGAACGAATCGAGGCCGCGATTGCGAAAACCCAAGCATTTTTCGAAGCCATGGGCATTGCAACGCACTTATCTGGCTATGATTTAGGTAAAGAAGCTGTCGATGCGGTTGTTGCTCAACTCGAGAAACATGGCATGGTTGCTTTAGGTGAACATGGCAATATCGATCCCGCCATGAGCCGCGATATTTTAACCCTCGCCTTATAGTTCAATCTCACACCTCTGCAATCCCATGCTGCCGTGAGACTTTACACTATCAACGCACCATAATGGTGCGTTGATATTCCCTCAAACGGGGCAAAGGGTACTCACACTTAGGGGCATCAAGTTTTAAAGAAATATTTGTAATGGCGTTAGCGACATCATTCAGTCACACCTTGTCATCTTGTAAACCCGTTTATCGCCGATAAATCCTCATTACTGATGCACAAACACCATGATTTTTGATGAAAAAACGACTACTCTTGGATAATCTTATCTTACTGATAAAAGGATTTTTGCATGCGTTTCTTTACTCTCATCAGCTTAGTGCTGCTTAGCTTATTCGCGCAGGCAACAGTATATAAGTGGGTCGATAAGAACGGTAAAGTTCATTATTCCGATGAGCCACATCCAAATGCTGAGATTGTTGAATTAAAAGAAAAAACGCTAAACCAAATTACTCTTCCCCCCGTAAACCCTGATACAAATGACTCGCAAGCCATTGAACAAACCAAATACCAAGTCGTCATAACTTCCCCTGAAGAAGAAGAAACCGTCAGGGATAATAATGGCGATTTCCAAGTCACAGCCACAGTCACCCCTGAAATCAAGAGCCAATATTTGATGGCCCTTAAACTCGATGGTAAAGCCATCGGCCAACCCCAAATTGGCGGCACATTTCAGTTGAGCAACATCGACAGAGGTGAACATACCATTGTTGTCGATGCGATGACTCAAAACGGCAAAGTCTTTGCATCTAGCTCACCAAGAAAGATATTTCTTCATCAAGCGGCGATGATTCCAGCACCTAAAAAGCAACCAAAATCAAATTAAGTTGTTTAATAATAATTAGTTAGGTTGTAAGAAATACATTAAGCCGTTTGACGAAGTCGAGTTGCAGCATGCACCAAATCGGTGCAACATAAGGGTGCAACCCTATTTTCAGGAACGGTAGATGGATAAAGAGACTCTGCTCAATCATTTAGTGACCGCGGTACTGGTCATCGATAAGGATCTTAAGCCTTGTTATGCCAACGCCGCTGCAGAGCAACTGTTAGGTGTCGGTAGCCACAGGCTAGTCGAACAAGCATTACCCGAGCATTATCAAGCGCTAGGTGTCGACGCTCAGCTCCTTAGCGATGCGGTAAAGGCTGGGCAAAGTCTCACCGTTAACACCGCGACGTTAGTCACCTTAGATGCCCAGCATCACACCGTCGATCTGACACTGATCCCGCTCGAGGATGAAGCACAGCTGAGCCTGCTTGAACTTAGGCAAGTCGACCAACAACGACGTATCCACCAGCAACTTAGCCAAGATGCACAGCAGCAGGCGGCACAATTCTTAGTGCGTAACTTAGCCCATGAGATTAAAAACCCCTTAGGCGGCTTGCGTGGCGCAGCGCAATTGCTCTCGCGGGAACTCGACGATCCCGCGCAAAAGGAATTTACCAATCTCATCATCGAACAAGCTGATCGGCTGCGTAGCTTAGTCGACCGACTGCTTGGCCCGCAGCGCCCCACTCAACATAGTCTGCATAACATTCATCAAGTGGTGCAAAAAGTGTACAAGTTGGTGGAAATCGCACTGCCAGCCAATATCCAGTTGAAGCGGGATTATGATCCCTCGATTCCCGATATCGAGATGGACCCAGATCAAATGCAGCAAGCCGTGCTGAATATTTTGCAGAATGCGGTGCAAGCCCTTGAGCATACAGGTGGCGAAATCCTAATCCGCACCCGCACGCAACATCAGGTCACTATCGGTTCGCAGCGCCACAAGCTCGTACTGACCCTGTCCATTATCGACAATGGCCCAGGCATTCCGCCTGAGCTCATGGACACACTTTTTTATCCCATGGTCACCAGCCGTGAGCAAGGTTCTGGGCTGGGTCTATCGATTGCCCACAACATTGCCAGATTACACTCGGGCAGAATTGATTGCGTCTCCAGCCCAGGACACACAGAATTTATTATCTCTCTACCGATTTTAAGCGCAAAATAATTAAGCAAAACAAACGCATACCGTATGAGGAAGCAAAATGCGAATCAGTGAACAAGTGTGGATCCTCGACGATGATAGCTCAATACGTTGGGTGCTCGAAAAAGCGCTCCAAGGCGCTAAACTCAGCACCGCCAGCTTTGCTGCGGCCGAATCACTTTGGCAAGCATTAGAGATTGCCCAACCACGGGTCATCGTCTCGGATATTCGTATGCCGGGCACCGATGGCTTAACTCTGCTTGAAAGACTGCAAATCCACTATCCGCATATTCCCGTTATCATCATGACGGCGCATTCGGACTTAGACAGTGCCGTGAGTGCCTATCAAGCTGGGGCGTTTGAGTATTTGCCAAAACCCTTTGATATTGATGAAGCAATTTCCCTCGTTGAGCGTGCGCTGACCCATGCAACAGAGCAAAGTCCAACGCCAGCGGCGCAGGAAACTCAAGTCAAAACCCCCGAAATTATCGGTGAAGCCCCCGCGATGCAGGAAGTGTTTCGTGCCATTGGTAGGTTGTCGCGCTCTTCAATCAGCGTACTGATCAATGGCCAATCAGGCACAGGTAAAGAGCTAGTCGCAGGCGCACTGCATAAGCACAGTCCGCGTAAAGATAAACCTTTTATCGCCTTGAATATGGCGGCGATTCCCAAGGATTTAATCGAATCAGAACTGTTTGGCCACGAAAAAGGCGCCTTTACTGGTGCGGCTAACGTGCGTCAAGGGCGCTTTGAGCAAGCTAACGGCGGCACCCTGTTTTTAGATGAAATCGGCGATATGCCGCTAGACGTGCAAACCCGTTTGCTACGGGTTCTCGCCGATGGACAGTTTTATCGAGTCGGCGGCCACAGTGCTGTACAAGTGGATGTGCGCATCATTGCTGCCACCCACCAAGATCTTGAGCAATTAGTCCTAAAAGGCGGATTTAGGGAAGACTTATTCCACCGCCTCAATGTGATTCGTATCCATTTGCCACCGCTGTCACAACGCCGTGAGGATATTCCTCAGCTTGCTAGCCACTTTTTAGCCTCCGCCGCCAAGGAGATTGGTGTCGAAGCCAAAATCCTCACCAAGGAGACCGCCGCTAAGCTATCGCAATTGCCATGGCCGGGCAACGTTAGACAACTCGAGAACACTTGTCGCTGGCTCACCGTCATGGCCTCAGGACAAGAAATCCTGCCCCAAGACTTGCCGCCCGAGTTACTTAAGGAACCTACCAGTATTAATCCAATGGCGAAAGGCAGCCAAGATTGGCAATCGGCACTCACCGAGTGGATCGACCAAAAACTGTCTGAGGGAAATAGCGATTTATTAACCGAAGTACAGCCTGCCTTTGAGCGCATATTACTCGAAACCGCATTGAGACATACACAAGGGCATAAACAAGAAGCGGCAAAACGTTTAGGCTGGGGCAGAAATACTTTAACGCGAAAACTGAAAGAATTGTCTATGGATTAACCATCCATTTAAAAGCAAAAAAGGGATAGTGATATCCCTTTTTTATTATTTAGATTAAATCTAAATAATTAGAACTGGTAATGCACACCAATCGCCAGTTGTTTAATATCGGTATCGATATCTTTCACATTTAAATAATTGTGGTCAGCGTCTAAATCACCGCTAGTAACATCGTAACTCAAGCGAACATTTAAATGCTCTGTCACAGCAGCGTTAATACCAACACCGTAGGTCCAGCCATAGCCTGTGAAATCTTCATCAAAACCAAAACCGTCAATATTCATAGCCATAGATGCAACACCGACCTTTGCATAAGCTGAGAACATATCATTGATTTGCATAGTAAACTTAGGGGTAAAAGTAAGTGCACCCGCAGAAATATCGACATCGTTATCGCCTAAATCGCCAGTTGCAAATAAATTCGCCTCTAAACCAAACCATTCGTTAAAGTTGTAACCACCGTATACACCGAAACCTGTCCCTGTTTCTCCATCATCAAGCACATCAACAGTCACGCGATTTAGTGCACCACCCACATAAAAACCTGTGGTGTCAGCTGCCGCTACAGCTTGGCCTGTCACTAATACTGCTAGTAAAGAACCCGCAACTAAAGATAGTTTTTTCATTACATTTCCCTAATGAGTTAACTTAAGTAGTAAACGCCGCGAATAATATAACAAACACAAAATAAGAGTAATAGTTTGTAAAGGTTAAATACACTTTATACAGAAAGCATTCAGCTTTAAATAAAACGAGCATGTATGAGAAGAGACTTAAGCATTAACTAACGACTCGCAATACATTCATAATCGCGAAATAACACCAACGAATAAGGGAACGACGTTTTCGCTCATCGAGGCATTCACTAATCATGACTTTTCCCGATAGTGCACAAATTACCCGGCTGCGCCACATTAATAATGGCCAAACATGTAGTCGATACTCCCGCTGCGCAATATTGAACGGAATAATTCTCGGCCAATAATATAAGGATTGACGCAGGATAAGCTCGCTCCAAACGCCCATAGGAAGATTCACTAGATTATGATCAGAGAGGTTTGAGTCAAGTCCCCCGCTCGCGCTGGGGACATGCTCGGCAATCAACTCAAAGCGAGTCGACAATCGATGATAACGGCAGATGAGCCGCGTATTAGCATCAAACAGGTGAGACTGCCGCTGCATCCATGGCATAACCACTCCTTTGGTATGTCAATAATCGCTTTAGTGTTTTACCGCGGTTATTGAGTCATTGGCTCCACTTGTACGGGATCTTGGTGAATAATCACCTCGGCATCTTCAAAGGCGGCCTTTACCCTAAGCCCTGTGGTATCGGCAATACTGTGGGCCTCGTTTAGGCTTAAATGGCCGTCTAACTCCAAATGGAATTGAATAAAAATGGTTTTACCTGCTTGGCGCGTCCGTAAATCATGAAGCCCTAATACTCTTGGATCTTCCTTAGCAATTTGTTTTATCCGCTGGCGGGTTTCTTCATCTAACTCACGATCTAACAATGCTTGAATCGAGCGGTAACCTAAATCAAAAGCCTGCCGGCCTATGTAACAGGCAATCAGTACTGCAAATAGACCATCCGCCCACCACCAGCCATATTGAGACAATATGAGTGCTAAAAGCACCGCGGCATTGAGAAATAAATCTGACTTATAGTGCAACGAATCGGCTTCCACCACTGTGCTATTCGTTGCCGCTAGCGCCCGTTTTTGCAGCAAAACTAAGGCGAGTGTCAGCACAATTGCGACCACAGAAACCACTACGCCTAAGGTGGCATTTTCAACGGGTGAAGGATTTAGCAAACGTTCGCCGCCATAAAATAGCAATAGAAATGCCGATCCCATAATAAAAGCCGATTGCGCTAGCGAGGCTAATGGCTCAGCTTTACCGTGGCCATATCTGTGGTCATGATCTGCGGGAACGAGAGCATAGCGAATGGCAATAAAATTGATAATCGAGGCGAGTGCATCGGCGAATGAATCCGTCAAGGATGCCAACATACTGGCAGAACCGGAATACAACCAAGCTAACAGTTTGATTGTGATAAGGGTCAAAGCAGTAGCCACGGAAGCGCGGCTAGCTAATTTGACCCAAAAATCGTATTGGGAAGTTTCAGTCATAGGGGTCTATATCGGGAAGCTATGACTCTATTGTATATCAGCTTACAAGCTTAACTGCGAGGTTCTTTAGCAGCTTGTGCTTCAAATCGCGCTTTAAACTTAGCTTGTTGCTCGGGCGTCAGCAGATTGTAAATTTGATTCTGCATCTTCATCCTTTCAATCGCTTGCGTTAGACGTTTTTCCTGCTGAGCACTCAGCAGTGCCTTAGCTTGCGCCTCATCGAAGGTGGCCGAGGTGATCAACCCATGCATTTCAGTTCGGTGCGCTAAACGCTCTTCCTTCGAAGGTCTATCATCACTACGTGCTGCACGTTGCTCAGCAAACAGTTTTTTAATGTCCGCTTTTTGTGCATCAGTTAAGTCTAATCCTTCGAACATTCTATGCATGCCATCATGCTCCATGCGATCGCCACGTTTATGAAACTCACCACGAGAATGATCACAGCCTTGGCTAGGCTCAGCACTCACTGCTGTCGCCAATACTGCGGAGCTTGCTAAGATGGCAAATAGACCTGCTTTTAAAGGAGATAATGTTTTCATCATATTAACCTCAATAATTCAACTTCATGTTGTAAAGATAAGAAATAGTGACGACCCTTTTAAAAGCCGAATCACTTTCGACGATAACAGTCTAAAGCCTCATATGTAAGTGAGGGCGTGACCTGAGTAAATCAGTGTAAAGTTGCGCCAATAACCATACCCGAATCACCTTAAGGAGCAGAAACTCGACTCTGGAACTCGCTTAGGTAAAACAGATTCTCTATTCTTTACTTTGGCTTACATTGCTACACAGCAATTGACATCAAAAGGGGTATACTCAGGCAAAGTACTAAAAGTGCCTGCGATTTACTGAGCCTATGCCGGTCTGCAGCACCCGTTCACCCAGATTAAGGAACACTATGAGTCGGATATTATTAATCGATGATGATCTCGGTTTGTCAGAACTCCTTGGACAATTACTCGAACTTGAAGGGTTTAAACTCACGTTAGCCTACGATGGTAAGCAAGGCTTAGAACTTGCCTTAGCTGCAGATTACGATTTGATCTTACTCGATGTCATGTTGCCTAAATTAAATGGCTTTGAAGTGCTGCGCGCCCTGCGCCAACACAAGCAAACACCGGTGCTGATGCTCACGGCTAGAGGTGATGAGATTGACCGCGTGGTGGGGCTTGAAATCGGTGCCGATGACTATTTGCCTAAACCCTTTAACGACAGGGAGCTTATCGCCCGTATTCGCGCCATCATTCGCCGCTCACACTTAACCGCCCAAGAAATTCATGCAACCCCCGCGCAAGAGTTTGGTGATTTGCGTTTAGATCCCACTCGCCAAGAGGCCTATTGCAATGAGCAACTGATCATCCTCACGGGCACAGAATTTACCCTACTGCACACCTTAGCGCTCCATGCTGGCGAGTTGATGAATAAAGAAGAGCTCAATGAAATTGTGCTGGGTAAAAAATTGATGCCATTCGATCGCAGCCTAGACATGCACCTCTCGAATCTACGTAAAAAACTTCCCGAGCGCAGCGATGGCAGACCCAGGGTGAAAACTATTCGTGGCAAAGGTTATATCTGGTTACCATAACGGCGGGAACAACTGTGCCTAATCGCTTATTTATCAAATTACTGCTCGGATTTTGGCTCTGTAGTTCGTTGATTATTGCCTTAGTCGGGCTGTTGCCTTTGTTGCAACAAAATGACGACCGCGCCCCAATACCGCCCCACCTGCAAAAAGTACTGGCGACCGTAGCGCAGCGCATTCAAGAAAATCCAACTCTGCTTAAGTCCGATTTTCTGCGCCGCTGGGAGAGGCATCGAGATATGGAAGGCAAACCGCTGCGGCTGTATCTCACCAATAGCCAAGGCCAAGTGATTAACACCAATAGAATCAGCCGTG
Organism: Shewanella sp. FDAARGOS_354; assembly: GCF_002209245.2. NCBI lineage: Bacteria > Pseudomonadati > Pseudomonadota > Gammaproteobacteria > Alteromonadales > Shewanellaceae > Shewanella > Shewanella sp. FDAARGOS_354. Next base: position 3,944,087 of record NZ_CP022089.2, on the reverse strand, counting down.
GTGTACGCAGTTTTATGCTGATGGCCGATGAAGAAAAACAGCCAATTAGCCACCAATTTAAAGATGAATTAGTATTTGGCCCACACCAATTTACTCTGGAGGGAGAAACCTATTTTCTCTATGGTCGACTGCCAGATATTCATCCTCGGCCCTGGTTCTTCTTCTTTATCGAAAACAAACTACTCACCCTCAGTTTGGCCATACTGCTGTCGGGATTACTCTGCGCCCTACTCGCTTGGCATTTGGGTAAGCCACTCAGTTCACTCAAGAAAAGTGCAGATGCCCTCGCAGAAGGTGATCTCAGCAATCGGGTGGATAAAGCAACCACCCAACGTAACGATGAAATCGGCCAACTCGCCACTGCATTTAACAGCATGGCGGACTCGATTGAGGCCATGGTCAAAAATCAACAGCGATTAATGGGTGATATTTCCCACGAACTGCGCACCCCACTGACCCGCCTGCAATTGTCACTGGCACTGGCCCGTAAGAAAGGCCAACAAACTACAGAAACCGACCGCATTGCCTACGAGGCCGAGCAATTAGAACAACTGATTGCCGAGCTGCTGGAGCTATCGCGGGTCAAACTTAGCACCAATGAGACTAAGGTACGCCTTGGCTTAGCCGAGTCGCTAAGCCAAGTATTGGACGATGCCGAATTTGAAGCCGATCAGCAGGGCAAAAAGATCACTATCGATATCGATGAAGCCATCGAACTCAGCCATTATCCGAAATCCCTGTCCCGGGCGATAGAAAACCTGCTGCGCAACGCGATTCGTTATGCCCAGAACGATATTCACCTGCGCGCGAGCCAAGCCAGCGGCCAAGTACAGATCACCATTAAAGACGATGGTCCAGGGATAGATCCTGCTGAACTTGAGTCAATTTTTAAACCCTTCTATCGCCCCGATTCGGCAAGGCAGCGGGAAAGCGGTGGCTGGGGCCTAGGACTCGCCATTACCGAAGCGGCCATTAGCGCCCATAAAGGTAAAATCAGAGCCGAGAATCGTCAGCCACACGGCCCTGAAGGATCCCCTCATAAATCAGCCATAGCATAGCCATATTTGAGCAACTGATTGGCGAATAATACCCAGGCCGCCAGCAATTCTTTCTCCGTGATTTGATAATCAGGCCGCCTGAGCACCTCCAATCCCAAGCGAATCGTTGAGAGTACCGTTCGATGCCCAATGGTATTGGCCTGAAAATGCTTATCCCAGCCCTGTTGCTGTGCGTGTAAACCAACTAGCCACAACAGGCATTGAACCATCAACGCTATCAGTAGGATGATGTCGAATCGCTCTGGACTGTTGGTACGACTTTGGCGTAAGCCAAAGCCGTATGCCGGGCTTTTGAGGTCACGAAAGGTTTCCTCTATTTGCATACGTTTGGCGTACAGGTTTACCAGCTGCTTTGGGCTCCGAGATTCTGGTGGTAAATTGCTGGCTAACACCCAAGGCTCTTTCGCCGATGTTGAGTACGTTTTTGCCGATGGATGGTGGCAATTAGTCCTCGTTGAACGCTGATTTGTACGCCCCTTAGGTTTGCTACGATAAAGCGTGAGATGGCAATTGATAGGGTTAGTTTTGGTCAAGGTCTTACAACCCAGGCTCTTCGCTTGACCGTTGGCCAAGTCATGTGTACTGCGAACTGCACGCCAATTTTCAGCGCCAATATCTGCAAATTGAACTGTACCGCGAATACGGCTTAGCCAAAACCAACCATGCGCCTCAACCTCTTTGTACCAAGGCACTTTGAACCCCGCGTCAGTCACGATGAGAGGGGTAACATGCAAAGGTAAAATCTTGGCTAAGTCCGCTAAAAAACCGTTGTGGGAGGCCTTAGAGCATTGTTCTGATAGGGGATAGGACTTCTCATACAGGGTAATAGAGCGGCCATTGAAGGCTATTGAGGCGCGCAGAGCCATGATGCGTTTATGCTCTCGGATGTCTGACCAATCGACGAGCACAATCGGCATAGGGTTACCAGAACAGATGAGGCTGGCATGCCATTGGTAGACAGCTAACCGTTCTTGATGCAGATGCGTGTTGCCGAGCAAACGATCAATGCGCTTGATGTTGTGCTTGGTTCGGGCCGTGGTTGGTAAATTTCGACCTAACTCAGTCAAGGTCAGTGTCTTACATTCAATCAGTGCCTTAGAGGCCAGCATCAAGCTGTTTAATCGTTTTAGGTGAAGTTCTGGGCAGTATTGGTGTAAAGAATGTTGTAGGATATTGGCTTCGCGCATCTTGTTGTCCAAGTGTAGTTTTTAGCGAAACCATTTGATCATGCAACAAGATGCGCTTCCACTCTAATTTGATGATTTATTTGTAAATCATCAGGGGATTCTTCAGCACACGGCCTTGAAGTCAATATCAGTTTACCGACCTAAAAACATAAGCCCCGCTAACACTGTTAGCGGGGCTTATATTATCAACAACCAACTGCCGTTAATTCTTAATCCCTAGCTGTTTTAATTTGCGATACAAGGCATTACGACTAATCCCCAAACGCTTAGCACATTGGCTCACATTGCCCTCGCAGGCGCGGTAAGCCTGCAACACGTTCAGATTTATGGTTCCATGGAGCGAGTCGATGGTGGCGGAGCTAGACTCGGCCAGTTCGTGCGGATGCGCCGTGGTTTCCGTGTCGACAAATTCAGTTAAGGTGTGCGGCTCAAACGCCAGATCCATTAGCTTTTGAGCCAGGTAATCGGGGAGATGATTTATCTCGAGTACAACCTCACCTTCGGCCATTAAACATGCCACCTGCATTAGGTTATCCAGCTCCCGTAGATTGCCGGGCCAATCGTAACGCATTAGCTGCGCTAATAATTCAGCACACAAGGTTTGTGGGCCGCTGCGGTGACGGCGGTGTAATTTATGGATGATGCGCTCAATATCCTGCCGCTCACGCAGCGCAGGCAAGCGCACCTGCAATCCATTCAGGCGATAAAACAAGTCCTGACGGAACAGCCCTTGCGACACCAGCGACTCTAAATCCATATGGGTCGCGGCGATGATCTGAATATCGACCTTAACACTTTGATTACTGCCGACGGGAACGACCTCGCGCTCCTGCAACACCCGGAGTAACCGGCTCTGCGCCGCCAGCGGCATCTCACCAATTTCATCGAGGAACAAAAAGCCACCGTGGGCTTGGCGGATCTTACCGATAAAACCAGTTCGATTAGCGCCAGTAAAAGCCCCCGCCTGATAACCAAATAACTCAGACTCAACTAACTCCGCAGGCAAGGCGGCGCAGTTCACCGCCACCAAGGGCTGCGCGCGGCGGGCACTCTGGGCGTGGAGCTTTTTCACAAATTGCTCCTTGCCGACACCCGTTTCGCCAAGCACCAGTAGGGGGATCTGCTTAGTAATCACCTTATTCGCTTGCTGCCAGGCCCGCTCCAATAGCGGATCGCGAAACCTTACCCCCAATTGACTCTGCGGCTTATCTTGAATCGTCTTCGCACTTTTGGTCTGCGTAACACCCAACGCCTGAGTCTGTAAGTGCAGGGCCAAATCCCGATTAAAGCCCCCCGCACGCGTCCAGCTATCCCCAAAATGCAGCTCGAGGCTATCGCCCAGCTTGGCTTGACTCAGCAATTGTTTTGCCATGGGATTACAACCCACAATTCGCCCATCACTGTCAGCGATCACTATGCCTTGCCAGCCAGAACTTAATAAACTCGGTTCAGCGGCTAAATCAATCCGATAGTGACTATCGGGCAGATGGCACAACAACGCAGTCTCAACCTGCTGCGCCAGACTCGACACTAACATTAAGGTCTGCTGTGAATGCCGCTGTTGCTCACTGGTGATATCGAGCACTCCGAGCATCTCGCCTTGGGGTGAAAAAATAGGGCAAGCAGTGCAACTCATAAAACGATTTTGGCGGATAAAATGCTGCTCACCGACCACTGACACCGCCTGTTTGGCCATGAGCGCCGTACCTATGGCATTGGTGCCTTTATACTGTTCAAGCCAGTTAACCCCAATATCAAGCGCTACATCCGCTAACTTACTGGAATAACGACTCACGCCCCAATGTTTCAGCACATAACCGTCAGCATCGGAGAGCAATAATCGACTATTGGAGTGTGCCATCAGTTGATTAAACAGCGGTAAGGCATGGGATTGTACTAATTCGATGAGCTGCTGATATTGCTCATGTTTATGTTTGAGCTCTGCGCGCGTGAGCCTGAGATCCTCACCAGCATGAAACTCTGATAAGCCAGCACCTAAGCTGCGCTGCCATGAATCGGCTAACCATGCCTGTGTGGTTGGAAAATGCGGTTTTACTGTCATAGCCATGCTCCCCGAGCGCTGCTCCATTTCGGCACACCCATGGTGTGTCGTTGGATGACAAAATGACCACAGGGCAACTTTCCATCCTTGAATGCCCTATTGATTTGGATCTGCAAAATTAGCTTTTCATCATACTGTTAGCTCAACAAGTGTACAACTCCTGCCAGTTTGGCACTGTCCTTGCGATATCCGTTTATACGCAGTACTCAAGTGTTGCGTAAGAGAACACCAACTTAATCAACAACTTTGTCAATCAATCCGATTGGCAAAGGATAAAAATAACAACAGTGCTCAAACCTATTTCAACAAGACCCATGCTGAGACGCTACACATTTAGCGTTTTCGGCAGCCACAGAAGGAATAACACTATGATTTATGCTCAACCCGGAACTCCTGGTGCCATCGTTAACTTTAAAGAAAAATACGCCAACTTTATCGGTGGCAAATGGGTCGCCCCAGTCAACGGCGAATACTTCGATAATCGCTCCCCCGTCAATGGTCAAAACTTCTGTAAAATTCCCCGCTCCGACTACCGCGATATCGAACTGGCGCTCGATGCGGCCCATGCCGCTAAGGATGCCTGGGGCAAAACCTCAGTCACCGAGCGTGCGAATTTACTGCTGCGTATCGCCGATCGCGTTGAGCAAAATCTCGAATACTTAGCCGTTGCCGAAACCTGGGAAAACGGCAAAGCGGTGCGTGAAACTCTCAACGCCGACTTGCCTCTGTTTGTAGACCATTTCCGTTACTTCGCTGGCTGCATTCGAGCACAGGAAGGCAGCGCCGCCGATATTGATGGCAACACCGTCAGCTATCACTTCCCTGAACCTTTAGGTGTCGTCGGGCAAATCATTCCGTGGAACTTCCCGCTGTTGATGGCGGCATGGAAAATCGCCCCCGCACTCGCCGCAGGCAACTGCGTGGTACTCAAACCCGCCGAGCAAACGCCGGTATCTATTCTTGTGCTACTCGAACTGATTGAAGATCTGCTGCCGCCCGGCATCCTTAACGTTGTCAACGGTTTTGGCGCCGAAGCGGGCCAAGCCCTCGCCACCAGCAAACGTATCGCTAAACTGGCCTTTACTGGCTCCACCGAAGTGGGTTACCACATCTTAAAATGTGCCGCCGAATCACTGATCCCATCGACAGTAGAACTCGGCGGTAAATCGCCTAACCTGTATTTCGCCGATGTGATGGACCACGAAGACGAGTATTTAGATAAGGCCGTCGAAGGCATGTTGCTGGCCTTCTTCAACCAAGGTGAAGTCTGTACTTGCCCATCAAGAGTGTTAATCCAAGAGTCGATTTACGATCGCTTTATCGAAAAAGTGCTCGCCCGTGCGCAAACCATCAAGCAGGGCAACCCGCTGGATACCGCCACCCAAGTGGGCGCACAGGCCTCCCAAGAACAGTTCGATAAAATCTTAAGTTACCTTGCCATTGGTAAAGATGAAGGCGCGCAGGTGCTCTTAGGTGGCTCGCTCTGCCAGCTTGAGGGCGAGCAAAGCAAAGGCTATTACATCAGCCCAACGATTATGAAAGGCCATAATAAGATGCGGATTTTCCAAGAGGAAATCTTCGGTCCGGTTATTTCGGTCACCACCTTCAAGGATGAAGCCGAAGCCTTAGCAATTGCCAACGATACCGAATATGGCCTAGGCGCAGGCGTGTGGACTCGGGATATGAACCGTGCCCAACGTATGGGCAGAGGCATTCAAGCGGGTCGCGTTTGGATTAACTGCTACCACGCCTATCCTGCCCACGCGGCCTTTGGCGGTTATAAGAAGTCAGGCATCGGCCGTGAAACCCACAAGATGATGCTCAATCACTATCAAAACACCAAAAACCTCTTGGTGAGTTACGATATCAATCCGCTCGGGTTCTTCTAACCGAGCAGAAACCTTGCCTTGATAACAAGAAAGGGCCATTGGCCCTTTCTTTATTTTTATCGGGTAGAACTATAAGAACATACCGCCAGATGCCTCGATACGTTGTGCGTTTATCCACGCCGCAGCGGGTGACAACAAGACACTGATTGCACCGCCAATATCCTCGGGTAACCCCACCCGCCCCAACGCCGTTTGCTGCGCTAAAAACTCATTCATCTGTGGATTATCCCGCGCCGCACCGCCGCCAAAGTCCGTTTCGATTGCACCGGGAGCCAGCACATTAACGCGAATGCCCCGTGGACCAAGCTCCTTCGCCCAGTATTTGGTCATGGTTTCGACCGCGCCTTTCATGGTGGCGTAAGCACCAAATCCCGGAACAGCAAAGCGCGTTAACCCCGTAGAGACATTGATAATACTGCCGTTATCGGCAAGCAGAGGCAGCAGCACCTGAGTTAAGAAGAAAGGCCCTTTAACATGAATATTCATCAAGGTATCGAACTGCTCCACACTGGTTTCAGCCATGGGAACATGGATACCAATCCCAGCATTATTAACTAGATAGTTAAAACTATCCCGCTGCCAAGTCTGTTCGAGTGCGGTTTTAACGCGTTGAGAAAAATCACTAAAGGACTGGCTATTACCCACATCTAACGGTAACGCGACAGCCTTGCGTCCGTGCCATTCAATTTCCGCTACCACCTCGGCGGCCGCAGCGGCATTACTTTGGTAAGTTAGAATAATATCAACACCTTGTGCGGCTATGGTCAGGGCCGCATTTTTACCTAAGCCACGGCTTGCACCAGTGATCAGCGCGATGGGAGTTGTGTTCATTGTGTATCCTCTTCATTCATCTATGTTAATGCCGCCGCACACAGCTTATTACTTGCACAAAGAGGGATAAACACACTATAAATGGCAAGACTGTTAGCTATTAGAGAACAATTGCGATGCAAGATAGACTACAAGCCATGCAAATTTTTATGCGGGTGGCTGAATTAGAGAGTTTTACGCAAGCCAGTATCAGCCTAGGTCTGTCGAAAACCCATGTGTCGAATGTGGTAGCTCAGTTCGAAGCCGCGCTAGGTGCACGCTTACTACAACGAACCACCCGAACGGTGCGCCTCACTCAAGATGGCATAAGTTGTTATGAGCGCTGTAAAAACTTGCTCACCGACTATCAAGAACTAGAAAGCCTTTTCCAGTTGCAAGCGGCGCAAGTTTCGGGTCGCTTAAGAGTCGACATGTCCACAGGGATTGCACGTAACTTAGTGCTTCCCCATCTTCCTGACTTTATTGAACAATATCCCCAAATTGAGTTGGAGCTAAGCAGTACCGACCGTAAAGTCGATATCGTTGCCGAGGGTTTTGACTGCGTGATCCGCGTTGGCAGCGTGCAGCAAGAAGGTGTTATCGCTAAAAAGATTGGCCACTTTAAGATGCTTAACTGCGCAAGCCCAAGCTATATCGCAAAATACGGCAAACCATCGAATATAGAAGAGCTTAGCCAAGGGCATAAGCTCATCCATTACGTTGGCCAGTTAGGCGGTAGCGATTCAGGATTTGAGTATCTAAGCCAAGATAATCACGAACTATGCGCCCTGGCCTTACCTAAGCTAATCACAGTCAATAATGCCGATGCCTACAGCGCGGCCTGTCTGGCGGGTTTAGGGATTATTCAAGCGCCGAATATTGGGGTGGCAAAATATCTCCAAACTGGCGAACTGATAGAGATCTTGCCAGATTACCCTGCACCCTCAATGCCAGTGAGCTTGCTCTATCCCCATAGACGCCATCTTTCTAAACGCCTTCAGGTATTTATGGCTTGGTTAACCGAGTTGCTGACGCCTTTTTTAGTATCGCGTTAACGGTCAGTCTCGATATTCGCTAACCACTGCGACAGTTCTGCCATCGAGCTTGCCGTGCGGGGATCACTCTCGGGCTCGGTTACTGGATTAAATTCGAGACGCGGACCGCCGAACCGACCGAAACGGCTCGACAGAATATGCAAATCCCAAACTAACTGATCGTAGTAATGTAGCCGCAGGCCATTATCCGCAACAGGCCAATGGGCATAGAGTAAAAACGAATGATAGCTCTGCGAGAGGGAGCGACTCGCCACTAATTTAAAGGACGCATCGAGCAGGCTGCACTCGGTCGATTCTTCAAAGGGGCAATCGTAGGAGGTCAGCAGTAGATAGCCTTGGGTGCCATTGGGTAAAGTGCAGCGGTACTGGGCCTCAAGCTGCCTTCCCGCAATATTGACCCCAGTAGCTTGCTGATTGAAATACAAAGGCTGAGTGATCGCCTCGGTATCAGATGCTCGCAGTGTGAAGGCTGTTATCGGCTGCATGCGGTATCCTTCCTTTGCCGTGAAATGGCTAATTTCGCTTCCAATACAGGCCCATCAATATCAGGTATCCCACAAAGTAAGCCAGCAAATCGAGTGGATCGAAATGGCTACCAATCACGATTCGCGCCAAGCGATTACCGCCAAGACCCAACTTGTCCACTAAGCCCCAATACTGACCAAATTCGATAGCGAAGGCAAACAGCAGCACAGCCAATGCCAACCATGGCGTGTGCCAAAAGCGATTGATTGATTCCCCTTTTGCATTCACCACAGGCACTAGCGTGCGCGCCATGCAAAACAATAGGATCACCACTAACACGTCACCAACAAAACCGCGAATAAATCCCGAAGGCACAAAACGGGCGATCAACACTTCGATGATAAATAACAGCACCGCATAAATTAAAAAAGATTTTCGATCGGGCTGACGGCTAAAAAGATGGATAGGCATAAACAGGTTGCTCCCTTACCTTTCGAAGATGAAGCGGCAAAATCTAGCTTAATACCAATACCTTAACAAGCTTAGTTCGATGGATTTCTCACTTATTTACCCCGTTAGCTCATCAGAACACCGGCAAGCTCACTCCGCAAAATTTAAGCGCCGTTTAAGTTTGGCTTTAGTAGCCTGCAAGCACACCACCTTAGGAGCAACAGATCATGTCCTCAAATATGCAGCAAAACATCAACGTCTGGGATCCCTTGATCCGTATCTTCCACTGGTCATTGGTGGGCTTTTTTACCTTAGCCTACCTCACCGAAGGCGAAGACGAATGGATGAACATCCACAGTTACGCCGGCTACAGCATCTTAACCCTGCTGGTATTTCGCCTGTTGTGGGGCGTGATTGGCACTCACCATGCGCGTTTTATCAACTTTGTCACCCGTCCGAACATCGCTTGGACTTACCTGAAGGAACTCTTCACGGGCAAGGCTAAGGATTACATCGGCCACAATCCCGCAGGCGCACTGATGATAGTCGCCCTAATCCTCAGCATAGGGTTCACTGGCTTCTCCGGCATGGCACTTTATGCCACCGATGGCCAAGGTCCACTGGCCACAAGCTTTTTCGCTACTTGGCCCGAGGGCACACTGAAGGAAGTACATGAGTTTTTCGCCAACTTCAGCCTGTTTCTAATAGCGACCCATATCGGCGGCGTGATTGTCAGCAGCCTGCTGCATAAGGAAAACCTCGTCAGAGCCATGCTGACAGGTAAAAAGCAGCGCCCGCTGATCCAACAAGATGAACATCAATAACCGCCGCAACTCGACCGTTCAAAGGAGTCAGAAATGAACTACGTGAATAAACACAGCATCGGACTAGCAATCACTGCGCTACTGCTCAGCAGTGTTAATGTCAGTGCCGCCAATACCAAGGTCGCCAGCTTGCCACTCAGTGCCGAGCGAATTGGCTTACAACTGCAACAATATCAAGCACAAGGTGCAGGCCCCTTTAGCGCCGATGCAGGACAAGCACTGTGGCTACAGCAGAGTGAGGATCGCAGCTGTGCCAGCTGTCACACCGCCAAAGTGACAGACCCAGGTATGCATCAAAATACCCGAAAACCCATTGAGGCCATGGCGCCGTCGCTCACCAGTAACCGTTTAACCGATGCGGCCAAGATTGAGAAATGGTTTAACCGCAACTGTAACTGGACCTTTAAACGCGAGTGCACGCCTCAAGAAAAAGGCGACGTACTGCTGTGGCTAAGTTTGCAATAAAGGCGTTATCCACATCCATTTTAGTAAGCAAAACGTAAGGAAATACCATGACTAAACAAGCCCATCCCCTAAGCTGGATTGCTGGCTCCACACTTACTGCCCTCGCCCTGGCGATAGGCGTCGTAGGGCTCAGCTTAACCTTTACCAGCACGGGTTATGCCGACGATGGTCGCGCGCTGAATCAAGCCATCCCACAAAATGCAGAGTATTCGGCAGAATGCGGTAGTTGCCATATGGCGTATCCCGCAAATTTACTGCCCGCAGACAAGTGGCAGGCAATTACCAACAACCTAAGCAATCACTTTGGTGATGATGCCAGCCTGACGCCTGAAGCAACAGCTAGAATTGAGCAATATCTCGTTCAACATGCCGCGCAAAATGGTAAGGTGATGAAAAATAGCAAACCTTTAATTGCTGATATGGGGCCACAAAAAATTACCGAGCAGGCATTTTTTATCCGTAAGCACGATGAGATCCCAAGGCGCATGGTGCAAGATAACCCCAAAGTCGGCTCATTCAGCCAATGTAGCAATTGCCACAACCTCGCAGAGAAGGGCATATTCGATGAAGATACCGTTAATATTCCTGGCTTTGGCCGCTGGGATGATTAACAGCCCAAGCTGTCTAGCCCATGATGACGACCTCTCTAACAAAGTGGTCGAATGGGTGAAGGAGGGTAAAGTATTACCCTTCGACACCATCATGCAACGCTATGAATCACGGCTAAAGGGACGTTTGCTCGACCTTGAAGTCGAGCAAAAACACGGGCGCATCATCTATGAACTCGAAATCCTGCGCGACGATGGCATTGTCTATGAGATTAAGATCGATGCCAAAACGGGTGAATGGCTTAAGGAAAAGGTCGACTAATGCGCTTACTCTTGATTGAAGATGATGCCGACTTAGTAGCTCGCCTCATTCCCGCCCTTAACAAGGCGGGCTATACCGTTGAACATGCCAATAACGGCATCGATGGCGCCTTTCTCGGTGAGGAAGAAGCCTTCGAAGCGGTGATCCTCGATTTAGGCTTGCCCGGTAAGCCGGGCTTAAGCGTACTGAGCCAATGGCGCCAAAAGGGTTTGCTGATGCCTGTGTTAATTCTTACGGCACGCGATGCTTGGCACGAACGCGTCGATGGCCTTAAGGCCGGCGCCGACGATTATCTCGGTAAACCTTTCCATGTTGAGGAGCTGCTCGCCAGATTAGAAGCGCTGATCCGCCGACACTTTGGCCGCGCCGACAACCTGCTGCAACATGCTGGCGTCTCCCTCGATGTGGATAAACAAGCAGTGACCAATGCCGAAGGGGAAGTTATCGAGCTGACTAAGATTGAGTATCGCCTGTTGCATTATTTAATGGCCAACCCGACTAAGATTGTGTCCAAATCCGAGCTGAGCGAGCGTATTTACGAAGAGGAACAAATCAAAGACAGCAATGTAATTGAAGTGTACGTCAACCGACTCCGCCAACGCTTAGGCAAAGATTATATCGAGACGCGGCGCGGCCAAGGTTATCGACTCAAGGATGCATAAGCGTGTATTCACTCAAAGCCTATCTCACTAGAAACCTGCTTATCACCCTCACCTGTGCCATGGCACTATTGCTGTATTTGCTATTTCAAGGCATTCAAATCTTAACCCAAGACTTTGTTGCCTCGCGCCTGCAACACGATGCCGATAGCCTGATCTCCGCCCTCGAACCGCAAGCCGATGGCACTTGGTCGCTGAGTACAGACAGGCTCCCCAATGTGTATCACAGGGTCAACTCAGGTCATTACTTTGCGATTAACATCGGTGAGCAGCTATTACGCTCGCGCTCGCTGTTTGATCATGCCGTTTCACTCCCCAATCTTAAAATTGGCGAGCAACAACAAGCCACTCAATACGTTGGCCAAGAACACTGGCTGATGTTCAGCCAAACCATAGTCAAGAATGGGCAAACCATCACCCTCTGGGTGACCGAAGACATTAGCTCGCTCGAGCAAACCCAATTACGCTTTTTAGGCTTTGCCACGGTAGTGGTACTGCTGACCATTATGATCCTGCTATTTGCCCAACATCTGTTGCTCAAACGGGGCTTTAAACCGCTAGAGCAAATGCCAGATGCTATCAGGCAACTGCGGCTCCAAGGTCAAGAAATCGATACCCAGCACACGCCAACAGAGATTAGCCCTTTGATTGAGGAAATCGAACGCCTCATCAATCAACTCGGCCAAAGGGTACAACGCTCACGCAATGCCTTGGGTAATCTTGCCCACGAAATGAAACGTCCTCTGCAAGGGCTACAATCCTACCTCGATAGCCTAGCGCCAGAGCAAAGACGCGAAGGCAGCAAGGTGCTCGCAGATCTGCACCATATTATTGAGCGAGAGCTTAAGCGCACTAAAATCGTCGGGCTCTCCACTCCGGGGCGTTTCACCGTGCTCAATGACGATCTGCCGCCACTCATCCAAGTGATGCAGCGCATCTATCCAGAGCGTCAAATTGATTATCGGTTTGATAAAGCACTGGTGATTCCCTTTGACCGAGACGACTTGCTCGAACTGCTTGGCAATCTGCTCGATAACGCCTGCAAGCATGCGCGTCGACAGATACAGCTTTGTATTGAACAGACAAATACCAGCAATCGAGCGTATCTGATTGAGGTCAGCGACGATGGCGAAGGTGTATCGGATAGCGATTTAACGGTGATTACTGAGCGAGGGATTCGGCTCGATGAGAGCGTTCAAGGCCACGGTTTAGGCCTGTCGATTTGCAAAGATATTGTCGAGAGTTATCAGGGAGAACTTAGCTTTACGCATTCAACACTTGGCGGGTTAAAAGTTAGCGTGATATTACCTCAGCCGCATTAAACGCACAGCAAAGCAAATGCTCGCTGTGCGATGGGAATTACGACTTATAAGGCATAGGGCCGAGATAATCTTTCTTACCCACATCCACACCGTTATGGCGCAGAATCGCATAGGCCGTCGTCACATGGAAATATAAGTTTGGGATAGCATGTTCAATCGCAAACTCATATCCCGTTAAATACTTACCTTCCCAACGTGGTTGAGAAACGTGAATTGTCGCCGCATCGGCAAAATCTGCCTCGGTAAATTGGGCTAAGTACTCGATAACAGAAGCAATACGCGCTTGCAGCTCTGGCAGAGTCGTTTCAGTATCATCATGCTTAGGTACGGTATCTAAATTCCCCGTGAGACGCGCGACCCCAATCTTGGCGGTATCACAGGCAATCTGGATCTGACGGATCAGATTAAATTGATCGGGTGCTAAGCGGGAATTCAATAATACCGCCATATCCACCTTCTTCAAGTTGGCAAAAATCTCACCCTTTTCCAGAATAAGACTCAAGTTTTTCAGCATCTTGCTAAATTGAACAGCCGTTAAATCATAAAGCATGACATAAACTCCGTAAGCGTAACGCCAACCACACATTCCAATCCTAACTGATCAACTTTACCCTGTCTGCCATTATCAACTGCCAGGGTAATCATCATGCACCGTACCAAAGAACAATGGCTGGCCTTGTTTGCCGAGCAAGCCCAAAGTGGTCTCACCCAAACTGAATTTGCAAAACGTCAGGGCATCATTCCTACATATTTTAGTTATCGCAAGCGTCAGTTGTTGGCGTTTCAGGATGATGACGGTGGCTTTGTTGAGCTGACGCCACAGGGTTTGCAGCTGAATCAATCCATTTTGCTACGCAAGCGCGATATCGAATTGCAGTTTCCAGCCGGCACCGATGCACAGTGGTTAGCAGCCTTGCTAAGAGCGCTCTGACCATGAAAATGTTCCTCGATGTGCCTAAGGTCTATTTGCATAAACAGCCGGTCGACTTTCGTAAATCCATTAATGGCTTATCGTTGCTGGTCGAGCAAGAGATGCAGCTCTCGCCATTTAGCGGCGCACTGTTTGTGTTTTGTAATCAGCAGCGTACCCGGTTAAAAGTACTGTACTGGGATAGCACCGGGTTTTGCCTGTGGTACAAACGGCTTGAAAAAGACAAGTTCCGCTGGCCACGGCAGATGCCTGGCAAAATACTGTCTATTAGCGAGCAGCAATGGCATTGGCTGTTGCAAGGTGTCGATATCCAAAAAATCACCGCCCATCAGCCACTGCATTACCAGAGTGTGGGCTGATATGACGATCGGCTATAAATCCTTATGATCGCATCCAAAACAATCTAAATTTTACCAAGCACTTAGCTAAATTGGCCGTTACAATAGCGGCCATGAAAAAGACACCTCAATCCTTACCTGATGACGTTGCACTGCTCAAGAAAATGCTGCTTGAGCAGACGCAAAAGCTTGAGCGCAAACTGGCGCAAAAAGATAAACGCATCGCCAAATTAGAGCGGGTTAACCAGCAACTGTCGGACAAGTTGCAGCAGTTGCTGGAGCGTTACAACCTGAAGAAGTACCAGAAATTTAGCCCCAGCAGTGAAACCTATGAAGGTGAAGGCGAGGTGTTAAATGAGGCCGAACAGCTTATTGAAGACGAGTCAGTAGCGACAGAGCCAGATACTCAGACGACCGAGAGCGCTAAGAAAGCTGCTAAGCCACGCCGCCCACGGATTGCCCCTGAGCTGCCGCGCGTTGATGTTATCCATGACATTGACGATAAAACCTGTGCTTGCTGTGGCCATGCGCTACATCAAATGGGTGAGGAAGTCAGTGAGCAAATCGAGTTCGTACCGGCACAAATCCGGGTGCTCAGAAACGTGCGGCTGAAATACAGCTGCCGGCAGTGTGAAACCACGGACACCAAGGTCGACATTAAAATTGCCGATGTGCCACCGGCGGTTATCCCTAAGAGCATGACCACACCGAGTCTGCTTGCCCAAATCATCAGCAGCAAAATGCACTATGGCTTACCGCTTTATCGTCAGGAGCAGTTGTTTAATCAGGCCGGTATTGAGCTTAGCCGTCAAACGATGAGCCGCTGGCTGATAAGCTGTGCAGAGAAACTGAAACCGTTACTGGCGTTAATGAAAGCTGAGCTTCTGAAACAGCCCGTGCTGTGGGCAGATGAAACCACGGTTAATGTGCTGGATGTTGAGAAAAGCACCTGTTATATGTGGGTATATGGCTGTGGCTTAGAAAAAAGTACCGGCCCCAAGCTCGTGCTGTTTGATTATCAGGATAGTCGCAGCAGTAAACATCCCACCGACTTCCTGGCGGGGTTTAACGGTTATCTGCAGGTCGACGGTTATGCCGGATATGAGAAAACCCACGCAACCTTAGTCGGCTGCTGGGCGCATGCCAGACGCAAGTTCGTCGAAGCCCAAAAAGCGCAGGGCAAAGGCAAAACGGGTAAGGCCGATGTGGCCCTTAACCATATCCAGAAACTCTATGCGCTGGAGAGTAAATTAAAAACTGCGCCGCCTGATAAGAAATATGAAGCCAGGCAAACGCTAGCCAAGCCGTTGCTCGCGCAATTCAAAAGCTGGTTGGATAAATCAAGCGAGAGTGTCACGAAAGAAAGTTTACTGGGAGCGGCTATTACGTATAGCCTGAATCAGTGGCCCAAGCTTGTCCGCTATCTGGATGATGGCTGTCTGAATATCGACAACAATCGTGCGGAGCGCGCCATCAAACCGTTCGTGATTGGTCGCAAGGCGTGGTTGTTCGCTAATACCAAGACGGGAGCACAAGCCAGTGCGGCACTGTACAGCCTGGTCGAGACCTCAAAAATCAACGGACTGGAGCCGTATGATTACCTATGCCGCTTATTAACCGAGCTACCCAAAGCCAACACCCAAGAGAAACTACAGCAACTCCTGCCTTACTGATCACCAGCCACACCGCAAGGTGTGGTTGGCGTTACGCTTACTAAACTCCTGTGATAAACGCCACCAGATTGCAGCACTAGAGACTATATTGGGGCAAAAAGGATGATTTCAACAGAGTTAAAATTTCAGCTTTGCTAGGGCGTGTTGACGTTTCGAGATTAAATTTTGTTCGTTCTGGCAAGCTCGTGCTCGCGAAACGAGGAATGATGTGTAGTTATTCTACTCAAATGACGAGCGGCTCTTATGACAGAAAGTAACATAAAAACAATTTCTTAGCATTTATCCAGAAGCTTAACTATCAATCTTCTTTATGCATCAATTAATCGTATTGCCTGAAAAATAAAAGGCCTCGCATTGCTGCGAGGCCTTTTACTTTAAAGAGGTTGAGTTGGCCGATAAGCCGGGTCCTGTCGTGGACAGTCATTCATCTAGGCCTGCAATCGCTCACAGGCTCAAGCGACCTACCCGGTTCCAACGCGAGCCACGCCATACGGAACCCTATTTGGTCTTGCTTCGGGTGGAGTTTACCTTGCTACGGACTATTGCTAGCCGCACGGTGCGCTCTTACCGCACCCTTTCACCCTTACCACCTTAGCCGAGGCTATGATGGCGGTCTCCTCTCTGTTGCACTTGTCGTCGGTTCACACCGCCCAGGCGTTACCTGGCACCCCGCTCTTTGAAGCCCGGACTTTCCTCCCCGTTCTTGCGAACGCGGCGACTGTCTGGCCAACTCGGCGCGGATTATAGCCTAAGCAATCTGCGCGTACCACTGTTAATCCAGCTGGTGTGCTCCTATCGGTTAGATTTGCTTATAAATCAGACTCTAAACCGAACTTATACAGAGCATTCTTTTTAAGACCGTGAATTTGCGCGGCAATGGCAGCGGCCTTTTTAAGCGGCAATTCTTCACAGAGTAACTTGAGTGTGTTGATGGCAACGGTTGGGATAGCTTCATCATCCTCGGCCGCGCGGTGACCGTGCACCATCAGCACTATCTCGCCTTTTTGCTGGTTAAGATCGCTGCTGACGGTAGCCAATACCTCAGCCACTGGGCCGCTAAGGAAGGTCTCGAAGGTTTTAGTCACTTCACGCGCCATCACCACTTGCCGCTCGCCGCCTAACACTTCAACCATAGTCGTTAGGCTATGTTCGATACGGTGGGGAGATTCATAAAAAATCAGCGTGCGCGGATCTTCCTTAAGTTCAAGCAACTTATCGGCGCGAGCTTTTTCTTTCGAAGGTAAAAAGCCTTCAAAGGAAAAACGATCCGACGGCAAACCTGAGGCACTTAACGCCGTAATCGCCGCACAGGGGCCAGGCAGGGGGATCACCTTAAACCCAGATTGGCGCACATGGGAGACCAAGTGATAGCCGGGGTCTGATATCAGCGGCGTGCCCGCATCGGAAATTAGCGCAATCGACTGCCCTGCGGCTAGCTGATCCACAATCCACTGGGCGCGAGCACGCTCATTATGGTCGTGCAGTGCGATGGTTTTAGTTGAAATGCCAAAATGACTCAATAACTTGCCGCTATGGCGGGTGTCTTCACAGGCAATTAATGCAACCTGGCTGAGCACGTCAATAGCACGTGGGCTCATGTCCCCCAAATTACCAATAGGAGTGGGAACGATGTAGAGTGCGACGCTTTGGTCCATATATACCTCTGTAATGACAGTGCCAAGACTTTCGTCAAGCGCAAGAGAAGGTTAAACTAGAGGCAGCATCTTACCAGAGTGAAGCCCAGTGTTAAAAAGCCTGAATACAACTAAGTTAGTTTCCGTGGCCATTTTATCCGCAGTATTGGCGGGTTGCGGCAGTCAAGCGCCCAGCAGCTCTACCAGTACAGCGCCCACCGTGGCCACCTCATTAGCCTCTGCTCCATTGGCGCCAAATGTGTATTTAGCACAGGCCGCTAATAGCAAAGATCCTCAGCAACGTGATACTTACCTGCTGCTGGCGGCACATGCGCATATTAATGCGAACGACTATGCGGCGGCGCAAAAGCTGCTCAAGTCGATGCTGCCAAGCCTGACTCAGGTCCCGACGCTAGTGGCTGAACATAAATACCTGACTGCGCGGGTGCTAGAGCATACATCGACGCCGCTTGATGCTCTGAAAACGCTAACTTACCCAAGCACTTGGGTATTACCCGGCTGGCAAATGGCAGCCTATCATCAATTAAGAGCGCATTTATTCCAACAGAATAAACAGCCTATCGAACAGGTGCGCGAATTAAGTTTATTGACCACCTATTTACCTCCCGCCGAGGCGAATGAAGTCAATAATCAGATCTGGCAAGTGTTGCAACCGATGCACGAGCAAACCTTGCTCGCATTCACCAAAGATGCCAAAAGCCCTGTTTTTGCAGGTTGGTTACAACTGGCGTATATCGCTAAGCATTATGCGGTCGATCCCAACCAACTGGTCCGTTATTTAGGCGACTGGCAAAAACAAAACCCTTATCATCCTGCGGCGGCGAAGTTGCCCGCGGATTTAGATCAAGCGTTAAACGCCAAACCTTATACCCCAAAAAATATCGCTGTACTCTTGCCGCTCACAGGCCAGCGCGCCAGTGCCGCCAATGCGATTCGCCAAGGCATTTTGGCCAGTTATTTAGCCAAACCGAATGAGCAAGTCTCGGTGAATTTTTACGATACCGCTAACGATGCCGTTTCCGCCTATCAGCAAGCGGTAAATGCAGGCGCTGAGTTTATTATTGGCCCGCTACTGCCAAATGAAATCGATCAATTATTGGCATTAAACACTGGTACTGCGGCAACCAACACCACTGGCACGCCAGCAGCGCCTGTTGCGGCAAGCGCGCCGATCCCGCAACTGTTTTTAAATCAAACAGACAAGTTTGTCGCTGATGCTAATAAGTTTTACTTTGCATTATCGCCAGCACAAGAAGCAGCCGATGCTGCAATACGCATGTATCAAGATGGCGTAACTATGCCACTGCTACTCGCCAGCAACGACGCCATCGGCAAACGTATGGCCGAGAGCTTTATTCAAGCCTGGAAAAAGAAAAGCGATACGCCCATCGAAGTCTATTACTACGACAGTGGCGATAAGATGAAAACGACTGTGCAAGATGCGCTCGGCGTTCGCGATAGCCAAGCCCGCATTGCGCGCATCAAAGAACTACTGGGCAATTCAGTACAGGCCGATTTCCGCTCGCGCCAAGATATAGATGCGATTTATATGATCTCGACGCCGCAGGAGTTAACCCTGCTCAAGGCCTTTATCGATGTCACCTTTAGCGTCTTTACTCAGCCCGTGCCGTTGTACACCTCGAGCCGTAGCCGTATCGATAATGAATCGAGCCAAACTGCGCAGGATTTAAATAACCTCACTCTCAGTGACGCACCTTGGTTGATGCAAAATGGCGAAGAAAACCTGATGGTTAATACCTTATGGCCCGGCTGGAACAACGGCCAAAAACGCTTATTTGTGATGGGTTATGATGCGATGGATTTAATCAGCAAACTCGCACAAATGCGCTCATTTACCGGTTACCAGTTCAATGGTCGTAGCGGCGTGTTATCGGTCAATCCCGATGGCGTAATTAACCGCCAATTAAGCTGGGGACGCTATCAAAGAGGCAGTTTCCGCCAACTATGACACTCGGACAGCAGGCAGAGTCGCTCGCCCAAGGTTACCTTGAACAGCAAGGTTTAATCTTTGTTGAGCGCAATGTCCGCTATCCCTTTGGTGAAATAGACTTAATCATGCGCCACAAAAACTACTGGGTATTTGTTGAAGTAAAATACCGCTCAGCAAATCAATTTGGTGGAGCAATACAAGCACTTAGCAAAGCACAAATCGGCAGGATCCGCATGGCGGCCAGTCATTATTTACAGAGCCATAAATTGGATGTACCCTGCCGATTCGACGTTGTCGCCATCGAAGATACGCAGATCCAATGGCTGGTCGATGCCTTTTAAACGAGGCTCTCGACTCAGCTAATCGAATAATTTTTAACGCTTATGCCTCAACTCCACCGTGGAAATATGGCATCATAGCCACACTTTATCCTGAAAGGATGTATCCATGTTAGAACGCATTAAAGACAGCTTTACTGAATCTATCCAGACTAAAATCGATGCAGCCGAAGCACTGCCAGAATCCATCGCCAAAGCGGCGGAGATGATGGTGCAATGTCTTTTGGGTGGCAATAAAATTCTTGCCTGCGGTAACGGTGGTAGTGCCGGTGATGCTCAGCACTTCTCGGCCGAGCTATTAAACCGCTATGAGATTGAACGTCCACCACTGCCAGCCATTGCCCTGTCGACGGACACATCGACTATCACGGCAATTGCTAACGATTACAGCTACGATGAGATTTTCTCAAAGCAAATCTTAGCTTTAGGCCAACCAGGCGACATCTTGTTAGCCATTTCCACCAGCGGTAACTCTGGTAACGTGATTAAAGCGATGGAAGCGGCACTGAGTCGCGATATGACTATCGTAGCCTTAACCGGTAAAGACGGCGGCGCGATGGCGGGATTACTCAGCGTGGGTGACGTCGAAATTCGCGTTCCTTCGAACGTGACGGCACGTATTCAAGAAGTGCACTTACTGGTGATCCATTGCCTGTGTGACAATATCGACCGCACACTCTTCCCACAGGACGAACAGCAATGAGATATGCTGCCCCACTGTTAATGGTTTGCATGCTACTGCAAGGTTGCGCCGGTGCCGTTATGGTGGGCGCAGTCAGCGGCGCCATGATGGCTAACGATGAGCGTTCGGTAAAAACGCAGCTCGATGATACTAATACTGATTTTAAGATCACCAGTGCGCTACTAGAGCATGAAGATCTTAAGAAACAAACCAATATCACGGGTGTATCGGTAAACGGTAATGTGCTGATGATAGGCCAAGCCCCCAACTCGATGTTGAGGGATAAAGCGGTTAAGGTCGTACAAGACCTTAAGCTGGGCGGTAAAATCCACAACCAGATCCGCATCGGTAATCCAACGTCTTTCACGACTCGCAGTAACGACACTTGGGTAACAACCAAAGTGAAGGGACGTATGCTCAACGAGAAAGAATTGGATGTGACCCGAATTAAAGTGATCACTGAAAATGGTGAAGTCTTCCTGCTAGGGCTGATCCACCGCTCACAGGCAGAGCTTGCTGTTGACATTGCCCGTCATACTGCTGGTGTACGCAAAGTCGTTAAGGTTTTCGAATATATCGAATAACCGATTGAGCCTAAACACTTAAAGTTTAGGCTCGCCTTTTACCACGGTGTCAATTCCTAAAGACTTCACCTGTATGTTATCCATCATCTTGGGTGACTTCTCCACCAACGCTCCTATCCAAGGTAAAAACAGCGAAGGCAGCACAATCAAAGCGGCACCCAGCCAACTTAAGCTATCCAGCCATTCATCAAACAACAGCCAGCCTAAGAAAACGATAAATAACAAACCAGTATATTCGGCAATCGCAATATCACTCGCCTGTGCTTTACGGTAAGCCAGTACACAAAACCAATGATAAATCAGTAAAAAGGCATTACTAAGTAGTGCAACCGCGAGCAATTCCCAGCTCAGCCCCTCCAATCCCTGAAAGGCTGCAATAACTAAAGTCGCAGGAATCCCCAGCAAGTTATAGAGCATTAAGGTTAATACCGGATGCTCAGTATTAGGCACTTTTTTAAGCATCAACTGATTGATAGCAAAAGTAAATGCTGAAAATAACACCGCTAATCCAAACCAGTTCATCTCGCTCGGCCTGAGGATAATTAAGATCCCCACAAAGCCTAACGCTGTGCATATAACCTGCCCAGTGGTAATCCGCTCCTTTAAAAACCAGTATCCCATCAAAATAATCATCAGGGGGGCAGAATAAAACAGGGAACTGACTGTAGCTAAAGGCAATGCCATCAAACCAATAATTAAAAAAAGCGCGCCAACCGAGCCTATGTTGGCACGCCAAAGGTGAACCGAAATATATTCCGTCTGCGGTCTCTGCGAGTACAACCAAATCGGGGTTAACATGAGTACTGAAGTGATTTGTCTCACGAGTAGAAAAGTGGCTGCATTAGCATCTTCTGGCAACCATTTGATCGATACATCGTAAAAAGCACTAAATAGATTACCCACTATCAATAAAATCAAACCGATAACAACAGGGCGCTGCATTTTAACTATCCGTAAATCTCAATGCTGGCATGATAATCCCCGCAAAACTTAAGCTGAAATGATGCTTTCTCATGCTGGATGAATTAAATTCATACTAAATCGTTTAGACGTTGAAAATCATGAGAAAGCTTCCCCCCTTACGCGCACTACAAGTGTTTGAAACCGCCGCGAGGCAACAGCATTTTTCCAAGGCTGCCGCCGAGCTTTGCATTACCCAAAGCGCGGTTTCACACCAAGTGCGTGTATTGGAGGAGTACTTTGGTGAACAACTTTTTGATCGTCAGGGACGTAAACTACAGCTCACGCCCAAAGGCCAGAGCTTATTTATTGAGTTAGAAAGAATTTTTAATGAGTTAAGCGATCTTAATCTCAAAATCCGCGACACCCCAAATCAACAACTCTGTTTGGCGGTATACAGCTCATTTGCGGTGAAATGGTTGATCCCAAGGTTAGCGGATTTTCGGCGCCAATATCCCAGCGTTAAAATTCGCCTCGAGATGATCACTCAAGACCCCGATCTCAGCACCAGCACGGCCGATATCTTTATAGCAGGCAAACTCAATCAACGGGGTTATTGGCAACAATTACTGCACAAGGAACGCCTGATCCCCGTATGTAGCCCTAGCCTTTATCCTAAATGGCGCGAGATTAACTTGGGCAATTTTCAGCAACAAGCATTACTGATTGTGGATGAAGGCCCACTTGGACTCGATTGGCATAAGTGGTCATCGGCCCATAAAATCCCCCTGAATAACGAACAACAGCATATTTTTAGCCACATAGTGATGGCAATTGAGGCGGCGATTGCCGGACAAGGTATCGCCCTCGCCCCTGATTTTATGGTGGCCGGTGATATCAGTACTGGACGACTGGTAGCGGTAAATCTACCCGATGTTCATACGGGTTTTGAATTTTGTTTTTTATGCAAACAGCGACGCCTAAATGAACCCGCCATTGCAGCATTTTCTTCTTGGTTAAAATCGCAGGCCTAAACGCTTAGCTACAGCCCAATGAATAACAGACATAAAAAAGCCGACCTAAGAATGGGTCGGCTTAATCGAGTGTTATGTAATGCGCTTTTTAGGTCAAATTACACTAACAAACCAATCTTCTCGTACACCTTTTTCAGCGTCACTTCGGCGCGAGCCTGGGCATTTTCGGCGCCCGCTCTCATCACTTGGTCGAGGTAAGCACGGTCGGCACGCAGCGCACGGTAACGCTCTTGCAGCGGCTCTAACATGCCCACGACCGCTTCACCCGCGGCACCTTTTAAGTGGCCATACATCTTGCCTTCAAACTCGGCTTCGAGGCTGGCAATGCTCTGGCCTGTGATACCCGACATTAAGCTCAACAGGTTAGATACACCAGGCTTGTTTTCCATATCGAAACGCACGACTGGCGGCTCATCACTGTCGGTCATGGCTTTTTTCAGCTTTTTCATGACCGCTTTAGGATCTTCAAGCAAACCAATTACGTTGTTACGGTTGTCGTCCGACTTAGACATCTTCTTCAGCGGATCCTGAAGCGACATCACCTTAGCGCCATGCTCAGGAATAAAAGGCTCAGGAATGGTAAATGTCTCGCCGTAAGCGTTGTTAAAGCGAGTGGCGATATCACGTGTTAACTCAAGATGTTGCTTCTGATCTTGACCAACTGGAATTTCATTCGCTTGATACAGCAGAATATCCGCCGCCATCAGTACAGGATAACCAAACAGACCGACGTTAATATTGTTGGCGTGCTTTTGTGACTTATCCTTAAACTGCGTCATACGGCTCAGCTCACCCATTTGGGTATAGCAATTTAACGCCCAACCCAGCTGAGTGTGCTGCGGCACTTGAGATTGGATAAATACCGTGCTCTTTTTAGGGTCGACGCCGCAGGCTAAATACAGTGCAAGTGTATCTAAGCAGGCTTCACGCAATGCTTGAGGGTCTTGGCGCACGGTAATGGCATGCAAGTCCACCACGCAATAAAGGCAGTCGTGGCTATCTTGCATGGCAACCCATTGACGCAATGCACCCATGTAGTTACCTATGGTTAATTCGCCGGACGGCTGTGCACCGCTGAGTACTATGGGTTTGGTCATTACGTCATTGCTCCAAATAAAGATAAAAAGATTCGATTAAACTGCCTGGCCGACATTTAGCCAGCTAAGGATCTCGGCAAACTGCTCGCACACCGCGTCAGGGCCAGTGAGCCCAATATCTTCACCGTAGTTGTAGCCATAGGTCAAGCCGATTGATGCAACACCTGCTGCTTTCGCCGCTAAAATGTCATTTTTAGAATCGCCTACCATCAACAACTCACTTTTATCGAGTTGCCATTGCGCTAATAAATGCTCTAGCGGTAATGGATCCGGCTTCATCTTCGCCAGCGAATCGCCGCCAAGCACTAAGCTAAAGAAATCATTAATCTTAAAGGCCTCAAGCAGCGGCAAAGTAAAGCGGTAGGGTTTGTTTGTCACCACTGCCAGCTTAAATCCAGCGTCAAACAGAGTTTGTAGCACTTGGTGCACATCGGCATAAAGTGCACTGTGCTTCTCAAGATTTTCTTGATAGTGATGCATAAAAATCGGCATAGCCGCATCTAATGCCGTTTGCTCAACGTCTACGCCTAAAGCGTGGCTCATGGCACGGCGCATAAGCATTTCAGCCCCATTACCCACCCAAGTTCTCACCTGTGCCTCGGTACACGTTGCCAAACCTAACTCGGCGAGTGCCGCCTGTGTCGCGACCGCAAGATCGGGCACACTGTCAATCAGTGTGCCGTCGAGATCAAAGGCAATCGCCTTAATCTGTTTCCGCATCATTTGGCCTCAACTTTTGCTAACTCGGCACGCATTTCATCGACAACGGCTTTATAGTCTGGTTGACTAAAAATAGCCGACCCAGCGACAAACATATCGGCACCTGCGGCAGCAATTTCGGCAATGTTATCCACTTTTACGCCACCATCGACCTCTAAGCGAATATCAAAACCGCTCGCATCGATACGCTCACGCACTTGGCGTAATTTATCTAAGGTCGAAGGAATAAAGGATTGGCCACCAAAGCCTGGGTTGACCGACATCAGCAGGATCACATCTAACTTATCCATCACATGGTCAAGATAATGCAGCGGTGTTGCAGGGTTAAACACTAAACCTGCCTTACAACCGGACTCTTTAATCAGTTGCAAAGTACGGTCGATATGCTCAGAGGCTTCGGGATGGAAAGTAATAATAGAAGCGCCAGCCTTAGCAAAATCAGGCACGATGCGATCAACAGGCTTAACCATTAAATGCACGTCGATCTCCGCCGTAATGCCATAGTCGCGTAACGCTTTACACACCATAGGACCAATGGTTAAGTTCGGCACATAGTGGTTATCCATCACATCAAAATGCACTACGTCAGCCCCTGCATCTAACACGGCTTTAACGTCATCCCCTAAACGGGCGAAATCGGCGGATAAAATCGATGGAGCAATTAAAAATGGGCGCATAGGACACTCGCTGCTATTGAACAAAAAGTGCCTTATTTTACCCTTAGCTAGACCATGCCTCTATAGCAAATGCCACATTTATCGCGATTGAGGCCAGATGGAAGCTCAATTCCAGTACTCACAACCTACGGTAAGTCCAAGGAGAAGCTGAAGCGTTAGAAAGATTTTAGTGAAGATTGATAAATTATTGTTCATAAACTAAGCGAGTTTGTTATACTCGGGCAGCTAGCGTGGATCATTTAATGATTTCAAGGGAAGTATCATGAAAGGGCGGTTAACACAGTTTTCACACATTTTAGGCTCGGTGACCTTTAAGTCGTCGATGATGTTGGCATTTACCGCAGTGGTAGTCGCCTCCTTAGCCTTTGGTGTCGAAAAACTGACCGCAAGTAACGATACCTCCGCCTGCGCTTGCAGTAGTGATACTCGTTACAACAATAGCTTACCTAGCAGCCATCCGAATAACCGTTGTGCTGAACAGGCGCAAACTTTAAGTTGGAAGACCTGGCTTACTGGCAAAAATCGCTCTAGCCAGTTCCATTTTGTCGACTTGCTTGAACTGCTCCATGGTCATCAAGATAAACCTATCGATGACATGAAACCTGCCAATTCACAACAGTCCTATTGATGCTAAGCCGGATCTGGCAAGTCTTTCACAGTACGATAGCCGCCTTCTTTGGGGTGCAGTCAGATAAAAATCGCCAAAAAGACTTCCAGACCAATTCACCATTACCGTACATTTTGATGGGAATCGTGTTAGCGATAGCCTTAGTTGCAAGCCTTATTTTGCTGGTTAGCCAAGTCGTTAGCTAACTCGCGCGAGATCAACAATCTGCTAGACCAAAGTAATCAACTAGACCACAGTAATCACTCATCCTGCGGATCGTAAGTCTCATCGTATAAAGCAATCAACTCGTCAACTTTATTGCGGCCACTACCATTTTGGCTAATGTTGCGTTGCACTTGGATCTTAGCGAGATGCGCACCGCGATACAGTTCGCGCGTCAGCGGAATATCATGGTTGCTAATCACAACAGGAATGCGCTGTTCAAGAGCCATATGCCGCGAATAACGCGCGAGCAACGCCTGATCATCTAAGCTAAAGCCTGCACCGACATAGGTAGTAAAACTCGCCGTGGAGGATAATGGCGCATAGGGTGGATCACAATAAATCACATCACCAATTCGGATTTGTTCAAAGGCTTTTTCATAGCCAATGCACCTAAATTCGGCGCGTTGCGCTTTCTTTGAAAAGGCCAAAATTTCCTTTTCGGGGAAATAAGGCTTCTTGTAGGAGCCAAAGGGTACATTAAAGCCGCCTTTGCGGTTATAACGGCACAAGCCATTAAAACCATGACGATTCAAGTACAGAAAATAAACCGAACGCAGGAAAGGATCGCGAGATTTATTAAAGTCTGTACGCACGCGATAGTAGGCTTCCTTCTGATTCATCTCATCAACAAATAGCTTCTTAGCAGCCGCAATGTACTCCAAGGGCCTTTCTTTGACTATGTTGTAGAGATTTATCAGGTCTTGATTGATATCGCAGAGTAAATAGCTGGGGTAGTCAGTATTTAAAAATACCGAACCTGCGCCAACAAAGGGCTCAACTAAACGTTCACCCATGGGTAAATAGTTCGAGAGCTCATCCACCAATTTAAATTTTCCGCCAGCCCATTTCAGGAAGGCTCTATGTTTTTTGATCATTTAACTTGATGAATGCCGACAAAAATAAAGGCCATGATTGTACTCTGTTTATTCTGAAATTTCACCGCTTGGAAGCGCATCTTGTAATTGATAACCACCGAGCTCAGCCCATTTTTTTATCATGGGTTGACTCAAACGATATTGTTTGACCAATTCTGCGGCAGCCTGTTGCGCCGATTGACTGTCGCTAAACTGCCCCACCAGCACCACCCAAAATTGTTTGTATTTAGCGACTCGAATATCCGGCACAGAATGCAGTTTTTTCAACAGCGACTCGACTGTGTCACGCTGGGAGACTGTAGCTATTTGGATGGTATAACCGGACGTTGGCCGAGTTTTTACATTAGTTATTGATGCAGCCGTGATGTTCTTCGCTGGATGAACGTTATCGTTCTTAGCGATATCTTCATGTGATGTATTGTTACTAGCAGTCACAACATTGTTTTCGGCCTTACTTGTGGCTTCATCAATCGGTTGTGTTATGGCGGACTCATTCTCGGCTGGAGTCTCACCATGAAATCCCGCCAAAGGATCAGCTTGCTGCGCCGCTTGCAATAATAAAGACTGTGCTAACGACTCCTCACGTTGTTTAAAATAGGGCGTTAATATCCGTTGACCATGGGCTAAAAACTCGTCGGAATCCAATGCGGGATAAGTGACCACGTCAAGCACGGGCTCATCGGAAAAGGGTTGAGCCAATCCAAACCAAATCAAAATGGTAATCAACAAACTGCAAAGTCCAATCAACGCTAGCTTATATTGTACCCAGGCTGACTTCTTCTCACTCTGGCCATGTAGCGCCAGTTCCAGCAAGGTAACGACTTCCTGAGGAGTACCCGTTTGTTTTTCAAGTTGTGCGCGAACAATGTCTCTTGGAGTAAATGGATTTTGGTCACTGTATCGCAGCAAGGTTTGATACAGTGCTTCCCGCTCAGGCAAACTTAGCGGTTCAATACTAATAGGCAGGATCTGCCGCCGGAGAGAATCGGGTAATTGTGGCAATAAATCGGCTAAAAATGCTGGAGGAACCGTTAAGGTCACAGCTATCCGCTGTCCCGCACACTGAATTTGATTGAGTATGATGCATTCTGCCCATAGCTCTTTTGAGAGCAAATGAGCATCATCGATAATGATATGTAACGGTTTACTTTGATTTTGAGCTACACGCAGAATGGTTTCGGCGAGGGGGATCTCATCATCAAAAATGGGGGATGACATCAACTGCACTAAAATCTTGCGACGAATCTCAGCGTTATCGGCATGCATAGGGCAGATAACCAGCGCCGCATTTGAATCATCAAAATCGGTAGCTAATGCAGTGAGCAGCGTTGTCTTGCCCGAACCTTGGCCGCCAACAAGCACCAGCAATTGGTCGCTATAACTGGCAACATGATGCAATCTTTGTATGAGGGCTTCCTGTGAGGGAAGCAAGACTTGCCCCTGAAATGTCACTCATCCACCACACAAGGTTTATGCGCAGCAGATAACCTGTTCTAGGGTAGATTCAGAGACTTGACTAAATACTTCTGCTCGACCAATGGCCGTTGGAAGTACCAGCCGGATCTGACCGCCTAACACTTTCTTATCGCGACGCATATGTTGAATAAAACTGTCGAAATCCATTGATTCCGGCGCTTTTACAGGAAGATCGAAGGCTTGAAACAATTGCACAATACGACGGACAATTGACTCATCAACCAATCCTAAAGACTTAGCGGTTTGAGCAGCAAGGACTGTGCCAGCCGCAACGGCCTCACCGTGCAACCAGTTACCATAGCCCATCTCAGCTTCAATAGCATGACCAAAGGTATGCCCAAGATTCAAAAGCGCGCGCACGCCCTGCTCTGTTTCATCTTGGCTGACCACATCAGCTTTAATTTCGCAGCAGCGGGAAATCACATAGACTAAGGCTTGAGTGTCTAAGCTTTTTAGTGCTTGAACATTATCCTCAAGCCATTGAAAAAACTCAGCATCCCACATAATGCCATATTTAATAACTTCCGCCATCCCCGCAGCAAACTCACGCGCCGGCAAGGTCTTTAAACAGTCAGTATCAATAATGACAATTTGTGGCTGATAAAAAGCCCCTATCATATTTTTACCCAAAGGATGATTGACCGCCGTTTTGCCGCCAACCGAAGAATCCACTTGGGATAAAAGCGTTGTAGGGATTTGAATAAAATCGATACCACGTTGATAACATGCCGAGGCAAACCCCGTCATATCACCAATCACCCCTCCACCGAGGGCCACCAACACAGAATCTCGGGCATAATTACGTTGCAGTAGAGCCGAAAAAATAACATCTAAATGCGTTAAATCTTTAAATTGTTCGCCATCGGGAAGGATGACACTAGATACCTCACTAAACGAAGCCATCGTGTCTTGAACCTGGTTTAGATACAAGGGCGCGACGGTTTCATTGGTGACGATAAGGATACGTTTTTTCAGCAGATAGCGAGACAAAGTCTCGCTATCACTCATCAAACTCTGGCCAATGTAAATGGGGTAACTACGTTCACCTAAATTAACCTGAATTTGTTGTGTCATTCTGCCTAGAAACCTAATTTCTCAACGATTTGATTCGCAACAACCTTTGCACTTTGATCATCAGTTTTAACGATCACATCAGCAATTTCTTCGTACAGAGGGTTACGGATTTCTGCGAGGCTCTCTAATACTTCTCGCGGATCATCTACTTGCAGTAATGGGCGACGCTTGTCTCTTTGAGTTCGCGCAACCTGTTTGTCGATAGTGGTTTCGAGATAAACCACAATACCGCGAGCAGATAAATGATTACGGATATCTTTGCTCTGAACTGAACCACCACCAGTGGCAAGGACAATACCCTGTTTTTCAGACAGATCAGCAATAACCTGAGCCTCACGACGGCGGAAACCTTCTTCGCCTTCTACATCAAACACCCAAGCAATATCAGCGCCAGTGCGTTGCTCAATCTCTTGATCTGAATCGTGGAATTCTAAATGCAGCATTTGCGCCAGATGGCGACCAATTGTGCTTTTACCTGCGCCCATTGGGCCTACCAGAAAAATATTACGTTTTTCAGCCATTTCTTGTACGTCTGAATCTTAATGAAAAGTATGCCTATATCGACTCATGATCAAGCCGACCTACTGTATGTTACCTTGCTCTTATGAGACTTGACCGAGGATTATCTCAGTTTAATGTCTAGTCTGGCAAGTGATGCTCGCTATTTATGGTAAGAATTGTATTTTATAAATAATAAAGCCAGCAAGTGGTGCTGGCTTTATCCGAACGACTACATAGAGTTAGAGTTTCTCATTCACAATTTTAGGTGTTACAAAAATCAATAGCTCTTGGCGCTCATTCTTGTCGGTACTGTTACGGAATAAGAAACCGACCAAAGGAATGTCTCCCAAAATAGGTACCTTGCTAACCCGGCTAATCAAATTCTGCTGGTAGATACCACCTAATACAATGGTTTCGCCATTGTCGACAAGTACTTGAGTACCAATACGCTGTGTATCAATCGCTACTGCTGGACCTGTCGGCGTATCCACCGTTTTGCCCTGTGAGTCCTGCGTAATCTCAAGATCCAGAATCACACGATTGTCCGGTGTAATTTGTGGTGTCACCCTTAGTGACAACACCGCCTTTTTAAAGGTCACCGAGGTCGCACCGCTTGACGTGGATTGTACGTAGGGAATTTCAACACCCTGCTCAATATACGCCGATTTTTGGTTAGAGGTCGTGATACGAGGGCTCGCGATAATCTCACCTTTGTTTTCTTGCTCTAGTGCACTGAGCTCTAGATCCAAGATAGTACCGTCAGCGAGCTTAGCCACATGGAAGGCGATGCTAGTTGGGTTAGTGACGGCCGCAGGCAAGTTCACATTCAAACGATTATCTAAACTTGGTATCGTACCATTGGCAATATCGCCGGCCCCTTCTAGAGAACCAGAGGTCCCTTTATCACCCTGCTGATCAGTCACTCCCCAGCGGATACCCAAATCTTCAGACACGTCATCCTTTACGGTAACCATACGCGATTCAATCAACACTTGGCGGATCGGAATATCAAGCACCTCAACCAAACGATGAATGTTTTCGATGATTTCAGCGGTATCTTTGACGAGTACCGTATTGGTACGCTCATCAACGGCCACAGAACCGCGAGGAGACAATAAACTTGAGTCAGTGCCTTTTAATAGCTCAGCAATGTCGGTCGCTTTGGCATAGTTAATCTGCAGATACTCAGAATAAAGCGGCGCAAGCTCTTTAACTTCCTGTTTACTTTTGAGATTTTGACTTTCGCGAATCGCAAGTTCTTCACTCGGCGCCACCATCAAAATATTACCTTCGATGCGTTTATCGAGTCCTTTGGTTTGCAAAATCAAATCCAGTGCTTGGTCCCAAGGTACATCGTCAAGCCTAAGAGTAATATCTCCCTCAACAGTATCACTGGTCACTAAGTTAAAGTTGTTATAGTCAGCAATAATCTGTAATACGGTACGAACAGAAATATTCTGGAAGTTTAATGAAAGGGTCTTACCGTTATATTTCTTAATATCTTTAGTCGCTACAGTACGTTCAACCTTGTTAATCGACAACCTAAAGAGGTTATCTTCCTGCTTATAATTGAACTCATAATTACCCGATACATCAACTATGATGCGAGTCGTTAAGTCATCTTTAAAGGTTTCAAAGTTTTTAACTGGCGTAGAAAAATCCTGTACATCCATCACATACAACAAGTCATTGTTGATGTCAGTGTTGTAAAGCTGAACCTCAAGTTTGGCACCAATTTGCTCAACGTTGGCCGCAACAGAGCGGCTATTTAGGTAGACTAATAAATCGCCACCGCCATTTTCATTACGTCGAAAATCAATATTTTTAATACTATTTACAAATGGGCTATTTGCTGTTGCCTGAGAATTCACAACCTCATCATTAATGGTTAAGCGATAAGAATTACCAACTACGCTACCTTGATAAGGTTTGACTTTGGATAAACCTAAAGTCACTGTTAAACGCGCATCTTGCTGCGAGGTCACTAGATCTTTAACACCGACCTGATTAATCGGTAAGCGATCTTTAGAAAGACCAGAAATACTACCATCAAAGGTCAATACCAGCTCAGCAGGCGATGCATTTGAATCAATTTGTGGAGCCGAAATCGCATCCTCAAATATTAACTCAACCTCTAACTGATGATCGACTAAAGCATGGTATTTCACATCCATTAGCCGATTTGCCGCAAAGCTCGATGGCAAAAATCCAAATAGTAATGCGATCCCAATAACAGACTTAACTAAGCCTGAAGATAAAAACGATAACGGGATTTTTATCGCGGCAGAAGATTTCATTGTTCCCTCATCCTTCGCTTGTTATTTTCCAGAAAGTTCGATGTTGTTTGTGCGCTCTGACCAACAACCCGTACCATCTGGAATTAATTCTACAACTTCCACATTCTGTGGAGTCACTTTCGCTATACGTCCGTTAAACAACCCTAGATACTCACCCACGCCCATCCGATATACACTGCCATCATTCGTTTCAATCAGCGCCCAAGTTACATTAGCTTCACTTAACGTACCGCGCATTTTTAGGTTGTCTAAAGCATAAGTTTCTAAACGGCCCTTACGACGTTTTAAATCCGGTTGTAAGCAGTTTTTACTGGTATCAACGACTTCTTCGGTTAATTCGCGAGAAGGCGGAACAAAGGGACTACGCATTAACTCAGCCTGGTAGGCAAAATGCTCAAACTTAGGCGGTTCTTTTAAGGGTGGAATATGCGCCACATGCTGTGCTTTAGTTGTAGTAACAAATAGCTCTAAATCACTACGATCGCCAACACACCCCATTAAAAAAAGACTCATCCCTAACAGAGGTAAGAGTTTCATTATTTCTTCCCCTTGTTAGCAGGCTTTTCGGGGGGTAACTCTGCCCCTTCTTTAAAGCGATAGGTTTTAGCAAGAATGTCCATGGTTAAAGTACCGCTATCATCACGTTTGATCGTAAAATCATGCAAACTAACAATACGAGGTAACTTAGCAACACCACTCACCATATTGCCAATCTGGTGATAATCACCAGTGACTGACATCTTAATTGGAAATTCGATATAAAAATCTCGCTGAATTTCAGCTTCCCAATTTAAACTTTTAATCCGTAAACCAGCATCCGTTGCTGCAAAGGTTAAGTCATCAAGCAAACCGGGCATCTCGTTTTCTGAAGGTAACATTTTCAGCAATTCGGCAAATTGCCCTTCCATTACGGCAAGTTGTTCACGATAGAGCTTTAAATTAGCGGCCAGTTGATATTTGTTTTGAAAATCTTCTCTTAGCTGTAACTCTTTGTTTTGTTCATTATTAATCACATCGATTGCATCAGACAACACCACAAAATATCCCGCTGCAAATACGCAAAGAGCTAGCAAAATAGCGAAAAATACTTTTACTTGTTTTGGCCAACTTCCGATATTTTCAAAATCGATATCATTAAACTGACTGAGATCGAGCTTCATTTACTCGCTCCTTTTGCCGCTTTTACGGGCTCTTCAGCAATGGCTCCTTTGATGCTCACCCTTAAACTAAAGCTCTGCAATTGTCTTAACTCATCATCTTGGGTAACGATCGATTGCATATTGGGATCGGTTAACCACTCAGACGCTTTTACCTTACGCATCATATTTGCTACGTTATTATTCGACTCACTGCGACCTTCAATGAGCAACAAACTGCCTTTTTTCTCAAGACTCGATAGATAAATTCCTGGCGGAACAATACGCACTAGCTCGTCTAATACGTGTGTCGGCAAATTACGGGATTGCTGAAGATTTAAAATAATTTCAGTTCGACGCTCAATATCTTTTTTACGTTCAGTGATCTTTTTAATCTCGGCAATTTGAGCATCGAGCTGCTGAATTTCTGACTGTAAATAAGCATTTCTTGCTCGCTGCTCATCAGTCATCATCTCGAGTAAAGCCAGCGCTGCATAGACTAAGATTGCTGAGCCCAAAAATACCGCAGCCAATATGCCGATATAATCGCGTTTCTGCTTTTCTCTCGCTTCTTCACGCCAAGGAAGCAGGTTTATGTTCGCCATTGACCGTAGCTCCTCAGGGCTAAGCCACAAGCAACCATATATTTGCTAATGCTAGGTTGCAGTATATTTTTAACGGATTCATCCGCGTGCAGGCATCCTTGGAAAGGGTCGGCAATTATGGTGTGAACACCTAACTCATTGGTCAATAAGTTAGCCATGCCTTCTAGTTTAGATGTGCCACCACATAAGACGAGATAGTCGACTTTATCTTTGCCGCTTGAAGTACAATAAATTTGCAGCGTTCGCTTAATTTGCTGCAGTAATTGCGTTTGGAAGGGAGATAACACTTCAAACATATAATTACGCGGTAAATCACCCTCGATTTTTGCTTTTTCTGCCTGCTCATAAGACATGCCATAAAAAGAGAGAATCGACTGAGTAAATAACTCACCACCAAAGGCTTGTTCACGGATAAATGTAGTTTCGCCAGACTCGACAACGCAGAAAGTAGTCATATTCGCGCCGATATCGACCATGGCAACCGCTTTCTGGCGAGCCCCTTCAGGTAATTGGCCTAGGACTAACTCAACCGCTCGACCTAAGGCATAGCCTTCAACGTCAACGACTTTAGTCTCTAGCTCGACTTCATCAAGCGCATCAACTCTGGCATCGATATTGTCAGTACGGCAAGCACTGAGTAATACATCGACCTTAGAAGGATCGGTACTGTTGACGTTTAAGGTTTCAAAATCAATGCTGACTTCATCAAGGGAATAGGGGATTAAGTTATCAGCCTCAATCTCAATTTGCGCTTCCATTTCCTCTTCGCTAAGCGAGGCATCCATATAGATGACCTTAGTCATTACAGCAGAACCAGAAACCGCAACCGCAGCATATTTAACCGATTTAGGCAAAGCACGCTTTACCTGTTTGAGGCATTCAACAACGGCATCGGTATCACGAATATCATGATCGTTAATAGCACCCTTTTTTACGGGAACCGCTACGTGACTTAATATTTTGTATCCATCAGCAGTCTTACTCAGCAAAATGGCCTTTACTTCATGGGAACCAATATCAATTCCGACCATTTGCGGAGCCTGACGCTTCCATAAATTTGAAAGCATAATCCGTTGTCACTTTATTATTTATATTTCAGTATGAGAGATTAGCACAAAATCAACCCGTTATACGTATTTGTATAGAATGTTTCAAGATTTTACAAACGCTATTTTAGGGCCGTCACGTTTTTGCTTCACCCAAACGTTCGCGCCTTATATACTGTCGCACTTAACTGAACATTAGGATCAATTTAGGTGAAGTGGTTAAAACGTATTGTTATAGCTCTATTCAGTCTAGCCCTTTTGGGCGTAGGCGCCATTGTTGCAGCATACTTTTATGTTTTGCCGGATCTGCCGGATGTTTCGACACTAAAAAATGTGCAATTACAAACACCTTTGCGCATTTACAGTAGTGATGGCAAACTCATATCTCAGTTTGGTGAAAAACGACGTATTCCCTTAAAACTGGAAGAAGTCCCTAAACCGCTGTTACAAGCCTTCCTTGCCACCGAAGATGCGCGCTTTTATGAGCATGGTGGTATCGATCCTGTCGGGGTAATCCGCGCAGCAATCGTCATGTTAACAACCGGCGAAAAAAAGCAAGGAGCAAGTACTATCACCATGCAGGTGGCACGTAACTTCTTCCTAACCCGCGACAAAACCATTATTCGTAAGGTGAAGGAAATTTTTATTTCCTACCATATCGAGCAGTTGTTAACGAAAGATGAGATTTTAGAGCTGTACGTTAACCGTATCTATTTAGGCCAAAGAGCCTATGGCGTTGGCGCAGCCGCTCAAGTGTATTTTGGCAAAAACGTCCAAGATCTGACTCTGTCTGAAATGAGTATGATTGCTGGCTTGCCAAAGGCCCCCTCAACGCTTAACCCCATTACTTCACCTTCCCGTGCTCTCGCTCGTCGCAACGTGGTGTTGATGCGGATGAATGAAGTGGGGTATATCAGCAAAACGGAGTACCAAACCGCACTCCAGGAGCCACTCGTAGCCAAATATCATGGTGCCGAAATCGATCTCTATGCCCCTTATATTTCTGAAATGGCCCGGGATTACATGGTGCAAAAATATGGTGAAGAAGAAGCCTATACCAATGGCTATAACGTCTACACCACGATTTCATCCGATCTCCAGCTGTTAGCGCAGCAAGCATTACGCAATAATGTTTATGCCTATGATGAACGTCATGGCTACCGCGGTCCTGCTGCTGTTTTGTGGACAGGCGCTAAGCCTGATAATGCACAAATCAAAGCTGAACTGGCTAAAGTCACACCCGTCCAAGAGTTACAACCTGCCGCAGTATTAAGCATTGATGGACAGCAAGCCAGTGTATTAACCGCTAAAGGTGAAACCAAAGTCATCAAATGGGATGGCTTGAAATGGGCGCGTAAATTTATTAACGATAAACGCCAAGGTGCGGTACCTAAATCGGCTTCAGACATGCTGACAGTAGGCGAACGTATTTGGATCCGCGACAATGGCCAGTACTTACAATTATCGCAAGTCCCCGAAGTAGCGAGTGCCACAGTGTCACTCGATCCGGAAAATGGCGCTATCCGTACTTTAGTGGGTGGTTACAGCTTTAGCCAAAGCCAATACAACCGGGTGACTCAGGCTAAACGCCAATTAGGTTCGAATATTAAACCTTTCATCTATGCTGCGGCATTAGAAAAAGGCTTTACGCTCGCGACTCTAATTAATAACGCACCGATTAATAAACCCGATATTAGCCAAGGTACTGCGTGGCGGCCGAAAAACTCGCCCGATATCTATGGTGGCCCAACGCGTTTACGTGTGGGCTTAGCGCAATCGATCAACGTCATGTCTGTTCGTGCCATGCGCCATATTGGTTTAGATGCAGCTATTGCCGAGTTAACTAAGTTCGGTTTTGACCCTAACGACTTACCACGAAACGAGTCCTTAGCCCTCGGTTCACCTTCGGTAACGCCCTTACAAGTCGCAGCGGCTTTCAACGTGTTTGCAAATGGTGGCTTCTTGGTTGAACCTTTCTATATTGAGCGGGTAGAAGACTCCTTCGGCAATGTGATTGAAAAAGCCAATCCAACCTTAGCTTGTAAGCCAAGTGGTAATCTAACCCAACCGAGTAGCGACCCAATGGGCTTTAGTGAGCCAACGGCTCAAACCGATGAGCCTGTTGCCCATTGCTTTGAACAAACTGGCCGTTACGCACCGCAAATTATCTCTGAACAAACGGCATTCCTGATCACCGAAGCGCTGAAGAGCGTGATCTGGGGGGGTGGCGATTGGAGTAAAGGCACTGGTTGGCAAGGTACAGCTTGGCGTGCGGCGCAATTAATTAAACGCCATGATATTGCAGGTAAAACGGGGACAACCAACGAATCTCGCGACACGTGGTTCAGTGGTTTTGGCCCGACGCTGACAAGCACCTTCTGGGTGGGATTTGACGATCATGGTCGCCAGTTAGGTAGAACCGCTTGGAACGCTAATGGTGAAAAAGATCAGATCACTGGGACCGAAGCCGGTGCTAAGACCGCAGGGCCTGGCTGGAACGAATTTATGAATAACGTGCTTAAAGGCGTTCCAGAAACCACGGCGATTCCACCAGAGGGAATCGTCTCGGTGCGGATCGACCTTGCAACAGGCAAGCTCACTCGTAAAACTGATTACACCAGCGATTTTGAATACTTTATCTCCGGTACTGAACCGAAGGAATATATCAGTGAAAGCCAAGATGAAAATAATCTCTTCATCGATGCGCCAGCGGATGACTTGTTCCAATAGCCGTAAATAGCAATAAAAAAACGCGACCTTGAGTCGCGTTTTTTTATTGCTCGCCTAAGATTAACCTACTTTGCATTAACCCGCTTTTTTAGTCGCAATCGCTTGCTTAACCTGAGTCAACGCTGTGCCGCCGAGGACATCACGTTTTGCCAAACAGGCTTCGATGGTAAGGTTGGGATACACATCATCTTCGATGATATCGGCAAAGGTTTTAAACTCGGCCAGCGTAAAACCTTCTAACGGGATCTTCTTAGCGATCGCCGCAACCACGGCCACACCGACGACATGGTGCGCTTCACGGAACGGCATGCCCTTAGACACCAGATAATCCGCCAATTCGGTCGCGTTGGCATAACCTTGCTGCGCGGCTAACAGCGCATTCGGGCGATTCACCACTAAGCCAGATAATACCAGCGCCGCCATATCTAAGCAGATTGCCCAGCTGTCGACCACGTCGAACAAGCCTTCTTTGTCTTCCTGCATGTCTTTGTTGTAGGCCAGAGGCAGGGCTTTCATGGTGGTGAGAATACCCACTAAACTGCCGTACACACGACCCGTTTTACCGCGGATCAGCTCCAGCGCATCGGGGTTTTTCTTTTGTGGCATCAAGGACGAGCCTGAGGTCACTTCATCACTCAAGGAGATAAAGCCCGCTTCACCCGTATTGAAGAAAATCAAATCTTCGGCCATGCGGCTTAGGTGCATCATGCTGATTGAGGCGGCTCCGCACAGCTCAACCACATGGTCGCGATCCGACACGCTATCCAAACTGTTTAAGGTTGGCGAAGCAAAGTTCAGTGCTGCTGCAAGCGCATATCTATCCATTTGATAGGCTGTGCCCGCCAATGCACCCGAACCGAGCGGACAGGTATTGGCGCGCTTTAAGGCATCGGTTAAGCGGCTAAGATCACGCTCAATCATTTCCACATAGGCTAAACACCAATGGCCGAAGGTCACAGGTTGAGCACGTTGCAAGTGAGTATAGCCTGGCATTACAGCATCAAATTCACGCTCAGCAAGCGCGATAAGTTCGCTGCGTAAGGTTTGTAGGCGAGCCACTAATGCCGCACCTTCGGATTGGCACCAGAGTTTTAAGTCGGTCGCGACTTGGTCGTTACGGCTACGGCCCGTATGGAGTTTTTTTCCCAGATCGCCGACTTTGGCGATCAACGCAGATTCCACGAAACTGTGAATATCTTCCGCGCCCGAGGCGAGAATAATCGCAGGATCGCCCTTCACTTCCACCAGCAGCTCGTTCAACGCTTTCTTCAAGTCGCTGCATTCAGTGGCAGTGATAATGCCGACGCTAGCAATTGCATCGGCCCAAGCGATAGAGCCGACTACATCCTGCTCAAACAAACGATAATCCACCGGCAGTGAATCGTTGAATAATTTAAATAGCGCGCTGGTTTCGCCCTGAAATCTTCCACCCCATAAAGCCATGCTCAATCCCCTCGGTCACTGCTTTGAATACGTTAAAGCCATTAAAACTTAAGATATAAAAAAGGGCGCTAGGCGCCCTTTAAGTCTGCCTATTACTTAGCGTTGAGCGCGCGGATGCGGCTCGCTAACGAGTACAGACGGATAAAGCCTTCAGCGTGTTTTTGGTCATACACTTGGTCTTCACCGAAGGTCGCAAACGCTTCAGAGTACAAGCTGTTTGGCGAACGTTTCTTAACGGCAATCGCGTGACCTTTGTAGAGTTTCACCACAACTTCACCGTTGACAGACTCGGCTAAGGACTCAGATGCCGCCAGCAGCGACTTACACAGAGGTGTAAACCAACGACCGTCGTACACTAAGTGTGCCATTTGGGCACCCACTTGCTCGCGCCAAGTACGGCTGGTTTTATCCAGCACTAACTCTTCAATCGCGCGCAGCGCGGCAAACATCACTGTGCCGCCTGGGGTTTCGTAGCAACCACGAGACTTCATGCCCACTAAACGGTTTTCGGTGATATCGATACGACCCACGCCATGTGGTGCAGCGATGGCGTTCAGCTTCATCAGTGCAGCGTAAGGCGTTAAAGCTTCACCATTTACTTTAGTCACACGGCCATGTTCAACTTCGAGTGACACATATTCTGCTTCGTTTGGCGCATCTTCCGGATCGGCAGTCAGCGTCCACACACCTTTGCTGGGCTCGTTCCATGGATCTTCCAACTCGCCACCTTCGTGGGAAATGTGGAATGCGTTGGCATCACGGCTGTAGATCTTAGTGGCAGAAGCTGAAGTCTTAATATTACGCTCAGCTAAGTAAGCCAATAGATCTTCACGGCTCTGCATGGTCCATTCACGCCATGGTGCAATCACTTTTAAATCAGGCGCTAATGCCGCAAAGCAACCTTCGAAACGCACTTGGTCGTTACCCTTACCGGTACAACCGTGACACAGGGCATCTGCACCCACTTTACGCGCCACTTCAACCTGCGCCTTCGCGATGATTGGACGCGCCATTGAAGTACCTAACAAGTAAGTCCCTTCGTAAATCGCCCCCGTTGCCATGGTTGGGTAGATGTAATCTTTAACGAATTCTTCTTTCAGATCGACGATATGGCATTCAGACGCGCCTGAGGCTAATGCCTTTTCAGTCAGACCCACTAACTCTTCTTCACCCTGACCAACGTCAGCGCAAAAGGCGATGATTTCACAGTTGTCGTAGGTTTCTTTTAACCAAGGAATAATGGCCGAAGTATCTAGACCACCCGAATAGGCTAAAACGACTTTTTTCACGCCAGTATTTTTGTTCTCGATAGACATCTTAAATTCCTATAACTCGTTTCTCACCTTGGAGAAAGTAGGCTGCTAAACAGGGTTAAATTAACTAAATAGGGTTACCAGTACTGCATTTTGGGCGTGCATCCGATTCTCAGCTTGTTGCAGGATCAAGGAGCCTTCGCCATCCATTACCTCATCGGTCACTTCAACACCGCGGTGAGCGGGTAAACAGTGCATAAAGAAGTGAGCACCCGCTTTCGCCATCAAGGCCTTATTGACCTGATAAGGTGCAAACTTATCCTTAATTTCCGCTAACGGTGTTGGATCACCCATAGAAATCCAAGTATCAGTATAGATAGCATCGTGACCTTCAATCGCATCAATATCTGAAGTCAGTACAACCTTGCCGCCATATCGGCTCGCGAGCTCTTGCACTTCGGCCACAACGTAGCCATCAGGAAAGTGACCCGCAGGGCAGATCACTGTCATGGTGGCACCGAGAATGGCCGCACAATACATCAATGAGTTAGTAACGTTATTACCATCACCCACATACGCTAACTTAGCATCACGGATATTTTCAAAATGCTCGGCCAAGGTTAAAAAATCGGCTAAAGCTTGGCAAGGATGGTACAAATCCGAAAGAGCATTAATCACGGGCACACTACCAAACTCAGCTAATTGTTCGATAGTCGTGTGGGAGAACGTTCTCGCCACAATAGCATCGGCCCAACAGGACAGGTTAGAAGCAAAGTCAGCGACCGACTCCCGCTTACCTAAGGCACCATTTTGCTGGTCTAGGTATAAACAGTGGCCGCCAAGCTTGTTAATACCGATATCGAAGCTAACACGAGTACGCAGAGATGGCTTTTCA
Organism: Shewanella sp. FDAARGOS_354; assembly: GCF_002209245.2. Lineage (NCBI taxonomy): Bacteria > Pseudomonadati > Pseudomonadota > Gammaproteobacteria > Alteromonadales > Shewanellaceae > Shewanella > Shewanella sp. FDAARGOS_354. Next base: position 3,902,228 of record NZ_CP022089.2, on the reverse strand, counting down.
AATAACATCACCACACTCTTACCATCCAGTGCATGACGATACTCAGCGGGATTCGCTTTAATCGTCTTTGCCAAGGTAATCAGATCCAGCAACTGCTGCTGGGTTAACTCTTTTATCGATAGTAAATGCTTCATAACCTACTCCGCTTATGGTTGGATTTGTGTGCCCACGGCCTCACCTTTTGCTAATGCGACTAATTGGCTTGCATCACGCCATGAGGCCACTTGAACCGCCTGCCCCATCCACTGCGCCACTTCGAGCGCAGCTTCTACTTTTACTTTCATTCCCTTTTCGATCACACCTTGCTTCACCAAATCCGCAATCTGCTTACCATTCAGTGAAGGGATTAATTGACCTTTACCATCGAGTACGCCAGACACATCCGATAACAGCACCAACTTGCCACCGACCAATTTAGCTAATACCGTCGCCGCTTGGTCAGCGTTCACGTTCAGCATTTGGCCATCGTCCATCATGGCAATTGAGCTACAAATCGGCATCCAGCCTTGGGACAAAATAAACTTAAGGTAAGTGGCGTCCTTAGGAGAAACCTCGCCCACTAACCCTAAACGCTCATCTTTAATCTTGGCCGATACCGTGTTGCCATCGGCTAAGCTCATGCCCACACTCACAATCCCAGCTTTTGTCGCTGCGCCTTGGAGGATCTTGTTTGATGTGCCAGCCAGTGCACCGGCAATAATCGGCATTTGCTCAGGCGGGGTCACCCGCAGGCCTTCTAACTTGACGGTTTCCATGCCGTTTGCGGCTAATTGCTCATCGACCAAACAGCCACCACCATGCACCATCAGCACCTGCTGACCATTTGCGATCATTGCTGCGGCGGTATCCATTAAACGCGCCATCCCCATTTCACACTGCAGCAGGGCGCCGCCGACTTTAAGAACTAATACTGAGTTGTTGGTAGACATCTTGACGACTCTCTTAAATAAGGATGAACGGTTAAAGGTTAAAGTGAATCTTTATGCATTGCAGGGCTTGGCTCGCCGCGCCTTTCATCAAATTGTCGATGGCACTGGCAACCACTAAGTAGCCACTGTTCTCATCAAACTTCCAACCTAAGTGGCAATTCGGAGTCAGCACTACATCATCCACTTTCGGGAACTGGTTCTGTTTCACCGTCACCAGCGGAGCTTGGTCATAAACACTGTATGCCGCAGCCACATCGGCAGTGGTGGTGCCTGGTTTTAGCTGTACCGTGATGGTTGCTAAAATGCCGCGCTTGAAGTTGCCAAGGTGCGGCGTGAAGATCACCTCTTGCCCCAATTGAGTGGCAATTTCGGGTTGATGTCTGTGGCCTAATACGCCGTATGGTGTGAGGCTCACTTCGCAAAAACTGGTATGCAGCTGTGCCTTACGGCCCGCGCCCGTCACACCGCTGACCGCATTGATCACCGGATAGGCGGAGGTCAGTAAATTCTTTAATGGTTTCAAAGCGGTTAATGATGCTGTTGGGTAACAACCTGGCACAGCAATCATCTTAGTTGCGGCGACTTCTTTGGCATTCCACTCGGCAAGACCATAAACAGCCTTGGCTAGCACCTCGGGATATTCGTGCTCAAAACCGTACCACTTAGGGTACTGCGCCACATCACTGAAACGATAGGCACCGCTTAAGTCAAACACGGCTAAACCTTGGTTGTAGAACCAAGCCGCTAAATGCAAACTCACCGAGTGCTCGGTCGCCAACACCACTGCATCCGCCTCGGCGACGATCTTAGTCTTCGCTTCTTCAGTCAATGGTGACAGAGCTAAGTCAATGTGGCTGTAGACAGGGTACAAATCTGCTAAAGCTCTACCTTTATCTAAACTATTTTCAGAGACATACAGGCCTTGAATTGATAATTCAGACTCCGCATGGACTAAAGCAGTGAGTTGTGCACCTGTGTAACCACTGGCGCCGATAATGGCGATATTTTTCATATGTATTTTTATAAACCAAATCAAAGAGACTTAAAGAATAGATGAATAGCGTATACGCAACAGCGCATATCTATGATGACAGGACTATCGTCGTGGGAAATCGTAATGGCTCGTTATTTTATTCACTGACGGCTTAACGCTATACATCATGATATTTACTCTACAGGTCACAATGGGTGACTCATCTCAACTGCAGGCTAGACTACCACAAAGATCTATTTATGCAATATATGTGAATATATATTTTTATTAAATTTTATCTTTAATCTGCGTTCAAGCACGTTTAGCAAATAACACAATACCTCACTAACTTCTTTATAACTCAGTTATCTATGGATGAAAGACTGAAAAATCAGTCCTTTTTATTAACACCTGATATACATGTACGCAAAGCCAAAATAATGCAGTTCATATTCACTTTGGCTAAACATAATAAAATATTGCGTTAGCTCGCATTTATATTGAATATTCCTCAACAATTATCGTGATTAGTTGCATATAAGATAAGCCAGTCGTATAAGTTATAAGTTCTGCTGTTGACCATTGCCCTCAGTGGTAGGTATTGTGCTAGCGGGCTAATACAAAGCGGATTTTGATGTTTTTCTATTCGGAGTAACTATGGCAGGTAATGTGGCAGACAATGTGACCGACATGTATGCGTCGTTAAGATCAAACGTGAGTATGTTAGGGCAGATCCTTGGCGATACAATGCGCACCCACCTCGGTGATTCTTTCCTCGAGAAGGTTGAGCAAATTCGTAAACTTGCAAAAGATTCCCGCCGTGGCGATGAGGCGGCACGGGAGCAAATGCTAGAACTGCTGACCGCACTCCCCGATGAAGAGTTAGTGCCTTTTGCCAAAGCCTTCAACCAATTCCTCAACCTAGCAAACTTATCCGAACAATTTCATACTATTAGCCGTAACTGTGATGAGCTGGTTTGTGTACCGGATCCGGTCGAACAGTTGCTTGGCCGTATGCTTAATGGCCGTATCGATCAAACTAAGATGTTGGATTGCTTAAAGACGCTTGATATCGACTTAGTCCTCACCGCACATCCAACGGAAATCTCTCGCCGCACACTGATCCAAAAATATGCGGCGATTGTGGATTGCCTCGCCGAGCAAGAAAACGATCAATTATCCGATAGAGAACGTCGCCAAATTAATCTGCGTCTGCGTCAGTTAATTGCTCAGATCTGGCACACCAATGAAATTCGCCGTGAGCGCCCAACGCCAGTGGATGAAGCCCGCTGGGGATTATCGACGATTGAAGAATCTCTCTGGCACGCCGTCCCCGACTTTTTAAGGCAGCTCAACGATCAAGTACAAGAGCGCACTGGCCAGCAATTGCCTATCGATATTGCACCGGTGCGCTTCTCAAGCTGGATGGGTGGTGATCGCGACGGTAACCCCTTTGTGACCGCCAAAGTTACCCAAGAAGTGTTAGACCGTAATCGCCATGCTGCGGCACGTTTATTCCTCAAGGATATAGTGTTGCTAGTGGGTGAACTGTCAATGGAAGAAGCCAATGATGAATTAAAGGCTTATACCAACAATAGCTGCGAACCCTATCGTTTTGTGCTGCGCTCATTAAGACAAAAACTGCGTGACACCATAGATTACTTAAATGCCCGCATTGAGGGCCACAATCCTGAAGTGGATAAGTCGACGCTGATTTGGCAAGAAAGCGATCTTAAAGCGCCGCTAGAGATGCTGTATAAGAGTTTATGTGACTGCGGCATGCGTTTGATTGCTAACGGTTTACTACTCGACATTTTACGCCGCCTCGCTTGTTTTGGTATTCATATGCTTAGGCTCGACATTCGCCAAGACGCCGGCCGTCACTGCGATGTACTTGCAGAATTAACCCGTTATCTAGGTATGGGTGACTTTAATCATTGGGATGAAACCGAAAAACAAGCCTTCTTACTGCGTGAACTCAGTAACCGTCGTCCGCTGATCCCGAGCAACTGGCAACCTTCCGCCGATGTAGCCGAAGTGCTTAACACTTGCCGCTTAATTGCTAAACATCCTGCTAAGGCGTTGGGCTCCTATGTGATCTCGATGGCGAGCAAGCCTTCAGATGTGTTAACCGTATTATTACTGCTCAAAGAAACTGGCTGCACGCATCCAATGCGGGTTGTGCCGCTATTTGAAACCTTAAGCGACTTAAATAACGCCGCCGAGTGCATTACCGCACTGCTCGATATCGACTGGTACCGTGGTTATACCAAAGGCATGCAAGAGGTGATGATCGGCTACTCCGACTCAGCCAAAGATGCGGGTGTAATGGCAGCCGCTTGGGCACAATATCGCGCGCAGGAGCAGTTAGTCGCCGTCTGTAAACAGGCTGGCGTTAAGCTGACGCTGTTCCATGGTCGTGGAGGCAGTATTGGTCGTGGCGGCGGCCCTGCTCACAAAGCGATTCTGTCACAACCACCCGGCTCTGTTGATGGCCGTATTCGCGTCACCGAGCAAGGTGAGATGATCCGCTTTAAGTTCGGCCTGCCTAAATTGGCGGTGCAAAGCTTAGCCCTGTACACCTCTGCGGTGTTAGAAGCGACCTTGCTTCCGCCGCCCGAACCTAAGCAGGAATGGCGCAATTGTATGGAGCGTATTGCTCAGGAGTCAGTGAGTGCTTACCGCGGTATTGTTCGTGAAGAGCAGGATTTTGTGCCTTATTTCCGCGCAGCCACTCCGGAGGTTGAACTAGGCAAATTACCATTAGGTAGTCGCCCTGCAAAACGCCGTGTCGATGGCGGTATCGAGAGTTTACGTGCCATTCCTTGGATTTTCGCTTGGTCTCAAAACCGCTTAATGTTGCCAGCATGGCTCGGCGCAGGTGAAGCATTACAGGCTGCCTGCCAACGTGGCGAAATGGGTTTGCTACAGGATATGGATCGTGAATGGCCCTTCTTTAGCACGCGGATTTCAATGCTAGAAATGGTGTACGCCAAGGCGGAACCTAACTTAGCGCGTTACTATGAAACCTGCTTAGTACCGCCCAATCTCCACCACTTAGGCGAAACTTTACGCCAGCGTTTAGATCTCGGCATTAAAGTGGTGCTGGAGCTGACTAAATCGGATACCTTAATGGCGCATACACCGTGGAATCGCGAATCAGTCAAACTGCGCAATCCCTATATCGATCCATTAAACTTCCTGCAGACCGAGTTATTAGCTCGTACTCGCAAGGAAACAACCGAAGCTCCCGCTTCCGAACACGTGCAACTCGCCTTAATGCTGACGATTGCCGGTGTCGCGGCGGGCATGAGAAACACAGGTTAATGAAAAAACTCACGCTTAGCCTTTGCTTGGGATTATCTGTACTGCTTGGCGGCTGCGTCACGCAGTACAGTATTAGCGAGCATGAAATGGAGCAGTATCTCAGCAAAGAGATCCATTTTGAGGTGAAACAAGGTAATCAACTCGTGGGCGCGCAAGTGCGCATTAACGACATCAGTGTCAGACTCGGTGAAAAGCCTGACACTATGAGCGTAAGTGCAACCACTCAGGTGTCCATCACTAACCCTATTTATCCGTTGAAGGCGCAACTTTCAACCACCTTTGAGGCTAAGCCTTGGTATGACAGTGCCACCCACAGCGTCTACCTACGCCAGCTTGAATTGGTGAAAGTCGAGTCAACACCCAAGGATATCGAGAAAGCCATCAGTAGCGCGACACCACAAGTGATGGGCTACTTAAGGCATTTCCTCGAGAATCAGCCCGTTTATGTGCTCGATACGAAGGATAGTAACCAAGCGCTGATGGCCAAGATGACCGAGAGCATTCAAGTCGTCCCAGGCAAATTAGTCCTTAAGTTCATTAAATAACGGCTTGCGTTGCAAACCATTCACCATAAAAAATGCTCCCTCGGGAGCATTTTTGTTAATCCTGCTAGACTGACTAAAACCCGTCAGTCAGCAAACAGTTACTTGCTGAAACGCCCTATCGACTGGTAATCCACAATCACAGCTTCGGTGAGTAACTCACGTCTTAGCATATCGTAGGCTACCGCCGCACTTAAGCTACGCACTAAATCCCGCGAACGTCGCGGCAGTTTTATCATTTGGCTGTAGACGCCACTACGGGTTGCCAAGGCAATTGCCACCGTACCAACGGGCTTTTCTTCGGTTCCGCCATCAGGTCCCGCTATCCCACTGGTCGCTAAGGCAAAATCACTGTCTAAAATAGCACGCGCGCCCTTGGCCATTTCTTCAACCGTTGGAATAGAGACTGCGCCGTGATCGTCTAAGGTCGCAGGGTTAACTCCTAACACTCGCACCTTAGACTCATTACTGTAAGTCACCAGACCGTGTTGCAAATAGGAAGAGCTGCCTGGGAAATCCACTAACTGACTGGTAATCATCCCACCCGTACAAGACTCGGCAACGCTCAAGGTCAAGCCAGAATTCAGTAACTTCGCATGGATTTCCTCGGCAAGCGTCGCTTTATCTTCGGCGACGACCGCAGTCCCCAGCACCATTTTGATGTGCCCAGTCACCCGTGGCAGCAAAGCAATCGCCTTCTCGCCGCGGGCAAAGATCTTAATCTCAATATGTGGCATTGAGGAGCGATAGCCAATGGTAATTCCCTCAGGCAACTCCAATGGCTCGATTTTGTCGGCAAGGGAAGACTCGCCATGACCTATGGTCAGCAACTTCTTCAGCGCCACCTTAGCGTCGAGGTCAAACTCTGCACGGATAAAAGGAATAAACTGTTCCTTCACCATATGCTTGAGTTCAAATGGCACACCAGGAGTGAAGAACAACCAGGCTCGATTCAACTTCACTCTAAATCCACAAGCCGTGCCAACGGGGTTATCCACCATCACCGCAGACTCAGGCAGCATTGCCTGCTTTAAATTACTCACTGGCATCTCGCGATTATTGCGCGTAAACCAATCTTCTAAACGTTGACGCCACTCACGATTCTCAACCAGAGGCTCGCCTTTAGCCTTAGCCATTGCCTCGGCAGACATATCATCACTGGTCGGCCCCAAGCCGCCATTCACTAAAATCACATCGGCATGCAAACTACGCTCTTGGAAAACCGCAATTAAGTCCTCGAGACGATCCCCGACTGTAACGCGCCTCTGGATCTCAATGCCATGCTCCATCATAGTGCTGGCAAACCAAGCAGCGTTAGTATCAACAATCTGACCCGACAGCACCTCTTCCCCAGTACAAATCATCTCTAACTTCATCATAGATCCTTAGCTACCCCAATAAGTTATACCAATTCCATTAACTAACTGGTCAAAATTGTCCATGGTCTAGTACACAATTCTATCACTCTTGCTTTCTTCTCAATGAAGGTATTCCATGCGATAGAGCACTGTTCGACAATATCGTCATAACCACTAAAACAACGATTGGCCAACACATTTTGACGCAGCCATTGCCATACCTGCTCTATTGGATTCAACTCCGGTGAATAAGGTGGCAACTTGAGAAGCGTCAGATTATCAAAGTCATCGGCCAAATCCTGTTGATGCCAGCCTGCGCCGTCCATGATGACCAGCGCATGGCGCCCAAATGCGGTGGCGGCTGAAATCAGTTTTAAATGCTCGTTCATATATTCGCTATTGGCATGCGGGGCAATAATCGCTTGTGTCGCCCCCGTTGCCGGACACACGGCGCCATATAGATACGCTGATTCAAATTGTTGCTGCTTGACGGCCCGTGGACGGGTCCCTTTCTCAGCCCAAATACGGGTGGTGGTATTCTGTTGGCCAAAGCGGGCTTCATCTTGAAACCAAACGTCAATGCGATCGAGTGCAACGTGCCCAGGTGTGTTAAGGATCGTTGCCATCCGGAAGTTTTTTAAAAGCCTCTTGTATAGCCTCAGATTGTTTCGGGTGGCGAGAGCGAGTGGTAATCCATGAGAAGCCAAGTTGATGCAGCAAGCGGTAGATATTTGCTTGCTTGAACGTCACACCAAATTCAGACTGAATAAATAGGCCGACATCCTTGGCCATCAACCTGCCACCTTGTTCAGATAGACTTCTGTGCTGTACGAACGCTTTAAGCTTAGCTTGTTGTGCGATGGACAGTGTCGCAGGACGGCCCGGATTGGGCGCATCGTCAAGGCCAGTCAGCCCATGGGTTAAATAGGCGGTGACCCAGCGATTGACACTGGTTCTACTGACCTTAAGCATGCTTGCGATGGCGGTACGAGAATGACCTTCAGTGAAATGGAGTAAGGCAAGATAGCGCATACGTTTGCGTGCACTTTTCTCCGATTTTACTAAGGCTGCGATGTGGGGATTATTCATATTTTGTATGATTAAAAACTGATGACCAATTAGATCACATAATTAATATAATTGGTATTACTGCATAAGGTAAGTAACCTCTGAAGTAATAGCAAGAGTTGACCTTTGGGAGATATGGTTCAGTAGTGTGAAGAAAATAAGGTAGTCAGTCGCGATTTAGCGCACATCAGGGGTGTGTGAGCGAAAGAGGCTGAAAATTGGAATGAGTGATTTCAAAATCACAATCTAAAGATGGCAAACGCGAAAAACAAAAAAGCCAGCTTATTCAGCTGGCTTCATTGTTTAGTTAGGCGCTTGGCGATGACCTACTCTCACATGGGGAGACCCCACACTACCATCGGCGCGATTGCGTTTCACTTCTGAGTTCGGGATGGGATCAGGTGGGACCACAATGCTATTGTCACCAAGCAAATTTGGTATCTACTCCCCATCTTATGTGGGCAGTAAATGAATTCGGAAAGCTGGATTGAGTACCACTTCTTAAGTGTTTCTATTCGTCTAAGTGCTACTTAGCAAAACCCATCTGGGTTGTATGGTTAAGCCTCTCGAGTCATTAGTATCAGTTAGCTCAACGCCTCACAACGCTTACACACCTGACCTATCAACGTCCTAGTCTCGAACGGCTCTTTAGTGGACTTAAAGTCCAAGGGATGACTCATCTTGGGGCTCGCTTCCCGCTTAGATGCTTTCAGCGGTTATCGATTCCGAACATAGCTACCGGGCAATGCCATTGGCATGACAACCCGAACACCAGCGGTTCGTTCACTCCGGTCCTCTCGTACTAGGAGCAACTCCCCTCAATCATCCAACGCCCACGGCAGATAGGGACCGAACTGTCTCACGACGTTCTGAACCCAGCTCGCGTACCACTTTAAATGGCGAACAGCCATACCCTTGGGACCGACTTCAGCCCCAGGATGTGATGAGCCGACATCGAGGTGCCAAACACCGCCGTCGATATGAACTCTTGGGCGGTATCAGCCTGTTATCCCCGGAGTACCTTTTATCCGTTGAGCGATGGCCCTTCCATTCAGAACCACCGGATCACTATGACCTACTTTCGTACCTGCTCGACGTGTCTGTCTCGCAGTTAAGCTGGCTTATGCCATTGCACTAACCGTACGATGTCCGACCGTACTTAGCCAACCTTCGTGCTCCTCCGTTACTCTTTGGGAGGAGACCGCCCCAGTCAAACTACCCACCAGGCACTGTCCTTACCCCAGATAATGGGGCCAAGTTAGAACATCAACACTACAAGGGTGGTATTTCAAGGACGACTCCATCAGAACTAGCGTTCCAACTTCATAGTCTCCCACCTATCCTACACATGTAGGGTCAATGTTCAGTGCCAAGCTATAGTAAAGGTTCACGGGGTCTTTCCGTCTAGCCGCGGGTATACGGCATCTTCACCGCAATTTCAACTTCACTGAGTCTCGGCTGGAGACAGCGTGGCCATCATTACGCCATTCGTGCAGGTCGGAACTTACCCGACAAGGAATTTCGCTACCTT
>NZ_CP022089.2:3612500-3887500 GCF_002209245.2 Shewanella sp. FDAARGOS_354 | reverse complement strand
AAACCCACTGGACCTAACCAAAGAATATAGGTTTTAGTTTCCATTTTCGGTTTGTAGAGTACAAACTCACCATAACGGCTGGTCATAAACTCGATGATTTCATCGTCACCTTTGCCTTCATCGACCATTTTATACACTTCAAGGCGCAGATCTCGTGCAACTGGCGAGTTGGAATCGATCAAGTTTTGGTTCTGACATTGCGGGCAACGCAACTCATGCGCTAATGACAAACCTCGTTTTTGGTTTTCGGGTGATTTAAATTCGTAAGTATCAACCGGTGTGGCCATTACGGTTGTCACCATACTCAGCATTAACACCAGGCCACCAATGATTTTTGTCAAAATTCTCACGCTGCACCATCCTTCGCCGCTTCAGCTTGGAGTTGTTGAATCATAGGATAGAGAGTTTCACTCCATACACGCTGGTCAATAGGCCCTGCGTAGCGATAACGAATAATGCCATTATGATCAACAATAAAGCTTTCCGGTGCACCGTAAACGCCAAGATCTAAGCCTAAGCGTCCATCCTTATCAAAAATATTGATATTGTAAGGATCACCCTGGCGTTTTAATTCTTCCAGCGCGGGGATACGTTCGTCACGATAGTTAATCCCATAGATAGGCAGAATATTCTGACGTTTCAGCATGACTAAGAAAGGGTGTTCATACTTACAAGAGGGGCACCAAGTAGCCCAAACGTTAAGTAATGACACTTTTCCTTTCAGTTGCTCATTGGTAATCATCTCGTTTGGTGTTTCGAGACGTTCCAGTTGGAAAGCCGGAATAGGCTTTCCTTCCAGAGCTGAATCCAGTTTCTGCGGATTTAAAAACAATCCTTTGTATAAAAATACCCCCATGCCAAGAAAAATGACTAATGGGATAAACAGAACCAACTTCTTCATACATTCCCCAATTATTGAGCGGTAGCTAATTTCGCTTTTTCAGTTTGCGGCTTAACGATAGCAGCCACTTTTGAGCGATAGCGTTTATCCGATGCGGCAAAGAAACCACCGACCATCATGAATATTGCCCCAAACCATAACCAACGAACAAAAGGCTTGTAGTTCAAACGCACAGCAAATTCAGTGCTGCTGATTGGATCGCCCATGGTGACATATAAGTCACGGAACAGACCCCAATCGATACCGGCTTCGGTCATGTCCATAGTACGCACATTGTATTGGCGACGATCAGGCTTGAGTAACGTCAGCAGCTTATCGCCTTTGTAGATCTCAATTTGACCTTGTTGTGCGGTGTAGTTAGGACCAACGACGTTCTTAGTCTCAAGATATTTAAAGGTATAACCCGCAAGCTCTTGGCTTATGCCAGGCCCCATACGCACACTTTTCTCAACCGAGTAGTTAGATACCATAGTGGCACCGATAACCGACACAGCAATACCTAAGTGAGCTAAGATCATACCCAGCTCACTACGGCCCATACGTGCCACGCTTAATTCACCATCTTTAGGCTTCACGATATTGTAAGCGGCTCTAGCGGTTGCCAACACAATCCAAGCAGCGGCGGCGATACCCAAAGCAACCCACACGTTAAAAGCACCATCGACAATAAATGGCGTCACGATACCAATCGCGGCTGATACTAATGCAGGCACCAGCAATTGGCGTTTTAACTCACCCGCTTTTGATTTCTTCCAACGGATGATCGGACCCACGCCCATAAACGCAAACAGCACGAGCACGATCGGTACAAACACAGCATTAAAATATGGAGGTCCAACAGAGATCTTGCCCATACCTAAAGCATCGATCAGCAGTGGATATAACGTCCCTAACAGGACTGTACCAGCAGCGACAGTCAGCAATACGTTACAGACTAACAGCATGGTTTCTTTTGATTTCAATTCGAAGCGTGCTGGGCTGCTCATTTCACTTGCGCGGAAGGCAAACAACGTGAGCGAACCACCGATAGCTAAGCCAAGTAATAACAGAATAAACATACCGCGGCTTGGATCGGCTGCGAATGAGTGAACCGATGTCAGTACGCCGGAACGCACGATAAAGGTACCCAGTAAACTTAACGAAAATGCAAAGATTGACAGCAATACTGTCCAGTTACGGAACGCACCACGTTTTTCGGTCACAATCAGCGAATGCACTAAAGCAGTACCCACTAACCAAGGCATAAAGGAGGCATTTTCTACTGGATCCCAGAACCACCAGCCACCCCAGCCTAATTCGTAGTATGCCCACCAAGAACCTAATGCAATACCGCCAGTGAGGAAAATCCAAGCAGCCAAGGTCCAAGGACGAGACCAACGAGCCCAAGCCGAGTCAAGATGGCCACTCATCAATGCAGCAATTGCAAACGCAAAGCTTACAGAGAAACCCACATAACCTAAATACAACATTGGCGGATGGAAGATTAAGCCTACATCCTGCAACATTGGGTTCAAGTCGCGACCTTCGGCTGGCATTGGAAATAAACGTTCAAATGGGCTAGAAGTGAGCAGCATAAATAAGCTAAAACCAATCACAATCAGCGCCAATACAGCCAGCACCCTTGCAGTAAACACTTCTTCCAAGCCTTTACTGAATAATGCGACAGAAGCGGCCCAAGTCGATAACGCAAACACCCAGAACAACAGAGACCCTTCATGACCGCCCCATACGGCCGCAATCTTAAAGAAAATAGGTAACTGAGAATTAGAGTGATGTGCCACGTAGGCCACGGAGAAATCATCAACAGCGAAGCTATAACCAAGCGATACTACGGATAAAGCAATAAAAAAGAACATTCCGTAGGCTAACGGCCAAGCATACCTCACTAGGTATTGGTCTTTACGGGCAACACCTATAAGGGGAACGCTGGTTAACAAGAAGGCGAATGCCACTCCTATAATCAGCGAAAAGTGTCCAAGTTCTGGGATCATGGGTTTTCCTCAGTCTCTAATAATATGTTGATTTAGAAAAATTCCAAACCAACGCACAACATGCTGTTCACACAAATGCACGAAATTTGGTTCATTTTAGTATTTGCTATTGTTCCTGTCTGCCTCTTTCATACAAAACTGGGTGACTTGTCTCATTCTCGATTTTTGCCCAAATGGAGCCACCGCAGGCCTACAGTTTTGCATGTGACAGATAAATGAGCCTTAAGTTTCATATAAAATTTACCAGATGGAACAATTTGTGAACCAGTGCCCAACTCTCAGCTTTCACAGTTGTGAAGGTCTTATATTACTGTTCAATGAATAATCTTTACGTATAATCTTGCTTCCAAGCCAGCGGTAACAACCGCTTTTATGCAAACTAAAGTGAATATAGAAACAATGACGACATTTTGGATTTTTATTGCGCTTGTTGTGTTGGTCAGCTTAACACTGATCTGGATCCCACATTTCAGACAGCAAAAGTTATTGCGTACTGAGGAAGCTGGTGTTCGCAAACAAACGAACCTCGAATTGTTCAATGAACGTCTTTCCACCCTTGAGAAAGAACTTAATGAAGAACTGCTCGACCAAGCAGAATTTGATGCGCTTAAGAAAGAACTCGAAATCAGTTTACTCCAAGACATCAAACAAGCGAGCGATGATTCCCTTGTCAATCAAATCAAACCTAAAAGTATCCTTTGGCCATCAGTCATGTCGGTATGCTTGATTGCGATCTCAGGTTACCTTTATCAGCAATTAGGGGCCTTTGAAAATATTGGCAATACCCAAGCGGCTAACCCACATGCTGGTATGGATACTGCGCAAATCATGGGGCAGCGCGTACAAATGATGGAAGCCCAAGTGCAAGCCGAGCCAGAAAATAGTCAGGCTTGGTTTAGTCTAGGTCATGCATATATTTCGGCTAACCAATTTGATAAAGCAGTCGCGGCCTTCGACAAAGTGATGGATTTAGTGGGCAAACATGCCGAGTTAATCGGACCAAAGGCCACGGCGTTGTACTACAAAGCCGGTCAGCAAATGACACCAGAAATTCAAGCCTTAATAGACGAATCGCTAGCATTAGATCCACAGGATCCATCAACACTGTTGTTAGTTGGTATGGATGCTTTCTTTACTGCTAAGTACCAAAAAGCCATTGATTCATGGCAGACCATTCTTAATAGTGACCGCACAGATGTGGATCGCGCCGCACTGATGAATGCCATCGAAACAGCTAACTTACGTATGCAAGCCGAAACGACAGGTATGCCTAACGATGATGTACACAAGCAGGCAAAAGTCACAAGCAAATCAGTAAGTATTGAAATTTCAATTTCACCTGAACTTGCAGCGAAAGCGAGCCCAGAAGACACTATCTTTGTCTTTGCACGTGCAACTGAAGGTCCTAAAGTACCGCTAGCAGCAACCAAAGTTAGTGCAAAATCATTGCCTGTTACAGTGACACTAGACGACAGCACAGGCATGGGTGGCGATGTAAAATTAAGCCAAACTGCTAGCGTTGAAGTTATTGCAGTCTTATCCAAGCATGGCAATATCAAACCTCAGGCGGGTGATATTCAAGGAAAAATCAGCAAAGTTAATGTGGGTGAAACGGCAAACTTAGTACTGGATACCCAAGTGCAATAAGTTATCCGCACCTAGCACTAAGTTTCAGCTTAGCGCAGACATAAAAAAACCGGCTAATGCCGGTTTTTTTAACACTGCAAAAAATTACTTAGCTTTAGACATAAACTCGATAGCTGCTTTGTAATCATCATCAGTACAATCAGTACACATACCACCTGGTGGCATTGCGTTTAAACCTGTTTTTACACTTTTAACTAGATTATCAACACCTTTAGCTAAACGTGGTTCCCACTCCGCTGCATTGTGCGCTTTTGGAGCACCAGCAACACCCATGCTATGGCACACGGTACATGCCTTGTTGAAAATAGCTTCAGCATCTTGAGCTGAAACGTTGACTGACATAGTCAAAGCAGCGACTGCAGTCATTGCTAACAGTTTTTTCATGTTCAATGTTCCTAATGCAAATACGTACAAAGCTCGCGCTGCCCTTTGAGGCAGACTCATTATAGCGGACTAAGATTACTACAAACTTCAATAAATCTCATCTTTTTGTGATTAGAATCTCAGCACAAATGATATAAGGCGACAAGCGTGACAAATTCGTTAATATATTAGCAAGTATTAAAAAAGTTCGATTTGTACGAGAAATATTGCGGTTATTGGAACCACATCAAATTGCTGACATCTAGTCCCAAGCAAGTGTAAACCCGCAATATCGTTTGTGTTAGAATCACTTGTGTTTCCTTCCGGCTTGAGATAGAGGGTTCAGTGACAAATATAACTTCAGTAAACACACTGTTATCAGCGAGCAAGCTGACATGCATCCGTGAAGAACGCATTCTATTTGATGAATTAAGTTTTGAGATTAATGCTGGCGATATCGTCCAGATTGAAGGCCCTAATGGTGCCGGCAAAACCAGTTTATTACGCATATTAGCAGGTCTATCTCGTCCCTATGCGGGGCAAACCTTCTATATAAATGAAGATATCAACCGCTGTCGTGACGAATATAACGAAGATCTACTGTATTTAGGCCACCTTGCGGGAGTGAAATCCGAATTAACCGCTGAGGAAAACCTTAACTTCAATTTAAGAATCAGTGGCTATGATGATTTTGATACGTCTGCCATATTAGCTAAAGTAAATCTATCAGGTTTTGAGGAAGCACTTGCTGGGCATTTGTCCGCGGGCCAACATCGCCGAACAGCATTGGCAAGGCTTTGGCACAATGATTGTAAGGTGTGGATCCTAGATGAACCTTTTACCGCAATCGATAAAAAAGGCGTCGAAGAGCTTGAACAGTTATTTATTCAACATGCGGATAATGGTGGCTGTGTGATCCTGACCACTCACCAAGATATGGGCATTATCAAAGATGATAGGCTTCGTAAAATTCGTCTAGATTATCGCTTCGTATAAGGTTTGGCATAATGAAAAGAGGCATCAGCTTTACTCAAGCGTTTTTAACGTTACTTCAGCGGGATCTAAAGATTGCCATTCGACACCGTGGTGATATTTTTAATCCCCTATTATTCTTCATTATGGTTGTAACCCTATTTCCACTCGGCATTGGCCCAGAACCACAAATGCTAGCCCGTATTGCCCCAGGGATTATTTGGGTTGCGGCATTGTTAGCATCCATGTTGTCGCTGGAGCGTCTATTTAAAGCTGACTTTAGTGACGGCAGCTTAGAACAGATGCTACTTAGCCCACAACCTTTGTCTGTTTTAGTCTTAGCCAAAGTGTTAGCCCACTGGATACTTACGGGTGTTCCATTGATTATTATTGCCCCACTGCTGGCCGTGCTACTGAACTTAGATGCTAATAGTTATGGTGCATTGATTGCCACACTGGCTTTAGGCACCCCAGTGTTGTCACTCTTAGGTGCTATTGGCGTGGCATTAACCGTTGGTCTACGTAAAGGCGGCGTACTATTAAGCCTTTTGATTCTGCCACTTTATATTCCAGTGCTCATTTTCGCGACCAGCGCCATTGATGCGGCAGGAATGAATTTACCCTATGACGGTCAGCTCGCTATAATTGGCGCCATGTTGATCGGTTCGTTAACCTTAGCACCTTTTGCAATCGGTGCATCTCTGCGAGTGAGTACTAACTAAAATGTGGAAATGGTTACACCCTTACGCGGATCCTGAACGCGCATATAAGTTATCAGGAGCATTATTTCCATGGTTTGCCACCTTAGCCTGCCTTTTCCTTACAGTTGGCACCGTATGGGGTTTATTGTTTGCCCCGACAGATTACCAGCAAGGAGATAGCTACCGTATTATCTTTATCCATGTACCAGCTGCATCAATGTCAATGGCGGCCTACATGGGTATGGCGACAGCGGCATTTATTGGTCTTGTCTGGCAGGTCAAATTAGCAGACTGGGCAGCTGCGTCTATTGCTCCTATAGGAGCTGTCATCACCTTTATAGCACTCTTTACTGGTGCCGCTTGGGGCAAACCTATGTGGGGCACTTGGTGGGTATGGGATGCGCGTCTGACCTCTGAATTAGTACTACTATTCCTCTACTTAGGTGTGATTTCCCTCTACGCTTCTTTTGAAGACAAAGTGCTGGCTGCACGTGCAGCAGGGATCTTGGCAATCGTAGGGGTAATTAATATCCCCATTATTAAATATTCAGTTGAATGGTGGAGCTCATTGCATCAACCATCAACCATCAAAATTACCTCTAAATCGACCATGTCGAGTGACATGTTATACCCACTTTTAATCAATATTTTAGGTTTCGGGCTTATGATAGGCGCTATCACTATTGTGAGATTTAGAGCAGAAATCTTAGCAAGAAACGGCATGCGCCCTTGGGTACGTGAACTTGCTAAAGCTGAGGAGGTCAAATAATGCAATTCGATTCTATCAGTGATTTTTTCAACATGGGTGGCTATGCCTTTTATGTATGGCTTGCCTATGGTGTGACCTTCTTCTGTGTATCGACGCTGATCATCACTAGCGCACGCCAAAAGCGTAAGGTTTTGATTGAAATAGCGAAAAAGATGAACCGCGAAGAGCGCCTCAAAGAAACTAGGAGTAACAAATCGTGAACCCAAGACGCAAAAAGAGACTGACGTTAGCTATAGCACTAATCGGTGGCGTAGCCGCGATTGCTTCACTGCTGCTGTATGCGTTGAACTCCAACTTAAACTTATTCTATACACCGTCAGAAATCGTAAACGGTAAAACCGATACAGGCGTTAAACCCGAAGCGGGCCAACGTATTCGTGTAGGTGGCATGGTAACGGTAGGCTCTATGGTACGTGATCCAAACAGCCTGCATGTGCAATTTGCAGTACACGATTCCTTAGGTGGCGAAATTCTAGTGACCTATGACGATCTATTACCGGATCTATTCCGCGAAGGACAAGGCATCGTCGCCCAAGGTGTATTAGGGGAAGATGGTAAGTTGGCCGCAACTGAAGTCTTAGCAAAACATGATGAAAACTACATGCCTCCAGAAGTTGCAGAAGCAATGGGGCAAAAACATGAGAAGCTAGATTACAGTCAGCAGAAAGCGACAGCACAATAACGTAAGCACATCGCCGAAAAAATATTTAAAGCCTCATTATGAGGCTTTTTTATTGCCCGCCGGATACTCGAGGTTGGACTATACTCAAAGCTATATTCCACTAGGTATCTCTCCATGAATTTAATTAAGTTATTAATTAAAAGATGGCGACAGATTTTTACCTTAATGCTGGCATGTTTCATACCAATGGCATATGCGGCCAAGGTGGTTGTCATCGAGAGCTATCACCAAGGTTACACGTGGGATAAGCAGTATTATCAAGCCATACTCGATACATTGACACCTCTCAATGAGGTAAATCACTTTGAAATGGACACAAAACGGCTACCTAAAAATCTTCATGCAAAACGGGCAGAACTAGCATGGCAATTTATTCAACAACAAAAACCACAGTTAGTGATCCTAGCAGATGATAATGCCGTTAATTATCTACACCAACGGTTAAACTCAAGCCAAATTCCAGTGGTATACCTTGGCATTAATATGAACCCAAGAGAATATCACTTAAATGAATATAAGCGTTTTACGGGTGTGCTTGAAAGACCTCTACTCAGACGCTCTCTGCTATTACTGCAACGAATATTACCAATATCAAAGCACCGAAAAATCTTAGTTCTGTTCGATCAAAGTGATACGTCTAGACTTGCAGCGGAATATATCAGTAAGCAGCAACTGAGCATGTTGAGCGATGTGGAAGTTGAAATATTACAACTAAATCAACTTAGTGAATGGCAAAAGCAAGTCATTGCAGCTAAAGACAATGGCTTTAGTGCGATAGTCGTTGCACTTTATCATGCAGTGAGGGATGACAAAGATCAGTCGGTTGATGCTGAAGAATTATTAGGATGGGTTTCAGCTAACACGCCAGTACCCAATTTTGGTTTTTGGGGATTTAGCGTATACAACAACGGCAATATCGGCGGCTATGTTCTCGATGGTTACCAACACGGCAAGATCGCAGCCAAAATGGCCTCAAGGATCCTCGCAGGTGAGAAACCGGAAAACATATTCCCAGTAACAGATGACCTAGGACAATTTATGTTTAGCCGTAAAGGGTTAAGTAAATGGCACTTAACATTGCCTAAAGAAATCGAGAAACAAACGACTTGGGTCGAGTAAGTTAAAACGAGCTGAAATAAAAAGCCGGGCTTAGAGCCCGGCTTTTAAATTTGTAACCTTAATTACTCAGCAGCTTCAACATCAACAGCTTGAGCAGCTTCTGGACGACCTACTAGCTCGATGTAAGCCATTGGGGCTTTATCACCAGCACGTAAACCGCACTTAAGGATACGGGTGTAGCCACCAGGACGTTCCTGGTAACGTGGACCCAATTCAGTGAATAACTTACCTACGACTTCAGCGTCGCGAGTACGTGCAAACGCTAAACGACGGTTTGCAACGCTGTCACTCTTAGCAAGTGTTATCAGAGGCTCAACTACGCGACGCAGTTCTTTCGCTTTAGCTACGGTTGTCTTGATGATCTCATGACGAACCAGTGAGCTTGCCATGTTACGGAACATAGCTTGGCGGTGGCTGCTGTTGCGGTTAAGTTGACGACCACTCTTACGATGGCGCATGACCTAATCCTTATAACCTAAATCTGTACAAACCTGAGACTTATAGGTCGTCTGCTAAACTAGCTGGAGGCCAGTTTTCCAGACGCATACCTAACGACAGTCCGCGAGAAGCTAAAACGTCCTTAATTTCAGTAAGAGATTTCTTACCTAAGTTAGGGGTTTTCAGCAGCTCAACTTCAGTACGCTGTACCAGATCTCCGATGTAATGAATCGCTTCGGCTTTCAAACAGTTAGCCGAACGTACAGTTAGCTCTAAATCGTCGACAGGACGCAACAGAATCGGATCGAACTCCGGCTTCTCTTCCTTCATTTCTGGCTCAGTCACGTCACGCAGCTCAACAAACGCATCCAGCTGTTCAGCTAAGATGGTTGCAGAACGACGGATAGCTTCCTCAGGATCAATAGTACCATTAGTGGTCATATCGATAACGAGTTTATCCAAGTCAGTACGCTGTTCAACACGAGCTGCTTCTACATTGTAGGCAATACGTGCGACTGGCGAGAAAGAAGCATCAACCAGCAAGCGGCCGATTGGGCGATCATCGTCTTCTGTCTGTGCACGAGCAGATGCTGGCACATAACCACGACCACGCTCAACGCGAATACGCATGCTGATATCATTGTTACCTGTTAAATGACAGATAACATGATCAGGATTCACGATAGTGACATCACCATCATGCGTGATATCTGCTGCGATGACAGGGCCTGCGCCGGACTTGCTTAATGTAAGCATAGCCTCGTCTTTACCCTCGATAGTCACTGCTAATCCTTTCAGATTAAGCAAGATTTCAAGGATATCTTCTTGTACGCCTTCCTTACTGCTGTATTCGTGCAGTACACCGTCAATCTCGACTTCGGTAACCGCGCAGCCGGGCATAGACGACAATAGGATGCGACGCAACGCGTTACCTAAAGTGTGGCCGAAACCACGCTCAAGCGGTTCCAAAGTAACCTTGGCACGTGTTGAGTTAACCTGCTCGATATCAACGAGACGCGGTTTAAGAAATTCTGTAACAGAACCCTGCATTGTGTCCTCTCTTGTTTGTTAGCCTTACTTAGAGTAAAGCTCGACGATCAGCTGTTCGTTAATTTCCGCAGACAAATCGCTACGTTCTGGAATACGCTTGAAAGCACCTTCCATTTTCGCGCTGTCGACTTCAACCCATGTAGGCTTCTCGCGTTGACCAGCCACTTCTAAAGCCGCTTTGATACGAGCTTGAGTGCGTGACTTTTCACGGATGCTTACAACATCATTCGCAGACACTTTGAATGACGGAATGTTAACAACACGACCGTTAACCATAACAGATTTATGGCTTACTAGCTGACGTGATTCTGCACGAGTCGCACCGAAACCCATACGATAAACAACGTTATCTAAACGAGTTTCTAAAAGTTGCAACAGGTTTTCACCAGTGTTGCCTTTCAGACGTGCAGCCTCTTTATAGTAGTTACGGAATTGCTTTTCTAACACACCGTAAATACGACGAACTTTTTGTTTTTCGCGTAACTGTAAACCGTACTCTGACAGACGTGGCTTACGAGCGCCATGCTGTCCTGGTGCAGATTCCAGTTTACACTTAGAATCGATTGCTCTCACACCGCTTTTTAAGAAAAGGTCAGTACCTTCTCGGCGGCTGAGCTTGAGCTTGGGACCCAAGTATCTTGCCATGATCTTTCTCCAACTATCCTAATGAAACGCGTTATACACGACGCTTTTTAGGAGGACGACAACCATTATGAGGGATCGGCGTCACATCGGTAATGTTGGTAATTTTGTAACCAACAGCGTTCAGCGCACGAATGGCTGATTCACGACCTGGACCTGGACCCTTCACAAACACTTCAAGGTTTTTTAAACCGTAGTCTTGAGCAGCAGCGCCTGCACGCTCAGCAGCTACCTGTGCAGCAAATGGCGTAGATTTACGTGAACCACGGAAACCTGAACCACCTGAAGTAGCCCATGACAACGCATTACCTTGACGATCTGTAATGGTGACAATTGTGTTGTTGAAAGAAGCATGGATATGAGCCATGCCATCTGCAACCTGTTTACGTACGCGCTTACGCGGAGAACGTGACGGAACTTTAGCCATTGTCTACCTTCCCGTTACTTCTTGATTGGTTTACGTGGACCTTTACGCGTACGCGCATTGGTCTTAGTACGTTGCCCACGAAGAGGCAGGCTACGACGATGGCGGAGACCACGATAACAACCAAGATCCATAAGACGCTTGATGTTCATAGAAATCTCACGACGTAAGTCACCTTCTACTAAGTATTTGGCAACTTCTTCGCGTAGGGTGTCGATTTGAGCTTCGCTCAATTCCTTGATCTTAGCAGTTTCAGCAATTGACGTAGCTGCGCAGATTGCTCTAGCGCGAGTACGGCCGATGCCGAAAATTGCAGTCAATGCGATGACTGTATGCTTTTGATCAGGAATGTTAATGCCAGCGATACGGGCCACTATGCACTCCTTAAGTTAAAGGCCAACTGCGAAAAGCCCGAAAGGATACTCGACAGTTGACAAATTTGCAAACAATATTTGTTCAGCCCAACAGTGGGCTGAACAATTTCACTTTTAGCCTTGACGCTGTTTGTGTTTTGGTTCAACACAGATAACGCGCACAACGCCACTACGCTTGACGATCTTGCAGTTACGGCAGATCTTCTTCACGGAAGCTCGAACTTTCATTTCATCACTCCGTAAAGCTTACTTAGCGACCAAAACGATCTAAATTCGCTTTGTTAACTAGGTTAGCTTTCTTCATCACAGACTCATACTGATGTGACATCATATGGGTCTGAACCTGAGCCATGAAGTCCATGATTACGACTACCATAATTAGTAGTGAAGTACCGCCAAAATAGAACTGTACTTTCCACGCAATTAGCATGAACTCCGGAATTAAACAGATAAAGGTAATGTATAACGCGCCAGCTAATGTTAGGCGAGTCATTACTTTATCAATGTAACGCGAAGTCTGTTCTCCAGGACGGATCCCAGGGATGAATGCACCACTCTTCTTCAGGTTGTCTGCTGTTTCACGTGGATTAAATACCAACGCTGTATAGAAGAAACAGAAGAAGATAATCGCTGCTGCATACAATAATGAGTAAAGCGGTTGTCCAGGTGACACGGCTAATGAAAAATCACTTAACCATGACATAGACTCATTTTGACCAAACCACTGAGCCAGTGTGCCTGGGAACAAAATAATGCTTGACGCAAAAATTGGAGGAATTACACCCGCCATGTTTATTTTCAGTGGCAAGTGAGTAGATTGCGCAGCGAATACCTTACGGCCTTGCTGACGCTTAGCATAGTTAACGACGATACGACGTTGACCACGCTCTACAAACACCACGAAATAAGTCACAGCAAAAATAATTACCGCGAGCAACAACAACACTAACACATTCAGGTCACCTTGACGCGCCTGCTCAGCCGTTTGGCCGATAGCGGAAGGTAATCCAGCAACAATACCTGCGAAAATTAAAATCGAGATACCGTTACCTATACCTCGTTCGGTAATTTGCTCACCTAGCCACATCAGGAACATAGTCCCTGTCACTAAGCTCACAACCGCTACAAAGTAGAAACCGAATCCAATATTGACCACTAGGCCTGGGACTAAGTTTGGTAACCCTGTTGCAATACCGATCGACTGGAATGTACCCAGCACCAACGTACCCCATCGTGTGTACTGACTGATTTTTTTACGTCCAGACTCGCCTTCTTTTTTCAATTCAGCGAGTGCAGGATGCACAACAGTCAATAACTGCATGATAATCGATGCCGAAATGTACGGCATAATACCTAATGCAAAGATAGAAGCACGGGAAAGAGCACCACCCGAGAACATGTTAAACATGCCTAGGATGGTCCCTTTTTGCTGAGCAAACAGCTCTGCTAATACAGCTGCGTCAATACCAGGAATTGGTACAAACGAACCGGCCCTAAAGACGATAATCGCACCAATCACGAACAGGAGGCGAGCCTTCAACTCTGAAAGTCCACCTTTCGCGCTTTTTAAATCAAGTCCTGGTTTTGCCATCGACGTATTATTCCTCGATCTTACCGCCAGCAGCTTCAATTGCTGCACGTGCACCTTTGGTTACCTTCAGACCTTTTACAGTCACTGGGCGCTCAATGGTACCTGAAAGAACGATTTTCGCAAACTGGATGTTGCGAGTAATAACGTTCGCATCTTTCAGAGCGTTTAAGTCGATAACATCACCGTTAACTTTAGCCAGTTCGAGTACACGAACTTCAGCTGTTACCATAGCGCGACGCGAGGTAAAACCAAATTTAGGTAAACGGATCTTAAGTGGCATTTGACCACCCTCGAAGCCTGGGCGTACACCGCCACCGCTACGAGATTTTTGGCCTTTGTGACCACGACCTGCAGTTTTACCTAAACCTGAGCCCATACCACGGCCTACACGCTTTGGTGCATGCTTAGCGCCTGCAGCTGGAGATAGAGTATTTAAACGCATCTATTAATCCTCCACCTTAACCATGTAGTAGACCTTGTTGATCATACCGCGAACTGAAGGAGTATCTTCTAATTCAACAGTGTGACCAATGCGACGCAGACCAAGACCTGTTAAGGTCGCGCGGTGCTTTGGTAAACGACCGATAGCACTTTTAGTCTGAGTAACTTTTACAGTTTTAGTTGCCATGGTGCATTACCCCCGAATTTCGTCAACATTCAGGCCACGCTTAGCTGCGATTTGCGATGGTGACTTCATGTGCACCAGAGCATCTACAGTCGCGCGAACGATGTTGATCGGGTTAGTAGAACCGTATGCTTTAGACAGAACGTTATGAACGCCTGCTACTTCCAATACGGCACGCATTGCGCCACCGGCGATAATACCGGTACCCTGTGATGCTGGTTGCATGTATACACGTGAACCAGTATGACGACCTTTAACTGGGTGATGCAGAGTACCTGCATTCAACTCAACGGTCACCATGTTACGACGGGCTTTTTCCATAGCTTTTTGAATTGCTGCTGGAACTTCGCGCGCTTTACCATAGCCATAGCCGACCTTACCATTACCATCACCCACTACTGTCAGTGCTGTGAAGCTAAAGATACGACCGCCCTTAACTACTTTAGAAACACGATTAACTGCAATTAATTTCTCTTGCAGATCGTCTTTTTGCTGAGCTTCTAATTTAGCCATTTTTATAACCCCTTAGAACTGGAGGCCAGCTTCACGAGCAGCATCTGCTAGAGCAGCTACACGACCGTGATACTTGAAACCAGAACGATCGAACGCAACTGTCGTTACGCCTTTTTCGATCGCGCGCTCAGCAATAAATTTACCTACTGCTTTAGCCGCGTCTACGTTACCGGTACTCTTCAGTTGCTCTTTAACCGCTTTTTCCACGGTTGAAGCAGCTGCCACCACCTGAGCTTCAGGATTGATCACCTGAGCATAAATGTGACGCGGTGTACGATGTACAACCAGACGGTTCACGCCCAGCTCTTGGATCTTCTTACGAGCGCGAATAGCGCGACGTAAGCGAGATGTTTTCTTATCCATATCGCGTTACCTACTTCTTCTTAGCCTCTTTACGGCGTACTTCTTCGTCGTCATAGCGAACACCCTTGCCTTTATATGGCTCTGGTGGACGATATCCGCGAATCTCAGCAGCGACTTGGCCAATTAACTGTTTATCAACGCCACGTAGGACGATGTCAGTTTGGCTAGGGCACTCTGCAGTAACGCCTGCGGGCAGTTTGTGTACTAACGGATGAGAGAAACCTAAAGTAAGGTCAATGTCAGCACCGACGAGTTTCGCACGGTAACCAACGCCAACTAACTTTAATTTACGCTCAAAACCTTGAGATACACCAACAACCATGTTGTTTACTAATGCACGTGTTGTACCAGCCTGTGCCCAAGCGCCAACTGCGCCCTCAACAGGAAGGAATTTAATCACGCCACCTTCAATAACAACATTGACCGCATTGTTGATCACTCGAGTCAGACTTCCTTTCGCGCCTTTGACGGTCAGGGTCTGTTCGTTTAAGGTCACCTCTACGCCAGCTGGAATAGATACTGGTGCTTTTGCTACACGAGACATTCCTAGCTCCTTATGCTACGTAGCAGATAACCTCGCCACCCATGCCTGCAAGGCGGGCGGCACGATCAGTCATCAGGCCTTTAGAAGTGGACACAATTGCGACACCCAGTCCGCCCATCACTTTAGGAAGTTCGTTTTTACCTTTGTAAATACGAAGACCTGGACGGCTTACACGCTGGATAGTCTCAACGACTGGTTGGCCTTGGAAGTACTTTAAGGTAATTTCCAATTCAGGCTTGGCTTCATCTGCTACGGCGTAATCCGCGATGTAACCTTCTTCTTTAAGCAGTTTCGCAATAGCGACTTTCAGCTTAGCAGAAGGCATCTTCACAGATACTTTGTTAGCAGCTTGGCCGTTACGAATACGGGTTAACATATCCGCAATAGGATCTTGCATGCTCATATTAGCTTACTCCGTGACAAGTGCTTACCAGCTAGCCTTACGCAGGCCAGGAACTTCACCACGCATGGTTGCTTCACGTAATTTGATACGGCTTAAACCGAACTTACGTAGGAAACCATGTGGGCGACCAGTTTGATTACAACGATTGCGTTGACGCGATGCGCTGGAATCACGTGGTAGAGCTTGCAGCTTTAATACTGCATCCCAACGATCTTCATCAGAAGAAGCTGGACTTGCAATAATCACTTTCAGAGCAGCACGCTTTTCAGCGAACTTAGCTACGAGCTGTGCACGCTTTGCTTCACGTGCTTTCATTGATGTTTTTGCCATTACGCTACCCTTATTTCTTGAATGGGAAGTTAAAAGCGTCTAACAAAGCACGACCTTCTTCATCAGTCTTCGCAGAGGTAGTGATAACAATATCCATACCGCGAATTTTATCGATTTTATCGTAATCGATCTCTGGGAAAATGATCTGCTCACGCACGCCCATCGCGTAGTTACCACGGCCATCGAACGCTTTAGCGCTCAGACCACGGAAGTCACGGATACGTGGGATTGCGATGTCAACTAAACGCTCTAAGAATTCCCACATACGCTCACCGCGCAGGGTCACTTTACAGCCAATAGGGTAGCCTTCACGGATTTTAAAACCAGCAACTGATTTACGAGCAACAGTTACTACTGGTTTTTGACCAGCAATTGCAGTCATGTCACGGACAGCATGTTCCATAACTTTTTTGTCTGCAACGGCTTCGCCAACACCCATGTTCAGGGTGATTTTCTCAATCCGAGGGACTTGCATGACACTGGTATAACCGAACTTTTGAGTCAGTTCAGCGACAACAGTCTCTTGATATTTATCATGCAGTTTCGCCATCGTTTACTCCAGTTACTTAACGAGTTCACTGTTCGATTTAAAGAAACGAACTTTTTTGCCGTCTTCAAATCGGAAACCAACACGATCCGCCTTGCCAGTGACAGGGTTAAAGATCGCAACATTTGATGCTTGAATCGGTGCTTCTTTCTCAACAATACCACCGGCTACACCCAGTTGTGGGTTTGGCTTTTGGTGTTTTTTGACAAGATTGATGCCTTCAACAATTAACTTACCAGTAGGTAATACTTGAGCAACTTTAGCACGCTTGCCCTTGTCTTTACCTGCTAATACGATTACTTCGTCTTGACGACGGATTTTAGCTGCCATTTTGAAGCTCCTTACAGTACTTCTGGTGCCAGCGAGACAATTTTCATAAATTGCTCATTACGCAATTCACGTGTCACTGGTCCAAAGATACGAGTACCAATCGGCTGCAGGTTGTTGTTCAAAAGAACAGCTGCATTCCGATCGAAGCGAATGACAGAACCGTCTGGACGACGTACGCCTTTCTTAGTACGGACTACCACCGCGTTATACACATCACCTTTCTTCGCTTTAGCGCGAGGAATTGCTTCTTTAACAGAAACTTTGATAATGTCGCCGATACCGGCATAACGACGATGAGAGCCACCCAAGACCTTAATACACTGAACTCTGCGTGCGCCGCTGTTACATGCGACGTCAAGAGTCGATTGCATTTGGATCATTTTAAGTGCTCCGCTATCGTTACTACACAATTCCCACTATGGGACTATAAACACCATTTTTGCTTTGAATTTAGTCAAAAATGGGGCGCAAATATAACACCATAAATATGGAATGTATAGTATTAAAAAACAAACGGCCCCAAATACTGGAGCCGTTTACCTAAATGCCTAATATTATTAGGCCTTTGATACTACTTCAACCAGGGTCCAAGACTTAGTCTTAGACAAAGGACGACATTCGCGAATCGCGACTACGTCACCTTCATTGCACTGATTAGCTTCGTCATGTGCATGGATCTTAGTCGTACGCTTAATGTATTTCCCATAGATTGGGTGTTTCACTTGGCGTTCGATAGCGACAGTAATGGTTTTATCCATTTTGTTGCTAGTGACACGACCTTGCAAAGTACGGATTTTATCAGACATTATGCACCCGCCTTAGAAGTAATAATGGTCTTAACGCGCGCAATATTACGGCGCACCAATTTCAGTTGATGAGTCTGAGTCAACTGACCAGTGGCGTGTTGCATACGCAGGTTGAACTGCTCACGCAGCAGACCAAGTAGTTCAGCGTTCAGTTCTTCAACGCTCTTTTCTCTTAGTTCGCTCGCTTTCATTACATCACCGTCTTAGTTACGAAGGTAGTCTTGATTGGAAGCTTGGCAGCAGCTAAAGCAAACGCTTCACGAGCGATCACTTCAGAAACACCATTCATCTCATAAAGAACCTTACCAGGTTGAATCTGACATACCCAGTATTCAACGTTACCTTTACCTTTACCCATACGCACTTCAAGAGGCTTAGAGGTAATAGGTTTGTCCGGGAAAACTCGAATCCAAATTTGTCCCTGACGCTTAATGTGACGTGTCATGGCACGACGTGCAGATTCGATCTGACGAGCAGTTAAACGACCACGGCCGACTGCTTTCAGACCAAAAGTACCAAAGCTAACTTCGGTACCGTTCGCTAGACCGCGGTTGCGGCCTTTGAACATCTTGCGAAACTTCATACGTTTAGGTTGCAGCATTGCCGGCTCTCCTATTTACCACGAGGCTTGCGCTTAGGTTGCTGCTGTTTCGGCTCTTCAATCTGTGGCAGCATTCCGTCCAGAACTTCACCTTTGAAGATCCAAACTTTAATACCAATCACACCATATTGAGTGTGACTTTCAGAGGTTGAATAGTCGATATCAGCACGCAGTGTGTGCAAAGGTACACGACCTTCGCGATACCACTCAGAGCGCGCAATCTCAGCACCGCCTAAACGGCCACTAACTTCAACTTTGATACCTTGAGCACCAATACGCATTGCGTTTTGTACCGCACGCTTCATCGCGCGACGGAACATAACACGACGCTCTAATTGCTGTGCAATTGAGTCAGCAACTAACTTGGCATCTAGCTCAGGTTTACGGATCTCAGCGATGTTAATTTGAGCAGGAGTGCCAGCCAGTTTTGAAACGGCAGCACGCAATACTTCAACGTCTTCACCTTTCTTACCAATCACAACCCCTGGACGGGCTGTGTGAATAGTAACGCGGATGCTTTTCGCTGGGCGTTCAATAACAATCTTAGATACTGACGCAGCTTGCAGTTTGTCTGCAAGATACTTACGCACTTCCCAGTCGCTGTTCAGGTTATTTGCATAATCTGACTTATCTGCGTACCAGGTAGAGATCCAAGGCTTGGTGATACCCAGACGGATACCATTAGGATGTACTTTCTGTCCCATTGCTCTCTCCTAGCGATCTGATACAACCACAGTGATGTGGCTGGTACGCTTCATGATACGATCAGCGCGGCCTTTAGCACGTGGCATGATACGCTTCATAGTTGGACCCTCGTCAACGAAGACGGCGCCTACTTTTAGCTCATCAATATCCGCGCCTTCGTTGTGTTCGGCGTTTGCGATAGCTGAGTCAAGTACTTTTTTAACCAGTACGGCGGCTTTCTTTGGGCTGAAAGTCAAAATTTCGAGGGCCTTAGCAACAGGCAAACCGCGAATTTGATCAGCAACGAGACGAGCCTTCTGCGCAGACGTACGGGCAAAACGATGTTTAGCTAAAACTTCCATCTTATTCCTCCCGTATTAACGCTTCTTCGCTTTCTTATCAGCAGCATGGCCGCGATAAGTGCGAGTTGGTGAGAATTCACCAAGTTTGTGGCCGATCATTTCGTCAGTTACGAACACAGGAACGTGCTGACGACCATTATGGACAGCGATGGTCAAACCAATCATATTTGGAATGATCATAGAGCGACGTGACCAAGTCTTAATAGGCTTCTTGTCACCTGCTTCCATCGCTTTCTCTACCTTCTTCAGCAAGTGCAGGTCAATGAAGGGACCTTTCTTGAGAGAACGTGGCATGGCGAATCCTCTTACTATTTATTACGACGACGTACGATGTACTTGTCAGTGCGCTTGTTACTACGAGTCTTATAACCCTTAGTTGGCACACCCCATGGAGTCACTGGGTGACGACCACCAGAAGTACGGCCTTCACCACCACCGTGTGGATGGTCTACCGGGTTCATTGCAACACCGCGAACTGTTGGGCGAACGCCTCTCCAGCGCTTAGCACCTGCTTTACCTAACTGGCGTAGCATGTGTTCGGCATTACCAACTTCACCAAATGTTGCGCGGCAATCAACTGGCACTTTGCGCATTTCGCCAGAGCGAAGACGTAAAGTGGCATATGCGCCATCACGAGCAACAACTTGTACATAAGCACCCGCTGAACGCGCGATCTGAGCACCTTTACCAGGCTTCATTTCTACAGCGTGCACAACAGAACCTACTGGAATGTTGCGCAGTGGCATTGCGTTACCGGTTTTGATTTCGGCTTCAACACCAGACTGGATCTTGTCGCCAGCTTGCATGCCTTTGGCAGCAAGGATGTAACGACGCTCACCATCCGCATACAGTACTAGAGCGATGTGCGCAGTACGGTTTGGATCGTATTCCAGACGCTCAATTTTTGCAGGGATACCATCTTTATCGCGTTTAAAGTCGATTAAACGGTAGTGCTGCTTGTGACCGCCACCAACGTGACGAACAGTGATACGGCCAGTATTGTTACGGCCACCACTTTTAGATTTTTTCGCCAACAGGCCAGCAAAAGGTTTACCCTTGTGCAGGTCAGAGTTCACCACTTTAACAACGTGGCGACGACCTGGAGAGGTTGGCTTACACTTAATAACTGCCATGATAATTCTCCTTTGCTTACTCAGCGCCGCCGACGAAATCGATGTCAGCACCAGCAGCTAAAGTCACGTAGGCTTTTTTCCAATCGCTACGACGGCCAGTACGGCCACCAGTACGTTTAGTTTTGCCTTTGCTCACTAAAGTGCGAACTGATTCGACTTCAACTTCAAATAGCTTAGCAACAGCAGCTTTAATTTCAGCTTTAGTTGCATCGATAGCTACGCGGAAAACAACAGTGTTGTGCTTCTCAGCATTCACAGTGCTCTTTTCAGAGATGTGAGGTGCCAGAATTACTTTTAGCAAACGTTCTTCGCGGATCATCATGCTAGCATCTCCTCGATTTGCTTAACTGCATCAGCAGTCACAAGCACTGTGTTGAACGCGATCAGACTTACTGGGTCTAGACCTGCAACGTCACGAACGTCAACCTTGTACAGGTTGCGAGCTGCTAAGAATAAATTCTCGTCAACTTCTGAAGTCACAATTAACACGTCTTCTAAGTTCATTGCTTTCAGTTTAGCTTTCAGCTCTTTAGTTTTAGGAGCTTCAACGCTGAATGATTCAACAACAACCAGACGGTCTTGACGTACCAGTTCAGACAGAATGCTTTTCAGCGCGCCGCGGTACATCTTCTTGTTAACTTTTTGGCTGTGATCTTGAGTTTTAGCAGCGAAAGTTACGCCACCGCCACGCCAGATTGGGCCCTTAACACCACCCGCACGAGCGCGGCCAGTGCCTTTTTGGCGCCATGGCTTTTTGCCAGAGCCAGTTACTTCCGCACGAGTCTTTTGAGCACGAGTGCCCTGACGCGCGTTTGCAGCGTATGCTACAACTACCTGATGAACCAGTGCCTCGTTAAAGTCACGGCCGAAGGTAGTTTCGGAAACTTCAAGAGCGCTTTGCGCGTCTTTCAATACCAATTCCATTACTATCTCCTCAGACCTTAAGCTTTAACTGCAGGCTTGATGATCAGGTCGCCATTAGTTGCGCCCGGAACAGCACCTTTAACCAGTAGCAGGTTACGTTCAACATCTACACGTACAACGTCTAGATTTTGAGTAGTAAC
Organism: Shewanella sp. FDAARGOS_354; assembly: GCF_002209245.2. NCBI lineage: Bacteria > Pseudomonadati > Pseudomonadota > Gammaproteobacteria > Alteromonadales > Shewanellaceae > Shewanella > Shewanella sp. FDAARGOS_354. The sequence continues at coordinate 3,865,531 of NZ_CP022089.2, read as the reverse complement.
ACGCTCGGCACCCATATGGCCTGACATTTTCTTGCCTTTAAATACGCGACCAGGCGTTTGGTTCTGACCGATAGAACCGTTCGAACGGTGCGACAAAGAGTTACCGTGCGTCATATCTTGAGTACGGAAGTTCCAACGCTTAACACCGCCTTGGAAGCCTTTACCTTTTGATTGACCAGTAACGTCAACTTTCGCTACATCAGCGAAGATACCTACGTTTAGCTCAGCACCAACTTCAATGCCTTCGCCTTCACCGTCTGCCAGACGCAGTTCCCACAGTCCACGACCGGCTTCTACGCCGCTCTTAGCAAAGTGACCTGCTTCTGGTTTAGTGATGCGATTGGCTTTTTTGGTACCAGTAGTAACTTGAAGTGCGCGGTAGCCGTCAGTTTCTAAAGTTTTCACTTGAGTAACACGGTTGCCAGCAACTTCAATTACTGTAACAGGTATAGAAACACCATCTTCAGTGAAGATGCGAGTCATACCAACTTTACGACCAATAAGACCGATAGCCATCTCTCAAACCTCTTCTAAGGATCTCAATTAACCCAAGCTAATCTGTACGTCGACACCAGCCGCAAGATCTAAACGCATTAGAGCGTCTACAGTCTTTTCAGTTGGCTCTACGATGTCAACCAGGCGCTTGTGAGTACGTAATTCGTACTGGTCACGAGCATCTTTATTAACGTGCGGAGAGATCAAAACGGTATAACGCTCTTTGCGCGTAGGTAGTGGAATAGGACCACGTACTTGGGCGCCAGTACGCTTAGCAGTTTCAACGATTTCCGCTGTAGACTGATCAATTAAGCGATGATCAAACCCTTTTAAGCGGATACGGATTCTTTGGTTCTGCATTGACCAGAGCTCCTAAAATGGACACATAAAAAATCACCCTCTAGCTTCTTCCTTACTGGAAAAGCAGAGCGAGATGATTTAACCGTTCGACTCCCAATCGGAGCCGCTATGATAATGATAAGTTCAAATACTTGTCATTTAATTCGTTAACCTAGGTTAACGAGGGGGCCATTATACTCATCTGAAATCAGATTTCAAGCCCGCTGTGTAAATAGTCATCAAAAACTATTCAACGTCAGAGTGGCGAGCATTTTACACAAATTTCAGAATAACACCAGCCCAAAATAAAAAAGGAAGCCTAAGCTTCCTTTTTTCTAATCACAATTGCTATTAAGCAATGATCTTAGCTACAACACCAGCGCCTACTGTACGGCCACCTTCACGAATTGCGAAGCGTAAACCTTCGTCCATCGCGATTGGGCAAATCAGCGTAACAACCATCTTAATGTTGTCACCAGGCATTACCATCTCTACGCCTTCTGGCAGTTCAATAGTACCGGTTACGTCAGTTGTACGGAAGTAGAACTGTGGACGGTAGCCTTTGAAGAATGGAGTGTGACGACCACCTTCTTCTTTTGACAGAACGTAAACTTCTGATTCAAAAGTAGTGTGTGGGTTGATTGAACCTGGCTTAGATAATACTTGACCACGTTCTACGTCATCACGCTTAGTACCACGTAATAAAATACCACAGTTCTCACCTGCACGACCTTCGTCAAGCAGCTTACGGAACATTTCTACGCCAGTACAAGTTGTTTTAGAAGTCGTGCGGATACCAACGATTTCTACTTCGTCGCCCACTTTAACGATACCACGCTCTACACGGCCTGTTACTACTGTACCACGACCAGAAATAGAGAATACGTCTTCGATTGGCATCAGGAATGGCTTATCGATATCACGCTCTGGCTCTGGAATGTAAGAGTCTAAAGCTGCTGCCAGCTCAAGGATCTTCGCTTCCCACTCTGGCTCGCCTTCTAGCGCTTTCAGAGCTGAACCTTGGATTACTGGTAAGTCATCACCTGGGAAGTCGTATTCTGATAACAGTTCACGTACTTCCATTTCCACTAATTCTAACAGCTCAGCATCGTCAACCATGTCACATTTGTTCATGAATACGATGATGAATGGTACGCCAACCTGACGAGACAGCAGGATGTGCTCGCGAGTTTGTGGCATTGGACCGTCTGTAGAAGCAACTACCAGGATCGCGCCGTCCATCTGTGCAGCACCAGTGATCATGTTTTTAACATAGTCAGCGTGGCCTGGGCAGTCTACGTGTGCGTAGTGGCGAGTTGGGGTGTCATATTCGATGTGAGAGGTATTGATGGTAATACCGCGCTCACGCTCTTCTGGAGCGTTATCGATTTGAGAGAAGTCTTTAGCTTCACCACCGTAGGTCTTAGCCAGTACGTGAGAGATAGCTGCAGTCAGAGTGGTTTTACCATGGTCAACGTGACCGATGGTGCCCACGTTTACGTGAGGCTTACTACGTTCAAATTTAGCTTTTGCCACGATATATTCCTTTCTTTTCAGAATAGTCCTGCATTGACAGGACCATATTACATTTATGTCGTAACTGGAAATTAGCTACGAGATTCAATAATCGCTTTCGCAATGTTTTGCGGTGCATCAGTGTACTTCAAGAACTCCATGGAGTAAGAAGCACGACCCTGAGTTGCAGAACGCAAATCAGTTGCATAACCAAACATTTCAGAAAGAGGCACTACTGCATGGACTATTTTGATGCCACCAAAGCCATCATCCATACCTTCAATCAAACCACGGCGACGGTTTAAATCACCAACAACATCACCCATATAGTTTTCTGGAGTAGTTACTTCTACTTTCATGCAAGGTTCGAGCAACACAGGTTTCGCCTCAAGCGCACCCTTTTTGAAGCCCATAGAACCCGCAATTTTGAACGCCATTTCATTCGAGTCCACATCATGATATGAACCATCGAATAGAGTGACCTTCACGTCCAATACAGGGAAGCCAGCGAGAACGCCATTCTTCATCTGCTCTTGGATACCTTTATCAACCGCAGGGATGAATTCACGTGGAACTACACCGCCAACGATTGCGTTGATAAATTCGTAACCAGCGCCTTCTTCATTGGGCTCTAGTTTTAACCAAACATGACCGAATTGTCCACGGCCACCTGATTGGCGTACAAATTTACCTTCAGCCTCAACTGATCCACGAATGGTTTCACGGTAGGCCACTTGTGGCTTACCTACGTTACACTCAACACCAAATTCGCGACGCATACGATCAACGATAATGTCTAAGTGTAACTCACCCATTCCAGAAATCAGTGTTTGTGATGATTCTTCGTCAGTCTCAACCCGGAATGAAGGATCCTCTGCTGCAAGTTTTTGCAGTGCGATACCCATTTTGTCCTGGTCGGCTTTTGACTTAGGTTCAACGGCAATGGTAATTACAGGTTCTGGGAACTCCATGCGTTCCAAGATTACTTTGTGGTCATTATCACAAAGTGTATCACCCGTGGTTACGTCTTTTAGACCAATAGCCGCGGCAATATCACCTGCACGGACTTCTTTCAGTTCTGTGCGGTCGTTAGCGTGCATCTGCACGATACGGCCAATACGTTCACGTTTCTGTTTAACAGAGTTGTAAACGCCAGAACCTGATTCAAGTACGCCTGAGTACACACGAATAAAGGTTAAAGTACCCACGAACGGGTCTGTAGCAATCTTAAATGCCAACGCCGCAAAGGGGGCGTTGTCATCTGATGGGCGCTCAACTTCTTGCTCATTGTCATCGATGCCCTTAATCGGTGGCACATCGACTGGTGCAGGCAAGAATTCTACTACCGCATCAAGAACCGCTTGAACGCCTTTGTTCTTAAATGCAGAACCACAGGTCGCTAAAACGATTTCATTATTTATAGTACGTTGACGCAGTGCTTTTTTGATCTCTTCTTCTGACAGGGTACCTTCTTCAAGATACTTGTCCATCAGTTCATCAGAGGCCTCAGCGGCTGCTTCAACCAGATACTCATGCATTTCAGCCGCTTTAGCTGCTAAATGTGCAGGGATCTCTTCATAAGAGAACGTCATCCCCTGGTCCGCTTCGTTCCAGTTAATGGCTTTCATCTTGATTAAGTCGATCACGCCAGTGAAGTTTTCTTCTGCGCCGATATTTAATTGGATCGGTACACAAGTTGCTCCAAGGCGAGTTCTGATTTGCTTCACTACACGTTCAAAGTCCGCGCCTGCACGGTCCATCTTGTTGACAAATACGATGCGTGGAACGCGGTATTTGTCAGCTTGACGCCATACGGTTTCCGATTGAGGTTCAACACCTGAAGCACCACAGAAAACCACAACAGCGCCGTCAAGAACGCGCAAAGAACGTTCAACTTCAATAGTGAAGTCAACGTGACCAGGGGTATCGATGATATTGATGCGGTGTTCAGTGAATTGAGCATCCATACCACGCCAGAAAGTAGTGACAGCAGCCGAGGTGATAGTAATACCACGCTCTTGCTCTTGCACCATCCAGTCAGTGGTCGCGGCGCCGTCATGCACCTCACCGATTTTATGAGACAAACCGGTATAGAACAGAACACGTTCTGTTGTGGTGGTTTTACCTGCGTCCACATGAGCACAAATACCGATATTACGATAACGCTCAATTGGGGTTGTACGAGCCACGATTATACCCTCTCCACCAAAACCTAAGTCTTGGCAATATCAACAACAATGGTGTGGGCCTAAGCCCACACCATCAGATTACCAACGGTAATGAGCAAAGGCCTTGTTAGCTTCAGCCATGCGGTGCACGTCTTCACGCTTCTTAACAGCAGTACCTTTGTTTTCAGACGCATCTAGCATTTCACCTGCTAGACGTAAAGCCATAGATTTTTCACCACGCTTACGTGCAGCTTCAACTAACCAGCGCATCGCCAGTGCGTTACGACGCACAGGACGAACTTCACATGGTACCTGGTATGTAGAACCACCCACGCGACGAGATTTAACTTCAACTGATGGGCGAACGTTGTCCAGGGCTGCTTCAAGGATGTCTAAATGGTTAGCGCCTTTCTTTTCAGCGATAACATCAAGAGCCTTGTAAATGATTTTTTCAGCAGTCGACTTTTTGCCGTCCTGCATAATGACGTTGATGAACTTAGCCAGCAACTCACTGTGAAACTTTGGATCTGGTAGGATTTTACGTTGTCCTACAACGCGACGTCTTGGCATAACAATTCTCCGTATGCTTCAGGGATTTCCAAAACTGGAATTCTCAAAATAAACTAGCTTGGCCTTACTTAACGGATACGTTAAGACTTAGGACGCTTAGCACCGTACTTAGAACGGCTTTGGCGACGTGAAGTCACGCCTGCACAGTCTAATGCGCCACGAACAGTGTGGTAGCGAACACCAGGTAAGTCTTTAACACGACCACCACGGATCAAAATCACGCTGTGTTCCTGCAGGTTGTGGCCTTCACCGCCGATGTACGAAGTAACTTCGAAACCGTTAGTTAGACGCACACGAGCTACTTTACGTAGTGCAGAGTTAGGTTTTTTAGGGGTAGTTGTGTACACACGTGTACAAACACCACGCTTTTGTGGGCACGCATTCAACGCAGGCACATTAGTCTTGTCGACTTTTGGCGCGCGTGGCTTACGTACCAACTGGTTTACAGTTGCCATGTATAGCTCCGAGTCAGTTGAATCAAACTCAACGATAAGGTGTGAAAAATCTATATCCCACAATGGTGGGACGCGGAATTTTAGAAAGGTAAAGCCTAACTGTCAAGAAATAGCCAACTTTTGCGGCATATTCCAATAAAAAAGGCGCCAACGGCGCCTTTTTGTTACAAACTGATTACTTAATCTTGGCTGCCAGCCAAGTTTAAGAGGTCTGCAAGGTTTTGTTCTGCTTCACTTGCAGTGATCTTATTCACTACAACTGGCTCGTCTTTCTTAGCACGGGCATCGTTACGGGTCTTGTGATAAGCGTAACCAGTACCGGCTGGGATCAGACGGCCAACGATTACGTTTTCTTTCAGACCACGTAAGTTATCAGACTTGCCGCCTACGGCAGCTTCTGTCAGTACGCGAGTTGTTTCTTGGAACGATGCTGCAGAGATAAACGATTCTGTTGCCAGAGACGCTTTGGTAATACCCAGCAGTTCACGTTCGAAGGTCGCAGGCACTTTGCCTTGTTCGATCAGGTCGCGGTTAGCGATCTTCACGCGAGACACTTCTACTTGTTCGCCTTCTAAGAACTCACTATCACCTGCAGAGGTGATTACGCACTTACGCAGCATTTGACGGATGATCACTTCGATATGCTTATCGTTGATCTTCACGCCTTGTAGACGATATACGTCTTGTACTTCGTTCACAATGTAGTTAGCTACGTTGTGGATGCCACGTAGACGCAGAATGTCGTGCGCCGCTTCTGGACCGTCAGCAATAACTTCACCACGTTCGACTTTTTCACCTTCGAACACGTTTAAGTTACGCCATTTCGGGATCATCTCTTCGTACTGTTCACCGCCATCCGCTGGTGTAATCACCAGACGACGCTTGCCTTTAGTCTCTTTACCAAACGAGATGGTACCAGAGATTTCCGCCAGAATTGCTGGCTCTTTTGGCTTACGAGCTTCGAACAGGTCAGCAACGCGTGGTAGACCACCCGTGATGTCGCGTGTTTTAGACGATTCTTGTGGAATACGTGCTAACGCGTCACCCACAGCGATTTGCGCGTTGTCGTCGAGGTTAACGATCGCACTGCCTGGTAAGAAGTATTGTGCAGGTACTTCAGTACCTGGGATCATCAGGTCGCTACCGTCGGCACCAACCAGACGGATCATTGGGCGCATTTCTTTACCCGCTGAACCACGTTGACCCACGTCGAGGATCACGATTGAAGACAGACCTGTCAGTTCGTCTGTTTGACGAGTCATGGTCACGCCGTCGATCATGTCAACGAACTTAATACTACCCGCCACTTCAGTGATGATTGGGTGAGTATGTGGGTCCCAGTTAGCGATGATATCGCCTGCTTCTACTGATGCTTCTTCTAACTTCTCGAGCACAGTACCGTAAGGCACTTTATAACGCTCTTTCTCACGACCTAATTCGTCGATGATTGCCAGTTCAGAAGAACGAGAAACGATAACCAGCTTGCCGTCTGTGTTTGTTACGTACTTAGCGTTGTGCAGTTTCAACGAACCTGAGTTCTTCACTTGAACGTTGTTTTCTGCAGAGGCACGTGACGCAGCACCACCGATGTGGAACGTACGCATCGTTAACTGTGTACCAGGTTCACCGATGGATTGTGCAGCCACAACACCGATCGCTTCACCGTGGTTGATGATATGGCCACGAGCCAAATCACGGCCGTAACAGGCAGCACACACACCAAAATCGGTATCACAGGTAATGACTGAACGAACAATCACTTCATCGATTGAATGCTCTTCTAACTTGTCACACCATGCTTCATCGAGCAGCGTGTTACGTGGTGCCAGTACGTCTTCAGTGCCTGGATAGAACACATCAACAGCAACCACACGACCCAGTACGCGTTCACGTAATGGCTCAACCACATCACCACCTTCAATCAGCGGCTTCATGGTTAGACCTTCGTGAGTACCACAATCGTCTTCAATGACGACTAAGTCTTGAGCAACGTCTACCAGACGACGAGTCAGGTAACCCGAGTTCGCTGTCTTCAATGCAGTATCGGCAAGACCTTTACGCGCACCGTGAGTAGAAATAAAGTACTGAAGTACGTTTAGACCTTCACGGAAGTTAGCGGTAATTGGCGTTTCAATGATCGAACCGTCTGGTTTCGCCATCAGACCACGCATACCCGCTAACTGACGGATCTGTGCAGCACTACCACGAGCGCCAGAGTCGGCCATCATGTAAATGCTATTGAACGAAGCTTGTTTTTCTTCAACGCCATCACGGTTAATCACTGTCTCAGTTGACAGGTTTTCCATCATCGCTTTAGAAACTTTTTCGTTCGCACTTGCCCAGATGTCGATAACTTTGTTGTAACGCTCACCAGCAGTAACCAGACCTGATTGGAACTGCTCTTGAATTTCGAGCACTTCGGCTTCAGCGTCAGCAACTAAGGTGTACTTCTCAGCTGGGATCACCATGTCGTCGATACCGACAGATGCACCAGAGATAGTGGCGTAACGGAAACCTGTATACATCAGTTGGTCAGCGAAGATAACGGTATCTTTCAGACCTAATTGACGGTAACAGGTGTTCAACAGCTTAGAAATCTGCTTTTTGCCCATGTTCTGGTTAACCAGATCAAATGACAAACCTGCTGGCAGAATCAATGACAGCAGAGCACGACCGACTGTGGTATCTACGATACGACGTTGTTCAGTACGCTCACCATTGTCACCGATAACGGTTTCAGTGATACGCACTTTCACGCGGGCATGCAGTTCAGCAGCGCCAGTTGCATAAGCTTTTTCAACTTCAGCAACAGACATAAAGTACATACCTTCACCACGGCCGTTAATACGCTCACGGCTGGTGTAGTACAGACCTAATACCACGTCTTGAGACGGCGTGATTACAGGCTCGCCGTTGGCTGGTGACAGGATGTTGTTGGTAGACATCATCAGGGCACGGGCTTCAAGCTGCGCTTCCAGTGTTAACGGTACGTGTACCGCCATTTGGTCACCGTCGAAGTCGGCGTTGTATGCCGCACAAACGAGTGGGTGTAACTGGATGGCTTTACCTTCAATCAGTACAGGTTCGAACGCTTGGATACCGAGTCTGTGCAGTGTTGGTGCACGGTTAAGCATCACTGGATGTTCGCGGATCACTTCATCCAGAACGTCCCAAACTTCCGCCACTTCACGCTCTACCATCTTCTTAGCCGCTTTGATGGTTGTCGCTAAGCCACGACCTTCCAGCTTGCCATAGATGAATGGCTTGAACAGTTCCAGTGCCATCTTCTTAGGAAGACCACATTGGTGCAGACGTAAAGTAGGACCTACGGTAATTACCGAACGACCTGAGTAGTCAACACGCTTACCTAACAAGTTCTGACGGAAACGACCTTGTTTACCTTTGATCATGTCGGCCAAAGATTTCAGAGGACGTTTGTTAGAACCGGTAATTGCACGACCACGACGACCGTTATCTAATAGCGCATCAACAGACTCTTGTAACATACGCTTTTCGTTGCGTACGATGATGTCCGGCGCAGCTAAATCTAACAGACGCTTCAAACGGTTGTTACGGTTGATCACACGGCGGTACAGATCGTTCAGATCTGACGTCGCGAAGCGGCCGCCATCGAGCGGTACCAGCGGACGTAAGTCAGGTGGTAACACAGGCAGTACTTTTAAGATCATCCACTCTGGCTTGTTACCAGAAGTGTGGAACGCTTCCATCAACTTAAGACGCTTGGTCACTTTCTTGCGACGAGTCTCAGAGTTGATTGATGGCAGCTCTTCACGCATTTGTTCGATTTCTTTTTCAAGATCGATTGCGCGCAGCAGTTCTAATACCGCTTCAGCACCCATCTTGGCTTCGAATTCGTCACCGTACTCTTCTAATGCGTCCAGATAGTTTTCTTCTGTCAGCATTTGGCCACGCTCAAGGCTGGTCATGCCAGGCTCGATCACGACGAAAGATTCAAAATACAGTACGCGCTCGATATCACGCAGCGTCATGTCCAGCATTAAACCGATACGGGACGGCAGTGATTTCAAGAACCAAATGTGGGCAACTGGGCTAGCCAGTTCAATGTGACCCATACGCTCACGACGTACTTTAGTCTGGGTAACTTCTACACCACACTTTTCACAGATCACACCACGGTGCTTCAAACGCTTGTACTTACCGCACAAACATTCGTAATCTTTGACTGGGCCAAAGATACGCGCACAGAACAGACCTTCACGCTCAGGCTTGAAGGTACGGTAGTTAATGGTTTCTGGCTTCTTAACTTCACCAAAAGACCAAGAACGGATCAGATCAGGCGATGCCAGACCAATTTTGATGCCGTTAAATTCTTCAGTCTTGCTTTGCTGTTTCAGAAACTTTAATAAGTCTTTCACGTTTCTCTCCTGAAGGAGTTAAACCGGGTGCTCCGCGACTGCGGAGCACCATTCTGTTGCCAAACGTTGCCTTAAGGCGACGCTTATTCCTGATCCAACTCGATATTAATACCGAGTGAACGGATCTCCTTCAGTAATACGTTGAAGGACTCTGGCATGCCAGGCTGCATCTGATGGTTACCGTCGACGATGTTCTTATACATCTGAGTACGACCGTTAACGTCATCCGATTTAACGGTGAGCATTTCTTGAAGCGTATAAGCGGCACCGTATGCTTCGAGTGCCCACACTTCCATCTCCCCGAAACGCTGACCACCGAACTGAGCTTTACCGCCCAATGGTTGTTGAGTTACTAAGCTGTACGAACCGGTAGAACGGGCGTGCATCTTGTCGTCAACTAAGTGGTTCAGTTTGAGCATGTACATGTAACCAACAGTTACTGGACGCTCAAATTCGTTACCGGTACGACCATCAAATAATTTCAGCTGACCAGAGGTTGGCAAGCCTGCAAGCTCAAGCATCTGCTTGATCTCTTTCTCTTTAGCACCGTCGAAGGCTGGCGTAGCAACTGGGATACCGCCTTTCAGGTTGTTCGCTAAGCGCAATAACTCATCGTCAGTGAATGAATCGATGTCGACGCGCTGCTGCACTTCGTCACCTAATTCGTACACTTGCTTGATGTAGTTACGAACTTCTGCAAGTCCCTTCTCGCGCTGATCTTCCAGCATGGCAGCAATCTTGTTACCAATACCTTTAGCCGCAGCACCTAAGTGAACTTCAAGAACCTGACCGATGTTCATACGTGATGGAACGCCTAGCGGGTTCAACACGATGTCCACAGGGTTGCCTTGCTCGTCGTACGGCATGTCTTCAATTGGGTTAATCTTAGAGATAACACCCTTGTTACCGTGACGACCCGCCATCTTGTCACCTGGTTGGATAGTACGTTTAACCGCTAAGTAAACCTTAACGATCTTCAGTACGCCTGGCGCCAAGTCATCACCTTGGGTGATTTTGCGACGTTTGATTTCAAACTTCTTATCGAAGTCTGCTTTCAGCTCTTCATGCTGTTCAGCTAATTGCTCAAGCTCAGTTTGTTTGGCTTCATCGTCAATGACTTGAACCAATACATCTTTACGTGGCAATGCTGCGATTTGTGCTTCAGTGAAACCGGCACTTAATAATAAGTTGCGCGCACGGCTCAATACGCCTTCTTCAAGGATCTTGAACTCTTCGCCTAAGTCTTTACGAGCTTGGGCAATGTGCATTTCTTCGATTTCAATGGCGCGTTTGTCTTTCTCAACGCCGTCACGGGTAAATACCTGAACGTCGATGATGGTACCTTTAACAGAGTTAGGTACACGCAGTGAGCTGTCTTTCACATCAGACGCTTTCTCACCGAAGATGGCGCGCAGTAACTTCTCTTCTGGAGTCAGTTGTGTTTCGCCTTTTGGCGTCACTTTACCTACCAGAATGTCACCGCCCTTCACTTCTGCACCGATGTAAACAATACCTGACTCGTCGAGTTTCGACAGCGCAGATTCACCTACGTTCGGAATGTCAGCAGTGATTTCTTCGCTACCTAGTTTGGTATCACGAGCGATACAAGACAGCTCTTGAATGTGGATAGTGGTGAAACGGTCTTCCTGTGCAACACGCTCAGAAATTAAGATCGAGTCTTCGAAGTTGTAACCGTTCCAAGGCATGAACGCGATACGCATGTTCTGGCCAAGGGCTAAGTCACCTAAGTCAGTAGACGGACCGTCTGCTAACACGTCACCACGAACCACTGGCTCACCAACAGAACAGCAAGGACGTTGGTTGATACAAGTGTTTTGGTTAGAACGGGTGTACTTAGTCAGGTTGTAAATGTCGATACCGGCTTCGCCTGGGCGCAGCTCGTCTTCATTTACTTTAACTACGATACGGCTCGCATCAACGTAGTCGATCACACCGCCACGTTTAGCGGCGACTACTACGCCTGAGTCCACAGCTAACGTGCGCTCAATACCTGTACCGACCAGAGGCTTCTCTGATTTCAGCGTTGGTACCGCTTGACGTTGCATGTTCGCACCCATCAATGCACGGTTCGCGTCGTCGTGTTCTAAGAACGGGATCAGTGACGCAGCAACAGAAATAATCTGTTGTGGCGATACGTCCATGTATTGAATGTCAGATGCGCGCATAAAGGTAGATTCACCTTTGTGACGACATGCGATCTGCTCTTCAACCATGCGGCCTTCTGAGTCAACTTCGATGTTCGCCTGTGCAATCACATAACGACCTTCTTCAATCGCTGACAAGTATTCCACTTCGTCAGTGATCACACCGTCTACCACTTTGCGGTATGGTGTTTCTAAGAAGCCGTATGAGTTAGTACGGGCAAAGCTTGCTAATGAGTTGATTAGACCAATGTTTGGACCTTCAGGGGTCTCAATTGGACATAAACGACCATAATGCGTTGGGTGTACGTCGCGGACTTCGAAGCCTGCACGTTCACGGGTCAAACCACCTGGGCCAAGAGCAGAAATACGACGCTTATGCGTTACTTCTGACAGCGGGTTGTTTTGGTCCATGAATTGTGACAGCTGAGAAGAACCGAAGAACTCTTTCACTGCAGCAGAAATTGGCTTAGCGTTGATTAAGTCTTGTGGCATCAGCTCGTTCAGATCGCCTAATGACAGACGTTCACGCACGGCGCGCTCAACACGGACCAGACCAACACGGAATTGGTTTTCAGCCATCTCACCCACAGAACGAATACGACGGTTACCTAAGTGGTCGATATCGTCCACTTCGTCGAAGCCGTTACGGATGTGAATGATGTTCTTCATTACTGCAACGATGTCTTCTTTAGACAGTACGCCACTACCTTCGTCATCAGGAATGCTGAGACGACGGTTGAACTTCATACGACCGACTTTCGACAGGTCATAACGTTCTTCGCTGAAGAATAAGTTTTGGAACAGGGCTTCTGCTGCATCTTTGGTTGGTGGCTCACCAGGACGCATCATGCGGTAGATCTCAACTAACGCTTCTAAGCGGTTAGTGGTTGGATCAATACGCAGAGTGTCAGAGATGTAAGCACCGTGGTCCAGCTCGTTAATGTATAACGTGCTCAACTCTTTGATGCCTGCCAGTGATAACTTCGCTAAGTCTTCTAAGCTGATTTCACTGTTAGCAGAAACTAATACTTCGCCCGTGTCCGGATCGATGTAATCTTGAGCAGCATATTTGCCCACGATGTACTCAACTGGTACTTCGAGTTCAGTGGTGTTGGTTTTTTCGAGTTGGCGAATATGACGTGCAGTCACGCGACGGCCCGCTTCAACCAATACAGTGCCTTCTGCATCCTTGATGTCGTAGCTGGCGGTTTCGCCACGCAGACGCTCAGGGACTAAGGTCATAACCAGAGTATCTTTCTTGATCTTGAACTCAACGCGTTCGAAGAACAGGTCAAGGATCTCTTGAGTAGAGTACTCTAATGCACGCAGAATGATGGTCGCTGGTAATTTACGGCGACGGTCGATACGTACGAATAGTGCATCTTTAGGATCGAATTCAAAGTCTAACCATGAACCACGGTAAGGAATGATACGTGCGTTATATAGCACCTTACCTGATGAGTGGGTTTTACCACGGTCGTGATCGAAGAATACGCCTGGGCTGCGGTGTAATTGAGAAACGATTACACGCTCAGTACCGTTGATAACAAAGGTACCGTTGTCAGTCATCAATGGGATATCACCCATGTAGACTTCTTGTTCTTTAATATCTTTTACAGTGCCGGCCGCTGCTTCACGGTCATACAACACCATGCGTAATTTAACGCGCAGTGGAGCTGAATATGTAACACCACGGATCTGACACTCTTTCACATCAAAAACAGGCTCGCCAAGCTTATAGCTGACGTATTGCAGTTCTGAATTACCAGAAAAGCTCTTGATGGGAAAAACGCTACGGAAGGCGGCTTCAAGACCGCGCTCACCGGTAGGATCTTGATCGGTGAACTTCTTAAAAGAGTCTAACTGAATAGACAAAAGGTAAGGAATATCCAACACCTGTGGACGCTTACCAAAGTCTTTGCGAATACGCTTCTTTTCAGAATAGGAGTAAACCATGGGTTTCCTCTGCTTACGAGATGTGACCAAGACTGAATCAATAACCTGAGTTATTACATTCAGCACGTTTGCCCATCACCGTTGATGGCAAGAACCTAACCAGTAATCTCTGCTAGGGACTGCAAAATCTGGCGACAAACGGTGAAAAAAAATCGCCGGCGCATATAGCGCAAAAAAGGCCGACGGTTAAAAAACCGCCAGCCTCCACCCAAGTGGCTTGGGTGAGCAAGCTAAATAATAGCTTACTTGATTTCTACTGAAGCACCAGCTTCAACTAGTTCTTTCTTCAGAGCTTCAGCTTCTTCTTTAGAAACGCCTTCTTTAACTGCTACTGGAGCAGCTTCAGACATTGCTTTAGCTTCTTTCAGGCCTAAACCAGTTGCGCCACGGATGGCTTTAATAACTGCAACTTTGTTGTCGCCGTGTGCAGTCAGAATTACGTTGAATTCTGTTTGCTCTTCAACAGCAGCAGCAGCTTCGCCACCACCAGAAACAACAGCAGCAGCGGCAGAAACGCCAAACTTCTCTTCCATTGCTTCGATCAGTTCAACAACTTCCATTACAGACATAGCTGCAAAGGCTTCTAAGATTTGGTCTTTAGTGATAGACATAACAAATGTTTCCTATTGTTCTGAATTCAATTCTATTAAGCAGCCAGCTTGAAATTAAGCGGCTTCTTGTTTTTGATCGCGCAGGGCGGCCAGTGTACGAACGAACTTGCCAGCAGATGCTTCTTTCATAGTCATCATTAACTGTGCTAGTGCTTCTTCGTATGTTGGCAGTTTCGCCAAACGATCAATGTCAGCTGCAGGGATGAAATTCCCTTCAAAGGCTGCGCCTTTAACTTCGAAATTAGCTTGCTCTTTAGCAAAGTCTTTTAACAGACGAGCTGCAGCACCTGGGTGCTCGTTAGAGAAAGCAATCAAAGTTGGGCCAGTGAACGTTTCTGCTAGGCACTCAAATGCAGTACCTTCAACAGCACGACGAGCCAGAGTGTTACGTACTACACGTACATAAACACCAGCTTCGCGAGCTTTTTTACGCAGACCGGTCATAGCACCTACAGTTACACCGCGAGAATCAGCGGCAACTGCAGATAGCGCACCTTTGGCAGCTTCGTTGACTTCAGCAACAATCGCTTTTTTGTCTTCGAGTCTTAATGCCATTGGCTTTACTCCTGGATTCTACCTAGGGTATTCCCTAGTATTTACCATACTAAATACTTATGTATTTAGTGACTTACGGTGCAGATTATCCAGTAACAAAATTTAGCTGGGGCCTGACACCGTCTACGCAGGAAATTAAGTAAACCGTTAAAGTAAACACCTGCGGTCTTGGACGGAAGCCTAATTAATGATGCTTAAAGCATCAAAAACAGGCTTCAACCCACAAAGTGCGCGCATTATAGACTAATGCACTCACCTTGTAAAATTAGTTAGCTGTTTCGAGAGAAGCTTGGTCAACAGCAACACCTGCACCCATAGTGGTGGAGATGCTTACTTTTTTCACGTATACACCTTTTGCAACTGCAGGCTTAGCCTTTTTCAGTGCAGAGATTAACGCTTCCAAGTTTTCTTTCAATTGAACTGGTGTGAAATCCACTTTACCGATAGTAGTGTGGATAATACCGTTCTTGTCGTTGCGGTAACGAACTTGACCTGCTTTAGCGTTCTTAACTGCTTCAGCAACGTTAGGCGTTACTGTGCCAGTTTTTGGGTTAGGCATTAAGCCACGTGGGCCTAAGATTTGACCTAACATACCAACAACGCGCATTGCGTCTGGAGATGCGATAACTACGTCGAAGTTCATTTCACCGGCTTTGATTTTCTCAGCCAGATCATCCATACCAACAAGTTCTGCACCAGCAGCTTTAGCAGCTTCAGCATTCGCACCTTGTGTAAATACTGCAACGCGAACGTCACGACCAGTACCGTGTGGCAACACAGTTGCACCACGAACGTTTTGGTCAGATTTACGTGGGTCGATACCCAGGTTAACAGCAACGTCAACACTTTCAACGAACTTAGCAGTTGCTAATTCTTTTAACAGAGCAACAGCGTCGTTGATTTCGTATAATTTAGTACCGTCAACTTTCTCGCGGATTACGCGCATGCGTTTAGTTAGTTTTGCCATTATATTAACCCTCTACAACCAAACCCATTGAACGCGCAGTACCTTCGATTGAGCGAGTCATCGCTTCAATATCAGCACCAGTCATATCGGCGGCTTTCATTTCAGCAATTTCCTGAATCTTAGCACGAGCGATAGTACCTACTTTCTGAGTGTTTGGACGTGGAGAACCTGATTTCAGGCCTGCAGCAGTCTTCAGTAAGTAAGAAGCTGGTGGTGTCTTAGTTTCGAAAGTGAATGAACGGTCACTGTATACAGTGATCACGACTGGAATAGGCATGCCTTTTTCCATTTTTTCTGTACGAGCGTTGAACGCTTTACAGAATTCCATGATGTTCACACCTTTCTGACCCAGAGCTGGACCAACTGGTGGTGAAGGGTTCGCAGAACCTGATTTCACTTGTAGCTTAATATAAGCATCAATCTTTTTTGCCATCTGACATTTCCTCAGTTTGGGTTCAAACGCATATCAGCGACATGCCAACATGCTCCCCCGAAAACAACGGGTGCGGATTATATAGAAATCCGCACCCGTTGCCAAACGGATTTTGTATTTAATTTAATCAGCCTTTTTCGACCTGACTAAAATCGAGCTCAACTGGTGTAGAACGACCGAAGATCATTACCGACACTTTTACGCGGCTCTTGTCATAATCCACTTCTTCAACGGTACCGTTAAAGTCAGCAAATGGACCATCACATACACGCACCACTTCGCCTGGCTCAAAAATAACGCGGTGAGTTGGCGAAGCTGTGGTTTCTTGTAAGCGACGCAGAATAGCATCCGCTTCTCTATCTGAAATTGGAGCAGGACGATCAGATGTTCCGCCAATAAAGCCTAAAACACGCGGGATGCTTTTGACTAAATGCCAGCTATCATCGTTCATTTCCATCTGGACCAAAACATAACCAGGGAAAAACTTACGCTCGCTCTTACGACGCTGGCCTGCACGCATTTCAATGACTTCTTCAGTCGGAACTAAGACTTCACCGAAGTATTGTTCCATGCCGTGCATTTTAATGTATTCAATCAGTGACTTACAAACTCGGCCTTCATAGCCAGAGAATGCCTGCACTACATACCATCTTTTTTTAGCTTCTTTAGCTTCAGTCATTCGAGGTGCCTATACGCCAGTGATAAAATTGACAATTCGCATTAACACTGCATCTAAACCCCATAAAATGAGAGCTAAGATACCTGTTGCAGCAAGGACAATAAAAGTGGTGTTAAGCGCTTCTTGACGTGTTGGCCATACGACCTTACGCACTTCAATTTGCGACTCACGCGCGAATGCTAAAGCTTTTTTACCCTTTTCGGTTTGCAGGGCAATAAAACCAGCAATAGCGAATGCAACGATAACAGCCAGTGCGCGGATCACGGCACTCGCCTCGCTATACATTTGATTGCCAATAACAGCAGCGGCCAGCAATAGGATCGCTAAACCCCACTTCACGATATCCAGAGAGTTAGTCTGGTTTTCAGTATTTGTTGTCATCGGTTATTCCGTTACTCAATACGGCCTGAGCTTGAGCACAATAATTAGGGACATACGACCCAGTTACAATACGCTTTAGATACTCTGAATCCCGAATACCCTTAGAAACGCATGTTGCATAAGCTCAGGGTCAAAAATCGGCCATAGATTGTATTCTGATTCGACTTTGTTAGCAAGGATGCACAACAGTTGCAACCCACAAAACCCACTAAATAATCGACTTAAACAAAAAAGGAAGCCTAAGCTTCCTTTTTTCTAATCACAATTGCTATTACGCAATGATCTTAGCTACAACACCAGCGCCTACTGTACGGCCACCTTCACGAATTGCGAAGCGTAAACCTTCGTCCATCGCGATTGGGCAAATCAGCGTAACAACCATCTTGATGTTGTCACCAGGCATTACCATCTCTACGCCTTCTGGCAGTTCAATAGTACCGGTTACGTCAGTTGTACGGAAGTAGAACTGTGGACGGTAGCCTTTGAAGAATGGAGTGTGACGACCACCTTCTTCTTTTGACAGAACGTAAACTTCTGATTCAAAAGTAGTGTGTGGGTTGATTGAACCTGGCTTAGATAATACTTGACCACGTTCTACGTCATCACGCTTAGTACCACGTAATAAAATACCACAGTTCTCACCTGCACGACCTTCGTCAAGCAGCTTACGGAACATTTCTACGCCAGTACAAGTTGTTTTAGAAGTCGTGCGGATACCAACGATTTCTACTTCGTCGCCCACTTTAACGATACCACGCTCTACACGGCCTGTTACTACTGTACCACGACCAGAAATAGAGAATACGTCTTCGATTGGCATCAGGAATGGCTTATCGATATCACGCTCTGGCTCTGGAATGTAAGAGTCTAAAGCTGCTGCCAGCTCAAGGATCTTCGCTTCCCACTCTGGCTCGCCTTCTAGCGCTTTCAGAGCTGAACCTTGGATTACTGGTAAGTCATCACCTGGGAAGTCGTATTCTGATAACAGTTCACGTACTTCCATTTCCACTAATTCTAACAGCTCAGCATCATCAACCATGTCACATTTGTTCATGAATACGATGATGAATGGTACGCCAACCTGACGAGACAGCAGGATGTGCTCGCGAGTTTGTGGCATTGGACCGTCTGTAGAAGCAACTACCAGGATCGCGCCGTCCATCTGTGCAGCACCAGTGATCATGTTTTTAACATAGTCAGCGTGGCCTGGGCAGTCTACGTGTGCGTAGTGGCGAGTTGGGGTGTCATATTCGATGTGAGAGGTATTGATGGTAATACCGCGCTCACGCTCTTCTGGAGCGTTATCGATTTGAGAGAAGTCTTTAGCTTCACCACCGTAGGTCTTAGCCAGTACGTGAGAGATAGCTGCAGTCAGAGTGGTTTTACCATGGTCAACGTGACCGATGGTGCCCACGTTAACATGGGGCTTAGAACGTTCAAATTTAGCTTTAGCCATGGTATTGCCTCAATCCAAGAGTCTTGGTGATGAAAACATACATATAGAAAAAATCCGATGCATATAAATGACATCGAACCGATTAATTTAGGTATAGGAGCTTAATTCAGAAAGGCTGGTGCTGATAGGCAGATTCGAACTGCCGACCTCACCCTTACCAAGGGTGTGCTCTACCAACTGAGCCATATCAGCAACTAAATTTGGAGCGGGCAGCGGGAATCGAACCCGCGTTATCAGCTTGGAAGGCTGGAGTAATACCATTATACGATGCCCGCGCAACCTAACTAAGGCTACCTAACTACCTAGAAAATGGTGGAGGGAGAAGGATTCGAACCTTCGAAGGCGGAGCCGTCAGATTTACAGTCTGATCCCTTTGGCCACTCGGGAACCCCTCCAGTAAAATGGTGCCGGCACCAAGAGTCGAACTCGGGACCTACTGATTACAAGTCAGTTGCTCTACCAACTGAGCTATGCCGGCAAATCATTTCGGAACGGGATATTAGGTAAATGTGTGCCCAAGTGCAAGCGAAAATCGACGATTTGTTTAAAAAAAGCAATCAAATGATGCTTTTTTACCCTCAAACTGATGTTGGCAAGCATTTATCCAGTAAATAAGGCTAGAAGAGCTAGAAACCGAGCTTCATGAATTGATTTTATATTGTCGATACTTAAGTCATGGTGTACTGTGCGATTCCTAAGCCGAGGAAAGCCAATGACGTCAAAAAATCCAATTCAAAAAGCACTCTATCTTGCCTTTGAGCGCGCACAGTGGTCTGTTTTGAGGGACGCAGTGCCAATGACGCTGAGTGAACAAGACTTGGAGAATCTTCGGGGTATCAATGAAAAGGTTTCGCTCTCCGAAGTCACTGATATTTATTTGCCTCTGAGCAGGTTGCTTAACTTAATTGTAAAAGCCAAACAACAACGTGGTTTAGTCCTTGATGAGTTTCTCGGGCAAAAGCCCTCAAGCAGCCCTTATATCATCAGCATTGCCGGTAGTGTTGCCGTGGGTAAAAGTACCACTGCGCGTATTTTACAGGCGTTACTAAGCCAGTGGCCCGAGCATCCTAAAGTCGATTTAGTTACGACCGATGGTTTTCTATATCCTCTGGCAGATTTGAAGCGTAAAGGGCTATTGCAACGCAAAGGCTTTCCTGAAAGTTACGATATGAAGATGTTGGTCGAATTTATTTCGGCGGTAAAATCCGGGCAAGCCCATGTAAATGCGCCTATCTATTCCCACGTGACTTACGATCGTATTCGCGGCCAGCATCAAACCGTTTCGCAGCCCGATATTTTGATCCTCGAAGGACTGAATGTTTTACAAACTGGTTTAGATTCGCCAGTCGATATACGTAGGCCCTTTGTCTCCGACTTTGTCGATTTTTCGATTTATGTCGATGCCGAAGAGCATTTATTGAAGCAATGGTATCAAGAGCGCTTTTTGCAATTTCGCAAAGGGGCATTTAGTGATGAAAAGTCCTATTTCCATCACTATGCTAGCCTGACGGATGATGAAGCCTATACTATAGCGGCGAAAATATGGGACACAATCAACGGTCCCAATTTGCAGCTCAATATTCAGCCCACAAGGGAACGAGCGCATCTGATCCTACAAAAAGGACAGGATCATTTGATGTCACACGTTTTACTGCGTAAATAATCTTATCTTGCTCTTAAACTGATTTCTCCGCCGATATAGGCTTGTATGCCATCGGCGGTTTCTAACAATACTGCACCTTGTTCATCGATCCCTCGACAGATGCCGTCAACGTGATTCTCACCCATCAGTAAACGAATTTCTTTACCATGGAATAGATCCGCCTGTTTCCAGCGCGTTTTAAAGGCTGCCAGCCCTTCACGCTCAAACAACTGTATGTCTCTCTTCAACTGTTTGTGTAGTGCAATCACGAGGTCCGTTTTATTTGGCATATCCGTCAAGCTAGACAAGTCGCTCCAAGGCTGGTCAATTCCCTTACCTTGGTCTTCCGACATAGCCATGTTAACACCAATACCAATGATTAATTGGCACTCGCTATCCGCCTGCCCGGACATTTCAATTAAAATCCCAGCAAGCTTTTTATAATTAAGATAAATATCGTTTGGCCATTTCACGCCGATATTATCAACACCAAAGGATTTCAGTACCTCAACTAAACTACAAGCCACCACTAGGCTTAAGCCCATGGCCTGTGCAATCCCTTGGGGGAATGACCAAAACTGCGAGAAATACAAATGATGTCCATAGGGAGACACCCAAGTTCGTCCTCTACGTCCTCGTCCCGCTGACTGGTACTCAGCCACACACACATCGCCACTCTTCAGCTCACTGGTATGGCTTAACATAAAGCCGTTAGTGCTCGGGATTTCATCAAAGTAAAAGCATCGATTATCGATCGACTGAATTAAACGAGCCGAGTCGATAAGGGAGATAGGATTAGCTAACTTGTAACCGCGGCCTTTGACACTGTAGATCGCCACGCCATAGTCTTCCAAAGCATCGACATGCTTGCTCACCGCCGCACGAGAAATACCCAGTTGCGTAGCCAATTCTTCACCTGAGACAAAATGTTCGCTCGACAGTAATCCCAGTATTTCGCGTTTTCTCACCCAGTTATCAGACATCGAGACTCGTCTCCCCAGTTAATCCCATAATTCTTGGCTCGGCTTCGAGCTTAACACCAAAAACCTCATTCACTCGCGCAATCACATGCAATGCTAATCGACAAATATCTTGGCCAGTCGCATGACCTAAATTGACTAATACTAAAGCTTGCTTCGCATGCACTCCCGCATTCCCAAGAACAAACCCCTTAAGACCTGCATGCTCAATTAGCCACCCCGCAGCCAGTTTAACCTCACCATTGGGTTGAGCATAACCGACGATACTCGGGAAACGCGCAGCAAGCTGCATATAAGTCGCCGCGCTTACGATTGGATTCTTAAAAAAACTCCCAGCGTTACCTAGCACCTCAGGATTCGGCAGCTTCTCACTCCTCACCTCACAGACACGGTCAAAAATCTCCCTTGGGGTCACCGTCTCAGCGTTAAATGATTGCAACGGGCCATAGGCCAATTTTGGTTGCCAAGCTTTAGGGAGGCGCAAACCAACAGCGGTAATCACAGCTTTGTCGCGTAAGCTGCCTTTAAATATCGACTCGCGATATGAAAACTCACATTCATCGACCGTAAGCCTTAGTAAGTCGCCAGACTCGACATCAAGATATTCAACCCAATCACAAACATCACAAAACTCAACACCATAAGCACCGATATTTTGAATCGGAGCTGCGCCAACTGTGCCCGGGATCAGGGCTAAATTCTCAAGTCCAGGCATATTCTGATCTAAGCTAAATAGGACCAATTCATGCCAGTTTTCACCCGCCTCAACATCAAGATAAAAGTGAGAGTCATCTTCGGAGCAGGAAATACCTTTAGACAATACTCGCACTACAGTGCCATTAAAATCATCGGTAAATACGATATTGCTGCCACCACCAAGCACAAGCATTGGTTGCTTTGATTGATATAAAGATAAGCAAGTCGTTTGCAGTTCCATCTTGGAATGGACTTCAATCAATGATGAACAGGATTGCTCTACGCCAAAAGTATTAAACGGTTTTAGCGAGTATGGAAAAGACATGATGATGTTCTGCCGCGATAAAAGCGACATTGTAAACGCTTCACCCTAGAATTGCAGCAAACTGAGATTGATCGATAAAACAGATACGTCATGACTCAAGCTTTTGAGCTGTTGAGCTGTTGAGCTGTTGAGCTGTTGAGCTGTTGAGCAAGAGTTAAAGATGAGCAAAAACAAGTTGAGGAAGCTGTGAATAAAACATCAAAAACAAAAAAGCCAGCTTATTCAGCTGGCTTCATTGTTTAATTAGGCGCTTGGCGATGACCTACTCTCACATGGGGAGACCCCACACTACCATCGGCGCGATTGCGTTTCACTTCTGAGTTCGGGATGGGATCAGGTGGGACCACAATGCTATTGTCACCAAGCAAATTTGGTTTAAACAAGACTCGAGAGCGCACTCCGTGCTGCTAGATTCTAGGAACTAAAATCTGCTCTTATCTTATTTAATAATTCGGAAAGCTGTATTGAGTACCACTTCTTAAGTGTTTCTATTCGTCTAAGTGCTACTTAGCAAAACCCATCTGGGTTGTATGGTTAAGCCTCTCGAGTCATTAGTATCAGTTAGCTCAACGCCTCACAACGCTTACACACCTGACCTATCAACGTCCTAGTCTCGAACGGCTCTTTAGTGGACTTATAGTCCAAGGGATGACTCATCTTGGGGCTCGCTTCCCGCTTAGATGCTTTCAGCGGTTATCGATTCCGAACATAGCTACCGGGCAATGCCATTGGCATGACAACCCGAACACCAGCGGTTCGTTCACTCCGGTCCTCTCGTACTAGGAGCAACTCCCCTCAATCATCCAACGCCCACGGCAGATAGGGACCGAACTGTCTCACGACGTTCTGAACCCAGCTCGCGTACCACTTTAAATGGCGAACAGCCATACCCTTGGGACCGACTTCAGCCCCAGGATGTGATGAGCCGACATCGAGGTGCCAAACACCGCCGTCGATATGAACTCTTGGGCGGTATCAGCCTGTTATCCCCGGAGTACCTTTTATCCGTTGAGCGATGGCCCTTCCATTCAGAACCACCGGATCACTATGACCTACTTTCGTACCTGCTCGACGTGTCTGTCTCGCAGTTAAGCTGGCTTATGCCATTGCACTAACCGTACGATGTCCGACCGTACTTAGCCAACCTTCGTGCTCCTCCGTTACTCTTTGGGAGGAGACCGCCCCAGTCAAACTACCCACCAGGCACTGTCCTTACCCCAGATAATGGGGCCAAGTTAGAACATCAACACTACAAGGGTGGTATTTCAAGGACGACTCCATCAGAACTAGCGTTCCAACTTCATAGTCTCCCACCTATCCTACACATGTAGGGTCAATGTTCAGTGCCAAGCTATAGTAAAGGTTCACGGGGTCTTTCCGTCTAGCCGCGGGTATACGGCATCTTCACCGCAATTTCAACTTCACTGAGTCTCGGCTGGAGACAGCGTGGCCATCATTACGCCATTCGTGCAGGTCGGAACTTACCCGACAAGGAATTTCGCTACCTTAGGACCGTTATAGTTACGGCCGCCGTTTACCGGGGCTTCGATCATGAGCTTCTCTTGCGATAACCCAATCAATTAACCTTCCGGCACCGGGCAGGCGTCACACCGTATACTTCCTCTTGCGAGTTTGCACAGTGCTGTGTTTTTGATAAACAGTTGCAGCCACCTGGTATCTGCGACTCCCGTCAGCTTAGAGAGCAAGTCTCATCACCAACAAGAGCGTACCTTCTCCCGAAGTTACGGTACCATTTTGCCTAGTTCCTTCAGCCGAGTTCTCTCAAGCGCCTTGGTATTCTCTACCCGACCACCTGTGTCGGTTTGGGGTACGATTCCCGCTAACCTGAAGCTTAGAAGATTTTCCTGGAAGCATGGCATCAACTACTTCATCCCCTTGGGGACTCGTCATCAGCTCTCAGTGTATAGTGACCCGGATTTGCCTAAGTCACCCACCTACCACCTTAAACGCGGACTACCAACGCCGCGCTAGCCTAGCCTTCTCCGTCTCTCCATCGCAGTTAGCGGAAGTACAGAAATATTAATCTGTTTCCCATCGATTACGCCTTTCGGCCTCACCTTAGGGGTCGACTCACCCTGCCCCGATTAACGTTGGACAGGAACCCTTGGTCTTTCGGCGAGGGGGTTTTTCACCCCCTTTATCGTTACTCATGTCAGCATTCGCACTTCTGATACCTCCAGTGTGGGTTACCCCTTCACCTTCAACGGCTTACAGAACGCTCCTCTACCGCGCAACTCTAATGAATTGCACCCGTAGCTTCGGTGGTATGTTTAGCCCCGTTACATCTTCCGCGCAGGCCGACTCGACTAGTGAGCTATTACGCTTTCTTTAAATGATGGCTGCTTCTAAGCCAACATCCTAGCTGTCTAAGCCTTCCCACATCGTTTCCCACTTAACATACACTTTGGGACCTTAGCTGACGGTCTGGGTTGTTTCCCTTTTGACGACGGACGTTAGCACCCGCCGTCTGTCTCCCGAGTAGTACTCATTGGTATTCGGAGTTTGCAAAGGGTTGGTAAGTCGGGATGACCCCCTAGCCTTAACAGTGCTCTACCCCCAATGGTATTCGCTCGAGGCGCTACCTAAATAGCTTTCGAGGAGAACCAGATATCTCCCGGTTTGATTGGCCTTTCACCCCCAGCCACAAGTCATCCGCTAATTTTTCAACATTAGTCGGTTCGGTCCTCCAGTTGATGTTACTCAACCTTCAACCTGCCCATGGCTAGATCACCGGGTTTCGGGTCTACGCCTTGCAACTAAACGCGCAGTTAACACTCGGTTTCCCTACGGCTCCGCTATTCGCTTAACCTCGCTACAAAACGTAAGTCGCTGACCCATTATACAAAAGGTACGCAGTCACGGTCTCAAGAACCGCTCCCACTGCTTGTACGTATACGGTTTCAGGTTCTATTTCACTCCCCTCACAGGGGTTCTTTTCGCCTTTCCCTCACGGTACTGGTTCACTATCGGTCAGTCAGGAGTATTTAGCCTTGGAGGATGGTCCCCCCATATTCAAACAGGATATCACGTGTCCCGCCTTACTCGTTTTCATCAAAGGTTAGTTTTCGTGTACGGGGCTATCACCCTGTGCCGCTGGACTTTCCAGACCATTCCACTAACACCCCTCTGACTTAAGGGCTAATCCCCGTTCGCTCGCCGCTACTAGGGGAATCTCGGTTGATTTCTTTTCCTAAGGGTACTTAGATGTTTCAGTTCCCCTCGTTTGCCTCATGTAGCTATGTATTCACCACATGATGACCGCTTATGCGGCCGGGTTCCCCCATTCGGACATCGTTAGCTCAAATGCTTGTTACTAGCTCGCCAACGCTTTTCGCAAGTTACTACGTCCTTCATCGCCTCTGACTGCCAAGGCATCCACCGTATACGCTTAGTCGCTTAACCATACAACCCAAATGAGTTTCACTTGCGTGAGCCACTTGAGTCGTTGCGACCAGCTGGTTTTACTTGTCTCATCTTCGACCAAGAAGATGGACTCGCCTTAGACTTGAATATTCAAGACACTTAACAAGTGTTTTAAGAACTCAATTTTTTTCGTATTAACACAACGACAGACATCATTGTGTTAATTACTATCAGCTTTCCAAATTGTTAAAGAACAATGCTTACCGGCTCGCGGTGCATGTCGCTCTCCCTTCCCTTACAGGAAGTTCAACAAGCCATCTGTGTGAACACTCAGCAAACATCGAGTTAGTCGTATAGGTAAGGAGGTGATCCAGCCCCAGGTTCCCCTAGGGCTACCTTGTTACGACTTCACCCCAGTCATGAACCACAAAGTGGTGAGCGCCCCCCCGAAGGTTAAGCTACCCACTTCTTTTGCAGCCCACTCCCATGGTGTGACGGGCGGTGTGTACAAGGCCCGGGAACGTATTCACCGTGGCATTCTGATCCACGATTACTAGCGATTCCGACTTCATGGAGTCGAGTTGCAGACTCCAATCCGGACTACGACGAGCTTTGTGAGATTAGCTCCACCTCGCGGCTTTGCAACCCTCTGTACTCGCCATTGTAGCACGTGTGTAGCCCTACTCGTAAGGGCCATGATGACTTGACGTCGTCCCCACCTTCCTCCGGTTTATCACCGGCAGTCTCCCTAGAGTTCCCACCATTACGTGCTGGCAAATAAGGATAGGGGTTGCGCTCGTTGCGGGACTTAACCCAACATTTCACAACACGAGCTGACGACAGCCATGCAGCACCTGTCTCACAGTTCCCGAAGGCACAACCGCATCTCTGCAGTCTTCTGTGGATGTCAAGAGTAGGTAAGGTTCTTCGCGTTGCATCGAATTAAACCACATGCTCCACCGCTTGTGCGGGCCCCCGTCAATTCATTTGAGTTTTAACCTTGCGGCCGTACTCCCCAGGCGGTCTACTTAATGCGTTAGCTTGAGAGCCCAGTGTTCAAGACACCAAACTCCGAGTAGACATCGTTTACGGCGTGGACTACCAGGGTATCTAATCCTGTTTGCTCCCCACGCTTTCGTGCATGAGCGTCAGTCTTTGTCCAGGGGGCCGCCTTCGCCACCGGTATTCCTCCAGATCTCTACGCATTTCACCGCTACACCTGGAATTCTACCCCCCTCTACAAGACTCTAGTTCGCCAGTTCGAAATGCTATTCCTAGGTTGAGCCCAGGGCTTTCACATCTCGCTTAACAAACCGCCTGCGCACGCTTTACGCCCAGTAATTCCGATTAACGCTCGGACCCTCCGTATTACCGCGGCTGCTGGCACGGAGTTAGCCGGTCCTTCTTCTGTAGGTAACGTCACAGATGAGCCGTATTAAGACTCACCCTTTCCTCCCTACTGAAAGTGCTTTACAACCCGAAGGCCTTCTTCACACACGCGGCATGGCTGCATCAGGGTTTCCCCCATTGTGCAATATTCCCCACTGCTGCCTCCCGTAGGAGTCTGGGCCGTGTCTCAGTCCCAGTGTGGCTGATCATCCTCTCAGAACAGCTAGGGATCGTCGCCTTGGTGAGCCATTACCTCACCAACTAGCTAATCCCACCTAGGTTCATCCAATCGCGAGAGGCCCGAAGGTCCCCCTCTTTCCCCCGTAGGGCGTATGCGGTATTAGCAGTCGTTTCCAACTGTTATCCCCCTCGACTGGGCAGATCCCTAGGCATTACTCACCCGTCCGCCGCTCGCCACCTCAGGAGTAAACTCCCTTGTGCTGCCGCTCGACTTGCATGTGTTAGGCCTGCCGCCAGCGTTCAATCTGAGCCATGATCAAACTCTTCAATTAAAAGTTTTTTGTTTAACTCGCGTTAAACGACTCAATGAATTCTGTCGTTTGTTTCCGCTTTTAAAAAAGCGAAACCAAAACTTTGTACATATTGCTATGAACACTCATTCATTGATTTAATTCTTTGATTACTCGCCAAACGGCAGAGTAATTTCGATTAACTCAACACCTGTGAGTGTCCACACAGATTTCTTGTTTAGATTGTTAAAGAGCATTTGACCTCATCGCTTGCGTTACCGCTCACTGGGTCAGGGCTGCGTATTTTACGCATTCCCGTTTTTGCGTCAAGTAGTTTTTTAAACTTTCTTTTCGCTCATCAAGGATTGAATCACTCGATGAACTGGCACTTGCAACTGCGTATCGCTGTCTGCCGTGTCAGTGGATGCGCATTATAGGCAGCGGAACTTTTTGTGCAAGCGCTTTTTTAGCCCCCAAAGACTGTACGCCGACATTTTAAGCATTATGTTTATTTTTTATCTATTTTGGCTTGGTTATTCAATTTTGATGTAAGTTTTTATCTGATAAATGATAATTCGCGCTCAATTTTTCGGCAGCAGTCTAGTGTAAAAGTAAATAATTCATTACCATATGACTTGCTGTTAACAGTTATTTATCATTTTCTATTTCATTCAGAGAGCATTTATATGCAAAAGTCATTTCTTATTGTTTTGGTTATTGCCATTCTTGGCGCAATTGCGCTATCTCAATTTGCAACAACATTACCCGCTTACATCGCCTTTGTTGCTGGCGTGATTATTACTACGCTTATCTTTAAATTTGTCCCTGATTTAGGTACCACTCAAGCTGCTGATGAACAATATGTCGGCCCGACAATGACACTCTATGTAGGCAACTTGCCTTATCGTGTGCATGAGGGAGAAGTGAAAGTCTTGTTTGGTGAATTCGGCCCAGTCAATTCAGTCCGTTTAGTTCGAGATCGTAAAACAGGTCGCCGTAAAGGCTTCGGTTTTGTTGAAATGTCCGAAGCAGGTGCTCAAAAAGCAATGGTTAAGCTAAATGACTTTAACTTCCAAGAAAGAACCTTAAAGGTTAGAGAAGCTAAGACTCAAGATTCGGAAGCTGCCGACCGTACAGGTACTGATGAATAATCTGCGTTAGCTTATCCGTTCTGGTTGATTGTGGTGATTCGCTCTAGGGCCGAAAAGCCACAATCGACTAACATAGTCATCAATCCCTCACTGATTTCCGCTTTAGTATAAAACGCCTGCATAACCGAATCTTGATGCGCGTCTTTTAGACCTTGCTGTTCGCTCTTAGTAGCTAACAGTGTTTTGACTCGTTTAGCTATTGCTTCACCTGAATCAAGCAGAGTCACACCTTGACCCAATACCTGCTGCAATTCATCACGCATCATTGGGAAATGAGTACATCCAAGTACCAATACATCTAACTCCGCCTCGACAATCGGCGACAATATCTGCGTTAATCGCACCATATCCAGCTGACCAGTGGCAATCTTCTGCTCGGCCATCAGTACTAATTCCGAACATCCGAACAGCTCTACATGGCAGTCATCGGCAAATTGGCTAATGAGTTCGTGAGTATAGTGGCGCTTTACCGTACCTGGGGTGGCTAGTAAACCGATACGCTTACTTTTAGATAACTGCGCCGCGGGTTTAATGGCGGGGACAACGCCCACCACAGGAATAGATAAAGTGGCACGCAGCGCGGGCAGCACAACCGTACTCGCGGTATTGCAAGCAACGATAACAATGGCAGCATGGGTACGCTCGACGACTTGGTCGATTAGCGCGACACAGCCTGAGACAAGTTCATGCTCCTCCAATTCGCCATAGGGCAATCTGGCATTATCGAATAAATAGCAGTAATCATGGTGAGGAAGCAGTTTGCGAATTTCTGCTAATACGGATAGACCGCCGATGCCAGAATCGAATACTAATATTGGTTGCGACAAGCCCATCTCCAGTTAATTCTTCGCCCCATGCGCGGGCGGATTTTCCCACAGCTTTGCTCAAACCGCAAAACCAAGATGCTGGACATTCGTGTCACCTAGTATAAAATTTGCGCCCCAATTTACAGCCACGGTGAATCAACAATGAATTTAGCAGCAATGGATCCCACGACCTATGATGCGCAACTGACTGCAAAGCGTATCAAGCTAGAGCAGACCTTTGCCCAATTTGAGACGCCGAGTGTTGAAGTGTTTGCCTCTGAGCCTGCCAACTACCGTATGCGCGCCGAGTTTCGCGTATGGCATGAGGGCGACGATTTATACTATTACATGTTTGATAAAGTATTGAACGACAAAGTACGTTGTGATCAATACTTACCTGCGAGTGCGTTAATCAATCAAATGATGGCGGCACTGATCGCCGAGTTAAAACCTAACCACAGCCTACGCCACAAACTCTTCCAGGTTGATTTTTTATCAACGCTCAGTGGTGAGATTCTAGTATCACTGCTGTATCACAGACAGCTTGATGACCAATGGCGCAGCGAAGCCACCGCGCTCAAAGCTAGATTGAGCAGCCAATTTAAGGTCAATATCATTGGCCGTGCGCGCAAACAGAAAATCGATTTAGATAAAGACTTTGTGGTTGAGTCACTGCAAGTGAATGACAAAGTTTTCCATTACAAACAAATCGAAAACAGCTTTACCCAGCCAAATGCCAAGGTGGCAATCAAGATGCTGGAATGGGCTATCGACGTGACTCAACACAGCCAAGGCGATTTGCTGGAGCTTTACTGTGGTAATGGCAACTTCTCTATCGCGCTGGCACAAAACTTTAATCGCGTGCTCGCGACCGAGTTAGCTAAACCTTCGGTGGATGCAGCCCAATACAATATCGAAGTCAACAATATCGATAATCTGCAAATTATCCGCATGTCGGCGGAAGAGTTTAGCGATGCGATGGCCAAAAAACGCAGCTTCAGGCGCTTAGAAGGCATCGATCTGGATAGCTATGTGTGCAACACCATTTTTGTTGACCCACCACGAGCAGGTATTGACCCAGCTACGTTGGACTTAGTGCAAGGTTATGAGCGGATTTTGTATATCTCGTGCAATCCCGACACCTTAAAAGACAATTTGCAGCAATTAAATCAGACTCACAAGGTGACACGTTTTGCGCTATTCGATCAGTTCCCTTACACCGACCATATGGAAACAGGTGTGCTGTTAGAACGTCGTTAGGCGACTCTATATACCTAAAAACAAAGGAGCCTGTGGCTCCTTTGTTTTTAGTCAAACCGTACCCAACTAACGATGTTCTACTTTATGTTGTAATGCTTCAGCGCCCTTGGCGACCATGCGCAGCTGCATTACTAATTGATCGGCAAGCACTTTACGATCGGCGCGCTTCATATCCAGTGCCGACGCTCCGGCGTTAAACACTAAGGTCACTAGCGCTTCTGCCTGCGCTCTGGCTAGCATAGGTGTACGGCCCGCCGTCGCTTCGGTGTAATGGGCCAATTCAGAAATAAAATGTTCAATCTCGCGAGCCACCGCAGCGCGGAATGCCGCCGAGGTACCTGAACGCTCATGCAGTAAAATTCTGAAAACGTTTGGATTAGAATCAAGAACTTCCATAAAGGTATCCACTGATATACGGATCACGCTACCACCCGCTTCAGCACGTTGACGCCCCTTGCGCATCATTTGCCTTAGGGTAAGCCCGCCCTCGTCGACCATAGTCAACCCGAGTTCATTCATATCCTTAAAATGACGATAAAAGGATGTGGGCGCAATGTTGGCTTCCCTCGCCACTTCTCGCAAACTTAAGCTAGAGAAGCTCCGCTCAGCACTGAGCTGGTTAAACGCCGCATCGACTAGAGCCCGCCGAGTTTTCTCTTTTTGCTGTGCACGAATACCCATTCTTGAATCCGCTAACTGAATGTAATGACGCGATAATACCGCTTTTGCGATTGAAACACAGCCCTATCCACCTTGACCAAACAAGATTGCTGGGCTAAATTAGCTTACAGTTGTACGCTCAAATGCGGATATTGGAAACTATAATGAATAAACCCCCTATCATCTGGCTTAATGTCACCCTATTTAGCCTAACCTTTCTCAGTGCGGTAATCCTCGTTCCTTGGTATGGCCTAGCCCACGGTTACGGTGCCAGCGAATGGATTGCTTTTGTGGTGTTAGCCTTTGCCAGTGGCCTGTCGATCACTGCGGGTTACCATAGACTCTGGTCACATAAAGCCTATAAGGCACATCCTGTAATACGTTTCATCTACGCACTTGGTGGTGCATTAGCATTACAAAACAGCGCGTTACATTGGGCATCCGATCATCGAGTGCATCATAAGCATGTCGATGACAATGACAAAGATCCTTACTCCGCCAACATGGGTTTCTGGTACAGCCATATCGGTTGGATGCTGCGCGAATACCAAGCCCAGCGTTACCATGACTACCAAAACGTGCGTGATTTACAGAACGACCGTATCGTGATGTGGCAACACAAGCACTATCTTGCACTTGTGCTACTTATGAATATTGGTCTGCCTGCTTTATTAGGCTGGTTCACTGGCAATATCGCGGGTATGTTACTGATGGCGGGACTTCTGCGCTTAGTGGTCGTGCATCACTGCACCTTCTTCATTAACTCCCTCGCCCACGTTTGGGGTAGCCAACCTTATACCGATAAAAATACGGCTCGCGATAATGGTTTTCTGGCTGTACTGACCTACGGTGAGGGTTACCATAATTTCCACCATATCTTCGAAAACGATTATCGTAACGGGATTAAATGGTGGCATTACGATCCGACTAAGTGGTTGATTAAGGCGTTATCTTGGGTGGGTTTAGCCAAAGACTTACGCACGAGTCCGCAGGAGCGAATCGAGAGTGCCCGCTTACAAATGCAACTGCTGCATGCTAAAAGCAAAGTGCTCAATTTGCCAAATGCCGATGAAATTATTGAAAAAATTCAACAAGAGTATGAGTTGATGAAACAACACTTACTCGAATATTATCAAGCCCAAAAGGCACTGTTAGAGGCCAAACGTAAGCAACTGGTCGATCAGCAATTATTGCAGCAAGTCGAAGAGCTAAAAACCCGACTCCTGAATCAGCAAAAAAGCTGGAAGAGCCTGACTGCAACTTATAGCTAGGCCACAATTATCGGTAAAAATCATACGGCCGCCTTGCATGGTGGCCGTATCCTATTATGATGATGCCTCATTCACTTTTTACAGGATGTTAGGCTCATGTCGAATTGTGCAGTATCTCCAACCGATAGCATTAAACTCACCGAATATAGTCATGGTGCCGGTTGCGGCTGTAAAATTTCCCCTAAAGTACTGACCACCATTCTTGCCTCGCAGCTGCCTGTATTTACCGATCCTAATCTGCTGGTCGGCAATCAGAGTCGCGATGATGCGGCCGTG
Organism: Shewanella sp. FDAARGOS_354; assembly: GCF_002209245.2. NCBI lineage: Bacteria > Pseudomonadati > Pseudomonadota > Gammaproteobacteria > Alteromonadales > Shewanellaceae > Shewanella > Shewanella sp. FDAARGOS_354. The sequence goes on along the minus strand of NZ_CP022089.2, from coordinate 3,832,079 downwards.
TATAAGCTCAATGATGAGATTGGCATTATCAGTACCACTGATTTTTTTATGCCCATTGTTGATGACCCCTTTACCTTTGGCCGCATTGCTGCCACCAATGCGATTAGTGATATTTACGCCATGGGCGGCACGCCGATGATGGCGATTGCTATTTTAGGCTGGCCAATCAACAAATTGCCTGCCGAAATCGCGCAACAAGTGGTTGATGGCGGTCGTCAAGCCTGTATGGAAGCAGGCATTATGCTGGCTGGCGGTCATAGCATCGATGCACCTGAACCTATCTTTGGCCTTGCGGTCACAGGGCAAATCGCCCTTACGGATTTAAAACAAAACGACACAGCTAAAACTGGCGATCGTTTGTATCTCACAAAACCGATTGGCATTGGCATTCTTACCACGGCACAAAAGCAGAAGAAGCTAAAAGACGAAGATAGCCACATTGCGGTGAATGCCATGTGCCAGCTCAATAGCGTAGGCGCTAAGATCGCTAAGATCAAAGGCGTAAACGCCCTGACAGATGTCACTGGCTTTGGCCTTGCAGGCCATCTGCTCGAAATGTGCCAAGGCGCTAAACTCACCGCCAAATTAACACTCGATGCAGTGCCGCTCTTACCTCGCGCCCTCGACTATCTTGCGCAGGGTTGTGTTCCCGGCGGAACCCACCGTAACTACGACAGTTATGGCGAGCACTTACCCACTCTAACCGATTATCAGAAAGCCATTTTGTGTGACCCACAAACCAGTGGCGGCTTGTTAGTGGCGGTATCGAATGAGGCCGAAGCAGAACTGGTGGCACTGCTTAATGCCCATCAAATTGAGCCTATCTGCATTGGTTCGTTAGAAACGCCCACCTCCACCGCCAATGTGGTGCTGTGTTAATGACAACAACGATTATCCAGGCTCAGCAATACCACGATATCTTTGTCGCTGGGCAGCCATTAATCGACTTAAGAGCGCCAATCGAGTTTGACCGCGGCGCGTTTCCTTCTTCGGTAAATCTGCCGTTAATGGTTGATAAAGAAAGGGAAAAGGTCGGCACTTGCTACAAAGAGCAAGGACAGCAAGCCGCGATTACCTTAGGCCATTCACTCGTACATGGCGCAGTAAAACAACAAAGAATTGATGCTTGGTTAAACTTTTTATCGGCCCACCCCGAAGCTTACCTTTACTGCTTTCGCGGCGGGCTACGCTCACAGCTAACTCAGCAATGGCTTAAAGAAGCGGGCGTAGTCGTACCTTATGTACAGGGTGGCTACAAAGGCATGCGCCAATATTTAATTGGTGTGATTGATGCCGTCCCTAGCGAACAACGCTTGTTAAGCCTAAGTGGTATGACGGGCTGCGGTAAAACGGATTTTTTAAGACAGCGCAAAGAGGCAGTGGATCTTGAGGGTATAGCCAATCATAGAGGATCGAGTTTTGGTAAAAACATCGACCCACAACCAACGCAAATAAACTTTGAAAATCAGCTCGCGATTGCACTACTCCGCCACCAACAGGGTAATCATTCCTGCTTACTACTTGAGGATGAAAGCTTTCTGATTGGCCGCTCAGCGCTGCCGCAAAGCTTTTATAGCGCCATGCAGGCAGCCGATATTGTGGTACTCGAAGAAGAAGATGACATCAGGCTCACTCGCTTACTCGATGAATATGTTCATAAAATGCACCGAGGATTTATCGAGCGTCTCGGCTTAGAGGCAGGTTTCGAAGCCTTTAGCCACTACCTATTACAGAGTCTTGGCAGCATTCGCAAACGTCTTGGCGGTAAGCAATATCAAGAGTTACAAGACATGATGCAAAATGCGCTATCGCAACAACTTAATCAAAACCAAACTTCACAACATTTGGCCTGGATAAGTATGCTACTGCACAAATATTACGACCCCATGTACGAATACCAGTTGCAAAAGAAAGCCGGCAATATTCTGTTTAGGGGAGGTCACCAAGCCATGCATGAGTGGCTGGATAACTATCAGCGGGATAACTATCATCGGAATAACAATCCGTTGGATAGCCACCACTCAAACCGCTAAAAACAAGAAAACCGTGTGCGAACTGCCCACGGTTTTCTTTATCCATCTCGTTAACTTAATGCTTATTGAGTAGATTTGCGACACTATCCCTGAGCGAGTGCCGATCAGCATTTTGCCCATCCACCACATCCGTTAAACTCACCAATACCTTGGACCAGAAGCGTTTAGGCATTGTAGTCAATGCATGGCCATCTTTATGACTAAAGTAAGAGCCCCACAGACCATTGAGCGCCATAGGGATTACGGGCACGGGATCGCGGGCCAAGATTTTATCGATACCAGGGCGAAACTCACCGAGTTCACCATCCGGCGTTAAACGACCTTCAGGGAAGATACACACCAACTCGCCATTCGCTAACGCTTCATGAATTGATTCAAAGGCTTGATTGTAAGTCGTCTCACTCTGGCGCGGCGAACAAATCGGAATCACTCCTGCATGGCGGAACAGGTATTTCAGCACCGGAATTTCACTGATCGATTTATCCATCACAAAGCGAATCGGCCGGGTCGACGCCCCCATAATGATCAACGCATCCACATAGCTCACATGGTTACAGACTATGATACCCGCGCCTTCTTTGGGGATCTTTTCCCGCCCAGTCACAGTCACTCGATACATCACATGGCTGAGTAAGTAACTGATAAATCGTTGGGTAAACTCAGGCACTTGTGAATACACATAGAGAGCAACAACGAAATTCATCACGGCTAGCAGTAAGAACAACTGTGGAATACTCCAGCCAGCCACACCGAGTAACAGCATAGACAACAACGCTGACGCCACCATAAAGAGCGAGTTCATAATGTTATTCGCGGCAATCGCTTGCGCACATTCTCCCTTCGCAGAACGCGCTTGAATAAAGGCGTACAGAGGCACGATAAACAGACCACCGCTGACCCCAATCATAAAGAAGTCCAACATCACTCGATAATGCTTCTGCTCAGCAATAAAGCTTTGTAAGCCATAAACAAAACTAGCATCCGCAGGTGCAGGCGGAATCGCCCACAGCAAGTCCACACCAAACACGGTTAACCCGAGCACCCCAAAGGGCAACAAGCCTAACTCCACATGGCCAAAGGAAAAACGCTCACAGACAAAGGAGCCCACCGCAATCCCAATAGAGAACATTCCCAGTAGCAGCGACACCACTGTCGCACCAGAGTGCAAATGCAGCTTGGCAAAGTTAGGGAATTGGGTCAGATATGTCGCCCCCAAAAACCAGAACCAGCTAATGGCGAGGATGGCCATCCAAATCGAAGGCGTTTGGCGTGCCTTCTTAATGGTGCGCCAAGTGCCTGATAATGGCCGAAATTGGATTTTCTGTACCGTGCCCTGCGGCGGTAAAGCAGGGATCGCACGGCTAGACAAATACCCCGCCAAGGCAAGGGCTGCGACCGTGATGGCCGACCACAAGGTGGCGTTGTTTTCAGACACTAAGATCCCGGCACTCAAGGTACCGATCAAGATAGACAAAAACGTCCCCATCTCAACCCAGGCATTGCCCGTCACTAACTCATCCTCTTTTAAGGCTTGAGGCAAGAGGGAATATTTGACCGGTCCAAAATAGGCTGACTGGCTACCGGTTAAAAACAGCAGTAATAACATCATCATATAATTCTCACTCACAATGGCGAGTGCGGCGCTGAACATAATGATGACTTCGAGCAATTTTAATCGACGGATAAGTTTGGCTTTATCCATATTGTCGGCCACGACGCCAGCATGGGCAGAGAACAGGAAAAACGGCAGGATAAAGACCCCCGCAGCCAAATTAACAAACATGTCGACGCTAATGGGTAAATCATTGACTTGGCTGAAGGTGACGAGCAACAGCAACACATTTTTATAGATATTGTCGTTAAGTGCGCCCAGACATTGGGTTGCGAAATACGGTAAAAAACGTTTTGTTAGCAGCATGATGCTTCCCTCTGATAACCCATTCCCTGTAAATACCCTGTCACATGACTCTCTAGTAAAGCGGGTAAAGATGCCGTATCGGCAAACAATTTATTATCCAGTGATAAGGCGGTGAGTCCGTGGATGCCGCCCCAAAGCACTCGGCTCATTTGAAGTTGCTGCTCAGCAGTCTTATTGGGGAACAATAGGGCTAACTCACGCTCAATTAAACTGAATAAACCCGCAATAAGTTGGCCTTGGGATTCGGGCAAAGGTTCGGAGTCGAGTAGCTGCAGTTCAAATACCAACTTAAAACATTGGCGCTGCGCATGGGCAAACTCAGCGTATTTTTGCGCCATACTGATGATCTGATTGCGACTATTATCTGCATTTACCTCGGAGAGCTCATGCATCAGCGCCTGCAGCGTTGCCTCAGAAACGGCTAACAAAAGGTAGTTATAGCTACCAAAGATATTGATTAAGGTACTCGGCACATAGCCAATCTGGCTTGCAATCTTGCGTAAACTCAGTTCTTGTGTCCCTTGCTGTTGCAGCAGTGCCATTGCTGCTTCTATTGCCATAGCACGAATCTCATCATGACTATGTTCTTTGCGTCTCGCCATAGGTCTCACTCCCTGTTGAATGGTGTGAGATTAACAGCCTAAAAAATAAAAAACAACGTTCAAAATAAGTTTATTTTGCGTACAGCATGAAGTAAAAGGCATAAAAATGAGGGAAGAAAGTCTAACTCTGGGCAATCGCTCGATGCGAACCTTGGAGGGAATTTAACTTTTAACGCATAAAAAATGACGCCCTCAATTGAGGGCACCATTTCGAGATTGAACTTTTACCTAGCGGCAGTGATAACTCATCACGACTCTGTCGGCCCCAGCGCCAAAATAGTCCGCTTCGAAGGCAGTATCGACAAACCCTAAACGCTGATATAAACCATGGGCAGGATTATGGGGATCGACAGTTAAATCCACCCGCTTAACCAGAGGTGGTATTTGGCTTAAACATTGTTGTATTAATTGTTTACCAATGCCTCGTCCGCGGGCTTGCTCACTCACCGCCACGGACAGGATCCACATACAGGTAGGGTCGCCACTTTGAGCGCAGAGCACATAACCTAACAGCTTACCGCCATCATCTATGGCAACAAGAAAATACTCAGGCCAACAATCAAACCCTTGGCGGAAGAAAAAATCGGGATAACAATGATCGCCAAAGATAACCTGTTCAAGTTGAAAAACGTCGGCTAACTCTGACTTTAATACTGGACGAATCGACTGCATGTAAACCTATTCACCAATTAAAATTTTATCCCACTCTAAATTTGGCGCACCAACAACAATAAAGTTAGGATTCTCAAGCGTCTCACGCTCGTTATAAGTCAAAGGTTGCAGCTCGGTATCCATGAGCTGACCACCCGCTTCCTCAATAATGATCTGCGCGGCGCCGGTATCCCATTCACCTGTCGGCCCTACTCGCACATAACAATCGGCGCGTCCTTCGGCGACCAGACAACTCTTCAAGGCCGCACCGCCCATGACCACAAGCTCACAATGCTTAGGATGATTGAAGAGGGTCAACACGGATTGAGGATCCTGACGACGACTCACCGCTAACCTAAGGGAAACTTGCTCACGGTGCTGAATTTGCCGACTACTGATGCGCACTTCCTGCTTATCGGTGCGTTTATAGGCACCTAATCCCGCGATGGCGTAGTAACACACCTGCGTCATCGGCACATAGACCACACCCATTACTGGACGATTGTGCTCCACCAACGCAATGATCACCGAAAAATCACCACTACCGGCAATAAACTCTCCCGTGCCATCGAGAGGGTCGACTAACCAATAACGTTTCCAGCCTTCACGCTCACTCAGGGGAATATCGGCAGCCTCTTCAGACAGGATAGGAATATCGGGCGTCAATGCGGCCAAACGTTCACATATCAGCTTATTCGCCGCTAAGTCCGCCGAGGTGACAGGGGTATTATCAGACTTAGTCTCTCGCTCAAAATTACCCTTGAGGTAAATCTCACGAATAGTGCGACCCGCATCCGTTGCTATCGCAATCACCTCGTCGATTAACTCTTCTGGCTTCATAACTACTCCAATCGCTAACATCGCGAATGATCCACAAGCACTCAATTGCTGAATGCTATAACAAAAAAGATTATTTAAGTTGTAGATGTTTCTGCGCTAAAAACAATGCGCTTACACTACGGGATTCTGAAAAATCGCTATTTTCGAGTAACGCTTCCCACTCGGCCAACGCCCAAGGCACCACATCTATGGGTTCAGGCTCATCGCCTTCGAGGCGGCTTTCATATAAATCTTCTGCTATGAAAATTTGCATCTTGCTAGAGAAATAACCCGGCGCAAGGCTAAGTTCTTTCAACAGGGTCAGCTTACGGGCCCCAAAACCGATTTCTTCCTGCAATTCTCGATTGGCCGCTTCGATAGCTTGCTCACCAGGGTCTATTAATCCCTTAGGAAAACCTAGCTCGTAATTGTCAGTACCAGCGGCATATTCACGGGCTAACAGCATGTTACCTTGATGAATGGGTACAACCATCACAGCGCCACGGCTTCCGCCCTTCATCCGCTCATACTGGCGCTCGACACCGTTAGAGAATTTAAGATGGACTTGTTCAATTTGAAACAAACGGCTCTTAGCGACAACTTCAGTATGCAAGATTTCCGGCTTGTGGTGCCGCTGTGACATAACTGCCCCTGGATAAAAATAGCAACAAACTAACTAGGATAAGTGACAATCTTACTATCCTGTCTTTAATCTACAACCTGAATTTAGTGCGGCTATTCCAAAGAACACGACCCAAGTAATGGGATTTAAGTCACGCACTAAGCAATAACAAAGGAGAAGCGGCTAAAACTATCCCGCTTTTTATCGCGAAAATTCACCCACAAAAAAGGGGCTAAGCCCCTTTTGATGTCAATATCATCTAAAACTGATAACGCAGATTGAGTTGATAACTCAATAGGTCATTCGGCTCGATAGCTAGGTATTGATAACCTAAACCCACAGACCAAGCATCACTAAATTGGTAACTAAAACGCACTCCCGCATACCAATCTGTGCCATCTAAATCAGTCGTTATCGTGGTATTGCCCATGGTACTACTAATATCCGCTTGCCAATGGAACAAGCCAACGGGTACTTCAAAGCGCCAACCCTCATGTTCAAGCAAGGTAAGCCTCAGGCCAAGCATAACCCCATCGGCAAGCACTGGGGTGACGGTTTTCACCAACTCATGGTATTGTTCCGGCGTTAACGTCGCGCCCTTAATCCTCGCTGTTCCTTCACCAAAATCGGCATAGCCCAGTTCCAACGCTACAATCGGTGTCCATTGATAACCTAGGCTCACCCCAAATGCGGTATCCGAGTCATCGACGTTGAGGAGTTGTCCCTCTCCGACTTGGGCGTTTAACTCAGGCAGGGTTTTATCGGCCTGCGCTTGGCCGATAAAACCCTCAACATACCAGTCTGTTGCCTGTGCCTGTTGCATCACACTGAGCAATAACAGGCAGCCTAAGGCCAATCGCTGTAATTCTCGGCGACGCAATATCGCGCATGCCAAGATAAATGCCAACGCCCATAAGGTCATACTGCCTCCTCCTGACTTATTATCGATAATCACCTCTTGATAGGCTTTCACTGTGATAAGCACTTGCCCCGTCGCTTCACCACCTTGGCCATCGCTAATCCTATAGGTCACGGTATCCACACCATCGAATCCTGTTTTAGGGATATAGCGCAGTTTATTGGCTTCGATAGCCACAGTGCCCTGTTGAGCCGTCGCACTTAACAAGGTTAACGTATTACCATCCACATCGGTGTCATTACTCAGCACATCGATAAGCAAGCTGGTGCGGTCATCGGTAGCGGCGCTGTCATCGACAGTCACAGGTGCCGTGTTGCCATTTACCACGATCGTCAGCTCACTACTTGCCGTACCGCCTTTGCCATCGGTAATGCTATACACCAACACATCGGTGCCGATAAAGTCTGCCGCCGACGTGTAGCTGAGCTGCTGATTGGCCAGCACGGTGACTGTGCCAAACTCACTAATCACTTGCGTGACGCTCAAACTATCGCCATCGCTATCCGTATCGTTGGCAAGCACATTGACATCGATACTTTGGTTCCAAGCAATCGCAGCAGAGTCGGGATTGGCGACAGGCAAGTGGTTACCATTGAGCATCACCGCCACGCCACTTGGGTCGACGATAGTACGGTTAGCCACACCATCATCATCGTTAGGACCGCCGTCTTCGATAGTCAACTGCACACACCAATGGCCTTCGGTTAATCCCGGTGTCCAACGGCTATCCCCCGGTGGCGGGCAGAAACCACGTTCCCCCTCAGTACTGGCAACAGTGTTGTTTGCATCAATCACAAAGTCTCGCCAGCCCGCTTGCGCATTAAACTTGCGGTAGACGGCATTCGCTGGAGCGGGCGAACGTTGTGGCAATACCAAGCTATAGCTTTGGCCCTGTTGTGGCAGACCCGTCGCGATAAAGTCGAAAATACCGCCCACATTGGCAGCTAAAGCATCTTCAGCCACGGCTTCAGGCTGTAGTTGCACACCGCTCTGTCCACGGCTTAGGGCAATATTTCCCAAACGTAAACAGACGCCCGCTTGCCCTTCGGCCAAGAAGTACACTGGCTGCAATTCCCCTTCAGGCATCACATTACAGTCATTGTTCGCATCCAAATAATCTGGGATGCCATCACTATCGCTATCGCTATAGCCTTCTTGAACATCAGGGATTAAATCGCCATCCGCATCGGCACTCGTCAATGCAGCTAAACTTGGACGCACTACGATGTACACTGTTTCGGTACTCGACAGCATAGGCGAACCATCATCGGTCGCTGTTAAGCTCACGGGATAAATCCCCGGCGTTACCGCGGCTGGAGAGAACATCATCCCCGTCGCATCCGCTTGCAAGCTTAACGCGCCGCTTGCCCACGTCAACGTCAATGTATCTTGCTCATTGGCATCGGAGGCGGTGGCACGAATATGCACGTCGCCGCCATTTTGCGCGACTATCACCTGCTGTTGGCCAGCTTGAGTCACCGCCAAACTAACCTGTGGTGCAATATTGGCTTCGGTAATCACCACTTGGGTCTGCTGCTTACTACCAAGATTCAGGCTTGGGTCAAGGCTGATTAGCACCTCTTCATTCCCTTCACTCACACCATCGTTCAAGGTAGTAAAGTGGATTTCTGCCATTTGTCCTGAGGCGATCTCCACTACGCCATCAACCAAATCATGGTCGCTGCTGTCTGCCGTTCCTGACACTGTGTAAGGAATGCTCAGCGGATAACTCGGCGCCTCACCATTGAGGTGAACACTCACGGTCACTTGATTCCCTTCAGCAACAACTTGATCTTTGCTCAGCGAAATCAATGGATTGACTTTGACCTTCTGCGCTTTAATCGCCTTATTGCCCTCGCTGTCTACAGCCTGCCAATAGGCTAAGTAGTTGCCAGGAGCGAAGAACAAGCTCTTATTCACCAGCGACACGGGTAATGGATGTCCATTACGGTCAACCGCCTTGGCAAAACCGAGTTTCACCCGCGTAAACAGGCCAGTCGCATTCACTTCCACATCATCAGGGAGGGTGATCACGGGTTGACTCGCTGAGTCAGCGCCTTCAATCAGCACATTCACTTTAGCGGTTGCTCGGCCTTTGTTGCCATCGCTAATGGTATAACGCAGTGCAACAGGCCCCACATAAGCCTTGGGCGCGGTAAAGCTGAGTCCATCAGCAGTGATTTGTACACTGCCAATATCCGCAGCAGCACCATCAATGCTTAAGGTGTTGCCATCGACATCCACATCGTTTGCCAGCACCGCCAGCGAATAGGTGTCATTTGCAGTACTGGTTAAGGTATAGCTGTCATCGATAGCTTGAGGATCGTCGTTCACTGGCGTAACCGTAACAGTGACTGTGGCAGGCTCTGAGCTCAGCTCTGCATCTTTAGCGATAAAGCCAATAGAGTCAGTACCATTAAAATCCTTCTCAGGCGTGTAGAGCCAGACACTACCGTGCTGCTCTAAGGTACCAGAGGCAGGTTGGGCGCTGATCTCATAGGTCAGAGGATCATTATCGGCATCCTCACCCGCAAGCGTGATCATCACCGAACTGTCTTCCTCAAGAGTTACAGACTGATTGGAAGCGACAGGCGCATCGTTGACGTTTGCCACCACAATCGTAAAGCTCTGGTCAATCGTCAGACCATCCACATCCGTAGCACGTAGCACCACCGCATGACTGCCGACATTAGCATTAGTTGGGGTACCGCTTAACACGCCCGTGGCCGCATTAAAGCTCAGCCAACTTGGCAGTGTCATGGCGCTTAAGGTGACACTGTCGCCCACATCGCTGTCGGTCGCCACCACGGTATAGCTATAGGCCGCATCTTGGGTGGCGCTGGTTAACGCCGTTGAACTGATGGTTGGTGCATCGTTGACGTTTGCCACCACAATGCTGAAGCTTTGCTCTGCGGTTAAGCCATCTACATCGGTGGCGCGAAGCACCACGGCATGACTGCCAACGTTAGCATTAGTTGGGGTACCGCTTAACACGCCAGTCGCGGCATTAAAGCTCAACCAACTTGGCAGAGTGACTGCGCTTAAGGTGAGGCTATCGCCGACATCGCTGTCGGTCGCCACCAAGGTATAGCTATAGGCCGCATCTTGGGTGGCGCTAGTCTGTGCACTAGAGGTGATGGTCGGCGCATCGTTAACGTTCGCTACCACAATGCTGAAGCTCTGCTCTGCGGTTAAGCCATCGACATCGGTGGCGCGTAGCACCACGGCATGACTGCCAACATTGGCGTTAGTTGGGGTACCGCTTAACACGCCCGTCGCGGCATTAAAGCTCAGCCAGCTTGGCAGTGTAACCGCGCTTAAGGTGACACTGTCGCCCACATCGCTATCGGTCGCCACCAAGGTGTAGCTATAGGCTGCATCTTGGGTAGCACTGGTTAACGCCGTTGAACTGATGGTCGGTGCGTCGTTGACGTTTGCCACTGCAATGCTGAAGCTCTGCTCTGCGGTTAAACCATCCACATCGGTGGCGCGAAGCACCACCGCATGACTGCCGACATTAGCGTTAGCTGGGGTACCACTCAGCACGCCCGTGGCTGCATTAAAGCTCAGCCAGCTTGGCAGTGTCACGGCGCTTAAGGTGACACTGTCGCCCACATCGCTGTCGGTCGCCACCAAGGTGTAGCTATAGGCTGCATCTTGGGTGGCACTGGTTAACGCCGTCGAACTGATAGTCGGTGCATCATTAACGTTTGCCACCACAATCGTAAAGCTTTGCTCTGCCGTCAGACCATCCACATCGGTAGCGCGAAGCACCACGGCATGACTGCCCACGTTAGCATTAGTTGGGGTACCACTTAACACGCCCGTGGCGGCATTAAAGCTCAACCAACTTGGCAGAGTGACTGCGCTTAAGGTGAGGCTGTCGCCGACATCGCTATCCGTCGCCACCAAGGTATAGCTATAGGCTGCATCTTGGGTAGCACTGGTTAACGCCGTTGAACTGATAGTCGGTGCATCATTAACGTTTGCCACCACAATCGTAAAGCTCTGGTCTGCGGTTAAACCATCCACATCGGTGGCGCGAAGCACCACCGCATGGCTGCCGACATTGGCATTAGTTGGGGTACCACTCAGTACGCCTGTCGCCGGATTGAAGTTCAGCCAGCTTGGTAAGGTCTCTGCGCTTAAGGTGACACTGTCGCCGACATCGCTGTCGGTCGCCACCAAGGTGTAGCTATAGGCCGCATCTTGGGTGGCACTGGTTAACGCCGTTGAACTGATGGTCGGTGCATCGTTGACGTTTGCCACCACAATCGTAAAGCTCTGGTCAATCGTCAGACCATCCACATCCGTAGCACGTAGCACCACCGCATGGCTGCCCACGTTAGCATTAGTTGGGGTACCACTTAACACGCCACTGGCTGCATTAAAGCTCAGCCAACTTGGCAGTGTCACGGCACTTAAGGTGACACTGTCGCCCACGTCGCTGTCGGTCGCCACCAAGGTGTAGCTATAGGCCGCATCTTGGGTAGCACTGGTTAACGCCATTGAACTGATGGTTGGTGCATCGTTGACGTTTGCCACCACAATGCTGAAGCTCTGCTCTGCGGTTAAGCCATCGACATCCGTAGCACGTAGCACCACCGCATGGCTGCCCACGTTAGCATTAGTTGGGGTACCACTCAGCACGCCCGTGGCTGCATTAAAGCTCAGCCAACTTGGCAGTGTAACCGCGCTTAAGGTGAGACTGTCGCCCACGTCGCTGTCGGTCGCCACCACGGTGTAGCTATAGGCCGCATCTTGGGTGGCGCTGGTTAACGCCATTGAACTGATGGTCGGTGCGTCGTTGACGTTCGCCACCACAATCGTAAAGCTCTGGTCAATCGTCAGGCCATCCACATCGGTAGCGCGAAGCACCACGGCATGACTGCCCACGTTAGCATTAGTTGGGGTACCACTGAGCACGCCCGTCGCCGGATTGAAGCTCAGCCAGCTTGGCAGTGTGACGGCGCTTAAGGTGACACTGTCGCCCACATCGCTGTCGCTTGCGACCAAGGTGTAGCTATAGGCTGCATCTTGAGTGGCACTGGTCACAGCAGTTGAACTGATGGTCGGTGCGTCGTTGACGTTTGCCACCACAATGCTGAAGCTTTGCTCTGCGGTTAAGCCATCCACATCGGTGGCGCGTAGCACCACCGCATGGCTGCCGACATTGGCATTAGTTGGGGTACCACTCAGCACGCCCGTGGCTGCATTAAAGCTCAGCCAGCTTGGCAGTGTAACCGCGCTTAAGGTGAGACTGTCGCCCACGTCGCTGTCGGTCGCCACCACGGTGTAGCTATAGGCTGCATCTTGGGTAGCACTGGTTAACGCCGTCGAGCTGATGGTCGGTGCATCGTTGACGTTTGCCACCACAATGGTAAAGCTCTGGTCAATCGTTAGACCATCCACATCGGTGGCGCGTAGCACCACCGCATGACTGCCGACATTGGCATTAGTTGGGGTACCACTCAGCACGCCCGTGGCTGCATTAAAGCTCAGCCAACTTGGCAGAGTGACTGCACTTAAGGTGACACTGTCGCCCACGTCGCTGTCGGTCGCCACCAAGGTGTAGCTATAGGCCGCATCTTGGGTAGCACTGGTTAACGCCATTGAACTGATGGTTGGTGCATCGTTGACGTTTGCCACCACAATGCTGAAGCTCTGCTCTGCGGTTAAGCCATCGACATCCGTAGCACGTAGCACCACCGCATGGCTGCCCACGTTAGCATTAGTTGGGGTACCACTCAGCACGCCCGTGGCTGCATTAAAGCTCAGCCAGCTTGGCAGTGTCACGGTACTTAAGGTGACACTGTCGCCCACATCGCTATCCGTCGCTACCAAGGTGTAGCTATAGGCCGCATCTTGGGTGGCGCTGGTTAACGCCATTGAACTGATGGTCGGTGCGTCGTTGACGTTCGCCACCACAATCGTAAAGCTCTGGTCAATCGTCAGGCCATCCACATCGGTAGCGCGAAGCACCACGGCATGACTGCCCACGTTAGCATTAGTTGGGGTACCACTGAGCACGCCCGTCGCCGGATTGAAGCTCAGCCAGCTTGGCAGTGTGACGGCGCTTAAGGTGACACTGTCGCCCACATCGCTGTCGCTTGCGACCAAGGTGTAGCTATAGGCTGCATCTTGAGTGGCACTGGTTAACGCCGTCGAACTGATAACGGGAGCACCATTAGGCTTCACTGCGTTACTCGCCGTGGAAGCGCTACCGGTTCCGGCTGAGTTTATAGCTGCAACCGTAAATGAATAGGAAGTCCCATTGGTTAATCCCATTATCGTGATGGGTGAAGAAGTGCCCGATGCCGTAATACCGCCTGGAGTCGATACTAAGGAATAGCCCGTAATGGCATCACCACCAGTGAATGCCGGAGCACTAAAACTCACCGTTGCTTGAGCATTCCCCGCAGTGGCAGTGCCGATTGTTGGCGCGCCGGGTACAACGGCATTGACACTGAATGAACGACTAACTTGGGTCGCCGCCAAATAACTCGCATTGCCCACCTGGTCTGCGTTGATGGTACAAGTGCCTACAGTGACAAAGCTCAATAAGCCCCCACTGGTGATGGTACAGACACTCGGAGTGGATGAGGTAAAGGTTGGCGCCAAACCTGAATCAGACGTTGCAGTCAAAGTCGGTGAAGTACCAAAGTTTTGCGATCCCGGATTGAGGAAGGTAAGCGTTTGGATCGCTTTGGGCGTAATTGGGTTAGATGCGCTGGAGGCAGGGCTGAAACCCACGGCATTCTCAGCTTCCACCGTAAAGGTATAGGTCACACCATTAGTTAGACCACTCACCACAATCGGTGAGCCTGCTCCACTGACAGGTAAAACGTCATTTGGCGTCACCGATACAACATAGCCGAGGATATTCGAACCCCCGTTATTGGCAGGAGGTGCAAACGCCACGCTCGCCTGGGTATCGCCTGCCGTCGCAACAATAGTGGTGGGCGCGCCGGGAACAATCGCACTTACCGCAAACGAGCGGCTGACTTGGGGAGCGGCCAAGTAGGATGAATCGCCCGCTTGATTCGCATTAATAGTACAGGTGCCAGCGGTCACGAATGTTAGCGTAGTGCCGCTCACCGTACAGACACCAGGGGTGGACGAGGTGAAAGTGACAACATAACCACCGCCTGCAGACGAACTGGCTGTCAGCGTTGGTGTAGTCCCAAAGGTCTGTGCTCCAGGGTTGTTAAAGGTGATGGTTTGTGGTGATGCCGGGGTAATGGAATTCGATGCTGCCGAAGCCGCCCCCGTGCCCGCCGAGTTAGTCGCTGTCACCGTGAAGGTGTAGGAAACACCATTGGTCAAGCCGGTCACTGTAACCGGCGAACCGGAGCCAGTACCAGTTGCACCACCTGGGCTAGCAGTGACGGTGTAACCACCAGCAAGGATCGATGCACCACCGGTACTGGCAGGTGCAGTAAATGTTACCGTTGCCTCGGCATCGCCTGCGGTTGCCGTACCGATGGTTGGCGCATCAGGAACTACCGCATTCACCGTAAAGCTTTGGGTTACTGTAGTCGCCGCATTGGTTGCGCTATTACCAGCCTGATCGGCATCAATCGTACAGGTACCTGCGCTTACAAAGGTCAGAGCAACGCCACTCACCGTACATACACCAGTGGTAGACGACGAGAAGGTGACTGTGAGACCGGAGTCTGAAGTTGCAGACAAGTTCGGTGTGGTACCAAAGTTATAGTTGCTCGGCTGGGCAAAGGTAATTGTCTGGTCGGCTTTAGGGGTTGCCGAGTTGGATGCGGCCGAGGCAGTGCCTGTACCTATACCGTTGGTCGCCGTCACAGTAAAGGTATAGGCAGTGCCGTTGGTGAGACCGGTGATGAGAATCGGTGAACTGGCACCCGTATTTGTAAAACCTCCGGGGTTAGAGGTCACGGTATAACCAGTGATAGCAGAACCACCGTTATTGCCGGGAGCGCTGAAAGCAACTGATACCTGGCCATCACCTGCAGTTGCAGTGCCTATGGTTGGCGCATCAGGCACTGTCGGAATGGCCACAGTATGGGCGGAACCACTCGTATAGGCGGCTGGACCTACGTTGCCAGCAGCATCGCTGATATTCGTTGCGCCATTCAGGTTCAGCTTGATAGTACCGTTGCCGGTGATACCACTGACGGTCACCGTCACACTTGAGCCAGAGGTCGCGGAGACACTGGCGACAGTGCCGGTCGCGCCACCGGTAGTACCAAGCGCAAAGTCATCGGTAGAAATGTTGTTGACGGATTCGCTGAAGTTAACCGTGAAATCGACGCTGGTATCAGTCGATACTGCGCCACCAACAGGAGCAGTGCTAGTTACAGACGGTGTAACGCCATCCACAACCAGCGCTTTATTGGCGCCCAATGAGTTGGCAGCACCCGGTGTTGCCAATGTCAGCGTTGCGTTGTTGCTAGCGGCGTCACGAATGGTGCCACTGTTTAACGCCAGTGCACTGGTTGATACGTAGTCCAAATCGCTGCTATTGTCACCCGCCTGAACCGTATAGCTGAAGGTCAAGCTACTGGTTCCACTGCCACTGGTATAATTAACTGCACGATCTGTTGTGCCTGTTTCAAGGGTTAATTGCGGCGTACCAGTGACATTGACCACTTCGCTAAAGTTAACTTGGATACTGATGCTATCGCCCACTTTATAAGTGCCATTGGCTGTACTGGCTGTCACAGAAGAAACGGTGGGTGCTGTACTATCCACAAGAACACTGCTTGTGGAGCCGACAGAATTTAGCGCTGAAGAATCCCCTGATGATTTACAAATAAATCATCAAATTAGAGTGGAAGCGCATCTTGTTGCATGATCAAATGGTTTCGCTAAAAACTACACTTGGACAACAAGATGCGCGAAGCCAATATCCTACAACATTCTTTACACCAATACTGCCCAGAACTTCACCTAAAACGATTAAACAGCTTGATGCTGGCCTCTAAGGCACTGATTGAATGTAAGACACTGACCTTGACTGAGTTAGGTCGAAATTTACCAACCACGGCCCGAACCAAGCACAACATCAAGCGCATTGATCGTTTGCTCGGCAACACGCATCTGCATCAAGAACGGTTAGCTGTCTACCAATGGCATGCCAGCCTCATCTGTTCTGGTAACCCTATGCCGATTGTGCTCGTCGATTGGTCAGACATCCGAGAGCATAAACGCATCATGGCTCTGCGCGCCTCAATAGCCTTCAATGGCCGCTCTATTACCCTGTATGAGAAGTCCTATCCCCTATCAGAACAATGCTCTAAGGCCTCCCACAACGGTTTTTTAGCGGACTTAGCCAAGATTTTACCTTTGCATGTTACCCCTCTCATCGTGACTGACGCGGGGTTCAAAGTGCCTTGGTACAAAGAGGTTGAGGCGCATGGTTGGTTTTGGCTAAGCCGTATTCGCGGTACAGTTCAATTTGCAGATATTGGCGCTGAAAATTGGCGTGCAGTTCGCAGTACACATGACTTGGCCAACGGTCAAGCGAAGAGCCTGGGTTGTAAGACCTTGACCAAAACTAACCCTATCAATTGCCATCTCACGCTTTATCGTAGCAAACCTAAGGGGCGTACAAATCAGCGTTCAACGAGGACTAATTGCCACCATCCATCGGCAAAAACGTACTCAACATCGGCGAAAGAGCCTTGGGTGTTAGCCAGCAATTTACCACCAGAATCTCGGAGCCCAAAGCAGCTGGTAAACCTGTACGCCAAACGTATGCAAATAGAGGAAACCTTTCGTGACCTCAAAAGCCCGGCATACGGCTTTGGCTTACGCCAAAGTCGTACCAACAGTCCAGAGCGATTCGACATCATCCTACTGATAGCGTTGATGGTTCAATGCCTGTTGTGGCTAGTTGGTTTACACGCACAGCAACAGGGCTGGGATAAGCATTTTCAGGCCAATACCATTGGGCATCGAACGGTACTCTCAACGATTCGCTTGGGATTGGAGGTGCTCAGGCGGCCTGATTATCAAATCACGGAGAAAGAATTGCTGGCGGCCTGGGTATTATTCGCCAATCAGTTGCTCAAATATGGCTATGCTATGGCTGATTTATGAGGGGATCCTTCAGAATTTAGCGTCAGCGTCATGTCATTATTGGCAGCATCTTTCAAGGTTCCGCCGTTCAAACCAAGCGCACCTACGGTAATACCATCAGAATCAACCAAACCACTCTCAACCGTGTAACTGAAGACAAGCGCAGAGGTTCCAGATCCCGACGAGTAGGTTGCGTATTTGGTTGTGCCACCAATAGTCAATGCAATGCGAGGGGTACCTCCACTAATATTCACGATCACGTTTTCGCTGGTGTTAACCGTGAAACTCAGTGATTGCCCAGTGATATAAGTTGCGCTGAAAGGAACGCTTACACTGGTGACTGTTGGAGGGGTGACATCAGGAACCGTATTAAATACAAAGCTATCAAATACATCAAAATAACCGCCGCCATTTGAAGTAATAACTACCTTGTCAACATTATCAAAGGGATTGTTGTTTAACGTTACAGTAAATGAGCCATTAGCCTGACCAAAGCCAGACCCAGTACTTTGAGTCCCCACAGATGATCCGTCTCTAAAGCCCTCAACCGAGGCAAAACCACCACCAAATGCATTGATGTAAAAACTAACGAAGTCAAATTCATTGCCCGAGGTGGTTTCGACAGTAATTGTTTCAACTCCAGAATACATACCTGCAAATAACCCGGCAGAATTACTCTGACCATCATCCGTATCCTGAAACCAGTTAGCGGCGCTGTAAGTTATTTTAAAGTCACCCTGTGTAAAAACATTTGATCCATGGTCTGCACTCTCAACAAAACCAGAAGCATTGAAATCGACAATGACATTAGAAGGAATTGAAGCCGCATTGACACTCATACTTAGCAACACTACTGCTGCAAAACCCAGTTGAACGATCCACTTAATGCCTGTATTTATATTTACGAATCCACAAGCCGGAGTTTGATATCGCTCATCGGGATGATCTGTTTTGCAGCATGACATATTAAGCCCCTTAATAGCTGTGTACGAAAATTTTTGATTTAGCTAAAGTAGCTAAAACCAGCAATCCAGAAGATTTAACTCCCTCTGGATTACTGAATTAATTTAATAGCAATTATCCAACGTTAATTACGCGACGGATAAATACCCTCTAACGCGATAATAAAATTCATCCCCAGATAGGGATTGCGAATTCCGACAGGCTGTCCTCCACCAACAGGATTGACGGTTACGGTGCCAGCAGGTGTAACGCTACCATGCACTCCACCGAGGCTGCTCTTGGTAGAATCTGGCGCCGTACTGGTAAACAATCCATTAAACGCAACACTGGTAGGCCCCGCCTTAGCTGTCGTAGCAGAGAGGTAGGTAGTCGCGCCTGCTGCCGGAGGAACCATTGCAGTGGCCGTGGTGGTAGCAACATCAACCGTTGCTGTTACGCTACTTGCATTACCAATGAAAGTAGCTGTTGGTGCATGAATGGGTAGCTGATTGGTAGTGAGGTTAACGTTTTCAACACCGGCAACTTGTCCCAAAACAACATTACTTAACCCTGCACCAGTTCCGGTACCCACAGGAGTACGACTTTGCAAGTTAGGCAACCCAAAGGTTGTGGTGCCATTGCCACCATAGGTTGTACCCAGAAGAGAGAAAAGCGCGCTGTTGGTGGAAATGGCCAATAACTGTCCATTGCAAAGCGCCCAGCCACGCGGAGCGAAAGTACCAGCGAACATGCGGATTTCTCCAATAAATGGATCTGACATTGTATTTCTCCTTAAATAACGATTTTGTCTATGTAACGTCTTGCAATGACTTAATTACTCACGACAATTAATCGACAGCGAGTCCTTTTGCTGATGACAACATCATTCACATCACACAATCGAAGGCCTATTGTGAAACATAATGAAAACAATTTAGCTACAACTAAACATATCTGAAAAATCGGCAAACACAATTAAGCAGAAATAATTTTGTGTAAATTATCAGCCGACGTTTAAGGCCACAGCATTGACTCATAGGTTTCGGAACGGCTTTGAAACTGAAATCCATGCCGTAAATAAAGTGATTTAGCTTGAGTATTTTCACTCTCTACTGATAAATGAACAGGCAACTGACGTTGCCTCGCCTCAAACTTGACCGCCTCTAATACCGCTGAACCTAAACCGCGACCTCGCATACTTGGCGCAATAATAAAATCAACAAGATGAACCCTATGCTCATTGGTATCGAGCATCAGTTTGCCGACCGCTTGTTGCTGATAAAACAATATATAGGTAATGGCATGTGGATATTGCTCCCGATAGGAGACTTGTTGCAGCCGATATTGTTGCTCCAACATGTTCTGTACGACATCAAGGGGTAAACCAAGCTCATAGAAGAAGGTTTTAGTTGAATAAAAAAGTTCTGCCATAAATAGGTTATCGCTTGCATTGGCAGGCTTAATACTCAAGCCAGTGAATGGATTTAACTCAGCTAGCATCATGGTTTTTATCTCGAACTAAAGGTTGCAACAGTTGCTCATAAGCATTCAATAACAGTTGCCATGAGAGAGTTTTTGATTCATTTAATGGGGTAGATTGGGCGGGTACCATGGGTACAAACAATTGCCCTTGTCGCTTTACATCAAAGCGCCAGTGGCCTTGCCAATGCTCAATATCTTCTGCGGCTAACGGCCATTCTAAAATGGCCGAAAGTGCACTGGGTTTAAGCGCATTTAATTGTTGATAATCCATTAAGATGCAACGACTTGATTGATAAAGTGCAGCAGTTTGCTGGGCAAAACCATGTAACACGCCCATTCGAAATGCATCTACACTAGGCTCAGCATGTGTGTTTTCACTAAGCGGCAATGTATGGCGAAATACAGCCTTCACCCGCCCCGCCATATGCATCCCAGCCTCTCGTTGATGCGAAGCCAAAATATCTCTGGGATGGCGCATCAGACATAGCACTCGACTATTAGGGTAGAGTTCTAGCAACATGGGCCAACAAGCTAAATCCCACGCATTCCACTTGATCACTAGCTCACGCTCATCAGGCCTCAACCGCCCTTGTAGCCTTAAACATAAATCCACCAGCAGTGGTGTTAAGGCCGAAGGCCAAGCATCATGGTGCATCACATCGCTGCAGAGCATAGATTCGGATAACACTCGGCAAGTTTTGAGTAGAGAAAAACTACTAGAAACGAGTGTTGACCCACAACGAGACCAATGGAAAATCATCAAGTTAGGATTGATAGCGGGCAAACTTTCGCGTTGGGATAATAAGGGTTCGAGCAAGGTTTGAGGCTGGATAAAACTGGCCAGTAAGCCACGACGAGCATCGCTGATATCGTCCTCCAAAAAAGGTTTTGATAACCGCTTAAAAACCGGAACCCAACTGATTGTTTTGGTTTGAGCATGATAACGAGCAGGAAACCACACTTGGCTGAAGCGTGCTAAATCCGGAATGAACCCTTGTTGCTGTAAGGCAATAAATGCCAGCATCTGCTCTAAATTTAGCTCGGGCCAATTGAGGAAGTCGGCCATCAGAACAATAAAATGCTCAACATCCTGCGCTTGATGCAGTAAAAACAATGATTCAGGCTGATGCAGCAATTGCCAATAGTGTTGCTGCTGTTCATGAATATCAATCATTAGCTGGCCATTGGATAGAAGTTAATGTACTGCACCATGCGTGGTAACACGCCTCGATTTGGCGTCGGTCCATGGAGCAAGGCATGGTGCCAAATAATTAAATCCCCTGCGTTTGCGGCAATGGGGTTAATAGGCCACTCTTCCCAACGCTGTTGCTGCAACTCAATATCAGTCTTGTTTTGTTCCTGTAGCCAAGCTTCTATTTTGAGGTGAAAACCGGGAACACAGCAAAATGCCCCTTGCTCGGCAGGGGTATCCGTAAGATAAATCAATCCTTGAGTTCCAAATGGCACGGGTAGTTGCAGTGGCATATCCCAATGCATATTTGGGCCAGGAAACTGCCAAGTGGGCGTTTCAGGGGGATTAAAACTCACTCTATCAGTCGTCATCACTAAATCGGTTCGCTGCCATAATTGTTCAAAGGCTTGACGGATTAGAGGTGCTTGCCGATTGGCATCGAGGATAGGATGACGAAATAACTGCAGCATGATTTTCTGCATCAACTCATGGGACTGATACCAAGTTGATGGATCATTTTCATTCGCGCCAAGCTGTTGCCAAATCACGGCTCGACTGGCCGCGCATTGGGCTTTTGACAACACTTGCGGGATGACTAAATAACCTTCCCGTTGCCAAAAGGCGAGTTGGGCATCGGTAAGCACTTGAGGTAAAGCGTTACCATAAGCTAACTCGGTATTGCCGCTTTCTGGCTCAGCTTGGGATAAGGCACGCAATCGCTGATTAATACCGACAATATCCGCGGTGGTCAGTTTAGTTTGTCTTTGAACGAAGGCGATAAAATCAGTTTGTTTATCAAATTGATAGAGCGCCTTGATCCCAGGTTCTAATCCAATACCGCACAGATCCAGCAGCGCTTTATCTAGGCTCCATTCTCCCTCTGCCACCTCATTGGTTTGTCCACGCTTTTGCAACTGAATTTTTTGCCATAGTCGCTGCAAGTGATAAATGCCCAAACAACTCAAATCCTCACTGCCAACAAGCGCCAATTTATGCTGCTGATATTGGAAGATAAAATCGGGATATGCTCCCAGCTCGTAACGGAAGTCCACTCTGCTAAGAGGTTTAAGCCACAAGGATTTTTTATATTGGGAGAGGGTTAATTGTGATTGGTTTTCAAGTAATTGATGTTCGCCATAAACCCTGATTTTTGTCGTCAGTTTTAGGCTTATGGGTTGGGGTTCATAATCGGGTAACAATAAGCTCCCCACTAGCCCACTTCTGTCATCTTGAGCGAGCAAGCGGGCATGAGCTAAATCGAGACAGAATAAAGGACCCAAATAAATTGGCAGCCGATCTTTTAGCTCGAGCCATGCATCCAACTCAATCGACTCAGGGATTAAACATCCATCCTCTGCTAAAAAATGCTGTAGATGGCTAAAAATCTGTACCTGCGGTTCCTGTTGCAGCAGGTGTTTCATGGTTTCAGAAATTATCAGATCAAAGGTTTGTGTTGATGCTGGCCGCCAAAGCGTAGCGTCAGCACAAATAATCGCATCGACACGATCCGCTACATCGAAATATGCCAGCAGCTTTTCAACACTCTCCAATGACGCTCGATGAATGTCGAGTAAGGTTACTCGCACTTGCTTCGCCGTAAATAGCGGTAATAAGGCTAAGATTAACCAAGCAAAAGGCCCGGTTCCGGCATAGAGTATGTGCACAGGATGGTTCGAGTTAGCTTTAAGTTTGTCCTGTATCGCTTGATAAATTCCTTGAATAAACACTCTGCTACGTTCGGGATCTTCTGCACATTGCGCCGCAGTTGTCGGTGATACCGCCTTGCCAAAAGCCGTAATACTCGCCTCTGTATCGAGAAACAACGCCGGGTGCAGTTCCAACCCAGTCAATTGGCATAACTGCGCCAGCATTGGATCGATAAGCCGCTTTGCCTCCCCCGCTGAATGGGATTGCAACAGCGCCTGAGCAAACAGCTTTAATCTTAGAAACGCCTCGCGCTGCCCTGCATTAGGCTTTGATCTTGGCATCATGGATAAGCTCCTTTAACCACGAGTTGACTTCACAATCGATCACCAAATTAATTCTGGCATCCACGCCTTTATTCGCGACCCAATGGGTTTGGTCAGCATTGATATACCAAAGCTCTCCGGCCCGCATAGGTACACGTTTCTCATCCACATAAAAATAAAGCTGATCATGGGTTTGTAGGGGCAAATGTAATCTAGCCTCACCCTGTTCAAGTGATAATCCTTGATCCCTATGGGGCTTGATTTCAGCACCAGCGTGTAAGCGCATTAAGCGCACCGATTTAACTGGGCAAGCAAGGGATTGAATAAACTGCAGCAGCGCGGGGCTCGATTCCAGTGAAGGCAAATTATCCCAATCTGTCGCGGCACTAATGGAAAAGGCTTGTAAAATGGGGTGCGCGACTCGATATTCCTCGGCGCAGCGTAGAGCCAACACATCCCAACCGCCCTGAGAGCCCGCGTGATAATCACGTTGGTTAATGTGTGGCAACCACTCATGCTGCAACAAAGTCGTGAGTTCTTGCTGTAAACTAGTGATATTCGGAGCTTGGGTGAGTAAGGCGAATGAGCAGATATCCATATCCAAGTGTCTCATTTTTAGACAAAAACGAATTAATCAAGCCTAGCACAAAGTGTCATGCTGGCAAGATAGGCTACTGTAAACCTCACGCTGAGCTGAGTTAACCACACAGGATATCCCATGTTTGACTGGAAGAAGATTGATACTGTACTGCTCGATATGGATGGCACCCTGCTCGATTTGCACTTTGATAACCATTTTTGGCTGAGTCTGGTGCCACAGGAGCTGAGCAAGCAGCGGGGATTAAGCCAGAGCCAGGCACAACAACTGGTGGAAGAAGCCTACGGCAGAGTCGCAGGCACGTTAGATTGGTATTGCCTCGATTATTGGCAGTCCGAGCTGCAGCTCGACATTATGGGGCTTCACCGCGACTTAGTTGACCGTATTCAACTGCGCCAAGACAGTATGCCTTTTCTCGATGCCCTCGCCGCCGCGGGCAAAAAACGCATCTTAGTCACCAATGCCCACCCTAAGAGTCTTGCTCTTAAGCTGGAGCATACTGAACTGGGGAGTGGTTTAGATGCGATGATCTCAAGCCATGAAACGGGTTATCCCAAGGAACACCCACAATTTTGGCAAACGCTATTCGAAAAATTCGCCCTAGTGCCTGAGCGCTGCCTGTTTATCGATGATAGTGAACCTATTTTAAATGCAGCGCGCTTAGCGGGCGTGGGGCATCAGCTCGGGATCAGCAATCCCGATAGCCAGAAACCTGCCAAAACCTTCAATGATTTTCCGGCCATTAGCGACTATCGTTTATTGCTTAACGATCTCGCGAGTTAACCCCTCGAAATAGAAAAGGCACCCAAGGTGCCTTTATCAAATCATGCATTAGGTTACATTACTGGCTAGATTAAAGCCCAGGAATACGCCCCTGATAAACAATAGGGAAGTAACCGTCATCTCCACGCTTGCCGAGGATATTAAGAGATTTACGCATATCTTCCGGCTGTTCGTTGGTCTCTTTGATCTTAGCGGCAACCTTGACCATATTCCCCTCGTCTAACTGTAAGGTACCGATAATTCCCAACTGGTTTTTACTCTCATCGGTAGCAAGCTGGGCTTTCCCCTCAACACAGCTAAGGCCCAACTCGATATTACCCAGTGGATAATCGCCGAATTGATTCTTCACATTGGTTTGGTTTAAGAATAATTTACCCGATAACTGCTCGCACCAAGGTTTACCTTGTTCTAGGGTTTCAACCAGCAGGCTGACTTCACCATTAATTTCGGTTCTAAAGGGCAGCTTAGTATTACCAATTAAGAAGCTATCGGGCGCTTCAAAGCGTAATCCCTGCGCACTAATGCCAGCCATTGACCAAGTGATTAACCCTTTAGCACTTACGGGTGTTGCTCGGCTACCTACTTGAAAATCCAGCTTCACTTTGCCTAAAAACAAAGACCAAGGGCTGAGTTCCCAACGCACTTGCTCCAATTGGCGCTGCTGAATATTCAAAGTTTCAATGCTACCCGCCCAAATACTGCCACTCACTCCAGAAATTCCCACATTCGCTGGGAGTGGTGCGAGGCGCACGGCCACACTGGCAGGAAACAACGCCACTAAAAACACGATATAAATTAGTACACCAATAATAATCTTTTTTATCAGACTCACAGCTACACCTTAACCTATTGCGCTAGTTGGATCCGTCTTACTTTGACATAGCCAGGCGCGTCAGCCTCCGCCAAATCAACACTCTCAAGGGATAAGCCCTTTTGCTGCACTAAATCATTCAAATAACTGAGTAAGGCATCGAATGGCACATCATCCATCCACACTTGGATTTTATCGCCCTGGGGCTGCATGCGAGTAATCACTAAGCCATAACTACCCGCTGTTTGGTTGACGACTGAACTTAAACTGCCGCTCATCGTCGGCTTAGCGCCGCTTTGTTTTAAGCCAGCGATTTTATTCGCCGTCTGCTTTACATAGGTCAAGGTTTGCTGCTGAGCCGTTAAGTTGCGCAGTGCATTGGCCTCAGCATTGGCGATTGGCGTCCAAATCCCCCAGTAAAATAGACCGATCACTAAAAATACGGCGCCAAAACCTACGATCTGCTGCTCGCGCGACGCAAGCCCTTGCCACCAAGTCCGCAAATTATCCATCTTATTTGCTCCTCAAGGTTAAGGTGCTGGTGACCTGATCTTCACCGCTATTCATAGTGCCACCATCCATTTGGAAACGACGGCCGACAATCTCTTTAAACTTCTCAATTTGCGCGTAATTTTTAGCAGTGACCTGCATGCGGATTTCATTACGGGCACTTTCAAATCTCAAGCTATTGGGTTTTAGCTCAGGTACTTGTTTAAAGGCGTCTTGTAACCCCGCCAGCATAGCAAAAAACTCTGCACCACTGCCTTGGCCTTGGAGTGCGCGCAGTTGGCTCTCCATCTGCGAGCGTAAATTCACGATGCGTGAATTGCCTGGTATCACTTGTTGATAAATGGCTTCACTTTGCGCCTTCAAATCGGCGATTTGGCCATTTACCTGATGAATGGTTAAGCCTTTATTTACCAGAGACAACACAATAGCAATGGCTAGTACAATTGCCGCATTTTTCCATTGCAACAGATGCTTACTGTATTCGCGCTTAGGCGTATAGACACCCGTCAGTAAGTTAATCGGCGCATGTAAAATGCCGCGCGCCAGCACCAACATAGGTAAGTCGAGTGGCTGTGGCTTAAGCTCGACACCGTCCAACTCCATCTCGGTGTAACTGGCGACCGACACCTCGTCTGTCTGAGCCGTCAGTTGCTTCATAGCTACTGGCAGCCAAGGTAAAGGCAGGCTATGGCCGGTTCCTAATCCTGTACGCAGTAATAACTCGTTACCGAAACGCATGGCCGCCCATTGGCATTCCTGTAATGGCAAGGCGAGGCAATCGGGCACGATACGCTTCACTTTTAAACCCGCTTCAGCCAAGCAGCTAAGCCAAGTTTGCATTTGCTCATGGGCAACGGCTACCACGCTGAGGGCATCGCCATTGCGTGGGCCAACGGTAAAGTGCATCGCATCCACATCATCGGCGATGGTTTCTTCCAGCATAAAAGGCAGGGCTTTTAAGGCTTGGCGTTGGCCTTTTTCGGGCAGATTCACGCTGGTGAGCGTCATGGCGGAGGCTGGCACCAATACATCGATAGGCCGATTTCCCGCGCGCTCGGTTAAGGTTGATAAACCTTGGGCGTTGGCAAGTTCACCAGAGGCGATAATTTCTTGTTCTTGTTCGGACCAAACCAGCCAAGAGCATGCCTGCTCTGCGGTTCTGCCTAAGCGAATAAATAGCCGTTCACTCACAGTTTTTCTCCACCAGCTTCCATCTTAAAAGATTGAGCTTGTTTGCTATTATTTTTGTCCACCAAACTGACGGGTGAGCACATCCATTTTGTTACCGCTGCTCTTTTTGAGCACGCTCTCCATTCTAAAAATGGCGTTATCGACCTTAGCGCCCGAGGCGAGGAGGAAGTACTGACTGTCCACCACAAAACTGGACTTCATCGCATCTTCCCACTTAATCGACCCCATTGAGGAGGATTCATAAAAATCATCGATCTTGGCAAAACCATCGCCAGGGCGTTGGTTGATAATGCTTTCGGCCTCACCGACGGAAATCTGATTATCGAGCATGGCCGCCAGCAGCGCTGCTTGTTCGACATCAATGGTATTCACATTCAACAATTGCCTGTCATTCCCCGGGATAACACAAATATAAGGCAATAATTTCAAATAAATATCCTGTGTGTATCCCATCACTGCCCGCAGCTCACTCCGATGATTCATCAGAGTGTTGGCGGCACGGTATGGCACATGGCGAGCTTCATACTCGGCATCTTCAGCGCCATAGGGGCTGGTGATCGTGTCTTCGTCGATATAATCCTTTAGGGTTTGAGTGAGATGATCAGCGGTAAAATCATCCATACCTAAACTCACTAATAACGCCTTGTATTGCTTAGCCGCCAAGGGCAATTTAGGTTGACCGTTTTCCACATCTTTTGTGGTGACAGACAAGGCATTTAAGTTAAAACACGAACGCATATCGGTGATCTTGCCTGCAATCTCGCCATATTCTGCCGGAAATACCACATCGCTCATGGCCCAATATTGTTGCTTATGGACACGCCCCTCTGAATCGTCTAAGTCCTGCTTGAGGATCTTCTTCGCCAGCTCTTCGGCGGAAATCGCATACCAATAGGCCTGATCGTACTGAGCTAAGTTTAAGGTGCGGCGCATCGACAACTGATTACGACTGGTAATATTGGTGGCAATAATCACCACCATGGCCACGATCAGTAATACGACGATCAGCGCGACACCACGCTGTTTAGTAGGAGTTCGCCTTATCATGCGCCATCCTCATTTTCTGGCTCACCGGTGCCGGGATCTTCTTCCCCGTTACCGGAACCATCGCCGTTATTATCTTTGTCACCGTTGTCTTCTTTATTGTCTTCGGTGTTTTCGTCTTTGTTGTCTTCATCACTAGACTTTTCTGGCGCCGCCGCGCCCAGAGGCAGCATAAACTTACGCTGAATCTTACCTAGACCTTCAATCTCAATTTCGATTGCAATGGCTTTGGGTAACTTAGTCGCCTCAACCTTGCGCTCCCACTTATCCTCCATAAAGAAGGAATACTCGACCGAAAGCACCTTATCGATAATCACCGTCTTGATTGGCTCGGCGCCAAATTCCGGCTCAGGGTAAGGAAAATACCAGCGTTCTAATTTTCCTTCTCGTACAACATAGGCGACTGACTGCAAACTGCCACGGGGCAATAAGCCGTCTGGATTGAGCCAGCCCAAGCGGTAAAAGACTAAAGCCTCGGACTCCGAATCTAAAAGGTCATTCCCCGTCTGAAATACCGTTGTTCCGCGGCCACCTTCGAGGAGTCTAGGTGTGCGGGCAACCATCTGTCCCAAGTCGCGCTCAATCGCCCCAAAGCCCTGTTGCAACGCTTTTAAACGGGTTGAGAAATTCTTTGTCACTTCATCATTGGTCAGAACTGTGCTGAGTACCGCATTGGCCGCTAAGCCCAACATGGCAAAAATCGCAATCGCGATCAGCATTTCCAGCAGGGTAAACCCCCGATGAGCATTAGTTTGTTTTAAGGACATAACTGCTCACTTGTGCTGCAATACGCTGATAACGCTCATCTTCACTGACACTAATACGGATCATGCGAAAATTATCATCGGTGGTTTTCACCACTTCTTTTCGCCAGTACCAATCCTTACCCGCCAGTTCTACTTGGCCCTCTTTTTTACCGATTTCCGGAAATTGAGGCTCGAGTCTGGCATCGACCATTTGATTGTCGGCAACCCACTGAGCAAGGGTGCGCGACTCCAAAATCGGCATATTCGCCATTTGCTCACCCAAGCTTTTGGTGATTGAAACGGCGGCAATCGCAAACACCGCCAAGGCGACGATCACTTCGAGTAACGTCATGCCCTTAGCGTATTTCATCGGGGCGCCCTAGGGTTAAACGGCCAAGGGCATCGCCCACCACCAATACGTCGAGGGGGCCTTTATCTGTCTTGGTAATAAAACTCAACTCAAAGGCGCTCATTTCGCCGCTGGGAAATAGCAAAATCTGTGGTTCAGGGTGCTTTTTCTTATCTTCCGCAGAGGGCTCGATTAAAGGTTCTTTAAACCAAGAGTCATCTTGTTCGTCCTCTTGTGCGAGCGGTAAACCATCGAGCACCAAATTAATCACCACACCAGGTTCCATTTGTTTTTCAGACAGAATTCTGTCCTTTTCCAATGGATTCCATTTACCATCTTTATAAAAAACAAACTGATAACTGGTTTTTTCCACCACAATACCGATAAATTGGCCGCTTAATACGGTTTCATCCAGCACTAACTCTGTAGCGGCTATAAATTGCTGCGCGGTTTTTTCCAGCGCCTGTTGTGGCCCCGAATTGCCAATAGACATGGTCACCGCCGCGGCGGTGAGTCCCATTAGCAAAATCACCAGCATCACCTCCATCAAGGTGAAGCCAGCGTGGCGCAGCGTTAACATCTTATTGGAAATTCTGTAAGTTCCAGTTACCGATATCATCTTCGGTACCTGGTTGACCGTCTGGGCCTGCACTAAAGATATCTAACTTGCTGTTTTCGCCAGGGCTTAACAGTAAGTAGTTATTACGCCATGGGTCCTGTGGTAAACGCTTTACATAACCTTCTTCGCGGTAGTTACGAGGCTCAGGTGAAATCGTTGGTTTTTGCACTAAGGCTTCTAAACCTTGCTCAGTCGTTGGATAAACACCGTTATCTAACTTGTACATATCTAAAGCGTTTTCGAGCGCGACTATGTCAGATACCGCTTTTTGTTGGTCGGCTTTATCTTTGTTGCCCATCAGATTTGGCACCACCATAGACGCCAAAATACCGAGGATAACGATTACCACCATCACTTCAAGTAAGGTAAAACCCTTGTGCTTTTTATTCATTTGCATCGATTACATCTCCTAAAAAACCTGTGCCATTCTCAGCACTATGACTGAAAGGCAATATTCCATAATGTCAAAAACTAGCCACTAATCAAATTGTTCAGCGCCAATATCGGTTGCAGAATGGCCATCACGATAAAGAGTACAACCCCCGCCATACTCACCACTAACATGGGTTCGAATACGCCGAGGGCGAGCGTCACATTACTCTCAAACTCGCGATCTTGGTTATCCGCAGCACGCTCAAGCATATCTTCGAGCAGACCACTCTTCTCCCCCGAGGCGATCATATATAGCATCATCGCCGGGAATAGCTTAGTGTTAGTCAACGCGGTACTGAGGCTAGTTCCTTCCCGTACGCGCGCCGTTGCATCATCCACCGCCGCCCGTACCCGCATATTTTGCAATACCTCGCTGGCAATGCGCATCCCGTCCAACAAAGGCACCGAACTGGCGGATAAAATACTCAAGGTACGCGCAAAACGCGCAGTATTAAGCCCTTTACTCACTCGGCCAATCACCGGCATTTTCAGCAAAAATGTATGGTATTTCATCTTGAAAATCGGTGATTTGAGTAGACGCTGGAACACTACCAACAGAATACCAATCGCTAAAACAACAAACAGACCATAGTGTTGGACAAAATCCGAGGCAGCAATTAAGAAACGGGTCGTCGCCGGTAACTCGGCGCCCATATGCTCAAACTGACCAACGACCTTTGGTACCACAGCCGCAAGTAACACTGAGACCACCCCAATGGCGACAATCGTCAGCATGATGGGATAAATCATCGCCTGTTGCAGTTTAGATTTAAGCTGCTGGCGACGTTCGGTGTAATCGGCTAAGCGATTTAGCACCACTTCCAAGTGGCCTGATTTTTCCCCCGAGGCCACCATAGCGCGGTATAAGTCATCGAAAATATGCGGAAATTCAGCCAAGGAATCGGCCAGACTATAACCCTCAACGACCCGGGAGCGCACCGCCATGATCATACTGGCAAGTCGCGCCTTCTCACATTGCTGGCCTACCGCCTTAAGACATTCCTCGATCGGTAAGCCCGCCGCCACCAGTGTCGCGATTTGACGGGTGATCAGCGCTAATTCCGCCACTGAAATCCCGCGCTTAAAGGGCGAAAATCCCGCACCTTTCGCCTTGGCTTCTTTTTCAGTGACCGGCAGAATATCCAGCGGCATCAAGCGTTGATCGCGCAATTGGCTACGTGCGTGTCTGGCGGTATCCGCTTCGATCACGCCCTTAAGCTGCTTCCCCTTGGCGTCCAGCGCCTTATATTCAAATGCAGGCATAGCTTACTCCTCGCGGGTCACCCTTAGGACTTCTTCCAGAGTGGTGATACCTGAGAGCACCTTGCTCATGCCATCGTGGCGAATGCTTGGTACCGACTGGCGGATATATTTCTCAATCGCCAGTTCGCCACGTCCACCGTGAATAAGCTCGCGCACATTATCGTCGACCAACAATAGTTCGTGAATGCCCGTACGACCACGGTAGCCACTGTTACCACAGGCCTTACAGCCGTTAGCACGATAAATATGGCGTGGATCATCGGCAGTAATACCCAACAGCTCACGTTCACGCTCATCGGGCACATGCTCTGTCTTACATTTTGGACAGAGGGTACGGATCAAGCGCTGAGCCAATACCCCGAGCAAACTTGATGAGACTAAGAAAGGCTCTACGCCCATATCCTGCAAACGGGTAATCGCGCCCGAAGCGGTGTTGGTGTGGAGAGTCGAAATCACTAAGTGACCCGTCAAGGATGCCTGCACCGCAATTTGGGCGGTTTCAAGGTCACGGATTTCCCCGATCATCACTACATCGGGGTCTTGACGCAGAATCGCCCGTAGACCACGGGCAAAGGTCATGTCCGCCTTAGTGTTAACTTGAGTTTGGCCTATGCCTTCTAATTCGTATTCGATGGGGTCTTCAACGGTTAAGATATTGGTATCTTTAGAGTTAATCTCAGTAAGTCCAGCATACAGCGTGGTACTCTTACCCGAACCCGTAGGACCCGTTACCAAGATAATGCCGTGGGGACGACGAATAAGCTCATCGAACTTGGCTCGGATGCTGTCCGTCATACCCAGCTGTTTTAAATCCAGATTACCAGCGTTCTTATCCAGCAAACGCAGCACCACACGCTCACCGTGGCTCGATGGCATGGTCGATACCCGCACGTCCACCGCGCGGCCCGCAATCCGCAGCGAAATACGGCCATCTTGTGGTACACGTTTCTCGGCGATATCGAGGCGCGCCATAACCTTAATCCGCGACACCAATAAAGATGACAGTTTACGGTTTGGCTTGAGCACTTCTTTGAGTACACCGTCGATACGGAAACGCACGACCAATTGCTTCTCGTAGGTTTCGATATGGATATCCGAGGCTTCTTCTTTAATCGCTTCTGATAACAGGGCGTTAATGAGCTTAATGATCGGCGCATCATCATCGCCTTCGAGCAAATCTTCGGTTTGTGGCAACTCTTCTGCAAGAGTAAATAAATCCATTTCGTTACCAATGTCTTCCATCAGCTGCTGCGCTTCGGAGGAATTGGCTTGATAGGCCTGAGTCAGTTTGACCTCAAACTTACTCGGCTCGAGCTGTACCAAAGGTAAATCCACGCCCGAGTAGCGACGCGCTTCAAGCATCGCCGCTAACGGGGTTTTGGCGGTATAAAACAGGTTCAAGGCGCCATCATCGCCATAGGCTAAAATCACCTCATGGCGGTGGGCAAAGGCAAAGGGTAAACGCTCTTTGCTGCTGGAGCGAAATACCTCATCACCTTCGGCTTCAATACCTAGTTCATTGGAAACTAAGCTTAAATCCTCGACTTGGGATACTTGTATTTCACTCATTGTGTTTTATCTTTGTTTTTGTTTTCATCCAGCGACTTGAGAGTCGGGTCAGTTTTACGCATCTGAGTCTCTAGCCCTTTGCCTTCTTTATAACGATCTAAAATATCGTTCACTTCTGGCGGCACATACTCAGACTGGTTCCACTCATCTAATACCGGCACTTTAGTCTCAGGCATTAGATTGACACCACGCTCCTGCTGTTCAAGCTGCAATGCTCTGAAATAGTTGTATTTACGACCTGCGATACCTTCCATCGTCACACCATCACGGATAATGGTGGGTTTGATAAAGATCATCAGGTTCTTCTTGGTCTTCTTACTGGAAGAAGATTTGAATAGATGGCCAAGTACTGGAATATCGCCGAGGAATGGCACTTTCTGCACGCTTTCTTGCACTTCTTCGTTAATCAAACCACCGAGTACCACGATTTGGCCTGAATCAGCCATAACAGTAGTGGTTAAACGGCGAGTCGCGAAGGAAATATCCACACCCGTGTTACCGTTTACGCCGGAGACTTCTTGCTCAATCGCAAGCTTAACCGCGTTACCTTCGTTGATCTGAGGCACCACTTTTAACTTCACCCCAACCTCTTTACGTTCAACGGTTTGGAATGGGTTGCTGTTGTTTGAGCTGGCGGTAGAACCAGTCAGAATAGGCACTTCATCACCGACGATGAAAGATGCTTCTTGGTTATCTAAGGTAGTAATAGAAGGTGTTGCCAGTACGTTTGAGTTAGTGTCACTCGATACGGCTTGTACTAGGGCACCAAAGTCACCCATGGCAACGCCCCATGCCATGCCATTCACTTTACCTAAGGCTTGAGCAAGTAAGGTAACATCGCCCTTTGTATCTGGGTTTTTACCAATCACGTCACCTGTGTTTGGATTGGTAATATAGGTTCCTTCTTTATCCTGCGCCTGCCATACACCCGCGCCAATCTCACCTATGGTTGGGCCTAAGTTATTGAACTGAGTGCCACCATCCGCTTTCGCGGCCCATTGCACCCCAAAGCCGACGTTATCGCCTTCGGCAACTTCCACGATAATGGCTTCGACTAATACTTGGGCGCGGCGAATATCGAGTTGGTTGATCACGCTTTCAATAGTGCGCATTTGATCTGGCTCAGCGCTGATCACTAATGCGTTAGTATCAGTGTGGGCCATAATATTGATTTCATTACGACGTTTGCCACCACCCGCTGCCTGAGCGCTAGGATCTTTTTCACCTTCCAACTTTTGGGCAAAACCAGTTAGCACTTCAACTAAGTCTTCGGCCTTGGCATACCGTAAATAACGTACTTTCGTATTGCCCGTGCTGGCTTGCTCGGCATCGAGACGGTGGATCAGCTCCACCACCCGTTGACGACTCTTTTCATCACCACTAACCACTACGGCGTTAATCCGCTCGTCGGCCACCACTTTGGGTGCTTGTCCGGGAAGCTGCGCTTGGTTAGCTGTCGCGCGGTACAGGGTATCGATAATTCGCACCATTTCGCCAGCAGAAGCATATTCAAGTGGCACGACTTGAACAGAGGTATCACCCTGTTTATCTACACGGCGAATGATTTCAACTAACTTATTAACCACCGCAGCGCGGCCAGAGAGCATCAGCACGTTTGATGGATCGTAGTTCACTACGTTACCACCACCAGCGTTATCGTTTAACTGACGTAATAATGGTGCTAATTGCTTGGCTTCGGTGTTATACAACGCCACGATGCGGGTAACCATTTCATCGCCTAGGCCAGGATCGTTGTCATTAGCAACACGAATCGCCGCGGTTTTCGCATCTTTGTCTTTGATCACTTTGATAACGTTATTTTCCATCTCGACGATGGCATAACCGTATACTTGCAGCACGTTGAGGAAGAACTGGTAATACTGCTCGTCATTGAGCAGATCATAGCTGCGAACGTTGATCTTGCCGCGAATCGTCGGGTCAACAATGATGGTTTTGTTCAAGTTTTTACCAACAATATTGATAAACTCTTGAATATCAGTGCCTTTAAAGTTGGCCGCATATTGTTCAGACCAAACAAATTGCGAGGTCAGCATAGTGGCGCCCGCCACAACTCCAGCAATCAGTTTGCGTCGAATCCGTTTGTTATTCATTATTTTACTTTCCCCTAACGCGTGTTATTGCGGCAAACTAAACATGATTTCAACCAACTGCCCTTCCCGTTCAACCATAACAGAAACTTCAGTTAATTCAGACAATTGGCTCATCATTTCTAACGCCTGACTCATTACGGTCAGGTCGTATCCATTAATCGATTTAGCAAGGTCATTGGGTTTAAAGCCTGCTTGCTTAAATAGGTTCACATCTTTGCCAGGATTGAGGCGATAGCCAACAACGTTTTCTCCCTGTCTCACGGGCGAAATCGCAATATAGTCAGTAATTTTACTGGGATCGGCTAAGAGTTCACTGCGAGATTCGGCCAGCTCTTGAGAGATTTCAGCATTCTTGCGCTGATCCACTCGGCTAACGACTTCAGCTTTTCCGCTCTTGGCCTTTTGTAATTGTTGATTCGCTGGGCTTTGACTGGTGTAAACCAAACCATCAAGCATCAAGGTTTCATAGCGACCCGCATTGGTAATGATAATCCGGTCTGCATAGACTTCTTTTAACGAAGCGGATGTACCCTTAATTTTATCACCCAAGCTGTAGGTTTCTTGGCTACCACTGGATTCAATAATCGCTAGACCTTTTTGGTCAGCGGTGGATGCCACCACCCCCGTCAGTTGAATAGAAAGGGAAGTCTTTGGCGCATCGGTTACGGTTTCGACCACTTCGACTTTAGGTTTATCCGCCTTGGCGTCGGCTTTGCCGAAAAGTGCGAGTTGCTGTAATCCTGCCAGATCAATTTGCCCAGCCCCTTTACCCGCCGTGGTCACCGCAGTGGGAGACCATGCTGTAGGAGAAGAGGTGGTAGGCACGAGTTTCCATGTAATTTGCGCGGCTAAGAGTAAACTCAGAATAAAACCAAGCCAGAAAACAACCTGACTCAACGGCTTATGCGGAATACCTGCAGCTTTTGCGATAACGTTATCTAATAAATCCATATTTATGTGGACCCTCAATACAGGTCTCTGTTCTGATTATAAAAATTATCATGTTCGCCACATGCTAACCTAGGCCGCATTTGGCAACAACCCCATAACAGTATTGCAATTGGCGAAAATTGGCCATTTATGCTAACTTTGCCCGCCTAAAAAGGGTGTGAAGCGCACCACTCTTTAACATAATAGCAATGCGACTTAGGCATTTTATTACTCAGCATGTGAACTCATCGATCTTTTATCTTGGAGACACTATGACACAAAGTTCAGGCGACAGTGGCAGCGTTCGACTCGATAAATGGTTATGGGCCGCACGTTTTTATAAAACCCGAGCCATAGCCAAAGAAATGATCAACGGCGGCAAAGTACATTACAACGGTGCGCGCACCAAATCTAGTAAGAATGCTGAGATAGGTGCCGTCCTTAAGATACGACAAGGTTATGACGATAAAGAGATCGTCATAAAAAAATTATCAGAATCACGCCAAAGTGCATCAATTGCACAGGAATTGTACGAAGAAACCGCCGCCAGCATCGCTAAACGCGCGTTAAATGCCGAAGCAAGACGATTGAATATTCTTAATAATCCTGCACCCGACCATAAACCGGATAAAAAGCAACGACGCCAACTTATCCGATTTAAAGAATGCTAAGAATTACGTAAAAGTTACCTAATAGTGAGATACAAAATGACCCAAGATATTTTACACCGCTACCTATTCGATAATGCCGATGTGCGTGGTGAACTGGTGCAATTGCAAGATAGCTATCAGCAGGTAATAGGCTCACATGCCTATCCTCCTGTGCTGCAAACCCTGCTCGGCGAGTTGCTAGCGGCGACCTCTTTATTAACCGCCACCCTAAAATTTAGCGGTGATATTAGCGTGCAGTTGCAAGGGAATGGCCCAGTATCGCTGGCGGTGATCAATGGCAATAACCAGCAGCAATTACGCGGTATCGCACGCTGGGATGGCGAGTTAGCCGACGATGCCAGCCTAGCCGATCTGTTTGGCCAAGGTTATATGGTTATCACCCTCACACCGGACGAAGGCGAACGCTATCAAGGCGTGGTCGCCCTTGATAAACCCACCTTAGCCGCCTGTGTCGAAGACTACTTTAACCAGTCAGAGCAATTACCCACAGCAATGTGGTTATTTGCCGACGGTAAACAAGCTGCTGGCATGTTCCTGCAAATATTACCAAGCCAAGAAGATCATAATGCCGACTTCGAGCATTTATGTCAGCTGACAGCGACCATCAAGGCGGAAGAGTTATTCACCCTAGAAGCGCAGGACGTATTACACCGCTTGTATCATCAAGAAGAAGTACGTCTGTTCGATCCTATCGAAGTCAGCTTTAAATGCACTTGTTCACGCGAGCGCAGCGCGGCGGCGATTAAAACCATCGATCAAGCCGAAGTCGAAGCCATTCTGGCGGAAGACGGTAAGGTCGAAATGGGTTGTGAATACTGCAATGCGAAATACGTATTCGATGCTATTGATGTTGCAGCAATCTATGCCAATGGCACCACTTCAAATACCCAGCAGTAAGTTTTTACTTACTGTCAAAAGGGCACCTTGGGTGCCCTTTTTTGTACCACCTCAATGATCCAGCTCACACTTTAGCTACGGATAGGATACAATCGGCACACTTTGTCCCCTAGCACGCCTCGGGCGATAAATAAAAGCAAAATCGGCAGACGATCGATAAAAAATAACCTTACAAATACAAGTCAATGGAGACCTCACTATGGCGGATGGATTAAACCGCGTTCATTACAACCCCTCAACAGCACAACTGGTCGAATTTGCCCTGCTCCGCGGCGAAGGTGAATTAACCGCCAATGGTGCGCTGGTTGCCAAAACTGGTACACGCACAGGTCGCTCTCCTGGCGATCGTTTTATTGTTAAAGAACCTAGTTCAGCGGCTGATATCGAATGGGGACCCGTCAACCAAGCATTTGAACCCGGTGCTTTTGAAGGATTATGGGCGCGTGTAGAAGCATTCCTCGCCGATAAAGAGTTGTTTGTATCTGACCTCGAAGTCGGTGCAGACCCAGAACATTACCAGCCAGTGCGCGTGACGACTCAATACGCTTGGCACCAACTGTTCGCCCGCAACCTTTTTATCATCCCAGAAGAATTTAACCGTCAAGACAAGCCTGTATGGCAAATCATCAACGCACCAGACTTCGTCTGTGTTCCTGAGCGTGATGGCACCAATTCAGATGCGGCGGTGATCTTAAACTTTGCCGAGCGCAAAGTGTTGCTAGCGGGCCTGAAATACGCTGGCGAAATGAAGAAGTCGATGTTCTCTGTACAAAACTTCCTGCTGCCAGCCCAAGGCGTATTGCCAATGCACTGCTCGGCAAACGTAGGTAAAGACGGCGACACCACCCTATTCTTCGGTCTGTCGGGTACAGGTAAAACCACCCTGTCTGCGGATCCAAAACGCTTCCTGATCGGTGACGATGAGCACGGCTGGGCACCGGGCGGCGTATTCAACATCGAAGGCGGCTGCTACGCCAAATGTATCGACCTGAGCCAAAAGAACGAGCCTGTGATTTGGGATGCGATTCATTTCGGTACTGTGCTGGAAAACGTGATAATGGACGAGCACCGCGTACCTAACTACAAAGACAGCAGCCTGACGGAAAACACCCGTGCGGCTTACCCGCTCGAGCATATCGCCCAGCGTAAAGAAGACAACCGTGGCGCCGAGCCTCACGCAGTGGTGTTTTTAACCTGCGACGTGTCTGGCGTGTTGCCACCAGTTTCTATCCTGAGCAAAGAGCAAGCGGCTTACCACTTCCTCTCTGGCTACACGGCGAAAGTCGGTTCGACTGAAATCGGCTCAACCTCTGCGATTCAGTCAACCTTCTCTACCTGCTTCGGCGCGCCGTTCTTCCCACGTCCTGCGGGCGTGTATGCTGAGCTGCTGATGAAGCGTATCGAATCATTCGGTAGCCAAGTATACCTAGTTAACACTGGCTGGACTGGCGGCCCACACGGTATTGGTAAACGTTTCGACATCCCAACCACCCGCGCCATTGTCGATGCGATTGTCAGCGGCGAGCTGAAAAACGTTGAAACCGTTCATTTAGATACCTTAAACCTCGCGGTGCCTGTAGCGGTTAGCGGTGTCGACAGCAATCTACTCAACCCAGTGAACACTTGGAGCGATAAAGCACTGTACGCCGAATACGCCCAAAAACTGGCCGAAGCCTTCACTAAGAACTTCGCGAAGTATCAAGTGTCAGACGCCATCCGTAACGCTGGCCCAAAGGCATAAACGCGTAGCGGATTCATTTAGATAATGTAATCAAACACATTGTTGAGTAAAAAAGCGCGGATTCAGTGATGAACCCGCGCTTTTTATTTGTCGGTTAATTTTGTAACTAAAACCCACCCGCACTAACGTCGCTGCGTTAGATTTTTATGTGTTTTATTTCTTATCGATTAGTTAAACCAAGCTTAAATTAATGCTGCGTTTTTATAATCACCAATAACAATCATCATTTTTAGGAAGCGGCACCCAAATGGAAAATCATAAACCTGCCACAGGATTCCAGCGATTTCTCAATACTGTCGAAACAGTAGGGAATAAACTCCCCGACCCCGCAGTATTATTTGCACTATTTCTAGGCTTGGTCTGGCTGATCTCTTGGGGGTTATCGGGCGTCAGTTTTGATGAAATCGATCCCCGAACGGGTAACCCGATTCAAGTCGTCAATATGCTCGAAGGCGGTGCATTAACCGCCTTTACCTCAACACTCGTATCAACCTTTGTGACTTTTCCGCCGCTCGGTGTCGTGCTGGTTGCAATGCTTGGCTTAGGTGTTGCAGAACATACAGGCTTTATTAATGCGGGGCTGCGCTCAATTTTATCCGTGACACCCAAGATTTTACTCACTCCGGTACTGATCGCAGTGGGTATCCTGAGCCATGTCGCGGTTGACGCAGGTTATGTACTCGTTATCCCACTGGGCGCGGTGATCTTCTATGCTGCGGGTCGTCATCCCCTAGCCGGTATTGCCGCCGCTTTTGCTGGCGTATCCGGTGGTTTTTCTGCAACAGTGGGCGTGCCATCGAGTCTTGATCCTATGTTAGCGGGCTTAACTCAGGCGGCCGCAAGATTATCGGCCGACCCAGCTGCCGCAACATTAACAATTAACCCACTGAATAATATTTTCTTTACGTCAGCTTCAGCCGTGTTAATTATCTTAGTTGGCTGGTTTATTACCGATAAGATCATCGAACCGCGCCTAAAAAACACTGCGGTAAATGGCGATCCAGCAACACTCCCCACACTTGATGAGCTGCAACCCCATGAGCGCCGCGGACTCAGATTTGCGATGCTATCCATGTTATTGTGTGCATTAGGATTAGTATTCACCGCCTATGGTGACAACTCTGCTTGGCGCGCTACTGACGGCGCCTTAACCAGTGCCTCCGCACCATTAATGCGCTCCATTGTGGCGATTATTTTTGTGTTCTTCCTTATCCCCGGCATTGTCTATGGCTATGCCGCTGGCACGGCAAACAACCACAGAGCGATTATTCAGGGCATGAGTAAATCCATGAGCGGTATGGGTTATTACATCGTCATGGCCTTTTTCTGTGCTCAGTTTATTTATGCCTTTGGCCAATCCAATTTAGGCGCATTAATGGCCATTAAAGGCGCGTTGGCGTTAAAGGAATTGGCCCTTCCGATGGGGGTGACTTTGGTGGGGATTGTGTTTCTCACCGCGTTCGTCAATCTATTAGTCGGCTCGGCGTCGGCTAAATGGGCGTTGATTGGTGCCATTATGGTGCCCATGTTAATGGAGCTGGGCGTATCGCCCGATTTGACTCAAGCCGCTTACCGCGTAGGCGACTCGTCGACCAATATCATTACCCCGCTGATGCCTTACTTTCCGCTGATAGTGGTGTTTTGCCAAAAATACGTTAAGGAGTCAGGTATTGGCACCCTAGTGGCGCTGATGCTGCCGTTTTCAATCAGTTTTCTCCTGCTTTGGAGCGGTTTCTTATTGGCATATTGGGCATTAGGTCTGCCATTAGGTATCGGTAGCTCATTCACTTTCCCAGCAATGCCTTAGGGCGAAAAGAGTATCGAGTGCTAGCAACATTGAATTTATAATAAACAGGGCACTCGATCCTCAATAACCACTAAACACTGCACCACTTACCACCTCGCTTTAAACGCCGATGCCGACGTAAAACGTCGGCATTTTATCTGATTAAAAACATATAAATACAAATACTTAAATATCGATAAACGCATCTCGCTCATAGTAAAAGATAATAGCTTCAAGCAGTTCCTGTTCACTGGGCTGAGCTTTTTGCAGCTTAAGATTAGCAATGACATCCTCGATTTGATCCGTATTTAGCAGATAACCATAGTCACTCCGGCCTAAGCCATCCTCAAAGGCATCGATTTCGGCATCCGATAGATCCCTAGTATCAGCCACTATCGGGAACAACAATGTTGTCAGTTGAAGGGATTCACCTTGATCAAGATCTTGATAGACCAGCCAATAACTTAGTCCCGGTTGTTCGATGCATTTTCTTATCCAGCACTGTAACGACTCAGGTTTACCAAAGAATGAAGTGATATTCATAATGTCCTCGAAATGGTGTTGTCATAGGAAAAACCGAGTA
The DNA here is from genome assembly GCF_002209245.2 of Shewanella sp. FDAARGOS_354. Lineage (NCBI taxonomy): Bacteria > Pseudomonadati > Pseudomonadota > Gammaproteobacteria > Alteromonadales > Shewanellaceae > Shewanella > Shewanella sp. FDAARGOS_354. The sequence continues at coordinate 3,790,239 of NZ_CP022089.2, read as the reverse complement.
AGTCAAAGAGTTGAATAGTCATGGAGGCTATTTGGCTATTCACCACTCTCAAGATTCATACAAGTAAAAGATGGGAATTATCGCGACTCAACCGGTGCCAAGAATACGAGAGGATATCTGCGCCCATCAAAGCCTAAATCACAATTCATCAATTCGATGGACAAAAAACAAGTCTAAATTAAATAAAAACCATTTTAATATGATAATTTTTAAACATTCTTTATTTATAGGTTATGTTATTTAGGTTTTGGTTATTTTCATACCAAGGTTGATGATGTTTCACAAAACCCGTTACAGCAACTGTGATACCTTAGGCGCCCAAAAAACCTGTCGGGGCTTAGCTTTTTACGCTAAAAGCAAAGGCTGACCTGTAAATAGATAACGAGTCTTAAGACACAAAATGCTGCGGCAACCGGGGAGTTTCGCAAGAATGAAGAGCAAGAGTTTATTAGGCAACATTGGTGTTCAAGTGGTTATCGCCATGATTATTGGCGCACTGGTGGGTTTTATGATGGGTGAAAGTGCGAGTATCTTCGCACCGCTTGGTACCATTTTTATCCATTTAATCAAAATGCTAGTGATCCCACTGGTACTGGTTTCTATCATCAGCGGTGCCGCCAGCTTAGGTGATAGCCCCTCGGCAGGTAAGATTGGTGTGGGCACTTTTGGCTTCTTTATTGTCACCTCAGGCCTTGCCGTCGCTTTGGCATTAGTGATGGGTAAGATGTTTACACCCGGCGCAGGTGTTGACTTTACCGCCCACAGTGGCAGTGGCTTGATGGAAGTGACCGCCGAACATGGCGCACTCCCCGGAGTGATCGACACCTTTATCGGCATGATCCCAACCAACGTGTTCGAATCGCTAAACGGCGGAAATATCCTTCAAATACTGGTATTTAGTATTTTCTTTGGTATCGCACTGACGAAGGTCAAAGGTGATGGCGCTAAGCCCATCATGGCGGCGTTAAATACCGTCGTCGACGCCTTTGTGTGGATGATCAACTGCGTGATGGTGATTGCCCCTATCGGTGTGTTTGGTTTGATGGCCGATTCCGTCGGCACTTTTGGTTTTGATGCCTTAGAAGTCGTATTTAAGCTGTTTGCCGTGTTTGTGGCCGCGATTCTGCTCTATGGTTTTGTGTTCTTCCCCATAGTGGTGCAACTGTTTTCTAAGGTCTCGGCACGCCAATTTATTTCGGCGATGAAAAAGCCGCAGGTGATGGCACTGTCTACCGCGTCATCAATGGCAACGCTGCCAGTAAATATGGAAACCTGCGAAGAAGATCTTAAGGTCTCTAAGGCAACCACCGCCTTTGTGCTGCCCTTAGGTGCCACTATCAATATGAGCGGCAATGCGATTTATTATGGTCTGGTCGCGATGTTTTTCGCGCAAATGTACAACATTGACCTCTCAATGACCGCCTATGCTGCGATTATCTTTACCTCCACCTTAGGCGCCATTGGCCAAGCGGGTGTGCCAGGTCCGTCATTTTTAGTGGTCGCAGTGCTATTGGCTGCGGGTATTCCCATTGATGGTTTACCGCTGTTATTCGCCCTCGACCGAGTGTTTGACATGATCCGCACCGCGCTTAACATCACAGGTGACGCCGCCTGTGCCGTGATTATGGATAAGTACACTGCGGAGCAACCGACTCAAGAACCGAGTTAGCACGCACGCGCATCCTAAGGCTTGAATAGGCTTGCTTATTCAAGCCTTTTTTATGACTGAGCCTTGTACAGACCGCATGCTATCTTACTGATTTAATATCAATTACCTAGCTTTAATGTGATCTTGGCGGTGCCTTGGACTAAGCTCAAACAGCGCCGCCTCGCAATTTGCATTTCTTTATCAGCCAAGCCACACGGGCGAAGTGCCTTTCTGCGATAATGGCTTGGCTACCATCAGTCCAAAGGAGTGTTGCATTATGTCCGTCTTTGCCCCTGCAAGCCCTTTTGCCGACTTTATATATCGCCATTTCCGCGCCATTCACGCCCTCAAACTCGGCCTCGCCCTGCTGATTGCCGTCACCATTAATGCCATTTGGTCACCGCCGCATTTTATTTGGAGCATGGTGACGATTGTGATCATTATGATGAGTCTGCCACAGGTGGGTGGTGCGATTGAAAAGTCACTGCAACGGGCGGTAGGCACTTGTTTAGGCTCGGCTTATGGCGTGATGTTAGTGGCCACACTCGACAGCTATTGGGTAATTATGGGGCTGTTAATTTTAGGGGTGACGCTGATTTGTTTTATCTCGGCGGGACGCTACAGTTATGCCTATCTGGTGGCAGGATTCACCATTATTATCGTGGTGGGCGATGCTAATCATGATACCTCTGAGGCGCTATGGCGCACGGCAAATATTCTGCTGGGTTGTGTTATCGCAATTCTGGTGTCGCTGTTTATCTTCCCGATTAAAGCCAAGCAGGACTGGCGTAGTCAGCTCGCCAATGCCATCGATAATATGGCCAAGGTGCTGACCCAACATTTACAGGCCCCCGCCAACCATGATTTAGATTTTCGCGCCGAACTCGAAGCGGCGATGAAGGCGGTATTAACTCAGAAGAAACTGTTTTTCTCCCTCGAGTGGGAAAGCCAAACCCTAAAAAAACATAAAGTGCTGCTGGCGGAATTAATCAATAAACAGGTGCGGCTGATCACCCTGCTCGAATTATTACCTTTGAGCCGCTGGCAGGAGGCCGACAAAGAGGCTTACCACCAAATCAACAAAGTCGCCGCCGAGCTTACGGCTTATCTGCAACGCCTTAGTGAATTTGTTGCGGGTAAAACCGCGGCTTTACCGACGCTGCCCACCGCCCTAGAGCAAGAGTTGCAACACAGATTACAACTTAGCTTGGCCAGCTCGGCACCGAATTCGCCCCCTTTGGCGAATGAAGTCGCACAGGGATTTGCCCTCACGGGATACGGCTGGCTTATCTATCAACTCGCCATCGCCGTCGAAGCGCTCTACGCCGATATCGAGATTATCGAAGTCGCCTATCGCGGACAAACCGTGTTACATAAAACTACCAAGCGCGCATAGGCCGTCACCACGGGAATAGCAGCGAAAAATCACTCCCTCAGACCAAGATAAACCCTTGGCAGCCCTTGCACTTGTAGGGGCTTAATGAAAAGATACCGCCCTAATAAAAATTCGATGTGTGGACTGTTTTCATGCGCTTGTTTTCCCCTTCCGTTATCGCCATTGCCTGCTTATCGGCGGGCTCATTATTCACAGCCCAATTAGCCGTTGCCGCGAATACCGAAGTCGCACAACCCGAAGTGACTAATTCTGGAGCTGCCAACGCTGAAGTTGCCAGCACTGAGGCCGCTAAAACCGACGCGGTTGAAACAAATTCCAGCGGTAGCGCTTTGAGCGCGACAGAAACCGCTCCCGAAGTCGCAGCAACACCAACTCGTGCTAATACCTTTGTCAATGACGCCATTCTCCCGCCGAGTATTACTTGGCATGGTGGCAGCGAAGCCCTGTTACTCAGCGCCGATAACGAATGGGCGACGCCCTTCGAGCAAAGCAACGGCACCGAAAGCCCAAGCTATGACGACACCATCGCATGGCTCGACCGATTGGCGGCCGAAACCACTAAATTGCAAAAAGTCAGCCTAGGTCAGAGCCCTCAAGGCCGCGACATTTGGATGTATGTCGCCAGCAGTGAAGGCATTAACGAATCGGCACGGCTAAAGCAAAACACTAAGCCGACGATTCTGGTGCAAGCCGGTATCCATGCCGGTGAAATCGACGGTAAAGATGCAGGCATGATGCTACTGCGAGATATAGTCAAAGGCGACAAAAGCGAGCTACTCGAAAAAGCCAACCTGCTGTTTGTGCCTATGTTTAGCGTTGATGCCCATGAGCGCAGCGGCGAATTTAATCGCGTTAACCAACGTGGCCCGGTGAATATGGGCTGGCGCACCAATGCCAATAATCTCAACCTGAACCGTGACTATGCCAAGGCCGACACCTTAGAAATGCAGAATATGCTGCGGGCAATCAATGTGTGGCAACCGGATCTGTATATCGATGTGCATGTCACCGACGGCATCGATTACCAATACGACATCACCTTCGGCTACAACCTCGCCCAAGGCTTGAGTCCCGCCAGTTTCCGCTGGCTCGAAAATAGCTACCGCCCAGCGGTAGAAGCGGCCTTAACAGCCCAAGGCCATATCCCTGGTCCACTGATTTTTGCCATCGACAATACCGATATCACTAAAGGCATGTCACTGTGGAACCCAAGCCCACGCTTCTCTAATGGTTATGGTGATGCCCGCCATCTGCCGACTATTTTGATTGAGAACCACAGCTTAAAACCCTTTAAGCAGCGCGTACTTGGCACCTATGTGATGCTAGAGCAAACCCTTAAAACAGTGGGCGACCAAGCGACCAAGTTAAAGAGTGCGATTCAAGAGGATAAATACCGCGCCTCGCCACTGATCACGTTAACGTGGAAATCGGCGCCACTGGCTAAAGGCTGGGATTTTAAAGGCATCGACTACACTCTTGAGCAGAGTCCGATTAGCGGCACCGAGGTAGTGCGTTGGACAGGCGAGCCTAAGCTGTACCCGAATTTACCTGTGATGGCCGAAACCGTGCCCGATATTAAAGTCACTCGCCCGAGTGCTTACTATATTCCCGCCCAGTGGACACAAGTGATCGACCGCTTAACTCTACACGGCATCCGGATGACACGTTTAAGCAAACCGACTGAGCTTAAATTGCAACAATACAGCTTGAGCAATCCGGTGTTTAATACCAAAGCGTTCGAGGGGCGACTCACAGTGAAGGCCGACTCGACACTGGCGAAACTGACCACCACCTTGCCCGCAGGCACAGTGAAAATCAGTACAGATCAACCCTTAGGCGATCTGGCGATTTTACTGCTTGAGCCACAATCACCGGACTCGTTACTGCAATGGGGCTTCTTTAACCCTATCTTTACCCGTACCGAATACATTGAGGACTACGCAGTAGAGCCGCTGGCCGCCAAGATGCTTAAGGAAGACCCAAAGCTACAGGCGGAATTTAACAAAGCGCTAGAAAACCCAGCGTTTGCCGCCGATCCCGAGGCACGCCTACGCTGGTTCTATGAGCGCAGTCCTTACTACGATAATCAATATCTTAAGTATCCAGTCTACCGTAGCCGTTAATTCCCGCCGTTAAAAACGGCAAGGATTAAGCAGGCTTACGCGCGCTAATGCTATATACCAAGGGCACATGCTGCCCTTGGTGTTTTAGTACATAACGGCCATCGGCTTGCGCCTCTAGCCCTGCGAAACAGTTATAGGGGCTAAACGCAAATTCGTGGATGAACTCCAACACTAAGCCCGCCTGCAATAAGGCATTGATCACCTCAGACAAGCTATGGGACCAGCACATTAAGGTCTGCTGCTCATCACCGGCATTCTCGGTATAAGTCCCTTCCTGCTCAATATCTGGCTCACCGCGATTAAAATAACTATACCCATCGAATAGCTGCTGCGCCGGATGAAACTCGGCCATGTAAAACTGTCCGCCGGGCTTTAAACACGCCGCAATGGTCTGCGCCCAGAGTGCTAAATCCGGCAACCACACAATGGCACCATAGGAGGTAAAGACAATATCTTGCGGTTCAACCTTGCCCGCTACGCTGTAGACATCGCTACAGATAAACTCGGCGGACAACTGCGTCTGCAACGCCAGCTTGCGCGCCTCAGCAATCGCCACCTCGGATAAATCGACCCCAGTCACTTTTGCGCCCATTCGCGCCCACGACAGGGTATCTAAACCAAAATGACATTGCAGATGCAGTAGATTTTTGTCCGCCACCGCAAGCTCACTCAGCTCGATTTCCGTTAGAGATGTGTTGCCATTCAAAAAGCCTTCAACATCATAAAAATCCGAGGTTAAGTGCACCCGAGTGCGGGCATCCCAAGCGATTTTATTGGTCGTTAAGTAATCCATATGAGTCCTTTCTGGTTACGCTTTTTATCAAGCAGGGATGTTGGACACACGCTAACTGAATAAGTGAGTAATTTCACCACTCTTTGGGAAAAATCACTTATTCAGCGGACATGTCCGCCTACGGCCAAGCGGACACATTTAATTTATCTACATGATTATTAATACATTTTAAAATTGGCATAGGATGTGCAATCTCGACTGATATCAAGCTTATCGCTCATAGCTCAGCACTCAGTCGGTCGTCGAGTGTCGATAACAAGGAAGAAGAAAATGTCACTACGCCCTTTTATATTCACCCTCGGATTTATCGCCGTCTTTACGGTTGGCGTGTCACTCACTGGCTGCATTATCAATGTGAACGCCGCTGGCATGCCGGATTTAGACCACGAGCAACGTGAACTCAACCTCGATGCTCAAGACTTGCAAGAGCTCGTCGCCGAAACAGGTGCGGGCACTCTTGAAATTATCGGTGTCGAAGGCCTAACCCAAATTAAGTTAGTGGCTGATATCTATAGCAATGACGATAGCAAAGTGATTCTCACCCTAGAGAAAAAGGCTAACAAAGCCCAGCTTAAGGCCGACTTTGAATCCCATAGCAGCTTTAACAATTACTCACCCTATATCGACCTTAAGTTACAAGTCCCCGCCGGATTAGCGCTGGACATAGACGATGGTTCGGGTGCGATTTTGATCAACAAGATGACCGCGGATATCAAGGTCAAGGATGGCTCGGGCGAACTGGCAATCCATGGCGGCAATAATGTCAGCATCGACGATGGTTCTGGCGCGATTGAAGTCAGCCAAGTCAACGGTAATCTGGCGATTGTCGATGGTTCTGGCGGTATCCAAGTCAATGATATTAAAGGCAGCATCACCATTGATGATGGTTCAGGTGAAATCAACGTCGCCAATGTGCAAAACACAGTCACCATCAACGATGGCTCAGGCGATATCAATGTGGTGAACACTAAGGGCTTAACCATTCTCTCGGCAGGTTCAGGGGATGTGAGCTTCGATAAAATCGATGGCACAGTCAGTAAACACTAAACCCGTTAGATCAATAGCGTTCCACTCAACCAACTTCCCGGCGTAGAGACTGATGTTGCAGTACCCAACCAAATGTCAGTCTTCTACCCACCCCTTTTGCGTTACCGTTCCATGGACATTCTTATGCACTTTATGCCACTAACCCCTTGTAGTGGCATCTTTTTTTGTGTCTGAGACTTTCTCAGGCTCAATTCAGGTAAGCCTTTGGTAACGTTTTACCTATTTGTTTTTCGGAGCAAAATTTAGCAATGAGTATATAACCGACTTTCCGCACCTGATTTAGGAATAAATTTGCCGATACCGTTCGCCTAACACGTCGAGAATGATCTGCTGGTCCACTGTGAGTCCTGTGACTTGAGGTGGCGCCTCTCCCAACTGGTACTCGTGCACCCCGCCAAAGCGTAAAAAAATCCACCGCGCAGTCGGTTTTTGCGTGGGTTTCTTTTTCATGTCCGCCACACTCCGGTTCTGCTCTACTAAGCCCTGCCGGATCCGGTGCTCCAGCGCCGCATAAATCATCAGGCTACAGGTCATCACCATCAGCAACGCTTCGATACGTTCCGGTTTTTTAAGATATAACGAGGAGGTTAAAAATTCGGGACTTTTCAGAAACCTAAAACCACGCTCGACATTCTGCTGGGCTTTATAGGTAGCCAACAGCTCAGCCATGGTGAGCGTTTCACTGTGATCATTGGTCGCGAGGATGAACACCCCTGTCTGGTTGCGCGCCTCAGCCACCCGCGCCAAGCTACTTGCGGCTAACCCCTTGATGTGAAATTGGTAGTTCACCGGCATTTCACCCTTTTGGGGCCTTCCGCGCCCTGCATAGATAGGTTCACTCACGACTTCTGCTTCTAGTTGCAGCAGATTTAAGCTGACAGCAAAACGGGCTAATTCAGCCTGCGCATCGGTCTCGCAGGCAAAACGCTGGGCACATAATTTGTTGAAGGCTTTCAGTTCACGCGTGCTGTCTTTCAGTAGGTTTTTGGCTAATGTTTGCTGCTCACGGTGGCTGGCCTGTTCGCTGCGCACCAGCAACCAACGCTGCGCGACGTCGGCATAATTGGCGCTTTGCCAACAGCCATGATAGCCATTGCCCAGCGCAACCAGCGACTGGGTGCCAATGGTTGCCACGGCTCGCTTGGCTTCATTGAGGGTGACAGGCACACGAGTCACGAACAACTGTTGCTGTTGTGCCAGTAGTTGCAAGGTGTCGGCGCAATACAGCGCCGCATCGCCGACCAGATAACGACTCTCCTGCGCGGCCTTGAGACTGCTCAAGTGGCGCCGTACCGTCTGGGCAAAGGCCTTGGTATCATTAATATTACCACTCAAGGCTTGCATGTAGATGGGCAGGCCGGCCTGATTTTCACAGATAAGCTCCAGGATAACCTGGTTTAGCTCTGGCCGATGGTCGCGGCTATAGCCCCGTACCAATTGCAACTTACCGAGCTGCTCGCCATCGGCTTGGTCATAGGCGCCATCGACGTGGAAGCTGGTGATATCGAGGTGTACTGCAGTACTTTTGAGCCCCAATCGTTCAACGACCTGCTCCGCCATCACCTGATAAAGCGTGCTGACATCGGCCTCAAAGAGGGCATCAAGGCAGCGGCCGAGCACATCATCATTGAGGTCATCGGCACAGATCCCCGGGCCAATCAGGCGTTCTACAGGCTTGTTGGCAAAGAATTGCGGGAACATGTGCAAGGTCGAACTATGAAAGCCAAGACCGTTCAGTATCATCGCCACCAACGCTTCACCATGTGAGACTTTGTAGGGCGGCGTTTTGGGTAGCACCGCATCAATCATGCGAGCAATGCCGAGTTCTTGGCAAAGTGCAGCGACCAAACCAAGGTGGTCGAGGTTACGGATAGAGATAGCGGGAGCGGCCATGATGAATTACCTGCAAAAGAGAGTAATAGATCAGAATGACCGATCGCCGTCAAGTTTTTTAAATCGAAAATTAGGTGCGGAATGACGGATATAAATAAGGCTTTATTTTGTTTGTTGATATGTTTAAAAAAGTCAAAGTCGTGGGGCTTAACCCCACACCCGACCAAGAAGGACTGCTCGTCCTATCCTCCTTGCTAATGTTTTCACAAGCAGCCAAGACGCCCCTAGCGAAGTTACATGCATTAATTACTGGCTTCGTGCTTATTCGAAAATAGCTAACGCTTCCGATGGGGCATCCCTTCCCCCCGAAAGCTACGCAGACATCCTGTCTGCGTCACGCTATTTTCTTCAACGCCCTTCAGCAACTTCGCAGGGGAGATGAACTTCTGGACCATCTGGGCAAACTGTTAATTCTGAAAGAGTTTTTCCAGTCCTATCATTCCTGTAAGAAAATTTAACAGTGGGTGTCTCGATAAACTTTACTGCTTTGATAACATTACTTTTTATGATTTTTTGAGCAACTAACCTAACATTTCAACTAATTTTACTGTAAATTCTGTATGTCGATGACAGATAAACTTTTGATTTAGGTCTTATTATGAATCTTGTGCAAGAAATTCATCAAGCTCACTTCTTTACTGATAACCAAGATGTCACAGCAAGTCCACCAATTGTGACAGCATTAATGAATTCTATTGGTAAATTCAATTTGATTCCTAATATGGGGCAAGAAATAAACGCGATCACTGGAGAACGAAAACTAATCCCAATGATGGTAAGTCCTGACCAGTCTTTGCACGTTGAATTTCCTAGAAATGAAATTGTGATTATAGGAACAGTTGGATCTCAACATGAGTTTATGGGCAAATCTCTTGGAATTTTCGAAGCTCTCGCATCAGTATTCCCTGAGAAAAAAGGAAACCGACTGTCGATACTAAATAGCAGAATTTTCAAGGCTGAGGAGGATACTTATAGCTGCCTTTATAGACAACTTTTTACTCATCATAAAGCGCAACCCTTTGAGTGGGATAACCGTATAGTAGAAAGACGAACACTTCCTAAATGTGGTGAAACTATAAATAGTATAAGTTCAATTCGTAGATGCGAAATAATGGGACAAGCGCCTAGTCTAGCAGAGCCAATGGATTGTGTTATTTTTGACCTAGATAGCAACACTGTACAACACAACACAAAACTCCGCTTTAGCCTAGAGCAAGCTCATGTGGTTTTTAAAGAGTTACATGAGAATAACTTAGCATTATCTAAACAACTGAAAAGATATACAGAGTAAATTATGGCCATCAACGCAAATTTACGTTCTAGAAGCACCCAGATAATGAATCTAATGGAGCTACTATCAAGTAGTACCTCAAAACCAATAATTACGTCCTCAAGTTCAACATTAGGTATTAGCCAAGTTCGCGATGCAAAAGTTAACCAATGTGCTGAGCTTATTGTTGATTTTGTACTAGATGATGAATACATAGAAGGACAAACAAGTAAATCTCAGTTATATATTGAAAACTTATACTACCAAGATCCTCAAGTTCTCAAGGATAGCTTTCAGAAAGCTTGGTTAAATATTTACTCACATGGTGAACACGCAATGTTCACATTTATAAGTATTGCATCTTCAATTCGTTATGAGTGGTTAGAGGATCGTGCAGACACCTTGATTTTTGCTGGTTACTGTCATGCCAGTGGATTGGTCAATGAAGCAACTATTAGAGCAGTTGAATCTTGGGAGCAACCTGGGCACATAGCTTTATTAAAAGAAATGAAGCCCTTAAACATACTGTGGCTAGAAGAATATAAACAAAATGTAATCAGGTACTTAGAGACTTTGTGATGGCATATTTATTACGAAAATTCTCCCTTAGCAAATGGCAAAATAATCTCGAAAACAACCATGAAAATTATGAAGCAGACGCCATTACAGGCTGCACAAGAACAAAAGGAAATACACTTTCAGTTTGGCAATCTGCCACTACAAACTTTGATGATGATGAGGTAAAAGATCTCATCGTTGCTTTGGCTATTTCAATGGATGAGCCAGCGACTATAGATGTACTTTGGTTAGAAGAAAATTGGCTAGCTGAAAGTGGACTCGAAATTGAGTCCAAGCTTGCAAATACTAAATTTTCACGTATTAATGACAGACATAAAGATTTAGTTAATCTTGATCACAGCAAGCTAGGTATTATGGCTCATCATATTGTGAATCAGGCTAAAGATACTAATAAGCGTAAAAAATTTTTGAAATCAGAAGTTATAGAACTTGTTGCCACATGGTCAATGAAAGAAGATACCTTTCATTTAGAACAACTTAAACCTAAATGGCAAGAAGCAGTAACAGAAAAGATAAAAAGAATGAACGATAAAAAGTAGTATCATATTCTTCGCCCACTACCTTAAGTGATTAATATAAATTGGGTTCTGCTTTGCTCCAGTCAAAATTATATTTGACTACCGTATACTATATCTCATACCACATCATCTGGACGCATAGACAAATTTATCAAGAAACCCACGGTTAAATTCTGCGGTGAAACAACAGAATTGGGGCAGGTAGGGCAAAAAATACTCCGAGGTTAACGGGATTAAGCACTGACATGGAAGTGACCGTCCGTGACATGGATGTCACGGTCGAGCATACAAGGACGTACTTGCTGCGTGTCACTGAAATGATAGTGCTTAATCATTTTACAAGTACATCAAGGATGTGAGTACGGCTCTAGGGAGCTATGCTCGACAGATTCAATCAACGCCAACTTCTGAGCGCGGCTTAACTTTTTAACTGCGATTTCACGCCTTAGCGCATCCCCGTGACTGCCGACGACTTCTTGATACATCGTAAGCGTAACGCCAACCACACATTCCAATCCTAACTGATCAACTTTACCCTGTCTGCCATTATCAACTGCCAGGGTAATCATCATGCACCGTACCAAAGAACAATGGCTGGCCTTGTTTGCCGAGCAAGCCCAAAGTGGTCTCACCCAAACTGAATTTGCAAAACGTCAGGGCATCATTCCTACATATTTTAGTTATCGCAAGCGTCAGTTGTTGGCGTTTCAGGATGATGACGGTGGCTTTGTTGAGCTGACGCCACAGGGTTTGCAGCTGAATCAATCCATTTTGCTACGCAAGCGCGATATCGAATTGCAGTTTCCAGCCGGCACCGATGCACAGTGGTTAGCAGCCTTGCTAAGAGCGCTCTGACCATGAAAATGTTCCTCGATGTGCCTAAGGTCTATTTGCATAAACAGCCGGTCGACTTTCGTAAATCCATTAATGGCTTATCGTTGCTGGTCGAGCAAGAGATGCAGCTCTCGCCATTTAGCGGCGCACTGTTTGTGTTTTGTAATCAGCAGCGTACCCGGTTAAAAGTACTGTACTGGGATAGCACCGGGTTTTGCCTGTGGTACAAACGGCTTGAAAAAGACAAGTTCCGCTGGCCACGGCAGATGCCTGGCAAAATACTGTCTATTAGCGAGCAGCAATGGCATTGGCTGTTGCAAGGTGTCGATATCCAAAAAATCACCGCCCATCAGCCACTGCATTACCAGAGTGTGGGCTGATATGACGATCGGCTATAAATCCTTATGATCGCATCCAAAACAATCTAAATTTTACCAAGCACTTAGCTAAATTGGCCGTTACAATAGCGGCCATGAAAAAGACACCTCAATCCTTACCTGATGACGTTGCACTGCTCAAGAAAATGCTGCTTGAGCAGACGCAAAAGCTTGAGCGCAAACTGGCGCAAAAAGATAAACGCATCGCCAAATTAGAGCGGGTTAACCAGCAACTGTCGGACAAGTTGCAGCAGTTGCTGGAGCGTTACAACCTGAAGAAGTACCAGAAATTTAGCCCCAGCAGTGAAACCTATGAAGGTGAAGGCGAGGTGTTAAATGAGGCCGAACAGCTTATTGAAGACGAGTCAGTAGCGACAGAGCCAGATACTCAGACGACCGAGAGCGCTAAGAAAGCTGCTAAGCCACGCCGCCCACGGATTGCCCCTGAGCTGCCGCGCGTTGATGTTATCCATGACATTGACGATAAAACCTGTGCTTGCTGTGGCCATGCGCTACATCAAATGGGTGAGGAAGTCAGTGAGCAAATCGAGTTCGTACCGGCACAAATCCGGGTGCTCAGAAACGTGCGGCTGAAATACAGCTGCCGGCAGTGTGAAACCACGGACACCAAGGTCGACATTAAAATTGCCGATGTGCCACCGGCGGTTATCCCTAAGAGCATGACCACACCGAGTCTGCTTGCCCAAATCATCAGCAGCAAAATGCACTATGGCTTACCGCTTTATCGTCAGGAGCAGTTGTTTAATCAGGCCGGTATTGAGCTTAGCCGTCAAACGATGAGCCGCTGGCTGATAAGCTGTGCAGAGAAACTGAAACCGTTACTGGCGTTAATGAAAGCTGAGCTTCTGAAACAGCCCGTGCTGTGGGCAGATGAAACCACGGTTAATGTGCTGGATGTTGAGAAAAGCACCTGTTATATGTGGGTATATGGCTGTGGCTTAGAAAAAAGTACCGGCCCCAAGCTCGTGCTGTTTGATTATCAGGATAGTCGCAGCAGTAAACATCCCACCGACTTCCTGGCGGGGTTTAACGGTTATCTGCAGGTCGACGGTTATGCCGGATATGAGAAAACCCACGCAACCTTAGTCGGCTGCTGGGCGCATGCCAGACGCAAGTTCGTCGAAGCCCAAAAAGCGCAGGGCAAAGGCAAAACGGGTAAGGCCGATGTGGCCCTTAACCATATCCAGAAACTCTATGCGCTGGAGAGTAAATTAAAAACTGCGCCGCCTGATAAGAAATATGAAGCCAGGCAAACGCTAGCCAAGCCGTTGCTCGCGCAATTCAAAAGCTGGTTGGATAAATCAAGCGAGAGTGTCACGAAAGAAAGTTTACTGGGAGCGGCTATTACGTATAGCCTGAATCAGTGGCCCAAGCTTGTCCGCTATCTGGATGATGGCTGTCTGAATATCGACAACAATCGTGCGGAGCGCGCCATCAAACCGTTCGTGATTGGTCGCAAGGCGTGGTTGTTCGCTAATACCAAGACGGGAGCACAAGCCAGTGCGGCACTGTACAGCCTGGTCGAGACCTCAAAAATCAACGGACTGGAGCCGTATGATTACCTATGCCGCTTATTAACCGAGCTACCCAAAGCCAACACCCAAGAGAAACTACAGCAACTCCTGCCTTACTGATCACCAGCCACACCGCAAGGTGTGGTTGGCGTTACGCTTACGATACATCAAAGTTAATGGCCCTTTGCCGCGCAGGTACTTTGCCGCTTTGGGGCTGCTTGATTGATGTTCGTTAAAGCGGCGTGCGACATCTGTGGTGATGCCAGTGTATAGGTGGCCATTGGCGCAGCGGATAAGGTACAGATACCATGTCGAGACTTGTTCTATCTCTAACGTCGCACCTTGCTCCGAAGTCACAGCTTGCTCAGCTCCTAGCGCTTCTGACTTACTATAAAGCTGAGTTTGGTTAACAGCTGGCGCTTGGCTAGCCCCTTTTTGGGGGCTAGCCGAGGGAGTTGAATTAGCGGCTTCAATCACTAAATCGGTCACCCGTTGGCGCCTACTTAGTCATGCCTAGCAGACTTAAGAAGAAGGCATATTCCTGCGCTGTGTCTTGGTACTGGCGATAACGACCACTCTTGCCACCGTGTCCTGCATCCATATCGACGTGGAATAACAATACCTTATCGTCGAGTTTGTACCATTTATTTTGCACTTCGCGCAGTTTTGCTACCCATTTAGCAGGCTCGAAATACTGCACCTGTGAATCATGCAAACCCGTGGTGACCAACAGGTGTGGGTACTCATGGTCGGCAACATTGTCATAGGGCGAGTAGCTGAGCATATAGTCGAAATAGGTCTTGTCGTTTGGATTACCCCATTCATCGTACTCGTTGGTAGTGAGCGGAATCGACTCATCGAGCATGGTCGTGACCACATCCACAAAGGGCACGTGTGCTGCAATGGCAAAGTACTTTTCAGGCGCCATATTGGCAATCGCGCCCATTAGCAGCCCACCAGCACTGCCGCCCGAGGCCACCACTTTATTTTTATCACCATAACCTTGCTCGGTTAAGGCCGTAGTGACATCGATAAAGTCATTAAAGGTATTCTTTTTATTCAGTAATTTGCCCGCATCGTACCAAGGGCGGCCTAACATTTCGCTGCCGCGCACATGGGCGATGGCATATACAAAGCCACGGTCGAGCAGACTAATAACCGACGACGAAAAGTCAGGCTCAACAGTGTAACCATATGAACCATAACCATATTGGTACAGAGGGTTGGTGCCGTCTTTCTTGAACTTATCCTTACGATACACCAAGGACACCGGCACCTTAGCGCCATCGCGGGCGGTGACAAATAACCGTTCGGCGCGGTATTGGCTGGCATCGAAGCCGCCGAGCACTTGTTCCTGCTTAAGCAGATCGCGTCTATCAGGATTACTTAAGTGGTACTCATAAATCGTCTCGGGCGTAGTCAGGCTGGAGTAGAAAACCCGTAACTTATTGCTATCTTGCTGGGCATTAACATCTAAACCCAGCACATAGGCGGGCTCATCAAAACTCAGCTCAAAGGGCTTTTGACCATTGAATGGCATCACTTTAATCCGTGTCAGGCCATTTTCACGGGTTTGAATAATCAGGTAATCCTTTAGCACCAGCTCATCTTCAAGCCGCGCATTGGGATTGTGAGCAACTACTTCCTGCCATTTGGATTTATCGGCGGCATCCTTAATCGCCACTTTCATCAAACGGAAGTTAGTCGCCTGCCAGTTGGTGAGAATGTAATAACTATCACCCAGTTTAGAAACGCTATATTCATGGCCTTCTTCCCGCGCAAGCACAGGTTTGAACAGGCTTAAAGGATCGTTTGCATCCAGCACTGACACTTCGCTGGTTGTGGTGCTCTCGTGGAACAGCACAATTTGCGACTCATCTAAACTCTTGCCGAGAGAGATGTAATAAGCATCGTCTTGCTCCTCATACACCAACACATCTCTCGATTGTGGCGTGCCGAGTTCGTGGCGATACACGCGATAGCCCAGCAGGGTTTGCAGATCTTTGGCGATATAAAACACATGGCGATTATCATTGCCCCAAACGATACGACCCTCTGTGTTTTCAAGCACATCGGTGATCATGGCGCCGGATTCAATATCTTTAAAGTAGATGTTATACACGCGGCGGCTTAACACATCTTCACCGAAGGCCAACATGGTTTCATCTGGGCTGACGCTAACGCCACCTAAACCATAAAACTCATGGCCCTTGGCGCGTTCATTCACATCGAGCATCATTTGCTCAACCCCGTCACTGCCTTTGCGGGCGATCAGCGGATATTCGCTGCCCTCTTGGTAGCGGCGGTAATAGCTATGCTGGTGCCATTGGTACGGCACACTCGACTCATCGGCCACTAAACGCCCAGTCAGCTCGTTAAACAACCCGTCTTGCAATGACTTAAGCGGCTTAAAGTAAGCTTGGGTATAACGATTCTCAGCCTTAAGGTGCGCTAATACCTTAGGATCTTGGCGTTTATCGTCGCGCATCCAATAGTAGTCATCGGTGCGTGTGACGCCGTGCAAGGTCATCACATGGGGGATTTTTTCCGCAACGGGCGCAGAGACTTGCCCTTTTGGAGTGGAGCAACCGGGTAATAACATAGCAAGACCTAAAGTAAGCAGCAGAGTGCGCATGTATACGTCCTTGTGACGTTCAAACACCATCGTAAGATACGACGGCAAGCCAATAAGTTGATGTGCCGGATATGATATACCCAAGCTAGCTCAAGTTGCGAGTTTCCTAAAGATTGCGCTTGCTTAAGGATCACAAGGCATTGTGCGCTTGCGCAAACATTGCCCAATTTCCGGCGCGATGTTGTTGCCATCACCAATAATTAGGCGCAACATAACCGCGTTTTTAGGCTAAAGCCTATCAACAATTCTCAGGGCGGGGTGAAACTCCCCACCGGCGGTAAATAGTGAGGTGAATAAATTTCCCCACACTAAAGCCCGCGAGCGCCCGAACGCAATTCGGGGTCAGCAGATCTGGTTCCCTAGCTTGTCTCGTTATGGTTAAGCCTATCGAGCGCTACTATTCCAGAGCCGACGGTAATGGACTGTTTGCCGCAAGCAACAGTACTGAGTCCGGATGGAAGAGAATGTAAGACAACACTTGGATAATTGGCATTAACTTGAGCTAAGTATCCCTGCTGTTAGCCTCATATTTTGCAATCACGTTTTTAAGCCTGCGCTTAAAGCGGGTCGATTGCTACAGCACAATCCCCTTTAGGGTAATGGCTGTATTTCTGCACGCCCTGATTCTGGATATTCCCATGTCGTATTTTTGAAGGATATTAACCATGAATCAGTCTTTACTTGCTCCTTTTGGTACTGCTATCGAACGCGTTGAAGCGGGTCTTGCTGCCCTGCGCCAAGGCCAAGGTGTGTTGGTGGTCGATGACGAAGATCGGGAAAACGAAGGCGACTTAATTTTTGCCGCCGAGTCACTAACCAATGCGCAAATGGCCATGCTCATTCGCGAATGCAGCGGTATCGTGTGTTTGTGTTTACCGGACGAAAAGGTCAAAGCCCTTGAGCTACCACCTATGGTCGAAAACAACTCGAGCCAATATGGCACAGCGTTTACCGTGAGTATCGAGGCCAAAGTGGGCGTCACTACAGGGGTTTCGGCCGCTGACCGTGTCACCACCATTAAAACCGCCATCGCCGACAATGCTAAGCCAAGCGATTTAGCTCGCCCAGGCCATGTGTATCCGCTGCGCGCTCAACCCGGCGGCGTGTTAACTCGCCGTGGCCACACCGAAGGCACTATTGATTTAATGCAACTGGCCGGACTCAAGCCCGCAGGCGTGTTATGTGAAGTCACGAACCCCGACGGTACTATGGCGCGTCTGCCTGAGATTATCGCCTTTGGTGCAGCGCATAAAATGCCTGTACTGACGATTGAAGATATCGTGGTTTACCGTAAGTCGTTATTAGCCAATGTAGGCTAAATTTGACCCCATAAACGGGATGCAATTTAAAGGACGCGTGCGAAGGCCCGCGTCCTTTTTTATTTAACTTCGATAAAACACTTTGGTTAAGCATCAAATCACGCTAGATATCACAGACAGCAAAACAATTTATCTGCTAGGAGAAAATTTCATCAATAAAAATATAATCTTAAGTGTATATAATAAATAGCTGAATTTCGTGAGCTAGATTAGATATCCATAAACCAAGGGTCGCGAGCGACAGACTTGTATGTTAAATATTCGCACCCAGTGCCTGACCTTCCGCTTTCACCCCATCAAGGAAATTCCTTGATTTTTTATGTCTCAAATCAGGCCAATTGAGGAGTAAGTTTGTATGCCATCCACGCTACAGCATCTCAGCTTGAAACAGAAACTGATTCTGTTTTCGCTGCTACCTTTGCTGATGATGAGTATTTTTGTGCTGTCGCGAATGTATGTACTTGTGAAAGAGTATCGCTTTGCCACTCAAAACCATTTGGCAATACAAACTACTTCAAAAATCAATGAATTACTCTATCAACTTCATAACGAATATGGATTAAGTACCCAATTACTCCCAGCCACTACGCCTCAAGATGAAACTCGTCTATTGCAACAGCAACAACTGACCTCTGATGCACTAGAAGCACTGCTTAAAAGTCCGGCTTTGCTTGCGTTGAATACTGCGTTAAGTGGCCAACTAGCATCGACCCAGTTACAGGAAAAACTGACGAGTTTAACGCTGCTAAGTCATAAATTGGCATCGAGCCGCCAAGAAGCGCTCGATCAACACCCATCTGCATTTATCGATTTATATCAACAATTTAATTCTGAATTAATGCAGTTAATCCAACAACTGCAATTACTCACCAATGATATTAATCAATCAAGAGCCTACGCAGATTTACTGAATCTACTGATGGTGCAAGAGTTGGCAGTGAAAGAACGCAGCGCCATCAATCGTATGTTGTTGTCAGAAAGCCTCAGCATTAATGACTACAAAGCCATCAATACCATTATGTATGAATATGGCCAAGCCATCTCCCATGCCAGCAATGCCTCAATATCAGACAGACATTCCCTCATCCGCCAGATACAAGCCTCACCGGAAAGCTTGCGAATACTTAAAATCAGTCAACAAATAGAGCAACAG
The DNA here is from genome assembly GCF_002209245.2 of Shewanella sp. FDAARGOS_354. Taxonomy (NCBI): domain Bacteria; kingdom Pseudomonadati; phylum Pseudomonadota; class Gammaproteobacteria; order Alteromonadales; family Shewanellaceae; genus Shewanella; species Shewanella sp. FDAARGOS_354. The sequence goes on along the minus strand of NZ_CP022089.2, from coordinate 3,771,119 downwards.
ATCCATATCAGCACGTTAGTACAAAGCATCAACGCCCATCTGGGTTACGATGGGTTAATCGATAGTTTTCAAGATTACTTATTAACGGGTAGCCTGATATCGCTTGAGAAGTTCAATCAATCCTTAGCCACGATTCAGCAAAAACTCGCAGAACTTAACCGCGAAACAATCAACCTGCCTTCACTTGCGCCTGCAGTACAGATTATCGAAGAGAGTATCAACCAGTATCAATTCTGCATGTCCAAGATCTTACAATTAAAAGATCAAAAACTATCGCTCGCTGAAATCACCGCCCTTGCCCATATCAACGATACCAACCTTGCTGGTGCCATCAATAAATTATTAATGCCTCCCCACCCAGTGAGCAGCAAACACTGGTGGACATTAACCACAGATAGAATCAATAAGCTGAACGCGCTCAGTAATGAAATCACGCGTACCATGGCTCGCCAGAGTAATGAACAACAACAGCATGCGCTAACCTTATTAGGTATTTATCTGCTCTCCGCCTTATTTACCGCCACCATCACCCTGTGGCTAGGGCGGAAAATCATTCGTAGCTTTATGGATAAAATCACCCAAATTGCTAATGATATGCAGCGAATGGCCGCCGACCCGGAGTTGAATATTCATATTGATGTGTCAGGCTCAGATGAACTTGCGCGGATGTCTCGGGCGATGAACCGTATGCTGAGCGAGCGCCAGAAAGCGAATCAAGCGCTTAATCGGGCCGCGGCGGTCTTTAACTATTCGGCCGAAGGCATTATGGTGACGGATGCCGATAACCATATCGAATTAGTTAACCCCGCCTTTAGCCAGATCACAGGCTATAGCTTAGAAGAGGTGAAAGGCCGAAGCCCTTCAATTTTAAGCTCAAAACGCCATCCAAGCCATTTCTATACCGCGATGTGGGAAGCATTAGAAAAAAACGGCAAATGGGAAGGCGAAATCTGGAATAAGCGCAAAGATGGCCAAGTGTATCCCGAGTATTTAGCCATTACTGTAGTGCGTAATGAACGGGGTGAAATAATCCAACATATTGGTTTATTTATGGATATCAGTAAACGTAAGCAATATGAACAGGATCTGTGGTACCAGGCACATTTCGATACGCTCACCGGATTACCGAATCGCAAACTCTTTAATGAGCGGCTGCAGCATGAAATCCAGCTCGCCCAACATGACTCCCGTAAACTGGCGATTCTGCTGATTGATTTAGACCAATTTAAATATATTAATGACGTACAAGGCCACGCCACAGGCGACTTATTATTACAAGATGTGGCCAAGCGACTGGAAAATATTGCTGGTAAAACCGACTTTGTCGCCCGCATCGGCGGGGACGAATTTGTGCTTATCCTTCCGCGTGTCACCAATGAATTTGCGATCGAGCATATGGCAAGCCATATCATCGAAACCCTGTCGACGCCTTTTAGCTTGAATGAACGGGAAATTCAAATTTCCGCCAGCTTTGGGATTGGAGTTTACCCAGAAGATGGGCTAGATGTCAGCTCGCTGACCCGCAACACCGAAATGGCCATGTATCAGGCAAAAGACGCCGGCCGCAATAACTTCAAATACTTCACCTCGGGAATGAACCAAGCCATGTTTGCCCGTATGGAGCTTGAACAGCGGCTACGCCGTGCCGTGGCACAGAATGAGTTTACGCTGCACTATCAACCGATTGTGGAGATGAAAACAGGTAAAGTCTGCAGTGTTGAAGCGCTGATCCGCTGGCAAGATCCGGATTTAGGCTTAATCCCTCCTGACCAGTTTATTGGCATCGCTGAAGAAACAGGACTTATCGAACCTATGGGGGAATGGGTGCTCAACCAAGCGATGCACGACCTCAGACAATGGCAACAACTTGGCTTACACCTTAACGTGGCTATCAATGTTTCAAGCCGCCAATGTGTAAATGCTCGAGGTTTAGGATTTGATCAAGTGCTGCAAGAATGCTTTAACCGCCACCATATCAACCCAAGAAACGTGCATATTGAGATCACTGAAAGCATGCTGATGGGCGATGCTAGCCACTGCTTAACCACCCTAGAATCCATCCGTCATTTAGGCTCGCAGATTTATATCGACGATTTTGGTACTGGCTATTCATCCTTGAGTTATTTGAAGAAATTCCCTATCTCTGTGATAAAAATCGATCGCAGCTTTGTGGAAAATGCCCTGAGCAATAGCTCAAATACCAATTTAGTGAAAGCCATCGTGATGATGGGGCAAAGCCTTGAAATGGAACTCGTGGCCGAAGGGATTGAAACCGAAGCCCAATGGAATCTACTGCGTGATTTAGGTTGCCACTACGCCCAAGGCTATTTGATCTCTAAGCCCCTGCCATTTGCAGCCATTACGCCGCTGCTAAGCCAAACACTACCGGCATTATTACAGCAGCAAGAACCGCGCGAAAAGTGCGTAAATGCTTGATAGATTGACGAAAATCCTGATTTTTGCCCATAAAAAAACAGCCTAGGCTGCTTTTTATGGGCAAAGGTGTTGCGCTTAAGCCTGCGGTTGGCTTTGGGCATTCATAATACTTTCGCCGCCCTTTGAGGCTAATTTGGCAAGATCTTTATCAATAAAGAACAACGCTTTGCCATCTTCACCCACTAAACGGATCTTATCGACAATCGACTTAAACAGCTTTTCTTCTTCATGCTGTTCAGCCACATACCATTGCAGAAAATTGAAGGTTGAATAATCTTGATTCGAAAATGCGGTGTGGGCTAACGCGTTAATCTGACGAGTAATTAACTGTTCATGCTCATAGGTCAGCTCGAATAACGCTAGCAGAGAATCGAACTGTGACTGAGGTGCTGCAATGGCGCCTAATAGAGGTAAACCACCGGTTTCACTCACATAGGTGAACAAACGGCGCATATGGCCCATTTCTTCATCTGCATGTTCGCGCATAAATTTTGCTGCGCCTTCAAAGCCTTGATCTTCACACCATGCACTCATTTGCAGGTATAAATTAGAGGAGAAAAACTCCATATTAATTTGTTCATTCAACTTTTCGATCATGGTTGCAGACAGCATAGTTAATCCTCTTGGGCATTCGCACTTAAATCATCGGCTCACATTGTCATGAAGGGCGGCAGCAAAAGCAACAAAATTTACCTTTGTTGACTTAGCTAAGTTAATGATTCATTGATAAAAATGATTTTCATTTGTTCATAGAATCGCGTTTAGTACCGCACGAACGGTACTGCAAACTCAAGTATAAAAAGAGTAAACCTTAGGCAACACTTAAGGAAAACTACCTAACAAATCACATAAACTCCTATGCAGATCATAGCCAAGCAAGCGCAGCGTGGCATAATAGCTCCCATATTTGCTCCAACCCTTTGCCCATAAGGAAGACCCGATGTCCGTGAAAGCCGATCCTTGTTCGCAACCTAGCTTAATGCATCCAGATCAAGCCATTCCCCTTCTGCTTGAGCAGGTTAGCCCAGTGTCAGACACCGAAGTCGTTACACTTCCCCACGCGCTTGGCCGCGTGTTAGCAGAGGACTTGGCCTCGTGTATCGATTTACCCCCCTTCGATAACTCATCAATGGATGGCTACGCTTTTCGCTTTGCCGATTTAAACAGTCAAACCGAGCACACCACATTAACACTGATTGGTAGCTCCTTCGCAGGCCATGGCTTTGAGGGTGAAATTACCCCCAACTCCTGCGTGCGCATTATGACGGGCGCGCCAGTGCCTGCGGGTTATGACACAGTGCAAATGCAGGAAGAGACCCAAGCACAGGGCAATCAAATCCAAATCAATCACCCTAAGGCTAAGGGCGCCAATGTGCGTTGCCGCGGTGAAGAGCTGTTGCAAGGCACCAAAGTGCTGAAAGCGGGCATCGAAATTAAAGCCGCCGAGCTCGGTGTATTAGCCACCATTGGCGTGAGTCAGGTGCGGGTTTACCGCCAACTCAAGGTCGCATTTTTCTCCACCGGAGATGAGCTGCGCCCCGTGGGCAGCGACTTAGCGCCAGGGCAAATTTACGACTCCAACCGCTATTCAATCCAAGGGTTACTCAGCCGTGCCAATGTGGAATGGTTGGATTTAGGGGTTGTCGCTGACGATCCAGAGGCGATTCGCCATGCATTTCGCCATGCCGCGAGCCAAGCGGATATGGTATTAACCTCGGGCGGCGTATCCGTCGGTGAGGCAGATTTTACTAAGCAGATCCTTGATGAAGAAGGCAAAATCACCTTCTGGAAACTCGCCATCAAACCAGGTAAACCCTTCGCCATGGGACGCATAGGCAAAGCAGTATTCTGTGGTTTACCGGGTAATCCTGTGTCCTCTATGGTGACCTTCTACAAGCTGGTGTGGCCAATTCTAAACAAGATGCAGGGCTTAACCCCAAAAGCGCCACTGATGTTATCGGCTACCCTGACGACACCAGTGCGTAAACAGCCCGGCCGCGTTGAGTATCAGCGCGGTATTTTATCCCGCAATGCACAGGGCGAGCTGGAAGTCGCCATTACAGGCAGTCAAGGGTCGGGTATGTTGACCTCTATGAGTTTGGCTAACTGCTTTGTGTTGTTAGAACAGTTCCAAGGTGACTCGCCAGCGGGCACAAAAGTCATGGTTGAACCCTTTAACAGCGTGCTTTGCTAAGGTCTTTTTATGAATCAACAAGTAGACATCCTTAGCGATAGCGAACTCACCCGCTACAGCCGCCAAATCTCGATCAAGGCGATGGATATCGATGGCCAAGAACGCTTAAAACTCGCCAAAGTGTTGATGATTGGCGCCGGCGGTTTAGGCTGCGCGGCGGGGCAATATTTGACCGTTGCGGGTATTGGCGAGATGACCTTAGTCGATTTCGATACGGTTGAGCTCTCTAACCTACAGCGCCAAGTGCTGCATCAGGATGCCACTATTGGCCAACCTAAAGTCGAGTCGGCCAAGCAGCGCCTTAATCAGCTCAATCCTCACGTTAAAATCAATACCATCAATGCGGTATTGGATGACCATGAGATCGATGCCTTAGTCGCCAACCACAGTATCGTGGTCGATTGCACCGATAATGTCAGCGTGCGTGAGCAGTTAAACCAAAGCTGTTTTAAGCACAAGATCCCACTGATTTCTGCCGCCGCCATCCGCATGGAAGGCATGGTCACCGTATTTGACTATCAAGCGCAAACGCCTTGTTATCATTGCTTTAGTTCACTTTTTGGCGAGCAGCAACTCAGCTGTGTCGAATCCGGTATTCTTGCGCCTGTCGTCGGTATGGTCGGCTGCTTGCAGGCGGTTGAAGCAATCAAAATCATCACGGGTATGGGCAAAACACTGGCAGGACGAATGCTGATGATCGATGCTATGACCATGGAATTTCGCGAGATGAAATTACCCAAGCACCCTCACTGCAAGATATGTGGTGAGTAGCACATTAACCTTTAATATTCAGCACGCTTTTTACAATTAAGGAATGACAAATCAAATGGATACTGAAAATAGCGTATTTGACCGCCGCACAACCGATGACCCCATTATAGGCGCGGGTGTCTATAACTTAGTGATTGGCTTAACCCTCGTCTGGGGTTTTGCCGTGAACTATATGATGGTCAGCTATATCGACCCCGAGGCGATTGCCAGCGTGAATCCGTGGGTGTTCTTTATCGGTTACTTTGCCTCCTGCTTCTTGGGGATTTATCTGTTCCAATCTTCAACTAATCCCCTCGTCAGCTTTATTGGCTATAACTTTGTAGTCGTGCCCTTTGGCCTGATTATTAATATGGTTGTCAGTCAGTACGATCCCGCATTAGTTACCGAAGCGATTAGAATAACTGGCCTAGTCACGATTGCCATGATGTGTTTGGGCACCCTGTTTCCAGCGTTTTTCCAAAAAATATCTGGGGTACTCACCATCGCATTACTATTGGTGATAGTGGTCGAACTAATTGAAATATTTATCTTTAATACCCATCACGGCATTTTAGATTGGATAGTTGTGCTGATCTTTTGTGGCTATATTGGCTACGATTGGGGCCGCGCGAACCAAATCCCGAAAACCGTCGATAACGCCGTCGATAGCGCCGCCGCTTTGTATATGGATATCATCAATCTATTTCTGCGTATTTTGCGGATTTTAGGACGAAAATAAGTCACTCAATGACAAGGAAAACAGCATGAAACTAACCTCACCACTGTTAATCGGCATCATCATCGGCACCAGCTTAATCGGCTGCGGCGAGAAAACCGAGCCAGCAACAAACGCTCAGGCTGAAACAAAAACGGAAGCGAAAGCACAAATCGCCAACCCGGCATCAGAGTATTGCGCCTCCCTCGGTGGCATATCGGAAATCCAAAGAACCGCAGAGGGGGAACACGGTATGTGTACCTTGCCAAACGGTGAACAGATTGAAGAGTGGGCGCTATTTCGCCGCGACCATCCACAGGAAAAGCCCAGTAATTGAGGCTGAGTAAAAAAGCAGGCGCACTCGGCGCCTGTTGTTTTATGTCCCGCTGACGATCTGATTTCGCCACTGCAAACGTTTAGCCTGCGAATGGAAACTCCAGGCTAACACTCGGGTGATCTTATTACCCTGCTGCATCTCAATGGTTTTAACGGTATCCACACCCAACTTTGCCAATGCTTGATAGCAAGGTTTAAGATTTTCCTGCTTTGACACTAAACTGGTAAACCACAGACACTGCTCGGCAAACGCTTGGCTCTCGCGGATCATTGTGGCTAAAAATTGCCTCTCTCCACCTTGGCACCATAACTCCGCCGCTTGACCACCAAAGTTTAAGGTTGCGCTGGCCGCTTTAGGCTGTTCACCGCGATTAAGTTGCAGATTACGCACCTTGCGCAGCGAGCCTTCGCTAGCTTCTTTTAACGAGCCATGAAAGGGAGGATTGCACAGAGTTAACTCGAAGCGGTCAGATGCCTGAATGATCCCCTTAAAGACCGACTTTTCATCCTGCTGCTGCCTTAAGGATAAGTGCCCCTGCAAACTCGGGTTATTGTCGATAATCCGCTGCACATTGGCTAGCGACTCGGCATTGATATCCGAGGCGACAAACTGCCAGCCATACACTTGATGCCCTAGGATGGCATAAACGCCATTCGCCCCAGTGCCGATATCTAAAACGCTAACTTGTCCAGCACGCTGGACGGGGGCGCCTTCGAACAACAGATCAGCCAAGTAGTGCAGATAATCAACTCGTCCGGGGATTGGTGGGCACAGCGCGCCCTTAGGAATATCCCAAAACGCCAGCCCATAATGATGTTTCAAAAGGGCCGCATTGAGGGTTTTCACCGCCAAGGGATCGGCAAAATCTATCGATAAGGCGCCGTATGGCGTTGGCCGAACAAAGGTTTTTAGCTTAGGGTAACTCGTCATCAACGCCGAAAAGTCATAGCCGTGAGCATGCAAATTACGCGGGTGTAAGGTCTTTCTCTCAACGCCCTGTTTTGGCTTGCTCATCGCTTTAGCGGGGGCAATATTTGGTTTTGCTGATTTTGCTGATTTTGCCACAGGTGGCTTAGGCGTGCTTGGTTTGCTGCGTTTTCCTGTAGGTGACATCGCAGGCTTAGCGGCAATTTTAACGATGGGCTTTGACATAATGATGGTTCAACAAGAGCGGGCCAATCCAAAGATCGGCCCTTAGCCTATTGGCTGGATTAATCGTAAAGATAAGAGGTAAACAGTAGATTGACTACTATTGGTTTACCCGCTTCCGTGGTCAGCAGATTATTGACCATATCAAAGCATTCGCGGCGGATTTCTTCACGGCCAGTAAGAGACTTAATTTTTTCTTCGGCTTGGTTACCCAGCACCTCAATAATGGCGGCACGCAACAGTGGATCATGGCGCTCAACGATCACTAAATCATCGGGACTCTTTACCATCAGTTCAACACTGATCTTTACAAACCCGAGCTTTTTGCGGTTTGAAATATAGTTAGTCACAATTTCGGGCTCAAACCCGTAATAGGCGAAATCCCCAGTAGGGGGTGGAGCTTTCTCGTCGGCTGCATATGCGCTAAACACAGCACTGAGCAAGATCAGGCAGGCTGATAATAATTTTTTCATCGCGGTTTACAGCTCCCTAAAAACAATAATGGTCAATGGAAGAAACTTCCCAATCTATCTGGTAGACTGCCGACGTTTGCTTATATTGTAACGAGTATTTAATGAATGTGACCAGCTTAAGCTTTCCCTATGGCGAATCTATTCAATGGTTTTGTGCCGATAATGCCAAAAATCTTCCCGCTTCTCCCCTTAAGGAATGGTTACTGGCGCCAGGAAGCCTGACGCAAAAACTCAAAACCTGCTGCGATAAGTTTGAAGTAAAAATCCTTGGTGAAGGCCAATGTGCCCCGCTCGAAGGGGAATATCCTAAGCAAAACACCGTTTGGGTGCGCGAAGTGTTACTCTGCCTCGATTCTGTACCTTGGGTATTTGCCAGAACCTTGATCCCTCAGTCTTTGTTATCGACCCGCCAAGCCGATTTTTTAGGCTTAGGTACACGTCCGCTCGGCGAATTATTATTTAGCCAAGATAGCTTCATTCCTGGTCGCATTGAAATCGCCCAATTTGACACCGATAGCCGCCTTGCCCAACTGGCACAGAGTTTAGCGCAAAACGTCGAGCATGAACTTTGGGGCCGACGCCGATATTTTCACCATGACGAAGAGGAAATGTTTGTCAGTGAAATGTTCCTTCCGGCCGCTGTACAAGCGATGGCGAGGCTACAACCCTAGCACTCTTAAGCTAAAACAAAAATGCCTCTATATCAGAGGCATTTTTCGTTAGAACAATCCCTTCTTATTGGCGCTGACGGCGCCACGCAAAACCACCGAGCAACATCAGGCTTAGCCAACCTAGACTGCCACCACCAGAGCTTTCTTTATCACTTGCTGTAATGGGAACTGGTTCGGCATTCGCATTGGCTAAACGAATTACCGCGGTGCGGTTATCGCTGGCCTGAGAGACCACTTGCATCGTCAACCCAAGTTGTTGCAGTTGCATGCCAGACTGAGGTTGTAGTGGTGCGCTGTAATCCAAACTATCATCAAAAAGACTGACCGCATCGAGGTTATTGTCCCCAGAGTAAGCTGTTTGTTTTACCATGCTAAAAGCCGCATCACGGATTTGTTCATCGGTAGAAAGAGTGCCAATCATATTCTGGTCAGCATCAATCACACCTATCAAGCTACGGCCGGGATGATCCGATACATTGTTATCGCTGTAACTGGCATTCTCTAGCCATAGCAGTACACCAGGATCAAACCCTTTACTCTTTAAGCCCGCATCGACACCATTATGGCTACGTAATTGAATAAGGTAACGGGATGCGGCGCCAGGGCGAGTACTGGTAATGCGGCTGTAACCCACAAGAGCCGCTTTACCAGCCACCTCAGCATTATCGGCATACCGCTCAGTTACGCCCTGTTTAATGCTGATATTGTCGATAGTAATCCCCGACTCAATTGCCGCCTCATCGGTCACATAGGTAAATTCAATGGTGACACTCTTACCTGCATAGGCTGACAAATCATATTCCAAGGCAACCCAAGCATCGCTGCCCACTGCGGTAGAGATGTCTGATGACTTACCAGTGATAATATGTCGGGCATTGTTAATTGCGTTGATCGACTTAGTGTAATTACCCGCAATCGCCGTACCATTAACCTTAACTTGCATATAGTCATAGTCAGTCTCAATTGCCCAACTCGCCTGCAAAGAGAGTGTGAGTTTTTCGCTGGTGCTAGGCAAGGTTGCGGTAAAACTCATACTGTTTGTCAGCATGTTACCTTGACCAGAGTAGTACTGGTAACTCCCTTGATAAGGTGCTTTAAAGGCAATTTGTGCCGCTGGAAGCGGTATCGATATTTGATTCACGGCATCTTGGTTTATCGCCTGATTAAGCGTGATTTCCATACCCGATTTAGGAATACTGTCTAAACTAATCTCGCGCTCGTTAAGCCACTTTCCTTTATATTTTGTCTGTAAATACGAACGTGCGTAGGGGCTAAAACCACTCGGCTGCGCACCAGGAATAGCCCCTGTCCAACTGCCTCCCGACATTAAAGACCAATAACCGACAGGCGAACCATCTTTGTTAGCGTTGTCTGTAGTGTCGTACTCATCGGGCAGCCCAAGATCATGACCAAATTCATGGGTACAGACCCCAGTCGCTGCATCAATCGGTTGGATAGTGTAACCAAAGAGTTTTTTGCTCGAGCCCGGTAAAGTGTAACCCTGAGTACCTTGATCCACGTAATAACGGTGCGACCAAATAGCGTTGTCCCCTAATTTACCGCCCCCTGTTTCTTCCCCAATACTCGAGTGGAAAATCATCACATGGTCAATAATACCATCGGGCTCGTTTAGATTGCCGTTATCATTTAAATCATATGGATCTTCAATATCATAGGTTGCAAGCTCTGCAGCTGACATATTCGCTACTGCTAGCGATACTGCTTCTTTAACCAGTTCAGTCACGTTAACATCGTTGCCAGTGTCGGCATCATTAGCGCCATAATAATCAGCATTTTGGCTAGCGGTATACCAACCTTTAACGTCACCACTAAAGAAGAAGGTTTTGCCCGAAACGGCTTGGTAATACTGATAGGCCGAATCTAAAGTTTGCCCCTGCGGGCCACTAAAACCAGCCGTAGAGAAGAGTAAATTCTTGTAGTGAGAAGCAGGATAACTCGAGTAATACATGTCGGTATCACTCGCTGTTAAGCCGTTGTTATTATATTTTAAATCTGGAAAATCAATCAGTACGGTTAACACCTTAACCGTTTTAGTCACATCTGCATCCGCTAAAACACGCTGTGCGGGTGCACGCATCACCGCTGATGTTTTGGCTTTTTGCAGGCGTTCATGCTCAGCCTCAATCACCATTCTAGGCTCTTTAGGCTGTGCGAAACTTGCGCGGGCAATAAAGGCTTCAACGGCCGCTTGCTTAACGCTATCGCTGGCATCCTCTGAAACTTCACCCCGCTTAATCAACCAATAGAGGATCCGCTCTTTATTAATGACTCCTGCATCCGCTGGCGTGTGATTGGGCGCAGCAATACTCGCGCCACTCAGCAAGGCCAACATCAATCCAAACGCTGTGATACTCTTTGTACTTCGCATTACCGTCTTCCTTCCGTCACAATCTGCGCTGTTATAGCCAAGCTATTTTTTAAGGCTAGTGCCTATTTGCTCTATGGCAAGTTTGTTTATTGGTTGTCTTCCCTCATCGGAAAGCCAACTTCAATGGGATGTGAAAACATATCAGGACACCAAGAGTGTAACAACTTGATACAGATTGGAAGGTGATGGTTTTTATACTTTTGTCAGCGTTGGTTCAGCAAGCATCCTCAACAGCGATTTTTTGCCATAAAAAAACCGCATTAACGATGTAATGCGGTTTTTGATAACTTGGTGCAATACGCTTACCCAGCAGTTTTCATATAGTTTGATACTCCATCGAGGAACATTTGTACCGATATCATTACCAGCACCATCCCCATCAAACGTTCAACAGCCGTTAACCCTTTTTCACCCAACATACGGGTAAAGAGCTTATAAAACATTAAGATAACCGCACTCGCGCCCCAAGCTGATACGAGAGCAATAGTCCAATCCCCCATACGTGAGCTATCGGTATGCGCTAGCAAAATGAGCGCGGCAAGAATAGATGGCCCCGCCATTAATGGTATCGCCATCGGCACGATAAATGGCTCCTCCCCTGCTGCAAGGCCAACCACACCACCCGGCTGGGGGAAAATCATCCGAATCGCGATCAGAAACAAAATAATCCCACCGGCAATACTGACCGATTCAGATCGCAGATTTAAGAAACTTAAGATGGCTTCGCCGGCATACAAGAAGGCCAACATGATCACTAATGCAAAAATGAGTTCACGAATCAAAACCCTACGACGTTTTTTAGGATCAATATGCCGTAAAATCGACGCGAATATCGGTAAATTACCGAGGGGGTCCATGATAAGAAACAACATTACCGCAGCAGAAAATATATCCATTTAACTTTATCAACGTCTAAGCCAACATGAGCACATATTGTATAACCTTTTCGCGTTACAGATGTGAAAAATTATCTAGAAAATTCCTTAAGATGGATTATGAGTGCCGTTTCATGATCCTCTAGCGGTTTTTTACCTATCATCCATAAGCCATTGAGTCGTTGATTCATTTTTACTACAAGCCGCAGCACAACATCTCGCTTGAGTAAATTGCCTGTAAGTCGCTGCTCATTTAAATTACAACTGGTATACTACAGCGTTTTTTCAGCCAATTTTCGTGGAATCCATGCTCTATCTTCTTGCTAGTTGTCTCGCACTCTTAATCGGGCCACTGTTTTACCGCTACTTTGCATCAGGCAGCGGATTGCAGAAGGGACTTGATGGCTTTATTTTCGTCTCCTTAGGCGGATTAGTGCTGATCCATATTCTACCTGAACTTCTCGAGCATGGCGGCCTGCTGGCCATCGTCTTTGTAGTACTCGGCCTGTGGGGACCCACTGCCAGTGAACGCTTATTCCACCGCTACTCAGAAATTACGCATAATTTTGCCCTTTTTCTTGGCATTAGTGGCTTATTGCTGCACACCATCACAGATGGGAGCGCTATGGTATTAGCCCAAAATGAGGGCAACTCCATTTTGTTAGCCTTGGGCGTTATACTCCATCGTCTCCCTGTTGGTTTTGCTATTTGGTGGATACTAAAACCTCATCTTGGAGCTCGTTGGACGCTGGTTATTTTTGGCGCCATTATGCTATTCACGAGTATTGGCTATTTTGCTAGCGAACAGCTTTTATCGCACATGAGCATAGATAAAACCGTTTATTTACAAGCTTTTGTGACAGGCTCGATTCTGCATGTTGTGTTACATCAGCCACATGGTCAACAGGAAACAGATAAACAAGGCCAGTATGAATATCAGGCGGGTATCGGCAGTTTGCTCGGTATTGGTTTATTAATGATGCTGTTATTGATGGATTCTGGCGGCCACGAACATGCCCATCACGACCACAGTACAGAGCAGCTAACAACATGGCTAATAACCATAGCGCCAGTGCTATTACTCAGTTACGCCGTAGCGGCACTAAGGTTCCAGCTTGGTTTAACACCACAGGACAATAGCCTCGCCCGTCGTTGGTTCCAACGTTTAGCAGGCCCAGAAGCCCTCGTACTGACGGCGCTATTGCTTGGCCCTTGGTTAGCGCTGTTTCAACTCGTAGTCGTCTTGATCATGAGTGCCTATTTAGCCTATGCGCGGGTCGACATTACCGATCCCCATACTAAATTACCAAGCCAAGCCCTGCGTTTTGGTTTCGCCCATTTGGTTGATCGCAGCGCACCTTGGGTGCTCCTCAGCTTAGTATTAGTTAACTTGATTGGTCACCCTTCGGTACCGTTAAGTAACCCTATATTACAGATTACCGTGCTATTGCTGGTATTTTTACCGATGCGCTTCTGCAATTTAGGCGCGGCCGTATTGTCAATCGCCTTAGCCTATAGCGGCTGGAGTCCGCTGGCCATCGTATTGCCTTTGATTGCCGCTCCGGTGTTGAATATCGCTCAGCTAAAACTTATGGGTTGGTCACAACGTGGGATTTTGCTGGCAATTATTGCCATAGCCCTCGTTGCTGCCCTTAAGTTGCCCATGTGGTTCTCGTTGTTCACTCTACCAGAAGCCATTAACCTCACGGCACTGCTGATCTTATCAGCCTTATTTGCAGCCAGCTTACTGCGCCTCGGGCCTCGTAAATTCTTGCGCCGCTTAATGATGTTAAAACCTGTGGCCCACGGCCATAAACACCGCCATGATCATGCGCACGCGCATGCTAAAACAGCCGAAACATCACATGTGCACGGGCATGGCAACTCTCATTCACACGGTCAGACTAGCGGCCACAGTCATCCCCATAGCGATAAGCACCAGCACTAACACTGTTCATTTGCCGACAGACAGGCTAAGTTAACCCCATCTTTGGATAAACTTAGCCTGTTATGTGCATACTTTTCGTCGCCCTTAATACTCACCCCCAGTATCCGCTGATTATTTGTGCGAATCGGGATGAGTTTCACCACAGGCCCACTGCACCTGCACAGTTTTGGCCGCCTGAGCAGAATATGCTCGCGGGCAAAGATTTACAGGCGGGCGGCACTTGGTTTGGGGTGAATAAGCAGGGACAAATTGCCGGAGTCACTAACCTCAGGGTGGCTCAAAAATCCCAAGAGCCGATGCGTAGCCGTGGCGAACTTGTCATTCAGGCATTAAGTTCGGGCTCGCTGATCTGCCCTAACTGGCTTGTGGAACACGCTGAAAATTATCAACCCTTCAATCTCGTGTTTGGCCAAGGGACTCATCTCTACTGTTTTAATAGTCTTAAGCAAGAAACGGTAAAACTCACGGCAGGATTCCATGCAATAAGCAACGGCGCGCTCGATGATATTTGGCCGAAAATGGCTAAAGGTCAGCGCTCGCTCGAGGCCCTTATTCAACAATCGGGACCGCTTGAGCTAGAGTCACTTATACGGTTGATGCAGGATGATTCTCGGCCACAGGATAACGAGCTACCCGACACTGGCGTCGGGCTAGAGTGGGAACGCCGACTCGCGGCGATTTATATTTGCCACCCCGACTATGGCACTCGTTCCACCAGCATTTTGCTACAAAATGCCCAAGGGGAAGTTCAGTTCACTGAGGTGAGATACGATGGCAAGGGACGACGTTTGGGACAACAGGATTTTCACTTCACCCTACCATCCCAATTACCGCAACAGCCCGACTGCTTAGCCGATTTTTAGTATATCAGTCAGAGCTGTGATCCATAGTGATCACCCAACGGTCATCAATTTTTTCCACCAGCAAGGTAAATACGCCTGTCGGGCTATCCTTTTGCCGCTTTAAATCCCAACGACCCACCACCATTGCGGCGTAGTTACTGAGCATTTTGATTTCTTTGATGGTGAACTTCAGCTCGCCTAGTGCCTCTTTATCGGGATAATTTTTCTTATAGGCTGCAAGCGTTTCTTCCCAGCCATAACGAAACTTACCGTTTGAGACGAATCTAAGCTGCTCACTCTGCCAATAACCCTGCATGTAAGCATCAAGGTCACCGCGATTCCACGCATCTTCCTGACCTTTTAACATTTGGGTAATCTCATCAGTTGGCACCGCACTTACCTGCCCAACAAATAGCAGCAAAAGCGCCGCGAGAGACTGCAAAATGGGTTTTCTTATCAATCCTTGTCGCAACATAGTACCGCTCCCTCACAATCAGGTTAGACTGTATTATCAGTATTTCGGCCCAGACTATCTTGTCTAAGTCGATTTATAATTAAAAAAAGCTAATGATATTATTCATTTTTCGACTCTGGGCACCACACTATGTTTACACATTTATGCCGCTGGCTACTCAAGATTTCAGGCTGGCAAATCCAAGGGGAACTCCCCAATCAAGCCAAATACATTGTCATTGTCGCACCACACACCAGTAACTGGGACTTTATTATTGGGGTACTCGCCCGCGGTGCATTGGCTACGCGCATCCACTTCCTTGGTAAGCATCAATTATTTATTCCACCTTGGGGTTGGTTCTTCCGAGCGATTGGTGGTAGCCCAGTTGATAGGCGTAAAAACAATAACTTAGTCGATTCTGCGGTGCAACTGTTTGCCACTCAGTCCGAATACAAACTGGCACTCGCCCCCGAAGGAACGCGTAGCCCTGTTACTCGTTGGAAATGCGGCTTCTACCATATCGCGACCAAAGCGCAGGTCGCTATTGTCCCTGTAGGCTTAGATTTTGCGCGTAAAGCCGTGGTGATCCGTGCACCACTGCAACCCACGGATATAGAGCAAGATATGGCTGAGATTTTATGCTTTTACCGCAGCATTAAGGGACGTCATCCCAAGGTCATCCCTGATTATTCACCCGATAACAAACGCTAATTCTCTCATCTAACACGGAGCAAAACATGCAGACCGAAACTTGGTTACTCTACCTTTTTGCGATTGTTTTGATTGGTATTTCTCCTGGGCCTATTGCAATGTTGTCTATGTCCCACGGTATTCATTTCGGTAAAAAACGCAGCATAGCCACAGGGCTTGGCAGTGTCAGCGCAGCACTGGTATTAATGGTGGCCTCGGCGGCAGGTTTAGGGGCACTGATCAGCGCCTCGGAATACGGCTTTACCATACTCAAGTGGTGTGGTGGCGCCTATCTGGTGTTTTTGGGTATCAAATTATTGCTCACAAAACAGCACGGTCAGCCATTGGAAGTGGCAAAAAAAGAAGGAAATGGTCAGCCTAAACAACTCTTTAAACAGGCATTTTTAGTAGGGATCAGCAATCCTAAAGACTTACTGTTTTTTGCGGCGTTATTTCCACAATTTATCGATTTAACCGCACCACAATTACCGCAATTGGCGATTCTTGCCCTCACTTGGGCGCTGGTCGACTTTAGCTTTGTAATGATCTACGCCTCGATGGCCAATGTGCTGGCACCTAGCCTTAAGGCCAGCAACAAATTGCATTGGTTTGACCGAACCAGCGGCGGCGTATTTCTTACCCTCGCCGCGATTCTCGTCAGTCGAGACTAACCCTCGACCTTCACCGATTTCAGACTGCGGATATCGTTACCCGTCGGCGCTTGGAAGGCCTGCAAACCAAACTCAGGCAACACGGCAAAGATATGGTCGAAGATATCCGCTTGTATCGCCTCATAAAAAGCCCAGCGGGTATCATTGGTAAAGATATAAACCTCAATCGGTAAGCCTTCAGTGGTTGGTGCCAATTGGCGCACCATAAGGGTCATATCCTTATGCACTTTATCGTGGCGTTGCAGGTATTCCTGCAAATAAGCGCGGAAAGTCCCCACGTTGGTCAAATGGCGACCATTGACCATCATATCCAGATCCGACACTTTAGCATTCGACGCTTGGATCTCGCTGATCTTGGCGGGGAAATACTCTTTCAAACAATTGATTTTACTCAGGCGATGTCGATCTTCCTCAGTTAAAAACTTAATACTGTTGATATCGATATTAACCGCGCGTTTGATACGTCGCCCGCCCGATTCGGACATGCCACGCCAGTTACGAAAAGCATCCGAGACGAGTGCATAAGCGGGGATCATGGTGATGGTCTTATCCCAGTTACGTACTTTAACTGTAGTTAAGGACACCTCCTCCACCGCGCCATCGGCGCCGTACTTATCCATTTGGATCCAGTCGCCCTTGCTTACCATGCGGTTGGCTGCGAGCTGAATCCCTGCGACAAAGCCTAAAATCGTGTCGCGGAACACTAACATTACAAAACCCGTCGCTACACCTAAGCCGCTAAGGAAGTACACAGGAGACTGATCGGCGAGCACAGAAAGGGACACGATAAGGCCGACAAAGAATAGGAACAACTTAAACAACTGCACAAAGCTTTTAACCGGTAGTCGGCGGCTGACCAGATTGATGTCAGAGATTTCATTAACCGCATCCAGCCCCGCGTAGATAGCGCGGATCATCAATACCACCAGCCAGATACTCAGTAGGCGATCAACTAAGCCGCTAAGTACCGGATGCTCTGTTAAGGTTATAGGCACCAGCAGATTGAGCACGATAGCGGGCACTAACATCGCCAGCTTTTCGAGCACTTTATAGCGCATAAACACATCGTCCCACGTCACTCTAGATCGCAGAATCACCATGTTAACCGCGCGGATCACCCCACGGCGCATAATAAAATAGGCAATGGCCGCGACTAACACGCAAGCAAGCAGCATAATGCTGGTTGATATTCCGTCGGATGGTTGACTGTCAATTCCCAAACCCGTTAACCATGCCGAAATTTCGAGCCTTATTTCCTGATCCACAATTCACTCCAATTTAGGCGCTAGCGCAACAAAGTCATACAAAGGAAACAACTGGGTTACCCTCAGTTAAATATCCCTTTAAAAACACTCACCATAAGATACAAAAATTTTACAACCAATTATTTTAAAAGAGATTTTAGCATTTTGAATTGACCACACACAAAAGGAAATGAACAATAATCCACCTGCTACCAAGGAAGCCATCCCATGTATCGTCATTTAGCTAAATTCGCCTATCTTAGCATTGGGCTACTGAGCCTATGCCAACCGCTACAGGCAACGGAATATAACACTTCAAATCATCTGATGATGCCAGATAAATCAGTTGAGAGAACCACCACTCCCTATGTAGCGCTGATGCTCGACTACGTTCCCGCAGAAGATAATCTCTACGGAATCACCCTTGCGCCCTATCATTTCGATGATGATTATCAGCGATGGGGTTATTACCTTGGTTATGCCCGCAGTCGTGAAACCGATATTGAGGTGCCAGAACCCGCACTATCACATCGACAAGAAAGCCTCTGGCGCTTAGGTTTAAGCTACAGTTTAACCAATGACTTTAGCATTTATGCGGGCGGCAGCCTCTATATCAGCACCACAGCTTATACCAACAATATTTCACCCCGCATTATCGATGGCAAACCCTCGTGGGAAGAAGATAAGTCCAAACATTGGGGTGCCGAAGCAGGCCTAAGATATCGCCTAACAGAGCATGTCATGCTGAGTGCAGGTTATAACTCCAGCACTGAATCGACCATTTTGAGCATAGGGTATGCGGGTTAAACCGAAAGAGTCCGAAGTTATTGTGCGAGCTCTGCTCTCGCCTTAGCAAGCTCAGATTCAACTTCTGCAATCTTTTGGCGTTTTTTATTGATTTTATCCATAGGCTTACCATCGGCAATCGCTTCGGTAAGCTCATGCTGGCGCTCGGCTAATTTAGCCTCTAAGACCTCAATTTTAGCTAAACGCTCGGCAGTTAAGCTGTCATCGTCACAATGGTTTGCGACCTCACTATAGGCCTTTTCTAGCCCTGCCACTTTGTGCTGATGACCAGCAGCCTTAGCCTCAGTGAGTTCAGCACTTATAGCCGCTAATTTTGCAGCACAGCCCGTTTTAAGAGGCTCATCTGCCCAGGTTACAGCACTGAAAATCAAGCCGATAACGAGTCCATAAGTACGATGTTTACCTTGCATTTTACTCTCCTCTACAGACGTTTATAGACAATCCGACTCTATGACAACGCCCTGATACTTTTTATCCCTAAGCGCAAACCTTAAACTCAGTCTGCCCTCTCTTACGGCTAAATCCGCTTTATTCATCAAAACGCGACTTAGACAGTGACGAATATGCTGCAAATTGTTTATGTTAGGGCAGAATGTTGACTCAGATGGATACCGGAGCCAGAAAATCAATGCAAACCTTATTTCGCCTTAGCGCACTTAGTTCACTCTTATTGCTCTCATCCTCAGTGATGGCAGCCGATGTGGCCACCATTACCCTTGAGAATGGCGCTCAAGTCAGACTAAAAGACGACTTTACCTGGGAATATATCATCACAGAGACCAAAGCCGCTAAAGCGCCAGCAGTTGCTACAGTTGCGACCCCAAGTTCTACTGTAACAACAGCCGCAGCGGCAGTAGCCAGCAGCACATCCGCCGTTGAAGCAACCAAACCTGTCACAACTCTGACCGCCAATGCCATCGCCAGACCCGAGATCTTAGGCTCTACTGCCAAAGACGGCATTAAAGTCACCTTCAGCGAGAGCCAATGGAAGCAGGAAAAACTCGGCTTGACCTTTGAGCTTGCCAGCACCAGTGGCGAGCACGTAACCTTAGTTGAGGTAGAAGCCAGCTTCTTTGCCGACGATGGCACCTTACTCAAAACCGAAAAACTGGAAGTCTGGGAAGCGATTTTCCGCATGCCAGAAACCTACCTACGTAAGGGCGAGCAACGTAAGAGCCCTGTGATTTGGGTTGAAGGCGTCGATAAAAACCGTTGGCAGAAACAATTGCTCAATCTCAAAATCACCGAAATCAATTCTCGTTGATCCTTAAGCAAGATAGGGAATTGGGTGCTAACATCCAATTCCTGAAATCTTCGCCTATTGTTATTGCCTTACTCTGCGCCATATAGGCTAGAATGCCCAAATCTTCGACACTGTTTATTTTTTAGAGCCAGCCACTAATGCCAAATCACTTTTCTAGGTTATCTGTAGCCATATTACTGGCAGGCTTAAGTGGGCAAAGTCTGGCAGATACTGTGTTACTGAGAAATGGCGATAAAATCACTGGCGAAATTAAAAGCTTTGACGAAGCACACTTAGTTATCAAACCCAGTTATTCCCCCAAAATATCCATAGAGCGTAGCGCGATTAAAAGCTTTGAAACCACCCAAAATCAGCATTGGAGCATCAACCGTACGCTACAAGATGTGAGCATAAAATCCTCCGAACTCGATGGGTTTGTTCAGGTTAACAATAAACAAATTCCCATTAGTGAGCTGGTGTATTCAGACCGAAAAAGTGACTCAGAATGGCGCTATAGTGGCAGTGTTGAGGCCGCACTCGATGTCACCAGCCACAGCAAAAATACCCAAAAACTCCATGCAAAAAGCGATATCACAGCCGAAACCTTGCAATGGCGCCATAACCTGAAAAGTGAAGTGCGCTATGAAACCGAAGGTAACGCCACCAAACGTAATACGATTGAAGGCCACTACAGCCTTGACTACCTCATCAGTGAACATTGGTTATTGCGGCAAGAAGATTATTTTCAAGAAGATAGACTCGACTTCCCAATTAGCAACTATTACGCCGCGATTGGTCCGGGTTATCGGTTTTGGGGAATAGGACGAGATAAACTGGACTTTGTTGTTACATACAACCATTTTTGGTTGGATACCCAAATATTTACCTATCAACTCAACGCTTGGGCATCCACGCTCAACTATAAACAATATTGGTTTGATGGCGTATTGGAGACCTATGCCGATCTCCAAATCGCCTTTCCTGACACACCAACCATTGATTATATTTCGGACTCAACATTTGGGCTTAAGTATCTACTGACTCAGCAAATTTACCTCTCATTCAAATATGATATCAATGAGACTAAAACCTCGATACGCCATGTTCGGGATGTCAGTTATAACCTAGGGCTTGGTGTTAATTTTTAATCATTTAGCTGTTTTGACCGTACAGGTCATTTCTGGCGCTTCATATCCCCAGACAATTTTGGCTTCGCCATGGTGTTCCCATAGGCTTTCGTTGCGCCCCTGATACTTAGCGCCACTGCCACTTGGCTGAACAAACATCAAGGAAGTTTGATCGCCATACTCTGCAATTAAGGTGGCAGGTTCAGTATTAAAGTAACTGACCACGACTTCATTGGCAGGGTTGCCATCGCAGGCATAAAATACTGGGCCAGTCATCTCAACGAGGCGATATTGCGCCTGTAACTCTGCAATCCGTGTTTGGTAACTCGATTCAATACACGCATGTTTATCATCGCTTTTCCAACATTCGTTGCGACCTTTTACCCAACCCCGTTGCAGCGCTTTTAACGTCGGAGGCTGTTCATTTTTAGCTTTTGCGGTGGCCTTAGCATAGACCTCGGCCAATTGTTTATCTAACTTAGTTAAGCCCGCATCCTTACACACCATATCTTCGATACTGTCCGGCTGTACTTTACTACAGTCAAAGGAAGGCTTTTCAGCCGCAATAGCAGGCATACTCAAAGCGATGGCTAAAAACCCCGCTATTCCTGCGATTTGCATATTGATTATCTTAGTTAACCTCATACTCTTGAGTCCCTTATATCAACGACCAATCACTATTCATTGCCATAGCTAACGCCATCTCAGCTTAACCTAAGCTGACTTAAGCAAAATACGCTTATCAAACTGGCAAAAAACAGCACTACTCCACAAATAACCACTCAATGCCTGTTCCGCAATCAAGCAGTGTTTAACAAACTCGACTAAGTGTAGTGCAGCCTGATGGGTTATCCCAAAAGTGTCCACTGAACGGACACATTGAGACTGAACGCGCGGACACATTTAGGCTCGCCAGGCGGACACTTTCTACATGTGATTGATAAATAAAGAATATTTTATTGGCATGGACTCTGCTTATACAGGTGAGTTAATCACAAACACTTATTCATACAAGGAAGCATTATGAACACACGCACTAAAGTATTCGGCGGCTTATTGATCCTCGCACTTATCCCCTGTGGAATTTGGGCTACACAGCAGACAAGCACTCAGTCATCGACCGAAACCAATATTTCAATCAATAGCAGTAATTATCCTGACTTTTCGTGGATTTATGTACGCCAAGATGGTGAACTCACGATAGGCGCGGGTGAAAGCCAAGATTGGAACACACTCAAACAACAAGGCAATGCTTACCAAACGGATTACCTGTGGGTTAAGACTGGCGGAAACCGCTATGTGATTACCGATCCAGCCCTTGTAAATCAAGTGAAAGAGGCCGTGCGCCCAATGCAGATCCAAGGCGAAAAAATGCAGCGTCTAGGCGAGCAAATGCAAGTAAAGGGTGATGCTATCAGTGCCGAAACCAACAACCTCTTAGTCAATCTCGCCTCAGGTGAAAAAGATGCTGAGAGTAACGCGCAAATTGAAAGCCTAGGCGCATCGATGGAAGTGATGGGCAAAGAGATGGAGCAACTCGGCGATGAACACCAAAAGCTAGTTAATATAGCAGAAAAGCAGGTTTACGAACTGGCGCAAAACGCGATTAAAAATGGCACCGCCGTATTGGCACCTTAAGCCATTTTTAGCACGAAAAGGTAAATTATCGGTTATTCCAGTTATAGAGATTGAATTTCCTAGTGAAATTGACTATTTTCACGCCGCTTTGTTATTTCACTAGGAAAAGGATCAACATGGAACAAGTGGTTAGTGCAGGGAACGACAACCCTATTCAAATGACCGATACCGTCTATTCGAAGGAAAAGTCACTCTTTACAATTTTAGCGATTATTTCAGGACTGATTTGGGCCGTGCTTATCATAGCCACTAAAGGTCTCGCCCTGATTTATGTGCTGATGTTTTTTATTATCTACCTCTTCACCCACTCGGCGTTTATCAGCTACTTAAAGGGAACGGCGGTTGAGATTAGCCCTGAGCAGTTCCCCGATTTACACAAGCAATACCTTGCTTGCTGTGAGCGTTTAGAGATTAAAGAACCACCGCGCGCCTACCTGTTAGCCGCCGATGGTATGTTAAATGCCCTCGCGACCCGCTTTTTGCGCCGCAACTACATAGTGCTGTTCTCATCAATAGTGGATGCACTTGAGTCGGATAAAGACGCAATTAACTTTTATATCGGTCATGAGCTTGGCCATATTCGCCGTAACCATATTGGCAAAGAACCGCTGTTAGTGTTTGCCACTTGGCTGCCATTGATCGGCGCCGCCTATGCCCGTGCCTGTGAATATACCTGTGATTTACACGGCTTGCGCTGCTGCAATAGCTTACGTTCAGCCACCAATGCAGTCGCCGTACTCGCCGCCGGGGTTGAGCAGTGGAAACGGATGAATGTCGATCAATATATTCGCCAAACCCAAGAGTCGAGCGGCTTTTGGATGTCTTTCCATGAGATCAATAGCAGCTATCCATGGCTCACTAAACGCATGGCAAGAGTACAAGCAACCGCACAAGGCAAAGTGTATACGGCGCCTTCACGCAGTGTATTTGCCTATCTCTTTAGTTTGTTTATGCCACGTATGGGCACAGCAGGCGGCGGGATTATCATCCTTGCGGCGATTATCGGTGTAGCAGCAGCGATCGCGATTCCCGCCTATAAGGAATACCAAGAAAAAATGGGCGCAGAAGTAAGTTATGAGGCGCCAACTGATCAAACTCCGGCTTTAACTTTGACCGTTCCCGATACCGATGCTGCGGTTAAACATATAGATCAATTACATCAGTCATTAACGCCCATTACAGATACTTTAACGGCCTACTACCAAGCCCACAAAGCTTGGCCGACAGAATTGGAAGTCCTTGGGCTCACGGATGCACAACTGGCCACCTTTAATCTCTACACCGATGGCATAGTCGGGTTTGTTGGCGGTGAAACCCTAGGGGATTATCAAGACTATGAGGTGTACCTATCGCCACAAGTCGACGAGCAGGATAATGTGACTTGGGTATGTAGTAGTAATGGTATTCCCGACGAGTATTTACCCGTCGATTGCCAAGGCTAAGATCAAAAAGCGCTAAAGTGCTAAATCCCCTCCCTAAATGAGAAAAAGGCATAGCAAATCGCTATGCCTTTCACTTTATTGGTCGCTTGCTTCAGCACTTTTCACCCGCAGAGGGGTTATCGACGCCAAAGACTGTGCATTACAGACTCGGCAATACGCCTTGGGGCAAGTAAGTATTAAAGCTGGCGGTGTACAACAGATCCGTTGCCGCTTCGATATCCGGCGCGAAATATCTGTCTTTATCGTAGTAGGCAACCACTTCGCGTAGCTCGGCTTTGGCCTTAGCCACTGCATCACTTGGCGCTAATGGCGCGCGGAAATCCAACCCTTGGGCGGCAGCTAACAATTCAATCGCTAATACGCCGCGGGTGTTTTCACTCATATCCCGCAAACGGCGCGCCGCAAAGGTCGCCATTGAGACGTGATCTTCTTGGTTTGCCGAGGTTGGTAAACTGTCTACCGAGGCTGGATGGGCGTAAGTTTTGTTTTCAGAGGCTAATGCCGCCGCCGTTACTTGAGCGATCATAAAGCCCGAGTTAACGCCGCCGTTTTTCACTAGGAAAGGTGGCAATTTAGACAGGCTAGAGTCGATGAGCAGCGCAATACGACGCTCTGCAATCGCGCCTAATTCGGCAATCGCAATCGCCAAATTATCCGCAGCCATAGCGACTGGTTCGGCGTGGAAGTTACCGCCGGAGATAATGTCGCCAGTATCTTGGAACACTAGCGGGTTATCGGTCACGCCGTTGGCTTCTGTGCCTAACACCTCGGCCGCTTGGCGAATTTGCGTTAAGCAAGCGCCTAGCACCTGTGGTTGGCAGCGCAGTGAGTAAGGGTCTTGCACCTTCTCGCAGTTGATGTGGCTTAAGCTGATTTCAGACTCTTCGCCCAGCAGATGACGGAACACCATCGCCGCATCGATTTGTCCTTTCTGACCACGGGCCGCATGAATGCGTGGGTCAAACGGACTGCGGCTACCCATGGCCGCCTCAACGCTCATCGCGCCAATCACTGAGCTGGCAGCAAACAAGTCTTCAGCGTGGAACAAGCCTTCCAGCGCCAGCGCGGTAGAAGCCTGAGTACCGTTGAGCAGCGCTAAGCCTTCCTTCGCGGCTAAATCGATTGGCTTGAGGCCAGCGATTTCTAAGCCTTCGGCGGCCGAAATAATCTGCCCTTGGTAGCTCATCTCACCTTCACCCAAGAGCGGCAAACACATATGGGCTAACGGCGCTAAGTCGCCGGAGGCACCCACAGAACCTTTTTCAGGCACGCAGGGATAAACCTCGGCATTCACTAGGCTGATAAGGAAGTTAATCACCTCTAAACGAATGCCAGAAAAACCACGGCTTAAGGAGTTGATTTTTAACACCATCATCAAGCGCACGGTCGCATCCTGCATATATTGACCCGTGCCCGCTGCGTGGGATAACACGATAGAGCGTTGCAGCAATTGCAGATCTTCCGGGGCAATCTTAGTGTTGGCCAGCAGACCAAAACCTGTGTTGATGCCGTAAACGGTGCGACCTTCATCCAACACCTTTTGCACGATTTGCGCGCTGGTGTTGATGTCGCTTATCGCCTCTGGCGCCAGTTCGAGTGTCAGTTTATGACGGCTGATTTCACGCAGTTGCGCCAGACTTAAACTGCCAGGCGTTAATACTAAATGATTGACTGATTTCATTTTTACATCCGTATTCTTGTCGTTGTTTTTCACGGTTTGTTGAATAGTTAGTCTTTAAGCATGGGCAAATCTAAGCCCTGCTCCTTGGCGCAGTTTTTCGCGATCTCATAACCCGCATCGGCATGGCGCATCACGCCTGTCGCTGGGTCGTTCCACAGCACGCGGCCAACACGTTTAGCAGCGGCCTCAGTACCGTCACAGACGATCACCACACCCGAGTGTTGGCTAAAGCCCATGCCCACACCACCGCCGTGGTGCAGCGACACCCAAGTCGCGCCGCTGGCAGTGTTTAGCAGCGCGTTCAGTAATGGCCAATCGGATACTGCGTCTGAACCGTCCATCATAGATTCGGTTTCACGGTTAGGGCTGGCGACTGAGCCTGAGTCTAAGTGGTCACGACCAATGACGATCGGCGCCGACAGCTCGCCGTTTTTCACCATCTCGTTAAAGGCTTGGGCTAAACGCGCACGGTCCTTTAAGCCCACCCAGCAGATACGCGCAGGTAGACCTTGGAAGGCGATACGCTCACGGGCCATATCTAACCAGTTGTGCAGGTGAGGATTATCTGGGATCAGTTCTTTGACTTTAGCGTCGGTCTTGTAGATATCCTCAGGATCGCCAGACAGGGCAACCCAACGGAACGGGCCGATACCTTCGCAGAACAGTGGGCGAATATAAGCAGGCACAAAACCTGGAAAATCGAACGCGTTTTTAACGCCGGTTTCGAAGGCCATTTGGCGAATGTTGTTACCATAGTCTAAGGTCGCTGCGCCTGCCGCTTGCAGATCCAGCATGGCTTGCACCTGCACCGCCATCGAGGCTTTAGCCGCTTTAACGACGGCAGCCTCATCGGTTTTACGCATGTCGGACGCTTGCGCCATGGTCCAGCCCTGTGGCAAATAGCCGTTCAGCGGATCGTGGGCAGAGGTTTGGTCGGTGACAACGTCAGGAGTAATACCACGCTTCACTAATTCAGCAAATACATCGGCGGCGTTAGCTAATAAACTCACAGAGACGGGTTTGCCCGAGGCATTGGCGTCATTGATCATAGCCAAGGCTTCGTCTAATGAAGTGGCCTTTTTATCCACATAACGGGTACGCAGACGAAAATCGATTCGGGTTTCATCGACTTCACAGGCAAGCACAGAGAAACCCGCCATAGTACCGGCGAGCGTTTGCGCACCGCCCATACCACCTAAACCACCTGTGAGGATCCACTTACCGGCAGCCACACCGCCAAAGTGCTGTTTTGCGACAGACACAAAGGTCTCGTAGGTACCTTGGACAATGCCCTGAGTCCCGATATAAATCCAAGAACCCGCAGTCATCTGGCCATACATTGCCAAACCTTGTTTATCTAACTCATTGAAGTGTTCCCAGTTTGCCCAATGTGGTACTAGGTTAGAGTTAGCAATCAGCACGCGCGGAGCATCTGCATGGGTGCGGAATACGCCCACAGGTTTGCCCGATTGCACCATTAAGGTTTCGTCGTCTTCGAGGCGTTTTAGCACTTCGATAATCTTGTCGTAGCAGTCCCAGTCACGGGCCGCGCGGCCGATACCGCCGTAAACCACTAAATCCTCTGGGCGCTCGGCCACATCGGGATGTAAGTTGTTCATTAACATGCGCATTGGCGCTTCGGTTAACCAGCTTTTACAGCTTAATTGGCTACCATGGGGCGCAATAATACGGCGGCTTGGGTCGTGTCGCTTGTCCATTGAGATGTCCTCTTTCAACCTGTTGAACTCACTCGCCATTCGGCTAAGTGCTATTGTTTTTATTGTGTTTTTGTCGCTAAACATCGGATGAATGCCATAAGCATTCACCTCTGTTTGCGTACGTTATTTATTGAATGTCAGGTGTCCGCCGAGCTTAAAGCGGCTCCCCGGGTGTACTAATTTGGCAAAACTCACCACCCCTTGGCGTGACCAAGTGCGGCGTGAAATCTGTAAACAGGGTTCAGTCGCCGGAATGGCTAACCTCTGCTGCAACTCGCTACTGGCAATAATGGCTTCGATGGTGTGGTGCGCCTCGGTCAGCGGCGCCACCTGCGACAGGTATTCATGGGGAGTTTGCTCGCTAAAGTCCTGCACAAGGTAGTCTGGTGCAAAGGCGGGATTCACATAACGCTCCTCGACTTGCAGCGGCACGCCCTGCTCGCAATGCACTAACACCGAATGAAACACCGGACTCCCGAGCTCCAGCGCCAGTGCGATGGCGATAGGCGCGGTGGCATTCACTTGCTCAAGTGCCAACTGCTGCACACTGTAACCATGACCACGGTCTTTGATTTCGTCGGCAATGTTGCGGATCGCCAACATCGAGGATTGCGACTTTCGCCCAGCCACAAAGGTGCCCAGCCCCTGTGAACGCTCAAGCACGCCGTTGTCTGTCAGCTCGGTCAAGGCGCGACGCGCCGTCATGCGGCTACAGACAAACAGTTCGGCCAGCTGATTTTCCGAGGGCACGCGGGCATTTTCTTCCCACTCACCAGACTCAATACAGCCAATGATATATTGCTTAATTTCTGCAAACTTAGGCGTAGCCAAAACACTTCCTCGGTATAAAAATCTAGAATCTAGGTGCTAGATGCGGGCACACTTTCAAACGTTCAAAATTGCGGCTACAATCCTAGCTTGTATATACAAGTAAATACAAGCTAGCTCACATAACTTTCGATAATAAAGAGTTTGCGGGGCCCAAAAGCCAACGCAGCGAGGGATAACAATGTCTTGGGATCAGGTTTGGATAGACGTTAACGTAGCAACAATGGACCCTTCCATATCAGCACCTTACGGCGGAATTACCAATGCGGCTATCGCAGTAAAAGACGGTAAAATTGCCTGGTTAGGCCCACGCAGCGAGCTGCCCGCCTTCGATGTGTTGTCCATTCCTGTTTACAGGGGCAAAGGCGGTTGGATCACTCCAGGGCTGATTGATGCCCACACCCACCTAGTATTTGCTGGTAATCGTGCCAACGAATTCGAGCTACGCCTAAAGGGCGCCACCTACGAAGAAATCGCCCGTGCTGGCGGCGGAATTATTTCCACGGTTAACGCTTGCCGCGAGGCCGACGAAGCCGAACTATTTGACCTCGGGCGCCAGCGTTTAAACGCGCTAGCCAAAGAAGGGGTGACTACGGTTGAGATTAAATCTGGCTACGGTCTAGATACCGAAACTGAACTCAAAATCCTGCGCGTAGCCCGCGAACTCGGCCAACATCACCATGTGGATGTCAAAACCACCTTCCTCGGTGCCCATGCGGTGCCCCCCGAGTTTAAAGACAATAGCGACGGGTATGTCGACTTAATAATCAATAAGATGCTGCCTGCGGTGATTGCCGAAAACCTCGCCGATGCGGTGGATGTATTCTGTGAAAACATCGCCTTTAACCTAGAGCAAACCGAGCGCGTACTGAGCGCCGCCAAGGCGGCTGGCCTGCAAGTTAAACTGCATGCCGAGCAATTATCCAATATGGGCGGTTCTGAATTAGCCGCACGTTTAGGGGCTATGTCGGTTGATCATATTGAATATTTAGATGAGGCTGGCGTTAAGTCCCTAAGTGAAAGTGGCACCTGCGCCGTGCTGTTACCGGGCGCGTTTTACTTTTTGCGGGAAACCCAAAAACCGCCTATCGACTTATTGCGTCAATACGGCGTACCTATGGTGCTCGCCAGCGACTTTAACCCCGGCTCATCG
Organism: Shewanella sp. FDAARGOS_354; assembly: GCF_002209245.2. Taxonomy (NCBI): domain Bacteria; kingdom Pseudomonadati; phylum Pseudomonadota; class Gammaproteobacteria; order Alteromonadales; family Shewanellaceae; genus Shewanella; species Shewanella sp. FDAARGOS_354. The sequence continues at coordinate 3,741,644 of NZ_CP022089.2, read as the reverse complement.
CCCATTTGCTCTACCCTGCTGATGCTGAACATGGGTTGCACCCTGTTCCGCTTAACGCCAGAGGAAGCGCTTGCGGGTTTAACACTCAATGCAGCCAAGGCGCTAGGGATTGAAGAGAATGTCGGCAGCTTAGTGGTCGGCAAACAAGCCGATTTTTGTCTGTGGGATATCGCCACCCCAGCGCAGTTGGCCTACAGCTACGGCGTCAATCCCTGCAAGGATGTAGTGAAAAGCGGTAAGTTAGTGCATCAATAACCCGCGGTTCAGCTAAACAAGGTCGCCATGGATACTGGCGGCCTTGTTTAGCAATCATATCTGCGGTTATTGAGCGCCATTTTCTAACTGCTCATCTTGTTGTTTTACCAGCTTGTGCTCGCCTTCATTACAGCCGATTTTCCAGTAACTTGATGTATAAAAATGGCTTTTCGGTAAGTCGTATGTCTGCTTAAGCAGCTTACTTAGGGCGCGCATACTGCTAAATTCGCAGGCGAGCCATACGGCGCCTTGTCCCTCCAATTTGGGCAACTGGGCAATGCGTTCGGCCAAGGGCTTACCTTCTGGGTCGGCCTCTGGATTAATCACCCAATGCAGTTGCACATTGCTAGGATGCACTAAGGGCTGAATATCGGCTTCACTTAGCACCTCAATAACAGCGTAACCCACTGCATTGCTTGGCAATTGCGCCAAGTTCACGCTGATGGCGGGCAAGGCCGTCATATCCCCTGCCAGTAAAAACCATTCGGCATCCACATTGATCAGTTTTTTCAGTCCGGGGCCACCGATTTGGATGGCATCCCCAATCTCGGTCGACTTTGCCCAAAGGGATGCGGGGCCATCGGTATCATGCAGCACAAAGTCCACATCGATTTCATTAACCCGCTGCTGACGAATGGTATAAGTGCGCATTAATGGCCGCTCATCCCCCAGCTGCGGAAACAGTAATTTGATATAGGCACTTTCTTGTTCGGCGGGGAAACCTACAAAGCCATCGCCGCCTAATGTGATACGCAGCATATGTGGCGTGACTTGGCTTTTACCTATCACGGTCAATTCGCGCGGAGCGGGTCTGTTCATACTTAAACTCCAAAAGGATAAATAGCACTCAATTGTTAGCTTTCCGCCACGCTATCACTGATCTGGTTGGCAATACGGATAAACACCGCAATTTCGTCCTGATCGAGCGCTTGGGTCATATGGGCAACGGTGGCTTTTTCGGCGGCAATAATTTGCGTCATCAACTGCTCGCCCTGCACCGTCGGCCTCAATAACTGGCTACGGCCATCCTTAGGATTATCGACCTTGAGGATATAACCACCCTGCTGTAGCTCATTGAGCACCCGCGTAATTTGGGCTTTATCCCGTTGCATGCGTAAGGCAATAGATTGCGCCGTAGCCTCGGGATGACGGCAAATCCCCTTGAGCGCCCGAATATGGGTGACGGGTAATTCAATCTGCTGCGCGGCAATATCCGCACGCAGCTGTTTTTTGTAGGCATGCACTAATCTGTGCAAGGTTTCACCGAGGGAAATAGCAGACATAATGGCATCTCGATATAGTTGATAATATCAACAATATCGAGATTAATTGACAATGTCAACCATTTGAAATTAGAAACCGTATTTTTGACTTACATCCACTAACAATTCCTGCCATTTAGGATAGTTTGATAACTCTCCATTCCATGGCGCCATAGTCTTTTCTATTTCTGGTTTTTGGCCTTGCTTTAACTGATATAAATAGGCAAACGCTGAGGCGCGATAATTAGCAAGGCAATGAACTAACACATTTTTCCCCTTATGCTGATCCATTACTGTAAAGAAGGCTTCAACATCTTCTACTTTAGGGTTTTGCCAATCCACGGGAATATACACATAGTCCATTCCGGCCTGAGTCACGAGTTTTCTTTCATCGGGATGGGCATCTTTGCTACTGTCCGGCATAAGGTTGATCACTACATCCACACCCGCCTGTTTTAGCTGCGCAAACTGTTGCTCACTCGGCAAGCCTGAACTTAATAACTGTGGCGCTTGCTGCTGTAATGCCCTCACATCTTTTATATTTTCAACCGATTTAAATTCAGCCGTGATATTTGTGGCATTCGCCAGTGGAGTACCTAAAAGTAGGGCAAAAACAAGGCTCGAAAGTGCAGTTTTTCTCATCAACAACTCCTTAGTCAATATAAACATCAACGACTTACTTAATCCTCTGATAATCCCTTATCCGCTAAGTTCAGTAAAATCACTCTGGATGTAAAAACCTTTGAGCAAGCGCTCATTTTTAATATTACCTAGGACAACTTTTCCCAAATACAACGCAAAGACAGCAATTAATCGCTCAATCGCAAAAATTAACCACTGAATGGCAGCAGCCTCAGCGAGATGAACCCCAATGGTATTGCCTATCTGCCCCAGAGGCCATGATGAATAATGCTTTCTCAGTTAGATATGAATTAGGTGCTTTGCTGTTTTATGTGGATGGGAATCCATTTGAAAGCTACCTATTTGAAAATGGCTGCCCATTATAATGATCGATAAGGATTTCCTTAGTCCCCCACTTCCCTTTTCACTCCAGATTATCAATAAAACTAGTAACAAAATTTATGCAGTTTGAGTGCAATAAACTGTTAGGATAACCGTTCAAATTTGAGCTTGATCACACTAATCACGGTTTAACGCTTGCGGCACAAGTCCAACAACGGATTTGCCACAATGTTTTTGTATGAGTAACCTGATGAAAAGAATAGTAAATGCTTTAATTCTGGCCATGTTAGCAACGGGTTGTAGCGATCCAAACCCAACACAGACCAATCAAACTACTGAGCAGGCCAAGGCCGAAAAGGCCGTCCAAGTATTGAGCCTTAAGCAGCAACTTGCGCCAATCACCCAGCGTTATTTTGCCCTTAGACCCGAAATCGCCACCTATTATGGCGTGGCCGAGGATGAGGCGGGCAAGGATGTACTCTCTAAGCTGACCGATTACAGCCCGTCGGGGGAAAATCATCGCCGTAAAGCGCTTAAGGCCATATTAGCTGAGCTCAATGCTATCGATGCCAGTAAGCTTAGCGCCTCTGAACAAGTGAGTTTAGGCTCGATAAAATCTGAAATCGCCGGCGCCCTGTTGCCTGCCGAAACCGTGGCCTATGGCACTATGCTTGGTGAATACGGCGTTTGGTTTTTACCTTATGTCGTCAACCACTTATCTGGATTGCATGTTGAATTTCCGAGCTATATGGAAGATAAGTTTGCGGTCAGCACTCCAGCGCAAGCTAAGGCTTATCTTAACCGCTTAAGCATGTACCCTGCCGCCATGGGTACGGTTATCGATAAGCTGGATCAAGATGTACAAATGGGGGTAATCCCACCCGATTTTATTATCGATAAGACCATAGCTGTGTTGCAGCAACAGTTAGTCCACCATGCCAACAAGCATCCCTTGGTCAGCAGTTTTAAAGCCAAATTAACCGCCGCCCAAGTACCAGAAAGTGAGGCGTTGGTGAACTCTGCCGCCGAACTGGTGGAGACTGAATATTACCCTGCTACGCGCCAGTTGATTTCAGCACTACAAGCTGTGCGTCTCAAGGCCACCCATGTGGCGGGACTTGGACACCAGCCTCAGGGCGCGAAACTCTATAAGGCGATGATTAAACACCTCGCCAATTCAGATAAGACCCCAGATGAGATCCACCAACTGGGATTAGATGAAGTCGCCCGCATTACCGCCGAGATGGATGTGTTACTCAAACAAGTGGGTTACCGCAAAGGCACAGTTGGCGAGCGCATGCAGCGATTGCTCAAGGATCCTAAATATATCTACCCCAACACTGCCGAGGGCAAACAACAATTAATGACGGACATTCACGGCTATCTGGCGCTAGTCAATGCCAAATTACCCCTATGGTTTGGCCGCTTACCCGATCAACAAGTTGCAGTTGAAGCCGTGCCCGATAGTCGCGCCGCCGCAACCAGCGGTGCATTTTACGATGCGCCGTCACAGGATGGTTCGCGTAAGGGTACTTTTTGGATAAGCCTGTACGATATGGCGGCGCTGCCCTCCTATTCGCTGCAAACCTTAACCTATCACGAGACCAATCCCGGCCATCATCTACAGACCCTTATCGGTCTGTCGGATACCTTGCCGCTGCTGAGTACCATTTTTTACTCCAATGCCGCAGGTGAAGGTTGGGCGCTCTATGCCGAGCGGTTAGCCGCTGAGATGGGCATGTATCAGGATAATCCGATTAACGATCTTGGTCGCTTGCAGTCCGAGTTACACCGCGCGGTGCGCTTAGTGGTCGACACAGGTATGCATGCAAAGGGATGGAGTCGTGAGCAAGCCATTGATTATGCAGTGGCGACTGAGGGAATACACCGCTCAGAGGCCACGTCCGAAATCGAGCGCTATGTGGTTTGGCCGGGACAAGCCTTAGGTTACAAGTTGGGCGAGCTGAAAATTATCGAACTGCGAACTAAGGCCAAACAAGCCTTGGGCAATAAGATGGATATCAAAGTCTTCCACGACAAATTGCTCGAAAATGGCGCCTTGCCCTTAGATTTATTAGAGCAAAAGATGGATCAGTGGCTCGAGTCTGCTAAGACGGCCAATGCTACCGAGACCAAGGTTTAACTCGGGTAAAACCGCTCACATCATCTCAAATCGGGGCAGCTTAGGCGGCCCCTGTTCTTTTTACGGCTCCCTATGCTTTTACGTTTCAGGTTAATCCGCAAAGCGACGCTGATACTTGCCGCTTAAATAGCGGATCACCACAAAACCCACAACACCTGGCAGTGTCCACGACAACAGACGCAAATTGCCATGGTCGATAAACAAACGGCTGCCACCAAAGGCGAAAAAGGCGGTGTAGCAGGCGATACCTGAGCCAATCATCGCGCCTAAATGCTCTATCCACCATTCTAATTTGGTCAGAGTCGCCTTAAAACTATAACGCAGGAATCCCGCCCCAACCGTAGTGCCTAATAGGCCGAAAATCACCGCGAGGATCAGCTTTTCTTGGTATCCCCATAGCGCCATCACGGGGCCAAGTAGCGTTAAGCTCAGCATTAACGACAAATGCAGCGGCGATTTTAATTGCTGACGCTGCGCCTTATAACGCAGAACCAACACGCCATGCCTAACGGTCACTAGAGTTAACAAGCTGATATAGATGAGAAATATCCAAGAATTTTTACGTTCCGCTATCTGCTCTGCTAAGGCGTCGACACTGGCCGCAGGCTGTTTAATCACAGCGAGCGGATCAATGAGGCCCGTCGTTGCCATCGCCACGCCCGTCGTCGCCACTGTGTACATGGCATAGACATAATAACGGCCAAAACGACTATGGTTCGCGCTGCCCTTTTTCAGCATGGCAGGCATCCAAAATAACACTAATGCCAGTGCGCCCGCGGTGATATGTAAAAATTGCGACAGGGTGAAAATCGTGTTCATCATCTTGCTCCATCAAAGTTGAAGCTTGATAGTAACGAGCACGGGGAGTCACCCATAAGTGCCAAAAGTCATGTTTTAAGCTGTAGCATAAAGCAGCCACTTAATGTGGCTGCAATTGAGGCGACTGTCGCTATAACCCAGAATGTTTATCGAGCCTTAAGGTATCGATGATCGAGAAGGTATAACCTAGCTCGGTGAACATCCACTCGATATTGAGCTTAAAATCGATGGGGCGATCTAAATCGAGTTGATTGATAAAGAAATGGTGTTTAGTCGGGATCTTTATCAGTAATTGTTTTTGATAGAAACAGGCTTCAACTTCGGCATTTAATTCGCGACTAAGGACTAAGAGATTCTCCATCATCAAAGGATTGAGTAAGTAGCGCGCCTCGACTTGGTCGCTGCTATACACCTCAAAACAACGCTCAAAACGCACATCCTCAAGCTTAACCCGCGACAGCTTTGTCTTAAACCCCTCAATTAGATTTTTTAAACTGCCCTTATCCGTGACTAAAAGCGTAGTGCCGTTGAATCGCTTAGGAATATTGCACACCAGCAGCACACCATTGAAGATGGTCTCTCGCTCAACCGAACCATTATTGTTCGCTTTAGTGTTGTAAGCATCGACCTCGTAAAACTGGAACGGCACCTTGTTATAGGTTCCCTTAAGGCAATTTTGCGCATACTGCTTATCGGTTTTAGGCAGCAGCCCCAGCTCAAGGAAGAGAGAGAAATCGACCTTAGGCGCCCTCGTTAGCGCAAAGTCATCGCCAAAATACTTAAGGCTAATGGGATAGAGTTTTTCAAAGGCAGCATTATAGAGTTCATCGCTTTCCTTACCCGAGGCAATGACTACTAACGCTATCACGGGAACGGGCAGAAACACGCCAATCATCAAAGGCACAAAATAATCCATAGGCACCAGCATAAACTGCACCCCGAGCAGCCCAGCGAAGGCCCCTAAAATCACCGTGATGCATAGGTAGTAGATTGGGGTGGTGAACTTGGCATTTTCACGCAGCCTTTGGTTTACGCCTTCACGTTTTGCTTCAAACAGTGCACATTTAGGGGCGATTTTTTGTTTGTAATACTTCAGAAAGGGAATGCGGTGCTCTTCGGGAATATCAAATTCAATCGAACTCATTGGCTCCTACTCTTTACGACTCAAATCCATTTAGGCCAATGATTTTACGGATTTTATTCCTGCAAGGCCAGTTTAAGGCCTACAAATGACCCATTAAGCCTGAGCAAGCCTGCGGCCACGGCGTTGCAGTAAGCCAAAAATAATCAGCACCCCAAAGGCGGCGCTAAAGAGAGTTAAAGCTCTAGCTACACCGTAAAAGTCCGTGAGATTAAAGGAAACCCCATCCGCCCACAGCACCAATAAACCCAGTGGCATTTGCATCGCCACCGCAGTGTACCAATCGAATGGTAATCGAGGGAAAAGCCGCTGATAGCTAAATAGCATCAGCCCAGAGAGCAGCAATAATAAGCCCGCATCATGGGCAGCTAACCCCAGATAAACCGGACTAGTGGGGCTAAGATTATCGACGCTCCCGAGCAAGGCATGCATATAGCCAGCACTGGCAACCAGTGCAAAACTCGTAAAGCTCAATACCGCCAACAGAATACCTAAGCCTAATGCGGGTAAATATTTCATAAACAGCCTCATCATTGCTACGCGCTCAATCCAATCTTTAAATCGTAAAGGCGCACAAATTCAGTCGAAAGAGAGTAAAGCAACAATAACAGCCAAAATTTCCCTTAGCTATTAAGACCATAGTCTTATGTCGACAACAAACTGCTGGATTATAAACAGCATAATTCCCCACACTAGATCCAGTATTTCACCTATATCCACTAGATAAGCCTCTAAAATTACTCATTTAATTGATTTCCAGCCAAATGAGTTAGTGATATGGCGCACATTCTCCCTTGGCTTAAAGGTGAAATCCACTAGCCAATTACCCCAATAACGCTTAGGATCGGGGTTGCATTTTTTAGCCAACATATTGTGGAGTATCAAAACATTATGGGTATCAGAGCCATAGTCGTAGACACAGCAGGCACCACGACAGACCTAACCTTTATCCAAGATGTGCTATTCCCCTATTCTGTCAAAGCCTTGCCAGACTTTTTAGCGCAGAACCAACACAATGTTTTGGTGGAAAACTGTATCTGCGACACCCGAGATATCGCGCTAGAGCCAGATGCTGACTTAGCGCGCGTGACTGAAATTTTACAGCAGTGGGTTCGTGAAGACCGCAAAGCGACCCCGCTCAAAACCCTACAGGGGTTAATTTGGAAGCAAGGTTATGCCCATGATGAGTTTAAGGGCCATATCTTCCCTGACTTTATCGAAGCTGTTAAACGTTTTAGCGCACAAAATCTGCGTATTTACAGTTTCTCATCGGGCTCTGTCGATGCCCAAAAACTGTTATTCAGCCACAGCGATGGCGGTGATTTAACCGAGATGTTTAACGGTCATTTTGATACCCGTACAGGTAACAAATTAGATAAACAAGCTTACTGCAATATTCTCAACACCATCAGCTTAAGCCCTAAGCAAGTGCTGTTTGTGTCTGATGTGATTGAAGAATTAAAAGCCGCCGATGCAGCGGGCATGATGACCTGCCAAATGGTGCGCGACAGCAAGCAACGCACGGGCGATTTTCGCACTATCAGCAGTTTCGATGAGCTAGTGATCGAGTAACATCGGCACTGCACATCAAAAGCGACCCTAGGGTCGCTTTTTGTTTATCGGGCAACCAAACCTACCTATCCGCAGGGTGATTCACGCCATCGCAAACGGGCACATCACCTAATTCGTAGGGATTTATGCCTTCGAGGCAACCAAGGTTATAGCCATATTCATTGGGGTTGGAGCGCCTTTGATGATGGGTATAAATGCCGCATACAGAGCAGAAATAATGCTTGGCTGTTTTGGTATTAAATTCGTAGCACTTTAATACGGCCTCGCCCTTGATAATCTTCAATCCCGCCAGCGGCACAGAACCAACAATTGCGCCCTTGCGCCGACAGATTGAGCAATCACAACGCCTTGGCTTTTCAATGCCATTGGGCAGCGATAACTCCAACACCACGGCGCCACAATGGCAAGACGCAAGATGTGTTGCCTGAATAACCGTATCCCCAATCTGTTTTATCATCGCCAACTCCTTGCTTCACTTAATGTTGTCACTATTGTCTAAGGCTTGTCGCTCGCACTTTATACTGCTAGTCTGGCTGCCTTAAACGAGCGTTTTAACTAGAGCTTTTGACTATGAGTAATGCAATGGAAAGTCCAACACTAAGTCCAATGGAAAAGTTTCTCGCACAGCACCCACTAGTGACCGAAATCCCCGTGGCTTGGGGCGAAATGGATGCGCTGCAACACGTCAACAACGTGGTCTATTTCCGCTATTTTGAAACCGCACGTATCGACTTTTTCAACCGCCTTTTTCCACTCGATGCCCTGTATAAATCCGGTGTTGGCCCCGTGATTAGCGAAAATCAGGCCCGCTATAAACGTCCAGTGACCTTCCCCGATACGCTATTGGTCAGCGTGAGTATCAGCGATATTCAAAGCGACAGATTTACCATGCATTATCAAGCATTTAGTAAGCAGCAACAGGCCATTACGACCTTAGGTTCTTCGGTCGCTGTGATGTTTAACTTTAAAACTGGTCAAAAAGCCGAGCTTCCCACGGAATTACTCGCCATTCTAAAACAACACGAGCAAGCTTAAGCTACCGAGTCGATGGCTACATTGCCATAACACTTTAGGCCATATCAGAGGGAGGCTGTATGTCAGAAAAAGCACCAATTGAAATCACCGTTGAGCATCAACAGGATAAACAACGCTTTGTGATCCACGTTGACGGGCATGAAGCCGTGCTGGAATACCGACTCAATGGCCAGCACATCGACTTTAACCGTACCTTTGTGCCCGACGAGCTGCGTGGCAAAGGTCTTGCTGAACATTTAGTTCGCCATGGCCTAAAATGGGCCAAAGCCCAAGATTACGAGATAGAAGCCAGCTGCTGGTATGTGCAGAAGTTTTTGAAATAACTGGCTTCTCGACAGGTACGCTAAATCCAATACACAGGGTAGTGGCGCTTGGGATCGGTGGAGAGATTATTCACGACCAACGCCACCAGTAATAACAGTAGTGAGCCGAGGAATACTGGCATCAACGCATAGAGAAATCCGAGTTGATGCACGTTCTCACCGCCTATCACAGCAATTAATGCCGTTGCACCGCCCGGTGGGTGCAGCGTGCGAGTTAAATACATCAATGCGATGGCTAGTGATACGGCTAGAGCGCTCGCAAGCACCATATAATCGGCAAACACTTGGTACACAGCCACACCAATCAGTGCCGATAACACACTGCCGCCAATCAAGTTACGTGGCTGAGAAAACTCAGCCAGTGGCGCGCCATACACTAATACCGCCGACGCCCCAAATGAGCCAATCACAAACATAGTGCCAAGCAGATGTTCGCCCATATAAGTGGCGAGACTGGCGACTAAGTAAATGCCACAAAAGGCCCCGACCCATGACCAAACGATCTTTTTCAGGGGTTGTCGTGGCGGACAGATGTCCTTAGAACGCATTCGGGTGAAGTAAAATCTCATGCTAAATCCGGCCAAGAGGAATAAAGGTGCAGATAAGTGATCCGCATCACGTTTGCGGCCGCCACGTTAACGTTTTCACCGCACAATTGCAATTGTGCGGTGAAAGCGAATATCAGACTTATGCAGCTTCGCCGTTCAGGCTAGCTAAGATTTCACGAATATCTTCGGGAATAGGGCGACTCTTTTCACAACTGTAGTCGTAGTGGACTAAGGTAGTTTTCACTTCCGCAGTTTTACTGCCAGCTTGCCAACAGCTTTGAGTCAGTTCGAAACTGCTATTACCGATACGGCTAACATAGGTTTTCACCGTCACGCTCTTGCCGTAATAAGTCGGCGCGATAAAGGCTACAGTAAAACCCGCCACAATCAGATTCCATTGATGTAAATCCAACTCGGGATTAAAAATCTCGAAGATTGGCGTGCGCGCCGCCTCGCACCACACGGGGATCACTGTATTGTTAATATGGCCTAGGCCATCGGTTTCGGTAAATCTTGGCTGGATTTCTAGGCTGTATTCGGTGGCTGACATGCAAACTTCCCTTTTGTTGTTCTTATACTTTTATGCTGTGAATGGGATAAACAAGGCGATTGCCCCGTTTATCCCTACCAAGCCTAACAGAAATAAGAAGCGCGATGCTAGAACTGGCAGCTCGCGGTATCTGGGGTTTGCTTGCCGTTAGCATCGTACTTTTTCATACAGCCAGCTTTACCCATATCATAAATTTTTTCGTATTTGAGCTTGCCACTGCTGTCGTAGGACTTAAACACACCATGGCTTTTTGGGTTTTCTAGGTGATAGATTTTGCGTCCCTTGGTCACATGGGAAAAATCCGAAAACCCAGGTTCCTCTTGATAGATCACTCCGTTGATATAGCGCTTGTGCACCACATGTTGCTCATCAATCCGCAGCATTTCGCTGGCTAACTTGCCATTCTGGTCATAACAGACTTTATCCACGGCATAATTGCTGTCGAGATCCTCGATACAACTCACGGCACCATTATCAAAATACTCCCGCTGGATACCGCAGCGTGCAATGGCGTTATCCCAGAAATAAGGTTCACCGTTCCAGGTTTCGCCTTCTTGCTGGCAATAGTTCCATAAACTCTTTAACTGGCCGTTCGGGTAAAAGGTGTAATGGGGGCCAGAGAGACGGTTATTGATAAGATGACCATATTGTACGAGCGAATAGCCGCCGTCGGTGGAATAGCGAATGCTTGGGCCATATTCCTTACCCGCTTTATAAGTCTGCAAAGACATTAAGCGGCCGTTAGAATCGAATCGATATTCTTTATCGACTGACCCATTGGTGTAATAGCTTAATTCGGATAGTCGGCCGCCGCGATACACTCGCTGATCACCATCTTTAATCGAGCTAGTCTCGGCATTGTTTGCGTTTATTACACCCTCACAATCTCCTGTATAAGGCTCTTTTCGCATCATGCATTCATCCTGCGAGGGTTTAAGTTTTACGGCGTCATTGAACTTATACTGACTCAACTCATTCAGATCGCCGTTAGGTTCGAGCCACATTTGTGGGCCATCTAACTCGCCTTGACGATAGTTAGCTACATTGCTGACAGTATTCGGGGCTGAATACCATAGACTCTCACCGTGGAGTCTGCCCTTATCATAATGTTTAAGGGCAAACATAAAATTATCTTTATTGAATAACTTAGCCTCACCTTGGCGTAGGCCGTTCTCATAGTTGACTTCCGTCTTGTAGAGGTAAGTCACCGATTGCCTAGTGGTAAATGCATCGTTAGCATCTGGGGTTCGAATATATACCCAAAGGCCTGAACGTTTACCATCGAGGTAGCTGCCTTCACCGCTTTGAAAGCGATAATCCCCTTGGGTGACCTTTTCTACCCAAGCGCCTTGCTTCACACCCTTTTGGTATTGGCCTTTGCTGCCATCGGACTCAAGCCACTCACCGTCTTTTACGCCATTGAGATAAATGCCCTTTTCGGATAATTTCTTCGCGCCTTCAGTGCCGGAATCGTAATCTGGGGTATAGATTTCACTCGGGCCATCGGGCACGCCCTTGTTGTAGTGAATAAAGCCGTAGTTATCGGCGTCATCCATCATGGACTGCAATACCCATTTACCCTGCTTTTGGCCGTCGAGGTACTCGCCCTCCCAATAGGTTTCACGGCTGTCGGCTTCTATCCATTTACCCACTTGTTTGCCCAGCTTATAGTCACCGGCATACATCACACTGCCATTGCGGGCATCGTAGGCGGCAAAGTGACCATCAAGTTCGCCTTGAACATAATTGGCTTCACTGGCAACACCAGCCCAAGTACTGCCCATGCTCATGAATTCGTAAAAAGGCCCTGTTCGCGGGATTTTTTCGCTGCCATTTTTAAGCCAATCGACATCGTCGGCCTCATAACCAATGGCGACTAACATAAAACTGCCATCTTCTTCGACGTAGGCACTGCGATCAAACGTGGCGACTAGACTGTATTTTCGTTCACGCCCCTCGGCATCCTTATCGGTGCGAGTCACGGGATAGCGCAGCTTGTATTCCACTGCGGTTTTTACATCCGCCGCTGTGCCTTCAGAATTGCGATAACCAATTAGTGTTGGTTTGAGCTTAGAGGTCCCATCCAAAATCGCTTTAATATCAGGATCTTTTACCCCTTCCGCCTCATAGGTCATACGATACTGCTGCGGCGGCAGCTGGCTTAACACCTTGCGAACGCCGCCGACGGTAAAGGTGCTAATGCTTGGTACAACTTCATCGAGCACTGCTTGCAAGCGTGGCAATTTAGTTAGCTCTTCACCCTCAAAGCCATAACCCCGTAGATGCTGACCATCGGCATCCTTGAGCATGACGATAACTTCCTTAGTACCGCCCTTGTCAAAGTCATGGTAAAACACCGCCACGATTTCAGCGCGGCCGTAATCGTCAATACGCACACCGGGCGCATCGCCATAGAGCATTTCGCCCCATACCTGTTGATCTTTTTGATAAAAATTAAGCCATTGGCCATTGGGAAGATCCACGGGACCGTGAACCATTTTGTCATATTCCGCCGCAACCGCAGCAGGAATGACCACAAAAGAAGATAACCACACCGCACCGACAGCGGCGCATAAACGACGAATCGAAAGTTCCATTTAACTATCCTTTACACCGACACCTTGCGCCTCGTGCGCACCAGTAAACGGGGCGAATTTTAAGCTAAGAACTATGCGTCAGGAAGTAGTTGAGACAAAAAAGGCCGCTAAGCGGCCTTTTAAGATCAAATATTTAACAATCAATTATTATACATAGCATTAATTTCATGGGCGTACTTGTGATAAATCATTTTGCGACGCAACTTAAGCGTCGGCGTGATTAATCCTGCCTCCATCGAAAAAGCTTCCGGCAGCAGGGTAAACTTTTTGATTTGCTCAAAACTAGCCAACTCCTGCTGGAGCTGTTTGAGGCGCTGCTCGAAATGCTCAACCACATGGCTATGGCGCAGCAGCTCAATAGGCGACTCATACTTTAAGCCTTTTTCCTTTGCCCATGCTTCGAGGGATTCAAAGGCTGGCACAATCAGCGCCGTCACATAGTTACGCGCATCGGCAATCACCGCCACTTGTTCGATAAAAGGACAACACCCAACAGCACCCTCAACCCTTTGCGGTGCAATATATTTACCGTTAGAGGTCTTCATCAATTCTTTAATACGATCGGTAATAAACAAATTGCCGTGGGCATCGAGTCGTCCCGCATCGCCAGTCTTTAACCAGCCGTCTTCAAAGGCGGCGGCAGTATCTTCAGGGCGATTGTAATAACCACGCATCACAGTGTCGCCACGGACTAAGATTTCATCGTCTTTACCCAGTTTAATTTCGATTTCGGGCAAGACTTTACCGTTTGACCCCGCGACACGGTTATCCAAAGTGTTACAGGTCACAGTAGCGTTTGTTTCGGTCATGCCATAGCCACAAAGCACAGGAATACCAATAGCATGGAAAAAAGACGCCACATTTAAATCAAGTGCAGCACCGCCACAGGGCATAAACTTTAAGCGTCCACCGAGCACTGCCTGCAACTTGCTGTAAACCAATTTATTCGCCAAACGCCATTGCAAGGATAACCACAAACCGCCCTTAGCGCGGCCTTGGCTCACTTCAAACTGACGCTCGCCAACCCTCATCGCCCAAGCAAATAATTTTTTACGACCCTCTGCGGATTTCGCGACCTTATCCTGTACTGCGCTGTAAACCTTCTCGAGGAAACGCGGCACCACACACAAGGTATGCGGACGCACAGCACTTATCGCCTCTTTTACTCTTTGGGTATTTTGCAGATACACATTATGGCCACCACGGCATAAAACGTAGAAACTCCAGCTACGCTCAAACACATGGCTTAGCGGTAGGAAAGCTAAAGACACATCGCCAGCATTAAAAGGCAAAATCTGATCGTGCTGACGCACAGTCGAAGCCATATTGCGGTAATCCAGCATGACGCCCTTAGGATCACCCGTGGTGCCGGAGGTATAAATCAGGGTTAACAGATCATCAAGATTCGCGTCTTTTAAGCGTTGCCCCAGCTCGGCACTTTGGTCGTATGCCTGCGCTAGCACGTTATCTAAATGTCTATGCTGAGGTTTATCCTGAGCCAACTGAACTGCGGCATCGAACACAATCACATGCTCTAGAGTCGGACACTGTTTTTGTAGCTCGCAGGCCAGCGCATATTGCTTAGCGTCGTCGACAAAAATCACCTTAGCCGCCGCATCATTAATGATAAAGCTGGCTTGCTCTAAGGTACTGGTTGGGTAAATAGGCACGACAATGGCACGGCTTTTCAGAATGCCGATATCGGCACAGGTCCATTGTGGGCAGTTTTGTGACAGGATCACACAGCGGTCTTGCACTTGTACGCCGAGTTGAATCAACACTTGTGCAATTTTATGGCTGATCTCATCAAATGCCTGCCAACTGACTTGATGCCAAGGGGCTGCCATTTCAAAACCTTCCAGCGCAATAGCCTCCTTTAACGACTGGCTTTGCTGCTGTAATAGTCGAATTACGTGATATTGTTCGAGCGACATGAGTGACTCACCTTTTAGCTTACAAGTGTTCCGCTTTTGCAGCATTCTACCTGAAGGCAAGCTAAAAACTAAGAGTTTTTGCTCTAATCTTGTGCAAATGTCGCCCAAATCACGTCATTTAAGGCCGATTACAGCCCAACGATATCGCCCCGCCATAACTTTTTACGGCCGCCAAACAGGGCAATTTGCCCCAACACAACCAGTAAAAGATCGCCTATTAACCAATAATATAGATGACCATCATGCTGCAATGCCGCCAAACTGATAGACACCCATAGTGAATGCCCCAGCACCACCAGCATAGTCAAGCTAACCTGTAACACTCGGCGGCACAGGCAACCTAGCCCTAACACCAAGGCACAAGCCCAATAGGTGCTCATCACTAAATGCGCCAGCAATGGCGCACTTATCCCGCCATTGAGCCAAGTAATAAACACACTACAGAGCAACATGCCGACACTGATGAGATACAGCAATCGTTGCTGCCCTCGGGCAAAAGCATTAACCAAACCGGTTCTGCCATCAAAACCCGGCATCAATAACAGTAACTCTGTTGCACGCGCTCGTTGCACCCGACTCCAATGCACCAGCGAACAGCTGATCACACAAAACTGCGCCAGTAGCAGTAACACCGGAAAATCCCAATTAAACTGATGGGATAATACCCCCAGCACCAATGTCAGCACGGGCAGCAACAACAGCAATACGGTTAACATCGGCCCGATAAAAAAGTTAACCGGATGCAAATAACGCTCGAAACGGCTCAAAAACCGCATGGATTGCAGATTAGGCAACCAAAACCAGCCCATTTCTAACCCGTTGAGGTACACACTGCGTGCTTCCACCCGCCAAGGTAACACTAGGCAGCGGCGCCAAATCAGAACGACAAACACAAACAACACTATGATGCTCAGCCACAATGGTACTTGCTCAGCCAAAGCGCTAGAAAACGGCACTAAGATAAACAGTAAAAATGAGGAGTAAAACCATTGGGTGTGCCGCAGACACAGCAAAATAAAACCTAAGCTTATCCCTTGGGCAAACACCAGTAGCGACAGGCTAGAGGTAAAATCAAACAATACGCATAAGAGCACCGCAAGGCTAAACACGCCAATGAGCATCACCTCGCACTGGATAAAAATATTCTGCCGATAACGGGGGATTAAGATTGAGCACTCACTCGCCATCAAGCGAATCAACTGCCATGCGACCGCTGCCGAGGTAGAGACAATCCCCATGCCGACAAAAATATCAAAACTCTCCTTCTGCCCGGCCCATCCCGCCAAAACGCTCAGGGCTAAGCCAAATAATCCGGTACCCAAAAAACTCACACTGCCCACGTCAAATAACCACAGGCGCAGCATGCCGTTAAAGGGATTGATTGAATGCTGTGTTACAGGCTTATCAGTAGGTTGCACAAGCGGTTTAGCTGAACTCATTTGTGTAACTCCACAAAGAGTTGCTCCAAATTAAGCGCTTCACTTCGCTGCACGCCGGGAAGATTGAGATCGATTGCGCCACTATCCACCAGCACAGAATTACCATCACGGCTCAAAATACGCACCTGCTCAGGCAACTCCGTACCCACAGCCAGTTTGAGTAGACGCACCTCTTCCCGTAGAGCATCGATTTCCTTAAACAGCACTAATTCGCCCTGTTTAATCAGTGCCACATGACTCGCGACCCGCTCTAAATCTGAGGTGATATGGGATGAAAACAGCACCGCCGAGCCGGATTCGAGGGCCAAGTCGAACAAATCGACCATAAATTTGCGTCTGACGATAGGATCGAGACTGGCCACGGGTTCGTCGAGGATCAGCAACTCGGGACGATAGGCCATTGCCATGATCAGCGCCAAGGATTGGCGCTGGCCGACGGACAGACGTTGTACCTGTTGGCTGACATCTAACTCAAAGCGGGCAAGCCAATCTTGCTCTAACTGCATGTCCCAATGGGGATAAAAGCTGCGGTGTAAATCAAGGGCGCGCTCAACGGTAAAACCTTCATAACCAAAGGGTTGTTGTGGCACATAACCAAGGCGCTCCTTTGCGGCTGACGAAAGTTGTTCCGGCGTCTCACCTAAGGTGCGGATGTCACCCGAATCGGGCGAAAGAATCCCCAAAGCGCAGCGCATTAAGGTCGATTTACCCGCACCATTTTGTCCCAATAAGCCAACCACCATCCCGGCAGACAAGCACAAGGACAGATCCTTTAACGCCTGTTTTTCAACGCCATTTTTTCCACGAAAAACTTTGTTTACCTTAGAAAACTCAAGTATTGGGGGAAACTCTTGATCCATCGAATTGCGTCCTTTTTATTCTCGTTTTCGCTTGGGCCGACTAGGCTTGCCAGCGCTCGTTAATCAATTGCAGCAACTCGGGCAGGCTCACGCCCAGCTGCTTGGCTTGTGCCAATAAGCCATCTAATTGCGGCTCAAGCAAACTCACGCCCGACTCCATCGCCTCGGTACGGGCAGCAACCCGAGTCGCCTGCCCACGGCGGCGTTCTAACCAGCCCTGATCCACCAATTGCTGAATCGCGCGAGATACTGTCATCGGGTTCACCGCAAGGTATTCCGCAATCTGGCGCACTGAGGGTAATACGTCTTCCTCTTGCAGTTGGCCGCCCACAATCAAGCGCACGATTTGCTCGTGTAATTGCTTGTAAATTGGCTCACCACTGCTGGGGTTGACATTTAAAAGTTCTAACATTAGGCTTTACACACTGTATTAATACATTGATACACCGATACACTGCATTTAAAGTATCACACTCATCCTGAAATGCAAAAAGGAAAGCGCTCATGATAGATAGCATGATCCACAGGAAGTCCCATAATGCCGGCGCTTGCGTTGCGATTAAGCGTTCAAACACAGGCTGGCATAAACATATTTCAACTCGCAAAATCATAGGGTTGAGTACGCTTATGCTCGCTATGGCTAGCGCAACGGTTTGGGCAAGTGAAAAATCAGCTCCTTCAACAACCCCCACAAATACCTGTTATGTGGACGGTGTTTCGGACCGTTTAAACTGCGGCTTTGTGACTGTGCCTGAGAATCCCAACAAGCCCGATGGCAAACAGATCCAAGTGCATTATGTGGTCTTGCCTGCGGTGAAAAACGTCAATCATGAAGAAGCACTGCTGGCGATAGCAGGCGGCCCAGGTCAATCGGCCATAGATAATGCGGCAAGCTTTGATAGCATGCTGAATAAAGTGCGACAGCAGCGGGATATTTTGCTGATTGATCAACGCGGTACAGGTCGCTCAAATCTATTGAATTGCGATGCAGGTGAACAATCCTTACTCGCCCTCAACGATGACAATATTGATAGCTTAGCCGAGGCGCAAAAATGCCGAGATCAATTAACGGGTAGCGATGTAACCCAATACGGCAGTCTCAATGCAGTGGCAGACTTCGAAGCCGTGCGCGCCCATTTAGGCTACAAAAAGCTGCACTTATACGGCATTTCTTACGGCACACGCATGGCGCAGCTCTATATGCGTTTGTATCCCGAGCATCTAGCCACAGTCACCTTAGACGGCGTAGTGCCGATGCAGCAAAGCGTATTAGAAATCGGCTCGGCAATTGAGCGCGGCTTTGACTTATTGTTTAAAGACTGCCAAGAAACCGCGGCCTGCCATGCCGAGTTTCCTGAGCTCAAGGCCGAGTTTGACCAAGTGGTCGCAAGACTAACCGAAGGGCCAGTGATGGAGCAAGTACACGACCCGGTCACGGGTGAAAAGACCTTACTCACACTCACCCGCGCGAAGTTTTATGGCGCGATCAGAATGGCGTTATATCAAACCAATGTGCGCGCCTTAGTGCCCCATGCGATTCATCAAGCCGCCAAAGGTAACTATCAACCGCTACTCGGATTGTATGCCTTAACTACCGATGGTGCAGGCATGGCAATGGGCATGCACGCCTCCGTAGTTTGCGGTGAAGACATCCATCGCATCACCCCAGCGATGCGTGAACAGGCAAAAACCTCCTATGTTGGCAAATCTATGCTCGAAGGCCTAGAGGCATCATGCTCTGTGTGGAAAGTGCCACCCGTCGATGCCAGCTTTAGCGAGCCTATTAAGAGTGCTATCCCCACACTGTTGCTGTCGGGCGAAATAGACCCTGCCACACCACCAAGTTGGGCGGAACTTGCGATGGAAAAACTCACCAACGCTAAACACTTGGTCGCGCCATACGCCACCCATGGCGTGGCCTATCAGTCCTGTGCCAATAACTTAATCGCCGAGTTAGTGCGTACTGGTTCGGTTAAAGATCTCGATGGTGAATGTTTGAAAAAGGATGTGCGCCGTAGTTTCTATTTAAATGCCAGCTCGGTTGAGCCACTCGCGACCGAAGATGCAACCCAATCTGCCAAAGATAAGCCCAGCACTGGAGCCAAGGAGTAAGTCATGATCAAAGTATCCCATCTTTCTAAGCGCATCGGCGAAGTGCAGGCCTTAAACGATTTGAGTTTTGTTGCCGAAAATGGCCAGATCACCGGCCTACTCGGCCCTAATGGCGCGGGTAAAACCACCTGTTTACGCACCATTTTTGGCCTGTTAAAGCCCGATACTGGCACGGCTGAAATTGAAGGTATCGATGTCGCCATCGACCCGATTGGTGCTAAGCAGCAACTCGGCTTATTCCCCGATCCATTTGGCCTGTATGAGCGCCTCACGCCGCGGGAATATATCCGTTACTTCGCCGAACTCAGCGGGTTATCTGCGAGCGACGCCAAAGAAGCCACCAGCAAGGTTATCGCCAAACTGCGCCTCGAAGATATTAGCGATCGCCGCTGTAAAGGCTTCTCCCAAGGGCAACGAATGAAAACCGCCCTCGCCCAAGCCATAGTCCACAGTCCGAGCAATATTATCCTCGACGAACCGACCCGTGGGCTGGATGTAATGAGCACTCGCTTGCTGCGCGATATTCTTATCGACCTTAAAAACCAAGGGCATTGTGTGCTGTTTTCCAGCCATGTGATGCAGGAAGTCGCGGCGCTGTGCGACCAAGTGATTGTGATGGCACAGGGCCGAGTGGTGGCCATCGGCAGCCCAGAACAGCTTTGCGCACAAACGGGTAAGGCCTCACTCGAAGATGCCTTTATCCAGCTGATCGGCACCGATGAGGGTATTGCCGCATGATGACTCACAGCATCAACGCTCACACAAATTGCGATAACACCTGCTTCGACTTAAATAGCGAACAGATAAACTTGGGATAAGGAATAATCATGAACAAAATCATCGCAATGGTTCGCAAGGAACTGATAGACGCCGCCCGCGATAAACGCTCTGTGATGGCGGGGCTCTACTACGCCATCGGTACGCCGCTGATCATGTGCGGCCTGTTTATGGTGCTTATTGGCCAGCTGACCAGCCCGGACGATCTTAAAATCAGCATCACTAATCCCGACAAAGCGCCGGATTTAGTGCGTTTTTTATCTAACAAGGGCATTACCCAAGGCGAAGCTGGCGCGAAGGATTTGAAAGCCATCGAGCTGATTATCAGCCCCGACTATGCTAAGCAGATGAACCAAGGCAAAGGCGCAGAGATCACTATCGTTGCCGATAACTCAGAGGAAAAACTGCAAAACTCGATTCGCCGCTTAGAGAAACAGTTGCAGGCCTACAGCGCCGAAATGGGCAGCCTGCGCTTAATCGCCCGCGGTATCGACCCTCGCGTGGTGCAGCCCCTGAAAGTGAATGTGCACGACCAAGCCACCACCGACTCTAAGGGCGGGATGATCTTAGGCATCGCCATTTTCACTATGATTTACTCAGTGTTTATCTCGGGGATGAACTTGGCCATCGACACCAGCGCCGGTGAGCGTGAACGTAACTCCTTGGCATTGTTACTCAGCCATCCGCTAACCACGCGCCAATTAGTGCTCTCTAAAATCATTGCTGTCGGTCTGTTTGCCCTACTCGGCTTAGTGTTGATTTTATTAGTATCTAAGGTCGCCTATACCTTCGTGCCTTGGCAGGAGCTCGGCTTTAGCGTCAGCATTACCAGTGAATTTATGGCGTTGATGCTGCTGGTCGGTATCCCAGTTGCCCTGATGGCTGCCTGTTTGCAATTGTTTGTGTCCTTTATGGCCAAAACCTTTAAGGAAGCCCAGTCCTATCTAACCATGGTGCTGTTTGTGCCCTTGGCACTGTCGATGGCCGCCAGCTACAACATCGCGCCCGACGTCCTGCAATGGTTGCCCGTCTCGGGTCAGCAACAGGCACTGATGGACTTTATTAAAGGTAAAGATATGAACATGCTGCAATTGCTGGTATCGACGCTGGGCACACTCGCCATTGCGGTAATACTGGCATTCGGCATGGAAAAATCGTTAAAGAGCGAAAAAGTGATCTTCGGTTTATAACACTATCAACCCACAGAGGGCGCGCCGCGCCCTAACATTGAGTTAAGGAGCCAATCATGGAAAAAGAATTTATTATCATGGTCATTATGGTGACCTTTATTATCGGTGTAAGCGCTACAGAGATGTTTAAGCATTACCTAAAAATGCGCCAACTGGGTGGCGGAAACGATCGACAGCTTGAGGATAAACTCACCCAGCTGAGTCTACAAAATCAGGTACTGATTGAACGAGTACAAGTGCTGGAGCGCATAGTGACAGATGCAGAGGACAACGCCGCCAAGACCACACTGGCACAGCAAATTGAGGCATTAAAATAGTCGTTAATGCACCGCAGTTAAACTCGTATTACAGAGTATTAAAGCTGTGTCTATAGGCGCTAAGTCAAGCTGCGTAGTTGCGACTTAGCGCGACCACAACCGTCCATAACGAATGCCAATAAAAAACCCAAGCTAGGCTTGGGTTTATGTCATCTTGCTGTGCGGCGCGTTATTTTGCCTTAGGTCTAAAAGGCTTCATCACGGCCTCGTTACACTCGAGGTACGGCCCTTCCATCAGGTCGATACAGTAAGGAATCGCTGGGAATACCGCATCTAAACATTCGCGGATTGATTTAGGCTTGCCCGGCAGGTTCACAATTAATGAATCCCCCCGTAAGCCCGCGGTTTGGCGCGAGAGAATCGCCGTCGGTACAAACTTTAACGACTCAGCGCGCATCAGCTCGCCAAAGCCCGGCATCATGCGATCGCATACGGCCTCGGTTGCCTCAGGGGTGACATCACGTTTTGCAGGGCCAGTACCACCCGTAGTCACAATCAAGCAGCAATCCTGCTCATCAGCCATCTTGATCAGGGTCGCTTCAATCACATCCTGCTCGTCGGGGATCACTTGATAAATCGGTTCCCACTCGCTGGTGAGGTAGTCATTGAGAGTATCGATAATCGCCTTGCCCGAGATATCCTCATAAATCCCCGCGCTGGCACGATCGCTCACCGTAACAATCCCGATTTTTGCTTTGCTCATTGGAAATCCCCAATCATGTTGAAATAAAACCATATCGACCGTAAGCAGAGGAGAAACCTATGCTCCTTCGACTATAAGCCGCAGCTAAAATAGCATAAATGCTCGGCCAATGGGGCAAGTAAAACGTGATGAAGTTCGCGCAATATGCTCGAAAAAAGCTAAGGCAAGCCATAGCTCACCTTAGCTTGATAGTTTGGAGTGAAGGGTTAACTCACCTGCAACAACGTGGGTAAAGCAGGAAAAGCGCCTTTCTGGCAACAGGTTACAGCGCCGCAACGCACCGCAAACTCAACCGCCTTGCGCAACTGTGCCTGACACGCAAGTCGATGTTTTAAGGTTAAATGCTCGAGATCAAACTCCAACTCAGAACCCAGTGCAAACAAAAATCCCGCCATAAAGCTGTCACCCGCCGCCGTGGTATCTACGGCTTTAATTTGGGGGACTGGTACGCTAAATCGCTCATCTACTGTTATGCATTGCACTGGATTGGCGCCGTCAGTAATCAAAATCACTTCAACACCTTGCGCCAAACAAAACTGCAAATAATCTTCGAAACTCTTATTCCGCGTTAAGGCTAAATAGTCGGCTTCTTCACGGCTCATTTTCAGCACTTGTGTGTAACGAAAACACTGCTCTACTCGCTCTGCAAGCAATGCGGTATCGGGCCAGAGTGATAAGCGCAAGTTAACATCAAAACTCACTATCTTATTGAATGAATTAGCACAACGGGCGCCATAGAGACTCGCGTTAAAAATGTTCGCTTCGGTAAAGGTATTAGAACAGAGATGGAAAATATCCATCTGCGGCCATGGAATGGCATCGAAATGGCGCGGGCTATAGCACAGATCGGCCGTAGCCTGACGGTTAAACTCGAAGGTTCGTTCACCATTTTCATCCAAATTTACGACCACTGTCGCCGTTGGCGCACCTGGCACTTCGGTCAAGTAATCCGTTACAACCCCTTCATTCGCTAGGGCTTGTTTTAACATTGCGCCATAATCATCGCAGCTAATGCCGCCAGCAAAATAACTCTTACCGCCCAGTTTGGCATAACCTACAGCCACGTTTGCAGGCGCGCCGCCTGCAATGGCTTGATGGGATTTGTCGCTAGCCTCCGTGGGTAATAAATCCACTAACACCTCACCAAAACTGAGTAATACCGTCATATGGATCCCTTTATATTTCTATTAGTTAAGCAAAAAGCCCATGCTGGATGGGCCTTTTAAATTGTCGGTTTTAAACCCCAAACCCGCCGGAGTTAAAACTCGTATTTCAAGGTTGCACTCGTGGTTCTGCCATTAATGGTGCGAGCGCGGATAATATTGTTATCAGGAATCGAACCTTCCTCTGCTTCGGTAATACCCGTAGCGTCAAACAGGTTGTTGACGTTTAAGGAGACACTTAAGGCCTGAGTTAAGTTGTAGGTTGCAAAGGCATTGACCTGATTGTAACCATCAAACTTGAGGTCATTATTATCCTGTGCATAGGAGTCAGTAGTGCCAATCAGGTTGATACCCACTGAACCTTGGTCAAAGTTATAACGTCCCATCAGCGAGTAGATAAAGTCGGCCTGTCTTCTTGGAGTATTCCCGACAACGTCGGGTGTTAGAGCGTCCTTAGCAATTTCAGCGTCGGTCCAAGTGACATTGCCCCTAAAATCGAAGTCACCGATAAAATAGGCCGATTCAATTTCAATTCCTTTAGCTTTGTACTTACGGTCGAAGAAACGCTGACTCGTCGCCTCAAAGTTTTGCTCCTCGGTCTCTGAATAGAAGGCGGTCGCGAACACCGATAAGTCATCGTAACGGTACTTAACGCCTAACTCATATTGATCCACATTATCGACAGCATCTTCTTTTGCCACTGAACCATCGGCACGAACCTTACCAAACAACAGGCGATCCGCATTGGCGCGGCCACCATGACTCAAGCGACCAAATGCAGCTAAATCACTGGAAAACTGATAGTTTGCACCGAGAGAATAGGAGGTGTAACTCCAGTCATAATTTACGGTTTGCGGATTGGCATTATCGATAGAAGAGACACTTTGCTCAGGAATAGAGATAACGCCATCCAAGTTCATATCGACTTGCGATTGCACATTGCCGGCGTAGTAACCACTGGCATCACCGCTGTCGTAACGCACACTGGCATCCAGCGACAAATCCCCAAAGCTCGACGCGACCGCAAGATAAGGCGCCTTAATGTTGTATTCGGTATCGTAATTACGTTGGCAACAGTTGCCCCAATAAGGCACGCCATAGCCGTACAGTCCAGCATCTGAATAGGCGGTACCATCGGCGGCCACAACATCAAGCAATGCGGCGTTATCCCCTTTGACTTCCATCAAATAGGAGTTCCACATCCAGGTCATATTGATATTTTGGGTGGCATTGTAATAACCCACAGTAACGCTGGTATCGTCAAAGGTTTTCGTTAATTTTAAGTCGTTTACGATTGAGCCAAAGTCATTCATCTTAACGTCGAAGGTATGGATCCGCATGGCGAGTCCATCCATAGGATTGCCCGCATCAGGGCCATTGGCATAAATTAACTTAGCGCCAGTGCCGGCGATACTGGCCGCAATGTCGGCGCCATTAGCCACCTCGGCTGGGAATGGTGCCATAAAATTGCCGCTCACATCCGAGAAACGGAAGCGGTTTTCGACCTGCCAATCATTGCCTAAATCAAAAGACGCCTCTAAACCCACAGAGTTAACCTCAGGGTTCATCCCATCGCGCATATCACCGCGACGACGCTCACCATCGGCGCCCAAACTCAGGGTTGAGAGGAAATATGCTGACTGAATGGCATCGGATTTCGCATTAAAACCTGGGACAGAGCTACCGTCCGAATACATTGGCATGGGTAAGTAGCCAATACTTTTATCATCTAAGTGCTTGAAATAAAGACGAACATAGCCACTATCGAACTCTTTGGTTATGTTAGCTTTTACCTGACCGCCCTTGTTGGCGTCATAACCTGCTTGGCGAGGGCCTTCACCAGTACGCACAAAACCACCCACATGGAAACGCAGGCTGTCATTGATGCTGGTGCCATATTCAAAGTCGGTACGGAAGGTATCGTAGTCCAAGCCAAAGGTGGTCGACACGCTGCCAGCATCTGAACTTCCGGTTTTACTGATCACGTTAATAATGCCACCGGGCGCATTACTGGCTGCAGTTGATGCCGAACCACCACGAATAGATTCAATGGTTTGTACTGTAGAGTCTAAACGTAAAAAGATATCCGCATTACCAAAGGCAATATCGCCAAACTGCAGAATTGGTAAACCATCTTCTTGAATTTGGAGAAACTTAGCACCACCCGATGCCACAGGTAAGCCACGGACAGCAATGTTAGCGTTACCTTCGCCGCCCGTTGATTCCACCTTCATCCCTGGAATGATCCGAAATGCTTCGGCGGATGAACGTGGAGTACTAACCTCCAACTCGGCGAGTGATACGCTGCTGACTGACACGCTCGAGTCCATGACGCGGGTGCCACGGGCCACGCCCGTAACAGTAATGCGCTCAAGGCCTAACGCATCTTTCTTGGTTTCTTCCTGTGCAGGTGCATCGGCAGCCCAAAGCTGAGAACTCACCAAGACGGCGATTGTGCTTAACAAGAATTGTTGTGATGTGCGATTTATCATTTTTATGTCCCCACCCATATTTGAGAAGCCGCCCCTCTCCCCACGGCGACTTCTACTGAAATTGTTGTTAATCGATTAGCCTGTTATTTCACTTTACTAAAAAACATCTTAATCGATTAAGTTAACAAGTTAGCAACTAAATAACAAAAAGCAAGTGCATTTTTTGTACAAACCAACAAACTTAAAGTGGGAACAACAGACAATTAATTGATTCATTAGAGAAATGTGACATAAAAATTTTTTCTGTCACATTTCAATTTAAGCAGTTTCACGGCCCAACAATGATTGGGTAGGATCTTTAATCAGATTAACGCCCGCTAACAGGCACAGTAAAACGGCAAACCCAGTTGCGAGGTAAAAGCCATACTTCACATGGCCGAAAATATCCCCAACTAACCCCATACAAAGGGGAGCCAGCGCCGCAGAAACCGCGGTAAAAAACAGGATAACTCCAGCCACAGAACCGTGCTGCGCCACGGGGAAACAACTGATCCCCTTGGAGTTTAAGGTGGGATATATCATTGACATAAACAGCCCAGAGAGCGGCAAGAGAATAACAGCGGCCTCAACCCCATAGAGCATAGAGCCGAGATAGCAAAGGCTAATCGCTAAGCTAAACCAGAACATAACCTGTTGCCATGAAAAGTGATTTAGTATCCATCCGCCCAAAAACCGCCCACCCGCTCGCAGGGTAAAAAAGAGGGTCAAGGCATAAGCCGCCAGTACAGTGTAATCGCCCTGATACTCTTGCAGCAGGCTAGGCATCCATACATAAATCGCCACTTCGGTGGCCACATACAAACCAATCGCAAGGGAAAACCCTAATGCATAAGGGTTTTTCATCATGCGGAAGGTGTTCGCCAGATTAATTGTCTCCGTCGAGGATTGCTTAACCTGCGGATAATCGGCCCTAAACGCCAACCAACAAAGCAGCAGACAAAAAATCCCTGCCCCAAAATACAAATACTTCCATGACACACCACTGATAAGCAGATAGCTAACGATAGCTGGCCCCACCATAGCGCCAACCCCAAAGAATCCTTCGACCGTGTTCATGGTGCTGGAATGTTGTTTTGGTGACCGAGAGATATCACCGATCAGAGCTAAAGCCCCAGTTTTAAATACCCCAATTGCCAAGCCCACCAAGGCCAATAGCATCAGGAAATAATAAAACGACTCCCCAAGCGCAAATAAAAAACAGGCAATAGCGAACAACAACAACCCTAATAAAATGGTTAGTTTACGCCCTATTTTATCCGCCAAAAAACCCAGAAACAGACCGCTTATTGCGATAAAAATCATCGGCATATAATGGAAGGCGCTCGCCTGAGACAAAGAGAGGCCAAATTCAGATATCAGCTGCGGGATGATCACGCCCACGGCATCGGAGGTCATAGCAAACATAAAAAACATTAAATACGTCAGCACTCTAATACGAGTGTGATGGCGATTTTCTACAGAATTTGAATCACTTACCATACTGTTTCACCTTATCGTTATCGCGCCTAACTCCCTTTGAAGCTGGCTAAGCCCCAAACAGCTTTAGGCATTATTTATGTACAGCAGTGAGCTAATCCCCCCAAAACCTAAGACTAACTCAAAAATAAAACAAACCACTTGAATAATGTTTCACATTGGTTAAATATACAACTTAATCGATTAAGTTTGTTTGCGCAATTTATAAATAAAAGCGGGCAAACTTTACTCTGGGAAGGCTACTCAAACGTGGGCAAAGTATGAAAAATCAAGTGCAATTGATCACCTATGTCGATCGGATAACCGGTGCCGGACTCAAAGAACTCAAAGCCTTACTCAATAACGAGTTACAGGGGTTATTTGGGGGCGTTCACCTACTGCCCTTTTACTATCCTATCGATGGCAGCGATGCGGGTTTTGATCCCATAGACCATGTGCAAGTGGATTCTCGCTTAGGTGATTGGGACGATGTCAAAAGCATAGGTGAAGAGTTCGACATCATGGCCGACTTGATCGTTAACCATATGTCCGCGGAGTCTCCCGAGTTTAAAGATGTGCTCAAGCATGGCAAACAATCGGCTTACTGGGATTTATTCCTAACCAAGGACAAGGTATTCCCCGAAGGATTAAGCGAGCAGGATCAAAAAGCTATCTACCGCCCTCGCCCAGGGAGCTGTTTTAGCACTTACACCTTAGCGGATGGTTCAACGGAAGAGTTTTGGACCACCTTTACCCGCAACCAGATCGATATCGACGTTAATTCCGCAGCAGGTAAGGATTACTTAAACCGCGTATTGGCGCGATTTAACCACAGCAAAGTCAATTTAATCCGCTTAGATGCCGCAGGTTATGCAATCAAAAAGCCCGGCACTAGCTGCTTTATGATTGAGGAGTCCTTCGAGTTCGTGGATAAATTAGCAAAGCAAGCCAATCAGTTAGGCATGACAACCCTAGCCGAAATCCACTCACATCATATGACGCAAATCGATATCGCCAAACGGGTCGATATGGTTTACGACTTTGCATTACCGCCGCTGATTTTACACACGCTCTTCAGCCAAGATTGTCGCGCCCTGAGCCACTGGCTTGAAATGGCGCCTCGCAACTGCATTACCGTACTAGATACCCACGATGGTATTGGCATTATCGATGTCGGCCCAATGGATGGCTTGCGCGGATTATTAGACGAAAAACAAATCGATAATCTAGTTGAAACCATACACAGCAACAGTCAAGGCGAGAGTTTGCAAGCCACAGGGGCGGCCGCCAGCAATGTCGATTTGTATCAAATCAACTGCACCTACTACGATGCCCTAGGGCAAAATGACCTAGATTACTTGATGGCGCGAGCAATTCAGTTTTTCGCACCAGGTATTCCACAGGTCTACTACACAGGCCTGCTTGCCATACCAAACGACATGACGTTGCTGAATCAAACCCACATCGGCCGAGACATTAATCGCCCCTATTTAAACCGAGAAAAGGTGCAACAAGCCCTGCAAAAGCCTGTCGTTAACGCTTTAATTAAATTGATAAAACTGCGTAATAGTAGCGCAGCATTCAATGGCGGCTTTTCGATGGCTGCCAGTGGAAAATCACTAACACTCACATGGTCTGCACAAAATGCATCGGCCAGTCTTAGTCTCGACTTTGCCCATAAACAAGGGCTGATCACCCTGCTTGATGAGCAAGGCATCGAAACCCAAATTGCCTTGACCGACCTGCTTACCCCTGCGCAGGGGTAAATACCAAACATAAAACAAAAGGCGCTTTAACAGCGCCTTTTGCATTTAAAAATCAATACATTAGCAGCTTTTACCTAACCGTAATTCATACCCTAATACCTGAGCATGCACGGCATCGTCGATAAACATCTGCGCCGCCATTTGGCCTTTTTGCTCTGAGTATTGATAAACCGTGGTCAGCGGTGGAGTTGAGCGAGTTGCCTCATCAATACCATCAAATCCCACAACACGAATATCCTCTGGAATTGCTAATCCCATGGCCTGCGCCTCCCCCATCACACTGAGAGCAATTAAGTCGCTCATACATAAAAATACATTGGGTCTTGGGGTCGAATTCAGTGCCTCCTTAGCCGCTATCCGTGCATATTCCGCATTACTTTCTGGAATATTCCAAATCCGATCATTACCAAGGGTGACACCCGTTTCCTCAATCGCCTGTAAGTATCCCTGCAACCTCTGGTGTGCAATCGACATATCGATTTCGAGCAAATTCAAATCGTAAACTCGGCAGGTTAAATGGGTATCGAGCAACCTTAACCCTAATACAGCCACCTGATCGGTGGGAGATTTTAACGCTAATTTGGCCACCTCATAGGCGGCTAACTTATTGTCGATGCTGACAGAAGCGTTGCGGTGGATATCAAAATCCACAGTAACCACCTTCTTCTTAACTTGTTTTAGTTGCTCGGCAAGCAAGGCATTGCGCGGGCGACCATAACAAATAAACCCATCCACAAAATCGGCCACTGCATTCACACTGTCGGAGCTGCCAGAAAACAACAATAAGTTTAGTTTTTCCCGCTCCAATACCGAAGCTACCCCCTTCATAAACTTACTGGCGACAGGATCGGACACCATATATTCAACACTATCGGACAATACCAACGCGACGGTATCAAATTTGCCCCTACGTAGGGACTGCGCCGCCTTGTTTGGGCCAAAGTAACCCAATTTAGAACAGGCGGCCAAAATTTCGTTGCGGCGTTTTTCCGATAGTTGATCGGGACGATTAAAAGCATTAGAAACAGTGGCGTTAGAGACACCTAGCTCGTTAGCTATGCTTTTTAAGGTCCAGTTTTTAGTTGTCATGCAGAATTCCTGGCAAAGAATGGGGTCACAGCGGAAGCTAACCTATCGCAAATACTACACAGCTTAAATCCGTCGTGCACCAACAAATCTACTCATGATCCCTAAGCGCTGTGGCGGGCGAGAGATACCCTACAATCGCAGAGCTGAGCGCCACCAAGGCCGCCGCGATAAAACCCCATTGGAAGGCGTGATGCACAACCTCAATGGGTAGCTTTTTTATCGCCGCAATCCCCACCTGCGCCCCTTCGAGCGGTAACAAGCTATATAGCAACAGGCTGAATAAGGCCGTACCAATTGCCGCGCCCATGGAGCGACACAAGGACACCATAGCGGTAATTTGGCTTAAACGCGCCTTGCCCGACACACTCTGCACAACTAACTGCACGCTGGGCATCACGGTTCCTAACCCTATGCCCACCAGCACACCTAATCCGCCAATAAGATCCGCATTGGGCGGGACTAAACCGATAGAGAGTAAACCGATAGAAGCCAGCCCCATCCCGAAGGTCGGCAACCATTTAGGTGCTACATCTCGGCTCAACAACCGGCCCGCAATAGTAGAACCTGTCACTATACCAAAGGTCATTGGTATCAATAGCAAGCCCGTTTTGGCCGGATTGGTTTGCAGACCAACCTGTAAGTAAATGGGTAAAAAGAAGATCATCGCAAACAGACAGGCGGCAAACAGCGCAGCGGTTAATAGCGGCATATAAATGGCTTTGTTGGCGAGTAAATCCAGCGGCAAAAAAGGACTCTCACGCTGACGCTCCCACCACAACAGCAAGGCGGCGCCCACAAAGATAAATCCGATAAAGCCTAAGCTTGTGGCCGATAGCCAAGCAAAGTCTTGCCCTGCCACAGACAACCAATACAGCAGCGCCGTAATGATAGAAGGAAATAACAGCACGCCAAGCAAATCAAACCGACCCAGTCGTACTGGTTTAATACTCTGTTTATGCAAGCGATTAAGTCGCCAAACCGCCAGCATAGCCAAGGGAATATTCGCCCAAAATAACCAGTGCCAAGAATAGGCATGCACCACAAAACCACCAATCACTGGGCCGCCAACACTGGCGAGGGTAAACATAGCGGCAAAATAGCCCTGAAAACGCGCCCGTTGCCGTATCGGCACCAATTCCCCCACAAGGGATTGGGACAGACTCATCAGCCCGCCACCGCCGAGGCCTTGGAGAATCCTTCCGGCAATCATATGGTCCATCGTCCCGGCACTGGCGGAGACAATTGAGCCTAACGCGAACACCGCCAAGGCAATCATCAAGATTTTGGCGCGGCCAAAGTTATCCCCCAGCCAGCCATAAATAGGTACACTGGCCGCCATTGCCAACATATAGCCGATAGTGATCCACGAGGCTTGCCTGAGGCCGCCAAGATCTTCCACTATGGCTGGGGTTGCGGTGGCGAGTAGGGTTTGATCGACCGCCGCCAAAAACATGGGTAAGAACACGGCGGAGAAAATCGCCAGAAAAATCGAAGTGGGTAGAGGCTCATGTTGGGACGAAGCAGACGCTGGGGTCATAGAGTCTCTACCTGTGATTAAGGCTTAAATTCGCCTTGCATTCCAATACTTTGATGCCCAATAGCTATTAAGTAGGCTCGAAATTTTTACCCCTTGGCTCGTCGAGACATGGAGGAAATTATTCCCGCCCACATAAATGCCGACATGGTGCGTGCTCCAGCCAGTTTTAAAGAACACTAAGTCCCCCTTACGCAGTTGATCCCGCGCCACGGGTTTACCAAGTGCTTGCTGCTCCTCCACTGTACGCGGCAGAGTCATACCCAACATTTTTTGGTAAGCGACCGACACAAAGGCCGAGCAATCGATGCCTTTCTTGGTCGCGCCCCCCAAACGATAAGGGACGCCGCGCCATTCGGAATGCAATTCGGCGATATTGCTATCGTTCCAAACGGAGACGGGTTCAACTTGCTTAACCACAGGCTTAGGTTCTGGCGCGCTCGCACAGGCACCAAGACCTAAGGCTAAGATAACTATCAGTAATCGTTTCATTAGCGTAAAACTCATCGCGGGCAATTCTTGCGTAATATCGGGTGCTATCAAAGCGATAACTAACATACCGTGAAAAAATCGATGGTAACAGCCTAAGCTAATCTCAAGCTTAAAACTATAACGCCGTCCACAATAAGCGAATACCCACCAGCACCATTAAAATCAAGATGATGCGTTTAAACAACCTATCGCTGATCTTATCTTGGATCGACAACCCCAGTTTTACCCCTAACCAAGCCAAAGGCGCAAGTAACAGAGAAATCAGAATGTTACCTTGATTAATTTGCCCGAGCAGACTGTAGGGCACTAACTTAATCAGATTCACCACCGCAAAAAATACCACTGCCGTGGCTAAAAACTCTGGTTTGGCCAAACGTAACGGCAGCAAATAGGCATTGAGTGGCGGCCCGCCTGCATGGGCCACAAAGCTGGTAAAACCTGCGGTTAAGCCGCAGAGTCGTCCCACCAAAGGTGAAGGGGTCGCTTGGGTTTTATCCCCTAAAACCAAGCCATAAAGACCAAACCCTAAGGACACACAGCCTAAAATCGCCCGTAAGTAATCTTCGTTTAATCGGTCGAACAACCAATAGGCGATACCTATACCCACAATCGCCGCGGGTAAGAGGATCCATAATTGGCGTGGATTATGTTGGCCCCACCACGAACGAACACTTAAAAAATCCATATAAATCAGCAGTGGTAACATGATTGCCGCCGCTGTCGCCGGGCTTATGGCTAGCGCTAACAGGGGCACGGTCAAGCCACCGACGCCGCCGGCAAAACCCGATTTAGAGATCCCCGTAATCAACACCGCAGGAATCGCCACTAGCCAAAAAACAGGGTCTGTTAACATCCCTTATTCCCAATATTGCGTTAAAGTCATTAAGGTCGAGCGTGAGTAACAGACCTTGAGGGCGATAACACGCCTCGCTGCACCAGCATAAATGTTAAATCTATCCGTGTCTAAATGAAGATAAGGAGTCGATATGAGTCAAATGCAAACGTCGCCGTTTTACGGCGGCCCAAGGGAATGCCCCGTCGAAGATGGGCGGATCCAAATCCAACATATAGCCTCCAAAATCGGTGATGTAGGCGGGATACCCGTAGCGCGGGCTATTCCGCAAAAACCGCGTCGACTCATAGGCCCTTGGTGTTTTCTGGATCATATTGGTCCTGTCACCAACGGCCCCTTAATGAATGTGGGCGAGCATCCCCATATCGGCCTACAGACCTTCACTTGGATGCTGGAGGGGGAAATCATGCACAGGGACAGCCTAGGTAGCGCCCAAGTGATCCGCCCTAAGCAAGTCAATCTGATGACCGCAGGCCATGGTATCGCCCACACCGAAGAGTCCGTCGAAGGTCATCGCACTATGCATGCGGTGCAGCTATGGATTGCGCTACCGCTGGAACACAAAGACACAACCCCGAGGTTCGACCATTATCCCCAGCTGCCCACTTGGCAGGAGGCGGGCGCTGAATTCACCCTATTGATTGGCTCGTGGAAGGATAAACAAGCGCCCACACTACACTTTTCGCCAATCGTCGCGCTCGATATCTTCGCCACAGAGGCCACTCAACTAACACTTCGGCTCGATCCGCGATTTGAATATGGCCTAATGCCGCTTGAGGGCCGATTCGATATCGACGATGAATCCTTTGATAACAATAACCTCGCTTACCTTGGCATGCTGCGCGAGAGTATAACGCTCGACCTTCACCAAGGCGCACGTTTACTGCTGATTGGCGGCGCGCCCCTCGCCGACTCTGTCAGTATCTGGTGGAATTTTGTCGGCTACAGTAAGGAAGATATCGCCAGTGCCCAAGCCGATTGGGAGGCCAAGTCCCCACGTTTTGCCACTGTGCCGGGTTATAGCGGCAAACGCTTAATGCCGCCGCCCATCCCTTGGTAATCCCAGCCGTTCATGCGTTAGCGCGAGGTAATCGAGCTAGATTACCTCGCCTAATGGAGGTATTTGCAGCCACTATCTAATGCAAGTTGGTGAGTAGAACAGACTGCCTGATGTAAATGCCAGACAACATTCACACGCCAAGCCACAGAAAATTTTACGGATTTTTTACGCGCTATCCCTACAGGCCTTTGCTAGAGTAGCCTTAACTTCAGCAATGCCTTAGCCATTATGACTTTTGCAAACACAGCCTCCATCAACCAATACTGGCGCACGCATCCCGCGTTATTTACCGCCATGTTGTTAGTGGTAACGTTAATAACTAGCTATTTTATTGATGTATTTTCAGGATCAGCCATTGCTGTGCTGCTTATCCTGCAATTAGCCGTGATCGCCGTGGCCCTGCAATGCAGCGCCAACTATGCCTACTTTGTGGCCGTGTTTGGCGCCGTCAGTTTCAATTTTTTATTCACCACACCGCGCTATTCGTTACAGATGTTCAACGTCGAAGACATAGTCAATCTAAGCGTATTTTTGCTGGTCGCCCTTACTAGCAGCAAATTGGCTGAACATTACCGCCGCCAGCAGCATGCACTCGAACAGGCGCAGCTCAGAAACAGCATTTTGCTCTCGGTCTCCCACGATTTACGCACGCCCCTTGCGACCATTATCGGCACCTTAACCACGCTGAAGGAATACCAAGCCAAGCTCAACCCAGAGCAAACTGAGGAGCTTATCGACTCGGCCGCCGCCGAGAGTCATCGCCTGCACCAATATATCGAAAATCTTTTGCAAGCCACTAAGTTACAACATGGTGCGCTCAAATTTAGCCTAGATGAAGCCAATCTACGCGAAGTGCTACAGCGCACTATCGCTCGCTTTCAAACTGAGCAACCCAGAATCAAAATTCATACTGAGCCAGAGCTACCACCATTAATGATTTGCAGCTCTTTGATTGAACAGGCGATTTTTAATGTGCTCGATAATGCCCTGCATTATTCCCCCACCAACCAGCCTGTGATCGTAAGCCTCTATCGCCACCAAGATATGCTGCGTATCGATATTCAAGACTTAGGACAAGGCATAGCCCCATCTCAAAAGGAGGCGATTTTCGAACTGTTTTACCGCCAACATCCCTCTACCGATGGCGGAGCTGGATTGGGTCTGCCTGTCGCCAAAGGGATTATTACTGCCCATAACGGGCGTATCAGTGCCGAAAATGTTGCTCAAGGCAGCCTGATCCGCATCGCGTTACCGATAACGAAGGAAAGTGCATAAATGGCTTACAAGGTGTTAGTGGTGGATGATGAGCCACAAATCCATACCTTTATGCGGATCTCACTTGAGGCGGAAGGCTTTGAATACATAAGCGCCACCAGCATAGCCACGGCGCTCAAACAATACCAAAGCCACCAGCCGCACCTTATCGTGCTCGACCTCGGCCTGCCCGATGGCGATGGCATCGAACTACTCCAAGCACTGCGCCAGCAAGATAAGACCCCCGTGTTGGTTTTAACCGCCCGCGATCAGGAGGAAGAAAAAATCCGCCTGCTCGAGGCCGGTGCTAACGATTATCTAAGTAAACCCTTTGGTATCAGGGAATTAATCGTGCGTATCAAGGTATTAGTCCGTGACCTTGTGGATACCTCAAACACTATCGATATGCTGCAATTTGGCCCGCTCACCCTACAAAAGAGCAGCCATCAATGCTGGCTTAACCAGCAGGAAATCGCCCTCACCAAAAAAGAGTTTGCCCTACTGGTTCAGTTAATGTCCCACCCTGGGCAATTGCTGAAACAGAGCGAACTGCTGCGCAATATCTGGGGCGAAACTCACCAAGAAGATAGCCATTATCTGCGGATTTTAGTCAGCCAACTGCGTAAAAAGCTTAACGATAGTGACGAACAACAACTGATCAAAACCGAGCCTGGTTTAGGGTATCGACTCACCGACCTCGGCCCGCCGTAGGCCAGCTCGCCTCACTCTTTAGCTCAACCACACAAGGATATGAAATGGCACATTTTACTGTCATCGGATTAGGCCGCTTCGGCGTTGCTGTAAGCAGAGAACTGATCCACTTAGGTCATACAGTTACGGGTGTCGACAATGACCACAAAGCTGTTGAAAAATATGTAGAAAGTCTTACCGAAGCGGTGATTTGCGACTGCGCTGATGAGGCGTCGCTGCGGGAACTCGATCTTACCAGTAGTGAAGTCGTGATTGTCGCTATCGGTTTTGATATGCAATCGAGCCTGCTGTGCACTCTGGCACTTAAAAATCTCGGCGTGCAAAATATTTGGGTTAAAGCCAGCAATAAAGCGCACCACACCATATTGTCTAAACTCGATGTCGCGCGAATTATTCACCCCGAGGAAGATATGGGGATCCGCGTCGCCCAGTCGCTAAACTACCCTATGGTGAATAACTTTCTCGCCATCGGCGATGGGCTCTATATTGTTGAAATCCATATTAAAGCCCATTTACATCAAGTCACAGTTGGCCAACTACTAGGGAGCCTACAAGAGAAAAACACCGATGAGCAAACCAACGTACAGCGCAGCCCTAAAGGCAAAGTCACACCGCTGATGGTTAAGCGCGGGCAGAGTGTATTTAACCTCAGATCTGGTTAAGCCAGCACTAAATTAGAGCTATCTAACAGTTCAAGCTCCTGAGCTGTTAGATTTAACGATGGC
Organism: Shewanella sp. FDAARGOS_354; assembly: GCF_002209245.2. NCBI lineage: Bacteria > Pseudomonadati > Pseudomonadota > Gammaproteobacteria > Alteromonadales > Shewanellaceae > Shewanella > Shewanella sp. FDAARGOS_354. The sequence goes on along the minus strand of NZ_CP022089.2, from coordinate 3,704,510 downwards.
TTTTCTTCTTTTAAACAATATGCAATCAATCCACCAAGTAGATTGAGCATGAACCCATGCTCGCTGCGGTGTCTTGAGTGTTCAATATAGGAAATGTTCTTCAATTGGTCATTCACTGTTTCAATGATGAATCGCTTTTTTAAGATTGCTCTATCCCATAGAGAAATAAACTTTTTCTTCATGTTCTTACGAACTGTGGTGATTAACTCAACGCCCTTTTCCAAAAGCTCACCTGTTAGGGCTTGGCTAATATAGCCTTTATCACCATAAAGCTTACCAAAAAGAGACTCAGCCATTTCACTGACAGGTTGCCTGTCATCGACATTACCTTTCGTCAGTTTTAACGCTACAATTTCACCCAAGTGATTGATAATAAGATGCAGTTTAAATCCAAACGACCAGCCCATAGTTCCCTTTCCATGTTCGGCAATGCCTTCAAAAACCTTATTTCGCTTCGCTCGAATAATATGACAGACTTCAATTTTAGTGGAGTCGACAAACTGAATTCCCGTTGGCTTTCCAAGCTTTGAAGTCAGATAGCTACACATAGGGACAACGACGCTAGGCATTAATGCAAGGAAACGAGTGTAGCTCAACAACTCTGGAAAATAGGGTTTTAGCTGGCGACAAACATAGTGCAGATAATAATTTTTGAAATCTCGGTAATGTGATTGATGGAAATGAATGATAATGGTCATCACTTCTGCGGGAGAAAGGCGACAAGGTCTATTACGCTTCATTTCACCATTATCAAGCAATAAGCGTTGCCAATGTGGGATAAATAACTGACAGAAATCATCGACATCACAGTAAGTTTCAACTAGTTTGTTCATGCTCGTTCCTTTTTCTAATCACTCTTGGTCGAATGATCGGATCAGGGAACGAGCATTTAGTTCCTTTTGGGAGCTAAATTCTTATCCGAAGCTCAGGTTATTTAGCAAGATTGATAGTGACTTTAGCCTGCACACTGAGGATGCTCTATTCCTCTGCGGTAGCCGTGCCGAGTTAAAACAGCTCGCATCAAGGTTGGTGTAACGTGGTTCAATGGCATCCTTCGCTCACCCTAGAGCACACACCGAAAACCAGTAAAAAACTCTTTGGCGCGCCGCCCTTTATCTTAAGTGCAAGCTTTGCTCTGCTAATCTTGGTCGGCACTTGCTTGCTTAAACTGCCTATCGCCACCGAGTCGCCCATTACTTGGCTGCAAAGCCTCTTTACCGTGACCTCGGCGGTGACGGTCACAGGGCTAGTTGTTGTCGATACCGGCAGTGTGTTCACGCCCTTTGGCCAAGTGATTATCGCGCTGTTAATTCAATGCGGCGGCCTAGGCTTGATGACCTTTGCCATTGTCACTCTGATAGCACTGGGCGGTAAGATAGGTTTCTTGCAGCAAACAGTGGCGAAAGAAGCGTTTAATCAAACTGATACCTCTACCTTAGTCTCGACTGCTAAGGCCGTACTGGTGTTTTCGCTATTGGTTGAAGCCGTGGGTATGCTGATTTTATCTGTCTACTGGAGCGGCGAATTGGGTTGGCAAACTAGCCTGTTTCACGGCTTCTTTTATACCATTAGCGCCTTTAATAACGCGGGTTTTGCCCTAAGCCCAGATAGCTTAATCCCTTATGTCGCAGACCCAGTTATCAACCTCACTATCACAGGTTTATTTATTGTGGGCGGCCTTGGGTTTTCGGTGTGGATTGATCTTAAACGCAATAAACGTTGGTCGAAACTCACCGTTTACAGCCGTATGATGATTACCGGCACCATATTGATCAATGCCGTGGCCGTGATAGCCATTTATCTGATTGAGTACAACAACCCCAACACCCTCGCGCCCTTAAGCGAACTCGGCAAATGGTTGGCCTCTTGGTTTCAGGCCGTAACCCCGCGCACCGCAGGCTTTAACACCCTACCCATAGACCAACTCGAGGATGGTTCCACCCTATTGATTTTAGTGCTGATGTTTATCGGCGGCGGCTCCCTCAGTACCGCCAGCGGCATTAAAGTCGTGACCTTTATGGTGTTAATCCTCGCCACCTACGGCTATTTACGCCGCGATGAAGCAGTGTATGTGTTTAAGCGCGAAATCCCCAAAGACACCATTAGCAAGGCACTCGCCCTCACGATGATCTCCATCGGCGTCACTTGGCTGGCAATATTCGCCCTCGTACTCACCGAAAACGCCCCGATAATGGATATCGCCTTCGAAGCCGTATCCGCCCTCGGCACCGTCGGGTTATCCCGCGGATTAACAGGTAATTTATCCAGTGCAGGCCAAGGGATTATCATCTTTATGATGTTTATGGGACGCCTCGGCCCATTGATGTTGGCCTACTTCCTTGCCAACCCAAGGGTAAAAAAGCTGCGCTATGCAGAAACCAAATTAGCGATTGGATAAGGAAAACACTAAGGCGCGCCGTAAAAAATAATTCGCTTAGCTATGAGCTATCAACAACCGACACAGTGGGGCATTAATGTAATAATTAGCACGCCCCACTTTTTGTTTCGTTAAGAAACCGTGCTCGACCAGCTGCTCTAAATATTTAGTGGCGGTAATGCGTGTCACACCCAATTCTTCGATTAGAAAGTCAATCTTGGTATAGGGATGATTAAACAAATTGTTTAGTAAATCTTGGCTATAGACTTTTGGAAGCTGCTCACGGATACCTTGTTTGACATCAGTCATCAAGGTTTTCATTTCGGTGATCAGCGAAATGGTATTTTGTGCTGTGTCGATAATGCCATCAAGCATAAATAGCAGCCACTGCTCCCAATTCCCTGAATCTCTTACCGCCTGCAATTTCGCATAATAATCAGGCTTATGCTGAATAATATAACGGCTTAAATACAGAACTGGCAGGTTAAGTAAATCTTTAATAACCAAGTACAAAATATTCAATATACGGCCAGTTCGACCATTACCGTCATAGAAGGGGTGAATACTTTCAAATTGATGATGAATAATTGCCATTTTTACCAACGGATCGGCATCACATTGCTCGTCATCGTTGATAAACAGAATCAGATTTTCCATAAGCTCAGCAATATCATCTGCATGCTGTGGTGGTGTATAGATCACTTCCCCAGTCCGCGTATTCTTAAGCTCCGTGCCCGGTAACTTCCGCAGTCCCGCATTGTTGTGCTCTAGATTTTGTTGTATCGCAAGAATATCGCTGAGGCGGATCAATTTGTTTTGCCGCGCAATATGAAACCCTTGCTTTAAAGCAAAAGCATAATCTTGGACTTCTTTGGTAGCAGGGTTAGTAATGGCCTCTTCAAATAAATTGGCCTTATAAAGCTCATCGTGCGTAGTGACGATATTCTCAACTTCAGAACTATCTTTTGCCTCTTGTAGAGCTAACGTATTGATTAAAATAGCTTCATTGGGAATGCTGGCTGCGACACCTTTAAGCTCTGCCAAGTAGCGATGTGCTTCGGCAGTTTTTTTGAGTACCGAACGGGTTTCCCACAGTTCAATGTTAGGAAGAGGAAGCAAAGCCAGTGAGTCTAACATAGATAAATTCCACTCTTTTTTATACTGAAGAGATTCAATATGTATAGTTTTCCTCAAAAATTATACATGACAGAGAAAACATGTATAGTTTTTCAAGTTTTCTATACATTACACCTAACTCGTTAGACTCAATGGCAAGAATGTTAAAAATGGTAGGATTACCGCAAAAGAGTCACGCAGCACAACACAGCTAACCAACTGATATACAAGAATGAACTCGAGGCTTTTCAGAGTTCTGCGAAGAAGCGGCATACAAACCTCCTTGTTTAATGCTTAACCAAACCAAGCATAATAGGAGGCTGACTTAAGTGCTATTAAGGATGAGTGTCCAGTTTTTCAGCCTCAAGTAAAGTTAAGCATAAATTCGTCCAAATCTTTTGCGATAGTATCTATCGTTTTCTTTTCTGACTGCCGAAGAACTGCTGCATGATAAGAAAATTTGTTACGCAATTGCTGAAAGTTCAATTGGTAGCTTTTCCCACTCAATATGGTTTCAATCGGATTATTGTAGCCTTTGAATAGACCGAGCAAACCAGACCTTTGGTCTAAACTACTTTTTATGGATGCAGCAACATTTACGACATCATGGTAATCATCACAAAACTGCCTTAGCATCGTCTCATAATTAAATTGACTAATTTGAAATTCATTTTCTAAAGCAACACGATTTTTTAATTCATTGATTTGGTCAAAATAGAAGATAAACGTAAATAAATATTAGATACGTCGATCTGAGCTATTAATCCAATATTCCGTTTATAATTTTTTTCGTTTAAGTCAAAAGAGTTTGTTGGGTTTCTCATTTCTTCAAAAACACTCATTATTAGTTTTTTGAACAAATCTAATACGTAGTTCGGATCAGTTAGTTCCATAATCTTACCTAAAAAATAGAGTCACCCAAAGTAAAGCAATAACATAATTCACTTTCGATTTTCCGACAACACATCTGGCTAGAATGACTTGAATAAGTAACAAGAAAAGTAGCAAGGCTGCATTCGAGGTAAAGAATCGAGATAATAGCTTAGATAGTTACGATTGCCATTGTCGTAACTTTGACCGTTGGCGGCATGTATGCCGCCGTCGAGCCTATAGGGATACTTCTTGTAAAATAAAAGGGCGGCGTGTCACAGGGGAAATAGTGACAATGTATACAACGCCAACTTCCTTGAATTGTTATGTGCAGAAAACAAACTTAAATTTACGTATTCCACCGCGCTAACTGAGAATTTCCCAATATTAATTCGATCTCATTATGCGACAGTACATTTGCATCTTCAGATTCAAGCACTTTAATATCTAAATGACATCCCATATTGGCACAAAAGAACTTTACTATTTTCAATCTAAAACTAGTAAGTTCATTCACTTCTAACTCTTTGCTTGCGCTACTTAGCAACTTGAGAGCATCAGCTCTTATACGGACGTATTCTTCATCAACCCAATGTTCATCTGAATCATCCTCAAAATTGTTATGACAAGCGATTTCTAGTTCATTTAATTTTTCTAAATATTTCTTCAAACTTTATTGTTCCCAAACAGACTAAACCGCTTGTCCAGCCGCCACACCAGATGCCCAGGCCCATTGGAAGTTAAAGCCGCCTAACCAACCGCTGACATCCATCACTTCGCCGATAAAAAACAGGCCGGGGACTTTTATGGCTTCCATGGTTTTGGAGGAGAGTTCATGGGTATCCACGCCGCCGAGGGTGACTTCGGCGGTGCGATAGCCTTCGGTGCCATTCATTAACACAGTCCAGCGGTGCAGATCATCGACTAACTTGGCGCGCTCTGCATGAACAAGCTGATTTAAGGCTTTGTTGAGTAAAGCCTCATCGAATAACACTTCCACCAGCCGCTTAGGTAACCACAGGCTTAAGGTATTACGCAGACTCTGTTTAGGATGTGCGGCCAGTTGTTGCTCTAAAGCCTGCGCGGCATCCATATTGGGTAATAGATTGATTTCTATGGTTTCGCCGGCTTTCCAATAGTTGGAAATCTGCAAAATAGCGGGGCCAGATAAGCCTCTGTGGGTAAAGAGCAGGGCTTCGCTAAAGGCGGTGCCATCTTTGGCGGTAATGCGGCTCGGTACGGCAATGCCCGACAGCGGTTCGAAGCGAATTTTATCTTCGCTGTGCCAAGTAAAAGGCACCAGACCCGCGTGAGTTGGCAACACCTTAAGCCCAAACTGCTCGGCCAATTGATAGCCGTAGGGCGTGGCGCCAAGTTTTGGCATGGATAAACCGCCGGTGGCGATCACTAAGGAGTCACAACTTAACTCGCCATTTGAGGTGGTTAGCGCAAAGCGGCCTGCCTCAGTTTTGCTCACCGCCAGAATATCGGTACGCAGCTTAATGCTCACACCCGCCCATTCACATTCGGTCAGCAGCATAGTGACTATCTCTTTGGCCGAGTCATTACAGAACAGCTGACCATGGTCACGCTCGTGGTATTCAATGCCGTGGCGCTCAACCAGTTCGATAAACTGCTGCGATGGATAACGCGCCAATGCGGATTTGACAAAGTGCGGGTTACCACAGATAAAGTTGGCGGGTTCAACTTTAAGGTTGGTAAAGTTACAACGGCCGCCACCGCTGATAAGGATTTTACGCCCTGCCTGCTTGGCATTATCGAGTACCAGTACATCACGACCTCGGTAACCCGCTGTTGCAGCACACATTAATCCTGCGGCGCCGGCTCCGATAATAATTACATCATGATGTTTCACACTCATACTCCAGTCGATAAATTAATTTGGCTATTGCCCATCATCCCAAATAGTTCAAAGACTTGGTTACGGTATTGGTCTTCGATATTGGGGTAGATATTCCGCGTTCAGCATCCAGCCTTAATGGATACAGCCAATGCAGACTGCTGCCAGTACATTAAGGCGATAGCGATCGGACATAAAAAAGGGCGCTATTTTAGCACCCTTTATTTTATTCAGCATCATCACGACTCGCGCTTTATTGCGCTGGCGTTTCTGATTTCTTTTCTCTGCTGAGCAGTTCTTTTGCGGCATCCAAGGGCGCTTTGCCTTGGTATAACACTTGGTAGATTTGCTCGGTGATCGGCATTTCGACGCCCATGCGCTTCGCCAGCGTAAACACTTCTTTAGTATTGCGATAACCTTCAACCACTTGGCCAATTTCGGCCTGTGCGGTATTCACATCGCAGCCTTTACCTAAGGCTAAACCAAAGCGGCGGTTACGGGATTGGTTGTCGGTACAAGTTAACACTAGATCGCCTAATCCAGCCATGCCCATAAAGGTGGCGGTGCTGGCGCCTAAGGCTTCGCCTAAGCGGGTTAACTCGACTAAACCACGGGTAATTAACGCCGTTCTGGCGTTGGCACCAAAGCCAATACCGTCGGACATCCCCGCGCCAATGGCGATAACGTTCTTCACCGCGCCGCCTAATTGCAGGCCGATAAAGTCGTCGTTAGCGTAAACGCGTAAACGTTTAGGGCTGTGCAGCAATTCCACTAGCTCAGCGGTAAATTTAGGACAAGTGCCCGCAACCGAAATCGCCGTAGGTAACCCCATGGCTAATTCCTTCGCAAACGTAGGTCCTGACAATACCGCCAGCGGATATTGCTCGCCTAACACATCACGGGCCACATCTTGCAGCAAACGTCCGGTTTCAGGCTCGAGTCCTTTGGTCGCCCATACGATGCGAGCATCTTGGCGTAACAAAGGTTTCGCTTGGGCCAGTACCGAGCCAAACACATGGCTAGGTACCACAACCAGCACATTATTGCTGGCCGCTAAGGCTTTGGCTAAGTCGGCTTCGATATGTAAACACTCGGGGAAGGCAATACCAGGCAGGAATGCTTGGTTGCATTTGTCCTGAGCGAGCGTTTGCATATGGGCAGGATCGTGCCCCCACAACAAGGTCTTATGACCATTGCTGGCTAGAGAGATGGCAAGGGCGGTGCCATAAGAGCCCGCCCCTAACACCGTGATATCGGCAGAGTTTTTCATGTAATTAAGCGTTAGCTTCTTCGGCTGCTGGTGCAGCTGCTGCGGCTTGACGTTGTTGCACGTATTGTGCGAACAGAGCGTCGAAGTTTACTGGTGCTAAGTTAAGTTGTGGGAAAGTACCACGACCTACTAAGCTACCTACAGCTTCACGCGCATATGGGAATAGGATGTTAGGGCAGTATGCACCTAATGAGTGAGCCAGTTGTGGCTCAGTCAGACCTGCGATTGAGAAGATACCTGCTTGTTGTACTTCACACAGGAATGCAGTTTCGCCAGCGTTTTGTGCAGTCACAGTCAAAGACAGAACCACTTCGTATACGTCGTCGGCTAATTTAGCGCTGCGAGTGTCTAAATCTAACTTAACTTCTGGATTCCATTCTTTTTGGAATACAGCTGGGCTGTTAGGTGTTTCGAAAGAAACATCTTTAGTGTAAACACGTTGGATGTTGAATTGTGGGGCTTGTTGTTCGTTGTTTGCTACTTCAGCCATAATTTCCTACCTATCCTATCAATGTTATGCCAACACTTATCTGGTTGGCTTTTTTGTCTATTTAGCTGGGCTTATGCTTTGATGCCTGAATGAGATCTCAGTACCGTCCCAACGTTCCCTTAACGGGGTACTTTTGAAGTCAATCTAAATACTTAATTTAAGCCCTTAGTGACCACAGGATTAGTATGCCAAACAATGATGACGCAACTGCTGCACAATCAATTAACTATGCAGCACAGCGCATAACTGCCGCCGACAACTTATCTTTTGCTTTTTGAAACAGGCATATTCGCTGCCTGCCATTCACCCATACCACCTTTCAAGTTATACAGGTTTTCAAAACCTTGTTTACTTAAAAGCTGAGCCGCTTGAGACGAGGTCATGCCAGCATTGCATACCAGTATAATGGGACTACCTTTAAACTTTTCAAGGGCAGAAACCTGATTATTTTTGATATCCGCGAGCGTAACGTTAACTGCATCAACAATATGGCCCTTGCGGAATTCGTCATTAGAACGCACATCCACGACTTTGGCGTCTTGTCGGTTCACCATAATAGTGAGTTCTTGATGAGTAACATTTTTGATTTTTGAAAAGCTCGATTTGATCACACTGACCACAAGCATTACAAACAAACCCACCCAAGCCAGACTTAGCATAGTGTGAGCCTTAAAAAATTCGATATATTCTTGCATGGTTACAGCCCGTATAAATGGCGAAAAATTCGATAAGGGCACAGAGTATACCCATTGCCTTGGCAGATTGCAGCAGTTTAGTCACAGTTCTAGAACACAGCTCAGCCCTTGCGCCATCTCGCTTCTCTTGGCGCTCACAGAATCCGCTGAAATAGCCATTCGATGACCTTAATCTAGGTAAAGCGCTTTTTCGTACCCCGCTTACGTAGTAATATTTAACCAATTTCAGATTTCTTTAGCTTCCTTAAACTTTAAAGGTATCACCATGACGACAACTAAACGTCCAATCGCGTTGTTGATCCTCGATGGCTGGGGTTACCGTGAAAATACGCATATGAATGCGATTTACCACGCCAACACACCAGTACTCGACCGTCTCAACGCCCAATATGCCCACGGTTTAATTTCAGGCTCAGGCTTAGATGTAGGCTTGCCCGATGGGCAGATGGGGAACTCTGAAGTAGGCCATATCAACTTAGGTTCTGGCCGAATCGTTTACCAAGAGCTGACTCGTATCAGCAAAGCCATTGCAGATCATGAGTTTGAACAAAACCCAGCCCTTTGCGATGCCGTAGATGCGGCCATCAAAGCCGGTGGTGCGGTGCACATTATGGGCCTGCTCTCTCCCGGTGGCGTACACAGCCATGAAGAGCATATCGAAGCCATGTGCCGCATGGCAGTAGCACGCGGCGCCACTAAAGTATACTTACATGCTTTCTTAGATGGGCGCGATACCCCACCTCGCAGCGCCAAAGGCAGCCTAAGCCACTTTGATGATCTGTTTACTACATTGGGCCATGGCCGTATCGCCTCGATTATTGGTCGTTACTTTGCTATGGACCGTGATAACCGTTGGGACCGCGTGTCACAGGCATACGATCTGATCACCCAAGGCAAGGCGAAGTTCCAATACGATAACGCCGTGACCGCGTTAGAAGCCGCTTACGAGCGTAACGAAAACGATGAGTTTGTGTCGTCGTCAGCCATTACCGACAGCGAAGGCAAGGTTGCCAGCTTGAACGATGGCGATGCGCTGATTTTCATGAACTTCCGCGCCGACCGTGCTCGTCAAATCACCCGCAGCTTTATCAATGCCGATTTCGACGGTTTTGAACGTGCAGTGACGCCAAAGGTTAACTTTGTAACGCTGACCGAATACGCGGCTGATATCAAAGCACCTATTGCTTATCCTTCTGAAAACCTAGTAAATACCTTAGGTGAAGTGCTGCAAAATCGTGGCCGTACTCAGTTACGTATCTCAGAAACTGAAAAATACGCCCATGTGACCTTCTTCTTCAACGGCGGTAAGGAAGAGCCATTCAACGGTGAAGATCGTATCCTGATCAACTCACCTAAAGTGGCAACCTACGACTTACAACCTGAGATGAGCTCAACCGAGCTGACGGATAAGTTAGTCGCAGCGATTGAATCCGCTAAATACGATGTGATTATCTGTAACTACCCTAACGGTGATATGGTGGGTCATACTGGCAACTTCGATGCGGCGGTTAAAGCCTGCGAAGCTGTCGATGCCTGTATCGGCCGCGTAGTTGACGCACTGGCAAAAGTAGGCGGCGAATGTATTATTACCGCCGACCACGGCAACGCCGAGCAGATGACCGACGAAACCACTGGCCAAGCCCATACGGCGCACACCAGTGAACTCGTACCCTTTGTGTTTGTTGGCCGTGACGCCACCATAGATGAAGGTGGTAAACTGAGTGATGTCGCCCCAACGATTCTGCACCTGATGGGTGAAACCATTCCCGCAGAGATGACGGGTAAGCCCTTAATCCACGTTAAAGAGTAGTTGTTACCTAGTGAGCACTCGACTCCCCGTTAAAGCCAGCATTATTGCTGGCTTTATGATGTTATCTTTCTCGGTCTACGCTTCTGATTTGGAGAAGCGTCAGTCCGAGTTGAAATCCATCCAAGCGCAAATCAACCAACAACAAAGCGCGCTTAAAAACACCAGTAAGCAGCGGGAAAAGTTACTCGCACTGCTACGCAGCGATGAAGAGGCGATTGCGGCGGCAGCCAAAAAGGTCAATAGCACCAAAACCAGTTTGGCGCAGATTGATAATACGCTTGCCGAACTCAAGCAACGCCAGGAAGAGTTAGAAACCCTCAAGGTGAGCCAGCAAAATACGCTTTCAAAACAACTTGCGAGCGCATACCTAGCCGGTAACCACGATTACACTAAGATGATGCTGAATCAGCAAAGTCCCGCCACTATTGAGCGGATGTTGGCCTATTACCAATATCTCAACAAAGCGCGGATGAAGTCGATTAACGAGTTAAAACAAACCATCACAGAGCTGGATGAGATTAAAGTCACCCAAACCAGCAAGCAAAAACAATTAACTAAGTTGATGGCCGAGCAACAAGTGCAATCTAAGCGCTTGAATCAAGAACAAGATCAACGCCAATTAACCCTCAATGAATTACAGCGCACCTTAAATACTAAAGGTGCCGAACTCGAACAACTGCAAATTGAAGAGGCCAGCTTAAAACGGGTGGTTGAACAAGCGCTTAAGGCCATGCGTGACAATCCTTCGATGGAAGGCTTCGATAAACAAGGCGGTAAACTCAAATGGCCAACAAAGGGCCGTGTTACTGCTGGTTTTGGCAGCCCGAGATCGGGCCAAGTGGTGTGGAAAGGCACTATGCTCTCTGCGCCCGAAGGACAAAATATTCGCGCGGTTTCTGGCGGTAAAGTCATCTATGCCGATTGGCTTAAAGGCTTTGGTATGGTGATGGTGATAGACCATGGTAAAGGTTATATGAGCCTCTACGGCCATGCGCAGGCCCTGTTAAAAAGCCCTGGAGACATGGTCAAAACCGGTGAAGCAATTGCTTTAGTCGGACGTTCGGGTGGACAGACAGAGCCTGGCCTATACTTTGAAATAAGGTATAAGGGGCAAGCGGTCGATCCAGCCAAGTACTGTCGTTAATCAGTACTGTCGCTAAGGTGGCCGTCCCCATCAACATCGGGGACGGCTATGAAACATCTAATCCGCAATATCGTCTGCCTTGGACTCGGCCTAAGCCTAGGCTTATCCATTAGCCTCTCCAGCCAAGAGAATGCCAAATCATATCAGAGTGACTTCGACTACCCGCTATTGCAGGATGTATTAGAAACGGTCGAAACCTATTACGTTAAAACCGTTTCCAAAGATGAGCTGGTGCAAGCGGCCATTAAAGGGATTTTTGAGCACTTAGATCCCTATTCCAGCTTTTTAAATCACCAAGAGTTACTCGACTTAAAAGACTCCAATCGCGGCGAATACTTCGGCTTTGGCTTTGAGGTCGCCAGCGATAAAGACCATATCAGCATTATCGCGCCCTTTGCGAACTCGCCCGCCGAACAGGCAGGTATCCAAGCGGGTGACATCATTATCAAGCTAAATAACACGCCAACCACCGAAACCAATCTTGCGGATATCCTCAATCAAATCAAACAACATAGTCTGAGTAATCAGGGTATTCACCTCACACTGAAGCACCATAATGATGACGCCCAGTTCGAGGTATCACTCAAACCAAGCACTATTACGATTCAATCTGTCGCCAGCAAATTACTGGATGGTAATATCGGCTATATTAGGCTCAGCAGCTTTCAAGAAAACTCCACCGAGGATATGGTGCGCAGTTTAAGCCAGTGGCAAAACGCGCATCTTACGGGCTTGATTTTAGATTTACGCAATAATCCCGGCGGCTTGCTGGATCAGGCAATCAAAATTGCCGACCTGTTTTTAGCTAAAGGACGAATCGTCTCAACCTCAGGCCGCTTCTTCGATGCCAATTCCGACTATTACGCCTCCCCCCAAACCATGCTGACCAATGTGCCTATGTTAGTGCTGATCAATAAAGGCTCGGCCTCCGCCTCCGAAGTCCTCGCCGCAGCACTACAAGAGAATGGTCGCGCCAAGCTGCTCGGTGAAACCAGCTTCGGCAAAGGCACAGTACAAAGCCTGATCCCCATACTGAACGACGGCAATGCCATCAAGCTCACTATCGCCCAGTACAACACACCCAAAGGGGAAAACATCCACGCTATCGGCATAGTGCCAGATATCAAAGTTGCAACCGAAACTGGCTCCAATCAAAAGAATATGGCTATAATCGACGCCATCTCAGCACGAACCGATGTCAGCCAAGATAACATAGTCATTTCCGCTATTGCTTGGATACAACATCATGACTAATAAGAAGAAATAGTGCGTCTATTTTATATATTGGCCCTTTTGGCTATCAGTATTGCGCCAAGCAATGCAGCTCAAATCGCCTTAATCATCGATGATATCGGCTATCGTCACACCGACGAAGCCGTGCTTTCACTCCCCAGCGCAGTCACCTTATCGGTGCTGCCACACACGCCGCTCAGCAATAAGCTAGCCAAAGCCGCACACGCCAAAGGCCACGAGATTATGCTGCACTTACCCATGCAGGCGCTCAATGGTAAAGCCTTAGGGCTTGGCGGTTTAACCAACAAAATGAGCGAAGCACAGATACGTAGCAGTGTACTTGCTGCTATCGCTAGCGTGCCCTTCGCTAAAGGTGCCAACAATCATATGGGGAGCCTGCTGACGCAGCTCGATGATCCTATGTTATGGGTAATGGAAACGCTAAAGCAGAAGCAGCTCTACTTTATCGATAGCATGACAACCAAATTCACTAAGGCGGGAGATAAGGCAGATTTACTCGGCGTGCCACTGCTACGACGCCAACTCTTTCTCGATAATGACGTCAGTGCAACAGCACTGGAAAAACAGTTTAACTTGATGATAAGCCAGGCTCACGCGCAAGGCAGTTTAGTGGCCATCGCGCATCCTTACCCCGAAACCATTCACTTCTTAAAAACGAACTTAGCACGCCTAAAGGCGGAAGGAATTGAGCTAGTACCGACATCACGCTTGTTGCCCATCGAACTAGCCCATGAGAAAGGCGCTAATCCAACTGTAAGACAGAAATAGTCATACCTGGCAGCAATGCTAGCAACTCATTTCGATTGCTTACAATGTCCTCCAAGCTGTATTGATCGAGCACACTTAAATACGCCTCAACCGCTTTGGCTAATACGCCCTTCAACTGACAGGCGGGAGTGAAGCGGCAGTAAGGTTTGCTGCAATCAATCGGTGCCAGCGAGTTCTCTAACGCACGAATGAGTTGCCCAAGATTAATCTCGCTCGCTGGTTTCCCTAAACGAAAGCCCCCCATCTTACCGCGTATGGTTTCTAGATAACCTAACTTGCCTAAGTGATGCACAATTTTCGAGACATGATTTGGTGACAAATCGAAGACCTCGGTAATCTCAGCGATCCTAAAAAGGGTTGTTCTATCGGGCTGAACCGCCAAATACATCAGCGTGCGAACACCAAAGTCGGTATAGCGTGTTAACTGCATAATTCACCTGTCAGCAATAAACTATTGAGATGTTTGAGATTCAAGGTTTGTGATCAACCAGAGCGCCTCTTCGTTTGAATCCCCACAGACATCTAAAGACGCTTCAAAATCACTACAAACCGCAGGACGATCAGGCGAGCCGAAAATCAAACATAAATTGTCATCACTGAGCTGCACACAGCGCTCTCCAGCCGCCTTACCATTTGGCATACCAGGGATCCCACTGCTGATTGAAGGCGCAATACAGCAAGCACCGCAACCTAGACGACAATTCATTTTATTACTCGTAAAAATTGGTAAACATTATACCGTTTAATTTATCTGAGGGCAGAAACACAGTTCAATACTGCCAAGTGGCGCACAACCACCTCACCCACAAATGAAAAACTGACCTGTCCAGCCGTAAAAACTAGCAGTCTATCATAAAGAAAACCGCTAAACCCTTTTAATAAAAAGAGTGGTTTCAGAATAACTTACATAAACGAGGCTGAGTAAAACACCGCTGAAAGTGAGTCTGAGCAGATTTTTCAACGCATAAACGAAAAAAGCCTCATCTTTCGATGAGGCTTATCTCTTGTGTTGGCGGAGCGGACGGGACTCGAACCCGCGACCCCCGGCGTGACAGGCCGGTATTCTAACCAACTGAACTACCGCTCCAACTCTGTCTGGTCATAGACCAAATTAGGCGCTTGGCGATGACCTACTCTCACATGGGGAGACCCCACACTACCATCGGCGCGATTGCGTTTCACTTCTGAGTTCGGGATGGGATCAGGTGGGACCACAATGCTATTGTCACCAAGCAAATTCTTACTGGTTAATTCTACGTCTGACGGCATTGTCTCCTCACTCCAGTACTCATGTACTACCGTACACTCCGCCCTTCGCTCGTCACGGCTTTGTCTGCCGTACAATTACCTGCGTAATTAACCTTTATTTGTTAATTTAGAAAGCTGTATTGAGTATCACTTCTTAAGTGTTTCTATTCGTCTAAGTGCTACTTAGTAAAACCCATCTGGGTTGTATGGTTAAGCCTCTCGAGTCATTAGTATCAGTTAGCTCAACGCCTCACAACGCTTACACACCTGACCTATCAACGTCCTAGTCTCGAACGGCTCTTTAGTGGACTTATAGTCCAAGGGATGACTCATCTTGGGGCTCGCTTCCCGCTTAGATGCTTTCAGCGGTTATCGATTCCGAACATAGCTACCGGGCAATGCCATTGGCATGACAACCCGAACACCAGCGGTTCGTTCACTCCGGTCCTCTCGTACTAGGAGCAACTCCCCTCAATCATCCAACGCCCACGGCAGATAGGGACCGAACTGTCTCACGACGTTCTGAACCCAGCTCGCGTACCACTTTAAATGGCGAACAGCCATACCCTTGGGACCGACTTCAGCCCCAGGATGTGATGAGCCGACATCGAGGTGCCAAACACCGCCGTCGATATGAACTCTTGGGCGGTATCAGCCTGTTATCCCCGGAGTACCTTTTATCCGTTGAGCGATGGCCCTTCCATTCAGAACCACCGGATCACTATGACCTACTTTCGTACCTGCTCGACGTGTCTGTCTCGCAGTTAAGCTGGCTTATGCCATTGCACTAACCGTACGATGTCCGACCGTACTTAGCCAACCTTCGTGCTCCTCCGTTACTCTTTGGGAGGAGACCGCCCCAGTCAAACTACCCACCAGGCACTGTCCTTACCCCAGATAATGGGGCCAAGTTAGAACATCAACACTACAAGGGTGGTATTTCAAGGATGACTCCATCAGAACTAGCGTTCCAACTTCATAGTCTCCCACCTATCCTACACATGTAGGGTCAATGTTCAGTGCCAAGCTATAGTAAAGGTTCACGGGGTCTTTCCGTCTAGCCGCGGGTATACGGCATCTTCACCGCAATTTCAACTTCACTGAGTCTCGGCTGGAGACAGCGTGGCCATCATTACGCCATTCGTGCAGGTCGGAACTTACCCGACAAGGAATTTCGCTACCTTAGGACCGTTATAGTTACGGCCGCCGTTTACCGGGGCTTCGATCATGAGCTTCTCTTGCGATAACCCAATCAATTAACCTTCCGGCACCGGGCAGGCGTCACACCGTATACTTCCTCTTGCGAGTTTGCACAGTGCTGTGTTTTTGATAAACAGTTGCAGCCACCTGGTATCTGCGACTCCCGTCAGCTTAGAGAGCAAGTCTCATCACCAACAAGAGCGTACCTTCTCCCGAAGTTACGGTACCATTTTGCCTAGTTCCTTCAGCCGAGTTCTCTCAAGCGCCTTGGTATTCTCTACCCGACCACCTGTGTCGGTTTGGGGTACGATTCCCGCTAACCTGAAGCTTAGAAGATTTTCCTGGAAGCATGGCATCAACTACTTCATCCCCTTGGGGACTCGTCATCAGCTCTCAGTGTATAGTGACCCGGATTTGCCTAAGTCACCCACCTACCACCTTAAACGCGGACTACCAACGCCGCGCTAGCCTAGCCTTCTCCGTCTCTCCATCGCAGTTAGCGGAAGTACAGAAATATTAATCTGTTTCCCATCGATTACGCCTTTCGGCCTCACCTTAGGGGTCGACTCACCCTGCCCCGATTAACGTTGGACAGGAACCCTTGGTCTTTCGGCGAGGGGGTTTTTCACCCCCTTTATCGTTACTCATGTCAGCATTCGCACTTCTGATACCTCCAGTGTGGGTTACCCCTTCACCTTCAACGGCTTACAGAACGCTCCTCTACCGCGCAACTCTAATGAATTGCACCCGTAGCTTCGGTGGTATGTTTAGCCCCGTTACATCTTCCGCGCAGGCCGACTCGACTAGTGAGCTATTACGCTTTCTTTAAATGATGGCTGCTTCTAAGCCAACATCCTAGCTGTCTAAGCCTTCCCACATCGTTTCCCACTTAACATACACTTTGGGACCTTAGCTGACGGTCTGGGTTGTTTCCCTTTTGACGACGGACGTTAGCACCCGCCGTCTGTCTCCCGAGTAGTACTCATTGGTATTCGGAGTTTGCAAAGGGTTGGTAAGTCGGGATGACCCCCTAGCCTTAACAGTGCTCTACCCCCAATGGTATTCGCTCGAGGCGCTACCTAAATAGCTTTCGAGGAGAACCAGATATCTCCCGGTTTGATTGGCCTTTCACCCCCAGCCACAAGTCATCCGCTAATTTTTCAACATTAGTCGGTTCGGTCCTCCAGTTGATGTTACTCAACCTTCAACCTGCCCATGGCTAGATCACCGGGTTTCGGGTCTACGCCTTGCAACTAAACGCGCAGTTAACACTCGGTTTCCCTACGGCTCCGCTATTCGCTTAACCTCGCTACAAAACGTAAGTCGCTGACCCATTATACAAAAGGTACGCAGTCACGGTCTCAAGAACCGCTCCCACTGCTTGTACGTATACGGTTTCAGGTTCTATTTCACTCCCCTCACAGGGGTTCTTTTCGCCTTTCCCTCACGGTACTGGTTCACTATCGGTCAGTCAGGAGTATTTAGCCTTGGAGGATGGTCCCCCCATATTCAAACAGGATATCACGTGTCCCGCCTTACTCGTTTTCATCAAAGGTTAGTTTTCGTGTACGGGGCTATCACCCTGTGCCGCTGGACTTTCCAGACCATTCCACTAACACCCCTCTGACTTAAGGGCTAATCCCCGTTCGCTCGCCGCTACTAGGGGAATCTCGGTTGATTTCTTTTCCTAAGGGTACTTAGATGTTTCAGTTCCCCTCGTTTGCCTCATGTAGCTATGTATTCACCACATGATGACCGCTTATGCGGCCGGGTTCCCCCATTCGGACATCGTTAGCTCAAATGCTTGTTACTAGCTCGCCAACGCTTTTCGCAAGTTACTACGTCCTTCATCGCCTCTGACTGCCAAGGCATCCACCGTATACGCTTAGTCGCTTAACCATACAACCCAAATAGGTTTCACTTACGTGAGCCACTTGAATTGTTGCGACCAGCTGGTTTTACTTGTCTCATCTTCGACCAAGAAGATGGACTCGCCTTAGACTTGAATATTCAAGACACTTAACAAGTGTTTTAAGAACTCAATTTTTTTCGTATTAACACAACGACAGACATCATTGTATTAATTACTATCAGCTTTCCAAATTGTTAAAGAGCGGGCTTAAAAAAGCCAAAGATAATGTTTTAGTTTATCTTTGGCATCTCTAACCATAATGCAGTAAATGGTGGAGCTATGCGGGATCGAACCGCAGACCTCCTGCGTGCAAGGCAGGCGCTCTCCCAGCTGAGCTATAGCCCCATTTACATGCAGTGCGAGTAAATAAGATGTTCCAAACCTCTTAAAGGATTGGTTTGCCAATCATTTCTTATCAAAGCGGACAGTGGCGACGTTTAGTTCACTAAACGAGTCACTTTCCAACGCTGAGAAGGAAGGATTGGTGGGTCAGAGTGGACTTGAACCACCGACCTCACCCTTATCAGGGGTGCGCTCTAACCAGCTGAGCTACAGACCCATCTTTTACTCTATCTTCTATCAAGCAAATCTGTGTGAACACTCAACAAACATCGAGTTAGTCGTATAGGTAAGGAGGTGATCCAGCCCCAGGTTCCCCTAGGGCTACCTTGTTACGACTTCACCCCAGTCATGAACCACAAAGTGGTGAGCGCCCCCCGAAGGTTAAGCTACCCACTTCTTTTGCAGCCCACTCCCATGGTGTGACGGGCGGTGTGTACAAGGCCCGGGAACGTATTCACCGTGGCATTCTGATCCACGATTACTAGCGATTCCGACTTCATGGAGTCGAGTTGCAGACTCCAATCCGGACTACGACGAGCTTTGTGAGATTAGCTCCACCTCGCGGCTTTGCAACCCTCTGTACTCGCCATTGTAGCACGTGTGTAGCCCTACTCGTAAGGGCCATGATGACTTGACGTCGTCCCCACCTTCCTCCGGTTTATCACCGGCAGTCTCCCTAGAGTTCCCACCATTACGTGCTGGCAAATAAGGATAGGGGTTGCGCTCGTTGCGGGACTTAACCCAACATTTCACAACACGAGCTGACGACAGCCATGCAGCACCTGTCTCACAGTTCCCGAAGGCACAACCGCATCTCTGCAGTCTTCTGTGGATGTCAAGAGTAGGTAAGGTTCTTCGCGTTGCATCGAATTAAACCACATGCTCCACCGCTTGTGCGGGCCCCCGTCAATTCATTTGAGTTTTAACCTTGCGGCCGTACTCCCCAGGCGGTCTACTTAATGCGTTAGCTTGAGAGCCCAGTGTTCAAGACACCAAACTCCGAGTAGACATCGTTTACGGCGTGGACTACCAGGGTATCTAATCCTGTTTGCTCCCCACGCTTTCGTGCATGAGCGTCAGTCTTTGTCCAGGGGGCCGCCTTCGCCACCGGTATTCCTCCAGATCTCTACGCATTTCACCGCTACACCTGGAATTCTACCCCCCTCTACAAGACTCTAGTTCGCCAGTTCGAAATGCTATTCCTAGGTTGAGCCCAGGGCTTTCACATCTCGCTTAACAAACCGCCTGCGCACGCTTTACGCCCAGTAATTCCGATTAACGCTCGGACCCTCCGTATTACCGCGGCTGCTGGCACGGAGTTAGCCGGTCCTTCTTCTGTAGGTAACGTCACAGATGAGCCGTATTAAGACTCACCCTTTCCTCCCTACTGAAAGTGCTTTACAACCCGAAGGCCTTCTTCACACACGCGGCATGGCTGCATCAGGGTTTCCCCCATTGTGCAATATTCCCCACTGCTGCCTCCCGTAGGAGTCTGGGCCGTGTCTCAGTCCCAGTGTGGCTGATCATCCTCTCAGAACAGCTAGGGATCGTCGCCTTGGTGAGCCATTACCTCACCAACTAGCTAATCCCACCTAGGTTCATCCAATCGCGAGAGGCCCGAAGGTCCCCCTCTTTCCCCCGTAGGGCGTATGCGGTATTAGCAGTCGTTTCCAACTGTTATCCCCCTCGACTGGGCAGATCCCTAGGCATTACTCACCCGTCCGCCGCTCGCCACCTCAGGAGTAAACTCCCTTGTGCTGCCGCTCGACTTGCATGTGTTAGGCCTGCCGCCAGCGTTCAATCTGAGCCATGATCAAACTCTTCAATTAAAAGTTTTGTGTTTAACTCGCGTTAAACGACTCAATGAATTCTACTGTTTTGATTCGCTTTGCTCCCTAAGAAGCATCGCGTTTCAATTCATACATTACTGTATGTACATATTGCTATGAACACTCATTCATTGATTTAATTCTTTGATTACTCGCCAAACGGCAGAGTAATTTCGATTAACTCAACACCTGTGAGTGTCCACACAGATTTCTTGTTTAGATTGTTAAAGAGCATTTGACCTCATCGCTTGCGTTACCGCTCACTGGGTCAGGGCTGCGTATTTTACGCATTTCCCTTATCGCGTCAAGGCGTTTTTACAAACTTCTTGAGGCTTTCGAATCAACTGCACAATTTGCATTCGATTCGCACTGTAACCGCGTTGGCTTTCGCTGTCTGCCGTGTCAGTGGATGCGCATTATAGGCAGCGAAACTTTTTGTGCAACCCCTAATTTTAAGATAATTGGCATTTTTGCACTGTTCGTTGGATATTTGACCTGACCTGTCAGTTTTTAACCTTTATAATGCTAAAAACCACTCAATTAGGGACTTTTTTATGTCTGGGCCACTCAGAACTTACCAAGGAATTCATCCACAACTCGGCGATAATGTGTATGTGGACCAAGCTTCAGTGCTCGTTGGCGACATTGCTTTAGATACCGACGCGAGTATTTGGCCTATGGTGGCCGCTCGTGGTGATGTCAATCATATTCGAATTGGTAAACGCTCCAATGTACAGGATGGCAGCATATTGCACGTGACCCGCAAATCCGCTTCTCGTCCTGAAGGCCATCCACTGATCATTGGTGATGATGTGACGATTGGGCATAAGGCGATGCTGCATGGCTGCAAGGTGGGCAATCGTGTTTTAGTAGGAATGGGGGCCATTATCCTCGACGGTGCCATATTAGAAGATGATGTGATTTTAGGTGCGGGTTCGTTAGTACCACCAGGTAAAGTGCTGCAGAGCGGCTACTTATATGTCGGCAGCCCTGCGAAACAGGCGCGACCGTTAACCGAAGCGGAATTGAAGTTTTTACCCGAATCCGCAGATAACTATGTGCGCTTGAAAAACGAATACTTGGCAGAACCTCAGCCAGAGTAGTGTTTCTATTAAATCGTGATGGCAGTGTTTAAGCTGCCATCTTGTTCATTTTGCTCTTAGCCTAAGTGCACTGCGCCAAATTCATCAAACTCTTCTGCTTCAATTAAGGCTTCTGCCATTTCTTCAGCATCAAATCGTACCGCATCAAATAGCGCTAACATGGCGGCCGCTTCATCGATATTAGGCTGGGGCGAAAAGTCATTTAACTGCGCCAACTTCTGTGCGCTGATATAACACTTAATATTCATTCCCTGCTGCTGGGCAATAAAGCAAATATGCTTTTGGGTTTCATCCCAATGTTGCAGATCGGGGAATAAAATACTCTGATTCATTTTATCTTCCTCTTGAGCCTCTATTGCGCGTCGGCCTGTAGTTTGTCCCTGAGCAATTTAAGCACTCCTGAGGTATCTGGCTCGACGCCACGCCAGAGCGCAAAACTCTTTGCCGCCTGACCGACAAGCATACCCAGTCCATCAATCACTTGCGCAGCGCCCTGTTGCACAGCCCATTGATTAAATGCCGTTGGTTTTGCGCCATACATCATATCGTAGCAAGCCGTCTTGCTGCCGATAATGGACTGTGGCAGTGGCGGTAGCTCTCCCGCTAGACTCGCTGAGGTCGAGTTAATCACTAAATCGAACTCCCCCGACAACTCTGGCATCGGCATCGACAGGAGTGTATCGCGGTAACGCCCTTGTTGTACTTGGCTAAAAATCTCTACTAAGGCCTGCGCCTTACTTTGAGTGCGGTTAGTGATGACGAGTTGACCCACTTCAGCCTTAAGCAATGGCAAAATACAGCCGCGCGCCGCGCCGCCGGCCCCCACCAAGAGTACCCGCTTATGCTGCAAACTGCCGAGATGGCGAATAAGATCGGCCACCAGCCCCAAACCATCGGTGTTATCACCATAAATTGTGCCATCGGCCAACAAACTTAAGGTATTGACCGCCCCCGCCAGTGTCGCTTCGGCGCTTAAGCGATCGCAGAGGGCAAAGGCTTGCTCTTTAAAAGGCACTGTCACATTCGCGCCCTTTCCTCCCGCCTGAAAAAATGCTCGTAAACTCGCCTCAAAACCATCAATGGGTGCCAGAATCGCTTCATAACTCAGGGACTGCTGCGTAAGGGCCGCAAACTGTCCATGGATAAAGGGTGATTTACTGTGACCTATCGGATTGCCAAACACGGCATATCGATCAAGTACTGGCGTAGTTACTGAGGGCATATTTGTCATCTGCGGGATTCTATTGGCTGTGAATGGCATGCAGTCTAGCGCGCTTTTAGGCGGTAGCACAGCCTAGTGGCGAGCCTAAGTTGTTGTACCTAACTTTAGCCTTCGGTTTCACAGTGACATTCAGGCTATAATGCGCGCATCGAAATTGTAGACAGCAATGCAGTTAGACCTATGAACTGGCTTAAAAAGATTTTTAGTAAACACACAAGCGTGTCGGATGACAGGGATCCGAATCAGTCTAATGCCTATGATTTAATTGGTGGCGACAAAGTGATCCGCGCGATTGCCAATAGTTTCTATCAGAAAATGGCAAGCTCAGCAGAAACACAAGCCTTATTCGCGATTCACCGTGCGCCGATTGCAGAGTCGGAACAAAAGCTCTATGAATTCTTAAGTGGCTGGCTAGGCGGTCCGCAGTTATATCAGCAAAAGTATGGTCATCCCGCATTACGCGCTCGGCATATGCCCTTCGCAGTAGATGAGACAATGCGGGATCAATGGCTATTTTGCATGAAGTTTGCCATTGAAAAACACATAAAAAAGCCAGAGCATCGCGCCGCTATCTATGAGGCGATTTCAACTCTGGCTGATCATATGCGTAATCAGTAAAGTACTGATTACGCGACTCGTGTTAGCGTGCTTATACCCAATCTCGAGGTTTGAGGTAGTTATCGTAAAGATCTGCCTCTGGGCTGCCCGCCTCTGGCGTATAAGCATATTGCCAACGTACCAATGGCGGCATTGACATCAAAATAGACTCTGTGCGACCACCGGTTTGCAGGCCGAACAAAGTGCCTCTGTCGTATACCAGATTGAACTCAACATAACGGCCGCGACGATATAACTGGAACTCACGCTCACGCTCACCATAGGGAGTCTCTTTACGACGCTCAACAATCGGCGCATATGCAGTTAAGAAGCCGTTGCCCACCGCCTGCATAAAATCGAAACTCTTATCGAAGCCTGTTTGGTTTAAGTCATCAAAGAACAGACCGCCCACACCGCGGGTTTCATTACGATGTGGCAGGAAGAAATACTCATCACACCACTTCTTATACTTAGGATAAACATCGTCACCAAAAGGCTGGCATAGATTTTTAGCACTTTGATGCCACTCGCGCACATCTTCTTCGAAAGGATAGTAAGGCGTTAAATCGAAACCACCACCAAACCACCAGACAGGATCCGCGCCGTCTTTATGGGCAATAAAGAAACGCACATTAGCATGGGTGGTTGGAATGTAAGGATTTCTTGGATGAATCACTAAGGAGACACCCATGGCCTCAAAGCTGCGACCCGCCAGTTCAGGGCGATGAGCCGTTGCCGATGCGGGCATCGCAGCCCCTGTCACATGGGAAAAGTTAACCCCGGCTTGCTCAAATACCGCACCTTGGGTTAAGACCCGACTGGTGCCGCCACCGCCTTCGGTGCGCGTCCATGAATCGGCTGCAAAGCTTGCTTGCCCATCCAACTGCTCAAGACCCGCACAAATTCGATGTTGTAGATCGAGTAAAAATGCTTTTACCACTGTCGCATCTGGCACACTCATAGCTTTTATCCTTATTTTTATTAATTAGTTACTGTCCGTTGCGCAAAATCTTGCCACTTCGAGCATCAACAATGGTGGACGGCTGACGCTGCTGACCTAATTGGCCTAGCACTAAGGCATCTATTTTGCCTTCAAAAGCGTTGAGAATGTCATCATCACTAAGTGCGGGATCTTCGCCGGCTAAGTTGGCACTGGTTGAGACGAGTGGTTTACCCAAGGCTTGGCACAAAGCCCGCACACCTTCATGGGCGGAGACGCGCACGGCGATAGAATCAAATTCACCGGATAAATAACGCGAGACATGCGGTTTAATCGGCATCACAAAGGTAAAAGGCCCTGGCCATTTAGAAAAGGCAAACTCAAGCTGCTCGGCGCTCAACTGTGATTCATCAACATAGTCTAATAACTGGGAAAACTCGCTCGCCACTAAGATAAGGCCCTTCTGCCAAGGACGTTGTTTTACGGCGAGTAATTTTTGAATGGCAGTATCATTATCTGGGTCACAGCCTAAACCATAGACGGCTTCAGTGGGATAAGCGATAACGCCACCGTTTAACACTACGTCTTTAATGTCAGAGGGGTGCAGCTGTAACATCTTAGGATTACCTTATGGATTTAATCGTTTTTCCAAACAAATTTTGGCATCTTGGCTACCCCATCCATGGTTGGACAGGGATTATACCTAAGGCGGTTTAAGCGGCCAAACTTTTAGAGAGATCGATCACACTAAAGCGCTCGTTTGTATTTACAGCTTTTTTGCGGGCATTCTAAACGCATTCCCGCCGCACCTTTACGCTCGACTAAAATCCCAAAGCCACAACTCGGGCAGCTTTCGCAAACGGGTGGATAATTGACGATAAACTTACATTTGGGATACGCGCTACAGGCATAAAAACTCTTACCAAAACGGCTGGTTCGATGCTCAAGTTTACCCGTTTTACATTCAGGACAGGCCACCTCAGGTTTATCGCTCTCCTGATCAGGTCTTTCAATATGAGTACAATTGGGATATTGGGTACAGCCGATAAAAATGCCAAAACGCCCCGATTTAACAGCCAACTCATGGCCGCATGCGGGACATTTAGAACCTTCAATCACTTGGGTTTCAATCGATTCGTGCTGCACTAAAGGACGAGTATATTCACAGGTTGGGTAATTATTACAGCCGATAAAACTCCCATGCTTACTGTGTTTTACCGACAACTCGCTGCCACATTCGGGGCATAACTCGTATTCTTTTTCCAGTGCATGCTCATGGGCACTAAATAGTTGTTCATCGATCTTAGACATAATCATTTACCACTAGTCATTGCGGCTAATCCGCAGATAACTCACCGCACAGGTCTCAACAAACATATGGCATCAAAAAAGGAGGGCTAGCCTCCTTTCTCATTATTTATCACGTCGCAACACTTAAGAATGTAGCCGGCCTTCTTCAGGCTGCTCAAAAATTAAATCTTCCATTTGCTCATAGGCAGACTCATGGCCGGGCGCATTAAACAGCACCATCAGAATAACCCACTTAAGATCTTCGAGGATCAAGGCAGGCTCATCAAGCTCCATGACTCTGTCGATCACCATCTCACGGGTTTCGACATTAAGCACTTTAACTTGCTCTAAAAATAGCAGGAATCCACGGCACTCCACATCCAGCTTTTCCATTTCGTCTTTGGTGTAAATCCGAAACGAATGCTGATCATGATTACACAGGTAAGGCTTATCCCCTTCCTGTAACTCTGCCAGACGCTCCAACCAAGTTAAGGCTTTTAAAATCTCCGACTGATGAAAACCAGCGCGAGTGAGTTCCTTGGTTAACTCGTCTTCATCAACTAGTAGTTCGACTTCACTGTGAACATAGTTTTCAAATAGATACATGAGGATATCAAACATGGCTAGCTCCTCTTTACTCTGACGTAACCACCGGGTACTGCAACAACCCAACCTTGCAACTCAAGTTCAAGCATTTGTTCTAACACCAGATCTATCGTTTTCCCACTATGTTCAACTACAGCATCAATTGTTGTAGTTTCATAACCTACACTAGCTAACAGCGATGAAAATGGCAAATCACAAATCTCACCTTGCTGTATATGGTGGCTGGAGTAGAGTTCTTCAAGATGAAAGGCTGTCAAACTTGCCAGCTCTTCCACTATATCGGCCGCGCTTTCCACAAGTTTTGCCCCATCACGTAATAAATCGTGACAGCCTTGGTGAAATCCTCCTAGGATGGAGCCAGGCACGGCAAACACCTCACGCCCTTGCTCCATAGCCAACCTTGCGGTGATGAGTGAACCACTTTTGCGACAGGCTTCAACCACCAGCGTCCCTAAAGAAAGACCGCTAATGATGCGATTTCGTTTCGGGAAATTGCCCGCAAAAGGCCCTACATCTGGCCAAAACTCGCTTATTATACAGCCTTGGCGCTGAATATCCTCATAAAGCTGCTTATGTCGGCGCGGATAAGTAATATCAATCCCAGTTCCCAGCACGGCAAGCGTTCTTCCACCATGATCAACACAAGCTTTATGCGCCGCACCATCAATCCCCATCGCCATGCCGCTACAGATACTAAATCCAAGCGCCGACATCTCTCGAGCCAATTGATAAGCCACCTGTAACCCACCAGGAGATGCATTACGGCTGCCCACAACAGCAAGAGATGGAATCGCTAGCGCCTCGACGCAGCCCTTAACAAACAAAACGCAGGGTGGATCAGTTAATTGTTTTAGCAACGGAGGATAAAGCGGATCGGAAAAACAGACTAAATGATGATGTGCCGCCTGTTGTTGCCACTCTAAAGCAGCATCGACTTTTTGATAGTCAATAACCAAGCTGTGGAGCTGATTGTCAGACAAAGGGAGCGAGTGTTTCTCATGCTCGAGCCTTTGCCTGAGGTCGTCCACATCCATGTGCGTTAATAATTGTTGTGTCCGAGCGGGTCCGAGCCCAGATACCGCACTAACAATTAACCAATCAACCAAGTTTTCAGAGATTATTGACCTCTAAAGGCTAAGGAATCTGGGGCGATTAATTTATCATCGACCCGCACAGAACGCTCCGTCGATACAATCAATCCTAAACTTGCTTTATCAAACACTTTGAATACTAATAACTTACCATTGTAAACATCAGGCATTTTGAGTGCCCTGTCGGATGAAAGTGACGCAACCACATTGTCATAGGCTGTCCGTTCCATCGAGGGCACAGGTTGGCCATCGTTATTAATCACGATTTCTTCGCCATCGCGATAAATGGAGAATACCTCGCCAGGCTCAATACCGTCCTGCGTACCTTTATCAAGATAGACAACATTGAGTTTACCGGCTTCGCGCATTTTCGACTCGATGGCCAATATGGTCGCTGGCGTCTTAAGTTCTGCGGGTTTTGGCGTAAAGTAAGCTGACATTAACGCTTCATCCTCCATAGGCAACACCCTAAAGCCCGCTTTGGTTTCACGGAAATTGCTCAGAATTTTTACCTTAGACACTTTGCCAGACTCAATGACTTGGCCTGTGGATGCCAGAATCGCTTCCTGTCCTAGCGCCTCGCCCGTTTCTTTATTAAAGAATTCTCGGCCACGCTCATAGACTCCTAACTTTTGATGCAAAGGTAATTCGCTATTAATATAAATCACATCACCAACAATATGATGGCGCGACGGGCTTTCACCGCCGAGTACCATAGGTTGCATGCCTAGCCAGCTAGCATCAACCACACGGTTTTGAACGAGATAGTTTTGGATTAATGCCAAATCAACCGCAGGAACCGCATTGCTCTTGGCAATTACGCGTCCCTCTGGAGTTTTGCGAATATGGGGTTTTGCTTCACTACCCCCAATACTCGCACTCGCGCCATTAAGCACTAATCTGGGTTGACCATCGATAAAGACTAAGGTGAGTTGATCACCGGGATAAATTAAATGAGGATTGGCTATTTGAGGGTTAACATCCCATAAACGTGGCCACTTCCACGGATCATTTAGAAAGGTTGCAGAAATATCCCACAGGGTATCGCCCTTCTTTACCACATATGACTCTGGATACCCTGCTTTCAACGTGAGAGTGTCAGCGTAAACCAATGTGCAATGAAAGGTCATTAACGCAAGTAAAATTAGCCGTTTCATGGTGCGGTCCATGTTGTTTAGCTCTTAAATCGAGCTTTTACTGTTATTGATAGGCACTAAAGATTAAAATTAACCCATTAGCCTCAGTCAGTATAACCAACTGATTGAGATTTGACAGACTTGTTAAGAGTTTAAGTATGGCACTATTAAAAGTTTTACGCTTTCCCGATGAAAGATTGCGAACTCAAGCACAACCTATCACAGAGTTTACTACTGAGTTGCAAACTCAAATCGATGATATGTTCGAAACCATGTACCAAGAAAAAGGGATTGGTTTGGCCGCGACCCAGGTTGATTATCATAAACAACTGATCGTCATGGATTTACAAGACGAGGTTGAACGTCCTAAAGTCTTTATCAATCCCGAGATTATTGCCAGTAGCGGTGATTTCTGTAACGAAGAAGGTTGTCTGTCAGTCCCTGGTATCTATGCCAAGGTTGACCGCGCCGAATTTGTTACCGTTAAAGCTCTGGATAGACACGGTAATGAATTCACCGTTGAAGCCGATGACCTATTTGCGATTTGCATTCAGCATGAAATGGATCACCTGAAAGGTAAGTTATTTGTCGACTACCTGTCGCCATTGAAGCGCCAACGGATCAAACAGAAACTTGAAAAAGCGGCCAAACAAGACGCCAAATAAGCATTAGGATCAGATTTGAAACCACTCAATATCATCTTCGCCGGAACACCGGATTTTGCCGCTCGCCATTTACAGGCGCTGATTAACTCACACCACAATGTGATTGCTGTTTACACACAGCCGGATAGACCCGCAGGGCGCGGTAAAAAACTCACCGCCAGCCCAGTGAAAGAGCTCGCGCTCGCCCACAATATTCCAGTTTATCAACCCGGTTCGCTACGCAAAGAACCCGCGCAGCAACAACTGGCCGCCCTTGATGCCGATATTATGGTGGTGGTTGCCTACGGTTTGATCCTGCCTAAAGTCGTGCTTGATACGCCACGTTTAGGCTGTATCAATGTTCACGGTTCAATTCTGCCTCGTTGGCGCGGTGCGGCGCCGATTCAACGCGCATTGTGGGCAGGTGATAAAGAAACCGGCGTGACGATTATGCAGATGGATATCGGCCTAGATACGGGTGATATGCTGCTAAAAACCTACTTGCCAATTGAAGATGACGATACTTCGGCAAGTCTTTACGAGAAGTTAGCCCAGCAAGGACCCGATGCGCTACTGCAAGCTCTCGAGGGTTTAGCCAACGGCACCTTAGCCGCTGAAAAACAAGATGAAACCTTAGCGAACTACGCCGAAAAACTCAGTAAAGAAGAAGCGAGGTTAGATTGGACTAAATCCGCGACCCAATTATGGCAGGAAGTTCGCGCCTTCAATCCTTGGCCAGTGAGCTACTTTGAGCACCAAGGCAATACTATTAAGGTGTGGCAGACCCAAGTCAGCACCACCAGCAGCAATGCCACACCCGGCACTATTATCAGCGCCAGTAAAAAAGGTATTGAAGTCGCCACCGGCGATGGTGTGTTAACCCTACTCAGCATGCAATTACCCGGCAAGAAACCCCTCAGCGTTGCAGATATTCTCAATGCCCGCGGCGAGTGGTTTACCCCAAATACTCGTCTCAATAACGAGGCGCAATAATGATGAACTTGCGAGCACTGGCGGCCAAAGCCATCTTCGACGTATTAGAAAAAGGCGTGTCACTTTCAGTTGCCCTGCCAGAACAGCAAAGGCATCTTGCTAGTGGTAAAGATAAAGCCCTGCTCGCCGAGCTCTGCTACGGCGTAATGCGTACTTTGCCACAGATAGAAAAACGCGTTGCCGAATGTTTGGCTAATCCGCTCAAAGGTAAGCAAAGGATCATCCACCAGCTATTGATTGTTGGCTGTTATCAACTTTACTTCACCCGCATACCAAGCCATGCGGCCATATCCGAAACCGCAGAGGCCTGCCGTCAGTTAAAGTTTGAGGGAATGGTAAAGGTCGTCAATGGCGTGCTGCGTAATATTCATCGCCAATTAACACCGCTTAGCACAGAGTCGGAGATCTTAAGCTACAACACGCCGGGCTGGTTAATTAAGCGCTTAAAAGCCGCTTATCCCGATCATTGGCAAGAGATAATCCAGCAAAGCCATGAACGTCCACCCATGTGGTTACGTAACAATCGCCTCTCCCAAAGCCGCGATGAATATCTTGCCGCCCTCAGTGAGCTTGAGATAGAAGCCAGTGCTGGCCTCAGTGATGATGCAATCCTGCTTGCCCATCCCAAGGATGTGGCGACATTACCACGCTTCCACGAAGGTGCGGCATCAGTGCAAGATGGCGCAGCCCAATGGGCCGCGACCCTGCTGGCCCCGCAAGCGAATGAACTGGTTCTTGATGCCTGTGCGGCTCCGGGCGGTAAAAGCTGCCATTTACTCGAACTTGAACCTAGCATCAAGCTGGTTGCCGTCGATTTCGATGCCAAACGTCTCGAGCGCGTGCAACAGAACCTTGACCGTTTATCATTAAAAGCGGAAGTTATTCATGGCGATGCGGCCAATATCGACTCATGGTGGCAGGGTGAACAATTTGATCGTATCTTACTCGACGCACCTTGCTCAGCGACGGGCGTTATCCGCCGCCATCCCGATATCAAATGGTTACGCAAAAACCATGACATCGAAGAACTGGCAGAGCTGCAAAGACAAATTCTCGATCACTGCTGGAAGTGGCTCAAGCCCGGTGGCACACTCCTGTATGCAACTTGCTCTATTTTGCCGCAGGAAAATCGAGACCAAATTAGTGCATTTTTAGCCAGAACCGCAGATGCTAAGCTAGACACACTTGCCCAGCAGGCTTCAAGCCAAGATATAGGTTGGCAAATCACGCCGGGACAACACAACATGGATGGGTTTTATTACGCCCGTTTATTGAAAGCGACCCATTAGGAAGTAAGCAAGGCCATGAAAATTATCATATTAGGTGCGGGTCAAGTTGGGGGAACCTTGGCCGAAAATTTGGTGGGTGAAAACAACGATATCACCATCGTCGATAGCGACAAATCCAGATTACGCGCCCTGCAGGATAAATATGACCTTCGCGTCGTGGCGGGCCATGGTGCCCACCCCGATGTGCTCAAAGAGGCTGGCGCCGAAGATGCCGACATGCTGATTGCTGTGACGAACAGCGATGAATGCAACATGGTCGCCTGCCAGATGGCCTACAGCCTATTTGGTACACCGACTAAAATCGCCCGTATTCGCTCCGAACCTTATCTAGCGATGCGCGATAAATTATTTATCGACAGTGAGACCAAAAATAGCGATGGGCGTCCTCGCGGCGGTTTTGTGATCGATGAACTTATCGCACCTGAACAGTTAGTGACCGCTTACATTCAACGTTTGGTTGAGTATCCCGGTGCACTGCAAGTGCTCGAATTTGCCGAAGGGCGCTTAAGTTTAGTTGCGGTGCGCGCCTATTATGGCGGCCCTTTAGTCGGTAATGCCTTGGCCGCGCTTCGCGAGCATATGCCAAATATTGATACCCGGGTGGCGGCGATTTTCCGCCAAGGTCGCCCTATCATGCCCCGCGGTACGACTATTATCGAAGCCGATGACGAAGTATTTTTCGTGGCCGACAGTCGCCATATCCGCGCGGTGATGAGTGAGATGCAAAAGCTGGATAACTCCTACCGCAATATCATGATTGCCGGCGGTGGTAACATCGGCTTAGGCCTGGCTAAACGCCTCGAGCGCACCCATTCAGTCAAATTGATTGAACACAAGTTCGAACGCGCAGAGTCTCTATCCGAACAACTTGAAAACACCACGGTATTTTGTGGTGACGCCTCAGATCAAGAGCTGCTACTCGAAGAACATATCGACCAAACCGATGTGTTTATTGCCGTCACCAACGATGATGAAGCCAATATCATGTCCGCCCTGCTAGCCAAGCGCATGGGGGCGAAAAAGGTGATGGTGCTGATCCAGCGCGAAGCATATGTGGATATTGTGCAAGAAGCTAATATCGATATCGCGATTTCACCCCAGCAGGCAACGATTTCAGCCTTACTGACCCATATCCGCCAAGGCGATATCTGTAACGTGTATTCCTTACGTCGAGGCGCCGCCGAAGCCATCGAAGCCATTGCCCACGGTGACTCCAGCACCTCTAAAGTTGTTGGCAAGGCCATTGGCGATATCAAGCTGCCGCCGGGAACCACTATTGGCGCAATTGTGCGGAATGAGGAAGTGTTGATGGCTCATGATAAAACAGTGATTGAGCAAGGGGATCACGTGATTTTGTTTTTGGTAAACAAAAAATTTATCGGCGAAGTCGAGAAGCTGTTCCAACCTAGCGCCTTCTTCTTTTAAGTCATCATCCTATGCTGAACTTTAGACCGTTATTGTTTATTTTAGGGCTGTTTTTATCGATGTTAACAGCCTTTATGTTAGCGCCCTTACTTCTTGCCGCATTCAACGGCGAGGAGACCGTAGGCTCTTTCATGTTATCGGCTTTAGTCACAGGGATTTGCGCCAGCCTGTGTTTGCATAACGGCCAAAGTAAGGCCATTAACCTCAATATTCGAGATATGTTTCTGCTCACCAGCCTAACTTGGCTGATCGTGAGTCTGTTTGCGGCTATGCCTTTTACGCTTTACCACGGTATAGGTTATACGGATGCCTTCTTCGAGACCATGTCCGGTATTACCACCACAGGTTCAACCGTGCTCTCAGGGTTAGATACGATGGATCACAGTATCTTAATCTGGCGCTCGTTATTGCAATGGCTCGGTGGTATTGGCTTTATCGTGATGGCGGTTGCGATTCTGCCCTTCTTAAACGTTGGTGGTATGCGGCTGTTCCGCACTGAGTCATCGGATTGGAGTGACAAGGCCGTTCCTCGTACCCAAAGCATGGCTAAGCATTTATTCTTTATCTATATTTTACTGACTATTATCTGCTGTATTGCCTACCATGTTGCAGGCATGACGTGGTTTCAAGCCATCAACCATGCGATGACCACACTGTCGACGGGAGGCTATTCAACCTCAGATAATTCGATGGCGGCGTTTTCAAATTCAGCCCATTGGGTTGGCGTTGTGTTTATGGCGGCGGGAGGTTTACCCCTGCTGATGTTTGTGCAGATGATCCAACAGCGCGATTTAAGCGTTTGGAATGATGCCCAAGTCAAAGGCTTCTTATTTTTTCTGACCTTTGTTTCTTGCTTTATTGGTGTTTGGTTATGGCAAACCCGCGATATCGCCTTGATTGATGCATTACGCTTATCCAGCTTTAACGTCGTATCTGTTGTGACCACAACGGGCTATGGGTTAACCGACTATGGTACGTGGGGCGCATTTGCTAATATCGCTTTTCTGTTCTTAATGTTTGTCGGTAGCTGTTCTGGCTCGACCTCTGGCGGGATCAAAATCTTCCGCTTTCAAATTGCTGGCGCCATTATGCGCGAGCAGTTAAAGCAGCAATGTCATCCCAATGGGATATTTAGGGAGCGCTATAATAACCGCCTGATTAGTGAGGATATTGTGCGCTCGCTGATCACCTTTGTACTGCTATTTATGTTTGTGATTGTTGGGCTTTCGGTGATTTTGGTGTTGACAGGGCTCGACCCCATGACCAGTTTTACTGGCGCAATTACCGCAGTCACCAACGTTGGCCCAGGACTTGGGCCGATTATTGGCCCAGCGGGTAACTTCTCGACACTGCCCGATCTGGCTAAGTGGGCGCTTGCATTAGGTATGTTGCTAGGACGCTTAGAGATTTTAACTGTGGCCGTACTATTCCATCCCAGTTTTTGGAAATACTAGTCGTATCAGTCATCAACTAAAAATGCGCTCACAGAGCGCATTTTTATTAGGCGGGCTCAGCAACCTTAGCCAAAGTCAGCAAATGGTCGGCATAGACCTTCACATCTTCCCAGTCGGTATAATCGATCACCGCCTTAGGATCCGTTGGCCCTTTGGTGATTTTCATAATCAATTGGATCATTAATCTGTCGTACCAAGGCCACGAAGGGTAATCCACCTTACCAGCAATAATCTTCAAATCGGCGGGAGTCCAAGGTGATAAGGTTATGAATTTTTGCAGGTATTTATTGTTCTCTGGAATACGTTTTTCAGGATTACGCGCCACCACATTGACGCAGAAAAAACTGTTTGGCAACGCACTCAACGCTTGCGAATGTTGTTCAACAAACTGGAATACGCTCTTGTCATAGGTACCATAGAGTACGCAAGCCCCCAAAGCCACCAGTTGATAATCGGGCCAGTTAATCCTTGTTGCAGCCGCACTATTGATGTCGACTAAGTCAACCTCAGCACCACGCAGAGTCAATTGCTGCGCGATTGCATTCGCAATCTTGGCCGTGTGGCCACCACGGGTAAAATAAAGCACCAAAATGCGTGTCATGGGGTATTCCCGTTCCGTTAAAGTGTGGCACCATTGTGGCAATCATCTGTTAAATAAACCCCTGATAGGATCACAAATCAGCGTTGTCTCATATTCTGAAATGCAAAAATTGAGATCTGAATTGCCGAGCAGTATGATTGCGTATAGAAACATGTTCAATTAGAATTATCTAATCAAAAGCGATCAAGTGAGTACCTTATGCAAAATGATATAGATGTAAATGCAATGGTAACTAATGCGGAAAGTGCGGCTAAATGGCTTAAAGCTATAGCGAATCCTTATCGCTTAATGATTCTGTGCCTTTTACTGGATAAAGAGCTGAGCGTGACGGAACTGAATGCGACTGTTCCTTTAAGCCAATCGGCACTATCACAGCATTTAGCAGTATTGCGAGCTGAAGACTTAGTCGATACCCGTAAGAGCTCCCAGATTGTGTATTACAAGCTTAAGAATGAACAAGTCACCCAAGTGATTTCCATTCTACATAGTCGTTACTGCGCGGTATAAATCGTTAAACGACGCCATGCAGTCATAAAGCCCTAGCTGAGACTAGGGCTTTATCATTTTTACAGCTTGCTAAAGTGCGTTCCGAAGGCTTCGACTTTACCCCAATCGGTAAACTCGAAGGTGCCCTTCAGGTCAGTCGGCCCCTTAGTCATCCACATGATAAAGCGGATCATGGTCCGGTCGAATAAACTATATTTAGGATAATCAATCTTGCCTGCAAACACCGCCAATTGCTGTGGTTGCCACAGCGATAATTTAAGGAACTTTTGCATGTAAGGATTGGTTTCTGGCGTGTTCTTTAATGGCTTACGCGCCACCACATTTACAGTGAAAAAACCGTTAATTTTTGCACTTAACACCGCGTGGTTGCGATTTACAAACTGATATAGCTCAGGTCTATGTTTACCATAACGAATACTCGCACCAATCAGCACTTTATCGAAATCGACAAGACTTAAGGCCTCGGCCTGTTCTAAGGTGACTAACGACACCTGCTCACCCGCTTGTTCGGCAAGCGTTTTGATTTTTCGGCAAATTTCCAGTGTTTGGCCATCGATTGTCGAATAGATTATTAATGTCTGCATATCAATCCTTCCAGAAAGTTGGCGTGAACAAAATCAACAAGGTAAAGACTTCGAGGCGACCAAATAACATGGCCACCACCAGCACCCATTTGGCGCCATCACCGATACTGGCATAGTTACTCGCCACTTCCCCAAGCCCTGGGCCAAGGTTATTTAAACAGGCAGCGGTGGCACTAAAGGCCGTAATATCGTCCAGCCCCATGGCCATTAGCGCCAACATACACAGTACGAAAACTAAAGCGTAGGCAGAGAAAAATCCCCATACTGCATCGACGACACGATCTGGTAACGCCTTGGAGCCAATACGAATTGAGAACATCGCCTTAGGGTGAACCAAGCGCTTAAGTTCACGAGAACCTTGCAACAGCAGCAGGATAACTCGGATCACCTTTATCCCGCCCGCAGTTGAACCACCACACCCACCGATAAAGCTTGAGAAGATCAACAGAATCGGCAGGAAAAGCGGCCACATATGGAAACTTTCAGTACCAAAGCCAGCAGTTGTCGCCACCGAAACCGCTTGGAATAAGGCGTGATCTAAGGTTTCTTCTGGCGAGTCATAAATCCCTGAGTGATAAAGGGTTAAGAAGCAAATCGCCGTCAGCACCAACTGAATTGCCACCAGCATCTTGAACTCAGTGTCTCGAAAATAGACTCTAAAATTGATCCCGCGGCGCGAAAATGCCGCAAAGTGCACGCTAAAGTTCACTGCAGAGACTATCAAAAAGAATACGCAAATCAGATTGATTACAGGGCTGTTAAAGTAGCCCATACTGGCATCGTGGGTCGAAAAGCCCCCGATGGCGATGGTCGAAAACGAGTGACACACGGCATCGAATACGCTCATCCCCGCCAGCCAATAGGCGCCAGCACAGGTGATGGTTAGCAGTAGATAGATGTACCATAACGCCTTAGCCGTTTCGGCAATCCTCGGCGTCATCTTACTGTCCTTCACAGGCCCTGGAATCTCGGCGCGATACAGCTGCATGCCCCCAACTCCAAGCACAGGCAGAATCGCCACAGCTAGAACAATGATCCCCATACCGCCGAGCCATTGCAGCATATGTCGATAAAACAGAATGGCCTTAGGTAAGGAGTCCAGTCCGACAATAACGGTGGCTCCTGTGGTAGTTAGTGCGGAGAATGATTCGAAGAAACTATCGGTCCAGCTGAGATCGGGTTGGCTTGAGAAGATAAAGGGTAAGGCACCGATGGAGCCAAGCACTGTCCAGAACAAAACTACGATCAGGAAACCCTCGCGAGTTCGTAATTCCTCTTTGCAGCGACGATTAGGATACCAGAGCCAAAAACCGATAAATAAGCTAACAAAAAATGCCTGAATAAACGCAGTACCACCGCCATCGTTATACCAAATGGCGATTAAGGCTGGCGGCAGCATAGTGATGGAGAACAGGCCGATTAGCAGGCCTATGATTCTTATTATGGTTTTGTATTGCATTCCGCGTGTTCAATTATTCCATTGGCTGCAAAGGTATTTTCAGCATTTTGCATATTTTGGCATAATTTACGCAGGCATCACAGCTCAAACTCTGCTCGCAGGCTACCCTGACTCAACGTTGCCAGTGATTCATTCAATATACCCTGTTGCTGTTTGCCTATTTCAAAATGGATATCAACGGCTTCGGCAAATTGCTTATCGATGATCACCGCTTCTAACTGTTGTAATAAATGTTCGACATCCCTTAATTGGGTGTAATCACAATGCAGTTTGGCTGGATAACGTAATTGCTTCAATCGCGTCGGCAATTGCCCTAAACCTTGGCGTAATCCCGAAGTATAGGCACGCACTAAACCGCCCACACCTAACTTAGTACCGCCATAGAAACGCACCACCACGGCACCGACTTCACCGAGATTCGCGCCTTGTAATACTGCGAGCATTGGACGACCAGCGCTGCCCGCTGGCTCACCATCGTCACTCGAACCGATGGCAATGCTGTCGTTGGGCGCTCCAGCAATAAAGGCATAGCAGTAATGGCTGGCGCCGGGATAATCTCGCTTTATGTCAGTAAGTACTAACTTCAGCTGTTCTAAACTTGTGCAATGAAATAGAAAAGAGATAAAGCGGCTATGCTTTATCTCTTCTTCTATCTGCACATTTTCACTCGGTATCAGATAACTTTCGAGCACTCGCTCTCCCTAAAATCACGCTAAGCCCAGTTCGCGGGTCATATTTTCGTTTCGATCCTGATGCACAATCACATTATCTTCGATACGAATGCCGCCAAAAGGTCGCAGCTCATCAACGGTGCGCCAATTGATCTGCTGACCACGGCTATCTTGTTTTAGCTCATTGAGTAAAGTGTCGATAATGTATAATCCTGGCTCCATCGTAAGCACTTGGTTTGGTGCCAAAATGCGGGTGCAACGCAGGAACGGATGGGCTTCTGGTGCCGGAATATGGGTACCACGCTCATCGAAGGAAAAACCGCCCACATCATGCACTTGCAAGCCTAACATATGGCCGAGTCCATGAGGGAAGAAGGCGCTGGTTATGCCTTGGTCGACTAAGCCCTGGGCATCGCCCGTGGCTAGCTCAAAATCCAACAGCATTTGCGCGACTTTGCCATGGGTCGTCAAGTGTAAATCGGGATAACGCACACCCGGACGCATCATATCAATCAGTTCGAGCTGCGCCTTATTCATGGCAGTGATTAATTCGTCGAAACGATTCTTCTCAAACGCATAGGTACGAGTGATATCCGACGCATAGCCAAAGTAACTGGCACCCGCATCGATTAAAAAAGATAAGCGGCGCACCGGATTTTGATGCTCAAGCGCGGTGTAATGCAAAATCGCCGCATTTTGATTTAAGGCTATGATATTACCGTAGGGCACTTCGTTCTCGCCCTGTCCCACGGCTGATAAATACTGCTGCTGAATTTCAAACTCGCTCGCACCGTTATAGAAGGCATTTTTAGCAGCTAAATGCCCTTGCACCGCAATCTGGTTGGCACGGCGCATACATTCGAGTTCATATTCGGTTTTAGTAGTACGGTGGAAATGCAGGTAGCTCATCACAGAGTCAGGATTGCGACTGGTGAAACCCAGCACCTCAGCCACATCTAAATGCTCACCCAAATACGCCCAGTTGGCGATATCGCTAGGCAATAGCTCGGCAACTTTATCGGCCTTAGTGAGTAACTTGATCTCAAAATGCTCGGTCCAAAACATCTCCGGCACGTCCGACACCTTATGCCAAAAATCCACTGGGCGATAAAAAATCAGTTGCGGCTTATCGCGCCCATTCACCACTAACCAACAGTTAGGGTTATCCAGCACAGGTAACCAAGCCTTGAAATGGGGATTGGCTTTAAAAGGATAATTAATGTCGTCCAAAAACATTCGATGTGGCTGACCCGAGTGGATCACTAAACCTGATAATGCTTCACGCGATACAATTTCAGCGACTCGACGATTAAGCTCGGCGATGTGGGCATGATAGTGATGAGCCAAGTGATCCATGTGTCATATCCTGTAATGAACGATAGTTAATAAAAAAACCGCAAATCTGACAGAGCCCTAAAGGCTCAGTGTTTTCCTTCGCGTATGCCCTATTACTTAGCAGGTTAGCAAATTCTCAGTTTAAGCCTATGCTTCTAATTCTAAAAATAAAATTATCCATTTAGCCAGCGAGCAATACCGCTAAAGTACAAATTCCCACCACGTACCCTTTAGCGTAATCTGGCACTTCTACACTTTGTGCAGTGTATCACAAAGCTTAAAATTCACTCTAGCCGACAAGAAATTAAACAGTCGTTTAAATTGGGTGTTGTAATTTATCGAATTTCGAAGCACACTGGCACACAACTGGTCAAATGATGGCCGAAGCTGCTGTGAGATAGAGAGTCGTACTAACACCAACAAATAATGGTGGGTATCACTTTTAAGCCAAAAGGAAGCAAGCAATGATCTACCAAAGTCCTACAATTCAGGTTGAGTTACTCGAGGATAATATTGCCAAGCTGTGCTTTAACGCACCCGGTTCGGTGAACAAATTCGACAGAGAAACACTCGCCTCACTCGATGCCGCATTAGATAGCATTAAACAACAATCAAACATTCAGGCTTTAGTGCTGACCTCAGGTAAAGATACCTTTATCGTGGGTGCCGACATTACTGAATTTTTAGGCTTATTCGCACAAGATGATTCAGTACTACTCTCTTGGGTTGAACAGGCCAATGCCGTATTCAATAAACTTGAAGATTTACCTTTCCCAACCGCTTCAGCGATTAAAGGTTTTGCCTTAGGCGGTGGTTGTGAAATTATTCTGGCAACGGATTTCCGTATCGCCGACACCACAGCCAAAATCGGTCTACCCGAAACCAAACTAGGTATTATCCCAGGCTTTGGTGGCACAGTGCGTTTACCACGTGTGATTGGTGCAGATAACGCTCTTGAGTGGATCACCACGGGTAAAGATCAACGTCCAGAAGATGCCTTAAAAGTAGGCGCGGTTGACGCCGTTGTTGCGCCAGAGGCTTTAGAAGCTGCCGCCATTCAAATGCTTAAAGACGCGGTTGCAGAAAAGCTTGATTGGCAAGCCCGTCGCCAACGTAAGATGTCACCACTGACCTTACCAAAACTCGAAGCCATGATGTCTTTCACAACCGCTAAAGGTATGGTTTTCTCTGTCGCTGGCAAACATTATCCTGCACCAATGGCGGCGGTAAATGTAGTTGAGCAAGCGGCGACCAAAGGCCGAGCCGAAGCGCTGCAAATTGAGCATCAAGCATTTATCAAGTTAGCGAAAACCGATGTAGC
Source organism: Shewanella sp. FDAARGOS_354 (assembly GCF_002209245.2). Classification (NCBI taxonomy): domain Bacteria; kingdom Pseudomonadati; phylum Pseudomonadota; class Gammaproteobacteria; order Alteromonadales; family Shewanellaceae; genus Shewanella; species Shewanella sp. FDAARGOS_354. The sequence continues at coordinate 3,664,056 of NZ_CP022089.2, read as the reverse complement.
CAAAGCGTTGATCGGTATCTTCTTGAATGACCAATTAGTAAAAGGTAAGGCTAAGAAAGCGGGCAAGCTCGCTAAAGATGTGAAAAGTGCCGCCGTATTAGGTGCTGGTATCATGGGTGGCGGTATCGCTTACCAAAGCGCCAGCAAAGGCACGCCAATCGTGATGAAGGATATCGCTCAACCTGCATTAGATTTAGGTTTAGGCGAAGCCGCAAAACTGTTATCTGCGCAAGTTGCTCGCGGCCGCTCTACCCCAGAAAAAATGGCTAAAGTGCTGAACAACATCACTCCAGCCTTAGACTATGCACCAGTGAAACATGCTGACGTGGTTGTTGAAGCCGTTGTTGAGCATCCAAAAGTGAAGGCACAAGTACTGGCGGAAGTTGAACAATACGTGAGTGAAGATGCGATTATCGCCTCTAACACGTCAACCATTTCAATCAACCTGCTCGCCAAGAGCATGAAAAAACCTGAGCGTTTCTGCGGTATGCACTTCTTCAATCCAGTGCACAAAATGCCATTGGTTGAAGTTATTCGTGGCGAGCACAGCTCAGAAGAAACCATCGCATCTGTTGTCGCCTACGCCAGCAAAATGGGTAAAACCCCAATCGTTGTAAATGATTGCCCAGGTTTCTTCGTTAACCGTGTACTCTTCCCTTATTTTGCTGGCTTTAACGGCCTGCTCGCCGAGGGTGGCGACTTTGCCGCTATCGATAAAGTGATGGAAAAACAATTCGGCTGGCCAATGGGCCCTGCTTACCTGCTAGACGTTGTCGGCCTAGACACAGGTCACCACGCGCAAGCGGTAATGGCCGAAGGCTTCCCCGATCGTATGGGCAAAACTGGCAATGACGCGATTGACGTGATGTTCGAGAACAAACGTCTCGGTCAGAAGAATGGCAAAGGCTTCTACGCTTACTCTGTGGATAGCCGCGGTAAGCCAAAGAAAGACGTCGACCCAACCAGCTACGAGCTGCTAAAGGCTGCCTTTGGTGAACAAAAAGCATTCGATGCGGATGAAATCATCGCCCGCACTATGATCCCAATGATTATCGAAACCGTTCGCTGTTTAGAAGAAGGCATTGTGGCATCACCTGCCGAAGCGGATATGGGCTTAGTCTACGGTTTAGGCTTCCCACCATTCCGTGGTGGTGTGTTCCGTTACTTAGATACTATGGGCGTAGCCAACTTTGTCGCCTTAGCTGACAAATACGCTCACTTAGGTGGTTTGTATCAAGTCACCGACGCCATGCGCGCCCTTGCAGCCAACAACGGTAGCTACTACCAAGCCTAATTAGCGGGAAAGGAATTTAATTATGAAACAAGCTGTTATCGTAGATTGCATTCGTACGCCTATGGGCCGCTCTAAGGCTGGGGTGTTCCGTAATGTACGTGCAGAAACACTCTCTGCCGAATTAATGAAAGGTCTATTACTGCGTAACCCGCAATTAGATCCCAATACGATTGAAGACGTTATTTGGGGCTGCGTGCAGCAAACCCTAGAGCAAGGCTTCAACATTGCCCGTAACGCATCATTGCTGGCAGGTATCCCGAAAACGGCTGGCGCCGTGACAGTGAACCGCCTATGTGGTTCTTCAATGGAAGCCATCCACCAAGCCGCTCGCGCAATTATGACCGGTATGGGCGACACCTTTATCATCGGTGGTGTTGAGCATATGGGCCATGTGCCGATGAACCATGGTGTGGACTTCCACCCCGGTTTAGCCAATAACGTCGCTAAAGCCTCCGGCATGATGGGCTTAACCGCAGAAATGCTCGGCAAGCTCCACGGCATCACCCGTGAGCAGCAGGATGCCTTTGCTGTTCGTTCACACCAACGCGCTTACGCAGCCACAGTTGAAGGCCGTTTTGCCAAGGAAATCTATGGCATCGAAGGCCATGATGCTAACGGTGCACTGATTAAAGTACTGCACGACGAAGTGATTCGCCCAGAAACGACCATGGAATCGTTAGCAGCACTGCGCCCGGTATTCGATCCTGCAAACGGTACTGTGACTGCGGGAACATCATCAGCCTTATCCGACGGCGCTTCGGCCATGTTGATAATGGAAGAATCTAAAGCACGCGCACTTGGCTTACCAATTCGTGCACGTATTCGCTCTATGGCGGTTGCAGGTTGTGATGCGGCAATTATGGGTTACGGCCCAGTACCAGCCACGCAAAAAGCACTTGCTCGCGCCGGTATTACCGTTGCCGACTTAGATGTGATTGAACTGAACGAAGCCTTTGCTGCTCAGTCTTTACCTTGTGTGAAAGATTTAGGTTTAGCAGATGTGGTTGATGACAAAATCAACCTCAACGGCGGCGCAATTGCACTAGGTCACCCACTGGGTTGTTCTGGCGCGCGTATTTCAACGACGCTGATCAACCTGATGGAACACAAAGATGCGACCTTAGGTTTAGCCACTATGTGTATCGGTTTAGGCCAAGGTATTGCAACCGTTTTCGAACGCGTTTAATCCTTAACGATTCTCCCTTCAAAGCCGGACTCAGTTCCGGCTTTTTTATGCAGCTTTAAAATCATTGTGAAATAATGCCACGCTAAAACGTCGATGATAAAGTTGCTAAGCCAAAAACGCTTAAAGTTAGATTATCTCGATTTTATAGCAGCTATAAAAGTCCCGTATTTTTTATGATGAAGAGTTCCCATTCTCAAGCATTTGAGAAAGATTAGGGATCACGAAATAACATTGTTCCACGTGAAACATCTCACTAATCCCGACTCTCGGATAAATAAAATGGAGTAAAACCAATTACCCGTTGCATCACAAAATCAGGCCGCCAACTTGGTTTATCCAAACCACTGGAGTAACATTAGCCAATTCTGTTTAACCGTTCAGTCGAGGTCATATGAACGACGTTTTCTCAACCGCACAACACAAACTGGATGCTCTTGGTTTGCGCTGCCCAGAACCAGTAATGATGGTGCGTAAAACGGTAAGACAAATGGCTCAAGGAGAAACACTGCTTATCATCGCGGATGATCCTGCTACTACCCGTGATATTCCCAGTTTTTGTGAGTTTATGGATCACACACTGATCGCCAGTGAAACCAACCAAACACCCTATCAATATTTGATTAAAAAGGGACTCTAAGTCCCAACATCGACATTAGGATAAGGACATCAGAAATGCCGAAACTAGTTGCTATTGCCTACAAAACCGTAAAACGTGGCCCAATGAAAGAAGTGTTGTGTGCTAATGTCACTCAGCACAGCGGTGTTGAAAAGGATGTATTTGGTCGTCCAGGCAAACGACAAGTGACCGTTCTTTCAGTGCAGCAGTGGCAAGCAGCCTGTCAAAGCATAAATGCGGATTTAGTCTGGACGATTCGCCGCGCCAATCTATTAGTAGATGGATTAAGTTTTAGTCCTGCTGATGTGGGCAAACAATTGCGCATCGGTGATTTAAGCTTAGAAATTACCGGCGAAACCGATCCATGCAGTAAGATGGAAATGGCGCACCCAGGATTAGAATTAGCCCTCACTCCAGATTGGCGTGGCGGCGTAACCTGCCGCGTCCTCAATGACGCAATGATCCATCTCGGTGACCCAGTAACTCGCGACTAAACAACTTCACCTCGGAGAGTAATCCTATTACTCTCCCATTGCCCCCTACGCCAATCATCTAGCAGCCTTCCTCGGTCATTAATTGAAACAGTATTTCCGTTTTCCTTACGGGATATTTGTGCGATAACCTACACAGCATTTACAAATGTTTATCTTATTTGATAACAACCACACCCTAAAATAACGATAACAGGATATAGCATGTTTAGACCTACACTGACCCCGCTTTATATCGCCCTGATGCTTGGCCTTAACTCCCACGCTGTACAGGCAGCAGACGCCCAAAAAACGAGTTGGGACGTCAATGCGCCAGCCAATGCCCCGCTAGAAAAAGTGGCAATAGATGTAACCGAAGGCACTTGGATGAACATCAGTGTCAGTCCAGACGGCAAACATTTAGTATTCGATTTACTCGGTGATATTTATAAAATCCCAGTCACGGGTGGCGAAGCTAAACCATTAGCACAAGGCATAGCCTGGCAAATGCAGCCAGTTTATAGCCCTGATGGTAAACACATCGCCTTTACCTCGGATGCGGATGGTGGTGACAATATTTGGATTATGGATGCCGATGGCAGCAATCCACGCACCGTCACATCAGAAACTTTTCGCTTACTCAACAGCCCAGCGTGGAGCCCTGATTCGCAATATTTAGTGGGTCGTAAACATTTTACCGCCAGTCGTAGTTTAGGTGCCGGCGAAGTCTGGCTCTACCATGTAGCAGGTGGCGAAGGTGTAAAACTCACCGAACGCCCAAATGATGAGAAAGACTTAGGTGAACCCGCCTATTCACCCGATGGTCGCTATATCTATTTCAGTCAAGATGACACCCCAGGAAAAACCTTCCATTATTCCAAAGACTCAGTAAACGGCATCTATAAAATCAAGCGTTACGATACTAAAACAGGTGATATCGAAATTCTGATCGAAGGGACTGGCGGAGCCATTCGCCCAACCCCAAGCCCTGATGGCACCAAACTGGCCTACATCAAGCGTGATGATTTCCAATCATCCTTATATTTGCTTGATTTGAAATCCGGTGAAACCACTAAACTGTTCGGTGATTTAGACCGCGATATGCAAGAGACTTGGGCAATCCATGGTGTTTACCCGACGATGGCATGGACTCCAGACAACAAAGACATCTTCTTCTGGGCTAAGGGCAAAATTAACCGCCTCAACGTTGCTAATAAAACGGTCACCGATATTCCATTTTCTGTAAAAACCCAATTAGACGTTCAGCCTTCAGTACGCTTTAAACAAGATATTGATAAAGATGTATTCGATGTAAAAATGCTGCGAATGGCACAAGTTTCACCGGATGGCAGTAAGGTCGCCTTCGAAGCATTGGGTAAAATCTGGTTGAAGACACTTCCCGATGGCAAGATGTCGCGCTTAACCGAGTTAGATAACAATATCGAAGAACTCTATCCCCAGTGGTCGCGTGATGGCAAAAATATTGTCTTCACAACTTGGAATGACCAAGACCAAGGCACAGTACAAGTGATCAGCGCTAAAGGTGGCAAAGCGAAACAACTTACCACTGAGCCAGGAAAATACGTCGAGCCCACCTTTTCTCCCGATGGCGAACTTGTGGTGTATCGTAAAACCCAAGGCGGCCATCTCACACCTCGAACTTGGTCGCAGGAACCAGGTCTGTACAAGGTCGATTTAAAAACCAAACAAAATAAGAAAATCTCCGCAGAAGGCTATCAAGCACAATTCGGAGCCTCAGCCGATCGCATATTTTTTATGAATAGTGGTGAAGATGACACACCGCAGCTTGCCTCTATTAACTTGGATGGGTTTGATAAGCGCGTTCACTACAGCAGTAAACATGCAACCGAATTTAGAGTCTCACCCGACGGTAAACAGCTCGCCTTTGCCGAGCGCTTTAAAGTTTGGGTGACGCCCTTTGCTAAACATGGTGAAACCGTTGAAATCGGCCCTAACGCCAGCAATCTTCCAGTCACTCAGTTAAGTGTGCGAGCCGGCGAAAGTATCAGTTGGAATAGCAAGAGTAATCAACTCTATTGGACTCTTGGCCCAGAACTGTACCAAGCCGATGTTGATTCGCAGTATCTTAAAAAGAACGCGCAAACTAAGCCAAGCATTATCAATTTAGGCTTTACTGAAAAAGCTGATGTTCCACGTGGAACAGTCGCCTTTGTCGGCGGTAAAGTGATCACCATGGAAAATGACCAAGTCATCGATAAGGGAGTCGTGATCGTCAAAGACAATCATATTGTTGCTGTTGGCGACGCTAACACGGCAATTCCAAAGGATGCACAAGTTATCGATATAAGCGGCAAATCCATTATGCCCGGTTTGTTTGACGCTCACGCCCATGGCGCCCAGGCCGATGATGAAATAGTGCCCCAACAAAACTGGGCGCTCTACTCTGGATTATCCCTAGGCGTGACGACCATCCATGATCCATCGAACGATACCACTGAAATCTTTGCCGCTTCTGAGCAACAAAAAGCTGGTAATATCGTTGGCCCGCGGATTTTCTCCACTGGAACAATTCTCTACGGCGCAAATGCACCCGGATACACCTCGCATATCGACTCACTCGATGATGCAAAATTCCATTTAGAGCGACTCAAAAAAGTTGGTGCCTTTAGCGTTAAGAGCTACAACCAACCGCGTCGCAATCAAAGACAACAGGTTATCGCTGCAGCTCGTGAACTCGAAATGATGGTCGTGCCAGAGGGTGGCAGCTTACTGCAACATAACCTGACCATGGTTGCCGATGGCCATACAACCGTAGAACACTCGTTACCCGTGGCAAATATTTATAACGATATTAAACAGTTCTGGGGCCAAACTAAGGTCGGTTACACTCCAACCTTGGTCGTCGCCTACGGCGGTATTTCGGGTGAAAACTATTGGTATGATAAGACCGATGTGTGGGCCCATCCACGTTTGTCTATGTATGTGCCAAGCGATATTTTGCAGGCTCGCTCTATGCGTCGCCCCCATGCACCAGACGGTCACTACAATCATTTTAACGTTGCTAAAGTGGCGAATGAGTTTAATAAATTAGGCATTCATCCAAATATTGGCGCCCACGGTCAACGTGAGGGTTTAGCCGCCCATTGGGAAATGTGGATGTTCGCCCAAGGCGGCATGAGCAATATGGATGTACTCAAAACTGCGACCATTAACCCAGCCACCACCTTCGGCCTAGAGCATCAACTTGGCTCGATAAAGACAGGTAAGCTTGCAGATTTAATCGTTATTGATGGCGATCCATTAGCGGATATTCGCGTCACAGATAAAGTCACTTATACTATGGTCAATGGTAAGTTGTTTGATGCTGAGTCGATGAACCAACTCAATGGCAGCAAACAACAGCGTAAGCCTTTCTTCTTCGAGAAAATCTAATCTCAACAAGGTGAAATAACAAAAGGCATGTTCCACGTGGAACATGCCTTTTTATTTTGGATTTTTAGCTCAATAAAATAAGTACTTATTTGCCGCCACAGCAAGCATCATAGGCGATGCAATCAACTAGATGATCGTTCACCATTCCCACAGCCTGCATAAAAGCATAACAAATCGTTGGGCCAACAAAGTTAAAGCCGAGTTTTTTTAACGCCTTGGACATTGCCTCAGACTCAGGTGTTTGCACAGGCACCTGCGACATGGAAGTAAACTGATTAACCTTAGGCTTACCACCAACAAAGCTCCACAGAAATTCAGAAAAATCTTTGCCATCCGCAGTGTAGGCTAAATAGCCTTTTGCATTACGAATAATCGAATGGATCTTAAGGCGATTACGCACAATACCTGGATTGTTCATCAACTCTTCAACCTTAGCGTCGTCGAAAGTGGCAATGACTGTCGGCTCAAAATCCGCAAAAGCTTGTTCGTAGTTTTGCTGCTTCTTTAAGATAGTAATCCAAGACAACCCGGCTTGTTGGCCATCTAAACAGAGCTTGGCAAACAACTCCTTCGAATCATAAACTGGGCGTCCCCACACTTTATCGTGGTACTCACGATACAAGGGATCATCGCTGACCCAATTACAGCGGATTTCTTCCATGGCCTATCTACCTTAACGTTTTAACAAAGAAGGTAAAAAATAACCTACATAAGCAGAGATCTACAAGGTATAATCGAAACCATTTTCTATTCAAGCTGACGGCAGTAGACAAGTAGACATGACGACGAAACACGACGTAAAAACATTTCAGGGTTTCATTCTAACCCTACAGGAATATTGGGCGCAGCAAGGCTGTGCAATCGTTCAACCTTTAGATATGGAAGTCGGTGCGGGTACATTCCACCCACAAACTTTCCTACGCTCTCTAGGGCCTGAGCCAATGAGCAGTGCTTATGTGCAGCCATCGCGCCGCCCTACCGACGGCCGTTACGGTGAAAACCCAAACCGTCTGCAGCACTACTACCAATTCCAAGTCGTGTTAAAACCGTCACCGGATAATATCCAAGAACTCTATTTAGGTTCTCTGCAAGCTCTAGGTATTGATACACAAATCCATGATATCCGTTTTGTGGAAGACAACTGGGAATCACCAACGCTAGGCGCTTGGGGTCTAGGTTGGGAAGTCTGGTTAAACGGCATGGAAGTGACTCAGTTTACTTACTTCCAACAAGTCGGCGGCTTAGAGTGTAGCCCTGTCACGGGTGAGATTACCTACGGTTTAGAGCGTCTCGCCATGTATATCCAAGGTGTGGATAGCGTGTACGACCTCGTATGGACCGATGGTCCAATGGGTCGCATCACCTACGGTGATGTGTTCCACCAAAACGAAGTTGAGCAATCGACCTATAACTTTGAGCACGCAGACGTCGACTTTATGTTTGCCCTGTTCGATCAATGCGAAAAAATGTGTCAGCACTTATTGTCGCTTGAAAAACCATTACCTCTGCCAGCCTATGAGCAAGTGATGAAAGCCTCGCACGCCTTCAACCTGCTCGATGCACGCCACGCCATTTCAGTGACTGAACGTCAGCGTTATATCCTGCGCGTTCGTACAATGGCTAAAGCCGTTGCTGAATCCTATTATCAGGCACGCGAAGCGCTTGGCTTCCCAATGTGTAAGTAGAGGTAACACATGAATTTTGAAAACTTACTCATCGAGTTAGGCACCGAAGAACTGCCACCAAAGGCGCTGCGTAAACTGGCTGAGTCTTTCTTAGCGAACTTTACCGAAGAATTAATCAAAGCCGATTTAGCTTTTAAATCAGCTGTTTGGTACGCTGCGCCCCGTCGTCTCGCCATTAATGTGACTGAACTGGCTATTGCTCAAGCGGACAAAATCGTTGAAAAACGCGGCCCAGCTGTGAGTTCAGCTTTTGATGCCGAAGGTAAACCAACGAAAGCCGCAGAAGGCTGGGCACGTGGTAACGGTATTACCGTTGACCAAGCTGAGCGTTTGGTGACCGATAAAGGTGAATGGCTGGTTTATAACGCCAAAGTCGAAGGCGTTGAAACCAAGAGCTTAATCGCAGCGATGGCACAACGTGCGCTGGATAAGTTACCCATTCCTAAGCCAATGCGCTGGGGAAGCAGCAAGACACAATTTATTCGCCCGGTTCACACCGCTACCATGCTGTTAGGCAGTGAGTTAATCGAAGGTGAATTGCTAGGCATTAAATCGGCACGTAATGTTCGTGGTCACCGTTTTATGGGGACAGGCTTCGAACTTGACCATGCAGACAACTACCTGACGCGACTGAAAGAAGAAGGTAAAGTCATCGCCGATTACGAAAGCCGTAAAGCCTTAATCAAAGCCGATGCTGAAAAAGCGGCCGCTAAGATTGGTGGCACCGCCGATATCGAAGACGACCTGCTGGAAGAAGTCACCTCTTTAGTTGAATGGCCAGTCGTGTTAACCGCAAGCTTTGAAGAGAAGTTCTTAAACGTGCCTTCAGAAGCCTTGGTTTATACGATGAAGGGCGATCAGAAATACTTCCCAGTATTCGATGATGCGGGCAAGTTACTGCCAAACTTCATCTTTGTCGCGAACATCGAATCAAAAGATCCGGCGCAAATCATTGCTGGTAATGAGAAAGTGGTTCGTCCACGCTTGGCCGATGCCGAGTTTTTCTTTAATACCGATAAGAAGCACACACTAGAATCACGTTTGCCAAGCCTTGAGACTGTGTTGTTCCAGCAACAGCTCGGCACCTTAAAAGACAAAGTGACTCGTATCTCTGCCCTAGCCGCCTTTATTGCCGAGCAAACTGGCGCTAACGCCGTTGATGCCGCCCGCGCAGGTTTATTGTCTAAAACAGACTTAATGACCAATATGGTGATGGAATTTACCGATACTCAAGGCACTATGGGCATGCATTACGCCCGCCTAGACGGTGAAACTGAAGCCGTAGCCTTGGCCATGGAAGAGCAATATAAGCCAAAGTTTTCTGGCGATACGGTTCCGACAGCAGCAGTATCTTGCGCAGTAGCCTTAGCGGATAAACTCGACACCTTAGTGGGTATCTTCGGTATCGGTCAGGCACCTAAGGGCGCTGCCGACCCATTCGCACTGCGCCGCGCCGCTATCGGTGTGCTACGCATTATCGTTGAGAACAAGCTGCCACTGGACTTAGTGACGCTGATTGCTAAGGCTCAAGAACTCCATGGCACTAACTTAAGCAACGCGAATGCAAGCGATGAAGTGCTTGAGTTCTTAATGGCACGTTTCCGTGCTTGGTACCAAGATAAAGGTATCGATGTTGACGTGATCCTCGCCGTATTAGCACGCCGCCCAACTCGCCCAGCTGATTTTGATAGCCGTATCAATGCGGTATCACACTTCAGAAGCTTAGAAGCTTCTAGCGCACTGGCAGCGGCGAATAAGCGTGTGTCTAACATTCTGGCGAAAGTGGAAGGCGAATTACCTACAGCAATTAATTCGGCTCTGTTAGCCGAAACCGCAGAACAAGCATTAGCCGCTAAGCTTGCCGAACTGCAACCTCAACTCGCTCCGCTGTTTGCAAATGCTGATTACCAACAGGCATTGACACTGCTGTCGAGCTTACGTGAAAGTGTTGACCAGTTCTTCGAAGACGTGATGGTTATGGCGGATGACGAAGCCCTGAAAAACAACCGTTTAGCCCTGCTAAATAACCTACGTGAGCAATTCTTACATGTAGCGGATATTTCTCTGCTTCAGTAAGTCGCACGTTAGGTGCCAATAAAAAACGCGCTGATAGCGCGTTTTTTATTGACTGCAATTTATTAAAATTGCTGGAGTTTTTCATGCAACGCCTCAAATTGAACTTGATCGAGTCCAACCAAGGCTAACAAGTTACTCAGCATGTCTGCAGGCAATTTACCCGCTTGCTGCAGCATCGAAATCTCACTGATGATATTCGCGCGCCAAACCACTGCGGCAATCCCCTCATGCGGCCGGGTATGTACGTGGGCAAGTTTATCCAGTTCAGCTTCAAAAATACTGGGCAACTGCCAATATCTTGCTAATAACGCACTTAAGGTAAGTGATTTGGCCGTCATCACTTGTCGGAATAACCAAGAATTTGGCTGCTCACCAGGCTCTGCTTGCACAAAAGCATCAAGCAACATTTTGAAGATGGCGAGCTTACCCACATCATGCAGTAATCCTAATAGGAATGCGGTGTCCCTATCTTCTTCACTCAGCTCGCTAGTTAAAAAGGCCACCTGCATTGAATGACGCCAAATCTCAGCGCCAAAACGCCGAAAATAAATGGGTTTAATATCTAGCATCTCACGCACTAGGCAGCTAGTCACAAAGCAACGTAACTGTTCACGGCCAAGTTGTACTAAAGCTTGCTGCAAGCTAGTCACTTCCCGCTCGCCACGCTTAAAGGCCGGTGAGTTACACAACTTAAGCACTTCGACACTCAGTAAGGGATCTTGCTCGATTAACGCCAACAAGTCTTTAGTATCAAACTGTGGATCAGCTAACTTACGGTCTAACTCCAATACCTTAGAGGGAAGCTTAAGCACCTTTTCTGCTATCACTTGTGGCGATGCTAAGGCGAGCTCTATTTCAGCCATTACTCGCCGTTCAAGGTTATTAGCAACGCCACCAGCATCTTTGGTTCTGGCGGGGAATAACAAACTATAAAACAGCGCCGCTAAGTCAATACTCATCGAAGTATCACATTGCTCTTCTACACGTTTTTTAGGTAACGCTGTCGTTATAGGTTTGCTGAGATCGGTCTGACTAAAGCTTTTAGGTCGCTCAAGTGTTGCTTGTTCACGGATATTAAAAATTTTGTTGAATATGGACTTAATCAAAATATTCCAACCTATGAAAGCTGTGTTTACTGAGCCAGTATTACATTATCCGTCCATTGTAATTGATATGCTAGAGCAGCCACTATCAGTATTATGTGCAGCTTGAGTATATGTTGCCAAACTTAAGATAAGGTTACCAAGTCGAATTGTTTCACGTGAAACCATAGTCCAATTTAGCTTGATAGCGTGAGCAATTTTAATGGCTGAAATGAGTATGCAACAACTTAACCGCTCGGTGAAAAACAAACATAATGTATAGTGATTAGCACGACTCAAAATTGGAAGGCGCTTATGAAACTCTATATCGGCAATAAAAACTACTCTAGCTGGTCGCTCCGAGCTTGGTTAATGGCTGCGAAATCAGGCGTTAAGTTCGATGAAGTGCTATTACAACTCGATACCGATAGCTTCTACCAGCAACTCCAATCTATTTCACCAACGCTAAAAGTACCAACACTGGTCGATGGTGACATTACCGTTTGGGATTCACTGTCGATTTGTGAATATATCAATGATTGTTATCTTTCAGGCGCTGCATGGCCACAAGAGCCAAAACAAAAAGCCAAAGCTCGTTCCCTCGCCTGTGAAATGCATTCAGGCTTTCATGCCCTGCGAAATGCCCTGCCTATGAATATCCGTGCCCGTCGATATGTCGAGCTTAACCCCGCGGTTCAGCAAGATATTGCTCGGATCGACAGCATTTGGTCTCAGCAAATGACTGAGTTTACCCCATCCAAAAATCAGGGCACTTGGTTATTTGGCCAGTGGTCAATCGCCGATATGATGTTTGCACCAGTGGTAATGCGCTTCTTTACCTATGAGATTGAAGTCTCGCAAGCGAGCCGAGCGTATATGGAATTTATTGTGAGCCAGCCAGAAATGCAGGCTTGGATAACTGCCGCAAAAGCGGAGACTGAAATTGTCAAAGCTGATGAGGCGGGTGTTGATAGGTAATTTTTTGCAAAAGAAAAGGGAAAGCAAAGCTTTCCCTTCTTATCAATCACTTTAGTCTGTAAAAAACGATATTAAACGTTTAGATATTAAACGTCTAAGTTAGCTACGTTCAGCGCGTTGGCTTCAATAAACTCACGACGAGGTTCTACTTGATCGCCCATCAAGCAAGTAAACAATTGGTCTGCGCCGACGGCGTCATCAATGGTCACTTGCAGCATACGCCGTGATTCAGGATCCATTGTGGTTTCCCACAATTGCTCAGGGTTCATCTCACCCAATCCTTTATAACGTTGGATATATAAACCACGTTTAGCTTCAGAAATAGTCCAATCTAGTGCTTCAATGAAGCTACCAACTTCTTTCACTCGGTCGCCACGTTGCACATAACCACCGACTTCAATCAAGCCTTCTAGGGCTGCACCTAACTTAGCAATACGTTGATAATCCATTGATTGGAAGAAGTCATAGCTAAATAGGTAATGCGTGTCGATACCATGTTTACGAATGGTGATCTTTGGCAGATACACTTTACGCTCAGGATCGAGTACAGGCTCACCAGAATACAGCACGCCGCTGTTTTCTAATTCCACCAACTCATGGATAAAGGCGTCTATCCATTCCTTCATCTTAGCTTCATCGGCCAACATCTCATTGCTGATCATTGGGTGGTAAAGCATCCGATTAGTGATATGGGTTGGATAACGTTGCTCTAAACGGGCAACAATCGCTTCTACTTCGCGGTATTGCGTCACTAAACGCTCTAATGGCTCACCCGACATACCTGGCGCACCTTGAGATGGATAAATGCTGGTTCCATCTAACGCTTGAGTGGTCAGATACTGAGTCAGTGCCGCTTCGTCTTTCAGATATTGTTCTTGCTTACCTTTCTTCACTTTGAATAAAGGCGGCTGAGCAATATACACATAACCACGCTCAATCAGTTCAGGCATTTGGCGGAAGAAGAAGGTCAACAGCAAGGTACGAATGTGCGAGCCGTCGACGTCAGCATCCGTCATGATGATAATGTTGTGGTAGCGAGTCTTATCGGGGTTGTATTCATCACGACCAATACCACAGCCAAGTGCGGTGATTAGTGTTGCAACCTCTTGAGAGGAAAGCATTTTATCGAAACGAGCTTTCTCAACGTTTAAGATTTTACCTTTCAGTGGCAGAATCGCTTGATTCTTACGATTGCGTCCCTGCTTAGCACTACCGCCAGCAGAGTCCCCTTCCACTATGTAGATTTCTGAAAGACCAGGGTCTTTCTCTTGGCAATCCGCCAGCTTACCAGGCAAACCACCTAAATCGAGCGCGCCTTTACGACGGGTCATTTCACGGGCTTTACGCGCCGCTTCACGGGCACGAGCCGCATCCACAATCTTACCAACGATTAACTTAGCATCGGCAGGATTTTCAAGCAGATAGTCGTTTAGCTTTTCACCCATGGTTTGTTCAACCGCGGCTTTAACTTCGCTAGACACTAGCTTGTCTTTGGTTTGCGAGCTGAACTTAGGATCGGGCACTTTAACCGAGATAACAGCCGTTAAACCTTCGCGGGCGTCATCGCCAGTCGCGTTGGTTTTGCCTTTCTTGTTATAACCTTCGTTTTCCATGTAGTTGTTGAGGTTACGTGTCAACGCACTACGGAAACCGGCTAAGTGAGTACCACCGTCACGCTGCGGGATGTTGTTGGTAAAACAGAATATGTTTTCTTGGTAACCATCGTTCCACTGCATCGCCACTTCAACGGTAATGCCGTCGTCACGCTCCTGCATAAAGTGGAATACATCTTTGTTTACCGGCGTTTTATTACGGTTCAAGTAATCAACGAATGCGCTGATACCGCCTTCGTATTTAAAGAATTCGTTTTTATTATCACGCTCGTCGACTAAGCGAATCCCCACACCAGAGTTAAGGAACGATAGTTCTCGCACCCGTTTAGCCAGGATTTCAAAGTGAAACTCAACATCACTGAAAGTTTGCTCACTTGGCCAGAAACGGATTTCGGTACCCGTTTTAGTTGCATCACCAATCTCTTTGATTGGCGCATCAGGTACACCATGGGTGTAAAACTGCTCGTGGACTTTACCATCGCGGCGAATGGTTAATTGCAGCTTTTTAGAAAGCGCGTTGACCACCGACACACCCACACCGTGCAGACCACCTGACACTTTATAGGAGTTATCGTCGAATTTACCACCAGCATGCAGTACCGTCATGATAACTTCTGCGGCCGATACACCTTCTTCTTCATGGATAGAGACCGGAATACCACGGCCATCATCCTTAACAGAAACCGAACCATCCACATGGATAGTAATTGTGATATCAGTACAATGGCCCGCTAAGGCTTCATCGATAGAGTTATCGACTACTTCGAACACCATATGATGTAGACCCGTACCGTCGTCGGTGTCACCAATATACATCCCAGGTCTCTTACGTACTGCATCAAGGCCCTTAAGGACCTTAATACTCGAAGAATCGTAACTATTCTCTGACATATTATTCTCTCAATGGTTATTCAATTACCGTTACACGTCCGTGTTCCACATGGAACATCCTACTGGGAGGCGTGTGTAACGAATCGACTATTGCTGCTGGCTCAATGGCGGTCACAAACACTTGTGCACCAGTGTCCACTAGCTGTTTCAGCAATAGCTGCCTATGCTGTGCATCCAACTCGGATGGAAGATCATCCACAAGATAAATACTGTGTTTATCTATTTGTTGTTTGAGCAACTTTCCCTGTGCAATACGCAGTGCACAGACTAATAATTTCAATTGACCACGGGACAGGGCATCCTGCGCCGGCAAAGTGCCTACACGAAGTCTTAAGTCAGCTTTATGGGGACCGCTGACGGTATGACCCGTAGCCAAATCTCTGGGATATTGTGATTCGAGAAGTTGTGCAAAATCCGTTTTGCTATCCCAGCCGCGGGTAAATGAAACCTTAACATTCACCTGCGGTAAAAACTCCTCGATTATACCCTTAAGTAGCTCATTTAACGAGTCTACATAACGGTTTCGTATTTCGGTGACCTGCTCGGTATAACGGACAAACTCCCGATCCCAATATTGGATTTGATCATAGGGAGAATTATTTCTAAGCAATTGATTTCGTTGTTTAAGAACTCGCCTCACATTCGCCCACGCCGTATAAAACTGTGGGTCAGAATGAAAGGCCCCCCAATCAATAAATTGCCTGCGGGATTTTGGACCTTCAAACAATAACGAAAAGCTTTCTGGCGTGATGACTTGTATGGGCAAGGTTTCAGCTAAAGTCGATAGCCGTTTGACCTTTTCGCCGTCAATTTTGACTTCGGTTTCGCCACTGCGAAAACGCCGCAGACCGATTTTACTGTCGCCGCGGGGTAAATTTAAGGTCGCAAACAGGGTTAGTTTGTCTTGGTCATTATTGATGACTCGCTGGGATAAGTGGCTGCGAAACGAACGCCCCATCCCGAGAAAGTAAATCGCCTCAAGAATACTGGTTTTGCCACTGCCATTTTGACCATAGATCAGATTAATCCCTTCACTCGGGCTCAGTTGCGCCAATTGAATATTGCGAAAAGAATCAATATTAAGACGGATAAGGCTCATGCGTTACTCATCAAACCGCATCGACGGCTCTGGCCAAGACTCAGGACTGTTATCATACCGCAATTCACATCCATTAGAGTTAATAAGGCAACAAGGGGTAAGGTCTGAAGACATATACGCCGCTAAAAAGCGGCGTATGGCACTGCGTAGAAATAGGATGACTATAAGCGCATTGGCATAACCACATACATGGAATCTTCTTCCAAGTGGTTTTCCAATAAAGCACTCGAGTTACCATCGATTAAAGTGATACGCACATCATCGGACTTAAGGTTGTTGAGCACGTCCAATAAGTAACTGACGTTGAAACCAATTTCGAGTGGCTGATTGTTGTAATCCACATCGATGATTTCTTCCGCTTCTTCTTGCTCTGGGTTATTAGCGGTGATTTTCAGTAATCCCGCTTCTAACTGAATGCGTACACCACGAAACTTCTCATTCGATAAAATAGAAGCGCGCGTTAAAGCTTGCTTGAAGTGGTTACGGCTGGCGATAACGATTTTATCACCGCCCTTAGGTAACACGCGGCGATAATCGGGGAAGCGACCATCGACTAATTTGCTGGTAAAGACTGTGGTGCTGGTGGTCGCGCGAATCGCATTATCACCAATGGCAATTGCGATATCTAAATCATCGACTTCCAACAAACGCGCCATTTCCATCACGCCTTTACGGGGCACGATCACTTGTTTTTCAGGTAATTGTGCATCTATGGTTCTGTGACTTAAGGCTAAGCGGTGACCGTCGGTAGCAATGGCGCGCAGCACATTACCTTCGGTTTCGAGCAATAAACCATTCAGATAGTAACGAACGTCTTGGTTCGCCATCGAAAACTGGGTCGCATCAATCAACGACTTCAGCACGCCTTGCTTAAGGGTGAATTCGATTTCCGCCTGAAAGGCTTCCACGTTGGGGTATTCTTCTGCGGGCAGGGTTGCCAGCGAGAAACGACTACGGCCAGAGCGTAACAACCACTTGTTATCTTGCTGCTCGACCTTAAGCTCGCTTTGCTCAGGCAAAGATTTAACGATATCTAACAGCTTCTTAGCAGGAACTGTAGTTCGACCTTCTTCGATATCACCATGAATAACCGCCTGACCGACTAACTCAACTTCAAGGTCAGTACCTGTTAATTTGAGTGAGTGACCACTAACTTCTACAAGGAGATTTGCCAAAATAGGCAAGTTATGGCGTCTTTCTACCGCACCACAAACCAATTGAAGCGGCTTTAATAGGGCGTCCCTATCAATTGAAAATTTCATAGTGTCCAAATTCCTTGATTTTAAGAAGATAAGGTTCTAATCAAGTTAGCATAATCTTCTTTAATGTCGTGACTCTCTTCCCGTAGCTGAGCAATCTTACGACAGGCATGTAACACTGTGGTGTGATCTCGACCACCAAAGGCATCACCAATTTCCGGCAAGCTCTGGTTAGTTAATTCTTTGGATAACGCCATGGCCACTTGTCTTGGGCGCGCAACACTGCGCGAACGACGCTTAGACAACATATCAGCCATCTTGATTTTGTAGTATTCAGCTACGGTTTTCTGAATGTTGTCTATAGTGACTAATTTTTCCTGCAGTGCCAAGAGGTCACGTAGTGCTTCACGCACAAAATCAATCGTTATTGGGCGACCGGTAAAGTTAGCGTTGGCGATCACGCGGTTTAACGCCCCTTCTAACTCGCGTACGTTTGAACGTAAGCGCTTAGCAATAAAAAAGGCCACTTCATCAGGCAGGTTAATACCGCTCTCTTGCGCTTTGCGCATCAAAATTGCCACGCGAGTTTCAAGCTCTGGCGGTTCAATAGCAACTGTTAAGCCCCAACCAAAGCGGGATTTTAATCTGTCCTCTACCCCGTCGATCTCTTTTGGATAACGATCCGATGTCAGGATGATCTGATGGTTACCTTCAAGCAGTGCGTTAAAGGTATGGAAAAATTCTTCTTGGGATCGGTCTTTATTGGCAAAAAATTGAATATCGTCGATAAACAGTGCATCGACACTGCGGTAATAGCGTTTGAATTCTTCGATCGCATTGTTTTGCAGCGCTTTGACCATGTCTTGCACAAAACGCTCGGAATGCATATAAACCACTTTAGCATTGGGATTATTTTTAATGATCCCGTTACCGACAGCGTGCAACAAGTGAGTCTTACCTAGACCAGTTCCACCATATAAGAATAGTGGGTTATATGCACCGCCTGGATTTTCAGCTACTTGCAATGCAGCCGCTTTACCAAGTTGGTTTGACTTACCCTCAACGAAGTTATCGAATTGATAAGTTGGATTGATATTGCTGCGATGGTTAGTGTTAGTCACAGGCTCGGTGGTATTAAATGATGTACCAACAGAAGCCTTAGTTTGGGGATTGGGTACGCGCACTGCTGCGACGGGCGCAGGTTCTGGCTTTTTCGCGGACGGACGACTACCGATATCGAAGCGTAGCTTAGGCGCATCATTACCCATTTGCTCAGTAAAAAACTGATTAATGATATTGATGTACTTATCCCTAACCCAATCGAGCACGAAGCGGTTAGGCGCATATAACACCAAAGTATCTCCATCCATTTCGGCTTGTAACGGTCTGATCCACATACTGAACTGCTGAGCAGAAAGCTCATCTTGCAGTCTTCCGATACATTGTTGCCAAAGTGAAACCGCCACTAAGTTATCCCCAAAAGATCATCAAAAAGAGGTGTATTCTATAGCGAGATCTCAAGGATCGCTATCCTTAAAAAATAATTATCCCCAACAAGATCATTCTTTGTCAGCATCCTCGATCATCAAAGATCAAATTCGATCCTTTTATTCAACAAATAGGGAAAATCCCGCTTTATTAAGCGATCCAGATTGATCTATAATGGCGCCCCTTTGATCTGTTAACAGTTCCTCTTAACTACTAGATGTAGTGTCCATACACAGAGTTATCCACATCTTATAGTGTGTGGGGGGAGTTGATCTAAGGATACGCTGGCAGAAATAACCCACTTGCTGACTTTCGTTGTTGACGGGGACAAGTAAAGTGATTACAATTCGGCCTCTTTTTTACCCTTACCTCTATTCGTGGAGATAAGGATATGTTCACTAATAACAAAGACGGATTGCCATCATGAGTAAACGTACTTTTCAACCTAGCAACCTGAAGCGCAAGCGTTCTCACGGCTTCCGCGCTCGTATGGCTACTGCAGGCGGCCGTAAGGTGCTTGCACGTCGTCGTGCGAAAGGTCGCGCTCGTTTATCTGCTTAATTAAGTGGATAACTAGTTGACTAGCTATACCTTTACGCGGGAGTTACGCTTGCTAACTCCCGCGCAATTTAAATCTGTATTTTCCAATCCCATCAAAGCATCTTCTGCTGAAATAACCTTGCTTGCCATTCCTAATTCGGAACAACATCCGCGTCTGGGTCTTACTGTTGCTAAACGCTACGTAAAACGTGCCAATCAGCGAAATCGCATTAAGCGAGTGATCAGAGATAGTTTTCGCCTCAATCAACACAATATTCCTCATCTTGATATTGTTGTGCTGGTTAGAAATGGGGTGATGGAAATGGAAAATGCCGAACTCAACAAGTTGATAGAAAAGCTATGGCGCAAACTCAGTCGCCGCTACAATGGCTAGCAACCACGTTTATTCGTGGCTATCAAATCTTCATCAGCCCAATCTTGGGACCTCGATGTCGTTTCAATCCCACTTGCTCTCATTACGCCATTGAGGCAATAAAAGTGCACGGAACCGCGAAAGGTTGTTGGTTTGCATTGAAACGCATATTAAAATGTCACCCTTTGCATCCCGGCGGTAGTGATCCCGTCCCCCCTAAAAATGACAGGTGTAATAAATAGGCTATGGAATCTCAACGCAATATATTGCTAATAGGACTACTGTTTGTCAGCTTTTTGCTGTGGCAACAGTGGCAAGCAGACAAAGCTCCAAAACCCGTTGCAACCGAATCGTCTGTAGTGGCGAATGCGACCACTAATCACAGTGCTGATGTTCCAGAAGCGGATACTGGTGTGCCAGCAGCAGTCGCTGCGACGCAAAATCTAATCACGGTTAAAACCGATCAGCTCGATGTGCAAATCAACCCTGTGGGTGGTGATATTGTTTTTGCTGCACTGGTTTCACATAAATTGGAACAGGGTAAAGACCAGCCATTTGTTTTGCTTGAGCAAACCAAAGATTACACTTATATCGCTCAGAGTGGCCTAATTGGCCGTGATGGTATCGATAGCAGTGCTAAAGGTCGCGCCGCATTTGCCGCCAGCAAAACTGAATTTACCTTAGCCGATGGCCAAGACACCTTAGAAGTACCACTGACCTATGTGGCTGATAACGGTGTGACTTACACAAAAGTGTTTGTATTCCATCGTGGCAAGTTTAATGTTGATATCGATTACAAAATCAACAACACCTCAGCTGCTCCATTGCAAGTTCAGATGTACGGTCAGATTAAACAGACCATCAAGCCATCTGAAAGCAGCATGATGATGCCAACTTACCGTGGCGCCGCGTTTTCGACTCAAGATGTACGTTACGAAAAGTACAAGTTTGAAGATATGAGCAAGAGCAACCTCAATCAACCGACTCTCGGTGGTTGGGCGGCGATGCTGCAACATTACTTCGTATCAGCTTGGATCCCACCAGCAACCGATAGCAACACGATTTTCTCGAGTGTAAGCGCTGGCGGTTTAGCGAACATTGGTTTCCGTGGCGCGGTATATGATATTGCACCAGGTGCAACGCAAGAAATTAGCTCACAGTTCTATGTTGGCCCTAAAGATCAAAAAGCGCTATCTGCGTTATCTGATACCTTAAACCTAGTAGTTGATTACGGTTTCCTTTGGTGGTTAGCCGTTCCAATCCACTGGTTATTGATGTTCTATCAATCATTTGTGGGTAACTGGGGTGTGGCAATTATCCTGATCACCTTAACCGTTCGTGGTTTACTGTTCCCGCTTACCAAAGCGCAGTACACCTCAATGGCTAAGATGCGTAACCTACAGCCAAAACTGCAGGAACTAAAAGAGCGTTTCGGCGATGACCGTCAAAAGATGGGTCAAGCCATGATGGAACTGTATAAGAAGGAAAAAGTTAACCCTATGGGTGGCTGTTTACCTATTATTTTACAGATGCCAATCTTTATTGCCCTATACTGGGTATTGCTAGAGAGCTTCGAGCTGCGTCACGCACCATTTATGTTATGGATCCACGACTTATCAGTACAAGATCCATACTACATTCTGCCGCTGCTGATGGGTGTGTCCATGTTTGTGATGCAAAAAATGCAACCCATCGCACCGACAATGGACCCAATGCAAGTGAAGATGATGCAATGGATGCCAGTGATCTTTACCGTATTCTTCCTGTGGTTCCCATCGGGTCTGGTACTGTACTGGTTAGTAGGTAACATTGTTGCCATCATCCAGCAGAAGATTATTTATGCAGGTCTAGAGAAAAAAGGCTTAAAATAAGCCCAAGCGCTAGATAGGAGCTAACAGCTCAGCATATTCAAAAAGGCGGCTTCATTGGCCGCCTTTTCCTTTAGATAATTTGATCGATATTAATGGGTATTTCCGTGACAACTGACACTATCGTGGCACAGGCCACCGCGCCCGGACGGGGCGGCGTGGGTATCATTCGAATCTCTGGTGATAAGGCAACTGATGTGGCCATGGCCGTATTGGGTCATTTACCTAAACCCCGTTACGCCGATTACTGCGACTTTAAAAATGCCTCAGGCCAAGTGATAGACCAAGGTATCGCACTGTTTTTTAAAGGCCCTAATTCCTTCACGGGTGAAGATGTATTAGAGCTGCAGGGACACGGTGGTCAAATCGTCCTCGATATGCTGATCAAGCGCGTATTAGAAGTCGATGGCATTCGCATCGCCAAACCTGGCGAGTTTAGTGAACAGGCCTTTATGAACGACAAGCTGGACTTAACCCAGGCCGAAGCCATTGCCGACCTTATCGATGCCACCAGTGAACAAGCGGCTAAAAGCGCGCTGCAATCACTGCAAGGTGAGTTTTCGAAGGAAGTGCATGAGCTGGTGGATCAAGTCACCCATCTGCGTTTATACGTCGAAGCCGCGATTGATTTCCCCGATGAAGAAGTCGACTTTTTAAGTGATGGCAAAATTGCCAATGCACTCTACAAAATCATCGACAAACTCAGCGCCGTCCAAGCCAGTGCCAAGCAAGGCTCGATTATCCGCGAAGGCATGAAAGTGGTGATTGCCGGTCGCCCCAATGCCGGAAAATCCAGTCTACTTAATGCGCTCGCCGGTAAAGAGTCGGCGATTGTGACCGAAATAGCTGGCACCACTCGCGATGTGCTGCGCGAACACATCCATTTAGATGGTATGCCGCTGCATATTATCGACACCGCAGGTTTACGTGATACGACAGATACGGTTGAACAAATCGGTATCGAGCGCGCTTGGAATGAAATAAACAGTGCCGATCGGGTGTTGTTTATGGTCGATGGTACTACCACGGATGCCGTCGATCCCCACGATATTTGGCCGGATTTTATCGATCGTCTCCCCGCCAATTTAGGCGTGACTGTTGTCCGCAATAAGGCCGATCTCACAGGTGAAAACCTCGCCATGACCGAAGAAAAAGGTTACAGCGTGTATAGGATCTCGGCCAAAACAGGCCTCGGTGTTGACGAGTTAAAACAGCACCTTAAATCGCTGATGGGTTATCAGAGTAATCTCGAAGGTGGCTTTATCGCCCGTCGTCGTCACCTAGAAGCATTGGATGTTGCCGCGAGCCATCTGCAACTTGGTAAAGAGCAATTAGAGGTTTATCTCGCAGGTGAACTGTTAGCAGAAGAGCTCAGAATGGCGCAACTCGCCCTATCTGAAATCACTGGCCGTTTTACTTCAGACGATCTACTCGGCAAAATTTTTAGCTCATTCTGTATCGGGAAGTAAAAGAGTAAACGCATCCGATAAATTAAAATCAATATTATGATTTTTAAGTATTTTATTGATGATTAAAAGGTTGCTACCAAAAAACATATGCCCCTCGTTAACATTTTAACGAGGGGCATTTTTTTGCAAAAAACTGCAATACTGACCACAGAGAAACTATTCCGCAGCCGCGCGGTTTAATCGATCCCAAATATCAGCCCAATCCTCTAGACGAGGCGGCGCTTCAACCAAAAGTGTTTTAATCCCCTTTAGGTCTAATGCGTAAAGAGAGGCATAAAGTGCTTGTCGATATCCTTGGTGGTTGTTCGGTAATATCAGCTTAAGTTGGCAATGGATATTTTCCATCTGTGCAGAATATCCCAATATCCCCGTAGCTTCAGGCTCTGCATAAAATTGCGTTGCAAGTGAAGCAGCAGCACAAATCACTACTTTGGCATTAGGTTGATAATGGACTTTCATATTGCCAGAAATCGCTTCTTGATGGCATTCAGGCGTAATAACGGGGAACGGTAAGTAGGGCTGAAAATCCCTCGCGGATAATGGACCACTTCGTAAAATCTCAGCTTGATTTTCACTTATCCGTAAAATAGTCGACTCAGTACCCACACAGCAAATCCCACCATCGAGTACAGCAGCAATCCTTCCATCAAGCCCACTCAATACTTGCTCTGCACTAGTCGGGCTCAGTTTTTTATGTAAGTTTGCAGATGGAGCAGCAACGGCAATATTGAACTGTTGCAGTAGTGATAAAAGCACCGGATGATCAGGCATTCTTATCGCAATACTGGGCAATCCACCGGTTATAACATCCGAAACCGAGGGATGACGCTCAAAGATAAGTGTCAGCGGCCCAGGCCAAAACGCCTCGGCAAGTGGCGCAACCCAATCAGGAATATCCTTAACCCATCGAGAAAGCTGATCGATGCTGCCAATATGAGTTATGAGTGGATGATTTCTAGGACGTTGTTTAGCAGAAAAAATCTTTTCAACCGCTTCAGGGTTGCTGGCATCCGCCGCGAGCCCGTAGACAGTTTCAGTCGGTACTGCGACTAGTTCGCCCGCAATTAGCAACTCTCCCGCACGTTGTAAATCAGCAGGATTCAGCGCATTAAGTCTTTCTGTTCTCATGGATTACACCAGTGGCAACGATAAGGATCAGCCACACTCTCCTCTTTGGTTTCAATTTGTTGATATTGGCAGTGAAGACATTGACGGATAAAAGCTTTAGCGAGATCTGTTGGCGTACCACACTCGCGGCAAGGCAAACCCACGATGCGATCGCGCAGCCAGAAATTCGCTTGATGACATTGTGGGCAATGTGTTTGAAGGCGCTCAACCAGTTGCTGTGCAGCCTTGATAATATATAGCTGCCGCAGCGGAGAATGCATCGCGCGAAGGTCTGGAGCGACATCAATTGGGCAAGCAAAACGACCATTTTCAGGCGCGAGATTCATCGCTTCTAATGTGGCTAGCAACATATCTAGATTAGCTACACCTTTGATCGTATGACCATCGACCTTAACTATCCACGCTTGACCCTCTTCGGCACCAGATAACGCCGCACTAAGTGCACTCACATCATCCCCTTGGTAACTTTGCAAGCTTACCGGACCAGATACATTCGCTACGATATCAATATTTTGCCTTGCATCATGCAGTACGATAAGCTCCGTATCCCAATTCATTATTCCAGGCAAAGGCCCTCCCCCAAAACTACCTTCGCTGCCTAACCCCGCCTCTAAACCGGTTAACTCACAGGCAAGTCGCGCTTTTTTCTTAGCGCACTCTAGTGGTGAAAGCGTACGCTCAACTTCTCCAGAAAAGGTGCCCAGCATGTCGGTATCAAATGCATCCGTTGCGACAATTTCAATCCCAAGTGGCGACAGAATTGGCGCAATTTGTGCCGCCTTGCCATGTTTGCTTAACAAGGCAATTCGCTTTGGCATTTTATAATGTGATTGATGATCCATGATGAATACTCACTCCTGAAGTGAGGGGGTAATTCTTAACTTTAAGCAAACCTAGCCCTCTACAACGCGATAACGACGCTGAATAAGGAAGGCTATTGTTGCCGTATCAGTGATGGGATGTAAAATAGATAGATATTCACATAACGTTCTATATAAGTGAACGATTCTATGAGAAACCTCAATTTTCACCATCTACATTACTTCTGGACTGTCGCTAAAGAAGGACATTTAACTCGAGCCTCCCAGAGGCTAAACATTTCACAATCGGCTTTATCATCCCAGATCAGACAGTTAGAGGAACAACTAGGGCATGATCTGTTTCACCGTCAAGGCCGAGCATTATTACTGACAGAGGTTGGGCATCTCGTTCTCGAGTACGCTGAAGGAATTTTTAATTTAGGCCACGAATTGCTTTCAGTTATGGAAAATGGCGAGCACCAAAGGCTTCAGCTACTAAGAATAGGTGCAGTGGCGACCCTTTCACGCAATTTCCAAGAAAACTTACTACGCCCGGTCATTAAATTAAATAACGTCAAACTTGCTTTAAAATCATCCAACTTTGATGATCTACTCGAGCAATTGCGTGTACATAAATTAGATTTGATCCTCTCAAATCGCCCTGTGGCATCGGACTCTTCAACCCCTTGGCGCTGTAAATTAATTGCTCAGCAAGGCGTATGCTTAGTCGGCCCAAATAAAGCGGAATTCAATGCATTACGCTTTCCAGAGGATCTCACAAAAGTAAAATTACTATTACCTGGCCCCGACAGTGATATTCGTAGGCAATTTGATTTGTACTGCGAGCAACATGGTCTCTCACTAACCCCTTATGCAGAAGTCGATGATATGGCGATGCTCAGACTATTAGCACGGGATTCGGGTGCGGTGGCCGTGGTACCTGAAGTGGTTGTACAAGATGAGATTCAAGCGGGACTATTGAAAAACTACGCGGCCTTAGATTGTGTGACTGAAAGTTTTTATGCCATAACCGCTAAAAGACACGTTGATTTACCGATCTTACATACTTTGTTAAGCACAAAAATGGAGTAACTGATATCACAATCAGTCGATTGGGATTGATTTTAGTTGCACATAAGCGGCAGGTGCGTTTATTCATCTATTAACCCGAACAGAGGTGTTTTGCCAGCCAATTTAGGGCTGAAATTGGCTGGCATTTTGCAGCATCATTGTCTTAAACCAATGAATTACCACAATTTAAACATCTGAATCCCAAAATATCAGCTCAATCATACCTGCCGGTAGTGATCTTGCATTTGGTATGAACGGGCATACAGTGCAAACACTAATGCCGCCAAAATAGCAAAACCCGCAAAGAAAAACATTTGGAATGCCGTCACGCTCATCCCCGTTTGCATTATTTGCTCAGTCACAGCAGGACTTTTAACACTCACATTGGCAAGCAATACCCAGAGGTTACCAACGGTAACTGAAAGCGTCCAAAAACTCATGATTGTCCCTTTCATCGCTTTAGGCGCTTGGCTATAGGCAAACTCTAATCCTGTTGCCGAAACCAGAACTTCACCAAAAGTCAGCAAAGCGTAAGGTAGAATTTGCCAGAAGATCGAAAGTGCTGAACCACCATCCATCATCAATTGAATCGTCCCCACCACAATCCAACTCAATCCAGTAATGGCAATCCCCGCCCCCATTTTACGTAATGCGGTTAACTTAATCCCCATACGCTCAATCGCGGGGTATAACACAAAGTTATTGAATGGGATCAATAGCATCACTAACAGTGGATTTAAAGCCTGCATCATTGCAGGTTCAAACCACGAAGGTTTAACCATATCATTGGCCTGCAAAATCCAAGTCGAAGCCTTTTGATCGAATAACGACCAAAATGGGGTAACCAACGCAAATAAAACCAAAATTCGAAGGACTGAACGTACACCATCTACCGCAATATCAGGATGACAGCTTCGAGCACGCTCAAGTTGTAATGAAGCGCCAGCCCCTACAAACCCCATCAGTAGCACCATAGCACTACAAAGGCCCGCGACGATTCCTAGAGTTGGGATATTCACCAGCGCATAGGCAGCAGATATCCCACCAATTAGTGCCAACACTAAACCGATATTTCCCTTACCTTCCACTTTAGTAAGCAAGGCGCTGCGGATCACAGGTAAAAAACCATGGGGATCCTTTGGTTCTGGCGGCATATGAATATAACGCTTGCGACCTAACCAGAAAAATACCGTCGCAATAAACATCAGCACGCCGGGGATCCCGAAAGCAACAGCGGCACCAAAGTTTTTAAGTAACAATGGCATAGATAAGGATGCGAAGAAAGAACCAAAGTTGATCGTAAAGTAGAACATATCAAAGGCTTTTTGAGCCAATGACTTATTAGTCTGATCAAATTGATCGCCCATAAAGGAAGAAACTAAAGGTTTTATCCCACCAGAACCTAAAGCAATTAAAAATAACCCCGTATAAAAACCTTGTACACTGTGCTCAAAAATCGCCAAAAAAGCATGGCCCACGCAATAAAGTAAGCTTAACCAAAGAATGGTGTTGTACTTACCAAAAAATCTATCCGCAATCCAGCCACCCAATAATGGGAAAAAGTACACACCAATTACAAAGGAATGGAACACATCCTTAGCCACAGCGCCACGGAGATCCTCCGGAATGGACAGCAAAAGTGCTGTCATTAAGAAAGGTGTTAGAATGTTGCGCATGCCGTAAAAGCTGAAACGCTCACAAGCTTCACTGGCAATAATATAGGGGATTTGACGTGGCCATTTTGGCGCATCAACAGGTGTAGTCATCTGTTATCCTATTATAATTGTTATAAAAAACTTAAGGTTATCGGTATAAAACCAAGATTGCAGCCAAGGATACTAACAGACTGCGAATCAATATTGGCTAAATTTATACAACAAAATACGCTAAGTAGATGTAAGCCCCAAAAATGATAGAAAATTAACGACCACAGAGAGCAGTAACAATGACCAAAATTGCTATATTAGTCGGTACCACCCTCGGCAGCAGCGAATATATTGCAGATGAAATGCAGGCTCAGCTGACCAAATTAGGGCATGAAGTAGACACTTTTTTAAGTCCAACACTGGATTTACTGCAACCCTATTCCCTCTGGATCATCGTTTCATCAACCCATGGCGCAGGTGATCTTCCCGATAATCTACAGCCATTTTGTAAAGAAGTTCTACTCAATACACCAAATCTACACCAAATTAAGTTCGCATTATGTGCCATTGGTGATTCGAGTTATGACACCTTTTGCCAAGGCCCAGAGAAGCTTGTTGATGGACTTGAATATAGCGGTGCAAAAGCGTTTGTGGATAAGATCCAGATCGATGTACAACAGGATCCTGTGCCAGAAGACCCAGCTTTAGCGTGGTTGGCACAATGGCAAGATCAAATTTAAGATCCTCATTTTCAAAATACCTGAAACAACCCACAGTTTAGATCTTATTTATCCACAAAAAACTATTTATATGTATATTTTTGTGGATAAACTATTATTTAGATCTGATCAACCTCTGTGCTATTCACATCATGATCCGCTCAAAGATCCACCCTGTGGATAAATAGCGGATCTATCCCCACCTTTAATGACAGTAGATCTCGGTTAGATCACAGGATCAAAAGCTCATTAACCACTGATATAAAAGAGAAATTAGCCTTACCCACAGGAAAGTTCGATCCTAATAGTAAACATAATAAGAAGATCTATATAAAGATCTTAAGATCTATTAGTCCAGATCCACTGGATCTATTTTCGAAAAATGATCATTCACCTCAATCAAAGCAAATGCTAAAATGATCGGCTCTCATTGGGTCACTTAAGTTTTTAAAGGTAAGGTCATGCATTTTCATGAACGGTTTGATGTTATTGTAGTTGGTGGTGGTCATGCCGGAACTGAAGCCGCATTAGCCGCAGCAAGAATGGGTTCTAAGACATTATTGCTAACGCATAATCTTGATACTTTAGGACAAATGTCATGTAACCCTGCGATCGGTGGCATTGGTAAAGGTCATTTGGTTAAAGAAATCGATGCATTAGGCGGTGCAATGGCGATCGCAACCGACTATGCAGGGATCCAATTTAGAACCTTAAACTCGAGTAAAGGCCCAGCAGTAAGAGCAACTCGTGCACAGGCAGATCGCGCGTTATATCGTCAGAAGATCCAAAATATTCTGCAAAACCAACCTAACTTACGTATTTTCCAACAAGCTGTAGATGATCTTGTTGTAGAAAATGATCGCGTTATCGGTGTCGTTACCCAGATGGGATTAGCCTTCGAAGCCGCTGCTGTCGTATTAACCGCAGGGACTTTCCTCAGTGGTAAGATCCATATAGGGTTAGAAAACTACAGTGGCGGTCGTGCAGGCGATCCACCATCTATCGCACTCGCCCATCGTTTACGCGAGTTGCCTATCCGTGTTGGCCGTTTAAAAACCGGTACACCACCACGTATAGACGCCAATACCATCGATTTTACTCAGATGACAGAACAAAAAGGTGATACGCCATTACCTGTAATGTCATTTATGGGCGATTTGAGCCATCACCCGAAACAAATTTCTTGTTGGATCACCCATACCAATGAAAAAACACACGATATTATTCGTGGAGGTTTAGATAGAAGCCCTATGTACTCCGGTGTTATTGAGGGGATAGGCCCACGTTACTGCCCTTCTATCGAAGACAAGATCCATCGTTTTTCTGATAAATCATCGCACCAGATCTTTATCGAACCAGAAGGCTTAAACACCAATGAGATTTACCCTAACGGGATCTCTACCAGCCTTCCCTTTGATGTACAGTTAAATTTGGTTCGTTCGATCAAGGGGATGGAAAATGCTGAGATCGTACGTCCAGGATACGCGATTGAGTACGATTATTTTGATCCTAGAGATCTTAAAAACTCGTTAGAAACCAAAACCATTAATGGATTATTCTTTGCTGGCCAGATCAACGGTACAACCGGTTATGAAGAAGCTGGCGCCCAAGGTTTGCTCGCAGGGATGAACGCAGCACTGCAAGTTCAAGGTAAAGAAGCTTGGTGCCCTCGTCGCGATGAAGCTTACATCGGAGTATTGGTTGACGATTTATCGACGTTAGGCACTAAAGAACCCTACCGCATGTTTACCAGCCGTGCCGAATACCGCCTATTGCTGCGTGAAGACAACGCCGATCTGCGTTTAACCGCAAAAGGTCGTGAACTGGGTCTGGTGGATGATGCGCGCTGGGCCTCTTTCAGTGAAAAACTGGAATCGATCGAATTAGAGCTACAACGTCTACGTAGCCAGTGGATCCATCCAAACTCTCCATTAGTGCCAGTGTTAAATCCGCACTTGAATACGCCTATTTCTCGCGAAGCATCTTTTGAAGAATTACTTCGTCGTCCAGAAATGGATTACAACAAACTGATGCAGATTGAAGGCTTTGGTCCTGGTCTTACCGATCCACTCGCCGCTGAGCAAGTACAGATCCAAGTGAAATATTCTGGTTATATTCAACGTCAGCAGGAAGAGATCAATAAAGCGGTACGTAATGAGAACACGGGCTTGCCATTGAACCTTGATTACAAAGAGGTTCCTGGGCTTTCAAATGAGGTGATTGCTAAGTTAAATAGCCATAAGCCTGAAACCATTGGTCAAGCGTCACGTATCTCAGGTATCACCCCAGCAGCGATTTCAATTCTGCTAGTACATCTGAAAAAACGTGGTTTATTACGCAAGAGCGCGTAAAAGCTAGCTTAATCGCCAGTTTGGTCGCAGAAGGGAAGCATTCAGGCTTCCCTTCGACGTTTCAGGGCTTCATAATAGCCGACGAGTTTATCATTGCATTTTTGTTGAGGTTGTTCAGTGTTATCTGCCCAGTTAGAGGCCTATTTAGCCGAAATTAATCTGCCCGCTACCGCTGAGCAGAAAAAGCAACTGCTTGATTTTGTTGGCATGCTCAACAAATGGAATAAAGCCTATAACTTAACCTCAGTAAGAGATCCCGAGATCATGCTTGTCCGTCATATCATGGACAGCTTAGTGGTATCAAAACATCTGCAAGGTGAACGCTTTATTGATGTAGGAACTGGTCCTGGACTGCCTGGCATCCCACTGGCGATTATGAATCCAGATAAAACTTTTGTGCTGCTTGATAGCTTAGGTAAACGCATTCGTTTTCAAAAACAAGTAGCCTTCGAATTAGGCATTCATAATATCAGTTCGATAGAAAGCCGAGTTGAGGCCTATCAACCTGAGCAAAAGTTCGATGGTGTGCTAAGCCGTGCCTTTGCGTCAATCCATGATATGTTGACATGGTGCCATCACTTGCCAGCTGAGCATGGGCAATTTTATGCTCTCAAGGGACAACTGAGTGATGAAGAGATGCAACAAATCCCCGCTGGCTTTGCGATAACTGAAACCATCGAACTCAAGGTGCCAAAACTCGATGAGCAAAGACATTTACTCAAAATAATCAAAGAATAACAGGCTTAAAGCTCCTCATTTTGAATGGATTTTTAAGTAGGCAATAAACCAGAATTTACATACAGGGTGACATTGTGGGTAAAGTAATTGCCGTGGCCAACCAGAAAGGTGGCGTAGGGAAAACAACAACTTGTGTCAATTTAGCCGCCTCATTAGCCGCGACTAAGCGTAAAGTGCTACTGATCGATCTTGATCCACAGGGCAATGCCACTATGGGCAGCGGTGTCGATAAATACGAAGTCGAAAACACGGCTTACGAACTGCTGGTAGAAGAAAAGCCCTTCGATGAAATAGTGGTCAAAGACACCACGGGAAAATACGATCTAATTGCCAGTAATGGCGATGTGACTGCGGCAGAAATCAAACTCATGGAGTTTTTTGCCCGTGAAGTGCGCTTACGTAATGCGCTCGCGCCGATAAAAGATCAATACGATTATATCTTTATCGATTGCCCTCCTTCGCTCAACATGTTGACAGTTAATGCGATGTCGGCGGCGGATTCTGTGCTGGTGCCAATGCAGTGTGAGTACTTTGCACTGGAAGGTTTAACCGCCTTGATCGATACCATCACCAAATTGGCAGCCGTGGTGAATCCTGGTCTTGGGATAGAAGGGATTTTACGCACTATGTATGATCCGCGTAATCGTCTTTCAAATGATGTGTCCGATCAGCTAAAACAACACTTTGGCGATAAGGTGTATCGCACTGTTATTCCGCGTAACGTGCGTTTGGCCGAAGCGCCGAGCTTTGGTGCACCCGCTATGTATTATGATAAATCGAGCGCGGGAGCTAAAGCATATTTAGCGCTGGCTGGTGAGATGATCCGCCGTTCCGAACAGAAAACTCAGGCTAAGCGAGCGTAAAGGAAAACCATGACGTTAAAGAAAAGAGGGTTAGGTAAAGGCTTAGATGCCTTACTGAGTAATAGCCACGCCGCGAGTAAAAAACACACGGAAGAAGTGGTCGTTGTCGATAAAAAAGAAGAACTTATCCATCTTGATCTCGACCTATTACAGCCGGGAAAATACCAACCTCGTAAGGACATGTCTCCCGAGGCATTGGAAGAACTTGCCCATTCCATCCGTAATCAAGGCATTATCCAGCCGATTGTAGTGCGCCCAGTTAGCAATAACCAGTATGAGATTATTGCCGGTGAGCGCCGTTGGCGCGCTTCCCAATTGGCGGGTGTTGAAAAAATCCCTTGTATCGTTAAAGCGGTTCCCGATGATGCCGCTATTGCTATCGCCTTGATCGAAAACATTCAGCGTGAAGACTTAAATGCCATGGAAGAAGCCATTGCATTACAACGTTTAATGCAAGAATTTGAACTGACTCACCAACAGGTCGCCGATGTTGTGGGAAAATCTCGGGCGAGTGTATCTAACTTGTTACGTTTAAACGGTTTAAATGAGCCTGTTAAGCGTTTACTCGAGTATGGCGATATTGATATGGGCCATGCGCGCGCTTTGCTCGCAATTGAGGGTGAAGAACAAACAAATCTGGCGAGATTAGTGGCAGCCAAGGAATTAACCGTTCGCGAAACTGAACGATTGATTAATCAAACCTTAAATCCACCCAAACCCGTCGAAACTACGACTAAAGATCAAGATGTTTGTCGTTTAGAGCAGCAGTTAATTGAAAGATTAGGTGCCAAGGTTTCGATCGCTCATAGCAGTAAGGGGAAGGGTAAAATTGTAATTAACTATCAGAATCTGGCTGAATTAGACGGAATTCTTAGCAAAATTCGTTAATGTCTGTAGATTAACAGTTTTTAATGTAAATTTGTGACATATGTTAATTTTGGATTTTGACTGTTTTGGCGCTATATCACGTTAAAAGTGCTGTTTTTCCTTATCTCAAAGTTGCAATGAAGGCGTGAAAAGGTATACTTTCGCAAGCTTTTTGTGCATCGACATAAATACGGATATTTGTCATCCGGTCATCGAAACAAAAAGTATAAATGCGGAGAGGATGAGTTGAGTAAGGTTTTAGCGCGTCGTGGCCGGTGGTCAGCCTATAAATTGGTGATGATGCAGGCGGCGGTGGCTGGGGGTGCTTCAATTCTCTTTTTCGTCGTGTGGGGAGTTCAGTTTGGCTATTCTGCATTAGCAGGTGGTTCAATTGCTGTGCTCCCTAATTTTGTATTCGCGACCCTCGCTTTCTCCCATACGGGAGCAAGTTCAGCTGCAAAAGTGATTAAAACTTTTTACTGGGGGGAAGCGGTAAAGTTGCTGTTAACCATCGCAATGTTTTCGCTAGTGTTTATCAATCTTAAGGTCGCATTTATGCCTCTTTTTGTTTGTTACGTGCTGACGTTGATCGTGCATTGGACAGCTCCTTTATACTTCAAGCAAAGTTAAGTGGGATGAATCATGGCTGCAACTGGTGAAGCGTTAACACCGCAGGGCTATATCCAGCATCACCTTACCAACCTACACGTTGGTGAAGGCTTCTGGACATGGCACATTGATTCGTTGTTCTTTTCGGTTGGTCTTGGTGTTCTGTTCCTGTGGATTTTCCGTAGTGTTGGTAAAAAAGCGACTTCAGGTGTTCCCGGTAAGCTGCAATGCTTTATCGAGATGATCGTGGAGTTCGTTGATAACAGCGTGAAAGAAAGTTTTCATGGCCGCAATGCCGTGATCGCGCCTTTAGCTCTGACCATTTTTGTATGGGTATTCATGATGAACTTCATGGATATGCTCCCTGTAGACTGGCTGCCTTGGCTAGCAAGTTTAGCGGGAATTCCATACTTAAAAGTGGTTCCGACGACTGATGTAAACATCACCTTCAGCTTAGCTATCGGTGTGTTTGTGCTGATTATTTACTACAGCATTAAGGTCAAAGGCGTGTCTGGTTTTGTTAAAGAACTGACGCTACAGCCCTTTAACCATAAGGCAATGATACCCGTCAACCTCCTATTAGAGACTGTTACCTTAATCGCTAAACCAATTTCATTGGCATTGCGTCTATTCGGTAACTTGTACGCAGGTGAGTTGATCTTCATCCTTATTGCGCTGATGTATGGTACCAACTTGTTATTATCTTCCCTAGGTGTGACTCTGCAACTAGGTTGGTTAATTTTCCACATTTTGGTTATCACGCTGCAGGCGTTTATCTTCATGATGTTGACCATTGTTTACTTAAGCATGGCCCATGAAGATCATTAAGGATTGCTGAAGAAATTTTAAACTAAATCATCAACTAATTAGATTTAGATTTTAGATACTGGAGATACAGATGGAAACGATTTTAGGCATGACAGCTATCGCTGTTGCTCTGCTGATTGGTATGGGTGCTCTTGGTACTGCAATCGGTTTCGGCTTATTAGGTGGCAAGTTCCTGGAAGGCGCTGCGCGTCAACCAGAAATGGCTCCTATGCTGCAAGTTAAAATGTTCATCGTAGCGGGTCTGTTAGACGCCGTAACAATGATCGGTGTTGGTATCGCATTATTCATGCTGTTCACCAACCCACTGGGTGCAATGCTGTAAGAAAACGCTTCTGTCTTAACTCTAAATAGGAGGCTGTTGTGAATTTCAACGCTACCCTAATCGGTCAGACGGTCGCCTTTATCATCTTCGTGTGGTTCTGCATGAAGTTTGTATGGCCCCCTTTGATGAATGCCATCGAAGCGCGCCAAAAAAGGATTGCTGACGGTCTAGCTGATGCTGATCGTGCGGTAAAAGACCTAGAGTTGGCTCAAGCGAAAGCGACTGACCAACTAAAAGAAGCCAAGGTGACGGCTAACGAAATTATTGAGCAAGCTAACAAGCGTAAAGCTCAAATAGTGGAAGAAGCTAAAGCCGAAGCAGACGCTGAGCGTGCCAAAATCATCGCTCAGGGTAAAGCAGAAATTGAAGCTGAACGTAATCGCGTGAAAGAGGATCTGCGTAAGCAGGTTGCTACTCTTGCCATCATGGGTGCTGAGAAGATCCTTGAGCGTTCTATTGATCCAGCCGCCCACAGTGACATAGTTAATAAACTAGTCGCTGAAATTTGATAAGGGAGTTTGAGTTATGGCTGAATTAACCACCATCGCTCGCCCTTACGCAAAGGCAGCTTTTGACGTTGCTGTTGAACACAACGCAGTGGATACCTGGGCTGAAATGCTCACGTTTGCCGCATTGGTTAGTGAAAACGAAACCATGCAGCCACTGCTGACTGGCTCTTTAGCCAGCACCAAACTCGCCGCACTCTTTATCAGTGTGTGTGGTGAGCAAATCAATGAGCAAGGTCAAAACTTGATAAAGGTAATGGCTGAAAACGGTCGCTTAAAGGTACTACCTGCTGTATCTGAGCTTTTTGCTCAATACCGTAATGAGTGGGCAAAAGAAGTGGAAGCCGATGTGGTTTCTGCAGCTGAGCTCAGCTCTGAACAACAGCAGCAGATCAGTATTTCTTTAGGGAAACGTCTCGCACGCAAAGTTAAGCTGAATTGCAGCACTGACGCCGCGCTTATCGCCGGTGTAATCATTA
The DNA here is from genome assembly GCF_002209245.2 of Shewanella sp. FDAARGOS_354. Taxonomy (NCBI): domain Bacteria; kingdom Pseudomonadati; phylum Pseudomonadota; class Gammaproteobacteria; order Alteromonadales; family Shewanellaceae; genus Shewanella; species Shewanella sp. FDAARGOS_354. The sequence goes on along the minus strand of NZ_CP022089.2, from coordinate 3,627,788 downwards.
AGGCAGGTGACTTAGTCATTGATGGCTCTGTCCGCGGTAAGTTATCGCGTCTGTCTGAAAAGCTGCAGTCGTAATTGGGAGTTTGAGCATGCAACTGAATTCCACTGAAATCAGCGATCTGATTAAGCAGCGGATCGAGCAGTTCGAAGTCGTTAGCGAATCTCGTAACGAAGGTACTATCGTTGCGGTTAGTGACGGCATTATCCGCATCCACGGCCTAGCCGATGTGATGCAAGGTGAAATGATCGAACTGCCTGGTAGCCGTTTTGCAATCGCGTTGAACCTTGAACGTGATTCTGTCGGTGCCGTAGTAATGGGCCCTTATGCTGATTTAGCAGAGGGCGTAAAAGTTAAAACTACTGGCCGTATTCTGGAAGTTCCAGTCGGTCGTGGCCTGTTAGGCCGCGTAGTTAACACTCTGGGTGAGCCTATTGACGGAAAAGGAGCTATCAACAACGATGGTTTCTCTCCTATTGAAGTGATTGCTCCTGGTGTTATCGAGCGTAAGTCAGTAGATCAACCCGTTCAAACTGGTTATAAAGCCGTTGACGCTATGATCCCAATCGGTCGTGGCCAACGTGAATTGATCATTGGCGACCGTCAAACTGGTAAAACAGCAATGGCGATCGACGCAATCATCAACCAGCGCGATTCTGGCATTAAGTGCGTATACGTAGCAGTAGGCCAAAAGGCTTCTACTATCGCTAACGTAGTGCGTAAGCTAGAAGAACACGGTGCATTAGCTAACACTATCGTTGTGGTTGCTACAGCTTCTGAAGCTGCTGCGCTGCAATACTTAGCACCGTACTCTGGTTGTGCTATGGGTGAATACTTCCGCGACCGCGGTGAAGATGCTCTGATCGTATACGATGACCTGTCTAAGCAAGCAGTTGCTTACCGTCAGATCTCGTTACTATTGAAGCGTCCACCAGGCCGTGAAGCTTATCCTGGTGACGTATTTTATCTACACTCTCGTTTACTAGAGCGTGCTTCACGCGTAAACGAAGATTATGTAGAAAAGTTCACTAAAGGTGCAGTAACAGGTAAAACCGGTTCGTTAACCGCGCTGCCTATTATTGAAACTCAGGCGGGTGACGTATCTGCATTCGTACCGACCAACGTAATTTCGATTACTGACGGTCAGATCTTCCTTGAGACCGATCTGTTTAACTCTGGCTTACGTCCAGCGGTTAACCCAGGTATTTCTGTTTCTCGTGTTGGTGGTGCGGCTCAGACTAAGATCATCAAGAAACTGTCTGGTGGTATTCGTACTGCTCTTGCACAGTATCGTGAACTTGCTGCGTTCTCACAGTTTGCATCTGACTTAGACGATGCAACTCGTGCTCAGCTAGAGCATGGTGTGCGTGTTACCGAACTGATGAAGCAAAAACAATATGCTCCTATGAGTGTAGCTGCTCAAGCTGTGTCTATTTTCGCAGCTGAAAAAGGTTACCTGAAGGGCATTGAGCTGAAAAAAGTTGGTGATTTCGAAGCCGCTCTGCTCTCGTACATGAACAGCGAGCATGCTGCTTTAATCAAGCTTATCAACGAGACTGGCGATTATAACGCCGATATCGAAGCTGAATTAAAAGCTGGCCTCGACAAGTTCGTAGCAACCCAAACCTGGTAACAATGATAGAGGTGTCTTAAGACACCTCAGGTCCAGATTGGAGAGTAGAGATGGCCGGCGCTAAAGAGATTAAAACCAAGATCGCGAGTGTAAAAAACACTCAGAAGATCACGTCCGCCATGGAAATGGTGGCAGCCAGCAAAATGCGCAGAGCGCAGGAACGCATGGCTGCGAGCCGTCCATACGCGGAAAACATGCGTAAGGTGATCGGTCACGTAGCGCAAGGTTCTCTCGAGTATAAACACCCCTACTTAGAGGTGAGAGAGGCTAAGCGGGTTGGTTACATTGTTGTAGCAACCGACCGTGGCCTTTGTGGTGGTCTGAACGTCAACCTCTTTAAAAAGGTTGTTGCAGACGTGAAAAGCTGGAAAGAGCAAGGTGCAGAATTTGAATTCTGCCCTATTGGTGCTCGTAGTGTGCAGTTTTTCAAAAGCTTCGGTGGACAGGTTTCTGCCCATGCTTCAGGTTTAGGCGATGCGCCAAAGCTCGCTGACCTGATCGGGACAGTACGTGTGATGCTAGATGCTTACAACGAAGGCAAACTGGATCGTCTGTATGTAGTGTTCAACAAGTTTGTAAACACTATGACGCAGACTCCTGTGATCGAGCAGCTGCTACCTTTGCCTAAATCGGAAGATGATGAGGTTGCTCATCGTTGGGACTACATCTACGAACCTGATCCAAAAGCCCTTTTGGATACCTTATTGGTTCGTTATGTAGAATCTCAGGTTTACCAAGGTGTTGTTGAAAACATTGCTTCCGAACAAGCTGCCCGTATGGTGGCGATGAAGGCGGCAACGGACAACGCGGGTACACTGATTGACGATTTGCAATTGGTCTATAACAAGGCTCGTCAGGCTGCGATTACGCAGGAACTGTCGGAAATTGTTTCTGGTGCCTCTGCGGTTTAGGTTAGGTAACGAATACAAGTTTTAGAGGATTAATCATGAGCACAGGTACTGTTGTCCAAGTGATTGGCGCGGTTGTGGACGTAGAGTTTCCACAAGATGCCGTACCTCAGGTATATGACGCTCTGAAGATCACAGGTGAAGGCTCCTGTAATGGTTTGGTGCTGGAAGTTCAGCAACAACTAGGTGGTGGTGTAGTTCGTACCATCGCTATGGGTACTTCTGATGGTCTGCGTCGTGGTCTTGAGGTAGTAAACTCAGGTTCACCTATTTCTGTTCCTGTTGGTACCGCCACTCTTGGCCGTATCATGAACGTTTTAGGCGACCCTATTGATGAAGCTGGTGCAATTGGCGAAGAAGAACGTTATGTGATTCACCGCAGCGCTCCTTCATACGAAGAGCAATCAAACACGACTGAACTGTTAGAGACGGGTATCAAGGTTATCGACCTTGTATGTCCATTCGCTAAGGGTGGTAAAGTAGGTCTGTTCGGTGGTGCGGGTGTTGGTAAGACAGTTAACATGATGGAACTGATTAACAACATCGCTAAAGCTCACTCAGGTCTTTCTGTATTCGCTGGTGTAGGTGAGCGTACTCGTGAGGGTAACGACTTCTACTACGAGATGAAGGATTCTGGCGTTCTCGACAAAGTAGCCATGGTTTATGGTCAAATGAACGAGCCACCAGGAAACCGTCTGCGTGTAGCACTGACCGGTCTGACTATGGCTGAAAAGTTCCGTGACGAAGGTCGTGACGTACTGTTGTTCGTTGACAACATCTACCGTTACACCCTAGCCGGTACTGAAGTATCAGCACTGTTAGGTCGTATGCCTTCTGCGGTAGGTTACCAACCCACTCTGGCTGAAGAAATGGGCGTTCTGCAAGAGCGTATTACTTCAACTAAGACGGGTTCTATTACCTCTGTACAAGCGGTATACGTACCTGCGGACGACTTGACTGACCCGTCACCAGCAACAACCTTCGCTCACTTAGATGCGACTGTTGTATTGTCACGTCAAATCGCTTCTCTGGGTATTTACCCAGCGGTTGACCCATTGGATTCGACTTCTCGTCAATTAGATCCATTAGTGGTTGGTCAGGAGCACTATGACGTAGCTAACGGTGTACAAACTGTTCTGCAACGCTACAAAGAGCTGAAAGACATTATTGCGATTCTCGGTATGGACGAATTGTCAGATGATGACAAGATGACCGTTTCCCGTGCACGTAAGATTGAGCGTTTCTTGTCTCAGCCTTTCCACGTAGCAGAAGTCTTTACTGGTTCTCCTGGTAAGTACGTTTCTCTGAAAGACACTATCCGTGGCTTCAAGGGAATTCTGAGTGGTGAGTTCGATCACATTCCAGAACAAGCGTTCTACATGGTTGGTTCTATCGACGAAGCTGTCGAGAAAGCTAACAAAAAGAAATAACTAAGTAGTCATACTTAGTTTTTTAAGGAGAACGGGATGGCAGCCATGACAGTACAGCTTGATATAGTAAGTGCAGAGAGCAGCATCTTCTCAGGTCGCGTAGCTAGCCTACAAGTGACCGGTTCTGAAGGTGAGTTGGGCATCATGCATGGCCACGCTCCACTGTTAAGCTATATCAAACCTGGCATGGCGCGCATTGTCAAACAAGACGGCAGCGAAGAAGTGTTTTACCTTTCTGGTGGTTTACTGGAAGTACAACCTTCTTCTGTTTCTGTGTTAGCTGATGTGGTTATGCGTGCCAAAGATATTGATGAGCAGGCAGCATTAGAAGCCAAGCGTCGTGCAGAAGCCCATATGGCAACTGCGGGTGCGGACTTTAATTATGATGCCGCTATGGTTGAGTTAGCGAAAGCAATGGCTCAACTACGTGTTGTTGAAACCATCAAGAAAAACATTGCCAGATAAAGGTTATTGTTTGTGATAAAAGGCGGTTATCGAAAGATACCCGCCTTTTTTGTTGGTTTTTTCGCTGCGTTTTGAGATCTGCCTTTCGCTTTGCTGCGCCTTTCCGTTAAAATTGCGCCATTAAATAGAGCTCAGTTTATCCCTTTGGGATGTTAATCAAGGATATGGCAATGGCATTAAATGTAGTGATCTTGGCAGCAGGAAAAGGAACTCGCATGCGCTCGGATCTTCCCAAGGTATTACATCCTATCGCTCATAAGAGCATGGTGCAGCATGTGATTGATACTGCACACCATATTGGCAGTGATGCTATACAGCTCGTTTATGGCTACGGTGCCGATAAATTAAAATCCGCTTTGGGTGAGCAGCAACTCAATTGGATGTTGCAAGCCGAGCAGTTAGGCACTGGCCATGCGGTCGCTCAGGCGATTCCTAATATCGATGATAATGATACTGTGCTGATCCTTTACGGTGATGTGCCGTTAATCCAAGCCTCTACACTTGAAGCTTTGCTCGCTGCGCGTCCCGATAATGGCGTGGCAATTTTAACCGTCAATCTAACCAATCCTACTGGCTATGGCCGTATCGTCCGCGAACAGGGCAAGGTTGTCGGTATTGTCGAACAAAAAGATGCTAATCCCGAGCAACTTGCTATTAATGAAGTTAACACGGGCATTATGGCGGTTCCTGGTAATGCATTAAAAACCTGGCTTGGTCGCCTATCGAATAACAATGCCCAAGGTGAATACTATCTAACGGATATTATCGCCATGGCCCACGCCGATGGGGTTGAGATTAATACTGCTCAGCCGCAATCTGCTATCGAAGTGGAAGGCGCTAATAACCGCGTGCAGCTTGCACAACTTGAGCGCACTTATCAGGCCCGTGAAGCCGAAAAGCTGATGATTGCTGGTGCTAATCTGCGCGATCCAAGCCGTATCGATATCCGTGGTGAAGTGACCGTGGGTATGGATGTGATGGTCGATGTGAATGTGATTTTCGAAGGTAAAGTGGTGATTGGCAATAACGTTAGCATCGGCGCTGGTGCAATTCTGATTGATTGTGAAATTGCCGATAATGCCGAGATCAAACCTTACTCTATTATCGAAGGCGCTAAACTCGGCGTAGCAGCCAGTGCGGGGCCTTTTGCCCGTTTACGCCCCGGTGCTGAGTTAATGCAAGATGCCCATATCGGTAACTTCGTTGAGATGAAAAAAGCCGTTTTAGGTGTGGGGTCTAAGGCGGGTCACTTAGCCTATTTAGGCGATGCGCAAATCGGTGCGGGTGTGAATATTGGTGCGGGCACTATTACCTGTAATTACGATGGTGCCAATAAACACTTAACCGTGATTGAAGATAATGTGTTTGTGGGAAGTGATACTCAGCTGGTGGCGCCGGTGACTATTGGTAAAGGCGCGACGCTTGGTGCGGGGTCAACAATTACCCGTGATGTGGGTGAGGATGAGCTAGTGATCACCCGTGTTAAGCAAAAACATCTGACTGGCTGGCAACGTCCGGTAAAGACTAAGAAGTAACGGCTTCATTTTTTGTTATAGAAAGCGGCAATTAGCCGCTTTATGTTTTTTTGTCAAAGGTCTAAATCCTCTCCAAATAAAAATCAGCTAAATTAATGTTGAATTAATACTGTGGTGTTATGGGTAATTCATTGTTTTTATTCAAAGTTGATCTAAGTCACGCCAAATTGTAAATCCATGTAAAGATCCTTAAATAAAAACAATTCTTATTTATATTGCCTGCAATTCTAAGACGAAAGGTCTACTTGAGGTGTTGGCAATGGTATTTAAATATTCAGTTGTAGGTTTGGCCGTTGGGGCTGCATTAATGGCGATGCCTGTTATGGCAGAAGCGCCAAACGATGCAAATATAGAACGTATTAAGGTAACAGGCCGTACTTTTAACGATTATAAAGTCGGTAGCGCATCGGGCGCTATGCGTGGCGATATTGACTTAATGGATACCCCGCAGTCCGTTAATGTTATCCCTGATTTTGTTACCGATGAACAATTAGCAACAAACCTTGCGGAAGTCTTAGTTAACGATTCGAGCGTAACGGCGGGTACTACTCGTTGGAACCGTCAAGTCTTCAGTATCCGAGGCTTCGAACTCGATTCCGGTAATGGTTATCTCATCAATGGCCACCAGCAATGGTCTCATTACGTTCAACCTATCGAAACGCTGCAGCAGGTAGAAGTACTTAAAGGCCCTTCAAGTATGTTGTATGGCCAATCCGGTCCTGGCGGTTTGGTTAATATGGTCACCAAAAAGCCGACCTATGATTCAATGCTCGATTTAGGTTTTGATACTGATGGCTACGGCTCTACCCGTGCGCAGTTAGATGCGGGAGGCAGCTTAAACGATGCTCAAAGCATTCGTTATCGTGGTGTGTTAGTTAAACAAGACACTAAATACTGGCGCGAATATTCAACTACTAATGAAAACCAAGAGCGTGATCGTTGGTTGGGTTACTTAAACTTAGAATTTGATATCAGTGATGATGTTTTGTTATCGGTTAAGTACGACCATACCCAAGACAAAGCGGGCATCGATGCGGGTGGCTGGTTAGATAAACAAGGCAATGTGATTGGCGAGCGTAAAACCGTATGGGACGCGCCTTGGGCCTTTACCGATAATACTGTTTCAAATTTAGGTGCTGATCTGACTTGGCAAATGAGTAACGACTGGAAAGTTAAAGTCGGCTACAACGATCAACAATTTAATCGCCAACGTTTAGACTCTGCGCCAAGTTTGATTGAAGGCTCTGAAGATCCATTCAAAGATGGTTATAGCATCAAACCATTCGACCGTTATGACGATTGGCAGCATAAAACGGCCTATGTGGATTTCACGGGTGAATTTTCTTTGGCAGGAATGGAGCATCAATTCCTTATTGGTGCTAACTATTTAGACTATTTCTATCAGCAGCAAATTCAGAAAGGCAAAAGTCAGCGTGTAATTCCTGGGCAACCAATTATTCAGCAAGATCTTGATTATCATCAAGGTCAGCTAAGCAACCCAAGTGAATACAAGTATTACGGTTTCTATTTGCAGGATTTAATGACATTAAATGAGCAATGGAAGTTGCTTGCTGGTGTACGGTATGACGAACAGAAAAAAGATACCGCTGGCGGTAACAGCTATGCCGTATCGCCTAAATTCGGGGTGATTTATTCGCCTATGGATAATGGCAGTATTTATGTTAACTATTCAAAAAGCTTTACCCCGCAAGGATCTGTAACCAGTTCCGAAGATGTGAATCAAGGGGCTAATCTAAAACCTGAGTATGGCACTCAGTATGAATTGGGAACGAAGTGGGAGCTCTTTAATGACAGTCTACTGCTGACAGCTGCTCTGTTTGATATAACCGTGTCCAATGTCACAACAGTGCTAGATATTCCAGTAACAAGTGATGGTGATAAAACAATAACCACTCAAGGTGGTGAGCAACATCACCGTGGTTTTGAAGTTGGTGCCCAAGGCCAGTTAGGTGATAGCTGGTTTGTGACTTCATCTATGATGTATTTAGATGCGGAATATAATACGGGTGCAGGCAAAATCGGTGGCAAGAATTTAGATGGTAAAACTCCTATTGATGCCCCTGAGTGGTCTGCCAATATCTGGACTCGTTACGAAGTAACTGACAACTTTGCGATGAACTTTGGCGCTATCTACGTTGGTGAGCGTTTTGCTAATGATGTAAATACCATAACCAAAGATGGTTACGTCCGTTTTGATATCGGTGCTGCCTACACTATGGATATTATGGGTAAAGACGTAAGCATCCGCGCAAACGTGAGAAACCTATTTGATACTGAATACTTAGATGGTGGTAGCGATAAGATGGTCACTATCGGCCAAGATCGTAACTTCAGCGTGGCACTTGAAGCTAAGTTTTAAGCTCAGTTCCCCTTTTTAAGTTTCATACAATTAAAGCAGTTTACCTTTGGGTGAACTGCTTTTTTATTATTTTTCATAGAGTTAATTAATCCAACTTAAAAGCGACCCATCTTGATTCGAAATTATCTTTCGAATACTAGTAAAAATGTTTCGTTTCTTTATAATATATCTTTCGAATCGAAAGTTAACTGAAAGGTTTTATGAATAAACGAAATACACAGCAACGACGCCACAGTATCATCAGCATCCTGAATGAACAGGGTGAAGTGAGTGTCGATGAGTTGTCATTACGTTTCGAAACTTCTGAAGTGACTATTCGTAAAGACTTGGCAGAACTTGAAAAAACGGGACTGTTGCTACGCCGCTACGGTGGTGCTGTGGCTATTCCCGATGAAGTGACGCAACAGTTTTCTGCCAAGATTGCCCCTAATAAGTTATCCATCGCTAAAGCTGCGGCGCAGCTGATTAAAGATCACAATCGCATCATTATCGATAGCGGTACCACCACTTCAGGCTTAATTGCTGAACTCAACCAAAAACGTGGGCTGGTGGTAATGACCAATGCTCTGCATTTGGCTAACGCGATTCACGAACTTGAAAATGAGCCGACCCTATTGATGACCGGTGGAACCTGGGATCCGCATTCTGAATCCTTTCAAGGCCAAGTGGCCGAACAGGTATTACGCTCCTATAACTTTGACCAACTGTTTATCGGTGCCGACGGTATCGATTTAGCGCGAGGTACCACCACCTTTAATGAGCTGACGGGTTTAAGTAAGGTGATGGCTGAGGTTTCCCGCGAAGTCATCGTGATGGTGGATTCGGACAAAATAGGCAAGCGGATCCCTAATTTAGAACTACCTTGGTCGCAAATCAGTGTACTAGTCACCGATGATCGCATCGAAGAGAGCGCCCTTAACCAAATTACCGAGCAAGGCGTGAAAGTCATCTTAGCGCCCTACTCGCCTTAGGCATTTGCCCGTGATAAGCCAGAGCAAATGACTCAAACAACTTCATTTTTATTTTTCATTTTATAGGTAAAAACTATGTGCGGAATCGTTGGCGCCGTGGCGCAAAGGGATGTGGCCGAAATTCTGGTCGAAGGTTTACGTCGTTTAGAATATCGTGGATATGACTCCGCTGGTGTTGCGGTGATCCACAATGGCGAACTCAATCGCACCCGCCGCGTGGGTAAAGTGCAGGAATTGTCTGCTGCACTCGAAACCGACCCATTAGCGGGCGGCACTGGTATTGCGCATACTCGTTGGGCGACCCATGGTGAGCCAAGCGAGCGCAATGCTCACCCACATTTATCTGAAGGCGATATTGCCGTGGTGCACAATGGCATTATCGAAAACCATCATAAACTGCGCGAAATGCTAAAAGAGCTGGGCTATCACTTCAGTTCTGATACCGACACCGAAGTGATCTGTCATTTAGTTCACCATGAATTGAAATCTAACGACACTTTACTGGCTGCGGTGCAAGCCACGGTTAAACAACTCGAAGGCGCTTATGGCACTGTGGTGATTGACCGCCGCGACAGCGAGCGCATGGTCGTGGCGCGCTCAGGCAGCCCATTAGTGATTGGTTTTGGTTTAGGTGAAAACTTTGTCGCCTCTGATCAATTGGCGCTATTGCCTGTGACCCGTTCATTCGCCTTTTTAGAAGAAGGTGACGTGGCCGAAGTGACTCGTCGCACCGTGAGCATTTTCGATGTGCATGGTAATAAAGTTGAGCGCGAAGTTAAAGAATCAGAAATCACCCACGATGCCGGTGACAAAGGTGAATATCGCCACTATATGCTCAAAGAGATTTATGAGCAGCCATTGGCACTGACACGCACTATCGAAGGTCGTATTGCTAACAAGCAAGTGCTCGACACGGCTTTTGGCGATAATGCTGCTGAGTTTTTAAAAGATATCAAGCACGTGCAAATCATTGCCTGTGGTACTAGCTACCATGCGGGTATGGCGGCGCGTTATTGGTTAGAGGATTGGGCCGGCGTTTCTTGTAATGTCGAAATCGCCTCCGAATTCCGCTACCGCAAGTCACATTTGTTTCCTAACAGCCTGTTGGTGACCATTTCTCAATCCGGCGAGACCGCCGATACGCTGGCGGCGATGCGCCTAGCCAAAGAAATGGGCTATAAGGCGACACTGACCATCTGTAACGCGCCCGGCTCTTCTTTGGTGCGTGAGTCAGATATGGCGTACATGATGAAAGCAGGCGCTGAAATTGGCGTTGCTTCAACTAAAGCCTTTACCGTGCAATTAGCGGGTTTATTAATGCTGACGGCGGTGATCGGCCGCCATAATGGCATGTCAGAGCAAATGCAGGCGGAGATCACCCAAAGCCTACAGTCTATGCCCGCTAAAGTGGAGCAAGCCTTAAGCTTAGATGATGCGATTGCTGAATTGGCGGAAGATTTTGCCGACAAACACCATGCCTTATTCCTTGGCCGTGGCGATCAGTACCCGATTGCGATGGAAGGTGCGCTCAAACTAAAAGAGATCTCCTACATCCATGCAGAGGCATATGCCTCTGGCGAGCTGAAACATGGCCCACTGGCGTTGATTGATGCCGACATGCCCGTCATCGTGGTTGCACCAAACAACGAACTGTTAGAAAAGCTGAAATCTAACGTTGAAGAAGTGCGTGCCCGTGGCGGCTTAATGTATGTCTTCGCCGATGTGGATGCAGAGTTTGAATCTGACGAGACCATGAAGGTTATCCCGGTTCCACACTGCGATATCTTTATGGCGCCGCTGATTTACACCATCCCATTACAGTTGCTGTCGTATCACGTTGCCTTAATTAAGGGCACCGATGTGGATCAACCACGAAACCTCGCTAAATCGGTGACGGTGGAATAAATCGGAAGCAATAAAAAACCGCCTAAATGGCGGTTTTTTATTGGGGCTTTATTAGAGTATGTGCTGGTGGCTGAGTGTATTAAGCCGTTATTGCATTAAGTGCGTTCTGCTTTTTTGCCTCGAAACGTTTCCATACTCTATCGTGGAAATAAAACACTACAGTGTTTATCGCGGGCTCAACTAAGGCGACGGCACCACCGACCAAAACACTACCAGTTAATAAATAGGTAACGGTGAAGGCAACGCTGAAATGTAATACGGCAAAAGTTAATGTCTTGGTCATGATCTTATCCTCTAATGTTAGCCCCAATTGGGAATGATTAAATGATAACAATTCTCATTAAAATTTAAACCCGTATTTTGAGATTAGTTTAAACGGTTTTTTCTATCTATAAGCGCTAAAAAATATAAAGCCCTCGAATGAGGGCTTTATATGGCAATCAGCTTCGATCAGTAATGCCAAGGAAACGCTGAAAAGTCCTGGTCACGTTTCTCAAGGAAAGCATCGCGTCCTTCTTGAGCTTCTGCGCTGGCATAGGCTAAGCGTGTCGCTTCACCCGCAAACAGTTGCTGACCGACCATGCCGTCGTCGGTCATGTTAAAGCCGTACTTCAGCATACGCATCGCCGTAGGCGATTTGGAGTTAATCTCTTTGGCCCATCTTAATGCTTCAACTTCGAGTTCGGCATGGGGAACCGATTTATTCACCATTCCCATGGCAAAGGCTTCATCGGCACTGTAGTTAAAGCCGCAGAAGAAGATTTCGCGGGCGCGTTTTTGGCCAATCATCTTGGCAAGATAAGCACTGCCGTAGCCAGAGTCGAAGCTCGCGACATCAGGATCCGTTTGCTTGAATATGGCATGTTCTTTGGACGCTAAGGTTAAATCGCAAACCACATGCAAACTGTGTCCGCCACCCACAGCCCAACCAGGCACGACCGCGATCACTACTTTTGGCATAAAGCGGATCAATCGTTGGACTTCGAGGATATGTAAACGCCCCATTCTGGCTAAATCGGCTTTGCCCTCTTCGGCGCCTTCATATTTATAACCATCTTTACCACGAATGCGTTGATCGCCGCCGGAGGAGAATGAGTATTGTCCTTTGGCCGAGGGGCCATTGCCAGTGAGTAATACACAACCTACATCGGACCATTGGCGAGTGTGATCGAGGGCGATATATAACTCATCAACCGTTTTTGGACGAAAGGCATTGAGGCAATCTGGACGGTTGATGGCGATACGCACTGTGCCGTGGGCTTTGGCTCTATGGTAAGTGATATCGTCGAAATTAAATCCGCTGACTTCATCCCACAGTGCGGGATCAAAAATATCTGATACTGGTTTAGTCATGATACAAGGCCTATGTAATTGAAGTTCAAAGGCTAGGCGGAATCATGTCTTTGGTCAATCGCCTAAGCGTCATGCTTAGTGATGGGCTGCAAAATTCCGTTTGCCTGTTAGTGGAATTAGAGGTTATCGCAGATAAATAGCAAGTTATCTCGGCTAAAAATGGGATGCTCAGTGGCTGTAGTGCCACAGTAGTTTTCTTTAAAATCAGCAATGCCATCTTCGGTGAGTGGGATTTTATTAAACTCTTCAGCCTCAGATGCTGATAGCCGCTCCAATATCTCTGTTCGTGCTTTCGTGAGATTTTGATTAATTTTAATTATCTGAGTGCCCATTGCTGAGCTCACTTTGCTTTCTATCTTTTGAACCATTTCCTCTGTTTTTGCTATAGGTGCATCTAGTTTATCTGTTTCGGTGTATAAGTAATATAATGCACCACAAAGGAGCGCTAATATGATCCAACCTTTCATCTTTTAGTCCAACATAAGTGAATAACCATTAATAATATGGGTATAATAAGCCAGTTTTCGTCCAATATTAAAGCAGTAAAAGGCTGTCACGATGAACGCAGAATCTAATAACAAGGACTATTCGAAAACCAATCGAATTAAGATTCACCAGCCTGATGCAGATAAGGCTGATCGCTTTAACCCCCGTAATCGGATTTATGTCCGTGCAATCGATGGATTATGGAGTAGTTTACGCCGCCGCATGGGCTGGATAGCAATGCTCTTCTTCCTGATATTACCTTGGATCCCTTGGGGAGACCGTCAAGCCGTATGGTTTAACCTCGCTGAGCAGAAATTCCATGTCTTTGGCTTAACGATTTGGCCGCAGGATCTGACCTTACTTGCCGCTCTCTTTATGATAGCCGCCTTTGCGTTATTTTTTGTGACAACCTATCTCGGCCGAGTCTGGTGTGGTTACACTTGCCCGCAAACCGTATGGACATTTATGTTCATCTGGTTTGAGGAAAAACTCGAAGGTGCCCGTAATAAGCGCATTAAGCTAGATCAAATGCCATGGGGTTTTGACAAAATCTGGCGCAAAACCGCAAAACACACTGCATGGATAGTACTTTCGCTCATCACGGCAATGACCTTTGTGTCCTATTTTGTGCCGAGCCGTGAAGTCTATGTCGATGTATTTACCCTTAATGCATCAGGCGCAATCTACTTCTGGGTGGTGTTTTTTACCTTAGCGACCTACGGTAATGCGGGTTGGATGCGTGAAATCATGTGTATCCATATGTGCCCTTACGCGCGTTTCCAATCGGCGATGTTTGATAAAAACACCTATATCGTTGGTTACGATGCAAAACGCGGTGAGACCCGCGGCCCGCGCTCACGTAAAGCCGACCCCAAAGAAATGGGTCTAGGAGATTGTATTGACTGCGACCTTTGTGTTCAGGTTTGCCCTACCGGTATCGATATTCGTAATGGCTTGCAATATGAATGTATTAACTGTGGTGCCTGTATTGATGCGTGCGACCAAACCATGGAGCGGATGGGATACCCTCTAGGGCTGATTAGTTACACCACCGAAAATAAACTCGAAGGTATTAAAGAGAAGGTACTGCGTCCGAAGCTGGTGGGTTATGGTGTGGTGCTGGCCGCGATGATACTTATCTTTATCTATGCGAGTGCGACAATTGCGCCTGTGCGTATGGATATTATCCGCGACCGTAATCAACTCTATCGAGAAAATGATCGAGGTTTGATTGAAAACACCTTCACCTTGAAGATCCTGAATAAGACAGAGCAAGCTCATGAATACACTATGAGTGTTGAAGGCCTCAACAACTATAAGTGGTATGGACCTACCTCAGTGACGATTGCTGGTGGAGAGGTATTAACTCTACCTATTAGTATCGGGGTCGATCCGGTCGAACTTTCGCGTTCAGTGACAAACATCGAGATAAAAGTGAAAACCCATATTGATGGTGAAGAAGTCGAAGTCGAGCAAGAATCGCGATTCTTTAGCCCATAGTTACTGTTTCGTTAACCAAATGAGTTTAAAAAGGGACTGTTTAGTCCCTTTTTTATTCATGTTGCTGGATATCTAGGCGTCTAGATGATTAATCGTAATTTTCTGACAAAAAGCGCTTGCACAAAAGTTTTCGCTGCCTATAATGCGCATCCACTGACACGGCAGACAGCGAAAGCCAACGCGGTTACAGTGCGAATCGAGTGCAAAATGTGCTGTTGATTCGAAAGCCTCAAGAAGTTTGCAAAAACGCCTTGACGCGACAAGGGAAATGCGTAGAATACGCAGCCCTGACCTGCTGAGCGGTAACGCGAAGTGAATGGTCAAACGCTCTTTAACAATCTAAACAAGAAATCTGTGTGGACACTCACAGGTGTTGAGTTAATCGAAATTACTTTACTTTCGAGTGAGTAATCAAAGAATTAAATCAATGAATGAGTGTTCATAGCAATATGTACATACAGTAATGTATGAATTGAAACGCAATGCTTCTTAGTGAGCAAAGCGGATCAAAACAGTAGAATTCATTGAGTCGTTTAACGCGAGTTAAACAAAAAACTTTAATTGAAGAGTTTGATCATGGCTCAGATTGAACGCTGGCGGCAGGCCTAACACATGCAAGTCGAGCGGCAGCACAAGTAAGTTTACTTATGAGGTGGCGAGCGGCGGACGGGTGAGTAATGCCTAGGGATCTGCCCAGTCGAGGGGGATAACAGTTGGAAACGACT